>NZ_JBYGYN010000047.1:0-202 GCF_057651995.1 Bradyrhizobium sp. USDA3516 | reverse complement strand
CGAGGTGATGCCGGTGTTGGCAGCCTGCAGCACCTGCACGCCGTTGGCGATGCCGTCGAGCAGGTTGTTGATGTCGCTGGCGCGGTTGTCGAGCGACTGTGCCGTGAAGAAGTTGGTGGGATTGTCCAGGGCCGAGTTGACGCTCTTGCCGGTCGACAGACGATTCTGCGTGGTGGCGAGGAGGTCAGCGGTGGACTGGAGG
>NZ_JBYGYN010000046.1:0-202 GCF_057651995.1 Bradyrhizobium sp. USDA3516 | reverse complement strand
GCCGCCATAGGGTGGGATCACCACGCCGCGCAGCACGGAGATCTTCGGGTAGGCGTCCACGAAGGTGACATCCGTGTGCCACTGGTCTGCTCTGCCGCCGCCGCCGCGATCGGAGTCCAGTTCGAGGATCGACGATGTGCCCTTGATCGCACCGACCGTGGGGTGCGGCACGAGCGTTCCGAGGCGGACGGCAAAGCACTCC
>NZ_JBYGYN010000045.1:0-207 GCF_057651995.1 Bradyrhizobium sp. USDA3516 | reverse complement strand
CCGTGGTCGATGACTGCACCCGCGAGTGCCTGGCGCTGGTGGCCGATACCTCGCTCTCCGGCATCCGCGTGGCCCGGGAACTTGACCGGCTGATGATCGAGCGCGGCAAGCCGAAATGGTGGTCAGCGACAACGGCAGCGAGCTGACCAGCAACGCCATCCTGACATGGGCGGATCAGAGCCGCGTCGCCTGGCACCACGTTGCGCT
>NZ_JBYGYN010000044.1:0-228 GCF_057651995.1 Bradyrhizobium sp. USDA3516 | reverse complement strand
ATCGACCGCGGTCAACAGGTCGTCGACCGTCGCAGCCGGGGCGCCGGCAGTACCGAGATAAACGGTGGTGTTGCCGTTGCCGTCGGTGACGAGGCGGCCACTGACACCCGAGCCGGCCGGAACGGCGGTCGCCGCCGGAGCGGTACCGCTGCGGAAGGTGATGGTCTTGCCGTTGACGGTCAGCGTGTCGCCGTCGGCGGGCTGGGCGTTGCCGAGCAGGCCGGTTGC
>NZ_JBYGYN010000043.1:0-244 GCF_057651995.1 Bradyrhizobium sp. USDA3516 | reverse complement strand
ATCGACCGCGGTCAACAGGTCGTCGACCGTCGCAGCCGGGGCGCCGGCAGTACCGAGATAAACGGTGGTGTTGCCGTTGCCGTCGGTGACGAGGCGGCCGCTGACACCCGAGCCGGCCGGAACGGCGGTCGCCGCCGGAGCGGTGCCGCTGCGGAAGGTGATGGTCTTGCCGTTGACGGTCAGCGTGTCGCCGTCGGCGGGCTGGGCGTTGCCGAGCAGGCCGGTTGCGGTCGTGCCGTTGGTG
>NZ_JBYGYN010000042.1:0-247 GCF_057651995.1 Bradyrhizobium sp. USDA3516 | reverse complement strand
CGACGTCATCACCGCCACGCGTTGGCCGAGCACGACCGCCTCGTCGATGCCATGGGTGATGAAGACGATGGTCTTGCCGGTGGCGCGCCAGATCCGCAGCAACTCGCCTTGCAGCGTCTCGCGGGTCTGGGCATCGAGTGCGGCGAACGGTTCGTCCATCAGCAGCACTTCCGGGTCATAGGCGAGGCTGCGCGCGATCGCGACGCGCTGCTTCATGCCGCCGGAGAGTTCGTGCGGATAACGATTG
>NZ_JBYGYN010000041.1:0-249 GCF_057651995.1 Bradyrhizobium sp. USDA3516 | reverse complement strand
GGCGATGCGGTCGCCCTCGCCCGCCATCTCGTCGGCCATCGACTTCTTCGGCGCGGCCTTCTCCTTGGGCTTTGCGGCTTCCTTGGCGGCAGGGGCCTCAGCGGCGGGCGCAGGTGCAGCTTCGGCCTTGAGCTCAGCCTTGACAACGGGCGCGGGGACCGGCGCTTCGATCGCGGTCTCGCGGAAGGCGCGCTCGAGCTCGTCGAGCGAAACCTCGCCCGGACGCAGCGGACGCTCCAGGGTCTGATC
>NZ_JBYGYN010000040.1:0-256 GCF_057651995.1 Bradyrhizobium sp. USDA3516 | reverse complement strand
CTGGATGTCCTGCGGGCCGCTGATGGTGTTGCCGACCCATTTCAGCTTCAACGGCGCGAGATAGCCAAGATCGTCGGCGAGCTCGATAAACGTCACCTGACCGGCCCAGCCCTGGTAGCGGATCTCGGACTTCTCGAGCGGCGGCTCCGCGAAGGCTGGAGTTACGAGGCCGACCGCCAAGGCGCCCGCCAGCAGCACCCGCAAGGCGCGACGCCGCGCGCCAGGGAATCGAAACTGAGAGTTCATTGTGCAAATC
>NZ_JBYGYN010000039.1:0-257 GCF_057651995.1 Bradyrhizobium sp. USDA3516 | reverse complement strand
GGGCATAATCGATTGATGCAACCAGGTCGGGCCGACGCTGCCCCGCATATTGCGCCCATGTGTCGTCTTCAAACCGGCGGAACGTGCCGTCCTCTGCCGAAAGCGTCAGCGTCAGATTAGGCGTGGGTTTCGCGCTGTAGGCGATCAGGTTTGTCGTTCTATCGGAACTCAGCCCGGCGCTCTCGTTGAACCCGGTGCCAACGTCAAAGAAGGAAGACCGGAACCCTGCGGTCAGGCCCGACCATTCGATATAACCC
>NZ_JBYGYN010000038.1:0-283 GCF_057651995.1 Bradyrhizobium sp. USDA3516 | reverse complement strand
CACCGCGCCGACCGCGCAGGAGGGCCTGGCGGCACTGCGCGCCCAAAGCTTCGACGTGATCCTGACCGACATCGAGATGCCCGACATGAACGGGTTCGAATTCGCGGAAGTCATCCGCTCCGACAACAACCTCGCTTCGACGCCGATCATCGGCCTCTCGGCGCTGGTGTCGCCGGCGGCGATCGAGCGCGGCCGTCAGGCCGGCTTCCACGATTACGTCGCCAAGTTCGACCGTCCCGGTCTGATCGCGGCGCTGAAGGAGCAGACCGCGGGCGCCGCCGGC
>NZ_JBYGYN010000037.1:0-286 GCF_057651995.1 Bradyrhizobium sp. USDA3516 | reverse complement strand
GGCGGGCAGCTCCTCCAGGCGCGTGACGAGGCCGAGCGGGACCGCCTTGGGCTGCGACGAGCCGGCGCGGAACACCAGCAGCGAGGTGGTCTGCTCGCCACTTCCGATGTGGTGCGCGCCGTTCTCGTCGCCCATGTCATGGGCCGAGGAGCCGGCGGCGCCGAGCGCTTTCGCAATGCCGTTGGGGTCGATGATCATGATGACCGCGCCATCGCCCAGAATGGTGTTGCCGGAGAACATGTCGATGTGACGCAGCTTCGTCGACATCGGCTTGACCACGATTTCT
>NZ_JBYGYN010000036.1:0-291 GCF_057651995.1 Bradyrhizobium sp. USDA3516 | reverse complement strand
CGCCTGCGCCGACGGCAACACCGCCTGCTCCGACAGCCACGCCCCCGGCGCGCCCCGGCGCGCCTGCCCCGGCGGCCACGCCGGCTCCAACGGCGACGCCGGCACCGACGACGACACCTGCGCCAACCGCAACGCCAGCTCCCGGCAGCACGCCCGGCGCACCGCCGGCTGGTCGCCCCGGCGCACCTCCGCCCGGCGTACGTCCTGGCGCGCCGCCGCCCCCGGCGGGATCACCCGCACCCGGCGCCACGCCCGCTCCAACGGCAACGCCCGCGCCCGGCAGCACGCCGC
>NZ_JBYGYN010000035.1:0-375 GCF_057651995.1 Bradyrhizobium sp. USDA3516 | reverse complement strand
GCCAGCGACATCAACAACCTGCTCGACGGCATCGCCAACGGCGTGCAGGTGCTGCAGGCTGCCAACACCGGCATCACCTCGCTGCAGAAGCTGATCGACAGCGCCAAGTCGATTGCCAACCAGGCGCTGCAGACCACGGTCGGCTATTCCACCAAGTCGAACGTCTCCACCACCATCTCCGGTGCGACGTCGGCCGACCTGCGCGGCACGACCTCCTATGCCAGTGCGACGGCGAGCAGCAACGTGCTGTTCAGCGGCGCAGCCGGCGGCACCACCGCGGCGACCGGCACCACGACGCTCGGCGCCACCATCGGCGCGTTCACGGGCACGGCGGCGACGGCCGGCGACGGCACCACGGCCCTGACCGGCACCATC
>NZ_JBYGYN010000034.1:0-376 GCF_057651995.1 Bradyrhizobium sp. USDA3516 | reverse complement strand
CGACGAGATGGCGGGCGAGGGCGACCGCATCGCCAACCAGTCGATCCGCGTCAACGTGGATACGCTGGAGCACCTGATGACCATGGTCTCCGAGCTGGTGCTGACCCGCAACCAGCTGCTGGAGATCTCCCGCCGCAACGAGGACACCGAGTTCAAGGTGCCCTTGCAGCGCCTCTCCAACGTCACCGCCGAGCTGCAGGAAGGCGTCATGAAGACGCGCATGCAGCCGATCGGCAATGCCTGGCAGAAGCTGCCCCGCATCGTCCGCGACCTCTCGTCCGAACTCGGCAAGCAGATCGAGCTCGAGATGCACGGCGCCGACACCGAGCTCGACCGCCAGGTGCTCGACCTGATCAAGGACCCGCTCACCCACATG
>NZ_JBYGYN010000033.1:0-496 GCF_057651995.1 Bradyrhizobium sp. USDA3516 | reverse complement strand
GGCCCGCGCCAATAGCGAGCACCGCATCGAGCGCATCAAGGACACCGCGGTGCTCAGGCTCCGCAACAAGCTGCTGCCGCTGATCCATCTGAAGAAGCTGCTGAAGATCGACGACGGCGCGGCCTCCGATCCCGAGAACGGCTTCATCGTGGTCACCCAGGTCGGCAGCCAGACCTTCGGCATCGTCGTCGACGGCGTGTTCCACACCGAAGAAATCGTGGTCAAGCCGATGTCGACGAAGCTGCGTCACATCGACATGTTCTCCGGCAACACCATTCTGGGCGATGGCGCGGTCATCATGATCATCGATCCCAACGGCATTGCGAAAGCGCTCGGCGCCGCCGGCTCCTCGGCCCATGACATGGGCGACGAGAACGGCGCGCACCACATCGGAAGCGGCGAGCAGACCACCTCGCTGCTGGTGTTCCGCGCCGGCTCGTCGCAGCCCAAGGCGGTCCCGCTCGGCCTCGTCACGCGCCTGGAGGAGCTGCCCGCC
>NZ_JBYGYN010000032.1:0-497 GCF_057651995.1 Bradyrhizobium sp. USDA3516 | reverse complement strand
TAGACCGTCGAGTTGCCGCTGCCGTCGGTGAGGATGTTACCGCTCGCACCAAAACCGGTCGGAACGCTCGGCGCACCGGTCGAGCCCGGGATCGGCGCGTTCTTGAAGGTGATGACTTTACCGTTGACGTTCAGCGTCGAGCCGTCGGTGATCGTCGCACCCAGTGAGGCCGAGGTCGTGGTCCGGTTGACGGACACCGTGGCGTTGCCGCCGCCGACCGATGCGCTCAGGCCGAGAGCCTTGAGCAGGTCGGCCTTGCCGGTGACGCTCAGATCCGCACCCGTCGAGCTTCTCAGCGTGACGGCACCGCCGCCAACGCTCGAAGCGGTCTGGTTGTTGCTCGTAGCGATCGTCGCAGCGCCGGAGCTGATGGCGACCGTCTTGACGCCGCTGGCGAGATCGACCGCGGTCAACAGGTCGTCGACCGTCGCAGCCGGGGCGCCGGCAGTACCGAGATAAACGGTGGTGTTGCCGTTGCCGTCGGTGACGAGGCGGCC
>NZ_JBYGYN010000031.1:0-534 GCF_057651995.1 Bradyrhizobium sp. USDA3516 | reverse complement strand
TGTCGTCCTTCACGTAGTAGCCGTAGTAGGTGTTGGCATCGGAGCCGTAATAGCCAACCACCGCCTTGATCGGTGCGCGCGCCGCGATAAGCTTGAGGACCGCGCCGTAGAAAGCGCCGCCGATGTCGATATCGCCGGTCACGACGGTCTGGATGTCCTGCGGGCCGCTGATGGTGTTGCCGACCCATTTCAGCTTCAACGGCGCGAGATAGCCAAGATCGTCGGCGAGCTCGATAAACGTCACCTGTCCGGCCCAGCCCTGGTAGCGGATCTCGGACTTCTCGAGCGGCGGCTCCGCGAAGGCCGGAGTTACGAGGCCGACCGCCAAGGCGCCCGCCAGCAGCACCCGCAAGGCGCGACGCCGCGCGCCAGGGAATCGAAACTGAGAGTTCATTGTGCAAATCCTATGCTGAGGCGGAAATCAGGCGGCCTTGACCGTCTGGGGTTTCGGTGTCTTGACACGCGTCACGCTGCGGCGGCCATCGACGCTGAGCGGAACATCGCCATCGATGGTGGCGCGGCGAACGATGCGGT
>NZ_JBYGYN010000030.1:0-566 GCF_057651995.1 Bradyrhizobium sp. USDA3516 | reverse complement strand
TGCAGGCGATGGGGATGAGCGGCATCTCCAAGAGCCAGGTGAGCCGGCTGTGCGGCGAGATCGACGACAGAGTGAAGGCGTTCCTCGGCCGCCCGATCGAGGGCGACTGGCCGTATCTGTGGATCGACGCCACTTACGTGAAGGTGCGCCAGAATGGCCGCATCGTCTCAGTCGCCGTGATTGTCGCGGTCGGCGTCAACAGTGACGGCCGGCGCGAAGTTCTCGGCATGGATATTGGTCCCTCCGAAGCCGAGACGTTCTGGACGGCATTCCTGCGCAAGCTCGCCCGCCGCGGCCTGCGCGGCGTCAAGCTGGTCGTCTCCGATGCCCACGAGGGCATCAAGGCCGCCGTCAGCAAGGTGCTCAATGCCACCTGGCAGCGTTGTCGCGTGCACTTCATGCGCAACGCGCTGGCACATGCCGGCAAGAGCGGGCGGCGCGTCGTCTCCGCCTTCATGGCCACCGCCTTTGCCCAGGACGATGCCGAGGCCGCAAAGGCCCAGTGGCGCCGTGTTGCGGATCAGCTTCGTCCCAAGCTGCCCAAGCTCGCAGCCTTCCTGGACGAA
>NZ_JBYGYN010000029.1:0-616 GCF_057651995.1 Bradyrhizobium sp. USDA3516 | reverse complement strand
GGCGGCAGAGCAGACCAGTGGCACACGGATGTCACCTTCGTGGACGCCTACCCGAAGATCTCCGTGCTGCGCGGCGTGGTGATCCCACCCTATGGCGGCGACACTGTGTGGTCGAACACGGCCGCGGCCTACCTCGACCTCCCGGCGCCGCTGCGCAAGCTCGCCGACGAGCTCTGGGCGGTTCACAGCAACGCCTACGACTACGCCGTGAAGACGCGCGCGACGGAAGCGGACAGAAAACACTTCGATGAGGTGTTCACCGGCACCATCTACGAAACCGAACATCCGGTAGTAAGGGTTCATCCCGAGACCGGCGAGCGCTCGCTTGTGCTCGGCAATTTCGTTCAGCGCTTCGTCGGCTTGCCGAAATACGACGGTCAGAAGCTGTTCGAGCTGTTCCAGTCCCATATCACCGCGCCCGAAAACACCGTGCGCTGGAGCTGGCAGGCCGGCGACGTCGCGATCTGGGACAATCGTGCCACCCAGCACTACGCTGTCAACGACTATGGCGATCAGCACCGCATCGTTCGCCGCGCCACCATCGATGGCGATGTTCCGCTCAGCGTCGATGGCCGCCGCAGCGTGACGCGTGTCAAGACACCGAAACCCCAGACGG
>NZ_JBYGYN010000028.1:0-617 GCF_057651995.1 Bradyrhizobium sp. USDA3516 | reverse complement strand
GGCGAGCAGACCACCTCGCTGCTGGTGTTCCGCGCCGGCTCGTCGCAGCCCAAGGCGGTCCCGCTCGGCCTCGTCACGCGCCTGGAGGAGCTGCCCGCCGACAAGATCGAGTTCAGTAACGGCCGCTACATGGTGCAGTACCGCGAGCAGCTGATGCCGCTGGTGGCCATGGAAGGCGTCACGATTGCCAGCCAGGGCGCCCAGCCGATCCTGGTGTTCGCCGACGACGGCCGCTCCATGGGCCTCGTCGTCGACGAGATCATCGACATCGTCGAGGAGCGCCTCAACATCGAGGTCGGCGGCTCCTCCTCCGGCATTCTCGGCTCGGCCGTGATCAAGGGCCAGGCCACCGAGGTGATCGACGTCGGCCACTTCCTCCCGATGGCGTTCGCCGACTGGTTCACCCGCAAGGAGATGAAGCCGTCGCTGCATTCGCAGTCGGTGCTTCTGGTCGACGACAGCGCGTTCTTCCGCAACATGCTGGCGCCGGTGCTGAAGGCGGCCGGCTACCGCGTCCGCACCGCGCCGACCGCGCAGGAGGGCCTGGCGGCACTGCGCGCCCAAAGCTTCGACGTGATCCTGACCGACATCGAGATGCCCGACATGAACGGGTTCGA
>NZ_JBYGYN010000027.1:0-683 GCF_057651995.1 Bradyrhizobium sp. USDA3516 | reverse complement strand
TCCGAACTCGGCAAGCAGATCGAGCTCGAGATGCACGGCGCCGACACCGAGCTCGACCGCCAGGTGCTCGACCTGATCAAGGACCCGCTCACCCACATGGTGCGCAACTCCGCCGATCATGGCCTGGAGACCCCCGCCGAGCGCCTCGCCAGCGGCAAGGGCGAGCAGGGCACCATCCGCCTGTCCGCCTATCACGAGGGCGGCCACATCATCATCTGCATCGCCGACAACGGCAGAGGCCTCAACACCGAGAAGATCAAGGCCAAGGCGCTCTCGTCCGGTCTCGTCACCGAGGCCGAGCTGGAGAAGATGAGCGAAGCCCAGATCCACAAGTTCATCTTCGCGCCGGGCTTCTCCACTGCCGCTGCCATCACCTCGGTCTCGGGCCGCGGCGTCGGCATGGACGTGGTCCGCACCAATATCGACCAGATCGGCGGCACCATCGACATCAAGTCGGTCGCGGGTGAAGGCTCCTCCGTCACCATCAAGATCCCGCTGACGCTCGCCATCGTCTCGGCGCTGATCGTCGAAGCCGCCGGCGACCGCTTTGCGATCCCGCAGCTCTCGGTGGTGGAATTGGTCCGGGCCCGCGCCAATAGCGAGCACCGCATCGAGCGCATCAAGGACACCGCGGTGCTCAGGCTCCGCAACAAGCTGCTGCCGCTGATCCATCTGAAGAAGCT
>NZ_JBYGYN010000026.1:0-825 GCF_057651995.1 Bradyrhizobium sp. USDA3516 | reverse complement strand
CGGTCCGGCGGGCGGCCTGCTTCACCTCGCGCGACGAAGTCCTTTCGGACCCGCTCGAAGCTGATCTTGACAAAACTCATTGCGCATCCGCCGTCTTGCCGGGACGGAAATAGTTGAACGCGTTGGTGTAGGTATTGGAGGCCTTGATCTGGCCGGGTTTGAACAGCCCGTCCTTCTCCAGCCAGTCGATCCACACCTGGATCTCCGCGTCAGAGATCACGCCGCCCTTGCTCGCAACGCCGGTGCTCTTCCAGTATTTGATCGAGGAGCCATCCTCGTTGCGCTTGCGGTCGGCGATGATCCTGTCGAAGCGTGCACGCACCTCCTCCGGCGGCGCCGTCTGCGCCCATGCGATCGCCCGCGAGATGCCCTCGACCAATCTGCGGGAGGCCTCGGGATTGTCCTTGATAAACTTGTCCCGCAGCACATAGGAACCGCCGGTGAACTGACCGAACAGGTCGGTGTCATTAAATAGCGAGTGGATGCCGCCGCGATCGAGCGCCTTGTCGCGCAGCACGCCGCTGAGCGCGCTGACCTCGACCTGGCCCTGGCGCAGCGCTTGCTCGCCGCTCACGGGCGGGATGGCCACCAGGGTCACCTGCTTGGCCTCGCTCGCCGAGAGGCCGTTACGGGCGAGATACTCACGCAGCACGAACTCCAGATGCGCGCCCAGCGTGTTGACTGCGACCTTCTTGCCGATCAGGTCGCGCGCTGTCTTGATTGGACTGTCGTCCTTCACGTAGTAGCCGTAGTAGGTGTTGGCATCGGAGCCGTAATAGCCAACCACCGCCTTGATCGGTGCGCGCGCCGCGATAAGCTTGAGGA
>NZ_JBYGYN010000025.1:0-839 GCF_057651995.1 Bradyrhizobium sp. USDA3516 | reverse complement strand
CGATCATCAGCCGGTCAAGTTCCCGGGCCACGCGGATGCCGGAGAGCGAGGTATCGGCCACCAGCGCCAGGCACTCGCGGGTGCAGTCATCGACCACGGTGAGGACGCGGAAGCGGCGGCCGCACGTCAGCTGATCCGACACAAAGTCGAGCGACCAGCGCTCGTTCGGCGCCATCGGCGCCGTCATCGGCGCCCTGGTCCCGATGGCGCGCTTGCGGCCGCCACGGCGGCGCACTGCAAGCTTCTCTTCCCGGTACAGCCGGAACAGCTTCTTGTGGTTGACCCTATAGCCCTCCCGCTTGAGCAGGACATGCACGCGCCGATAGCCGAAGCGGCCGCGCTCGTGCGCGATCGCCTTCATGCGCTGGCGAAGGCCGCCATCGTCCGTCCCGATCGTCTTGTATCTCACAGTCATGCGGCAGCTGCCGATGGCTTTACACGCCCGCCGTTCGCTCATCCCATGGGCATCCATGAGATGGGCGACAGCTTTCCGCTCCCCCGCGGGCGTCACCATGTCTTTCCCAGCAAGTCCTTCAGCGCGACATTGTCGAGCATGGCATCCGCCAGCAGCCGCTTCAGCCGCGTGTTCTCATCCTCCAGTGCCTTCAGCCGCTTAGCCTCCGACACCTCCATACCGCCGAACTTCGCCTTCCATTTGTAGATGCTGGCGACGCTGACGCCGTGCTTGCGGCACAGGTCGGCAACCGAAACGCCGGGCCTCGTGCTCCTTCAAAATCCCGATGATCTGCTCTTCCGAGAGCGGCTGCGCTTCATGCTCTGGTCCTTGTCGTGGGCCAGAGCGAACTTCAAACTGGATTAAGCCTGTGGGGCAAGGTCAG
>NZ_JBYGYN010000024.1:0-1008 GCF_057651995.1 Bradyrhizobium sp. USDA3516 | reverse complement strand
TTGTAATTGCCACCCTCGGCGGGCAGTTCAGGCGGTGATCGTGGCCCACCGCCTCATATTGAACGCGATGGAGGCGAGCAAAACTTGCCCGCTTGCCTTGGCGAGACCGACATAGCGGATGCAGGTGAGCCGCATCCGGCGTTTGAGGGTAGCGAAGGTGGTCTCCACCGTTGCCCGTCGTCGTGCGATGAGAAGGTTGTAGCGCTTGAGCCTCGGCGGCAGCTCCGGGTGATGCCGGTTCGGGCGGCGCGCGATGCGGGGCTTCTTGCCTTCCGCTTTCAGTCGAGTCCGCCGGGCATGGGTGTCGTAGGCCGCATCGGCCCACACCACAGCTTCGTCACCGCGGATCAATTCGTCGGCCGGTGTCGTGTCGTTGACATTGGCAGGCGTGGTCAGCACCGACCGGATCAGGCCGGAGCCCTCATCGACACCAACATGGGCCTTGTAACCGAAGGTCGAGCCGCTTTTGCCTTGTCGCTTGGCAAACCGGGCATCGGGATCGTTCGACGGCTGTTCCTCCTTCGGAGGCGCTGACACCGCCTGGATCAAGGTCGCATCCAGCATCGTGCCGCGCTTGAGGATGACACCAGCATTCTCAAGCTGACGATCGAGTTCACCGAACAGCTTCTCTAACAGACCTTGCTCAACAAGCTGGTTCCGAAACCGGTTCAGGACCGTGTGATCAGGCGTCGCATCCTCAAGACTGAGACCGACGAAGCGCTTGAACGACAGTCGATCGCCCAGCGCTTCCTCGAGCTCGCGCTCCGAAAGACCATAGAGTGATTGCAATAACAGCGCGCGAAACAGCACCAGCACCGGATAGCCCGGACGGCCAGGGCTTGCCTCATCCCGCAAATGCGACATCAGCTTCTCGAACCGATACCATTTGACCAAGCCCGACAACCGATCCAGCGCCGCGTTGGCCCCGGCTCCCTTCGGCAGCCACCCCTCAATAAAACTCGGCTGCCCCGTCTGCTTCACTGCCATCGCTACCCTCCAAGGCTTTGC
>NZ_JBYGYN010000023.1:0-1219 GCF_057651995.1 Bradyrhizobium sp. USDA3516 | reverse complement strand
AATGGCGGCACGGCGGTCAACGTCACCTTCGGCGACGGCACCAACGGCACGGTCAAGACGCTCGATCAGCTCAACACCAAGCTGCAGGCCAACAACCTGTCGGCGACGATCGACGCCAATGGCCTGCTGACGATCTCGACCACCAACGACTACGCGTCCTCGACCATCGGTTCGAGCGCCGCAGGTGGTGCGATCGGCGGCACGCTGACCTCGTCGCTGACGTTCTCGACGGCTTCCAGCCCCGTCCAGGATACGGTTGCCCAGACCTCGCGTGCCAATCTGGTGGCTCAGTTCAACAACATTCTGAACCAGATCGACACCACGGCGCAGGACTCCTCGTTCAACGGCGTCAACCTCTTGAACGGCGACCAGCTCAAGCTGGTGTTCGACGAGACCGGCAAGTCGAATCTCAGCATCACCGGCGTGACCTACAACTCCAAGGGCCTGGGCCTTGCTGCGCTGACCAGCGGTGTCGACTTCATCGACAACGCTGCCACCAACAAGGTGCTGACCAACCTCAACGCCGCCTCGAGCACGCTGCGCTCGCAGGCCTCGAGCCTCGGCTCGAACCTCTCGGTGGTGCAGGTCCGTCAGGACTTCAACAAGAGCCTGATCAACGTGCTGCAGACCGGCTCAGCCAACCTGACGCTGGCCGACACCAACGTCGAAGCGGCCAACAGCCAGGCGCTGTCGACCCGCCAGTCGATCGCGGTCTCGGCGCTGTCACTGGCCAACCAGTCGCAGCAGAGCGTGCTGCAGCTGCTCCGCTAAGTCGCGGACGACATCGCAAGACGATCATGGCGGCGGGGCTTCGGCCCCGCCGCTTTCGTTTATGCCGGCATCGGAATGCTGCTCGGCGCTGCATTCGAATGCAACCAATTGCTCACTCTGAGTTATGGTTGACAAGTCGCAAACGCCTCCTCGCTGCCCGAAAAAGCATCATTCTATCATGATGATATCGGTGAGCGCGGTTCGGCCCCGAAGGCGCATATGGTGAATCCGCGCAAGGGCTGGCGCGACACGCTTCATGCTTTGTTAGCCGTCCGCGTTCACCGTCCCGAGCATCGATTAATCCTAATCGAAATTTTTGTTGCGTTGCGTACCAGAAGGGTAACACTCAATGTCCGGTATCGTCCTCTCCGCATCGGTTCGTCAGAACCTGCTCTCCCTCCAGTCCACCGCTGACCTCCTCGCCACCACGCAGAATCGTCTGTCGACC
>NZ_JBYGYN010000022.1:0-3135 GCF_057651995.1 Bradyrhizobium sp. USDA3516 | reverse complement strand
GTCCGCCGAAGGCGCCATGGTCGAGTACGTCACCGCCATGATCGGCGGCCAGCTGTTCGGCCTGCCGATCTCGCGCGTCCAGGACGTGTTCATGCCCGAGCGCGTCACCCGCGTGCCGCTGTCCTCGCGCGAGATCGCCGGCGTCCTCAATCTGCGCGGCCGCATCGTCACCGTGGTCGACATGCGCTCGCGCCTCGGCCTGCCCAGGGACGAGGACGGCAAGACGCCGATGGCGGTCGGCGTCGACCTGCGCGGCGAATCCTATGGCCTGCTCATCGACCAGATCGGCGAAGTGCTGCGCCTGCCCGAGGCCGGCATGGAAGAGAACCCCGTCAACCTCGATCCCCGCATGGCCAAGCTCGCCGGCGGCGTCCACCGCCTCGAGGGCCAGCTCATGGTCGTCCTCGACGTCGACCGCGTCCTCGAGCTCGCGCCCGAGATGATGGCGGCCTGATACGGCGGCCTCGCCGCCGACGTGCCTGCAATTGGAAGTGCCCCCGCAAAGGGGAGGAAGCAGAGGTTCACATGCGAACTTGTCTCGTCGTTGATGATTCCAGCGTCATCCGCAAGGTTGCGCGCCGGATCCTGGAGGGCCTCGACTTCCAGATCCTCGAAGCCGAGGACGGTGAGAAGGCGCTGGAAGCCTGCAAGCGCGGCTTGCCCGATGCGGTGCTGCTCGACTGGAACATGCCGGTCATGGACGGCTACGAGTTCCTCGGCCATCTCAGGCGGATGCCCGGCGGCGACCAGCCCAAGGTGGTATTTTGCACCACCGAGAACGACGTCGCGCATATCGCGCGCGCGCTGCACGCCGGCGCCAACGAATACATCATGAAGCCGTTCGACAAGGACATCGTGACGGCGAAATTCCAGGAAGTCGGCCTGATCTGAGCGATTGCCCGGAGGCTGAACGGATCCTTCGGCGCTTGTTTTTCAACTGAACCGTTTCAGTCTGAGTTGGTGGGTAATGAGTGTTGCGTTCGCAGGTAATTCGACCCCGGGCACGTCGCGCGAAACCGGGCCGCTGCGGGTGATGATCGTCGACGACTCCGTCGTCATCCGCGGTCTGATCTCGCGCTGGGTCGGCGCCGAGCACGACATGGAGGTCGCGGCGTCGCTGCGCACCGGGCTCGAGGCGGTCAACCAGCTCGAGCGCATCAATCCCGATGTTGCCGTGCTCGACATCGAAATGCCCGAGCTCGATGGCCTTTCGGCGCTGCCGCAACTGCTCGCCAAGAAGCGCGACCTCGTCATCATCATGGCTTCGACGCTGACCCGCCGCAACGCGGAGATCAGCTTCAAGGCCTTGTCGCTCGGCGCGGCCGATTACATTCCCAAGCCGGAATCGACGCGTGAGGCCTCTGCCGCCGACATTTTCCATCACGACCTGATCCAGAAGATTCGTCATCTCGGCGCGCGGCTGCGTCGCAAATCGGCGGTTGCGAGCCCGCCGCTGGCGCCCGCGAGCCCGGCTCCCCTCGCGCGCGGTCCTGTCGCGCGGCCTGCCGCGCCTGCGCCCGCTCCGGCCGCCTCGTCGGGATCGCCATCAACGCGTCCGTTCTCGACCCAGGCGCCCAAGGTGCTGCTGATAGGCTCCTCGACCGGCGGCCCTCAGGCACTGATGTCGCTCGTCACCGAGCTCGGCCCCGTGATCGATCGCTTCCCGGTGCTGATTACCCAGCACATGCCGCCGACCTTCACCACCATCCTGGCCGAGCATCTGGCGCGCTCGAGCCGCCGGCCAGCGGCCGAGGCGGTCGACGGCGAGCCGGTGAAGCCGGGACGGATCTACCTCGCACCGGGCGGCAAGCACATGCGCGTCGCGCGCAGTGGCGCTGACCCCGTGATCGCCCTCGACGACGGCCCCGCCGTCAATTTCTGCAAGCCTGCGGTCGATCCGCTCTTCAACTCCGCCATCGACGTCTGGCACGGCAACATCCTCTCGGTGATCCTGACCGGCATGGGCTCGGACGGCATGCGCGGCGGCAAGGACATCGTCGCGGCCGGCGGCAGCGTGATCGCGCAGGACGAAGCCTCCAGCGTGGTCTGGGGCATGCCGGGCGCGGCGGCCAATGCCGGCATCTGCGCGGCGATCCTGCCGCTCAACCAGATCGGCGCCAAGGTCAACCGCCTGTTCGCGGGAGACCGCTCGTGACACCCGCAGATTACGATTATCTGCGCAAGTTTCTGAAGGAGCGCTCCGGTCTCGATCTCTCCGCCGACAAGCAATATCTGGTCGAGAGCCGGCTGCTGCCGCTCGCCCGCAAGGCAAGCCTTCCCGGCATCCCCGATCTCGTTCTGAAGATCAGGAACGGCGACGGCCGGCTTGCGACCGACGTGGTCGAAGCGATGACCACCAATGAGACGTTCTTCTACCGCGACAAGATTCCGTTCGATCATTTGCGCGACACCATCCTGCCGGGCCTGATCCAGGCGCGTGCGGCGCGCAAGTCGCTGCGCATCTGGTCGGCGGCCGCCTCGACCGGGCAGGAGCCTTATTCGATTGCGATGTGCGTGAAGGAGATGGGCGCGGCGCTCGCGGGGTGGCGCATCGAGATCGTCGCCACCGATCTGTCGCAGGAGGTGCTGGAGAAATCCAAGGCCGGCCTCTACAGCCAGTTCGAGGTGCAGCGCGGCCTGCCGATCCAACATCTGGTGAAATACTTCACGCAGACCGGCGAGCTCTGGCAGCTCAGCGCCGACATTCGCGCCATGGTGCAGTTCCGCCAGCTCAATCTGCTGCAGGACTTCTCCCATCTCGGCACCTTCGACGTGATCTTCTGCCGCAACGTCCTGATCTATTTCGACCAGGACACCAAGGCGGTGATTTTCGAGCGCATGGCGAAGGCGATGGAGGCCGACGGCACGTTGCTGCTTGGTGCTGCCGAATCCGTCGTCGGCATCACGGACGTGTTCCGCCCCATCGCCGATCGCCGCGGTCTCTATCAGCTCAACCCCGCGCGCTCCGGCCGTCCGATGGGCGGATTGATGCCGCAGCCGATCAAGGTCGCGGCGGCGAGGTGAGATGCTCCTTCACCCTCTCCCCTTGTGGGCCTGTTGCGCTACTGCTTTTTGAGGCGGAAGACGTCAGGAGAGAGGGCCGCAGTCGCGTGGATTGCGGTCCGAGTTTGTAAT
>NZ_JBYGYN010000021.1:0-9155 GCF_057651995.1 Bradyrhizobium sp. USDA3516 | reverse complement strand
ATGATCTGCTCTTCCGAGAGCGGCTGCGCTTCATGCTCTGGTCCTTGTCGTGGGCCAGAGCGAACTTCAAACTGGATTAAGCCTGTGGGGCAAGGTCAGCGCAGAAGCATGTCGGAGCAGATGCTTGAGACTGGCAAACACTTGTTCGATCTGCTTCAGGTCAGGCGAGTAGTTTGGCCGGAAGAAGAGTTTGCTGCCGGCCGAACGGATGAGTTGGCACACTGTCGACGCTTGCCAGCTGGGTGAAGCGTGCGGCCTAGTGGCTCGAAAGCTCGCCAGCTCCCAACCCGGATGCCAGGCTAGTCGACAAGGAAGGTCGTTCAGAGCCTCACCAGCATCGCGATCAGACAGCTCCCGTCCCTCGTCCAGTATCTAACTAGTAGGCAATCCGCTGTCCGCTTTAAAACACCCACCTTCTATTCCCGCGCCTGTTTCTTTAGCTTTGCCAAATACCCGCTTGCTGGAACGGAGGCTGGCATGGGCATTGCAATTCAGAAAGCCGCAATACTGATGGAGGATTTAGTGCATTCAATCGAAAAACCAACCGAAGCTCCCTTTCCTCTCCAATGGACCTACAGGAGAACAGTGGAAGGCACATGGCGGTGGAAACTCTCCCCTGGACGCGTTCCAGCGATGCAGTCGCTATTCAATCCGAGACGTCAACTATGTGCATCCCCCGGCAATTCGCCTGATATAGTCAACAGCGCCAGCGCGGTACTGCTCTAGAGAAGTGGAGATACTGGTTGAAAGCTCTTGCGAAGATCAGTACCTGGCAATTGACCGAGTGATGATTCTGGCCTGATCGGTCGGCGTCAACCAACAAGCTGTTGGAGCTCTGTGGCATGAGCTGCGAAAGTGACTTTCGACTCGATTCTCTGAGGACTGCCGGTCAACGACATTGACCGCGCACGCTGCGCAATACCTGAACTGGTGTAACAGGCGCATGGGTAATTGCTTCCTATGGCGATGAATGCAACGACCTGGAGAGTACCATGACCAAATATGAAACTGAGCATTTGATCCTTATGGCACCCCGCCCCGAACATGAGGCTGATTTGTTTAGGCTGCATAACGACCCACTGGTCCAGGAGATGGTATTCAATAATGTGCCGCAGACCATGGAGAATGTACGAAAATGGCTCCATTGGTTCTTCGCCGAATGGCGAAAGAACGGCTTCGGAGATTGGATGGTGTACGAAAAGATCGATGATAGTTCTATTTTCATCGGCCGATGTGGTCTTCGCGACTTTGAAGGCACGAACAATCTTGAGCTCGCCACCTCCCTTTGCGAACACGGAAGGGGACGAGGCTTAGGTATGGAAGCCGCCCGGTTTGCCGTTACTCATGCCTTACGAAACTCGACAAAAGAAAAAGTTGTTGCCCTAATTAAGCGCGGAAACGCGCGGCCTGAGCCGGTGGCCAAGAAGTTGGGCCTGCGCTATATCGACGATCGGTGGCACGGTGGCAAGTTTTGGCGATATTACGAAGTGACGCGCGAGGAATATTTTTCTCTGCAGCAGCAGCTGTAGTATCAGCTGACGCTCTCTCGCCCTTCGACAATATAGCGACTGCTGCGCAGCTCAAGAGAGCTGCTAAATCCCAAGGTGGATGCGCGACCATGGCGGCTAGCAAACCGCTCCTGTATAGCTGTGTCTTGCTGGGCTTACGTCCTCGTGGTTTATTGTTGCTTTTGCCGAAAGGGGCAACGCATCTTTCGCTCGGCATGTCAGGTGAGGTGGATACCTGGCGGGAGCGCAAGTCGAGGTGACACCTGTGTCGTCCGGTGGAGACAGACAGGAGACCGTCCAAGCTAGAGCTTTCGAGACGCGCGCTCTGACCTTGAGCTGTGGATCGAAGCGCTTCTTCAACTGCCGGTCTGCAACGAATTCGACAGCCCCTAACAAGCCAACCCCACGAACCACCCCGACGATCTCCATTTGCGCCGCAAATTCTTCCTTGAGCCGCCGCTGGATATAAGCGCCGACACTCCTGCAGTCGCTCAGGCGCTCTTTTTCGAAAATCGCGAGAACTGCGTCCGCAGCGGCTGCCGCAATCGGATGACCCGAGGGTGCAGCCGTGTGAAGAGGCGCCTAGCGATCAGAGGCCTCCTCCACGACTGCGTACACCTTCTCGCCTACGATGGGCCCGACAGCGGTGTAACCGGAGCTCAGAGTCTTGGTAACTGGAAGCTCGATCCCGTGCAGCGCGATGCCGAAATTCTCGGCCGTTCGGGCAGATCGTTTCGTCGCCGATTAATATGACGTCGTAACGCTTGAGCACCGCCTGAGTTGTGCGCCAATAGCCCGCGGGTGGCGGCGCAATGCCTCCCCTACCAAGCACCTGGTTCTTCGGTCGCATGAGCCGAATACGTGTGATAGATACCAACTTTTAAGCCTGCCGCGCGATGGCTTCGCGACTTCGCTCGGGCCGCATTTGATTTTGACGCAATAAAGTCCGGCAAAAGCGTCCATGTAGCTGCGGCCCTGGGATCCCGGATCCGAATGTTTTTTTTGCCATCACGCGCCGATCTTGCCAGGGCGAAAGTCCTTGAGCTGCGTGAAAGCATGAAGAACGCTCGATCGACGTTCAGCGACGGCTTTGATACCAGCCACACCAGTTCTCCTAAACCGCTAAATCCACGAAGCAGACGCATCAACGAACGTACTCAGCCGTGGCCATATCGGTATCCTTCGCGGCCCCGCCCGATTGTTTCTAGTCCCCGAGGGGAATGGAAGGGCCGGTGAATGAAGGTAGCCGTTCCAAACTTTGAGCACCCGCCGTTGAAACACGCTGGCGGCGTGCTCGAGCGCTGTACGTCTTCCTGTCGAGTGCTCTGAGCGGCCATTTCCTGTCTCACGCGATCTCCATTGAAATCGCCCGTACATTCGGGATGCTGCCCCGCGAGGCTCTGGATCGACAAAGAGGGCCTACTTATGGGCCTATGCCAGGGATGACCGAACTTTTGACCGCAGCGGTCCCCCGATGGTGGCTTATCACTTCGAAGACAGTCGCGCCGGCGAATGCGTGGTCCGCCATCTCAATGGTTATATCGCGGCATCCTGCAAGTGGATGGCTATGCGGCCTATAACAAGCACGCGCGATCCGATCGCTGACGGCATCATATTGGCTGCCGGCTGGTCACACCGCAGACGCAAGTTCTACGAGCTGCATGTTGCAGGGAGCTCAGAGGCGGCAACGGCGACGGTCGAGCGGATGGCCAAGCTCTGGCAGGTCGAGAAAACCGTGCGGGGCCAAAGCCCCGACACTCGCGTTGCCGCGCGCCGGCAAGCCTCCGCCGCGGTCGTCGCAGATCTCTTCGACCTCTGGCAGCAGACCTTGCGGCGGATCTCCGGCAAATCAAAATTGGCCGACGCGATTCGCCATGCCGTCTCACGGCGTGCCATCTTCGAAGGCTTCCTGGCCGATGGTCGGATTGAGCTCGACTCCAACGTTGTCGAACGGCCCATCAAAGAATAGGCTCTTCGCTGGCAGCGACGGCGGCGGACAAACCTGGGCGAACTATCGCAACACTGCTGCAGACGGCGAAGATGAACAACGTCGTCCCGTTCGCCCGGCTTACGCTAACACTTCATCGTATCGCCAACGGTTGGCCGAGCAGCGAAATCGAAGCGCTTATCCATGGAGCCCCGCCGCCTGCTCAGCTTGCCGCTTACGTCGAGGACGACGAACTAGCTTTCCCGTCTCTTCAAGCGGATCGCGATTAGCGCGCTCCCTTACAGCTCTATTCGCTGCCCGAGAGCAGCGAGCCATGCGTTTTGGTGCTACGAAACAGAGCAAAGAATGTCCAAAAAGATGCAACCAGCAGCACCGAGTTGATGGTTAACGCCTCCAGCATTAAGTCGCTCCTAAAGGTTTGCTCGTTCAGGAGGGCGCGCATGCCTTCGAACACATAGGTCGGGGGCAAGGCCCACGCGACGTATTGCAGCCAGACGGGAAGCACGCCGATTGGATAGTAGACACAGGCCAGCGGCAAGATCGCGAAAATCAAGGTCCAGGCGATGCTCTGAGCGCCAAGGCCGTTCCGCAGCACCAGGCCTGAAACGAAGATGCCCACAGCCCAGCTCGAGAAGATCAGATTGCAGAACAAGGCTATCAGGGGCAGCCCGAGCACGTAGACGTTGAATTGAAATAGGAGCAGCGCGAGCAGGGTCATCGGGACGACGCCAATGGCGAGCCGGATCAGGCTCATGACCATCAGCGACAGCAGGAGCTCAATCGGCCTCAAAGGGCTCATCATCAAGTTGCCAAGATTGCGCGCCCACATCTCCTCAAGGAAAGAAATAGAAAAGCCCAGCTGTCCGCGGAACAAGATGTCCCATAGGATGACGGCACCAAGCAGTGCGCCTCCCGCGCGCGCGCCGAAATTCGAATTTTGCGCAATGTAGAGCTGCAGGAAGCCCCAGGTAGTCACCTGCAGTGCCGGCCAATACAGGAGCTCTAGCAGCCGCGGCCAAGAGGACATCAACAAATACCAGTATCGCAGGATCATGGCGCCGACGCGCCGCACTGACACGCCATGATGAAGACGAAGCTTGGTCATCTTGGCACCGCATAGCCAGAATGGGTCGCAGCGGACTCGGGTTCTATCCCGCATTTGCACTCCGCGGTATCTAGGCTACGGCGGAAAGGCAGGGCCCCGCTCATCGCGCTTCCTCTTTTGAACCGTTCACACGTCCGCGCGCCACGTCCAGGAACACCTGCTCTAGCGTTGAGCGTTTGTAGCGGGTCATGATCGCATCAGGCGTGTCGTTGTCCTCGACGCGGCCGCGTCTCAGGATGATAACGCGGTCGCAGAGCCGCTCGACCTCAAGCATATTGTGCGAAGCTAGGAGAATGGTGGTCTTGTTGTCTCGCCGATACTGCTCTAGATGAGCCCGCACCCAGTCGGCGGTAGCGGGGTCGAGGGAGGCAGTCGGCTCGTCCAGCAAGAGCAGCTCAGGCTGGTTGATCAGCGCCTTTGCCAACGCAACGCGGGCCTTCTGCCCAGCGGAGAGCTTGCCGTTGGTGCGATCGATTAAGTCGGTGAAGTCGAGATCGGCCGCGAGGTCGGCAATGCGCTTCGAGACGTTTTTCACCGCATAGAGCTTGCCAAACACGGTGAGGTTCTGCCGCACGGTAAGCCGCATGGGCATGTCGACGTAGGGACTCTGGAAATTTATCCGCCCCAGCACGGACGCACTCTCATCGGGCATCTCATGACCTAGCACCTGAACGCGGCCGGAGGTCGGCAGCACTAGGCCCATGATCATCGCTATGGTCGTGGTCTTGCCGGCCCCGTTGCCGCCCAGAAGCCCGGTGATGCTGCCGCGCGGCAATGAAAACGAGATGTTGTCGACGGCGCGGATTTGCTTGTAGACCTTTACCAGCTGATCGACTTCGATCGCCGCACGCGCGGTGCGGTTCGCAACCACCATCTGATGAACCTTGTCATTGCGGGTCATACGGGCCATTGAGGCTTCCCTCTGGATCGGCAATTACTCGGTGAGCGATCACTGTTCCACCTGGAATCTGACCCAGTTGGTGAGCTGGCACAGTTGATCGAGAGAGCACGATCTTGCCACAGCCGAAACAGGCTAACGTTTATCGTCCACCATTGGATGCAGCATCGAGCGTTCTCGACGCGCGGAACAATTGGAACAACTCGCTCTGGGGATCGTTCGATGACTTTAATCACAAAGGAAGGCTCAATCTTGCTTGAACACCAAGTGTTGATCTTGTTGAGCTTGGCGGACTGGCTGAAGGATGCTTCGGAAAACGGCACCGCCGGTGAACGATGCTCTCCGTTTGCAATGGGCTTTCGGTTCAAAAGTCGCACTCCAGACATTTGAAGCGGTTTGCGTGACTTCGCCAACATGTGAAACTTAGCTATGTTGTACCATATGGAGCTGATTGATGGACGATCTGCAGTCTTCTTCAACACGCCATGCACCCCTTGTGAAATTCTAGTTTGCCTGAGGAATGCACGGGCAATTGAACGCCATATTACCAGCCTTTTGCTCGGCGACTGGTGTCCAGCAAGCAATGTGCCAGCTGCACGAACGCAACTTGATGGGCTGCGCAGCATCACGTGATGCTTAAGATGTGGGAAGCGCATCGGATCGCACGCGCTTCCAATCGATAGCGCGCCACGTCGTCATGCGTCTCAATGTCACGTGCTCGACACCAAATGAAATAGATCGAACAAACGGGTCGACATCGTCGCATGCCCGCGTAGTGGCGTCCAACGCGACCTTCGGCTTGAAAAGACATCACCGCAAAATCGTAGGCTCGGGGACACTGGCGGTGCCAACCCAGATACATTGTTGGATGAATCACGCCTGATTTCCAGGACTCGTAAATGGTGCAAAGGTTAACGCGTTGCCGGCGCGATGCTTGCACAGCGTCTCGTTCAGCAACATTGAAGCTTTCGATGAAGGCATTCTGCGTCGGCTTGCCGGGAGCGATGTAATGCCAGGCGACGCTGCTCTGATTGGCCGATGTCAGGATGGCGTTGCTGGTCAATTCGGTGCCGTTGTCGCTGACCATCATTTTGGGCTTGCCGCGGTGTATGATCAGCCGGTCCAGCTCCGCGCCACCCGGGAGCCCGACGGCGAGGTGCCGGCCACGAACGACAGGCACTCGCGGGTGCACTCGTCGACCACGGTCGGAATGCGGAAGCGGCGGCCGCAAGTCAGCTGATCCGAGACAAAGTCGAACGACCAGCGGTCATTCGGGACTATCGGCTCCACGATCGGCGCCCTGGTCCCGAGCATCCGTTTGCGGCCACCACGGCGACGGACCACGAGCCTCTCTTCCCGATAGAGCCGGAACAGCTTCTTGTGGTTGGCCAGATAGCCCTCCGCTTGAGCAGAACATGCAGGCGTCGATAGCCGAAGGAGGCGCACCTCGGCAATCGCTCTCATGCGTTGGCGTAGGGCAGCGTCATCCGCCCGGGTTGTCCGATATCTGATGGTCATGCGGCAACAGCCGATGGCTTTACACGCGCGCCGTTCGCTCATCCCGTGGGCGTCCACGAGATGGGCGACAACTTTCCGCTTCCTTGCGGGCGTCACCGAGCTTGGCCGCGGCCCTGTTTGGTGATCCTACCATGGTAGGCGGAACCTTCGCTAGATTGCCTTACTAGCCGCAGGTAGCTCACCAGCCTGGTCGGATCGGCAAAGCGCTGGATGTCGGCGAAGCCCGTGTCCTCGCCCGAAGCATATCCCACGCGGGAGCGTCATCAGCCGCCGAATGACCGGATCGGACATCGCTTCACGCGCGATATCCGCCTCGACCTCTTTCAATGAACCCTGGATCAGATCGATCTGCGCCAGGTGACGCTCGATTGCGGCACGCTCGTCGGCAGGTACTATCTGGGCGGCGAGCCACCTGCGACCGCTGATCCCTACAAGGTTTGAGGTGTGGATAGGGCGGAATGAGGTGGGCGTGAAGGATCGACTGAATGAGGTTCTTCAAGCGTACCCGAGCTGCGTACGGCGCGCGACTTGGCGTCGTAGGGCCCTAGTTGTGGAGCCTCAAGAGGTTGTCCTTGGTCAACCCAAGTCTGTTGATCGGCGTTTGTGAGTCTATAGCACCACGGGGCCGGTGCCAGTTGTATTGATGCAGCCAGATCGGCAGTTCTTCGGCACGTCGATCTGAGGTGGGATAGGCTTTGGCGTAAGCCCATTCCCGAAGTGCGGTCTGGATGAAGCGCTCGGCCTTGCCGTTTGTCCGCGGCGTGTAAGGCTTGGTGCGGATTTGCTTGATGCCCAGGTCCCGGCAAGCGTGGCGGAAGGCAAAAGCCTGATAGCAGCTTCCATTGTCGGTCATGACGCGGGTGACGGTGACGCCGAGGCTTTTGTAGTAGGCCACAGCGGCCTTGAGGAAGGGAACAGCGCTGGCCGCCGCTCGTCAGGCTTGATCTCGGAGAAGGCGACGCGGGAATGGTCGTCAATGCAGAAATGGACGAAATCCCAGCCGGCGCCGCGGCTCTTGTTCGGAGCACTCGGATCGCCGGTGATACGGTGACCAACACGCCGGAAACGCCCGAGCTTTTTGATGTCGATGTGAATGATCTCGCCGGGGTTCTCGCGCTCATAGCGGCGCTCCGGCTCGGCCGGCTCCAGATCGCGTATCCGGCTCAATCCCAGGCCGGACCTCCGGAAGAAATCCGGTGGCGTACAACTTCGCTAGCACCGCGGCATCAATCGCATCCGTCTTGATCTTTGCGTGCGCTATCAACCGCACCTGCTTCGGGTTGGCGATGACAACACGGTCGACATACGGCGCCAGAACTTCGACAACGGCCGCAGCATTGCCAGTCGCCTCGACCACGTGATCGTCATGGGTGAGTAGCCTCCAAGCTGTCACGGGTCATGGGAAAGCGGCCGAGCTTCGTTAGATGTCCCTCGAGCAGCGCCACGGCCTCGGCCGCGACGCGATGGATGTCCATACCAATGATGCGCATATCTCCCTCCATGGTCAGTGCGAAAGGGAGCTGCGGGCAACACGACAATTACGGATCCGCGCTCGCAGCGTATCCGGGCTAGTCGCGGGGCGGCCAGATAACGACCTCGAACTAGCAGTTCATGTCAGTGCGACGCCATGCCCGCACTTACGTGCTCCCGGTGCCCCGAGGCCCGGATCGGTCTACGCTGATGGGCTAGATCGAGCCTGGAAACACGAAGACACCGGCTACATCATGCCGGATAACGCCTTTATCGAAGCCTTCAATGGGCGCTTCCGGCCGAATGTCTCAATGCCCATTGGTTCCTGTCCCTTGCGGACGCCCAGGAAAAAGTTGAGACTTGGCGCAGATACTAGACGAGGAACGACCCCACGGGACGATCGGCAATCGGCCGCCGATTTTCCTGCAAAAACACGTCGGCGCTACCGGCCCGCCAACGTGATCAGAGGCGCAAAACTCTAATTCCAGCTGGTCCAAAGTTCGGTCTCGCTGCAGCTGGATGAAAATTCAGTGGCAGGTCAGCCGGTCAGCAGCCGTCAGCGAGCATGGTCCGCAGTCGGCCACAACAGCTGCTGTTCGTTTGTGAATTGATCGTGTCCCTGAGCATGGTGTAACTGGCGGTGGGACACCGCGTTCGCCGGCGCGAGCCGGACTGGTCAGCTGGCGATAGCCGGAAGGCTGACGGTTG
>NZ_JBYGYN010000020.1:0-9603 GCF_057651995.1 Bradyrhizobium sp. USDA3516 | reverse complement strand
ACGGCCGGCTGCGGGATGAATTGCTGAACGAGACGCTGTTCACGTCAGTGGCCCAGGCTCGCCTCGCACTCGGATGCTGGCGGGCCGATTACAACGATGACCGACCCCACTCGCAGCTCGGATGGAAAACGCCCTCCGAGTTCGCCTTCACCTGTCACCCGCGCCGGAATCCGGCGCTGCGCTATGCCGAAGGCTCCGCGCCAGCTCCCGTCGCTCCCACCGCCCAACCGGGCAAATCCAACGACCGGAGCGAACTCAGGATTGGATAAAGCTTGATGCGGTGGAACGGCCCGCCCCAACAGCATCAAAGTGCTAGAACGTGGTCGTTGTTCGAACGCCACAAAGGAGGGACCGTTCCGTGAAACAGGTTAGCACCATCGGGTTAGATTTGGCCAAGCACGTTTTCCAGGTTCACGGCGCGGATGCGGAGGCTCGCCCGTGTTCAACAGGAAATTGCGGCGCAGCGAGGTTCTGCGCTTCTTCGAGAAACTGCCACCATGCCTGGTGGGGATGGAAGCCTGCGGTGGCGCTCACTATTGGGCACGCGAGATCGCGGCTCTAGGTCATCAGGTCCGGCTCATTCCGCCGGCTTATGTCAAACCCTTCGTCAAGCGTGGTAAGACGGATGCGGCGGACGCGAAGGCCATCAGCGAAGCGGTGACCCGAAAGACCAGGCTCTTCGTGCCGATTAAGACGGCTGAGCAACAGGCTGCCGCGATGGTGCTGAAGACCCGCGCTCTTCTAGTGCGGCAGCGAGCGCAGGGAGTCGACGCGTTGCGCGCGCATCTGGCCGAATTGGGCATCATCGCCACCGCTGGCCTGGCAAAGATTGAGGCGCTGGTCGCAATCGTACGGGATGAGACAGATGCTCGCCTGCCCGCAGCAGCGCGCTTCGCGCTGAGGGCTATTGCAGACGAGATTGAAGCTTCAGCCGACCAGATCGAGAGACTCGAGCGCGCGATTGTTGTGGAGACCAAGCACGACGAGGACATGCGTCGGTTGACCACGATCCCTGGCGTCGGCGCCATCACGGCGGCGACCATCAAGGCACTCGTGCCGGATCCCGGCGGGTTCAAGTCGGCTCGCCACTTTGCCGCCTGACTGGGATTGACGCCGCGGCCTCATTCAAGCGGAGCAAAGAGCGACTGGAACGAATATCGAAGATGGGAAATCCGGAACTCCGCTCTCTGCTCGTTGTCGGGGCGACGGCCGTCTTGCGGGTTGTCCGAAACGACGCTCGGGCGCGGCCGTGGCTGAAGGCGCTTCTCGCCAGACGGCCCTTCAAGGTTGCCGCGGTCGCGCAGGCCAACAAGACGGCGCGGATCATATGGGCGCTCCTGAACAAGGCCGGAATTTATCGGCATCCAGACCCATTGGCGGTTACCGCGGTGACGCAGTGACTGCCAATACGATCTGACCGGCGCAGGCCGGCAGAGGGCAAGGTGCAACAACAGGTGACGAGCCCTTGGGACGAAATCCCGAAACGAGTGAAGCTACTGCCCCCAATGCGCTCAAGCGCGTAAACTTGATTTGGCCTCCTCGTTCCGCGGATCTCATCGAGGCCAGCGGCCATATTGTGCCGCGCGCAAAGGCCGGACATATGACCGCACCGTCCCAATGTGTGAAATCGACTGAAAAAGCTCTTGCCTCGCGGGCCGTTCCACATATCGGGGCAAGGTCAGCGCGAACTGTCGATACGGTCTTGCGCCCAAATCGGCCAAAGAATCGATGCCTTCTCGGCCGACGAGTCCGCAAACTATCTCAGGATATCGAAGCTAATGCCATCACGGTTTAGGGCAACAAGAGAGGCGAAGCCCCTCCGCAAGCGGAGCCGGTGAGTGGAGATCTCCCGCTATGGCGGACTGACACGGAGACTTCGCAACCAACGAACGGCAGACTTTGATCCGGACACGCCTGCATGCATCAACTAGTGCTCGCTGAATCGGGACTCTCGAATACAAGCTCAGTGACCAGAGTAGGTAGTCCCCCGCTTAGCTCTGATAGTATATCACCAGCAATCGTTGGCGCTTTATCAGTGACAGCATGAAAGAGGTGCATGGATGGAAAGCCTAGTCAATCCGCTCCACGTCTCACGGTTCATTCAGGCGTATGACACCGCAGCTATCCAGAAAGGCATCAAGCTCTCGGTAGGCTTTGATTTTCATAAGTATATTTCGATAACACGGTCGATTCTTGAAAAGGGACCGACATACCCGAACTTTCGACCTGATCGTTCGCCGATTGCGCCAGGCGCAGGATATTGGATGGTAGGTATGGACAAAGATGATGACGTGGCGCTCGTACAAGCTGCTAGATTGTATGACCTGACGCATAGTAACTTTGCGGAGCATCTTGAATCCCTTAAGTTCTTTTATGCAGACCCAACAAAAGACGCGCATCCCCAGGACCGTTGTATCTGCACGGCGCCAAGCGCGAGAATGATCACTGGGAAAGTGGCCTACCATGGCGATATTTGGGTGCGCAGAGACTACAGAGGACGGGGGATGGCTAAGATTATGACAGGAGCAGCACGTGGCGTGTCCTTTGCGATGTGGGCTCCAGATTTCGTATGTGGGCTTGCGGGCCGCTGGTCGGTCGACAAAAATGTTTATGATACGTGGAACTACGAGCCGGGCGGGTCGATATTACGGCTAGTGGAAGAGGAGATCGTTGATGACGATTGGCTCTTATGGTCAAAGAGTGCGGAGTTGAGAAGAGTGGTCGAGCGCTACAGCAAAGGGCCGGTGGGGTTGCCTCCGTAATCGAAGCAGGAGCCAAACTGCCAGTATCCCCGCAGCCAACTAGCATGGCCAAGAAGCATGCTTTCTTTTGCGGAAAATAGGTACGTTCCTAAGATGGCTCGTGCACTGGAAGACGCTCTTTTGCCGTGCTGCATCACCGTCCCAAGGCCCCAATCGGCAAGTGTGTATGCAAGATGTCAAGCCATTGGAGCGCCGTACCCTCCTCGTTATCCCTGATCCCAAGGATACGGTGCTGATTTGCTCGAGGGGAATGGCCCGCACAGAGCAGAACAGTACGTCGAAAGAAGCAGGAAGTAGGCCGGACCAACTTCCTGCAGAAGCCCTTGATCAAAAGTTACGTTTTGGGCTGATGGACGAACCCGCACGGTCATCGTCTCTCCGTAGCCTGACCCTAGAGCGTTTCACGTTTAAATGGAGCCGTATCGGTGTTTTCGAAGTAGTTGCTGCATTCGTGGGGGTAGATGGGTGTGACAGGGCCACCAATACGGCGGCAAATGTCGTCGACTCAGCAGCACGGGAATCATCGCCTGCTGAAGCGACGCTCGCGGGCTTTGTAGAAAAAGTCGCTGAACAATCGTGCGCTTCTGGGCGGAGCGCATCCAGTGGCTAATCTCGGCGATGCTCTGTTAGATCTGATTGAGGTCAGGGGAGTATGGCGGTAGATACCAGCGCCTGGCGCGACCACTTTTATCAAAGCTGCGCAGGATAACCGACTTGTCGCTGCGGCGATTGTCCATCATGACGATGTCGCGCGGATGAAGCTGAGGAACGAGAACCTGCTGGCACAGTCGCGCAAGCATTCGCTGTCGACTGGGCCGCCGTCGAACAGGCAAGGTGCGGTGAGGCAATCGCAGCGCACGTCACCAAGGAGCGTCGGCGTTCGCCAATGACCCATGTGGCGTGAGCTCTCGACCTCAACCCGATCGAGCAGGTCTTTTGACCACACAGGATGTGGTCCGAACGCCCGACCGGTCCCACCGATAACTGGGAAAATTTCGACAATAGTTCGAACCGATGATGCGACCATTCTGGCCGGCCATTTCCAATCGATACGTGATCGTGCCGCCGCCACTGACGGTCTCGTTCTTGTGGCACGATACAACCGAGTTCAGCTATCAACGCGAGAAGTCAGAAGCGATCGGCATCACCAAGAGCATAAACAGTGGACGGGAGAAGGCGGGTCGCCTCAGAGCGCACACGGTTTGCGGCATCCTGATGCCTTCGAGCCGCGGTTACAATCGAGGGGGCCGCTGGGGTTGGCGGCCGTTAAGTTCTGGACCCGGAAGAAATTCAAGGGGACGGCAGCGCTTAAAAAGAAGATCAATCCGACCCGGATTCCCATCGAGAAAAAGGAAAGTGTCCGGTGGTTGGAAAATCTCAAGCAGTCTACGCAACTCTTGGATTATCCGTTACGATGCATCCATATCGGTGATCGCGAGAGTGACAGCTAAGAGCTCTTCTGCGCAGCACACGAGATCGGAACTCATTTCCTGATCAGGACCTGCGTCGACCGCTTGGCTGGAGATGGGGATCACACGATCGCCGACGAAATGGACGAGGTCGCCGTCAAAGGGCTCCATCGCATCGAAGTCAGAGATAGTAACGGCGATCCTGACCAGGCCGTTCTTGAACTCAGGTATCGCAAGATTCGCGTCCTACCGCCGATCGGAAAGCAGAAGCGCTATCCCGCTCTGACCCTGACGGTGATCCATGCCGAAGAGCGCGGGACGCCGAAAAACAGAAAGAAGATCGATTCGAAGCTGATCACCGACCTGCCCATTCCCACACCGACGTCATTGAGAAGCTCGAATGGTATGCTTTGAGATGGAAGATCGAGGTGTTCCACACTCAAATCGGGCTGCAAAGCTGAGGAGTCGAAGCTCAGGACCGCCCAGCGTCTGACCAATCTGATCTCGCTCTTTTGCATCCTGAGTTAGCGGCTCCTCTGGATGACGATGCTCATCCGTTCCGCGCCAGACGCGCCGCCAACCCCTCGCGTTGACTGCGACTGAAATCGGCGTGCTCGATCGCCTCGTCAACGACAAACCAAAAGCAAGAAAAACGCTCTCGCACTATCTGATCAAGATCGCCCGGCTCGGCGGTTATCTCGCCCGCGCCAGCGATCCGCCGCCTGGCAATACCGTCATGTGGAGAGGGCTATCACGCCTCACTGACATCGCGCTGGGCGCCGTGGTCGGAGTAGAATTTGTGGGTAATTGACCTCACCGGGCGGATACGGCTCACTAAATGGCAGACTCGAACCAATCCGCACCGGTCCATCAATTCAGACGCTTCTCGCGCTTCTTTGCCATGCCAAGATCAGGCACTAAATCTGTCGGAGCGTAATCGTCCATGACGGACGTCGCTTCGTTCATTGAACGATAAAGCGATTATAGCAAGCCCTTCCGATGGAACGAGCCAGCGGATGACATCGTTGCTTCATGAGCGCTTTCGCCGTCGCTCAAGAATTCGGGGAATCGAATTCTAAACAGCATATGAGCCGCTCGCTTTTTTTAGGCCAAGTCGTGTCATGGTGAGACACTCGGGTCCCGAGCGGACAGATCAAGCGAAGTAAGATGGCTTGATCACTCGTCGGACGGAGCCTCGATCGGAATGGCGAAGCCAGCCTTTACGCGGTCCATTATAACCATTGTCTTGAAGCCTTTGATATCGGAGTTTTCATAAAAGAATCTTCTGGTGAACTGCTCATAATCCTCCATCGTTCGAGCGGTAATATAGAGGACAAAGTCGGCGTCGCCGGTGACATAAAACCCATTGACGACCTCAGCCGACGATTTGATAGCTTTTTTGAATCTATCAATGATGTCCGAACGCTCACGCTCGAGGCTCACCAGCACGAGCATTTGAATCGGCCTTCCAACTGCCTTCGCCGAAACGATCGAAACATCGGCCTCGATGATCCCTTCCGAACGGAGTCTTTTAAGTCGTCGCTGACAGGCCGTAGCCGAAAGCCCGGCCATTTCGCCGATCACCTCGGACGTTAAGCGGTTGTTCTTCTGCACAATCTCTAGGATCCGAGCGTCTATTCGATCGTATTGCATAATCACTCCAACCTTCAGGTGCCCTTTCGCCGCAAAATGCCTCTTGGACGCAGGAATTCTTCCGAGCGGCAGCAAATTGCGACGTAAATCTGTTTGCGACATCAGTATCCTGATTGTTGTGGCAATTTCAACTGAGGACGCGCGGGACCATGGCGCTTGAACCTATTCGGCAGAACGATCCGCATGCCATTGGTCGTGCCGCGAACCACTTGAGGAGTCTTCGCCGACGCGACTTTGTGGCGGGAGCCGCCCTGATTGATGGTCGCTGGATTGCGGGCGAGCGCAAAGATATTGTTGTCGACCCCGCTAACGGGGATGAGATCGCCGAGGTCGCTCGGTGTTCCGCCGCGGATATGAGTCTCGCAATCGGGGCCGCGGAGCGATCCTTTGCCGCATGGCGAGATTTGTTGCCCGCAAAGCGCGGGGCGATCCTTAGGCATTGGGCATTATTGATGCTGGAGCATTTGGAAGAGCTCGCCGCGGTGGTGACGAGTGAGCAGGGCAAGCCACTTGATGAAGCGCGCAATGAAATTGCCTACGGCGCTGGATTTCTAGAGTGGTTCGCTGCCGAGGGTGAGCGAGCATATGGCGAGACGATCCCCAGTCACAAGGTTGGAAGTTTGCTTCAGGTGCGAATGCATCCAATCGGTGTGGCGGCGGCGATCACCCCTTGGAACTTCCCAGTGGCCATGATCACGCGAAAGGCGGGAGCTGCTCTTGCGGCCGGTTGTCCGATGATCGTGAAGCCTGCTCCTGAGACACCGCTTTCAGCTCTCGCCGTGGCAAGATTGGCCGAAGAGGCCGGAATCCCGCACGGTGTGTTGCAAGTGGTCGTCGGCGATCCCATCGAGCTTTCAGCGCCGCTTTTGCGCGATAGAAGAATACGCGCTCTGTCGTTTACGGGTTCTACGGAGGTGGGGCGTTTGCTTTTGGAGGGAGCCGCCGACACAGTCAAGAAAGTATCGCTCGAACTGGGGGGACATGCTCCGTTCGTCGTCTTTGACGACGTCGATCTAAAGAAGGCTGTCGACGGAGCGATGGCCGCAAAATTTGCGACTTCGGGCCAGGACTGTCTGGCCGCAAACCGCATCTACGTACAAAGTGGCATCTACAATGCCTTTGTCGCCGCGTTTGCTGAGGCAATTGCTCAACTAAAGGTTGGTCACGGGCTGGCGTCTACAACGGACATCGGGCCGATGACCAAGTTGTCGGTGGCCGATAAGTGCAGGGCCCACATCGATGATGCGGTCAGGAAAGGCGCGCGAGAATTTTCCGCCGATAAGGGAGCCGTGCTAGGTCCGAACTTCGTTCCGCCGACGCTGCTCAGCGACGTTACCGAAGATATGCTTATCGCGCGTGAGGAGACGTTTGGGCCCGTGGCTGCTGTACTGACGTTTGAATCTGAAGAAGAGGTGGTTGCGAGAGTCAATGCGAACGAAATGGGCCTGGCCGGATATGTCTATACGGACAGCCTACGTCGTGCGCTCAGGCTCTCGGAGCAAATCGAGTGCGGCATGCTCGGTATCAATACGGCATCATTCACCGGTCCGCCCATTCCGTTTGGGGGCTGGAAGCAATCCGGGCTCGGTCGCGAAGGGTCGAGGCACGGCTTGGCTGAATACATGGAACTCAAATACGTCTGCTTCGGCGATCTTGCAGTTTAGGAGAACACGGTATGCTTGACATTAAGGCCATCGCTGATCGAGATCGCGCCACGGTTCTGCATCCTTTCACCCAGCTCAAGGACTTCGCAAGTGGGAAGATTGGTGATCCTACTATCGTGACAGGCGGCAAGGGCATTCACATCAAGGACGCAGAGGGGCGCAGCTACATTGACGGCTTTGCCGGACTTTATTGTGTAAACATTGGTTACGGTCGTACCGAAGTGGCGGAGGCCATCGCGCGGCAAGCGTACAACTTGGCATACTATCACACATACGCGGCGCATACGACCGAGGAGCTGGCGATCCTCTCGGATCGTCTCGTTCGTACGGCCCCTGGTAAGCCGAGCAAGGTGTTCTATGGGCTGTCCGGATCGGACGCCAACGAAACCCAGGCAAAGCTTGTGTGGTACTATAACAATCTCCGCGGTCAGCCGAAGAAAAAGAAGATTATCTCCCGCGAGCGCGGCTATCACGGTTGCTCGGTAATTTCTGGCTCGATGACTGGTATGTCATTCTACCATGACCACATGGATCTTCCGTTTCCGGGCGTTCTGCACACTGGGGCCCCACATCACTATTGGGGTGCTGAGCCGGGTGAGACCGAGGAAGCCTTTTCTCGCCGGCGAGCAACAGAACTTACGGAGCTGATCGAACGCGAGGGTCCGGAGACGATTGGCGCGTTCATTGCTGAGCCCGTGCTGGGTACCGGCGGTATTACACCGCCGCCTGCCGGCTATTGGAGTGAAATTCAGGCCGTGCTCAGACGGTACGACGTTCTTCTTATAGCCGACGAAGTCATTTGCGGATTCGGTCGAACGGGCGCGGACTTCGGAAGTGCCCTCTACGGAATCGAGCCCGACCTGGTGACGGTCGCCAAAGGTTTGACATCCGGCTACATGCCGCTCTCAGGCGCTATCGTTGGAGAGAAGGTATACTCAGTCTTGGAAGAAGCGGCTGATCGAGTTGGCGCTTTTTCGCATGGATACACTTATTCCGGCCACCCGATTGCCGCGGCAGCTGCCAATGCGGTGCTCGATATTGTCGAGAAGGAGCAACTAAGCGACCGTGCAAGGATCGTCGGATCACACTTGCAAAAGCGTCTCAAGCAGCGCTTTGCTCAGCTCGAGATCGTCGGTGAAGTCAGGGGTGTCGGCCTGCTCGCCGCAATTGAGTTCGTTGCTGATCGTCAAACCAAACGACGATTTGATCAACAGCTCAAGGTCGGCGGGCGAATCTCTAAAGCTGCGCGTGATCGGGGGCTCATTGCACGAGCAATGCCGCACGGGGATATTTTGGGCTTTGCTCCGCCCCTTGTCGTATCTGAAGCCGAGATAGATCAGATTGTCGAAATCGCCTACGAAGCGACTAAGCAGGTAATGGACGAACTCGCAAACGAATCGGCCCTTGCTTAATAGCCATGACTGATGCGATTGCGGATCTCTGCGCCGCTGAGCGTACCTTTGCGGTGAATGGACTGCGTGATGTGCTTGGGCGAGCAGCTTTGGAAGCTGCGCCCGAATTGGCTGAGTCCGTTCTCGTCGGCGATTCGCGATCGGGCGGAGCAAACGAGGTGCTGGGGCGCAAGGAGCGGGATCAGTTGGAGCTCGTCATCACTGGCACGCTCAGACAGCGTCCCAGATAAGCACGTGCTGGCGCAGGTCGATCGCGTGCTCGACGTATCTTGGCTAAGGGAAGAGGTCTCCGACTGCTATTGCGCGAACGACGCTGCGCCAGCCATCGAATCCGGAGGCCGCGGTCCGCCTGATGCTCGCGGGTCTGCTCACCGGTATCGTACGCGATCGCAAGCTGATCCGGGAAGCTCAGGTTAACATCGCCATGCGCTGATTTGCTGGTTACGGCCTGCATGAGCAGCTGCCGCACCATTCCACCCTGACACGCATCCGCCGGCGCTGGGGCGAAGAGCGATTCCGTAGGATCTTTAAACGCACGGTCCAGGCCGGTCTGAAGGCCAAGATCGCAACAGCCGAAGTGGTTCACATCGATGCGTTGGTAATCCTGACCTTGCCCCACAGGCTTAATCCAGTTTGAAGTTCGCTCTGGCCCACGACAAGGACCAGAGCATGAAGCGCAGCCGCTCTCGGAAGAGCAGATCAT
>NZ_JBYGYN010000019.1:0-45904 GCF_057651995.1 Bradyrhizobium sp. USDA3516 | reverse complement strand
GGACGGCAAAGCACTCCTGCTCGGCATCGTCGAGATGGCCCTGGTCGCGCAAGAAGATCACTTTGTGCTCGAGCAGCACCTGGTTGATGGCGGAAATGAAATCATCGGAGAGATCGCCGGACAGCTTGACGTTCCGGATCTCGGCACCGAGTCTGGCCGCGCGCTTGACGATGTCGGCGCGCGGAATGACTTTGTCGATGATATTTCGATTGCTCATGATCGTGGTTTCCTGTGATTGTCTGGACAAGGCTCCGCCGTGCGCCGGTCGCGCCGCCGGCTGGGAGTGACGGATTATCTTGGGTTTTGTCGTCGGGGACCGCGTGCCCCTGCGGGTGCTAGACCTTCAGCCGTGCACGGATCGCCGCGGTACAGCTTTCCGCCATCGCGTCGGCAAAGCACGGCGCGCTCCGAGCCGAGTTCAGCCGGGCTGCTTCGCGAACGACGAGTAGATCGGATTGCCGCATGGTGAACGACCTCGCTTGTACCTTGCAGATCGTAAAAGCGATCGCGATCCAGTCAATGAAACGAAACCAGCTTTGTTTTCCGCGGCGCGCAACGATCGCTTCGTCAGTCGCATGGACGCGGAAATATTTGCGATCATGACGGATTATTCGACCGCCTTTCGCGTCCGATAACAGGCCAAATCGCGCCAATCGGCGTACGAAGCAGCCTGAAACACCGCGATCGTTGCTGACATCGAACGCACTCATCTCTGTTCGGCGATGCACCCACCAGCTTCATGCTCGCATTCCCTGCAACAACGCAAATTCATTTCATCGACAGCTTCGCAATGCCCGACATAGAGTCGAGCCACGTCACGATCGTCAGCCGACACCGACAACGATTAAGCATTTGCGAGCCATGCCATGAGCAAACGGCAACTTTCCCTCAACTTCTTCATCTACCCGGACGGCCATCATGAGGCGGCCTGGCGTCACAAGCTCTCGACAACGAAGCGTATTCTCGACGCCACCTACTATCAGGAGCTCGCGCAGCGCGCCGAAGCACACAAGTTCGATGCCGTGTTCTTCGCCGATGGTCCCGTGTTGGCTGACAATGTCCGTTACGCACAGCGCTTCCGGCTTGAACCGATCACGCTGCTCACCGCTATCGCGTCCGCCACCAAACGCATCGGCCTGATAGCGACGGCGTCGACTACATACACGGAGCCGTACAATCTCGCGCGGCTGTTCGCCTCGCTCGATCACATCAGCAGAGGCCGCGCCGGCTGGAACATCGTAACGACGAGCTCGCCCCAGGCGGCGCAGAATTTCGGCCTGCCCGAGCATCCGCCGCATCACGAGCGCTATGAGCGGGCGCGGGAATATCTCGATGTCATCACGAGGCTGTGGGACAGTTGGGAAGACGACGCGCTGGTCAACGATCCCGTATCGGGCGTCTTCGCCGACACCAGCAAGATCCACACCATCGATCACATCGGCAAGCATTTTCGCGTGCGCGGTCCGCTCAACGTTCCGCGGACGCCGCAGGGGCGGCCGGTCTATGTCCAGGCCGGCTCGTCCGAGGACGGGCGCGCCTTTGCCGCGCGCTTTGCCGAAGCCATCTTCACTGCGCACCAGACCCTGGCGAGCGCACAGGAGTTTTATGCCGACATCAAGCGTCAGGTGCGCGCGTTCGACCGCAGCCCCGACCAGATCAAGATTCTGCCCGGCATCTCTCCGTTCATCGCCAGCACGCAAGTTGAGGCGGATCGGCTCCAGGAGGAGTTCAACGCCCTGATCCAGCCGGAGTTCTCGCTGACCCAGCTCCGCCAGATGACTGGTCTCGATCTCACCGGCTTCGATCTTGACGGTCCCTTCCCGCGTCATCTGATCGACACCAATGGCTCCCATGGCGTTGCGAGCCGTTTTAGGCTCGTGGTCGATATCGTCGATCGCGAGAAGCCGACGATCCGTCAGCTCGTGCAGCGCCTCGCCGGCGCGCGTGGCCATTGGGTGATCGCTGGCCCGCCGGAAAAGATCGCCGACAACATCCAGACCTGGTTCGAGAATGGCGCCGCCGACGGCTTCAACGTCATGCCACCATGGCTGCCCGGCGGCTTCGACCTGTTCGCGGAACAGGTCGTGCCCATCCTGCGCCAGCGCGGACTGTTCCGCCATGATTACGCCGGCACCACCCTGCGCGAGCACTACGGTTTGGATCGTCCGGCAAGCTTGTTTACGAGCCCCATCCGCGTCACCGCGTGATCGTCGGCCGCGAGATTTCCCAACTAAACGGCACGTTCTGAAGCGCACTCGCTTCGCAACAAGAGGCCTTGCAGGCTCCCACCGGGCTCTCAATTTATCATCGTATGATGGGAGATAGCCGTGGACGAAACTAGTCTTCGTGACTTTGACGGACCGATGTTGCCGCAGACTTGGCGATCATGGAAAGCCTGGACCGACTATAAAGACTCAGAACCCCAAGCTGATCGAGTATAGCTCGCCCTAGATAGAGACTTGGCTGGGCGCGAGAACTGGGTCGGCAGGAGTTCCGTCACGACTTCCGAGACCGGCTGCGAGCCGTGGTGTCAGCCATCGCTGACCAGATAGCCGATCCGGTAGCTCATGGGGTACCCCCGACGGGCGAGGACGAGCGGCAGTCCGGCGGAACTAATGTCAATCCGCGTGGGACAAGACCGAGCATGGGATCTTCACCTCGTTCTTCATCGGTGCGTCAACGGCAGTCGTTGTGGTCGCCGCAATTCGGGCGATCAAGAAATGATCGACGACGGCGATACCCGCGACCGGGTCATTCGCCTGGAAACGAAGGTCGAACACCTCACTGAGCGTGCTGGAAGCCCAGGGGGAGGTACATTGATAGATTCGGCAGCGGACCCGGCTCGTGAGCCGACTGATCTGCCGGGCCTGCGCTAGATGCCACCTCCAACGGCGCGGGTTCATCATTCGGTAGTCGCCAAAGCTCGTTTGGTGGAGGAGACTGTCCTGAATTTAGAGTCGAGTCCTCTGGATCGACGGGAAGTGGCTACAATATGGATGGATCATCAAGCAATCGCCGAAGCTCCCCTGGAGAGAACTGCTCTAGATTGAAAGTAAGCTCTTCTGGATCGGCGGAGAACGACGGGGCGGCGTGATCGTCCCGTCGGGCGTGAAGCTCGTCCTCCAAATCCTTTTCCAGTCGCTGAAGCTCCTCTGAAGGGACGGACACTGGCGACAGGATGGGTTGATGATCCTGCGCTGCGGCGATGTCGGCGCCGTGTTGGAAGCACAGGGGGAGGTACATTGATAGATTCGGTAGCGGACCCGGCTCGTGAGCCGACTGATCTGCCGGGCCTGAGCTAGGTGCCACCTCCAACGGCGCGGGTTCATCATTCAGTAGTCGCCAAAGCTCTTTTGGTGGAGGAGACTGTCCTGAATTTAAAGTCGAGTCCTCTGGATCGACGGGAAGTGGCGACAATATGGATGGATCATCAAGCAATCGCCGAAGCTCCCCTGGAGAGAACTGCTCTAGATTGAAAGTAAGCTCTTCTGGATCGGCGGAGAACGACGGGGTGGCGTGATCGTCCCGTCGGGCGTGAAGCTCGTCCTCCAAATCCTTCTCCAGTCGCTGAAGCTCCTCTGAAGGGACGAAGACTGGCGACAGGATGGGTTGATGATCCAGTACTCGCCGAAGCTCTTGATCGAACGCGACGTGCTCTTTGACGAAAGCCGACGGGGCGGGTTGATCCTCCTGCACTTCCCGAAGCTCCTCTCGCCGACCGCCCGCTTCCTGCGACGCGCTGTGTTGCGCAGCGGCGTCACCGATGAGCCTCGGTTCCACTAGTACGGCGCTTTGGGAACGAATGGGAGCCACGTCCGGGGGCGCGGGATTGCGCTCGGCGCGGGGGAGCGCGATCGTGCCTGTCGACCGGAAGGTCCGGAGATAGTCTATTGCCATAAGGAGTCCGGCGGGATTACGCGTTCCGATAAACCCGGACACGTCACCACTCAACGACTCACTGTCGAGCTGAGCAACAAGGCCTGGTTTGTTTTTTGCGAGGAGCCAACGGCTAAAGCTACGAAGAAAACTTGCGTAGACTCTTGACGTGCCGACTGACATACCGGCCTCGATGAAGGCCTCTTGGAGCCCCGAGATATCGCGAGCATCCTCGAAATAAAGAGGCCGCATGTCCGGCCCTGTCACAAGCGCGGAGGACGCGCTTAGCTGCGCAGCGGCGATGTCGAGGCGCCTAGTCCCGGCCTTGATGATGGGCTCCTCAAGCCCCAGGACAACGGGAGCATCTTCGGAAGAAAGACGCCGCATGTCCTGTCCTCTCACAATCCCCGTCGACTGAGCCGGCTGCGGCGCCGACGACGCGCTAAGCTGCGCAACGGCATTGTCGAGGCGCCTCGGTTCGATCCGTACCGCGCTTTCGGAATGGATGGGGGCCACGTTCTGGGGGTGAGGATTCCGCTTAGAGCGGCGTGCGATTGGCACGGTGCCCGTCGACCACCAGGTCCGGAGATGGTCAATTGCCTTAAGGAGTAGTTTGTCATTACTCTTTCCGATGTACCCAAGCACATCGCTGCCATCGGTCAGCGACTTACTGTCGACCCGAGCAACAATGCTCGGTTTGTTGTTTGCGAAAACCCAGCGGCTAAAGCCATGAAGGGACCTTGCATAGGCGGAACCTTTGGTCCACCCGGCCTTGATGAGGGCATCCTCAAGCCCCGAAATAGCGGAAGCATCCTCGGCATACAGAGGCCCGCTGTCCTGCCGCCCCACCACAATTCCCATTGACCGAGCCGGCTGCAGCGCCGAGGCGGCTGGCATTGCTCCACCACCTCCACCTGAACTGGCGATCTCGCTCAATTGCTGCTCAATGGCAACGCCTTGCGGATTGTTTAGGGTCCTCGGCCTCTTCGCTACTCTCACCTCAGCTATGTCATGCTCATCGTTGATGAGGACCTCCTCGCCTGGTAACAGGTTGCTCCTGGCAAGTGCACCCATCGGCTCGCCTGGGGACTGCTGGCTGTCGCTAGACACATTGGCGGAGAGGCTACGGCGTGACCCCCTGTCAGGCATCCCGTTATTGGCTTGGCGCGCCTCGTGTAATTGCTGCTCAAAGTCCTCTTGCCCGGTTCGGTCCGGTTGATGCTCTTGCGAGACCTGTATCTGCGGGTCAGCAGTGACATTGCATGAGTCAAAATTCCGCGGGTCCACGCTAACCTCACGCCATGAAATCAATTGAGATCGTACTATATGGATAAGCTTTCGAGAAACTGACGAGGCCGTCGCCACCAAAAACGAGACTGCGTCGCGGCTCTTAATTATCGCGGGGCTTCTTGGGTTTCAGGACCCGCCGTTGTCGCGGCTATCCCCTTCTCCTGGTGGTCAGCCGCGACGGCTCTTTTAGTTTGTACCATCGCTTCATTGCAGCCACTCTTTGCTGCTCCATTCAGGCGAAAAGCTCCCACCTCTTTCGGCGTAACCTTCGCGTAGCTGCCGCTCTCGTGCATCCAGCCGCGTTCGAAGCTTGGATCGGAGGCATTAGTCCGTTGTCCCTTGCATCCGATGGGGTTGCCAACCCAGACGGGTCACGAACTGGGTGCGGCACCGCTGCCAAGGGGCATTGGGCACCCTCGACGCGCCTTAATTGCCCTCATGAGGAGACGGCCAGCTTGACGCCGCGCAGGCCGTGCGGGCAAGCTTGCGCAGAAAAGCGGTCCAGAACGTCTCGGCTTCGGAGGGGCCGATGTCCATGCCGAGCACCTCGCGCCGGCCATATCTGTCGACGCCGACGGCGACGATCACGGCGACCACCAGGTGGAAAGAGGTCCGGCATCCGCTAGTTCTCAGACATACTGCACCAGCTTAAGGTAATCGTCAGTGAGAACAGGTGGCGAATAGAACAAGCCGCGTCTTGAAGGAAGGTGGTCAGAGTCCGACTGGCCCGATTGCGGGCTTCGACAGATTGCCGTGCCGGCGCGCGAGTACGGAGAGTTGCTAGCTCGGAACTGACCAGGTCGGCCGCTGCGTGCGGCGCAATCTGAGATAGAGAAGCAAACCAGCAGACCTGACAGCTTTTGCCAAGCCCAATGTGGTGAGCCAACCCGCATAGATCAGCACGGCACCGTCTGTCTCATCGAGCCCAGAGAGTTCCTCAATGGCAGCAGCATGGACTGAAGCCGCACCAACTGACCGAAACAGATCGGCTATTTCATCACGGGTGGCTTTAGAGAGGAGGCAGCGGCCGAGATGTGATAAGAGCGCCTCGGTCGGACCTTCGAAGATGCGGAGGATGCGAGCGTCTCGATAGATTTTAGCTAAAGGCGTTCCCTCATCATAACCACGGCCACCTAACAGCTGGACGCATTGATCAGCGACAAGACCGCACCATTCCGAGGACGAAACCTTCGTTGCCGACGCAAGGTGGACGTTGGGCGCGCCCTGCGCTGAAACAAGTCGGCAGGATGCGGCCAGCATCGCCTTCACGACTTCCCGCCGCAGCACCATCTGCCCAAATAACAGCTCGATGTAGCTGTTCTCGAGCATGCGCAGTTTACCGAGTCGACGATGGCTTGCATAAGAGGCTGCGACCTGGATAGCGCGCTCAAGCGCTCCAAGACCCATAGCAGCCACACCGATACGGCCGCGGTGCATACTAGATGCCGCCGCGCCCCAGCCGTCTTGATCGCGAGAGAGCACGTAAGCACGCGGCACCTCGACACCTGGAACTCCAGAGTATTCTGAATAATGCCGCGTAGACCCAGTGTGCGATGCTCATGCGTGACCTTTAGGCCTGGAGCCTGCCTGTCAACGAGTACACCAACGAGCCGACCTTTCGCATCAGGACCAGACGCGCGCGCAAAGCAAACGATCCAGCGAGCCCAGTCAGCGAGCCCGATCCAGATCTTGCGGCCAGAGATATGAACTTTATCTTCGCGCATGAGAGCCGAAGCCTCCTCGGGGCAGAGCCAGCTCCAGGCTCCGTCAAAGCGAAAGCGCAGAGATCGCCGCGTGTTGCACCCCAAATGATATTATTTTGTTCGGGGATGTGCGGTGCCGCTTCGATGCAGGGCAAGGCCAGGAAGTTATGGATGACGAGCGTAGAGGCAGCGGAGACATCGAAGGACGCAGTGGCAGAGATGAGGTCGATGGCCTCTTGCAAGGGAAGAGCTAATCCGCCGTGCTCTCCTGGTGTGGTGAGCCCGAACAGCCCATGCCTTGCCAATATGCTGTGTAGGGTCGGAGGGAATGCTCGGCGGTCATCCGCGTCTGCGAAATTCAGCTGACTGAGGTCAGCAATCAAACTGGAGTATAGTGCAGGTGCACGGCCTTTGCGCTCCTGCGCCTCCCCGAATTGGGCGTGAACCTGAGTGTACCATAAGGCCCACAATGATCCCGGCCGCGCTTCGCGCCAATTCATCCCCCGCGGTTAGCTCGGTTACACATTGGTATAGTGTGGATGTCGGCGCATTATGAGCCCGTTGTCCGGGACTTGGATTTATTGGCAAGAGCGGCAAGGACAATTGGCGTTTGTGTCCCGGAACACCCGCAGTTCACTGCCACGATGATCATGCCGCGCAGCTCCAGCGTGCACAGCGATGCTGTGGATTGGGTGTCCCCGTCCGAAGCGCAGCGTTGCTCTTGTCCTTTGCCGGGCCGCGACACTGATCATCAGTTAGTCTCTGACCGATCCCAGCCATCGAGAGCTACCGCGCTGCGGGTTTCGAAATTTACGAAGATGGCAAGCTCGAGGATTTGATAAGAAGTCACCCATGGGAAAACGGGAGATTGCGGCGCTCGGAGCATTATTCCGAGCTCGAGGTGAGCCCGTCCACGTTAAGGAGCACGAGGTCAGATCATAAGCCGCCTCGTCACATGCGGCTACATTGAGGTTGCCGAAGGCAAGCATCGCATCACCCCGGCCGGCGAAGCGGAAGGCCGATGACCCGTGGGACAAGGTAATTGCGTACGCGGTATTGGGTCCCTTCTTGGTCATAGACAATCGCTTGGGAAGGGCCTGCACATCGGCTGGAAATCGCTCATTCGAGCACCTCAATCTCACGGAGAACGTGTTCCATAATACCCGATATGCCGGGCTTTAAACGCGAGCGGCACGGGGCGGATGCAATCGCACGCACCGCTGCTGCCACAACTCGCGCAGCTCCTCCACAAGAGCATTACGGTGAGCAAGATCCGTCTTAGTCGCATCGAGCAGATTCGCGAGCACCGCTTCGGCTTCGACCTTTATCAGCACGTCGAACAGCTCATCCGAGATCCGTAGACTGTCACTGCTGGAGTAGCTTGTGCGGATTTCGGATAACGTCTCATGACGGCCTCGCCCTGTGTAAGCGCGGGCGCGATGGAGCGATACATAGGGCGGCAATGACAGCGCCAGTGACGTCCAACTCTCCAGGGTCGTTGCCCTTCTTTTCACCAGAAACGGCCCGACTACGAGCCCATCCAGCTCTGTCGTAAGGAACGTCGCGATCGCATCTGAAACGGAATCGACGATTGGTTCGGCGTTGTTGTTGAAGGATGTGTTGAGTAGAATTGGAATGCTCGTCCGCTTCTTGAACGCGTTGATAAGCTCCCAATAGGCTGGATTGGTCTTGCGCGACACCGTTTGGAGCCGAGCCGTACCATCAACGTGGGTGATGGCCCCTAGCTGGCTGCGTTTGGAGCCACGCACGCTAACGATGAAGTTCATAAATGGGAATTCGCTCGCATTTCCCGGGAGCTCAAAAAACTCACGGGCATCCTCCTCCAGCACTGATGGAGCGAAAGGTCGATAGCCCTCCCGCTTCTTCACCATCGCATTGATCCGGTCCTTGTTTGCGGAAGGTCGAGGATCGGCCAGAATACTGCGGTTGCCAAGCGCGCGGGGGCCAAACTCGGACCGACCCTGCACCCACCCGATCACAGCGCCGCCTGCCATCCAATCGGCCGCTCTACCTGCCACATCATCACTGCGCTCTAGCTCGATGTGCCCAGACCATGCGTTTAACTCCTGCTCGATAGCCTGCTCGCTTCCGAGATCGGGTCCCCAATAAACCTGCTGCAGGCGCTCCCGCGGCGCAGGCCGGCCTAGCTCCTTTGACATCATTAACGCAGCGCCTAAGGCGCACCCGGCGTCATGCGCTGCCGGTTGGACAAAAATGTCTTCGAACAACCCAGATTTGAGCAACTTGCCGTTCATCGTGCAGTTGTGTGCAACTCCTCCAGCCAGGCACAATCGCGTCATGTCGGTGGTCATGCGATGGTGTCGCAATATGTGGAATACGATCCTCTCTAGCGCCTCCTGCAAGGAAGCACTTACATTTCGATGCTGCTGGGTGAATGGCATACCTTTTCGTCTGACCTCGATGTTGCGCCGCAACGCCGGACCGATGCTGTCGAGGTAGACGCGGTAACCACCGTTATCAGACAGTTCGTAAAACTGTTCGAACAGTTCGCGGAAGGGTGCGGGGTCGCCGTAGGGAGCTAACCCCATTACCTTATACTCATCAAATAAGCTGTAGCCGAGATACCGGATCGTCTCGAGATAGAAAAGTCCTAGAGAATTACTCTCCGGAAACGTCTCAATTTGCGTGATGTCCGTTCCTGAGCCCACGGCCATGAGGCCGGAGAGAAGATCACCACCACCGTCGATCGCAAAAATTAAGCTGTCCTCGAATCCGGACATAGCAAAGGTACTCACGGCGTGCGCCATATGGTGACTTACAAAGAATAGGCGTGAAGCGTCAATTTCTGTACCGAACTCCTGTGCCAGCAAGCTCCGCAGCAACAGCTTGGCATTCAAAGGCAAAGCAAAATCAGGCTCGGACCCAAACAGGTTTTCAAGCATAGCGTTGCAATAGGATTCGGTGGCGTAGAACGCGATCCGATCGATGTCGTTGAGCTGAACACCTGCCTCTGCAAGACAGTACCGAATCGCCCTGCCAGGGAACTTATTTGAGTGCTTGATGCGATTAAGTCGCTCCTCTTCGACTGCGGCTATAACGCGACCGTCCTTCACCAGGACCGCCGCGCCATCGTGTAGAAATGTATTCGAAAGCGCGGGCGTGCTTTCGTAAACCTTGTCCAATCCACCGCTCAAACCCAGACACAGCATGTTTTGCTCCATATTTTCATGATAGGGGCACTGGACGGTCAACGCATAAGCCGCCGACGAAGCAGTGCTATCGGGATGAAGAAAGCGAATACCGCGTACATGCAGAGGGCCGCGAAGTGCAGCGCGCTACCCCCAGCCGGACGACTAAGCATCACCGGCCGAATGAGATCTACCGAATGAGCCAGCGGCAACAAGCCTGCCAATCGCTGAAACGTGATGGGCAGCTGACTAAGCGGGACAATTGCGCCACAGACAAACACCATCGGTATGCTAACGAGCGTCTGGTAGAAAACAAAATAGTCATAGCTTGGCGCAAGTGTGTGTGTGTGTGTGTGCGATATGACGATCATAGCCAGGCTTGCGAACACGACACCAGCAAGAGCAATTGCCGGCATCGAATAGAGAATGCATGACCACGACGTGTATCTTAGGATCGCAGCAACGACCCCAGTTCCCGTCCCACCTAGAAGAGCCTTTGTGGCGGCCCATACCAACTCACCGAGAGCGATGTCCCCGAGAGTGAGACGGGTGTATAGAATCGCTTCGCAGGTCCGCAGACCATGCATGCGGGCATAAGACGCATACATTGTTCCGAAAGTCGCTGAAGTCATGGCGCTTGTCGCCACCATCCCGCCAGCGAGAAATGTGAGGTATGATGTCCCGTCAATACGGCCTACAATGAGCCCAACTCCGAGACCCAGGCCAAAGAGATTGGTCATGGGATCAGCAAGGTTCCCGAGCAGAGATGCACGCGCGGCTTTCCTCCACGCCAAAAAGTTGCGACGCCAGACCGCTGATCCAATCGTACGCATTAGTGGGCATTGCCGCCGCGTACCCTTCACTCATCGTTCAGCCCTCGATTTTGTCCGCTCAGCCGCAAGAAGACATCATAAAGATCAGGCCGGCCGCTCCGAAGGCCCGTGCAGCTGCTTCCGCACTTGCTTCGGATTGGATGCGTAACAGAAGCGCGTCCCTCCGCTTACTTTTACATGCTCTGCCAGAGCTTGATCAGCGCCGACAACTTGTGCGGACTTCCACCATAATCGTCGATTAAACCACGAGGACCGTCGTCGGCGATCTTGCGAATCGCGCTCGAGTACCCAAAGCCGATCGCACAGCCGCTTAGCTTCTTCCATCACGTGCGTAGTCAAGAAAGTCGTTCTACCTCGCACCGAAAGCACTCGAAGGCGTTCCCAAATCATATGGCGTGCACGATCGAGTCTACGTGGTGCATGAGCCGCCCGCACCGGATGTGTAAAGGACGGCTGCATTCTTCTGTACTCCTGGAGCACGGTACACACGCGATCCATTCGGCCGGGCCGCAGCCACAAGCTTTCCTGCTCGCGTTTCGCCGCGAACCTAAGGCAAAGCTCCACTTAAGCTCAATTGAGCAGGGGTAGGCGCTCGATATAGAAACGGCTTAAAAACCTATACGAAGGTTTGCTGTTGGTTAGCGTCGACGCGCGATGGTGCAGGTTGACCTGCCACTGCCCTTTCATCCGGCGGCAGCTAGAGCCTTTGCTGATTTTGCAGCGAGACCGAACTTTGGACCACCCAGAACTAGAGTTTTGCGCCGCTGTCACGTTGGCGGGCTGGGCGCGCCGACGTGGGTTTGCAGCAAAATCGGCGGTTTGTTGCCGATCGTCCACATCGTGCGGGTGTTCGTACGACCGGAGGTCAGCGATTATCGCGTCTACATCGGATTCTGGTTTTCCTTAAAGAACGGCTGCCGGCAGGCTCTGGCGTGTTCCCGGTGACAGCGCGATTCCGACCGAGGCACCGATAGCGACTTGATTGCCCTCAATCTCGTAAGGCGCACTCAACGTCTTGATCAGGATCTGTCTGTAGAATTCGGCGACAAACGTGCCGAGGGAAGAGAAGCGGACCGGAATTGCCGAAGTCAAATTTGAATTTGTCGTAGACACTCTCCCGGTACCCATTCTCCCGCGAACAGCCTTTCGTGGAGATGGTGATACTGAACGACACAAGGGAAGGCGCGAGTGGCTTTCTGTACTCGACACAGGTGTCGGGATAGAAGATCGGCGGGACGGCCGTGCGCGGATGCGCGGGCAAGGCCCGTCGACCGACCACTGTATGACGTTGAAAACCACCTCCGCGTCCTCGCGGCGAGCGGCCCTGAACGAAACATCGGCGAACGTCAGAGAAATGGACTCCAGATGCTTCTGACTATTTCGGGTTGCGAGTTTGCCGGAGTTTTGATTAACCGTGGTCGGCGGATTGCGGCACTCCCCAGCAAACTCTTCTGACGGTGAAAGCGCACCAGGGCATCTCCCTCTTTCCTTCGGCGCTTAGCGGATTTTTTGCTCGGGACTATGCAGGTTTCATGCAGATTTCGGCAAACATGCGCCACGATTCCCGGCAGATCTTAAAGCATCGCAAATTTCAGATACAACACTGACACTTGAACCGCAAATCCGCAGCATCGCTAGAGCATCAACCTCTGTACTGCCCAATGGATACGCGCTTACGCGGCAATAGATCTTCGTAACAGCATTGGTCGGTCCTACCTTTCGAACCAGCTGCTGACCCCCGCCTACGAAGCGCCGCATGTTGAGCTCCGAGGTCATCGGTCCAGCGGCCCGAGCAACGTTGAGTGCAGACGTTCATGGCGCATTAGTTTCCTCACCTGCGCTTATACCGACCGCGCAGTACTACGCCCTTATGTTAGTCAAGAAGTCACCGACCTGCCCCTGTAACGAAGCGATATCTTTGCTGAAATGCCTTACCTTCCCAACGGCTTGGTCTGCCGATGATCCAGAGTCGCGCGAGGCGGCATTCAACTGGTCAATATCCCTGGAAGCTTCGCGCATTTCAACACTGATGCCGGTGATGCTTCTTGATATGTCGTTCGTCACAATCGATTGCTCTTCTATCGCTGCCGAGATGTTGCTCGATATCTCTTGCACCTTGTCGATGATGTCGGCGATGTCACCCATCGCTGCAATCGCCAGCTCCGTCCTTTGTTTGATGGCGAGAATCTGAGTATCAACTTCGCTTGTCGCCTTGGCGGCCTGCGCAGCAAGATTTTTCACTTCTCCCGCCACCACTGCAAAGCCTCGCCCCGCTTCGCCAGCCCGTGCTGCCTCGATGGTTGCATTGAGCGCCAGCAAATTGGTTTGCGAGGCTATACCCTCGATCATCTGGACGACGCTGCTGATCTTTGTCACCGAAGCAACGAGCTCACTTAATGTTGCTTCAGCGTGTGCGGTCTTGCCGCGCGCGCTTTGCGAAATATTCGCTGCGGTCAACACTCGTCGGCTGATCTCAGAAATCGAGGCCGATAATTCCTGAGCGGCCGAGGACACGGCCGTCGAGTTTTCCTCGGTCTTTTTCACCATTGTCGTCATGGCTTCAGTGCGAAGACAGACATCTCCCGTCGAAGCAGTAGTTTCCGATGCGACCGCTTGCATGTCCTGCATCGAGCTCGCCACAACGTCCACGACCCACGACACATCGCTGTCAAACCTCTTCGCAAGACTCAGCCTCTTTTCCCGCATGCGAACCAGGTCGGTTATGTCCTGCCAAACACACCAGTTTTCCATGGCGCGCGACACTTGGGCCCGGCGACCAGTCGTGAGCCCGTATTTCCATCCTATCGGGGAACAGCCGCCCTCCAAGTCTCTGATTGGTTTTCGGGCAACTCGCTCCTGCGATTACCCCATGTGGACGCCGCCTCGGCGCATCGATGCGCCAAAGTGAAGGGTGTTGAACAGCCATCATGAGCGAGGAAGCGTCCGATTGAGGTAGTAGAATTGTGCCGCGTTGTAGTTGTGGTCAAATAAACCAGCGCGGAAGTCGTCCGCTCCGACGCATTCGCTGTCTTTCCAGCATTTGAAGTGGAAGCGCTCGAACGTCGTGAGCTCAGTCTTCAGCGTCTCTGTTGCCTGGTATTCGTGGTAGTCCTCCCACGTGTCGATGAACGGCCTGGGCTTCGGGCATTGCTTGTCCGTCACGTTATCTTTCCGCACTATTGCGCCGCGAGGTGAGGTGCCGTTTGATGGTCCGCGGATCGACGGCCGTTGGCATCGGAGTATTGCTGAAATTCGTCGGGGCCTCCTCGTTGCCTGGATAACACCGGAGCGCATCCTGAACATGTTCGAGACCAGCGCTGAGGTCGAGGCCAAGGGTGTGATGCTCGCGACCTACCGCATGACGCCGCTCAAACCTTGCCATCTGATCGGGCCTCACGAAGCTTCGCTGAAGATAGTCGAGGCGAACGATGTCGATGCTCATGACACATTCAACCGGCAATTCCACGAATTTATCTACCACGCGACGCACAACTCGTTCATGGCAGAGCAAGCGCAAGATGTGCGCGCGTGGATTAGCGTCTTGTCGCACGCAATTGCGGCAAGGCGATTGCATTCGACGCTCTCGTGATGAGCACGAGATCATCACGCAGCGGCTACGGAAGGGACAGCGTCGATTGCCTTGCTGCAGGAGTGCAGGCGCGGGGGGGTGATCTCTTGCTCGCTCAGCGCGTGTACGGGTCGCGTTTATCTCACGCGGAAAAGCGCGGCGCATCCCAAAGGCTCTGAGGCTTGCTATGGGAGACCACAGATAAATTTCCTTTCGTTCACGCTTTGACGCTCCAGCGCCCCAATGAAATCCATGCGTTGGCCTTCGGCTGCGATATCGTCAAGTCAGAGTTTCCCGCAGAGATCCAATCAGCCCCTTAGTCGGTTTTGCAATGCCTCCCGGTCCGGTATCAGGTTGTTAAGGTTCAGCAGCTCTGGTCGCTGTCCTTGCATCAATTGCCCAACAAGATCTCGTGTGCCGTCCACCACGTAAACGCCGCAATCATAGCCGTTCCGCTGCTGGGCTATGCGGGCTCGCACCAGAGTGGCTCCCAGCCGTGTTGCGAGCTGCGCTGCAGGTTCATCGTTGTGTCCCAGGGCAGAGTCGTAGTGATAGGCGACCGGCTGACTTTCCCGGTTGCTGCGATCCACCAGCAGCAGTGACCAATGACTGCCACGGCGATCAGGACCCTTACCGGCATCGCTCACCGGCAGGAACAGGAAGTCGGCTGTATCCTCCCCATTCCTAAAGACGATGCGCTGGAATGCGCGCATCATGTCCAGCGGCTGCGCGGCCAAACGAAGCTGCTGGACTACAAGGGGATCCACGAACCGCGTCCGCGCCGCGAGATTCGGATCGATCGCGACCAACTCCTCCGCTAAGAGCTCATAATCCCTGTGGATGTGCTCGTCGCCTAGCCAGGCTCTTGCGCCGAGCACGCGCCCGCTGCGGTCTTGGGACGAGGCATCATCACGCAGCTCCTGCGGAGTGGCGGATAATTCAACCGGATAGCCAACACCGCGGAAGAAGTCTGACGACGGATTGCCTGCAGGCGAGGCGGCCGATCCGGCAAGTGCCCACCATCCAGCTTGGGCCGGATCGCCCCAAAGCTGCTCCTGATCATAACTGATAGGTTGCGACCCGGCAGGCTGATTCGACCGTGACGACGCCCCAGACCAGGGCAGGTTCCACCCGACAGGTCCTCGCCCTCCAGCTTCGTCTACATCGCCCCAAAGCCGCTCCTGATCGAAACTGACAGGTTGCGACCCGGCAGGCTGATTCGACTGTGACGACGCCCCGGACCTAGGCCGGGTCCACCCGACAGGTCCTCGCCCTCCAGCTTCGTCCACATTGCTCCAAAGCCGCTCCTGATCATAACCGCCAGCTTTCGAGCCGGTAGGCCCAATCCCCCAATCAGCCTGCTCGGTGGAGGCTACACCCATTGCTCTATTTGTCTCAAGGAGCTCTAGTTGCTTCCGAAGCGTCGGCAGACTCAGTGGGGTGCTATTACGTCCTACCCTTTTCCTGAACTCCTTATGATCTGCAGTCAACGACCGTTGCTGCGCATCACTGCCGTTGATCCGGCTCATTATGCTCCCCCTGTTCTCGCTGCGGAGCCAACCACTAAACGTACGCTGGGCCCTGGCGAGGTCGAGGACAATTTCTTTTTTTTGGCCTCCAATGCGCTCGGCGTCATTGACCAGGCTTGCGATGATGCGATCGTCATCGGAATAAGCCACCGCGAACCGCTCGACTTGCTGCGCACCTTGGGGATGCAGTTCTCCGCCGGCAGAAGGACGACTACGCTTCACCAAATCCATGTGATGCTCTGAAGAGACCACGTCGGATGCCGAGACGCCGGACGACTTTTCGCTACGACTCCTCCCAAACGCTTTGCCGAGCCCTGACCTAATACGCGAAAGCAGTCCACGGCTTTTGCTATCCTTCGTCTTCGCTAGAGGACGCACTTCCGATGGCGCGGTATAACGTGAGCTGCTGAACGGCCTTTCACGCAAGTCAGACTGCGATGCCCTAGCAGCTGAGCCACCAATGTGAGCACGAGGCAGGTCAACGCTGTGCCGCCCGCTGCTAAGCCAGTCTTCCCGAAGGTTGGACCGCGGCGGCATCCGCATCGAACCGCCGATATCGGTACGCCGAATCCCACGATGCGTCTGCGTCGGCCGAGTTTCGGGCGAGCCATCCTCTTTGGCGTCAGCATCAGGCGAACCAGCCTCAGCCCCACTCTCACCAGAGGAACTGAGTTGCAGTTCGCTCAACCGCTGCTCAAAGCCAGCTTGGTCCGCATGCATGTGGCCCGACTCTTGCCGCGTCCGCTGCTGCTCTTGCAAGGCAGCGTACTGATGCATCCAAGCGTCCGTATTGAACCAGCCGTTGTAGTTAGGCTCCATACCACTTCTCCTCATTGAGATAAATGCTCATAGCTGCTTCGGAGCTAAGCTCGACCGAACGCGCAACAGAACGACAGACATGCCCTCTCCCGGAGTTCGCGCATTTACTCACCTCCTCCTGAAAGCGGCTTGCGGCAGATCAGGATTGCACTTGGTCTGCGCCGACGCGAGACGTCCGGCCTTCACAAACAACCCATTCCGCTCCGGCTTCAATTTGGCATTTGGTCGCAACCTTCGGTATGAGATTACAACCTCACGCTGCGTGAGGTTCAAGCCCTGAAGACGAGCTAGGGGTCCAGTCTCAATTGATCCAATAGGCGACGACGGCGGCGAGGTGGTGACGGCAGCCAAGAAGTTTCTGGCGAGTTTGTCGTAGCGAGTTGCGACACGCCTGAAATCTTTAAGCCGGCAGAAGCAGCGCTCGATAACGTTGCGTCCCTTATAGGCACGTTTGCTGAAGCTGTGGAGGACCCTGTTGGATTTGTTTGGAATGACGGGCTTCGCGCCGCGATTGAGGATTTCGGCTCGAAAGCCGTCGCCGTCGTAGGTTTAGTCGCCAATGAGGGTAGACATGGGCGGCGCGAGTTCCAAAAGGGCCGGCGCTGCGGCAATATCTGCGTCTTGACCCGGAGTGAGATGAAATGCGCAAGGTCTGCAATCGGGGTCGCTCAGCGCGTGGATTTTCGTGGTCCGCCTGCCGCGCGAGCCGCCGATCGCCTGTTCATGCTCCCCCCTTTTCCGCCGCTCGCCGAGCGATGCGCCTTGATCGATGTGGAGTCGATCGACAAAGTCACCTCGTCCTTGCCGCCGCGCGCGAGCGCTTCAAAGATCGCCTGCCAATGTCCGCGCTTGGACCAGCGATTGAAACGATTGTAGATCGTCGTGTAAGGACCATAGTCGGGCGGGCAATCGCGCCAGCGCGCGCCGCACTGAAGCATGTGAATGATACCGCTGATGAGGCGTCGATCGTCTTCGCGCCGGCCCGGTCTGGTTCGTTGGCAGATGCGGCTTCATCCGAGCCCGCTGCCTGTCATTGCAGACAGAACAGCCCTCTCCGCATCGAAGTCCCGCCGGCCGAATCAACTCGGGGCGAGGGGAAGATAATTAGTTACAGACCCTAGCATTACAGTTGCTATTTGCGGTGAGCTCTGAATCCATGGGTGACCATGATTCGGGATCTGATGATTGGTGACGCGTCGGTTGAAGATACGCTGACGCTGTGGGCTTCCTCGTTGCGAGAGGCCAAGCAACGCATCGATCCGCTGTTTACGCAGGAGCGGGTCGCGGCCTCGGCGGGGCAGTTTCTCGACGGACTGTTCGGCAACGAACAGCGCAAGATGGGTTGGATGCGGGCGGAAGCGGCCGGCGATACAGGCCCGTGGCGCCAGCAGGCGATCCTGGGCCGAGGGCAGTGGCATGCCAACGCGTTACGCGACATTGTGCGTGAGTACGCGCTGGAAACGCTCGGCGATGAGGACGCCGTTCTGGTCATCGATGAGACCGGCTTCTTGAAACAGGGCAAGGCCTCGTGCGGGGTCGCACGCCAGTACACTGGCTCGGCGGGCAAGATCACCAACTGCCAGATCGGAGTGTTCGCCTCCTATGTGTCGCGGCATGGCCATGCCTTCATCGATCGCGCGCTCTATCTGCCAAAGGAATGGACGGAGGAACCCGCTCGCCTCAAAGCCGCGCATGTACCAAGCGATGTGGACTTTGCGACGAAGCCCAGATCGCGCGTCGCGTAATTGCTCGCGCGATCGCCGCCAAGGTGCCGTTCTCCTTCGTGGCGGCGGACAGCGTGTACGGCACCGGAGAGATCGAAACCCTGCTGCGCAAGGCGGGCAAAGGCTATGTTCTGGGCGTTGCGTCCAAGCACGTGTTCCGTTCCTGGGGCAAGCAGCAGCCTGTCGCCGGCACCGCCGCCGCGATCGCGCAGAGCCTTCCCAAGAAGGCCTGGCGCCGCCTGTCGTCCGGCGCAGGGACCAAAGGTCCGCGCTGGCACGACCGGGCCTATCTCGCGTTGGCCGATCTCGATGTCAGTCAATACAACGTTGAGTTTGCCGGGGAATGGACGCGGGGTCTCTGATCCGCCGCAACATCGCCGACAGCAGCGTGGCTTTTTTCTCCACATGGTGCCCCAAGGGCACGTCCATGCAGAAGCTGGTATCGGTGGAAGGCCATCGCTGGGCCATCGAGGACAGTTTCGAAACCGCCAAGAACGAGCTCGGCCTTGATCACAACGAAACCCGCTCCTGGCATGGCTGGCATCGCCATGTCTCACTCGTCATGCTTGCCTTCGCCATGATGGCCGTTATCCGTCATCGAGCCAATGCTGAGCCAGCACTCAAAAGAACGCGACGTCGGCGCACCAAACATCGTTCCTGATCCGCTGGTCGATCCAGGAAATCCGTCGTATCGCTATCAAGCTCGCTCAACGGCGCATCTCGATCGCCCGAGTTCTCGCATGGTCGCTCTGGCGCCGAGCCCACCAGGCCGAAGCTCGCCGCGCCCACCGCAGACGAAAACTGCGACTGTAATGCTAGCTCGAAGAATGCCAGCACGTCGAGCTCCGCCTCATCCTAGGCGGAGATTTTCTGCGGCTTGTTTGCCGCTCCGGTTCGTCACCACCTCGTAGCTGACCTTCGCGCCTTCAACGAGCGAGGTATAGCCGGCCTTCTCTACCGCCGAAATGTGCACGAAAACATCTTTGCCACCATCTTCCGGCGCAATGAATCCATAGCCTTTCGTCGGGTTGAACCACTTAACAGTACCTAACGCCACGTCATTTTGCTCCAAAAAGAAAAAACACCTTCTCATCTAAATCAATCAACGACCCTGCGGCAAGTCTCTGCGCGAAGTGGCAAGGAATCCATTATCTCGCCTGGTCGTGGGTCTTGGACAGAAAGACAATGCCCGGCGTTATCGTCGTGCGAGTACAAGCACCTTGAAATGGGCCGACATTCAAGAACGACGACGCGAAGGTCACATTTTCTTCGAAAACCGCGTGCTAACTGTCGCCTGGTTGCCGCGGCCGGATGTACGCCGTGGCATCACGGGAGCCCCGGCCTTCATGCTGGGGTTTTTCGTGTTCGGCGCGAGAAGCCCGCCGATTCAAGATGCCTTTGGTGCAGCTTGATTCGAGTAGGCTCATGACGCGTCGTAGCCCACTGCGACAATTCTGCTTGGATCTGCTGGAACCGTCCGAGGCAGAGCGAAAAGCCGAGTAGCAAGCAGACATGCGCAGAATATTTACGACGATCCCGATTTCTTCGCTGGCTACAGCCAGTTGCTCTGGCAGGTGCATGGACTGGACGGCGCTCCTGAATGGCCCGCGATCCGGGCCATGCTGCCCGATCTGGGCGGGAAACGTGTCGTCGATCTGGGATGTGGCTTCGGCTGGGCCTCGCGCTGGATGCGCGAGCAGGGTGCGGCCTCGGTTCTTGGTCTCGATCTGTCGCAGAACATGATCGGGCGTGCCAGGGCGCACACGGCGGACACCGCCATCGAGTATCGCATCGCCGATCTCGACACACTGGACCTACGTGAGATGGCTTTCGACCTCGCCTACAGCGCACTGACCTTTCACTATGTTCAGGATTTTGACCGCCTCGTACATGTGATCCGCAAGGCGCTGGTTCCTGATGGGCATTTCGTCTTTCCGATTGAGCATCCGATCTTCATGGCAGCGGCACATCCGCACTGGATTTCCGATGAGGAGGGCCGCAAAACCTGGCCGGTCAATCGATATTCCGTCGAGGGTGAACGTCGGACGGACTGGTTCGCCAAGGACGTTCTGAAATACCATAGGACGCTTGGCACTACCCTGAACACGCTGATTAGCGCGGGCTTTCAAATTTGGCGGGTCGAGGAGTTTGCCCCGACACGCGAGCAGATTCAGCAGATGCCGCAGTTGGCCGAAGAACTGGAGCGTCCCATGATGCTGATTGTGTCTGCGTCCACAGCGATCGCCGATAAAGCTTCGAAGCGGTCGTGATGTCCGGCCTGACTAGGTTCCTGCCGGGCCCGCCCCAGTGCTGACGTCAGCCCCGCGCCACGCGTTGTCTTGCTGGTTCGTCTACGGCCATCCCGGTGAAGCGAACCAAGGCCGTGATGCTAGCGGCAACAGCCCCGACGACCGCGAAACCCGTCTGCCACGCGGGTGAAGATATCCCCATCTGGGCGATTCCGTGCGTAGCGCTGTAACCGGCGACTGTAGCAGGCGCGACATAGATGAGGTGATCAAGAGTCGAAGCCAAGTCCATTGTACGAAGGCGAGCGCGAGTTGAGCAATGCCAATGGTTGCACCGCCCGCCATGAGCCCTGCTACTGTGCCGCCAAGCGCGCCGGCGCCGGTGTGGAAGGCCCAAATGCCGATCGTCAGGCCAACGAAGAAGGGCAGCGCGAAAACAGCGAGCGTGAACAGCAGCTAGCAGAAAAAGCCGATGCCAACGAGGACAAGCAGTGGTCCAAAGATGATCATGGCGGTGGTCTCCGTGAGATAAAGGTCTGACGGTCGCGCCTTCCACCACCACCACGGCGCAACCGACAGCATAGCGACAAACGGTGGCGACGGGGAGCGGAAATCCTAACGGACCTCCGTTCACCGGCCAGCGATCTGCAGCGCCCCTTCGTCATTGGAAAGGATCGAACTCGCAAATCACGGCGGCCGGATCGCCGTCGTATTCGGCCGCCGGCATGACGCCGTATCCGCCCATGCCGGTGCGGAAGATAAGGACGCAGACCATGAGGGTGGTGGCGAGGTCCATGCGTTGGCGCAGGCAAGGGTTTGAGACATCGGTCCGGCTCCTGTTCTGAGGCGGGGACCATCCCAGCGGCCTGAATGCGGCAGGCGTTGCGCTGCTGACGTTGACTTCGGACGAATATATCGAAGATCTATCGTCAACGCGTATTGCGCGCATCCAACCGCAGCGCGCACAAGAACGTAAGCGGAGTTCTGCTGCTGCCGAAGCTGCATCTCTGGGATTTCGCGATGAGCGATGGCAGCCCCTTTCATCGGCAATCCACAGACCAACTATCCGCTTCCCGAGGACTCTCTGCTACTGCGTATTACACCGTGGACAAGGAGGGCATCCGTCGCATCGGGCGACGGTGTTGCGTCGGTCGGACCGACGGCAGCGCGCGCGCCGCCGCCTCCCGCGCGTTCAGGCCGGCGCACGTTAGCCTCCTCCCGCAGCGTCGGTGCGGTAGCGGCTGGTCGAGGTCTGGTAGTACTGCGCGCGGATGGCCGCCATGGCCTCGATCAACGGTCCCCAGGGTGCGGGAAAGCGTTCTTTCGCTATCACCCGATCCAGCATGCGCGTATGGCCGGCCAGCTCGTCGTTGAGGAACTCCACCACGGGCATAGCCGGATAGCGCTGCAGCAGCAGGATCGCCGCGTTGTCGGCCTCGCCGGCCGAGCTGTCCATGTCGCGTCCATGCAGATCGTTCTGCAGGCGCCCTATCGCGGAGATGAGCTGCAGGACCTGGCGAAACGCCGGACGCGCGCGCAAGGTCGCCATGTCCAGTCCCCACAGCAACGACAGGCAACAGAACACGTTCGCGTAGGCGATCGAATCGATGCCGTTGTGCAGGTACTCGGCGTAGGACCAGCGTTCCGCCCCCACCGCCTGCGCGTGTCCGGCGCGCAGCGCCGCGCAGTAGCACCGGGTATCGTCGAGAAGCTGAGCATAGTCGCGACGATCGTAGGCGAGCGATGCCAGCGAAGCGCGCAGCACAGCGCAGCCCTCGAATCCGGGGAGCGCGCACGGCACGCCCTGCCCCAGTGCCTGCTCCACCGCGGCGAGCTGCTCCGGCGCGATCAGGCCAAGGTCGTTGCAATCGTCGAGCCAGAACAGCAGCGCCAGTTCGCGATAGAACGCCACGGTCAGCGTTTCATCCTGCGGATCGCGGCCGGTGCGGGCGCTGATGTCCTGCAGGCTCGGGTGGATGCGCTGCAGGATGTACTGGCCGCCCCTGACCGCTTCCACGGCGTGCTCATCGGCGAACCCGGTCAGGGAACGCCCCCACTCCAGCACCTGCTGCAGCGCGCGTTCGGTCTGAATCACGGCGCCGCTCCTGATCCCTCGGCCAGGACGCGCCGCCCCCAACCAAGCGCTAGCCACAACCCGGCGAGTTCGGCCACGCGCACGACCCGGGTGGGGCAATACAGTTCCTTGCCGATCCACAGCGGAGTCTGCGGCAATGCATGCGCCGCATGGCAGGCGAGCATCCAGTCCAGCGCACGCGCCACCGCCTGCGAAATGCGCCGCCGCCCTGTCGGCTCTTCGCTCCCGTCCAGCACGTGCAACGCGAACAGCGCATAGGCAGTTTCCTCGAATGTGGACGCGCGACCGGCGCCCCAACCGCCGTCGTCGCGCTGCGCCTCCAGCAGCGCCGCCAGCGCGCGCTCGTCGCGCCACCGAGGCTTGCCTTGCGCCAGCGCTGCGACCGCATGCGCGGTGGGATACAGCCACGAAACGTGCCATTTTTCGTTGTCCCAGAGACCGTGCGGGTTGCGATTGGCCTCGACGTAGGCGCTGGTGCCGGCGGCGGGCTTTCCCAACAGTCGCAACGCATGCAGGGCATGGATGTTGGTCGACACCGAGGCATTGCGCTCGCCGGGGAAGGTGACGAACAGCTCGCCGATTTCGAAATGGCGCAACGCATCGACCTCCCGGTCGCGGCCTGCAAGGCGCAGGACGCACAACGCAACGGCGGTGTCGTCCGCATCGGCCGCGAAGTGCACGGCCGGGCCCAGACCGCGCACGCCCAGGCGGGCGTCGAGCTGCGCGACGATCACGCGCACCGCCCCGGCGAGCGCGGGATGCGCGAACAGACCGGCCAGATGCAAGGTGTACAGCGACCAGCATGGCTCGAACACATTGATCGGCCAGACGTTGGGAACGACACCTTCGATGCCGCTGCGCGTCGCTCGCGATGCCGCCTGCAGATACGCGTCGGCGCGCCCGACCTGCTGCGTGCTCCCCTGTGTCACGGCGTGCGCACGCCACGCGGCGGTGGCTGCCGGACTGATGCCGATGCTGCCGTCATCATCAGGCCATGCGGTGGTCGGCGACGTCCCCCAGGCTTCCCAGGAGTGCAGCAACGGATGGCCGCTCGGCAACGTCGCCGCGGCTCCCAACTTGACCCGCGCTTGCCGCAACGGCAACAGCGCCGGGTGGCGCGGAAACGCCTCGCCGCCCGGCAAGGATGCGGCCTCGTCGCAAAACCGCGGCAGGATCAGCTCCGCGCCGATCGGCGCGTCGTCCGGCACCGCATGCGCATAGGGATCGGGCTGGCGCTGGAGGAACCGCGTTGCAGCCTGGACAGCGTCGGCAGCGCCGGGAAGAGAGTCGACGCGCTGCAATGCCAGCAACGCCGCCCATGTCGGCGCATGACGGAACAGCGGGAAGTCTGCGCTTCCCCATCCGCCATCGGCCTGTTGCTGCGCGATGAGCCACGCGTATGCGTCCTGCCGACCAGTGACGTTGCCGTGGAACTGCAGAGTTCGCGCCGTGTCGTAGACGGATGGACCGACGCTGCCGCCATCGCGCATGTCGCTCAGCAGGTGGCGCAATTCGGAAAGGATCTGTTCAGACAGCGCGTTCACGCGGGATGTTCCTTCTGCAGACGGTTGACGGGAACCAGGATCGGGCAGACGCCGCGCACGTCGCCGCAGGCCCGTTGCGGCCGTGCTGGGCAACCGCTGCGATCGGCGCCGCGGACTCGGACACAGTGCAGCATGCACCGCTGCCGCCGGCCGATCGCAGCAGCACAGGGGCCATGCGGACGGGCGCGCTCATGCGCATGGCGCGTGCTTGAACAGATACGCGTTGGCCCGCTGCAGGATCTGCGCCAACCGTTCCGCACGCGGCCCCAACGGGGCGACGGCCTCCCCGGCGTCGCGCAAGAGATCCGGCACGAACTGGCGCGCTGCCTGCAGTCCCATGATCGACGCGCAGGTCGGCTTCCGCGCCGCCGCGTCCTTGCCGGGGGTCTTGCCCAGCGTCGCGGTATCCGCTGTCGCGTCGAGAATGTCGTCGATCACCTGCAACGCCAGGCCGAAACAGGCGCTGTAGCGATCGAGCGCACAGTACAGCGTAGCGTGCGCGGCATCCTCCGCGATGGCGCATAGCGCGCCCATGCGAACGGATGCGCGCACTAGCGCTCCGCACTTCATCCGGTGCATCACCAGGATCCTGTCCAGCTCGACGTGCTTTCCAACCAGCGACAGATCCATGGCCTGCCCGCCCGCGGCCCCCTCGGCGGACACCGCCTGCGCCAGTTCGCGCACGAGCGCGACACGGTTGTCGCCCGGCGCATCCAAGCTCGCCAGCGTCAGGAAGGCGTGCGCCTGCAGCGCATCGCCGACCAGGATCGCGGTGGCTTCGCCGAACTTGACGTGCACGGTCGGAAGGCCGCGGCGAAGCACGTCGTCGTCCATCGCGGGCAGATCGTCGTGGACCAACGTACAGGCGTGCATCATCTCGATGGCGGCACCGACGTCATCGAGTATGTGCGCCGGCGTGTCGGCCAGTGCGCCGGCAGCCAAACAGAGCAAGGCGCGCGTGCGCTTGCCGCCATGCAAGGTGGCGTAGCGCATCGCCGCCATCAGCTCGGTCTCACCGTCGTCTTCGGCGCAGAGAAGACGCGCCAGCGCCTGTTCGACCCGCTTTGCGCCGTCCTGCATCCAGATCTCGGGCAGCAGCCTACCGGATGCGCCGCGCGCCTGCGCGCCCAATCCGCCGTTCGCGGAAACGCCAGCTCGGTCGTCGTGTGGCGTGGAACCGGTCTGCATGTTGTTCATGTCCTTTGTACCTGCCAGGAGACCGCCATGGCGAGCGGCGAGCCGCCGCTGTGTTGCCGGCCTCGCACCGAGCGCGCGCGCCGAGTGCAGCAATGCCGCCCGTCGCCGGCGCCGCTGCCTCACCACACGGGGCATGCGATGCCAGCTCATGAGAATCCGATGCGGATAGTCATGGACGGATGTGCGGTCGGGTAATAGCGCCGGCCTTTTTCGACGCCGCTCAGCAACCGCGGCCGCACCCCAGCCTCGTGCATGGTCAGCGCCAAGGCGATACAGAACTGTACCAGTTCCAGCCATGCCAGGTGGTAGCCCATGCAGACGTGTGGGCCGGTACCGAACTGCAGCATGTCCACCGGCCGGATCGGCTCGGTGCGTTGCAGCCACCGCGCCAGCCGAAACTGATCAGGCGCCTCGTGCAGCAGCGCCGAGGTCGAGAAATGCAACAGCGGGATGCACAGATCGGTGCCGGCGGGAATGCGCCGTTGGCCGAGTCGCAATTCACGCAGTGCGCGACGCACCAGGAGCGGCGTCGCCGGATGCACGCGCAGCGTCTCGCGGAACAGCGCCTCGGCGACCGGACACTGCGCCAGGTCCGCGTGCCGGGTCGGCACCGCGCCCACACGTTGCGCGTCCTCGACCAGGGCGTCCCACAGCCCAGGCTGCCGCGCCAGCTCGATCACCATCCAGGCCATCGTCGAGGCGGTGGTGTCGTGACCACCAAGCAGCAGCAAGCGGATATTGGCGACCAGGACGTCATCGGAGAGCGCATCGTCGCTGCGATCGAAGGCCCTCACCATGTCGTTGATCAAGCCGGTGCGCGCGGCATGCGCGCGCGCGTCGCGGACAAACTGGCGCAACTGCGCATCGATCCAGTCGCGGGCGGCGCGGCCGCGCCGCAAGGGCAGTCCGGGCAGGTCGACCGGGGGCGCGACGATCAACTGCAGCAGTTGCCGGTACTTGCGATGCCATCCCGGCAGGTCGTGCGCGGGGATTCCCATGAGACTGAAGATGAGCTTGAGCATCAGATCGCCGGTTTCGCGCAGGATGGTGACGTCGCCCCGGTCGCGCCACCTCTGCACGCGCGCCCGGATGACGGGCGCGAACAGCTCGCCGATGCCGGCCTGGGTCAGCCCCTTTGGCAGAAGCGCCGCCTGGATTGCATCGCGCGCCTGCCGGTGCGCGATGCCGTCCTGGGCGACCAACGTTCCGCCAAACAATTCGGGCGCGATGTCTTCGATCAGCGCCGAGGACACGTCCTTGTGCCGGAGCAGTGCGAGAGCATCCGGATCCAGACTGGTCATCAGGTGTCCGGCAGGGCCGAAATCCAGCCAGAAGTGGCTGCCCAGCGTCCGTTCCGCGCGCCGCAACAGGCGTGGCAGGTCGCAGACGACGGCGGGAAGATGCCCGACCAAGGGGAAAGCACCGGGCACGACCGGGATGTCGTGCCGCAGCCGATGCCGACGATTCAGCGGGTTGAACAGTATGTCCATCAGCAGCCCGGCGACGCGTCCGCTTCGGCGGTCTCGCCGGAAGGCCGCGCGGCGCGGCTGTTGCCACCGTCGGCGTACGTCGGCACATGCGCCAGCATGCCGCCGTCGATGCACACGACCTGGCCGGTGATGAACGCAGCATCGTCGGAGAGCAGGAATGCCACCAGCGCGGCCACGTCGTTGGGGCGGCCGACGCGCGGCAGGAGCTGGTGCCGGCGCAGATCGGTTTGCATGTACGCGTCCAGCTTGGCGAGGAGACGCTCGGTCATAATGAGACCGGGCGCAACCGCATTGCAGCGGATCTGCGCATGACCGTACTGGGTGGCGAGCGAGGCCGACAGCATGTTCATCGCCGCCTTCGACGCGGCGTAGGATGTCAGCGCGGTGTCACCGCTGAGCCCCTGGCACGACGACATGTTGACGATCGCGCCACCTCCGCGGGCGATCATCCGTGGGATGGCCTGCCGGCAGCAGAGCAGCGTGCCACGCAGATTGGTCGCCATGGTCTGATCCCAGACCGCCAGGTCCAGCTCGAGGATCGCGCGGTCGCGCGGGGTCAGATGCATCGCGCTCGCGTTGTTCACCAGCAGGTCGACCCCACCGAAGTGCCGCTCCGCCGTCTCGAACAGCGCCGCCACGGCCTGCTCATCGGCGATGTCGATCGCCACGGCGAGCGCGTGGCCCGCTTCGGCCGCGATCTGCGCGGTGCAAGCGATAGCCGCCGATCCATCAATGTCGGCCACCACCACTCTGCCGCCCTCGCGCGCGATGGCGAGGGCGCATGCCTTGCCGATGCCGGCGCCGGCGCCGGTCACCACGGCCACTTTGCTTTCAAACCGTCCCATGTATCGCCCTAGATTGTGTTGGTCTTTCGCGGCATGCCGCTCGGCCTCCGCTGGAGAAGGCACAGGGTCGGCGCTGGCGCGCTCGCCATCGCCAGCGTCGCTTTCGATGACCCGAATGGCGGCGACCGGGCACTGGTTCGCCGCGAGCCTCACGGCGGCCTGCAGCGCCTGCGGGACCGTCGCCATGCACACTTCGGCCACGCCGTCCGGTTCGCGCTGGCGAAAGGTGCCCGGCAGCGTCAGCACGCACTGACCGCTGGTTCCGCACAGCTCCTGGTCGATCATGACGCGCATCTCAGCTCCCCGGGGCATGCAGCCGCACCGGCAGCGCGCGGAACGTCCGAAGGAACGCCGAGGGCTCCCGGGTCGGCTGCTCGGCCAATGCCAGCGAGGGGAAGCGGGCCTGGATCCGCGGCAGGCTCTCGGCCAGCTGCACCCGGGCCAGTTGCGCACCGAGGCAGAAGTGAATGCCGTGGCCGAAGCTCAGCATGATCTTCCCGTCGGTCGACATGCCTGGACTGGTGCCGTAGAACCGCGCGGGATCGAAGCGATCGGGATCGGCGAAGGCGTCCGGGTCGCGATTGCCGGACGCGATCAGCACGCGCACGTCCGAGTTCTTCGGAATCACCACGCCGCCCAGTTCGATGTCGCGCTGGGCGATACGTGGGATGGAGCTGAACATGGCGGGAGCGTCGCAGCGCAAGACTTCTTCGACGAATGCCCTCACCCCCGCGGCGTCTGCCTGCAGCCAGTGCCGCTGTTCGGGATACGCCAGCATCGCCAGGACGGCATGGTCGATGCTCGCAGCAGTGGTGGTGAAGCCGCCCAGGAGCATGCCCCAAAGCATGCTGATCAACTCCGCATCCGACAGCCTGTCGGCATTATCGTCATGTGCGCCGACCAGCATCGACACGATGTCGTGGCGGGGATTGGTGCGCCTGCACTGTATGAGTTCGCTGAAGTAGGCCTGCACTCTGGCGCTGGCCGCGTCCGCCGCGGCGAGCTGGGGATCGCTGGCGTGCGGGCTCAGGCCTTCCAGAATGCCGCCGATGCCGGTGGCGAGCCCGAAAATGTCGTCCTGGGCCATACCAAAGAGTTCGGCGAAGACCAGCATGGGCAACGTCAGCGCGAATTCCCGATGCAGGTCCACCGCCTCCCCGCGCTCCAGCGCGGGCGCCATGCCGTCCAGTCGCGCTGCGACGATGCGCGCGATGCTCGGCCGCAGGTTGTCGATCTGGCGCATGGTGAAATCGCGCGAGATCAGCCGGCGCAGACGCGTATGCGTCGGTGGGTCCTTCATCGCAAGCGTGGACGCCAGCAGATTGAGCGACACGCTTCTCGCCGCACGCGGGAAATAGCGCGCCAGTTCGCCCGGCGCCGGTCCCCGAAACGCATCGCCCGTGGCCTCGAACGCCCAGGAGATGTCGGCGTGGCGGCTCAACAGAAAAAGGCCCGACGCCGCGCGATGCACCGGATCGTGCTCGCGTAGCCACCGCATGAAGGCATACGGGTCGTGGATGCACGCTGGCGACGCCAGTTCGGCGAAAGCGTCTTGACATGCTGCCGGGGTTTCTTGCACGTCGATGGTTACCTGTTGGCTGGCTGATCTGATGGGCGCGCGCCAGGCGCGCCGGCAGTTGCGGAGAAGATCGCGATCCCCCAGCGGCGTCCGCACATCACCAGAGCACCGGGAACTCCTCGAACCCACCAGTGATGATCTCCTTGCGCAACTTCAGTTCTTCGGGCGCTACGGCCAAACGCAGCTCGGGAAAGCGCTGGAAGATCGAACCGAACACCGCCTTGAGTTCTAGCCTGGCCAGCGCGCCGCCGATGCAGGAGTGCGGCCCGTAGGAGAACGCCAGGTGCGGCTTTTCCTGGCGTCCGATGTCGAAGATTTCCGGGTCGACGAAATGGCGCGTATCGAACGACGTCGCCGGCAGGCCGACCAGCACCTTGCTTTCCGGGGGAATATGAACGCCCGCGATGGTCACGTCGGTCCTCGGATAGCGCATGATGCCGTCCCAGCCCGCGCCCGGCGGGTACATACGCAGGATTTCCTCCACCGCGTTGTCCACCAGGGATGGATCGCGGACCAGGCGTTCGCGCTGTTGCGGATGGCGGAACATGGCCAGCAGGCCGAATTCGATCTGCGCGACGGTGCTCTCGTGGCCCGCCACCAGCATGCCCGCCGCCAGGCCGATCGCCTCTTCCTCGGTCGCCTTGCCCTGGTCAACCGCCGCGAGCAGATCCGTTAGCAGGTTGTCGCCCGGATCCTGGCGCTTGTCCCGCATCTTGCCGCGAATGTAGGCGCGCAGTTCTTCCCAAGCCAGGCGCGACGCGCTGCGCGGGCCGCTTTCATGCTGGTGCGTCATCACCTCGTCGGACAGCCCGGCGAAAAAGGCGTGATCCTCGTAGAGCACGCCCATCAGCGCGCTGATGACCATGGCCGGAAGGGGAAATGAGAGGTGGCGCCGCAGGTCGGCGGGTTGGGGCTGCGCCGCCAACGTCTCGAACAACCGCGCGGCGATCGCCTCGACCTGCTGGGCGAGCAGCTTCACCCTGTGGTTGCTGAAGGACGGCGCCACGATCGTGTGTAACCGGGCATGTTCGTCCCCCTCGTGCGAGACCAGCCAGCCCGGCGAACCGAGAATCACCGAATCTGGGGTGAATGCCGCCGGCGGCATTCCCGCGGGCCGGAACGCCGCGTCACACAGCACCGCCTTGGCCTCGTCGTAGCCTGTCACCCACCAGCCTTCGTGCCCGGACGGGAAGCGCACGCGGTGGATCGGCCCCTTAGCGCATAGCACCAACATCTCGGGCGAGGGCTCGATGTGATCGACGCGCCACATCGGCAGCGTCGGCAAGGGTTGCTCGGGCATGGTGGCACTTCACTCTCTGAGCGATGGAAGGGCGGAAGGTGACCGGCGGGCGCTGCGGGCAGCGAATGACGTAAAACCGCATGTAGACGACGTCCTCCGCGGCGATGATCAGCGCTAGATCCTCCAGTCGCACGAACAGCGCGGGGAAGGCGCATCGCAATTGCAGGCGGGCCAGCGCAGCGCCCAAGCAGAAATGCGGCCCTTGGCCAATCGACAGGTGCGGGTTGTGCCGGGTGACATCGAACCTGTCGGCACCGCCATAGATCGACTGACCGCAGGGATTGGTGAAGGAGGTTCGACGGTAGCTGTCCGCCAATATAGCCTCCGGACCAGCCCCACACCGCCGGTGGCAGTTTCACTCCTGGCTCAAGGTTCGCCGTTTTGGTTGCGCCGCTCGCGACGGGCGCAATTGTTGCGGCTCCCAAAAGAAGCATTTTAGACCGCATCCAACACTTGCCTGCATTTTCTCAGTCAACAACCGAGCGCCAAGTCACTGCCACAGCAAACCGTCGGAGGGGACCAGACGCGAACGCGGCGGTCGGTCCCCGAAGACCATCGCAGTGCGATTGGCGACGATGCCGTGAACAGAGCAAATCGCGTGCCGAAGTGAATTCGCAGGCTCAGCAGACACTTCGTAGCGGCGCGTAGTGTCAGGTTTCTGGCATTGAGTCTTAATGTCGACAACCGGCCCAGCAAGTGCCCGACAAAGGCCTGCTCTCGCGCTGAGATGCGGGGCAGCCCTTGCGCGAATTTCAAGCATGCGGATTGGCTGCAGCAGGTGTGGTTCGTCGGAAGCCACTCCGATGTCGGCGCTAGCTATTACGGAAAACAAAGCCCACCTCTCCTAGCGCTATTTTACGCGGGCGTCACTCGCCCGCGAAAAGAAATCAGTCTAATTTTCAGGAGCATCATCACTCGCCCGGGTGAAGGAGCTGTTTGACAGGCAAAACAGGGAATGCCGGACCACATCTTATTTCCCGAAATGATCTAGGACATTTCGATCAACTATGTGGAGCACCTTGTGCTCCGCATGAACCAGCAGCGGGTTCGCGCGACCCACTCTCAAACCCTGGACCACTACGGCGCAGCCGTGAACCTGTACGTGGGCCCATTAGAATCTTTGTCGTGTCCATGAAGCCCCGCGGACACGCCAGCGATCGCGCTCGGCGTCGCTGATCGGGTTTTGGATGATCGGTGTTTTGTTGGCGCGCAGCGCACGAGATGCCTGCGCTTGAAGACATAGCGTTGTAGCTCAGAGAATGCCGGCAGCACATCTACCGCCCGAGCTCTGAATCGGTGTTGTCTTTCGACCCCAGATGATGTCCGCGCGCCGCGCGCGCCATATCGAGGCCGCACCAAGGGCAAGAGCCGCCTTCGCTCACGCTCCGCACCATTGCCTCTCGACCTTTCGGCGTCAGAGGCCAGAGCGAATTTCAACCAAAGATTGAGGCCGTGATGCACGATCCGGATGCGTCGACTCCTCGATCTTTGTCTGGTTTTTCACAGCCGTGTACAAAAGCTGTAAGATTCAAGACATCGCGCGCCGTTGCGCATGGCAAACTGTTTTAAAGTGTAACCAGGCGGTTTAATGCGCGAGGAGCGCTGGCATAGTCATTGCTCTCGCAGCAGGCAACAACAGCGCTGGCTACTCCGCGCCTGGCGCGAGAGGAATGGTCCAAGATGAGCTTGGTAAGGTCATTGGAAAGGGCAGAAGTTGACGCCTTCTATACGCTCAATGAGGGGCGGCTTGCATCCGTCACGCGCGAATTCACCGAGCATTTCTCAGGACGCGTGCTGTATGCGGTGAAGGCGAATCCGCTGCCCCAAATTCTTCAAGCGGTCTCTCGCGCCGGAGTGGTCGGATTCGACGTGGCGTCGCTGGCCGAGGCCCACCTTGTCCATTCCACTATTTCCGGGGCCCGTTCATGGTTCATGAATCCAGTGAAATCTCGTCGCGATATCGAACGGACGTTCCGCGATCTCGGGGTTCGCGACTATGTCATCGATTGCGAAGCCGAGCTGCGGAAGCTCCTCGAAGTCTTGCCGTCGCATGATCCGGAAATACGAATCTACGTCCGGTTCAAGTGTAGCAGGACGTGCGCCATCTTAGACTTAAACGGCAAGTTTGGTGCCTCGCCCGCCGAAGCCAGCCGTCTGCTGGATCTCGTCAACGCGCAATCGCGCTGGACCACGGGATTGTCCTTTCACCCAGGTTCCCAAACGATCGTTGTCGATCCCTATCTGGATGGCATTCGGGCGGCCGTCGACCTGATAGAAGCTGTTTCTCCGGCCCCCATAGCGCTCGATATCGGTGGCGGCTTTCCCGGCCATTATCTGAACGTCCCCTATCACTCTCCCTTGCGCATGCTCTCCGAGATCACGAAACTGGTGCGCGGAACGGATGCACTAAAGCGTGTTGAACTGTTGTGTGAGCCCGGACGAGCACTGGTTCATGATAGCATCTCTTTGTTTAGCCGCGTGATCTTAAGAAAGGGCGAGGCGCTCTACTGCGGCGCGGGCATCTACAGCGGGCTCTCACCTTCCCGACAATGTTTTCTGCTCCCAACCCGCGCTTGGCGTGGGGGACAGCCGATCCAGACTGAGGAGTGGCAGGACTTCATCATCTTTGGCCCAACTTGCGACAGCATGGACAGGCTTGGATTCTCGTATTCACTGCCACGCGATTTGAGCGAAGGCGATTGGATTGAATTCCAGAATGTGGGCGCCTATACGGATATGGCGCGATTCAACGGGTTTTCGGTTGATAAGATCGTGGCTGTAGGGAAGGATGAACTTACCATGTTGCCCGCCGCCATTCAGTAGTTGTTCATGAACGTGCTCGGGTCTGTACCTGATTAGCAACACGTGATTCTTTGACCCGTGTGGTTGATTCGGGGCGAGAAAATGCGTGAGGGTCTGTTTTGGCTGAATAACAAGCAATGGGCGCGCATCGAACCTCATCTGCCGACGAGGCTGTCGGGGCCGGAGCGGGACGACGATCGGCGCATCATCAGCGGCATCGTTCACATGCGGCATCGGGGGCGCGACGGCGCGATTGTCCGCATGAATATCGCCCTTACGCGACCGTCTAAATCGCTTGGGGCTGAACCAGGAGGATAGCGCATCGGGGCGAAGCCCATCGAAAACGGTCGAAGGGCAAGTTAAGTTGCTGCGAAGCCAGCGGTCACACCTTCGAAGCGGTGCCGGGTGCGCCAATTCCCTAGTTTGTACAATGCGACATCGCGCCCGTACCGAAACTTCAGCTTCGCCATGTTCGAGCGAGTAAGCAATTTGGAGAAACTCGCACTCATGTCGGCACTGCGCTTGCACAACTGTCTGCGCAGACTTAGATCATTTCTCTTAGACTGCGGCCGACAAAATGGACCGAAAAAGAACGAGGGCCGAGGGCCCTCGCAGTTTGGGAGAAACAGAAACATGCAGCTTCGAGACGCCGTCATGACATGGTTGGCATGACAAATTCAGCACCTGCTCGCATTCCTGTCGGCCAGCGGCTGGTCACGGTCTTCATTCGCGTATTGAAGCGGACGCCTTCAGGGCCGTGCATGTGGTGGTCGCCGAAAATCGATGCTTTCCATCCACCGAAGGAGTGAAAGGCCATCGGCACCGGAATCGGAACGTTGATGCCGACCATTCCGACCTTGATCTGATGGGCGAATTCACGCGCGGCATCGCCATCACGCGTGAAGATGGCGGTACCATTGCCAAATTCGTGTTCATTGATCATGCGAGCGGCTGTCGCGTAGTCCGGCGCTCGAACGACTGACAGCACCGGTCCGAAGATCTCTTCCGTATAGATCTTCATGTTCGGCTTGACATGGTCGAACAGGCTTCCGCCCACGAAGAAACCATTCTCGTAGCCCTGCATCCTGAACTTGCGTCCGTCGACCAGCAACTTTGCGCCCTCGGCGACACCGGCATCGATATAGCTCCGGACCTTCTCCAGGTGCTGCCTCGTGACGAGAGGCCCCATCTCCGCTTCGCGGTCGGTACCCGGCCCGACCTTCAGGCCTCGGACCTTGGGTTCGAGTGCGGAGATCAGCCTGTCTGCGGTCCCCTCGCCGACCGGCACGGCAACCGAGATTGCCATGCAGCGTTCGCCGGCGGAGCCGTAGGCCGCTCCCATCAACGCATCGACCGCCTGATCCATGTCGGCATCGGGCATCACGATCATGTGGTTCTTGGCGCCGCCGAGCGCCTGGCAGCGTTTCCCGCTGTTCGCGGCCGTGGAATAAATGTACTGCGCGATAGGTGTGGAGCCCACGAAGCTGATCGCCGAAATATCTGGGTGATGCAGCAGCGCATCGACAGCTTCCTTGTCGCCTTGCACCACGTTGAACACACCGTCCGGCAGACCGGCTTCTTTCAGCCACTCCGCCATGATGAGCGACGCCGACGGGTCGCGCTCAGATGGCTTCAGAATGAACGCGTTTCCGCAGGCGAGAGCGACCGGGAACATCCACATCGGAACCATGACCGGGAAATTGAAGGGCGTGATTCCGGCGACGACACCGAGCGGCTGGCGAGTAGAATAGCTGTCGACGCGGGTACCTACATTCTCCGTAAGTTCGCCCTTGAGGAGCTGCGGAGCGGCCGTGGCAAACTCGACCACCTCCATTCCGCGCTGAACTTCGCCCAGAGCGTCGGAGTGAACCTTGCCGTGCTCGGAGACGATCACGTCGGCAAGCTGACTTGCGCGATCCTCGAGAATCCGCAGAAATCGATTGAGAACGCGCGCACGACGTAGAGGCGTCGTGTCGGCCCAACCCTGGGCCGCCCTGCTGGCGGCGGCCACCGCGTCGGCCACCACGACCGCGTTGGCGGCCACAACACGGCCGGTCTGCTCGCCCGTTGCCGGGTTGAAGACCGGCAAGCTGCGTTCGCTGCCACCCGGGACCTGCTTGCCATTGATGAAATGATTGATCTGCGTGACCACGAACGTCTCCTTATTGATTTTGATCAGACGCGCGCCCTCGAGTCAGGCCGCTTTCATTCCCGCCATGTACTTGCCGATCACGCGCTTGTCGGCGCCCTCGGCTGACACTTCATGGACGATGCGACCCGCGCTCATGACGAGGACCCTGTCGACCAAGCCAAGCAACTCGTCGAGATCCTCCGAGATGAGCAGCACTGCGGCTCCGCCGTTCCGGGCCCCGAGGATCCGACGGTACGTTTCTTCGCACGCAACGAAATCGAGACCGAACGTCGGGTTGGACGCGACCAGCAATCGGACGTCCTGCGTGAGCTCCCGCGCCAGTACGGCTCGCTGCACGTTGCCACCGGACAGCGTGCTCATGCTTGCGGTCAGGCCAGGCGCCTTGACACGAAATTGTGCGACCAGCCTCTCAGCCTGCTTGGCGAGCGCGCCGTAGTTCATTGCGATACCACGGCAGAGCGGCACCCGATCGAAATTGCGCAGGGCAAGATTCTCGGCCAGCGACATGCGATCGATGCAGGCGTTCTTCAGGGGCTCTTGCGGCAGTCCGTAGACGCCGAGGCGAGCGATTTCCTGTCGCGTACCGTTGAACGGCGAGCCGGACACGATCATCGTACCGATGCGGTCCCGCTGCCCCATCATGGCCTCGACCAGCTCCAATTGGCCATTACCGGATACCCCGGCAATTCCGACAATCTCCCCTGCTCGCACCTCGAGCGAGAGATCTTTCACAGCCGGAAGACCATTGTCGCCGTTCACGCGGAGGTCGCTGATGGAGAGAATAATGTCGGACTTCGGCGGTGATTTCGGCGCGTGCTGCACCATCTTGCTGACGGGCTCTCCGATCATAGCTTCTGCCAGAGCGTCATCAATCAAATCGGCGACGGCGCCCGTTCGCACCGACGCGCCTCGACGCAACACCGTCACGTCGTCGGCGAATCGGCGCACTTCATGGAACTTGTGGCTAATCAGGATGGCGCTGAGTGCGCCCGTCCGTGTCAGGCTACGAACATGGCCGAGCACTTCATCGGCCTCGGCAGGCGTCAGCACCGACGTCGGCTCGTCGAGGACGAGTAGCTTGCGCCCGAGATAGAGCTGCTTGACGATCTCGGCCTTCTGCTTCTCGCCCGCCGAGAGCTGCGAGACGCGTACGTCGAGTGGCACGTGAAACGGAAGCTTCTTTGTAACTTCGGTCAGCCGCTTTAGCTCGTTTTGCCAGTTGATATAGGCCGGCAATCTCGCTCCGCTGACGACGAGATTCTGCGCCACCGTCATCGACGGTACGAGAGTGAAATGCTGATACACCATGCCGATGCCGAGCGCGTCGGCATCCTTCGGTGAGCTCAGCCGATGCTCGCGCCCATCCACCTCGATGTGACCCTCGTCCGGATGGTAAAAGCCGACGAGGCATTTGACCAACGTGCTCTTCCCAGCGCCATTCTCCCCGAGCAGCGCGTGGACGGTGCCCGAGCGGATCAGTAGCGACACGTTGTTCAAAGCGAGATTCGCTCCGAAACGCTTCGTCATGTTCTTGAGCTCGACTTGCGGAGCTGTCATCGGACTTTCCTCCGAGGATGAATTCTCATCACGGCGCTTCTCATCGGTGCAGCTTGAGCTCGCCCGGCGCGTCGGCGAACGGAGCAGCCCGCGACGTCGAGGCCACCATGATCGCCAGCGTCAGGATGTAGGGCGCCGCGTTGAACAGGTAATAGTAGCCGGTCACGCCGATGCCCTGGAGCGCAGGACCAAGAGCGCCCGCCCCGCCGAACAGCAGCGATGCACCGAGAGCGTTGATCGAACGCCAGCGCGCAAAGATGACGAGCGCGACAGCCATGATGCCTTGACCGCTCGACAGGCCTTCACTCCAGCTCCCCGGATACGAAAGCGACAGGAAGCTGCCGCCGATGCCGGCGAGAAAGCCGCCCGCCATGGTCGCGATGATGCGCACCCGCAATACCGGAAACCCAAGCGCACGTGCCGCATCCTCGCTATCTCCCACCGTGCGCAGCATCAGCCCCCAGCCGGTCCTGTTCAGGAAAACGTAGACTGCAAAAGCCAGTGCAATTCCGACGAAGAACAGTGCGTTGACATCGAGCGCAGCTCGCACCTGCGGTACGCTCGACCAGAATCCGAGTGCGATCGAGGGAAGCGGCGGCGCTTTGGGCTCGATCAAGGGTTTGCCCAGGAAGAACGCGAGGCCCGTACCCAGCACGATCAGGCTGATGCCGATCGCGGTGTCATTGACGCGTTTCACACTGCACAAAAGGCCATGCAGCAGCCCGAATGCCATTCCGGCAAGTCCGGCCGAAAGCACGCCGAGCCAGGGCGAGCCGGAGATGTAGGAGATCGCGTATCCCGCCATTGCACCGAGCATCAGAGTGCCTTCGAGGCCCAGATTGATACGGCCCGATTTCTCGGTGATCAGCTCACCGATGCTCACGAAAATGAAGGGTGTCGACACACGGATCGCACCACCCAGGATCGCGAGCGGCAGCGCAAGCCAGCCGATTGATGTACCGTCCATGCCTCTACCTCCGCGTCGTTTCTCGGAGTTGTTGCGCAATTGCGTCCGCGACGAGGACGCAGACGAAAATCAGGCCCTGAAACACCAGCATTGTCGCATCGGGAAGTCCGAGGCGCCGTTGCAGCAGACTGGCGCTCGCCTGCATGCCCCCGATCAGCAGCGCGACGGCGACAATCGCAAGCGGCTGGTGTCGCGCCAGGAACGCGACGAGGATTCCGCTATAGCCATAGCCGACGATGAGTGAGGAGTTGGCGGTCCCCTGCACGGCCGCCACCTCGATCGCGCCGGCAACTCCCGCCATACCACCTGCCAAGACCGAGGCACCGATGATCCAGCGATTGACGGCAAGGCCCATCATTCTCGCGACCCGGGCACTTCCGCCGACCACCCGCAGAGCAAAACCCCAACGCGTGTAGCGGAGCACGAGGTGGGCGATGATGGCCAGCGATAGGCTGATGGCAAGCCCCGCGTGAACGCCGAAACCGGGCATCACCGGCAACATGTAGGACGTATCGATCGGGTGGGTCGACGGCTTGTCGAGGCTTGCCGGATCGCGGAGCAGACCTTCCGTCAGATGATGAAAGATTGCGATCCCGATATAGGACAGCAGCAGACTTGAGATCGTTTCGTTGAGGCCGCGGTACTGGCGGAGCACGCCCGCCAGACCGAACCAGAGTCCTCCGATGAAGGCGCCGGCCAGCAACATGAGGAGTTGCATGGGAAGTGCGTGCGCCCCCGCGAACGGCAACGTCACAACGGCACCTGCGAGCCCGCCCAGCACCAAGGCCCCCTCGCCGCCGATAATCACCAGCCCCGCTTGCGCGGGGATCGCGACGGCGAGCCCCACGAGGACAAGAGGAGCGGCGCGCGACAAGGTATCCTGCCAGGCGAAGCTGCTGCCGAAGCCGCCCTGGACGATCAGACCGAACACGGTAATGGGGTTCTGTCCGTACGAGGCGACGAATGCCGCGAAGATGGCCGACGCAAGCAGCACCGCCAGCACAGGCAAGGCCAAACCGAGGTGGGCTGCGGTTACTGGCTGACTCGATGGCACGGGTTCGATTCCGGAGATCGAAGACAAGGGCACCTCCTAGACTTGGCCAATGATGCCTTCGACGAGATAATTGATGCCGTCCAGCACACGGTCGCTGCTGCTCTGCGTAGTTCCTGCAGGGATGACGACGTTGCCCTTGTTGTCCTTGAGCGGGCCGCTGTAGATCACGCGCGTGCCGCCGATGAGGTCTGCCCGCGCCGTCTCGGCCGCCGCGCGCGCCTCGGGCGTAACGAGTTTCCCGAACGGACTGTTCTTGACGAAATGATCGCCAAGCCCGGCACGGAGATAGTGCTCCGGCTTCTTGCCGCCACGCACGCTGCCGGCATAGACGAGGTAAGGCGTGATCCAGTTCCACTCGGCCCCCGTGAGATAGCCGTTGGGAGCCACATCGGCCTGACTCGAGTGGTAACCGCATGACATGACGCCGCGCTTCTCCGCCGTCTCGATCACGACCTTCGGGCTATCGACCTGGGCGGCGATGACGTCGGCTCCCTGGTCGACCAGCGTGTTCGTCGCTTCTGCCTCGCGCACAGGAAGCACCCAGTCGCCAGTAAAGATGACCTGCACCTGAATGGCCGGATCGACCGAGCGCGCGCCAATCGCGAACGCGTTGATGCTGCGCAGAAGATTGGGTGTCGGCTTCGCAGCAACGAGGCCGAGCTTCTTGCTCTTCGTCATGTGACCAGCGACGATTCCGGAAATGTACTGCGCCTCGAAGATGTAGGCGTAGAATGTGCCGATGTTCTCGGGCATGCCCGCCGCCCACACGCCACCGGTGTGAGCGAAGGTGACGTCCGGGTACTTGGCCGCCATCTCCAGAACGTGCGGCTTGAAATAACCAAAGGACGTCGCCAGGATGAGTTGAGCGCCGTCCTGACGGATCATGCCTTCCATGCTGCGCTGGGCCGCGATCGTTTCCGGAACGCGCTCCTCCTCGATCACCTTGATGCCGGGTTGTTTCTTGAGCGCAGCGGCCGCCTGCGCGTGGGACTGGTTAAAGCCGTAATCCTGCTTGGAGCCGGAGTAGAGAACTCCAACGGTGAGCGGCGTCTCCGCATGGGCAACGGTACTCTTGAGGACGAATGGTGCGGAGCTGGCAGCGGCCAGCATCTGGAGCACCGAGCGACGGTCGACAGGCTTCAAAGTCATGTTCCCCTCCGTTGAAGATTGCAATCAGCAAGTCACGACGAAATTCACTCCCCGGCAGACAGCAGGCCGGGCGCACCACATGCGATGAGATCGGCTTCCAGCTCTCGTCTTTCAGCAGCGGATAGCGGCGTGACCGGCGAGCGCACGGCGCCGCCGGCAAGGCCGATCAGATCGCACCAATGCTTGACCGCTGCGTTCGGCATGTGACCGCGCTTTAGCGGGTCCATGATCCACTTGTTGAAGATGATCCGCTGCGGGGCGAGTGAAGCACAGATGCGTGCCGCTTCTTCCGTCCGTCCGGCCGCCAACAGAGCCACGTATTCCGCGATCGGACGAAACTCGCTGCGTTGATAGAGGTAAGGCTCGGGGTCGGCATAGAGGATCGACTGACCCTCGGCCTGCATGTTGGCGAAGAAGTTCTCTTCCAGCGGGTCTGACACCAGCACGCCGTTTCGCGCAGCCTGGCGAAGCGCCGCGTTCTCGGCTGCATTGCCTGTCGTCTTCAGGAGCTTGAGATTGGGCAGCGAACAGAGCTGGGTGAAAACTCCGGCATCCAATGGGCTGCCTGCGGCGGTTCGCGCGTTGAAGATGACGATCGGCATCTCCAAGCGGACGCAGACGTGGTGCAGATACGCGAACTGCTGCGCAGGCGATCGCGGCCCCGAGGTTGGGACCATCAGCACGGCGTGGCTGACGCCAAGCCGACGCGCGTGCTCGCCGAGATCGATGGTTTCCTCCACCGAGGGACCGGAGATCACCACGGAAATCCCAAGGCGCCCCCACGCCTCGTCCGCAATGACCTCGATGACACGCTTTCGCTCCTGGAGGGTGAGCGACCAGACTTCGCCGATCAGCCCATTGCAGAACACGCCCGCCAATCCGGTCGCGATGTAGTGGCGGACGTTCCGGCGGACTCCGGCCTCGTCGATGGCACCGGAGGCATCGAAGGGCGTGTGAATGGCCGCCCAAATTTCCGGGATTTTCTGCCCGATTGCCATGCTCGCTCCCTTCTTATTCGACCGGTCTATTCTATTTATCATGATAAACCTGATTTGCATGAATATGCCTGTTATGGGAGAAGTGTCAATCGACGAGTCGGTTCTTTCCTTGGGCCCGCGCCAGCTCACCGCCGGCGGCGGTCTTGGAACCTACTGGTGGCGTTGGAGAATTCGCGAATGACGGTCGAATTAGAAAAATTGCCGCGGCCGGGGGGCCGGTTGAAAATTCAAAAGCGGGCCGACCTGGTTACCGAAGAGATCAAGCAGCTGATCACTCAGAAGAACCTTCGCCCGGGCGACAAGCTGCCCATGGAGAAGGAGCTTCAGCGGCTGTTTTCGGTCAGCAAGAGCACGATCCGCGAGGCGCTCAAGTCCCTCGAGGTCCAGGGACTGATCACGATCAGCACCGGGCCGACCGGGGGGGCGACGATCATGGAGGTCCCGCTCGAGCGCACCTTTCAGCTGTTGCAGAACTACCTGTTCTTCAAAGAAGTCAGCATGGAGGACATCTATGCGGCGCGACGCTTGCTGGAACCGGAATTGGCTGCCGGCTCGGTGCCATTCCTGTCGGATGAGCAGCTCGACGCGCTAGAGCAGAACATTCAGACGTGTCAGCCGGCCTCGCAGGAGCCGTCCCTTCTGGTTCGTCAACGCCAGGCCGATCTCGACTTTCACGACATTTTGGCCGCTGCAAACCCCAATCCCTTCCTGCGCTTTGCATGCGAGCTGATCAACGAGATGCTCCGTCGGCTGGTTGTCTTCAGCACCCAGACGCCTCCCGAAGAGCACACGCGATTTGGATGCGCCAACGTCAAGATTCACACGGAGATCGCCAAGGCCGCCCGCGCGCGCGACAGCGAGCGCGTGCGCGCGCTCATGAAAGCGCATATGGAGGAAGCTTCAGAATACGTGAAGCGATTGGATGGTCGACTCGACGGTCGACTAATCCTCGACTCGGAAATGGCGCCGCTGCCGCGACCACTGTCCTGATGGACGTTCTATCTGCAGAAGATGGTCAATTCAGCTCCGCTCGGCGGATGAACGTCGTCGGCCGAGTTGGTATAGGCCAAGTTGAGCCGGGCCGATCGCCGAAGCAGCCCAACCGAGGTAAGTGTCTCGTCCGAGATCGTGCAGCAGGTACACATCACATGGTCCCCTTGATCTCGCGATATTGCGTTAGGGTGCGCTCGTTCGTCGACGGTCCCGACGAGCGCGTCGCCAGCTCGCCCGCTGAGGTCCGCTCCGGTGGCTACGCTTCCGAAGCACCGGCAGCTCATGGGTTGAGTAGGCCTAATGACCGAAAAGCAGGAAGCTGCGATCGGCGCTTCGGCGATCTTTCGTGTCGCTGGTCCATCCGACAGCCCGACGATAGGTGCCCATCCCGTTCGCCTGCTTCAGCGCGGCGACATCGACCGGCTGGGTACCATCCGCGAAAGGCGAGACGTAGAGCGCATCCTCAGGACAATAGAGCTCGCAGAGAAAGCACGTCTGGCAGTCGCTCTGTCGTGCAACAACGGGGATTCCGCTAGTCTTGTCGAACACGTTGGTCGGGCACACATTTACGCATATGTCGCAGGACGTGCAACGCTCGGCGTCGATGATTTCGATCATTCTGCTGCCTCCGCATAAGCAGTCTCCGCGTGTGGCCTGGTCGAGGTCCAGACCTCGTCAAGGCCGCCCGTCGTCACGTAGTGGCGCTGCCGGTGATCCTGATCGGGGAAATCGTCGCGGCGATGCATGCCGCGGCTTTCCTGACGCGCCAGCGCGCTGCGATACATCCACCTTGCGGTCGCCAGCATCGCCGCGCTTTCCCGTGCGCGCAATAGCTCGGACGTGTCGGCCGCATCTGCTTCGGAGGCGTTACGCCATCCGGCGTCAAGGCGCGCCAGCGCGCCATCCAGCCGGGACGCCTCGCGGAAATAGTTCAGCTCATACGGAAACACCTCGTCCTGGACAATCTTCTTCAGCGCAGCAGGTTCGAACGCGTGCTGCCCGCGGCGGCGAAAGCCGACCGTTCCCGCCGACGACAGCTTTTGCCGGCCGGTCGTACCGGCTTGTCTTGCGTAATCAGCGGCGCCCCTCCCCGCCAGCGTCCCCGACGACATCGCCCAGGCTGCGTTGTGGCTACCGCCGCCAGTGAAGCCGCCGCAGATCAGTTCACGAGTGGCGGCATCGCCCGCCGCATAGAGACCCGCCACACTGGTGGCGCAGGTGTCGTCAACGATGCGAAGACCGCCGGTGCCGCGGAGGGTGCCTTCCAACCGCAGGGTCACCGGAAAGCGATCGGTGAACGGGTCGATGCCGGTGCGATCGAAGGGCAGGAAAAAGTTCGGCTGCGAGACGCGCATGTGCCGCTGCACGTCTGCGTCGGCCTTGTCGAGTCTGGCATATACCGGGCCCTCGAGAAGCGCGCGCGCGATCGCCGATCGGCCGCCCTTGGATGCCGCACCCGGCACCACGCTGCCGTCATCATAGGTGAACGTCGCCCAGCCATAGAACAGCGTCTTGGTTACCGAGCCGAACGCCGGCGAGATCGCATAGGGGTTAGAAAATTCCATGCTGCTGAACTCGGCGCCTGCTTCCGCAGCCATCAGGTAGCCATCGCCGGTCAATACGTTCGAGCCCAGCGTCTTGCTCAGGAATGCGCAGCCCCCCGTTGCGATCACGACTGCCTTGGCGCGCACCGTCCAGCCGTCGCCTTTCTGGCGCCGCAAGCCGCTCGCGCCGGCAACCGCGCGGCCGTCCAGCAACAATTCGAGCGCCGGACTGTGATCGAGAATGGTGACGCCGGCCTGCTTAGTCCGCTTGCGCATCAGGCGCATATATTCCGGGCCCTGCAGCGAGTTGCGCTGCGACCTGCCGTGGTCATCGATCGGATAGGGATAGCCCCAGTCCGCCAGGCGATTGCTCTGCTGATAGGTGAGATCGAGTGTGCGGGCCATCCAGCGGCGGTCCTGCAGATAACCGCCGAGCTTTTCGCGGCCGGCCATCGCCGCCTCGCGCTGCGCCCGGTCCGGATCGACATACCAGACGCCGGTCCCGGCCGCCGCCGTCGAACCGGATGTGCCACAAAATCCCTTGTCGGCGAGTACGACGCGCGCACCGCGCCCAGCCGCGCTCACCGCCGCCCAGGTGCCCGCGGGGCCGCCTCCGAGCACCAGCACGTCGGCGTCATATTCAACGGATCCGGGTGGCGCAGACCTGCGTTCGGCGCGCCGGAATGGGCTGGTCATGATTGGTTCCCCTTGTTCGAACGATTGCAGTCGGTCGCGGGCTTCACGCCGCGACCGGAGCCTTCCAGCGCATGAAGCGGCGCTCCAACGCCTCGAGCATGGCATTGAACGCCAGCCCGATCACCGTGATGCCGAGAATCCCGAAATACATCTGGGGAATCAGGAAGCTGTACTGGCTGTTGATGATGAGATAGCCGAGACCGGCTTTGGCGCCGACCATTTCAGAGGCGACCAGCACGAGCATTGCGGAGGCGCTGGCAAGACGAATGCCGACGAAAATGGTTGGAAGCGCCGCGGGAAGGATCACCTTCCGAAACAACTGTTGCGGCGTCGCACCCATCGTCCGCGCCGACTTGATCAGCAGCGGATCGACCTGCTTCACCGCGGCGATGGTATTGAGCAGCAGCGGCCAGGCGCAGCTATAGATCACCATGGTAATCTTCGACATCTCGCCGATGCCGAGCAGCAAGATGAATACCGGCAACAGCGCCAGCGGCGCGGTGTTGCGGCAAATCTCGATGAATTGGTTCAGAAGATTGCCGAGCCGAGCATACCAGCCGACGGCGAGCCCAAGCGGGACAATCAAGGCGACCGAGATCAGGAAACCGCTCAGGGCGCGCAGCAAGCTCGCCGAGACATCGTCATAAAGCTCGCCGGTTTGCGCCAGCTGCCAGCCGGCGGCGATCACCTCCGAAAACGGCGGCAGGAATACGGGATCGATCAGCTCGAGCCTTGGGGCCGCCTCCCACACCGACAGCAACAGAATGAGTAGCAGGGACCGGTGTCCTAATGCGGCAAGCCCGCGAATAGCGTTATGAAGCCCGTTGCGGATCCGGGACGGTCCATGTTGTACGCCCGCTACCGACGTCGAACGCCCATGCGCGAGCTCCAGCAATGTCAGCGTTTCCAGGCTAGACATGGGCAACCTCCTTTACCTCGGAATTGACACGAAGCGCACCAGCTCCGCCGCTCAATTGCCCCTGCTGTGCTTTCTGCACCTCGTCGCGGAGTTGATTCCAGATTTCATGCCGCACCTGGCCGAACTCCGGCAGCGAGCGCACGTCGTCTGCCTCGTTGCGCAGCGAGGCGGGAATCTCGATGAGCTGCTTGATGCGGCCCGGGCGCGACGTCATCACCGCCACGCGTTGGCCGAGCACGACCGCCTCGTCGATGCCATGGGTGAT
>NZ_JBYGYN010000018.1:0-89364 GCF_057651995.1 Bradyrhizobium sp. USDA3516 | reverse complement strand
TGACCACCGCAAAGCCGCCCGCCCGCTACGGCGCTGTTGGGGGCGCGCGTGCAGGCGGCTTTGCTCTACCGAGCTACACCATCACTTGGGACACGACCTCACGGAATAGATGTGTTTATCGAGGAGCTGGTCGACCAACTCGACGATACAGGGCGTTGCGTCTCGACCTGCTCCGCGGAAGATTTGGGGCTCAGGGTGTTGAGCGTTTGGATTTTGCCACCCAAAGCGGACCTGAATTTTGGTAGTTCTTTCCAGCATCTTGATGAGGGTGACATCCTCGATGATGTGGGCGAGCAGCCGTTTGCGTTCCACGGTCAGGCGTGTCTGGATCTGCCCAAACCTTACTGAAGTCGACGTCATTGCGATCAGCGGACGCGGAAAGCCTCATCGAGGACCAGCTGATCCCGTTCTCTTGCGCGCTCTGCATCTTCTCGAGCTTTAGCCAGCACGCGGAGCGTGTCGTTCCATTCACCTTCGAGCGTATCGGCGACGAGACGATTATTGGGTCGACGAACGGGGAGCGGCGCTGAGCGAGATCCGCTTCGATTTGGGCCGTTCGACGACAGCGCAGCTGGTCTGCTTCCTCATACCTGGCTTCGATGTCCCTGCGGATGTCGAGCGTCAGCTCGTCGGCGGCCGACGCCATCTGTTCGGCAATGCCGATGGCTTTATCGATTTGAGGTCCGGCGATTGACTGGCAGTTTGGCTCGCCACGATAGTCTTGCTCGGCGTTACGGATGCTGTGCAGCCGCTAAGGCCTCCGCAGTCCAAGCGGCAGATCAGAGAGAGATAACTTCACGAAGCGCTCGGCCTGATCTCGAAGCCGCCAGTTGCCCTGCCAAGTGTGCACGAATGCCTCGTCAACACCCACCAGTTCCTGAGCCTCACGGACGCCCGGAAAAGAGACCTGACATCAGAAATGGTGGCAGAGTCGTCATCATCGGGCTGATAAGGCAGCCGATCAGTTCCACGTGTTGAGAGTTGTCGCCACACGGCGTAAACCTTTCTCCAACAAATCGATATCTATACCATAAAAGAGCCGAATGCCGGCGGGATCGCCGAAGGCAGTCCCCGAGGTTGTTGCAACGCCAGCGTCTACTAGCAACGCGTTTACAACATCATCAGCGTTCAATGTATGTCCTTTGGATCTTGAATGCTCCTGCAATCTACTCAGATCGAGATAGAAGCAAAATCCACCGTGCGAAGCGGGCGGCGGCACCGTGCTCAGCTTTGACAAGATTGATAACCCGAGCTCACGCGCGTTGCGCACGTGCTGATGCAATGCCACTTCGAAAGCGCGATCACCGGACTTCAAGTGGTGGAGCAGCGCATACTGTGCAATTACGTTGGCATTGGAAGTCGTGTGACTTTGTAGAGCCTTCACCGCGCTAATAAGCGCCTTCGGGCCCGCAAGGTAGCCAACTCGCCAACCAGGTAGTGCCAACGACTTGGAAAACGAATTGACAATCAGCGTACGATCCCGGATTCGGGGGGCGACGCATAGAATGGGATGATGGGTGTGAGGAGCATGGACGAAAGCTCCATAGCACTCGTCAAAGATTATCCAAATGTTCCGATCCATAGCGAGGTCAGCTATGCCGGCAAGAATGTCACGGTCATAGACTACGCCGGTTGGATTGTTCGGGGTGTTCACCACGATCGCTCTGGTTTTGGCTGTGACAGCTGCCTTCAGGTCTGAAAGCCTTGGGACAAAATTGTTGAGCCGAGTATCGATGAAAACCGGCGTACCACCTAGAAGAGAAATCTGTGCCGGGAAAGTAGTCCAATAGGGGGTGGGAATTAGCACTTCTTCGCCGGGATTCAGAACAGCAAGAACCGCATTGAAAAGCGCCTGTTTAGCACCGTTCGTAACAGCGATTTCGTCTGCCGACCAAGTTTGAGCAGTTTCGTCGGAAAGCCTACTTGCAAGCGCGGAGCGCAATTCGGTAAGGCCAAGTGCGGCGGTGTAGCGGTTGACGTTGTTATTAATCGCGGCGATCGCGCCCTCGCGCACCGATGGGGCAATATTGCTCCAGAGTTCTCCTGTGGTCAAATCGATTATATCATCACCGCGCTCGCGAGCGGCTTTCGCGGCGGCACCAGCTGCGGCGGCCTCCGACAGCTCTAATAGGATAGCTCGTTGAGCCAACATCAACTCTCTCCTCGATCCAATATGCCGGCTTCGCTTGAGGGGGCAGCGACTCAAAACCGCCCCGCGCCAACGAGCGCGCATTGTTGTGTAAAGGTCCACATGTACTTGGCCTCACGGAGCTTCAACGGCATCACTGTGATCGGCTCATCTATTCCACGGTGAAGTAAGCTTAGCAGCGCCATCTTGATAAAAATGATCAAGACGACCTCGCCAAGTGAATCACTTGAGTCTTAGTCGCTCGACGATCGCGCACGAGAATATGCGGCCGCATTTGAAAATGATGAGTCTCCGCGCTTCGCAGTGCTCGTGTGTCAGAAAGTCGCATAGCCTACTCATCTTTTGCATCTATAGATCTGGATAGGCCATAAATTGGCTGCAGATCAACTGTGAACACTGGTAGGTGACTGATTAGACATGCTCGTACCTGCCTATTGGACTTGTTATCTGGAATAGAAGTTCAACACGTTTACCTGTCGCTGAAGGAGGGCTCTTCTGGATATGCTGTGTGAGAGGCCAACCGGCGAGGCGTTTAGGCTCTCTGAGCACGGGCGGACATACTTGGCGAGTTAGCTCTTCCTTATGCCCGGAGGCTATTTGAGCGGCGCCGCTCGATCACGCGGTGTATGTATGACTTCCAAGATCATAACTAAGTTGGCCTGCTTGGACACACCGATGGCAATTCGGCCGCCAAACTTTCAGGTGACTTCTGCTATGGCTTGATTGATAAGGCCACGTGCTGGCACCATGAGCCACGTCAGGTTGCCGCCATGATCCAGCCAAAGTTACGACGATACCGGCCGACGCGACGCGCTGGTCGATCAGGGGATGGATACGAAACTGACCTCCGCACAGCGCGAATGGTCGCCAAGGCAAGAGACCTCTGATGACCACTGCGACAGATCCACACGATGTGTGTAGATTCACCCATTGGACGTAAGCACTTCCTATTTGTTCGAGCATAGAAAGGTCTGCGCCAGCAGCCAGAGCCTCACTGCTAACCTCAGCCCCCCTCACAGAGCATCTGCAGAGGTTTGCTTCACAATCAGCTCGAACTCGGCCGTCGCCGTCTGATCCAGAATGTTCTCCAGATGCCGTTGCGCCGCCCAGGCGACCTGCACAGACCCCGTCACGATCTGCGTCAATCTTGAAAGTCTTGTACGCCATCCTTGTGTCCTCCCATGTCGTCTGCTGTTTCCTAGCGTCAATCTTCAGTCGCGAGCGCCACACCGGTCCTTGCGGAAATCCCCTCCACTAGACTCGTTCAATGATTGACGCTGTCCCCATGCCGCCGCCGATGCACAAACGTCACCGAAGCGACCGCCTTATTGGCGCGCTCGAGCTCGTCGAGTGCGGTACCTAGGATCATCGCGCCGGTGGTGCCCAGAGGATGGACGAGCGCGATCGCGCCACCATTGACGTTGATTTTGTCGGGTCGATGTCAAACGCCTGGATGTAGCGGAGCACGACCGAGGCAAAGGCTTCATTGACTTCGAACAAGTCAATATCGGCCGTTCTTAATCCGGAACGATCGAACAACTTTTGGAGACCTCGATCGGGCCTGCCAACATGATGGCGGGGCTCCGAAGCGATATTGGCGAACGCGCGGATCTTGGCACGTGCTTCTAGTCCAAGTTTCTTACCAGCTTCCCTGCTGCCGATTAACACGGCGCTTGCGCCATCTACGATGTCGGACGAGTTGCCGCAATGATGGACATAGTTGATGCTCTCGATCTCCGGGTGTGACTGGACCGCCACGGCATCAAAGCCCCCCTTTTGCGCCACTTCAACAAAGGCGGGTTTTAGCTGCACCAGCGACTGCATCGTCGTATCGGGACGCAAATGCTCGTCTTTCGCAAGGATCGTCACGAGGTCGTGCTACCCGCTCATGATTTGAGCCGCGGCGAAATTTTACCTCATCAAGCCCAGAAACGCACAATCGATTGATCTGGACGCCCGGTACAGTCTTGCCAAGGCCGGCCTTTAACGCGGCGAACCGAGCGATGTCGGCACCAGCCTCACCGACCGGATCGACCACCCGAGGATGACATGGTCAATCGCACTCTCTATCAGATTGTTGCGCTCTTTCAGAGCTTCGAGGGGCACCGTGGCGAGCCGTAGCGCTGTCAGTTCGTGCAGAGCACCGTCGGGGTTAGCGTTGTTTGCTGCGCGGTAAAAGCGATTACCGGTTGCGGCAACCGCCGCAAAGCCGCCCACACGCTACGCGCTTTTGGGGGCGCGCGTCCGAGCGGCTTGCTCTACCGAGCTACACCAGTATCAGGGGCACGACCGGGACTAGACGTCGTGTACTCCGACAAGCGAGGTGATGCGTCAAGCAGCCGTGCCCGAAGATGAGGCGGCGCTAGACGAGCTTGAGCTTCATCCAGCAGCTTGCGTCGGCGGCCCAGCAGGATGCCGATCCTGTGACTCACAATCGCGCAGGTGCACTGATCTGCCTACCTTTAAAAGCGTAAGTTTTGGCAGGTGCGGAATCCTGCTCGTCGCCGTCAAAGCGTCAGGCGGAGCCGTGCCGTTCGGAAACCCACACGTCCGCAGCGCCTACAGCTAAGTGCAATAAATGCACCGGCTATGCGCGCCATCTTGTCAGCAAGGGCGACGGTCACCAGCAAGGGTGGCTTACGATTAAACATGGTTCATTGTAGAGACAACGGGGATATCTGCTATCCTTCAGGAGTTTGGCACCGCCGCAGCCGATGCCGAACTGATGTGGACGTCGCAATTTCCGTCAATCGACCTCGAAAAAGACGCACTGAAACAGAGAATGGGATGTGCATATGTTGGTAGGGCCGCGCGGGAACCCAACGATCTATAGAATTTTGATCTTTTCTTTAACCGCCCACAAACCAGCTGACGCGTGCGCATGCACGCGATCATTTGTGCCGGGTGACCTCACGTCGGGAAGCGCTCGCGTAGTTTCAATTTCGCGAACTTGCCGGTCGATGTTCGTGGTACGGCGTCAATGAATTCGTACCGCTCCGGCAATTGCCATTTCGCGAAACTATGCGCGCGCAGGTGGTCGTTTAGCTTCCTCGCGTCTACTTGCTTGCCAGGGTTCAGCACGATGCAAGCGAGCGGCCTTTCGCCCCACTTCTCATCGGAGATCGCGATGACCGCGGCCTCGGCGACTGCAGGATGCTCCATTAGCACAGTCTCAAGGTCCGCTGAGCTGATCCACTCGCCGCCGGACTTAATGAGGTCTTTCGTCCGATCAGTGACGCGCACGAAGCCGAGCGGGTCGATAGAAGCCACGTCGCCGGTGCGCAGCCAGCCGTCCTCGGTGAAGTTGTCGCTGGTTACGGGTAGCTCGTGGTAGGATCCGGTGATGAACGGCCCCCGTACGTGGATCTCGCCGACGCTCGTCCCGTCCCACGGCCGCTCGCCTTCCTCGCCCCAAAGTCGCAGGTCCACAAGCGGCACGGGTACGCCGGCCATGGCAGCGCGCTGGTACCTCTCGTCGGCGCCAGCGGCGAGCAATTCGACCCTACGATACGATCTGGTGCAAACCGGTGATGTCTCGGTCATGCCCCATCCTTGATCCAGCCACACGCCGTGCTCGTCGTAAGCGCGGATTAGAGACACGGGTACCGCAGCGCCGCCCGTCACTGCGTGCATTGCCTTCGGCAGCTTCCATCGGCCCCGGTCAGGCGAGGCTTCGGATTGCGCCGCATCGAATGTCTGCATTAACGTCATCCAAATTGTCGGCACACCGACCGCCAACGTGGGCGGTTCTATCTGCATTAAATCGAGAAGGTCATCGGCATGCAAATGCGGCCCCGGGAATACGAGCTTCGCACCCAGGTTCACTGCGCCGTAAGGAATTCCCCAAGCGTTTACGTGGAACATCGGCGTGATTGGCAACACGACGTCCATGCTACGCAGAGCCCAGAAATCGCCAAGGCTCGCGACAAGTGTGTGCAGGATCGTCGAACGGTGGGAATACACGACCCCTTTCGGCCGGCCTGTCGTTCCAGACGTGTAGCATATTGCGACCGGATCGGCTTCATCATGCCCGGCGTACTCGAAGCCGTCAGGATCGGCGCGCTCCAGCAGGGCATCGTAGTCGTGCATTTCGGGCGAGACCGGCGCACCGGAGAATGGAAACACGAGCACTTGTTCGAATTGATGCAAGTGCGCGATCTGCTTGTACAAGGGCAGCAGGACATCATCGACGATCAGGAAGCGATCGTTGGCGTTGGCCGCGATCCAGCCGATCTCAGCGGGCGCCAGGCGCAGGTTGAGCGTATGCATCACCCCGCCCGCCGCGGGGATGCCGAAATAGCACTCCAGGTGAGCATGGTGATTCCAGCACAGCGTCGCGACGCGGTCACCTTTCTCCAGACCAAGCGTCTGCAGCACCGACGCGAGCGAGCGCGCGCGTCGGTAGAAGACGCCATAGGTGTGGCGGCGAAGGCTCTTGTCGGGCATGCGCGAGACGATCTCGTTTCCGGCGAAGATTTTTCCTGCACGCTCCAGCAGGTGGTTGAGCGAGAGCGGCACATCCATCATGGTGCTTTGCAATGTCTGTCTCCCATTTTGGTCAACCAAACTGCGGTGATACGACACGTTAGACGCTATGCCTGCCCCCGCGCCGGTGCCCGACGACGATCGGAGGTGCGAGTCCATCGCAACCTCGGCGCAGGCACTCAGCTGAGGGAATCGGCGACATTGCCGCACATTGGTGCTGGCGTGGCAGAAGCGGCTCGCATTTCTGCTGATGATATGATCGCGATTGATGTTCTCGACTACTATCTCCTTTCAGAGTCGTTGGAGCCCTGGACCCATTCGAATTAGCTAACCAGGCGCTTGTAATTTCATACCGGGCGGCTCAGGCGATTTCGAACAGCCCGCCAGCTCCCATGCCGCCTCCGAAGCACATCGCTACCGCCACATATTCGCACCGCGGCACTTGCCCTCGATGAAGGCATACCCCGCCAGCCGCTCCCGGTCGGTGGCGGCTGCGGGCCGATCCATGGCGGTGATCCGAGACTATGCTCCTCACCCTCTACCGGTGATGAATCAGTCAGCCGAAGACATTGCGACCCTCCGTATCAGTATGCATTGTGCGACGCATGATCTCAGGCAGAACTCCAATACTTAAATGAGTTCTGAGATTCTGCCTACCAAGGCCGGCAGTATCTCTGAGGTATCCGCGCGCGGTAGACTCCACGATCAGAACAGGACAGGCCCGTCTATCGCGATGGTGCAGCGAAACGTTCAAGCCCGACTCACGTCGATCGGCGCAGCTATCAATTGCGCTTCCTCCGAGCCTCCGAACAGCATTAGAATTCCCAAAGTGAGTGGATACTGGCCTGTCTCATACCCTTGGTCCCTCAGATGTGATTTAGAGGATCCCACCATTGCTCCGTGGCCGGGTATCCGCCCTCTCTGGTGTCTTCAGGGTTTTCTTCCCGACGAACGCAATGCACCAAGTCGAAATTGCACGACAGAACGATGCCGACGTGATGTCAAGCGAGCAACTCCCAGCTACCGTTTAGGCGGCTACCATGAATATTGATAACGGCTTTCGCGGCGGGAGCCCTCGCTTTCCGACAGCCTTAAAGATGAGGAGTTGAATCATGAACATCGCAGCACCGGTCCGTTGCACCAGCTACAGCCTCAACCCGGGTGACGAGCTGAACGACCTTCGCATGTCCGAGGGGGTGCGGCCATTGTATGAGCAGGTGCGCAAGTTCATCCGCGAAACCGTGGAACCAATTTCCGCCGAGCTCGAACAGCTTCCCCAGGAGAAAGCCGACCGCTGGAGCTTTACGCGGAAGCAGCTTGAAATGCTCGAAAAGGCGAAATCAAGGGCCAGGGCGCAGGGCTTGTGGAACTTCTTTCTCCCCAATGCACACACTGGCGAGGGAATGAAGAATTTGGACTTCGCCTACATCGCCGCCGAGCTTGGCAAGGACCTGCTTGCACCTGAAACCCTAAACTGCGCGGCACCCGATACGGGCAACATGGAGGTGCTGGAGCGTGTCGGCACGCCGGAGCAGAAGGAGAAGTGGCTGAGGCCGCTGCTCAGCGGTGAAATTCGGTCGGCTTATGCCATGACAGAGCCAGACGTGGCCTCATCGGATGCCAGGAACATCTCGACAAGCGCAAGGCTTGTCGGTGACGAGTGGGTAATCAACGGCGAGAAATACTTCATCTCCGGTGCAGGAGATCCGCGCTGCAAGATCATGATCGTGATGGCGAGGACCAACCAAGATGCACCGCCCAACAGGCAGCATTCGCAAATTCTGGTGCCGATGGACACGCCCGGCGTCGAGACTCTCGGACCCATGCACGTTTTCGGGCAAGACCACGCACCGCGCGGCCACATGCACCTACGCTTCAACAATGTCCGGGTACCGAAGGAAAATATCCTGCTCGAGGAGGGCCGCGGCTTCGAGATCTCGCAGATCCGCCTCGGTCCGGGCCGCATCCATCACTGCATGCGCGTCATCGGCAAGGCCGAGAAAGCACTCGACATGATGGTGCGCCGCGGGCTCACCCGCGAAGCCTTCGGCAGGAAGATTGCCCGGCTCGGTGGCAATCTGCAAATCATCGCGCAGGCCCGATGCGAAATCGAAGCCATGCGGCTGATGGTCCTGAAGGCTGCGAGGGCTATGGATGTGCTCGGCAACAAGGAGGCGCGTGTCTGGGTCAGTATGATCAAGGCCATGGTACCGGATCGTGCCTCCCGAATTATCGATCAGGCGATCCAGATGCACGGCGCAACAGGCATTTCAAACTGGACGCCGCTCGCCGAGATGTACACGGATGTCCGCCAATTGCGCCTGACCGACGGTCCCGACGAGGTCCACTGGATGGTTGTGGGACGGCACGAACTGAGCATGGAGTAAAGGACGACGCGCGGCCGGATGTCTGCCGTGCACGATTTTCCATGATCTCAAAGATTAGCATAAGCTTGGACACCATGAAGTGCAGCGAGCCGAACACGAGACCGTTCACGACCGGGGATAGAGGGTAGGTCACGGCGGCTCGCTGCATTTTACAACTTGCCTGCACGGAATTCACGAACTCACCTCCCGCGATGACCCTGATCGGCACGAACCCACATCGGCACCGTCGGTAGCGAATTTCGTCCCTTGCTCAACCTTCGAGACGACGATGGGCCAAGCTGCCTGATGATCAGCCGCGCGCATCGTGACGTCACCGTTGTCGCCTTGTAGGTGGTCTGTTCGAGCGCCTTGGCAAAGTTTCGCCGCAGGGACACTGATCGAGCCGTCAATGCGCATGCGTGTCATCGATCTCGGCTGTGGCTTCGGCAGGGCCTCACGTTGCATGCGTGAGCAAGGTGCCACCTCTACCCTTGGCCGCGACTTATCGCAGGACATCATCGAGCGCGCAGAGGCAGATACAGCGGACGCGGGGATCAGCTATTGCATCGTCGATCTAGATACTTTGGAGTTGCCCGCGGGTTTTTTTGAGATTGCTTACAGCGCGCTGACCCTTCACTATTTCAGGACTTTCCCGTCTCACACGGGTTCAGCGTGGCCGCCTTCGTGTTCCGATCGAAACGAGCGTACCGAATCAAGATTTTGGTGTGGGACCGAACGGGCCTGGTGTTGGTTCACAAGCACCTCGAAGGTTGCAAGTTCGTTAGGCCAACGATCGCGGACGGCGTGATGCGGATGTCGCCAGCGATGTTCGCGGCCTTTTCGAGGGGCTGGATTGGAGGTTGGTCGGCCCGGAAGAAGCGCCGCCTCCCCAGCCGGCTGGGTAACTCCGGCAGAATGACTGGCAGCTATTTTGAGCGTGCCACGCGCGGCGACGATGTGCTCGAAATAGCACATGAGCATCGCGGCGGTGCGTGACGAAAACAAACGCCTCAAGGCGCTTTTGGCGAAAACGCAGGCGGCCTTGAGCGAGCATCAGGGGGCGCTGGCGGCGTCGGAGGAAGCGCGGCGTCGGCTGGAGATCATTCTCGGCGAATTGCGCCGCGAGAAGGTCGGCTCGAAGTCCGAGAAGCTGCGGCCAGATCAGTATCACTTACCGCTGGAAGACCTGGAGATCGCGCAAGGCATCTTGGACGCGGCGCAGGAGAGAGCCGAGGCTGTGATCACCGGCCGATCGCGGAACGTGCCGGATCAAGGTCTCTCATCGCAATCGCGGCTGCGGGCCTGCCCATTTGCCGCAGGCGGAACGGATCATCGAGCCTGCAAGCACGCTTTCGGGTTGCGGCGTCCTGACTAAGATCGGCGAGAACGTTAGCCCAGCCCCTTGACGTGATACCGGCGCAATGGCGCGTGCTGGTCACGCGCCGGCCGAAATACATCCATCGTCGCTGTTCGGGTCGCAAGCGCACGCAACGGAGCACGCCGTGCCCGGCCTGGCATCGATTGTCGCCACCTGCAAACTCAAGGACGTCAATCCGGCCAGCTGCATCGCCGAAACACTCGAGGCGATCATCGACGACCATCCCCATAGCAGAATCGAAGTCCTCATGCCGTGGCGATTCCGCAAGGTGTCAATCCAGGCTCAACAGGGCCCCGGCGGAGCGCTTACCGACCTCAAGCTGCTCACCCCGCCGAGCGCCTTCAGTTCTGCCGCGCGAGGAGACGCGGCCATCCTGGCTATTTCGAAGAACGGGATACCTAAAAAGCAGATCGTGCGTCAGACCGGCCACAGCAGGAAGCTAGTGCGACAGGTAGTCCTCGGCGAGCGCACTGATGTCTTCTGGATATAGCACGACAGTCTGGGTGGGGAAGCGCAGAACAAGTAGGACGACGAACTCCGCGAGGTGGTGATTGCCGCGTTGATTGTCGCGCGCAAGAGTTTTGTTGAATGCTGATTGTCGCGCAGCGTCAATCAGAGACGGTTTTGCGTGTCGCGTGCATGGCGACCGTCCTTGACCGCGTTTTCGCCCGAGGGCGGTCCGTCTGCGATAGCTGCCGACGTTCATTTCCATAGCGGCGAGGGTCATTGCGGGGTCCGGGAAGACCCTATTTTCTTCGCCGAATGGCTGACGGCCGTGATCAGCATCGAGCGTCGCTCGTAGCGTGCACTGATGAGTTCGAACAGCAGGCTGGTCTCGGCCTCATCCTTGGTGACGTAAGCAAGATCATCAAGGACCAGGAGATCGAAGCTATCGAGATGATTGATGGCCGCCTCGAGGTTGAGCTCACGTCGCGCCAGCTGGAGCTTCTGCACGAGATCGGTGGTCCGGGTGAAGGGGACGCGCCATCCGTTCTCGATGATGGCTAGGCCGAGAGCACCTGCGAGATGGCTCTTTCCGCCACCGGGCGGACCGAACAACAGCAAATTGGCGCCCTTGCCCAGCCAGCTGGCACCGGCAGCAAGCGCGGTCGCCTGCACCTTGCAGATCATCGGCACGGCCTCGAAGTCGAAGCTGTCGAAGGCTTTTCCAGCGGGCGGCCGCGGCTCGGCGAGATGGCGCTCGATGTGGCGGCGGCCGCGTTCGGCGATCTCATGCTCGGTCGATGGCGAGAAAGCGGGCCGCCGGCCAACCTCCCTTGTCGGACTGTTCGGGAATTGGGGCCACAGCACCTTAATGGCGGGCAGCCGCAGCTCGTTGAGCAACAGATTGAGGCGCGCGGTGTCGACGGTGTTGGCGATGCTCATGCGGCACTCTTGGCGCTCCGACGAGGCATTCGTAGGAGGCAGGCGGCGTAAGCTACACCAAACCTTCGGCAGCTGAGCGGGATCCGAGCACGTCATTCAGTGCGTCGACCGCCTAATCGGATCGAGAGAGACCCCCGACTTCCATCGCAAAGGAAGGCTCCCCGCAGCCGGCGACGACCGAAACCGGTTGAGCGACGTGTTCGAGACCGAGATCGTCCGATCCTGAAGGGGGCACCTGGCTTACGCCCGGTGGCGGTCTTCGAGGAGATGCTACGTTGTCATCCGGATCTCGGCAGCGGTATCCGTCGTACCCTGGAACGTCGGATGCGTGCATGGCGGGCGATCCACGGCGAGGAGCAGGAGGTGATCTTCCACCAAACCTACGAGCCTGGCCAACCCGCGTCGGCCTTCACGGACATGGAGGAGTTCGGCGTTACGATCTCGGGTGCTCCGTTGACTTCATGTAGAGCCTCATCTGGTGATCTGTGATGTGTCGGCCGGGCAAGCGAGTGATTCCTCTTGGCGGAACAACCACTTGCATAACCTTCGGCCGCGATCACCAGTCGGCGCGGTCCTTCTCGGGATCGCGCCGAGGCTGGGCTCGTAACTCCGGTCGGGCTACGCGCTCCCTACGTCACGAGCCCAGCGTAACTCTCTCATCCTGATTGACGCTCCATGCCGCGCGGCATCCCGACCCCAACGATCAAACGGGCCTGGAGCAGATTGGTCTATCCGCGGCCATACACTTGACGCCTGACAAGCTTTGGGCGCGTGATCTGCCTTCGGTTTGTCCGCGCGACCAGGGCCACGTGATTGCCTCTCGGACCGCCGCTTCGTCCCTAGCGACGCCGCTGGCAAAAGGAGGCGAGGAGATTGTACGCGCGTTCGGTCCACCTGAAGAGGCGTGCCTCGGTCTTGCGTCGGATCACCAGATGGAATTCGGCGATGATCTCGCGTGCTTCGACCAAGGTTGGCACGCCAGCTTCGATCGCCGCGACGTTGATGGTCTCCGCTTTCGTGAGCAAGTCCCGCCCGATTGTCATCTGGCGCGCGGTCGTTCTATCCGACGGGATCGTCTGAAGGTTTGCGTCGACCCTTTCCGCTCGTAATCTGCAGGTTGCCCAATCGAGGATAACGCGGAGCGAGCCTCGGAAGCGTCGCTCCTTCAAACGGCGCCAAAGTTCAGTCCGTGCGGCAGCCGCACGCCCACTGCTCGTCCAGCCATGGCAAATGCAGATCAAACGAACTTTGGCGTATCGTCAGACCGATGGCCCGCCTGTGGCGGCGGCCAAGGTGCAGAGTGAGTGAAAGGAGCATAGCAAAGTGCATCAGAGCCCAAATTTGACCCTCATGGGCGGCGAGAACCCGAACGAGATCTTGCCGATGAAACCACTTTGCTGACGCTCTCTCCCCGCTCTGGATAGGCAAAGGCCGCCTACTTATGGGCATTATGGAAGTCCGAACTTTCGGCCACAGCGGTTGCCCTGATGACGGCTGATCGCTTGAAAGACAGTGGCGGTGAATGCGCGATCGGGCGTCTCAATACTATCGCGAGAACCTGCTAGTGGATGGCTATTCCCAGCATCGAAATCGACGCGCTTATGCCCATTAAACTGTGCCTTCTAGTGGCGCCTCAGCTTGCCGGCAACTGCATAGCGGACGCGAGGAGCCATGACATTGATATTTCTATGGCCTTTTGTGATCTTCCTTGATCATGTCAGCGCCCTTCTCGGCCACCATGAGAGTAGGCGCGTAGGTGTTGCCGGATGGTACCGTCGGCATAATTGATGCATCAATAACGCGCACGCCTGCGAGGCCGTGCACTCGCAGACGATCGTCAACTACAGCCAACGGATCATTGCCCATTTTGCACGTGCCGACAAGATGATACATGGTTCCACCGGCGCGCCGCGCGTAATCGAGCCATTCATCGTAGCTCTGTACATTTTCGCCAGGATGGCACTCAAAATCGATGTATTTTGCGATAGCTGGATTTTGCACAATTTGTCGCGCGATCTGCAAGCCCGCGACCGTGCATTGGCGATCGGTCTGCGCCGCGAGAAAATTGGCCCAAATTTCGGGGTTGGTATTGGCAACGCGCGATTTGATGTGGATCGACCCGCGAGATTCGGGGCGGCACTGATTGACCACTACCGTCATGCCAGGCTTGCTCTCAAGACGTCCCTCGCGGGCCTTGTCATAGCTCGCTGGCGCCATGATAAATTGGATGTCGGGCCTGTTTAAGCTTCGCTCCGTGCAAACAAAGCCGAACACCAACGCCCCTAAGTGGGTAAGTGCACCTGTTCCGCTGACGTAGTATCGTGCGATCTCGCGAAGGAGCCTCAAGCCTCGGGTCCGCTCGTTGAGCGTGATCGGCTGGTTCACTCGCCAACTAATAGAGGGAGCGAAGTGGTTTCCGCAATTTTCGCCCACTCCCCTTAATTCGTGGAGAACCTCAATGCCCAAAGCCTTCAGTAGTTCGGGTTGGCCGATGCCGGAACGCTCCAGCACGGCTGGTGACTGGATCGCACCGCAGGAAAGGATCAACTCTCGGCAACGAGCCTTCCGCTTCTCGCCGCACATTGTATATTCAACGCCGACCGCGCGCTTACCCTCAAGTAGGAGCCGCGTTACTTGCGCGTTTGTCTCAATCCGAAGATTCGATCGCCTGCGCACTGGATCCAGGAATGCGCGCGCAGCCGACCAGCGCCGTCCGCTTTTCGTCGTTACCTGATAATAGCCGAAGCCATCCTGCCGACCGTTGTTGTAATCGTTATTGCGCGAAAAGCCGCAGGCTTCGGCGGCATCGATGAAGGCGTCTCCCAGTGTATCGCGCTCCTCCAACTCTCTTACACTGAGGAGTCCCTCTTTGCCGCGCGAATCATCCGCTAGACGATCGTAGTACTCTAACCTTTTAAAGTAGGGCAACACGTCTTTGTACGACCAGCCATGATTGCCAAATCGGTGCCATGTGTCGTAGTCGAGGGGCTGGCCTCGCACATAGAGCATGCCGTTAATGGAACTGCAGCCGCCCAAGACACGACCGCTAGGATAGCGGAGGCGTCGCCCAGCCAAGCTGTCCTCCGCCTCCAATTCATAGTTCCAATTGAATCGCTTGTGACTCAGGAGCCTCGTGTACCCTGCGGGGATGTCAATCCATACTGACCTGTCGCGCGGACCGGCCTCAAGCAGCAGAATATTGTCCCTCCCATTTTCGCTCAAGCGGTTGGCGAGCACGCAGCCAGCTGAACCGCCACCGGCGATGATGTAGTCCCAGGTGGGCACGATTACATTCTCCCTCAAATTTCTCTAGTTGCTGCGCATCTCGACTTCGAGCCGCTTCAAGCATGCCTAGCTTGGGTAGAGCCAACGGCGTCTGCTGGGCCGCAGCTCCGACGAGCCGGGGACACAGGTCGGTAGCGCACCTTTGCAAATGCTGCGGACATTCCGGACTGGAATCCCTTAATGGCATGGCAGCTTAGTCTTTGCTACGTTCCACTCGAAGAGTTTCCTTTTCACTCAACCGGACGAACTTCCAACCAGCCGGTATTATAATCTCGAGCCCCTATTCTGTGGCGTGGCCAAGCACTAACCTCTCGTTGTTGTTGGTGTGACGAGGCGCCACATTTTGCTTTCGTGACGATTACACCTGGACCCACCCACTGATTCGGAAACGGCTGGGCCCACCGACGCCCCTCGGTGCGCATCACCAATCTAAGGCAGAGCAGCTACGATAAGGAGAGTCGGGCGAATAGCTCGTCATCCCAATCGTCCAGCGGTGCCGGTCGTATCACGCTCGTAGACGCTCTACCACTACCTGGTTTAGCGGTCGGTTTGGACCGACACACCAACGTTCGCTTCAAGTTGCAAATGCAATTCGATCGGGCCGTCCACAATCGCGTGTACGCGCATTGAGTTAACGCCGAGAGTGAAAGCGTCGCAGCGCCACGTCGACTTTAGCCGGGTGCGTACTTCGCTCAGGGTCGATCCTGAAGGTTCGGCCTCGAAATATGCGGATCTGCGGAAAGACTGCGTCGGTACAGTCCAACTGCGGGCCTGCCCTGGAATTGCAGCCAATTCGGGGCCTCAAACTGCTGTTCTCCTGGCGGAGCAACAATGCAAGAAGCCTGCTATAGCCCTACCGAACACCTTGAAGATGCTCGCGCCGTCCTTAAGCCCGCGCCACGAACCTTCAATCTCCGTGAAGCCCCTCTATTCATCGGAGCGGGCTGCCTTGAGCGAGACTCGCGTTTGGCGATGTGCGATTCATCGCGTGGCTTTGAATATACAGAGGCGAGTTGGCCAGCGGATCTCAATTTCAAGCAGCGACTACCGAAGCTGGTGGTTGTCGCGGGGCTGAGAGCATGCAACGATCCGTAGGTATGAGGGTTCACAACACTGCCTAAGAACCCAGCATCCCTTTCAATGAGTTCAGCATGCAGTCTCAAAGACAGCTAACAATCGCCAGACACTCTGCCTAGGGTCAACCCACCGAGTGCAGCACTCAGAAGTGGTCCGATGGAAGTTGATCCTCATCAGCGTTGCAGCCAGAAGTACCGCTTCTATGTGCCAATTTCTATGCCCCTCGAGGGAGGTATTACGTCTCTCTGCAATGCCGATTCAAAAAGGTGAATGCGCGTAGTCAGGTCAAGGAGGTGCGATATGCGTCGCGACGAAATGAAGCTCGGAATGATGGTCCTTCAGGGAGGATGCCACGACGCCGCATGGCGCGACCCACGCGTACCCGCAAATGGCGGCGTTGATATTGATTATTTTGGAACTTTAGCTGAACTTGCCGAAAGTGCAGCATTTCACTTTATATTTTGCGCCGATAGCCCGAGCGTGCCGGATGAAGCTCACGCGACCATCGCTCGCCAGAGTCGAAATGACGGATTTGAGCCATTGACGCTCTTGTCAGCCCTGTCATCGCGCACGCAGAATATCGGACTGGTTGGGACGGCGACCACGACGTACAATGAGCCATATCATATCGCGCGTATGTTTGCTTCGCTCGATCGTCTGTCGCAAGGACGCGCCGCTTGGAACATCGTTACTTCAGGATACAAATTCGAAGCCGCTAATTTTGGTGACAAGGAGCTACCTTGTCACGCCACCCGCTATGCCCGAGCGAGAGAATTTGTCGGAGTCGTAAAGGGCCTCTGGGACTCGTGGGAAGACGACGCCTTCATTCGCGACAAACAAAGTGGTATTTTTGTTGATACCAAAAAGATGCATCCAGTAAACCACCGGGGCAAGTACTTTTCGGTGAGAGGTCCTATGAACACCGCAAGGCCGCCGCAAGGCCATCCCGTGTTGGTGCAAGCTGGCGCATCCGATATCGGAGTGGCATTCGCCGCAGAAGTTGGAGAGGTTATTTTCACGGCCGAGCCCAGCCTTGAGAACGGGAAAAAATTCTACGCTGCTCTCAAAGCGAAAGCGCTTACATTTGGACGGGAAGACCATCAGGTGTTAATCATGCCTGGACTTGTCCCGATCGTAGGGCGGACGAAGCAGGAAGCGTTGGACAAGCTTGAGAGACTTCGTTCCTACACACACATCGACGTCCTAATCGGAGTGGCTGAGCGGTGGCTAGGATCGGTTACTAACTTACGCTCGGTCGATCTTGATGCTCGTGTGCCTGACACGCTGCCGCCAACGAACTTATTCCAGAGTCGACAGAAGCTGCTGTTGGAAATGGCCGCTCGCCAAAAATTCACTTGGCGCCAGTTGATGACTTATATCTCCGACAGCTCAGGACACTTGATGATTATTGGAACGCCTGACGAAATCGCACAGACTATGGTGGACACATTTGACGAGCGCGCGGCCGACGGATTCAATTTATGCTTCGCGACGCTTCCCGGAAGCCTCAAGGAGTTCATCGAACTTGTTGTGCCGGAATTGCGGAGGCGAGGTAAATTCAGGCACTGCTATTCTGGACAAACTTTAAGAGAGAATCTTGGCCTCAACCGACCGCTCAATTCATTTGCACAGTTGGCGGTCAACAGCTAGTCCGTATGGCGCCCCAGCTTATCTGATCGCAACAAAATACTCAGCAGGAGACGTCTCGGCAAGCTGGCATCCGTGAAGTCGCAAAGGATTTCACGAACCGCGAAGCTCTGAATAAAAGTTCGTCCTGCTGGCCGCCTGCGATGTCGTGGTCGTCGGCGATGCAGCAGGGGAAGTCCGTGACTCTGACTGAAGATCGGCGGTACGCCTCATCACCGATCCATCTGCCCCGAAGTATGATCCGGCCACCCTAGGCTAGGGCAAGCGTCAAGAGGCACGGCGAGCTTCACGCGAGCCTCCGATATAGAGCACAAAGTCCTTTTCGCTTCGGCCTCGCCGTTCTGGGTCGACAAGGCGATGATCGTACGTTCTTCGATCAGAAGCAGTTCCTGCAGCTGCAGGTGATCGAAAGCTCTCCGTCCAGTACCGGGCAAACATCTAGTCAATCGAAAGGTTCCCTTACTCGTGGCATAAAAGGTCATTTTCGACGAGACCAAGTGTCGATCCGCTCTTCAGCTGCAACAGCGTTCTTTACGCATCAGCTTTCACGTACAACCATGTCGCCCTATTGAGGTAACACCGACAACCACAAGAAGTGGTAGTTGCCAACTGATCACTAGGTTCGGTTTTCTATAGAACGTGTGCGACGAAGTCGGTCGATGGTTGACGAGACATTTCAACTGAATGCCGAACGTCGGCCTTGCATCTTGTTGATCCGCAGCCCTTCCGTTAGCTGTCGCACATTGCGGACCATACTTCACGAGGAAAAAGCACCATGGGCCAATCCCGGTCGAGAACCTCGCATTGGATTTGATCAAATCGGGATGGGCTATCCAGGCGACAATGTCCGCGCCAAAAACGTGGCAGAGCTCGTGCGCGCCGGCTTTCGCGCCAGGTCGTTATGAGCATAGACCGGCGTTGTGGCGACTTCGGCAGGTCCAGTTAGCCCTCTCTCCCCTAGGGCCAACGCTGAGCACCTGAAGACCCAGGGGCTTTGGCAAGCGCACTCCTACATGTTCACCGATTTTATGCCGATGCTGCGCGACCGCGGTGTCAGACAAGCAGACATGGTCTCACCTTGGAGGATACCCGCGCAGGTTCTTTGCGAGCGAGCTTTTGCCGTGAAGGAGAGCAAACTAGAGTTCAGATCGACGAAATCTATTATACTGAAGACAGCGACAATAGCAGGCAGACAACAACTCGCGTCGATGCGCCTGTCCTTCAGTCTGTTTAAGGAATTCTCGATGCAACAGCGAGGCTCATACGCTTTAAAGGCTGAACGGTTGTTCCTACCGCGACGGTTCGGAAACTTGATCCCGCTCTCGTGCATCTCCTGGAACAGTTCAGCGCTTTCGTGAGACTGGCTGCGAAGCGTATGCTCCGGCGTATTCTCTTGTCAACGGCCTGCAAATGTGCCCCCCGTATTGCCGCATCTACGAATGTTACCCTGATGGCGACATTGCCGATGACGATCCGATGTCGACTAATCGGTCGCGCCAGATGGCTTTGCCGGCTTGCTCCCTGGGCGACCAACCGTTCGGCAGCCCTCCGTCTGAGCGCCCTCAGCAACCGTTCCACAATCGAATGCTGTCTCTTTCCGAACTCCTCGGGGTATTTCTCACGCAGCCGGCCGACAATTGCGAGCGCCGTCAGCTGCGGCTGCTCTGCGATCCACGCTTCGATCGCGGCAATATGCGGGTCGAGCTTGGACGGCATGCGAACTCTGGTCTTATAGGGCCGACGAGTGCGCCGGTGCGTGGCACGCGGCTCAACGACCGTCGCGGGCTTGCCGAGCGTCTTCGCGAACGTCCCCGTGGTCGCTGGCCGGATGCTAGTGTGAGCGGGTTGCAGGCCGCGCGCCTGTCCGGCACGGTTTGACGAATTTCCGCCAACAGCGCGACCGGATCGAGCGAGCGATACTGATCGTGGAGCCGTTTATTCGCGGCCGCGGTCACCTTGGGATGCGCCAAGGCACGCTCATAAGGCGCCGAAGGGAGATGATAGCGCTTGATCACTTTAGCCCCTTCTCGACGCTTCTCCTTCAGCTTGAATGACGGCTGGAAGAAGTTGACGTAGAGCCGTGCCGCCGCATAGAGGCGGCTCATTATACGCGCCGTCTCGACGCCATCGAAGCGGCCATAGCGCATGAGGCGGCGAACGACGGCACCATTCTTCTGCTCGACAAACGCCTGGTCGTTCTTCTTATAGGCGCGGGAGCGAGTGACTTCGAGCTTCTTCTCACGACACCATGGCACGACGACATCGTTCATGAAGGCGCAGTCGTTGTCGAAGTCCACGCCGCGCAACAGCCAGGGAAACAAGCGCGGTTGATCGCCTCGACGACGAGCGAACCTTCCCGCGTCAGCAACGGCAGGCACTCCGTCCAGCCGGTGGCGACATCGACCATCGTGAGGGTTTGGATGAACGAACCAGCCACCGACGTGCCGCCATGGGCGACCATGTCGACCTCACAGAACGTCGGGCACCGAGCTGTTCCAGTCATTGAACGTGCGGATCGGGACCTCGCGCTGGATTGCCGAATAGAATCCGGCGCGGCGCCGCCTGCCGCCACTCGCCGTGATCGTCACATCGACGAGCAGGCGATCGCTGGTAGCGGCGCTGATGGCCAGAACACGATCACGGTCCGACTGGCCAAGCTGCAATCGGCCATATTGCTCAAGGGCAGGCAGCAAGGTCGGGATCATCACCTTGAGCCGCTTGCCCACACCCGATCCGACGCCTCTCACAGCGCCGTCAGCGCGTCCTTGATCGTCGCGCCATATCTGCGTCTTCGCTTTCTTGTTGCCTCGACCTCGCCCGGTCCAACCGTCTCACGTCGCCGGAGCGCGCGCACCGCATGCTTGCGATGCCAGCCCGGTGTCGCGCACAGCTCGTCGAGCATCCGTCCCTTCTCCGCTCGTTTGGCCGATCGGTAACGCTCCGGTACCGCCGACACGACCTCGCGCCGTGCGCCCATGCTGATCTTTCCTGCCATAGACGCCACCGAACCAATTCGATGGCACCGACCCAATCATCGGCGAGAAGTTGTCCAGTAAAATTCTGGGTGAGGCAATGCGGGGCGTAAATTTGGACGCCGATCCCCCGGCTTAGGGGGTCAATATTGCAGGCCGAATGACATTCGTTTTCGTCGCGCGTGCCACGCTCAAAATAGCTGCCGAGTTGTTCTGCCGGAGTTACCCAGCCGCCTGGGGACGCGGCGCTTCTTCCGCGCGGACCAACTTCCAATCCAGTCCCTCGAACAAGGCCACGAACATCGCTGGCGATCCGCATCACGCCGTCCGCGATCGTTGGCCTAGCGAACTTGCAACCTTCGAGGTGCTTGTGAACCAACACCAGGCCCGTTCGGTCCCACACCAAAATCTTGATTCGGTCCGCTCGTTTCGATCGGAACACGAAGGCGGCCCCGCTGAACGGATCGAGACGAAGCATCTTCTGCGCCTTCGCCGCAAGCCCATCGTGGCTACAGCGGAAGTCGGTCGGCCGCCTTGCAACGTAAATCTTCAGGTTTGCGCCGGCCGCGATCATCGTGACGCTCGCACCGCACGGATCACCCGGTACAGCTGCTCGCCATCTATGGCCGTATCCGTCCGCAGTACGACATCACCGATCGCGATCTCAAGCTTGATCGCAGGAACGTGACGCTCCTCCAACGAACCTTCCACGACCAGCGTCGCGAATGTCGGATGCGGCGCCTCGCACGGCGGCAACCCGCCCCGTGGCGAAGCCGACGTCGCCAATCGTAGATCTGCCAGCGCGCCGCTCCATGCTTGCGCGGCACCTCGGCCACCTAGGCACCGGGCAACAGACTCTCGGCGACGATCCGAAGCTCTCTCAGCTTCCGAGCGCACCCGCCGCCCCGATGGTCCTTGCAGAACTACCAACCGGCTCACCCACCCTGGGCCGTCTAAATGGACGTCCTTTTTGCTGTCCAATCCCATCTCAAACCTCCGTCCAACCCGGAGGCTTCTTCCGCACAGCTATTCCGATCCCGAATCAAGGGCCCTGGCTAAGCGCTTACGCACATTTTGCACTTTCTGCAACTTATCTGTATGCCCGACTATGCTCCTGGGAAATCGCCACGCTGCGGCGATCGCACAGCGTAGCTGTGACCCGAGAGATCGAGCGCATGGATAGTACAGGAGGCCAGCCGCCTAACTCGCCTAATCTCCGACAGCTACGAGACGGTCGTCTCGTGCGGACCGGAAAACCGCCTCGAGCGCGCCAATGCCACCAATAACGTCGTCGAGCGAGATTGGATACTCCGCCTGACCGGCAACAGACTTCGCGAATGCCTCGAGCTCTGCGCGTTCAATGTCGATGGCATCGAAACGTGTCGTTTCGGCATCCTGGCCGACGGGGGCAAACGTAAGCTGCTGATGACCATGCATTTCGACCCACCCCCCCGTTCCGAACACCTGGAGTCTCCAGTTTCGCGCGGTCGCAGGCACCGTGCTGAGATAGCCGGTAGAGCCATTCGTGAATTCAATCTGAACGTCGGTGGTATCGTCCATATCTATTTGAAGAAACTGCTTTCGTGACCTCGCCCTAACCCCTGAGACGGGTCCAGCGAGACCAATCATTGCATCCAAGATATGGATACCCATCAGCGTCATGCCGCCGGCGGGAGTTTCGGAATAATGAGCGCGCCAATCCTCGGGCGTGATATGAAGAGCTTGTGGTGCCGAAAAGTTGCCTTCCAAATGCAAGATACGCCCTAGCCGACCGCTCCTCACAAGCTCTTTCAACTGCGAATACGCCGGTAAGAATCTGCGGTTGAATCCGACCGCCAATTGCCTTCCGGCATTCCGCGCGGCGTCTCTGGCTCTTAATGCTCCAGCCAAATCCAGCGCTAGCGGCTTCTCGACGAAAATGTGCAAACCCGCTCCTGCTGCCTGGCAGATCTGATCGACATGCTCACTATGGGGCGATGCGATGACAACAGCGTCGACGGAGTTCGACCGCAAGAACTCCTGATAGCTATCGAACAGGTGAAGTTTCTCCTGAAGAGCAAAAGCGCGGTGCTTGCTTGGCGAGCGTGTATAGCCCGCGGTGAAATGCGTCAGCTTGCTCTTTGGCGTTCCATCCTCTTGAATTGCCCGGACAAGCTTCTGCCCCCATTGTCCCAGCCCAACAATACCTAGCTTCATTCTCGATAACTCCTCTAGGGACGCGGCGGCCATTGCGGCCATTCCGAAGTGATGGTACGGATCTCGGCTTAGGCAACGCGGAAGCGTCAGACCGCACTCTGGACCAGAGTTCGGCCTACGAGGGTAGATTTCAAGCAGCCTTCAACCATTCAGCCAGCCGCTCTCCAATCATCATGCAAGTTGCGTTCAGATTCGCGCTCACGACAAAGGGCATAACAGACGCATCGGCCACATAAAGGTTGTGCAGCCCCTTCACGGACAACCTGCTGTCGACCACAGCGAACGAATCAGTCCCCATCTTGCAAGTTCCGGCAGGATGAAAGATTCCCTTTGCGGTCTCTTTTACGAAAGCCTTCAAGTTATCGTCGCTCTGAAGCGACACACCAGGCCTCAGCTCTTCGACTTTGCGAGATCGAAGCGGCTCGGTTTCGAAAATCTCTCTCAAGATCTTATGGCCTGCAACGAGAGTGTCAGCGTCACGCTCATCGGCAAGGAGATTTGGATGAATCTTGAGCGGCTCACGATCATCGGACGAGTCCAATTCGAGATGGCCGGAAGAGTACGGCCTGTGAACGTTCACGATCGCGGTGACAGCCGGTCGATCAAGAAACCGGGGCCCATTTGGCCCCAGCTCATAGGCTCCTGGCGTGAACAGGACTTGAAAGCGGGAAAGCTGGTTTCCGAAGTCCAATTTTCGCGTCAGGACCACCTGCGTCATCGAACTCGCCGCTGGCCCTTGTCCGAGCAACAGCCAACGCAATCCGGCCTCCAATTTCTCCACCGGCCCGGCTATCATGTTGAGTGTTCTGGTATCAACGCGTACCACGTGGCGCGTGCCAGCGTGATCCTGGAAGTTCCGGCCGACCCCAGGAGAGTCGACGAGAATATCAATCCCTAGCGGCCTCAATTGCGCCGCGGGCCCGATGCCCGAGAGCATGAGAATGTGAGGCGAGCCAAATACTCCAGCACTCAGCACCACTCCTTTGCGAGCCTTTAAGCTGATGCGGCGATCGCCTCTAACCACTTCAACGCCAGTTGTCCTACGATTCTCGAACAGAACTCGCCGAACTTGCGCATGCAACATGAGACGAAAGTTTCGGCGCTTTACCGCTCGCCAGACGTATGAGCGCGCCGCGCTGTATCGCGATCCTTTCAGCTGCGAAACCTGCGGAAAGCCAACCCCCTCGTACTCTCCACCGTTGAGGTCATCGATGTGTTTAGCTCCATGGCGGACACAAGCCTCCAAGAAGATTTTTGACATCGCATGTGCTGACCTCAAGAAGGACACCGGCTGCGGTCCAGTATTGCCGCGCGTAGCATTTTCCCCGCCTTCGTATCTCTCCAGCTTGCGAAAATAGGGAAGAACGCTCGGATAATTCCAGCCCTCGTTGCCGAGCGAAGCCCAATCATCGAAATCTTCGGCGCTCCCACGAAGAAAGCACATCGCGTTAATCGCGCTCGTTCCTCCGAGGACCTTTCCGCGAGGCATATAGTCGCGCTGCCCGGCACGCGTTTGATCGGGCTCTGCGGTAAAGGACCAATCATATTTCGGATCCCCGTAGAGCGAGCTGGCCAGGCCCGGCATTGCGATCCTGAGGGACTTGTCTGACCCACCTGCCTCAATGAGAAGCACGGACAAGGTTGGATCCTCAGACAGCCTGGAGGCCACGACGCTACCTGCCGAACCCGAGCCCACCACAATGTAATCGAATTCTGATTCCACGAGCGCTCCAACCCCTGAGCATAATCACCGGTTTCGTCGTTTGTGCGGGACAGGATCATATGATCCACATGTTGTCAATATGGATTAATCAGTCCGTTTGGACAAGGCGTACTCCCTCGGCTGGCTTTGGACCCAGCGCGCTTTGAAGCGATCGGCGATCGTGATTGACGGGTCACAGACTTGCAGCCAATCCTGCCAACCTCATCCAAGGCTGCACTTGAGCAATCCCCCTGATCACTCGGCAATTGTGTTCTGCCGATGAAGGCGTGGCCGTGCACGGGCAGATCCTGCATCGGCAGCAACAGATCCTTATATATTGAAGCGTTTCGGGCAGGCGGAAAACTCGCACTACCATCTAGCGCCGCGAAACTTCCTACGCGCGCATCTTGGTCCGCTTAATTGTGCCGGAAAAGGTGAATAATCGCCGATCTCGCGATTTCAACTCACCGCGGACGAAAATGAGTGAGCCGCCGGCGTGGGTCACCTCACCGGTTGCCTCGATTAGCTGAGCCTCGCGCGCTGCGCCCAGGAACTCGCCGGAAAGCGAAACGGTCACTCCGGTGCCGTTGAGTATGGGGTTAGCGATCGCGAAGACACAGTAGTCCACAAAGGCCATAAGGCAGCCTCCATGGACATTGCCGAAGCCATTGAGGTGCTTGGCCTGCGCGCGAAACGCGCAACGTACTGCTCCATTAGTTTCTACTCGATGCCAAAAAGGGCCAGTTTCGTTCAAGAATGTATCGGATGACCAAGTGCGCCAGCCTTTGAACTCACCGTCCGTTGCTTCATGCATGTTGAAAGCGGCTGAGTTTTCGACATCGTTCGAGTGTTGCATTTGGCACCTAGAGTTTAGGTTCTCATCCGCGCGGTTGTGCTCGACCCGACGGGTAAACGCGCAATCGTGTCGCAATCGGCCTATGGTCTGAACCTATTTTCCGAGTTCGGCCGTCAGCTCCGGAACCGCCTGGTAGAGGTCGGCGACCAGGCCGTAATCGGCGACCTGGAAGATCGGCGCGTCCTCGTCCTTGTTGATCGCGACGATCACCTTGGAGTCCTTCATGGCGACGATCACCTTGGAGTCCTTCATGCCGGCCAGATGCTGGATCGCGCCGGAAATGCCGACCGCGACATAGAGTTCGGGGGCGACGACCTTGCCGGTCTGGCCGACCTGCCAGTCGTTCGGCGCATAGCCGGCGTCGACCGCGGCGCGCGAGGCACCCACACCGGCGCCCAGCTTGTCCGCGAGCGGCTCGATGTACTTGGCAAAGTTCTCGCGGCTCTGCATGGCGCGGCCACCGGAGACGATGATCTTGGCCGAGGTCAGCTCGGGACGATCGCTCTTGGCGACTTCCTCACCGACGAAAGTCGACAATGCCGGATCGGCGGCCGCCGCTATGGCCTCGACCGGAGCGCTGCCGCCCTCGCCTGCTGCGGCGAAGGTGGAGGTGCGGACCGTGATGACCTTCTTGGCGTCCTTCGACTTCACCGTCTGGATGGCGTTGCCGGCATAGATCGGACGCTCATAGGTATCGGGCGCGACCACCTTGATGATCTCCGAGACCTGCATGACGTCGAGCAGAGCGGCAATGCGGGGCATCACGTTCTTGAAGCGCGAGGTCGCCGGTGCGACGATCGCGTCATAGCCGGACGCCAGCGACACGACCAAAGCAGCCAGCGGCTCGGCGAGATCATGCGCGTAGAGGTCGCCATCGGCGAGCAGCACCTTCTTCACGCCGGCGAGCTTGGCAGCGGCGTCCGCCGCGGCCTTGGCGTTCTGGCCGGCAACCAGCACCTCGACATCCGCGCCGAGCGCGGCAGCTGCGGTCAGGGCCTTGTTGGTGGCGTCCTTGAGCGACGCATTGTCGTGTTCGGCAATCAGCAGCGTCGTCATCAGAGCACCCCGGCTTCGTTCTTGAGTTTCGACACCAGCTCGGCGACGTCCTTGACCTTGACGCCGGCCTTCCGGCCCGCGGGCTCAGCCGTCTTCAGAATCTCGAGGCGCGCGGCAATGTCGACGCCGTAATCGGCGACGGTCTTCTCCGCGATCGGCTTCCTCTTCGCCTTCATGATGTTGGGCAGCGAGGCGTAGCGCGGCTCGTTGAGGCGGAGGTCGGTGGTGACGATCGCCGGTCCCTTCAGCTTCACCGTCTGGAGGCCGCCATCGACTTCGCGGGTGACCTTGAACTCAGAGCCTTCGACCTCGAGCTTGGAGGCGAAGGTCGCCTGCGACCAGCCGAGCAGCGCAGCCAGCATCTGGCCGGTCTGGTTGGAGTCATCGTCGATCGCCTGCTTGCCAAGAATGATCAAGCCCGGCTGCTCTTCGTCCGCAACCTTCTTCAGGATCTTGGCGACGGCGAGCGGCTCGACGCTGCCTTCCGCCTTCACCAGGATGCCGCGATCGGCGCCCATGGCAAGACCGGTGCGGATCGTCTCCGACGCCTGCGCCGGTCCGATCGAGACCACCACGACCTCGGTGGCCTGCCGGCTTCCTTCAGGCGCAGCGCTTCCTCGACTGCGATTTCGTCGAAGGGGTTCATGGACAAGATGAACCACGACTTCTGAGTTTGGTCGACGGCAGAGCCGTGCGCTGGTTACGGGAAAAGACCCCTGGTCTGCTTAGCCGATTGCACGACGCTCACGCCGATCGCCATGGCGGCCAAGCGATGAGAAATGCCATCGCGATTGGCGTGGGCAATCACTTGCTGGAAGGATCGTTCGAGAATGCGGTAGAGGCGATCGAACACTTCAGCCTCCTCCCAGAACAGCCGCTGCAGATCCTGCACCCATTCGAAATAGCTGACGATGACCCCGCCTGCGTTGCAGAGAATATCGGGCAGCACGAAGATCTCGTCGCGGCGGCGATCGAGAATCGCATCGGCTTCAGGGGTCGTCGGACCGTTGGCGCCCTCGGCCAGAATACGACATTTGAGCTCGGAGGCATTGTGACCTGTAATCACCTGCTCCATCGCGGCTGGTACGAGCACATCGCATTGTCGCAAAAGAAGCTCCGAGGGATCAATGGTGCACTCGCTCGAAAAACCTGCAAGCTGGCCTCGCTTGGCAATGCGTCTCTGCAGCTCGGAGACGTCCAGTCCCGCCGGATCATAGTATGCGGCGGTGTGATCGCTGACGCCGATGATTTTGACGCCTCGCTCCGCAAGCGAGTACGCGGTCACTGAGCCGACATTACCGAACCCCTGGACAATGGCAGTCGCATCACCCGCCTTGATCCCAAGATGGTCGAGCGCCCGGCCGACCAGATAGGCGACCCCGCGCCCCGTCGCTTCGCGTCGGCCAAGCGTGCCGCCCGCCGACACCGGCTTTCCCGTGACGATCTCGTTGATCGTCTGTCCTTGGTACATCGAATACGTATCCATGAACCAGGCCATGACCTGCTCGTTCGTGCCCATGTCAGGCGCCATCACATCGGTGTGCGGCCCGACGAAGGGTATCATCTCCTGCATGTAGCGTCGGGACAGCGCCTCAAGTTCGCGCGGCGACAGCGTGTACGGGTCGACAGTGATGCCTCCCTTCGCTCCGCCATAGGGAAGTCCCGCCAGCGCGCATTTCCAGCTCATCCACACAGCCAGTGCAGCGATCTCGCCGACATCGACGGAGGGCGCGAACCTTGTACCGCCCTTTGTGGGACCCAGCGTCAGGTGATGCTGGATCCTGTAACCCTGGAAGACCTCCGTTCGGCCATCGTCCCGGTGAATCGGGCAGGACACTGCAATTGCGCGCTTAGGATAGAGCAGCCGATCGCGCTCCATTTCCGGGATCTGCAGATGATTGGCAACCTGGTCGAACTGCTGCCTTGCCATCTCGAAAACGGGGCCGCCATAGATTGATCTACTCATTACGAGGTCATCCAGCTCGTTCTCAGCGTAAGGTTAAGTTTCGCGGGAGAAAAACGGCCGCCCCCAAAACGGGGCGGCCAGTGATGTCCGTCGCGGGAGGAACATTGACACGGACAATTTCAGAAGATCGCATATAGGAACAATTCTCAAACGAACGGCACGACAGATGCTCTAAATCCCAGGCAACTGATGACCGTATTCGCATTGACCAGTTTGCCTCTGCTTACCTTGCCGCCGTTATGCTCCGTCCCGAGCCTTCGTTGAGACAATCGACCTTCGGTCCTTTGAAATCTCTACCCCGTAGACGCCGAGAGCAGTTTCTGGCGAGACGAGTTCATCGCGGACGTCGCGCAGGACTGCGACGGGATGTCGATTGTGAGGATGCCCCCAGCCGCCCCCCGCGGGCGACTCGATGACGATACGAAACGGCTTGACCTGCTGGACTCCATATTGTGGGCAGTAGAACTCTTCTCCCGTACCCAAGTCGAAGCCTTTCAGCGATCCTTTGGCGCCCCAAAGGCCGCCATTAACGCCTGCACCCGTAGCTTTGCGGGCGCCCTCGCCGCGCAGTGAGTGCTCCCCGCCGACTAATACATCGGCAACGTAATGGACGCCAGTTCCGCCCCGGTATTCGCCAGCCCCCGCGGAATCGGAGCGCATCTGATAACGATGGATGCGGATGGGATAACTCTGCTCGTAGGTTTCGACGTTCGGAATGAACATTCCGCCGAGTGTCATCTGATGGCTGCTCGTCGGGAAACCGTCGCGCCCGTTCACTGCTCCGCCACCTGCGCTGCCATGCCAATGGTAAAGGACGAAGACTTCACCAGAGGCCTTCTTTCCGGCCGAACTGCTATGGACGGACTTGCCCCAGCCCGCGCAGGCGCGACTTGGCTCTGCTTGAGCCAATGCACGCCAGCAAGCGTTCATAATGTCAATGGCCGGAAATACGGTATTCATCGTCATTGGAGCCGGCGGCAAGGCATTTACGATCGTACCTTCCGGAGCAATGATCTTGACGCAGCGATAAACACCTTCGTTACGCGGGATATCGGGATCCAGGAACGATGAAAGAGAGCAGTAAACGGATGAGTGAGTGTTGGCGATACCGCTGTTCTTGAATCCCTTTATTTGTGGCGAGGTGCCGGTGAAATCGAACTCAATGCTATCGCCGGAGATCGTCACCTTCACCCGCGTTTCTACATCGACGCTTTCGAAGCAATCCGTGTCACTTACGTCGAGACCGTCCCAAGTGCCGTCCGGAAGTGCCGAGATCGCCTGGCGCATTCGCCGCTCACCGTAATCTAGCAGAGAGGTCAAATACGATCGTCCTGTCTCAACGCCGAGCTGGCCGACGATCTCGGCCATCCGATTAGCGCCGATCCGCGTGGAACCCAGCATCGCTCCAAGATCCCCCTCCATCAAATCGGGGCAACGAGAATTCAACAGCAGCAATCTCCAGAGGTCGTCTCGTCGCTTGCCCTTTTCGATAAGCTTGAGAGCAGGTAGCCGGATTCCCTCGTGGAAAATCTCTGTGGCAGCCGAATTGTAGGTTCCAGCGGCGCCCCCCCCGATGTCAGATTGATGAGCGCGGTTGCTGCAGAATCCGACGAGCTCCGCGGCGACAAAGACCGGACGGATGAGGGTCCAATCGGGCAGATGGTTGCCGCCGGCAACATACGGATCGCTGAGAATGAAAACGTCTCCATCCTCGATCTGGTCCGTAAAGTCTCTTAGCACGGCGCGAACGGCAAACCCGCCGCCGCCGGAGTGAACCGGCAGTCCATCTGCCTGAGCGATCGTCTCTCCCGTTGCGCTGCTAATGAAACACGAAAAATCGTGACTCTGGCTGAAGATGGGACTGCGCGCAGTGCGCGTCATGATCGCACCCATCTGCACGCTGATGTGGTCAAGCTGCTTCTGCAGGATCGCCAACAGAACAGGATCGTAAGTCACCCCGGTGCTCATGCTTTCACCTACCATTCTTGCGTCAACTGCCGAGCCCATCTGCATCGAATCCGTTCGCCATTCCCTCTGCGGGCCACAAACCTCACCAGTGCACAGCCCCTCGCTTATGCTGCAGCTCCGGCATGGGCGATGGACACGTGATAGTTGCCCGCATCAGTCATCGTGACCCAATCGCCCGGCCCTACGAAGATCGTGGTAGTGGCTTCTTCGATTACCGCAGGCCCCACCAGTTGCTGACGGGGCTTAAGGATTGTGCCGTCATAGACAGGGATGTTGGCATATCCAGCCTCTCTATCGATCCACACGCGTCGGTGCGATTGCGGCAACGGGTTCGCAGCAGCTGGGAGAGCGCCGGGGATCTCGAGGGCATCAAGCTTGCCGATCGCTGCGACGCGGAGGTTTACGATCTCGATCGCCCCACCGGGCTGCACGTATCCAAAGAGACGCTCATAAGCGGTCTCAAAGTTTTTGCGGACGACCGCAGGATCGGTCGAGGGGCATTCAACAGCAATTGTCCATTGCTGACCGAAATAGCGCAGATCATAGCCGCGCCGGAGGACTGCGCGAGCTCCCTCGAAGCCTTCTCGCGTCAGGACTTTGCCTGCCGCCGCCTCGATCTGCTGGAATCCTTGCTCTAGCGAGTTTCGCGATGAAGCGGTTTTGCTGTCGAGGTCCTGCATCCAACTTCGCAAATGGTCATGGCGAAGATCCGAATTGCACATGCCGAAAGCACAGAACACCCCCGCAAGGCGGGGTACGTACAGACTTGCACTGCCAAGCAGCCTGGCCGCGGCGGAGCCATGCAGAGGGCCGGCGCCGCCTGCCGCCACAAGCGTAAAGCTTCTTGGATTGTAGCCCTTTTCAAGCGAAGAACGTTCCACCGCGTGCAGAATATTGCGCTCGACCAACTGGATGATGCCGGCAGCCGCGTCCTCAACGCTCAGTTTCAAGGGCTGAGCGATGTGAGTTTCGATCGCTCTCTTTGCTCTCTCCAGATCCAGCGTGATGGCGTCCCCGGCATATGGACCGGGCTTGAGACGGCCCAACACGAGTTGAGCATCTGTCACGGTGGGACGCTCACCACCGCGACCGTAGCAAGCAGGCCCTGGCATGGCTCCCGCACCTTCAGGGCCAGCCTTCAGAAGGCCGGCGCCGTCGACCGAGGCGATGGTCCCGCCCCCCGCTCCGACGGTGTGGATGTCGACCGCGGGAATATTCAAGTGGTAACCATCCAGCACGATCTGGTCAGTCATGCTGACCTCACCGCGCTGCATCAATGTGACGTCGCAGCTTGTGCCGCCGACTTCTATTGAGATCAAATGGTCCGAGCCTGCATCCTTGCCGAAGAACCTCAGCGACCCGACGCCGGCTGCGGGTCCCGACAAGACCAGATTAACAGGCGCATGGCCGATTTCGTCGATCGAGATTGCACCGCCATTCGACTGGATCATGAGCAGCTTGCGTGGCAGGCCCAACCCGCCCAGCCGCTCGGCCAAGCTTTTCAGGTAAGGAACAACGCGCGGAGCGACGTATGCGTTGACGACGGTCGTCGATGTTCTTTCATACTCCCCGATTGTTGGGGCGATGTCTGACGACGTGGAAACCCATACCCTGGGAAGGAGCTTCTGCAGCTCCGCCTTTGCCGCACGCTCATGTGCGGGATTTGCGTAAGCATGAAGAAAGCAGATGGCGACCGCCTCCACCCCTTCTTCCGCAAATATCCGGGCAGCGGCGGCGACCGATTCCGGATCGAACGGAATTCGGACAGTACCATCGGCCTCTATCCGTTCTTTCACAGGGAGCCGAAGATATCGGGGAACGAGGACTTGCGGAAACGGCCGGCGATGGTCCCAGACGTCTTCCCGAATAGACCGACGAATTTCCAGTGAATCACGAAACCCATCCGTGAGCAACAAACCGACCCTTCCTCCCTTCTTTTCGAGCAGGGTGTTCGTCGCAACCGTCGACCCATGGACGAACAAGCCGGTGTTAGAAAGAAAATCCTTGACGCTGATCTTCAGTGACTTAGCGGCCAGTTCAACCGCCGCGAGGACTCCCTCGGTGGGATTTGTCGGAACCGATGGCGACTTGAATGCCTCGATCCTGCCCTGAGAGTCAACGAGCACAAGATCCGTAAAAGTGCCCCCGATATCAACTCCAACTCGAAACGGCGCAACTAACATGGAGCGGGTCCCATCAAATACATTCTCGGGTCTAGGCCTGACGGTCCAAGGTTTGTGTCACAGGCGCGGCTGTCAGCCGGCAGTAACGCGCCCAAGCCCCGCCAATTCGCGGGCAACGACAGCGACCAACTTGTCTGCGATCAAGGAGGTCTCAGCCTCCGTCATCGGGGTCGATAGCGCACCTGAGCAGTTTGGCGTCAACAGGATGCCTTCGTCCAACATCGCAAACTGGATGCGGCGGATGAGTTGGGTTTTTTCCGGGCTCGTGTAAGCCGTCCTGTAGCCGGTGACATTGGCGCTTCCCAAATGAAGTCTGAACAGCGACCCCATTCCCGTAAAGCTTGCTTCAACGCCGGCGGCAGAGAAACCATCTGCGACCCTATTGCGGAGCCGATCACCCAGTCCGTTCAGGCGCTCAATTGCTGACTGCGAGTAGTGAGCGAGGGATGCGAGCCCTGCCGCCATGCTTAGCGGGTTGCCGCTGAATGTACCGCCCATCGACACTTTCGGCTTGCCCTCGGCATGATTGAAGACCGACATGAGACCTGCCGAGCCGGAGACGGCTCCGATCGGCAGACCTCCCCCGATGATCTTTGCGGTTGTTATGAAGTCTGGCTCAAGGCCGAAAGACCGGGACGCTCCATCAAACGAAAGGCGAAAGCTGATTACTTCATCGGCGATCAACAAAATTTCATCACGCCGGCACGCCTCGCGCAGAACAGCCACAACCTCCTTCGACATCGGCACCGTTCCGGCCCGCGAGGCGAGAGGGTCGACGACGACTGCAGCTAGAGAGCGCCCCTCACGGCGGAGAATGTCAGCGCAACGCTGCGGATCGTCATAGGGCAACACGACCGTTTCGCGCAGGACCGACTCCGGCGCGCCAGCATTGGATCGCACCGAAACGGGGTTTCCATTCTCGTCATTCCAACTGGCGGGTGTCGGGTCGAGGCTCACCTCCATCCAATCGTAGGCGCCGTGATAGCAACCCTCGAATTTTGCAATCCTTTCCCGACCAGTGATGGCGCGCGCCCCCTTTACCGCCGAGAGTACCGCCTCTGTTCCGGAGTTACAGAAGCGCGTCTGCTCCATCCTTGGGTTACGCGCAGCCAGCGCTTCGGCCAGCAGGATCTCGCCCTCGGTTGGCAACCCAAAGGCCGTACCGCTGGCCATCGCGCGATGCACCGCGTCCAGAACTGGAGGAAACGCATGGCCGTGAATGAGCGAAAAGAAGTTGTTCGCACAATCGAGTATTCGCCGCCCGTCGATGTCAGTGACCCAACACCCCTCGCCCCGCGCAGCGTAAGGAGGATGAGGCTTGAACCATTGGGCGGCGCGCATCGAGCCGCCCGGCACCACCTTGGTTTCGCGCACATAGGCCGCCTCGGACCGCGATTTCGCGGCAGCACTCACGCCCGCCCCAACTGCTCCTGGACCAGTCATTCATCATCTCCGGAAAATCAGATGAACTCAATGAACAACATGATCCGCATTTCTGTCAAGCGGATCATTTGATCCAACCGGGATAAGTTGCGACCTCCTGCACCGCAACCAGAATGACTGGACTGGCGTTTCAGCGCTTTTTTCGCTTGTCTTTGCCTGTCGGTTTTTGCGAAATCGCGACCAAAGGCCGCCGGCGCTTGATAGCCTTCCCCGAGAAGAGATATTCGCCCGATCCGTGCAAGAAACGCTCGTTTTCGCGGATCCTGGTTTGTGCAGGCTCGCCAAGGCGTCCAATTGTTAGGGCAGCAAGGAGGTTGGCTATCGCAATGGCCCCCAGGGTCGATTCTGGAAACGCCTGCCCGGACGTTTGCGCAACAAAATGCAGACCCTCAAGCTCACTCACTGGAGCAGCGAAGCTATCTGTAATTGAGATTATGCGCGCTCCGGATTGCGCCGCCTTCTGAGCAAGCTTGTGAACGACCCGATTGAAGGGAGCAAAAGTCACTGCCACGAACGCATCTCCGGGCGAGAGGTCATCCAGCAGACCTTCAGGCGCTCCTCCCGGGCTATCCAACAGGATCACGTTTGGGCGAGCCTTTCGTAAGGCGTACGCCAATGTATAAGCTGGAGTGAATGTTGTCCTTCTGCCACAAACAAACACTTTCGGCGCCTTGGCCAAAAGTCCGACTGCTTTGGTCACCTTTTCCTCGGACAGGTGCGCGCGAGCTCGCCGCACGACGTCAAGTTCCGCCGCGAAAAACGACTCGATAACGTCATCCAATCGGGCGCCCTCGCCCATTTTATGGATCAATACCTGTGCGGTTTGTTCGTTTCGCGTTGTAGACAGGCGATCCCTCTGTTGACGATCGCGCATCGTGTCGATGAAGCGCTGCCGCAGTTCGCCATAGCCGGGTAGGCCCATGCGCTGCGCCAGCCGGACAAGGCTCACCGGAGGGACGTTTGCGCGACGTGCAATCTCCCGCATCGAATGGAAGGCTGCTTCGTCCGGATTGTTGATAAGATAGTGCGCAGCGTCTACAGACTGCCCCGACAAATCGACGCAGATTTCCTTGATTTCTTCAATCAGATCCACTGACCCCACCCGGCATCTCCATATTGTGCCAGCCCAACTGACTGGACGAGATATCCTAGCGATGCCTCTCGTGTCTGGCCATCCTCTTCGGCATACTGCGGTAGATGCTCGGAGCACTCCTCGGAGGAAGTGCAGCAGGCCCTTGGCTGTTCAGCTCGGTCTGATCCAGTGGCGCCTACGTATCATTCCAGCGAGACGTCCGAGTCGCCAAAAAGATCTACGCGCCCTAGACGGTTACGCAGTTCGCCAAGACCCGTCCCGCGTACAATGACCTCGTCTCCCTCAGCCAGCAGGATGGACGGAGTGCGGGCGAAACCAACACCGCTAGGTGTTCCCGTCAGCAGTAAGTCTCCAGGCCTCAACGTCATCCCAAATGAGAGCTCCGCAATCAACTTCTCAACCCGAAAAGCCATCTGGGAGACCAGAGCATCCTGGAGAACTTCTCCGTTCACCAGGCATTGAAGCCTGACCGTAGCGAGATCGACCTCGTCTTGGGTCACCAGAAATGGACCGATCGGCATCGTCCCATCAATACTTTTGCCCTTGAACCACTGGCCGCCGTGCCGCCGCTGCAAGTCTCGCTGCGAAACGTCGTTTGCCAAACAATAGCCGAAGATGTGGGCTGCCGCTTCGCGCTCCGGAATGCTGCGGCCGGCCTTTCCGATGACCACGGCCAACTCCGCTTCGTAGTCCCATTTGCTCGAGATCCTCGGGTCGAATGCGATGGAATCCCGCGGTCCGATGACTGTATCGGGCCCCTTCGTAAAAAACGTCGGCGCTTTGGGCAGCTCCTTAACCTCTTGGCTGGCGCGCTTTTCTTTGCCTTCGTTGAAGTGATCCAGATAATTCCATCCTGTGCAAAGGATGTCGCGGCGAAAGCGCCGGATCGGCGGCAGGAGCGCCAAATCTGCAAGCAGTACGTGCTCAGCTTCCTTTCCACCGGCCAGTCTCCTTACCTCGGCTAGTGCTTCGGCCCCACCCTCTATGATTGGCAGGAGATCACCAAACTCCTTGGGGAGCAGGATGGCCGTTTCGCCCGAAACCACTCCAATGCGGACCGCATCGCGATAGGCTGCACACACAAGTTTCATATGTTGATTCTCTTTCAAATCGTAATGTTGCGCGCCGCAACAACGCGGGGGGTGGCCAGTACCTTGCCGGGATTCATGATGTTATCAGGATCGAAAGCTCTCTTGATCTGTGCCATCATTTCAAGGTCGACATCGCTTTTGAAGTGTTCGAGCTCATCGACATGCATAAGGCCAACCCCGTGCTCGGCGCTGATGCTGCCATCCAGCTCAACACTTGCTTCATGAACAACGAAGTTGGCGCGCGCAGCCGCTTTTTCTCGCTTCTCGTGAGTATCGTAGAACGCTCTGTCGAAGACGATGATTACGTGAATGTTCCCGTCCCCCACATGTCCCGCATAGTACACGTCGGCGGATTTGAATTCTTGCTTCAGCCGCTTATCCACTCGCTCGATAAAGACCGCTATCTTCGAGATTGGCACGGATGTGTCGTTGGCGACGGAAAATCCTTTACGCATGTTCGCTTCAGAGATCGTATGCCTCAACTTCCATAGACGCTCAGCTTTTTTGGAATCTGAGGCAATGACGGCATCATGGATCAAGCCTCGCTCGATGGCGCCCGCTAGAATTTGCTCAAAAACCTGATTCGGGTCCCAGCCGAGACTGCTGTCGGCCAGTTCGATCAGGACATACCACGGCGAGGACAGCGGCATCGGCGGCAACTCTTCATGGTGCGAGAGAACGTTCTCGAGCTGCCCCTTTGAGATGATTTCAAACGCCTCGACCTTGCCTGCTGCACCATCGGCGAAGGCCCTCAGGAGGTCGACGGCAAATTGTATACTTGGCAGTGACACCATCGCCGTTCCGCTATTCGTCGGCTGCGGAAAGAGCTTAAGCGCTGCGGCAGTTACAATCCCAAGCGTTCCCTCTGCTCCGATGAAGAGCTGCTTGAGATCGTATCCCGAGTTGTCTTTCCGCAGAACCTTGAGACCATTCCAAATTTTGCCGTCCGGCAGGACGACCTCCAGGCCCAATATGAGGTCGCGCATGTTTCCATAGCGCAGGACATTTATGCCACCAGCGTTTGTCGAGACCAAGCCGCCAATTTGACAACTGCCGACGCTGCCAAGCTGCATCGGAAACAGCTTACCTTCGCGCTCCAAGGTCTCTCGAAGGGTCGCCAAAATACAGCCGGCCTCGGCGATAACCGAATTGTTTTTGCTATCGATCTCTCTCACCCGATTCAGCTTTGAAACGTTCAGGATCATGGAGGGACGATCGTTGATGGGGACGGCACCTCCGGTCATGCCGGTATTTCCCGCCTGCGGCACTAATGCAATCCCAAGACCGGAGCACAGGCTAACCAATTTCGAAACCTGCTCCGCACTCGTCGGCATCGCTACGGCGAGAGCCTCGCCCTTATATCGTCGGCGCCAATCGATGAGGTAGCCAGCCGTCTCGGAAGGCAACGAAAGGATGCCCTTCGCACCGGTAATCTTAGTTGCGGCCGAAACCAGCCGTTGACGCATCTCGCTCCAGTCGGACATGGCCCTAACCATCCGTCAATCGTTACATCATGGGTGACATGAACCATTTGGTTCTGCTATTTGTCAATGGATGCGTCCGCTTCACCGACCACTTTTGGGGCTGCGCTGAGTTCCGGAGCGATGCAATCCCTGCCCGAAATCTCGACCTTGTTCTTGAGCACTGAGGCGCGGTCACACGTAAAACTCCTCCGGCGATCAGTTCAAAAGCAACTGTCGGCGTATCCCGGGCCACGCAGCAATCCGGCGCCAAAGAGGCCTTCGTTACTGCAACTCTGCTGCGCATGGGGCTACGATAGATGACGATGTCGAATCGGTCGGGTTTAACAAGCCCTTCGGAAGGTAGACCGTTCGTGTGTCCGGACAATTCACTTCGTTCAACAAACCACGCCGCCGCGGCGCCAGGTCGTTCGGCAGACCGGCCGAAGACGCAGGGCACAGAGAGTTGCGCACTTGACCTTGCAGGTCCCGCGGACTCTGCCAGGGCTGATCATATTGCTGCTCCCCTGCGCCACCGCGCATTCCGTCGTATCTGGATCGCAAGCCTGATCTCAAATCTGGGCAGTCTGGTACAAGGAGTTGGAGTGGCTTGGGCCATGACTGAGATGTCATCCTCCGCTGACAAGGTCGCGTTGGTGCAAACTGCTCTTGGACTTCCGGTGATGCTCATTGCAATTCCCGCGGGCGCGATCGCGGATCTGCATGATCGACGCATCGTGGCTTTGATCTCACTAGTTATCGCCTTGGCGGCCACGACCACATTGGCGACACTCGCGTGCTTGGGGCTACTCACGCCGAACCTCCTGCTCGCGCTTTGCTTTGCAGCGGGCACTGGGACCGCTATGTGGGGGCCCGCATGGCAGGCGGCCGTCAGCGAGCAGGTGCCAGCGCAAGCTCTGCCTGCCGCCATCGCACTCAACGGAATCAGCTACAACATTGCACGAAGCGTAGGACCGGCAATCGGCGGCATCATTGTGGCTACTGCGGGGACTTTCGCCGCGTTTGCATTGAACGCCGTGTGCTATGTGCCGCTCATCGGTGCGCTCTATCTGTGGAAGCGCGCCGCTGAGCGGTCGCGACTACCGCCGGAACGGCTCGACCGCGCGATTCTTTTGGGCGTCCGGTATATCGCCAACTCACCCCCTATCATGGTCGTGCTGTTGCGGACGACTATCATGGGCTTAACAAGCGCAGTCATCCTGGCTCTCTTGCCGCTGGTGGCCCGCGATCTCCTCCTCGGCAGCGCATCAACATACGGTCTGATGCTGGGAGCCTTTGGTGCGGGAGCTGTCATCGGAGCTGCAAATATCGGAATGGTGCGCAAGCACTTGAGCGGAGAAGCAGCCCTTCGATATTGCGCACTCGCTATGGGCGCAGGCATTGCTCTTATGGCGGTCAGCCGAAACTCTTTCATCGCCGCACTGGGATTGGCGGTCGCAGGTGCTGGGTGGACCCTCTGTTGGACGCTGTTGAATGTTGGTGTACAGCTCTCCGCTCCCCGCTGGGTCGCAGCACGGTCTCTGGCAGCCTATCAGGCGGCATCAGCCGGCGGGCTGGCCCTCGGCAGTTGGGCTTGGGGGCACTTGGCGCACTTCGCGGGTGTCGAAACTGCCCTCCTCATCGCGGCCGCATTGATGATTGCGTCACCATTGATTGGCCTAGGGCTGCGGATGCCGCCTGTGAAGGGGCGTGCGGAAGAAGGAAGTCTTCTCGAGGATCCAGAGGTGCGGGTGCCCATAAGCGGGCGCGACGGAACTGTGGTGATCGAGATCGAATATCGAATTCAGCCGAAAAACTCGCCAGGGTTTCGGAGGAGTATGCAGGACCTCCGGCTCGTCCGGAAGCGCAACGGCGCCTACGGTTGGTCACTTGCGCGAAACATGGCGGAGCCGGATATGTGGATCGAGCGCTATCACTTCCACACGTGGCACGACTATCTACGCCAGCGCAACCGCTCCACTCAAACCGAGCGAGCGCTGGAAGACCGCATCATAAAAGAATACCATGAGGGTCCAGGCAAGGTGCGCGTGCGCCGCACGATCGACCGGTCGTTCGGGTGAACAGAAGTGGCGAAGACGCGTGGCGCTTCGCAAAGATCGCCGCGTCCAATCGGAATAGCGTCCAACACCGCAGGCCACAGCGAGCCGAGCAAGGCCATCCCCGGATTGCGGCTCATTACTGCATTACTTGCGATCCTTTTGCTTCAATCGTTTGATAGTCCCGGAAAACGTGAGAAGCATTCGGTCGCCGGATTTCAACTCACCTCGTATAAAGATCAGCGAGCCGCCGGCCCGGGTCACCTGTCCCGTTCCCTCGATCAGCTCGTTCTCGCGCGCTGCATCGAGGAATTCGCTGGACAGGGAGACCGTTACACCGGGGCTCTCCAGCACGAGGCCTGCAATGGCAAACACGCAATAATCCACGAAGGCCATAAAGCAGCCGCCATGAACATTCCCATGGCCATTGAGATGTTTCGACTGCGCGCGGAAAGCACAATGGACTGTTCGATCCGCGTTCACACGATGCCAAAACGGTCCGTTTCCGTTCAGGAAACTATCGAACGTCCAGGTGCGCCAGCCCTTGAACTCGCCCTCGGTTGCTTCATGCAGGTCGGGACGCGTGAGCAGGGCGGACTTGCTGATGTCGCTCAGGTCATGCACTCGGGACTCCAAATTTAGGCTTTGAGCGGTTCGGCCCTTCAGGGAACAGGGTTCGGTTGCGCTACGCTTTCGGCCTTTTTCAGCAGTTGACGGCGCACGCGCGTTGCTTCTTCATCGATTTGCAGATCTTGACCGGTCAGAACAACTCCATAGTCTGCCTCGGCCATTTCACGGCTGACCATTCCATCGAGAACGTCGTTGAGGACCTCTTCCGCCAGTCGCAGATATGGTGATCCGAAACCGCCTCCACCCGCAGCTTTAATCGTGAGTGTCAGCGGTTGCAGCCGTTCGACACCAAAACGGGGTGGTGCATAGGACGAACCATCCTCGAATTTGATTGAACAGCTCCCGATGCCCGCGGCACGGCCCCCCAGAACGCCAAAGGACGTCGGATTGCCGTTGCCTTCGCCGCGGAACGAATATTCTGCAGGATAGTGTACTTTGACTGTTGCTATCGCACCGGTGCCGCCCCGATAGCGCCCCGCGCCTCCGCCATCGGTGACAAATTCCTGGCGCTCAACAAGGAAAGGATAGCTCGTTTCAAAGTCTTCTACGTCCGGCAATGCAAGACCGCCAAGGGTCGTGATCTGCCCCATGACGTTGAATCCGTCCCGCCCTTTGACGGCGCCGGCGCCAGGCTGCGCCAGCCACTGATATGCGACGTAGTATCGTCCGCTGTCATCTGTGCCGGACGTATTGCAATGCGAGATCCGGCTCCAGCCAGCGCAGCTCAGTTCGGGAGCCGTCGGACTCAAGGCCTGCCAGATCGCATGTATGATCTGATGTGCTGGATAGGTCGTCGCGGAGGTGACGGGGGCTGGCGGCTTGGCATTGACGAGCGATCCCTCGGGGGCCTCGACGCGAACACGGCGGAAGACGCCATCGTTACGAGGGATGTGTGCACCAAGAAACGAGACCAGCCCAAACAGCACGGCCGATCGGGTATTCGCCAGTGAACTGTTCTTGAACCCGCGCATCTGGGGGCTTGTGCCCGCGAAGTCGACGAGAACTCCGTCGGTCCCGATGGTAATGGCGGTCTTGATGCGTGCGTCAGTGGTCTCGAAGCAATCGTGATCGAAGAAGTCCTCGCCCGTGTACGTTCCAGGCTTGAGTTTACGGATCGCTGCCAGGAAGCTTTCCTCTGCCCAATCGAGCAAGGATGCGAATAATGTGTCCAGCCCCTCGGCTCCCATCGGGCTCGCCATGTCCTGAACTCGCTTGGCGCCGATTTCCGTCGAGCCCAGCATGGCGCGGAGGTCGCCGTCCAAAAGGTCGGGTGTCCGCGAGTTAAGAAGGATCAGACGCCAGAGATCATCCTGGATTTCTCCTTGCGAGACCAGCTTGACGACAGGGATGCGCAGGCCTTCGTGGAAGATCTCCTCGGCCTTCGGATTGTAGGTTCCGGCCGCTCCGCCGCCGATGTCGGACTGATGCGCGCGGTTGCAGGTGAATGCCACAAGTGCGCCGTTCAGAAACACCGGTCGCATGATTGTAAAATCAGGCAGGTGATTGCCGCCGGCGACATAGGGGTCGTTGGCCAGAAAACAATCGCCGGGATTAATGCGATCGCCGAAGGTTTCCAGAAGCCGTGCCAGCGCAATGCCGCCACCTCCGGTATGAATTGGAATGCCGTCAGCCTGAGATACAACCTGCCCCGACCTGCTTCCGATGAAGCAAGAGAAGTCGTGCGACTGGCTGAAGATCGGGCTTCGCGCTGTGCGCGCCATGACCCAACCCATCGTGCGGCAGATGTGATCGAGCTGCTTCTGGCCGAGCGCCAAGCTGATTGGATCGATTGCCCTCATGCCTTGCCTCCTTGAGCCGGAATGGCCAGCCGAACGACGAAATTGTTCGTCGCGTCCACTTCCAACCTGTCATCCTTTCCGATGAACACGGTTGTTGTCACGTCGTTGATGACTGCAGGTCCGGTAAGATGCGCGCCTGGCCGCAGATCTGAGCCTTCGTAGACGTCTGCATCAACAGCTCCAATCTCCCGACTGACGTAGATGTGACGTTTGCCGGAGGGTGGCGGAACGTAGTCGGTGACTGGTAGTTTCTCGATCGAAACGCCCGGAAACTGGCGAGATCCGCTGACACGCAACGCGCAGGTCATGATCGGCGAATGCTTGTGAGCGTGGCCATAAAGCAGGCTGTAGCGCTCCTCGTAGTTCGCGACGATGCTGTTGATATTGTCATCCGCCCATTCGATCGAAAGCTGAGACTGCTGATCCAAGTAATTGAGATCGATGTAGCGGGTGAAACGCGGAAGACTGCCAGCCTCGCCGTATGCCATGAGACGTGCACGCAACCCGATTTCCAGCTCGTGCGCGACACGCTCCAGATCCTGCAGCGCCTCCTTATTGAATGGTCGGCGGATGGTTCGGACCTCGTCGAGGCGCACGTCGGAATTGAGCATGCCGAACGCGCAGAAGACGCCTGCAAGCCGCGGAATGTAAACCGTCGAACAGCCGAGGCTCCGGCCCACGGAACATGCATGCAACGCGCCGGCGCCGCCGACGGCAACGAGCGTAAAGTTACGAAGGTCAAAGCCACGCTCCGCGCTCACATGCTCCACGGCATGCCGCAAATTCTGATCCATCAGTTCGACGACGCCAAGCGCGGCCGCTTCGGGCGCTAACCCAACGGTATCGCCATAGACACGCTGAAGCGCCTGCCGGGCCGCCTGATCGTCAAGATCGAGCGTGCCGCCGGCGAATGGCCCTGGGGCAAGTCGGCCGAGGACGAGCTGGGCGTCCGTGTTGGTCGGGTTCTGTCCTCCGCGCCGATAGCAGACCGGGCCCGGTATCGATCCGGCGCCATCGGGTCCAAGCGTCACCATTCCGCCAGCATCGAGGCGAGCAATACTCCCGCCGCCGGCGCTCACAGAGTGAATGTCCACGCTCGGCACAAGGGCGAGGTATCCTGCAATATCGATTCGGTCGGTCGAATGGACTCGGCCCCCTTCCATCAATGCGAGGTCACAGCTCGTCCCTCCCATCTCCAGAGAGATCAGGTTATCGGTGCCCGCCGTCGCTGCGACATGTCTCAGCGCACCAACCTGCGCCGCAGGGCCCGACAGAAGTAGGCAGGCGGGATTGCGCGCGATTTCGTCGACGGATGAGATCCCCCCGTTGCTTTGGATGAGGAGCAGCGGACCGAATAGTCCGCTCTGGCGCAAAATACCTTCCAGGGAGCGCAGGTAGGGAACGACTCGTTTCGAGACATAGGCAGCGAGCACCGTCGAAGACGTGCGACCATATTCACCAGCGTAAGGGGAGATCTCATGGGAACAGAAGATTGCATCCGGATCCCACTCCGCCGACAGGATCTCCATGGCCCGGCGCTCCTGCGCGCCATTGGCATAGCTATGGAGAAAGGACACCGCGACACAATCAAGACCAGCGGCTTTGAATGCCGCTGATGCCGCCTTCACCTCTGCCTCGTCCAGAGCTGCGAGTTCACGCCCATCCTTGTCGAGACGCCCGCCGACCCCCAAGCGCCAGCGGCGTGGCACGAGCACGTTCGGGAACGCCGGACGATGGTTCCAAGGCTCCTCTCGGATGCCCCGCCGGATCTCAAGGGTGTCGCGAAAGCCCTTGGTCGTGAGAAGGCCGATCTTGGCCCCCTTGCCCTCGAGGACGGTGTTCGTCGCAATTGTCGAACCGTGCACGAGCATCGCGCAGCCGCCAAGCAGGTCTTTCGTGGCAAGGCCAAGACGACGCGCGAGCCCTTCAAGTGCTCCCATCACGCCAGCTGTGGGATCGTCAGGCCTGGAGGGCGACTTGAGGACCTCGATCTGGCCGTTGGCATCAATAGCCACGACATCGGTAAACGTGCCTCCGATGTCGATTCCGATCCGCCAGGGGGCAACAAGCATGGGTCTCTCCGTTTCGGTACGATGGGTCGGAACGACAGTCATCACGGAAAAAGGCCTCTGGTATTCTTGGCGGACTGCACAACATTGACGCCGATGGCCATGGCCGCCATGCGATGAGAAATGCTCTCGCGCTTGGCGCGAGCGATCACTTGCTGCAACGAGCGCTCGAGAATTCGGTACAGGCGGTCGAACACTTCGGCCTCCTCCCAGAATAGCCGCTGCAGATCCTGCACCCACTCGAAATAGCTCACGATGACTCCGCCGGAGTTGCAGAGAATATCGGGCAGCACAAAGATTTCATCGCGCCGCTGATCCAGGATGGCGTCGGCTTCAGGCGTGGTCGGACCGTTGGCGCCCTCAGCAAGGATACGGCATTTGAGCGCGGACGCATTTTGACCTGTGATCACCTGTTCCATTGCAGCTGGCACGAGCACATCGCATTTTCGCAGCAGCAGCTCCGAAGGCTCAATGGTGCTCTCGGTCGAAAAGCCTGCGAGCTGGCCGTGTTTTGAGACGTGCTTTTGTAGCTCCGCAATGTTGAGCCCCGCGGCATCAAAGTATGCGGCGGTGTGATCGCTGACACCGATGATCTTGACCCCTCTCTCGGCAAGAGAATACGCGGTAACCGACCCGACATTGCCAAACCCCTGGACAATGGCCGTTGCATGGCCGGCCTTGATTCCAAGATGATCAAGGGCCCGGCCAACAAGATAGGCAGCGCCCCGCCCGGTCGCTTCGCGGCGGCCAAGTGTGCCTCCAGCCGACACCGGCTTGCCGGTGACGATCTCGTTGATCGTCTGTCCCTGGTACATGGAATAGGTATCCATGAACCAGGCCATGACCTGCTCGTTCGTGCCCATGTCCGGCGCCATGACATCGGTGTGCGGTCCGACGAAGGGTATCATCTCCTGCATGTAGCGCCGAGACAGCGCCTCGAGCTCACGCGGCGACAGCGTGTAAGGATCGACGGTGATGCCTCCCTTCGCTCCGCCGTAGGGAAGTCCTGCCAGCGCGCACTTCCAGCTCATCCAAACAGCCAGTGCAGCAACCTCGCCGACATCCACCGAGGGAGCGAACCGGGTGCCGCCCTTCGTAGGTCCAAGCGTCAGGTGATGCTGGACCCGGTATCCCTGAAAGACCTCCGTTCGACCATCGTCCCGGTGAATCGGATAAAGTAGCCGATCCCTGTCCATTTCCGGAATCTGCAGATGGTTGGCAACCTGGTCGAACTGCTGCCTGGCCATTTCGAAAACGGGACCGCCATAGATTGATCTACTCATCGTCAGTTATCTCTAGAACTTGATGCGAAGCCCGCATCGAGGCGCGGCTTGAAACAGGAAAAGTGGCCGCCCCGCGAGGGGGCGGCCAGTTGACGTTCGTCGCGGGAGGAAAGACACTGACGACGAACGGTACGAAATGGCAGACCACGCAAGCTAACCGACCGCGCTCGACGCAGCTTGAGGCTCTCAGAGACCATGACGGATCGTCACCGTCTTCAGTACGCCAAAGCCGTACAGCGCCTCGAATCCCTTCTCTCGGCCGAAACCTGATCCCTTCACGCCGCCAAACGGCAGCTCAACGCCGCCGCCGGCGCCGTAATTGTTCACGAACACCTGTCCTGCCTCGATGCTGCGAGACAGGCGCATTGCCCGGCCAAGATCGGATGTCCAGACTCCGGCAGCCAGCCCGTACGGCGTCCCGTTCGCGATGCAGATCGCGTCGTTCTCGTCGCGGAAGCGCAGCGCGACCAGCACCGGACCGAAGATCTCCTCCTGGGCCAATCGATGGTCTGGCGGAACGTTACCGATCAGCGTCGGTCTGACGTAATAGCCGTCTGAAGGCAGGTTCGTCCCGAACGAACCTTCTGCCAAAATCTGCAATCCGTCGCCCCGCGCAGCATCCAGATAGGCTTCGATCCGGCTCCGCTGTGCGGCGTTGACGACGGGACCGAGATCGAGGTCCTGGCTGGCGGAGCCTACACGAAGTGCCTTGAAGCGCTTGGCGAGCTCGCTTGTGAATTCGTCGTAGATGTCATCCTGGATTAGGACCCGCGAGCCCGCGCTGCAGGTCTGACCGGAATTATGTGCGATGCCCTTGACGATCGTAGTAGCCGCCTCGTGCAGGGGCGCGTCCGAAAAGACGACTTGCGGTGATTTTCCGCCCAGCTCGAGTGTGACCGGGATCGTGTTTCTGGCAGCGGCTGTCTGGATAAGGCGGCCGACCTCACCGGATCCCGTGAAGCTGACATGTCCGATGCCGGGATGAATCGATAGCGCCGCGCCCGCTTCTTCACCAAGGCCCGTGACGACGTTGAACACACCGGGCGGAATGCCCGCCTCTTCGGCCAGCGTTGCCAGTGCTAGCGCAGAGAGGGACGTGTCCTCGGCAGGTTTAAGGACGATGGCATTGCCCATCGCCAGAGAGGGGGCGACCGACCGGCCTGTCATTTGTAGCGGGTAGTTCCAGGGCACGATATGTGCGGTGACGCCGTGCGGCTCATAGAACGTCATCACGGTGAAGCCACTCTGGAACGGAATGGTCTCGCCATGGACCTTGTCGGCCGCCGCGCCATAATATTCGAAGTACCTGGCGCAAACGGCAGAGTCGGCAAGCGCAACGGTCATTGGCTTTCCGACGTCCTCGCTCTCGAGCTTTGCAAGTTTCTGGGCGTCGCGGCGAATGAGCTCAGCGAGCTTAAGGAGGAGCCGGCCGCGGGAGACCGCGTCCGTTTTTCCCCAGACTCCCTTGCGAGCCGCTTGAGCGGCCATGACCGCAGCATCGATTTCCGCTGCTCCGCCGCGCGATATTTCGGCGATCTTCGTGCCGTCTGAGGGATTGATCACGTCCAGCGTCTTGGCCGAGCCAACCCAGCGTCCTGCGATATAGTGTTGATGAACGTCCATTGCAGTCTCAATCATTGTAAGCAGCTCGTCTCAGCTGCGTTCATTGGCCGTCCGCGATGAAACGCGGTGACAAATCAAAAAAGGTCTTCAAAGAGCTCGCCCCGTAGACGAGCCTTCGACGGCCGCAAGTTCTCCTTCGAGAGGCCCAGCGTTCTTTTTTGCGCGGCCTCACACGACCGTCTCAAACAGCGGCGAGGCCGTGATCGAGCGTGCCGTCGAAAAGCGAGATGGGCGGATGAGCCGATGGATCGGTCGTGACCTCGATCAGCCAAGGACGATTGTCTGCCAGCGCCAGATCTAGCGCCTTGGCCAGATCGCCCGGTGCCGCAACCAACGCGCCACCGCAGCCACAGGCGCGGGCGATCGCCGCGTGATCAACCGGTGAGAAATGGCAGGCAGTCGTGTAGCTACCGAACTTAACCGTCTCTGCATCCTTCTGAAAGCCGAGAATACCGTTGTTGAGCACGATGACGACGACCGGAATATTGCTGCGAACTATCGTCTCGAGTTCAGCCCAACTATGTGCAAATCCGCCATCTCCGACCAAGGCGATGACAGGACTCGCCGGCCGCGCCAGCTTGGCGCCGATCGCAAGCGGCAATCCCCACCCCAGTCCGGCCAGCCCGCGTGGCGTGATGAAGCGCTGGCCCGCAGCCTTTCCGCGAAGCTGACCGACAACCCACATGGACGAGTAGCTTGCGTCGGCGACAACGATTGTTTCAGGGGTCAGACGAGCCTGGAGCTCGCGCATCACGCGCTCAGGCCGGATCGGGCTGCCGTTGCTGCCCGAAAATACCGAGCGCTCCTCTTCAAAGCTCTTCCAGGCCGCAGCGATACGCTTCTCCAGGCGTTCGCGCCTATCGCGTCGTGCCGAGAGGTCAACGTTTTCTAGCGCCGCGCCAATCGCCTCCAAGGTGGCTGCGGCGTCTCCGACGAGGCGGGTGGCCTCATAATTCCGCCCGATCTCCTGGGGATCGACGTCGATGTGCATGACACGGGCGCTTGCAGGGATCTGCCGCCAGCTGTCCGTTCCGTTCTGGTTGGTGCGTGTTCCGACCAGGATGATGAGATCGGACTCTTGGAGAATCGGAAGCGTATGCCTGCCGAGCGAGCGAGGGCCGACGAGAGCACCGAGGACGCCTGCAGAGAGCGGGTGCGTTTCATCGACCGCACCCTTTCCCATGTTTGTGGTGAATACCGGTAAATGCGCGATGTCCTGCAACTTGGCAATCGCGGCAGCCGCCGCCGGAGACGCAACCCCGCCGCCGGCGACCACGACCGGAGCCTTGGCTGCCGCGATCGCTGCCGCTGCTGCGCGAATCTCGGGCTCGGCCGGACGGGTCCGGTCAATCGGCCATGCACCAAAGCTCAGGCGGCGCTCGCGGCTTGAAACGGGCACCTTTTCTCGCAAGAGGTCAGCGGGCAGCAACAGGACGGCTGGGCCCGGACGGCCGCTGCCCGCCGCGACGAAGGCAGCGTCCACATAGTCGTCGATGCGATCGGCGGTGATGAGGCGCCGCACTGATTTGGCGCACGACGAAAACAGCGCGAAATGATCGAGCTCCTGGAAGGCATTCCGGTCGAGCTGGTTGCGTTCGACCTCCTGCACCAGCGCAACGACGGGAACACTCGCCTTGTAGGCTTCCGCAAGAGGCGGGACCAGCAAGGTGGCCGCAGGCCCATTTTGAGCAGCAACGACGGCGATCTGCCCGGACACGCGCGCAAAGCCGTCCGCCATTGCGCCGCCCATGTTCTCCTGCCGATAGGAGAGCTGGCGGATACCGATCGCTTCGCAAGCAAGGATGACCGCTGAGGGCAGGCTTTGCCCGAAAATCAGCTTCACGCCATGACGCTGTAAAGCGAGAGCAATACGCTGCGCAACTGTTACTTCGGTCACTTCTGCACCTCAATGGCGTCCAACTGGTTTTGATGATGGGCGAGGAAACCTTCGAAAACCTCGACGATGATTTCAGCGTCGGCGCGCGTCATCGGCGTCGAGAGTGCGGCAGCGGCGCCATACGGCAAGATGATGCCGTTCGCCGCGAAGAAGCGTGTAAGCTCCTTCATGACCGCCGCTCCACCCGGAGTTGGATGCGCATCGCGATAGTCGATTGGCGCTTTCGCCGTCGGATGAATGCGGAACAACGAGGCGGCCCCGGTCACGCAGAGGGAGACGCCCCTCTTTTCGATAGCCCGGCCAATTCCCTCCCGCACGAAATTGCCAAGCGTCTCAAGCTGAGCGAAAGCTGCGTGGTCCAGGTGCCGCATCGAGGCGAGTCCAGCGATCATGGACAATGGATTGGCGGAGAAAGTCCCCCCTTGGGGCAGCATTGGACGGCCCGCCGAGGCGTCAAAAACCCTCATCACGTCCTCGCGGCCGCCGATCGCGCCGATAGGCAGGCCACCACCGATAATCTTGCCCATTGTAACAAGATCCGGAATGAGGCCGTAACGCGCGGCCGCGCCTTCAAAGCCTTGCCTCAGATTTAGAACCTCATCAGCAATCACCAGGATGCCGTTTTCGCGCGCCGTCTGCTGAACCGCAGCAATGAATTCTGCGGTAGGCGCCGTCAAACCTCCGCGGCTTGGCATCGGATCCAAAACGACCGCCGCGAGATCGTGCGCATGCAAGGACAAGAGCCGGCGCGCCCCCTCGACATCATTGAAGCGCAGGACAACAACTTCATCGAGCACGCTCTGAGGCATGCCCCGATAGAAGGGCGCAGACTTGGGCGAGGCAGGATCACCCCAATTGTTCGGCGCCGCAGCCTGGCTCACCTCAACCCAATCATAAGCGCCATGATAGGCACCCTCGAGCTTGGCAATCTTCGACCGGCCGGTGAATGCCCGCGCGGCCTTCACTGCAAAAAGCACTGCCTCAGTGCCTGTATTGACGAAGCGGACCCGATCGACGCGCGGAATCCGATCGCAAAGCAGCTCCGCGAGCTCGATTTCGCCGCGCGTCGGATTGGCAAAGCAGCTTCCCCGCTGCAGCTGGTCGGTCAGGACTTCGACAACAGGCGCGAATGCGTGACCGTGGATCAGCGTTGTGAAGTTGCAGTTGAGATCCAGAAAGCGCCGGCCATCGATGTCGAACACATAGCTGCCGGAGCCGCGCTCGATATAGACCGGCTCCGGATCCCGCTCGATCGTGACGCGAGAGGTCCCATCCGGAAAAACAAGACGCGCCCGAGCAAAACTCTCTTTGGAGCCTTGCCCCGCGCGCTCAAATTCTGCTGCGCCGTTCGAACCTGCCCGACCACCTGTCACGGATTTCCTCGCCATTTGCCACGCACCTCGCGCTTAGACCAGCTTGGTATTTGATGCAACAAAAATGGCTCTAAGCTGCGGCGATTGTTCCTTGCGGTGCACAACGAGCAATCTCGCCCAATATTTAGTCAGTTCCCGGGCTTGAGGGCCGAAAACTTTTGTTACATCATATTTGATACATGAAAAGGCTGGGACTTGTTATTCCGCCCGGCGGTTCATTCTCAAAAGGATGGGGTCCATTGATGAAGAAGTTTCGCGGACTATTTTTGCTTTCCATTGCCCTCCCGCTCGCATTCAAAGTCGCGCCGGCCTCGGCCGGGGACGCAAAGTGGTATCCCTTCAAGATGAACGATGCCTCGGCAGATGCGCTGAAGGTCATCGACTATTCGCCAGTCGAAAAGGCCGAGAAGCCTCACAAGATTTGCGTGCTGTTCCCCCATATGAAGGACAGCTTCTGGGTGGCTGTGGCCTACGGCATCACCGAGCAGTCGAAGGCGCTCGGCGTGAACATGAATCTCTATGAGGCCGGCGGATACGACAATCTGCCCAAGCAGCTGTCGCAGTTTGACGACTGCCTTGCGAGCGGCGCGGATGCGATCGTGATCGGCGCGATCTCCACTGTGGGCGTTGCCAAACAGGTGCTTGCCGCGAAGGCGAAAAATATCCCTGTCATCGCCGTTACAAACAGCTTCATCTCGCCTGATCTCACCGCCGGCGTGTTTGTTGATCTCAAGTCGATGGCTTCCGCCTCGGCGAACGCCCTTCTCGCCAGCATCAAGGCCGGTGAGACGGCAAACGTCGTGACGTTCCCTGGCCCTGCCGGTTCAGGTTGGGCAGAGACCATGAACAAGGATTTCGAGGCTGTCGTCGCGAAGAATCCAAACGTGAAGACACTCTCGTCCAAATTCGGAGACACTGGCGTTGCGGTCCAGCTGCAGCTGGTTCAGGACGCGCTCCAGGCGTACCCGTCCATGAATTGCATCTGGGGCACCGCTCCGACAGCGGAGGCTGCCATCGGCGCCTTGGCCGAGGCGGGCCGCAGCGACGTCAAGATCATCTCGACCTATGAAAACCAGGCGATGCTCGACGCGCTCAAACGAGGCGACATTGCCGCATTCACAACCCAGTACCCGGTCATCGAAGGACGCGTGGCCATCGACCAGGCGGTTCGCATCCTCGACAAAATGCCCTTCATCCGCCTGGTCCAGCCGATTGCCGGCGTGATCGACAAGGCCACGATGGGCAAGATGGACATGTCCACCGTCTTGGCCCCGGCGAGCTGGAGCCCCGTGTACAGCGTGAAGCAGTAACTCGTCGCGTTGCAGGCAAGAGCGATGTCGGAAGCGTTTGTTGAGCCACCTCTGATGGCGAAGGAAAAGACTCTTGAGCCGATTTTGACCCTACGGGGGATCACCAAACGCTTTCAGGGCATCACCGCGCTCCGGCAGGTCGATTTTGACGTCCGGCCGGGCGAGGTGCATGTGCTTTTCGGCGAGAACGGCGCCGGCAAGTCAACATTGATCAATGTCATTGCAGGTACATTCCAGCCTGATGAAGGTAGCTATCACTTCGATGCGGAGGATCTCGGCAGTCTCACCCCCCACCGCGCCCGCGACGCGGGGATCTGCGCAGTTTTTCAGGAGTTCTCGCTCGCGCCGAATTTGACAGTAATCGAGAACGTTTTTCTAGGCCGCGAGATCAAGCGCAGGGGAGTGCTCGACCTTGCCGCAATGCGAAGCCGCGCCGGCCGTCTCATTGCCGATCTGGGATTCGAGCTTGAGCTCGACCGCCAAGTCGGAACGCTGTCACGCGCACATCAGCAAATGGTCGAGATTGCAAAGGCGCTGCTTGGAGAGCCCCGGATTCTCATCCTTGACGAGCCGACCGCCTCTCTGACAGAGCGGGAGGCAGAACGCCTTTTTGAGCTCGTGGCAGCTCTGAAGCTACGTGGTGTCGGAATCATCTACGTATCGCATCGCATGCGGGAAATCCGCGCTCTCGCTGACCGCATTACCGTGCTCCGGGATGGACAGCTTGTGCTCACACTTGATGCTGCCTCTGTTCAGGATTCCGAGCTCGTCGAATTGATGACTGGCCGCAAGATCGACGGCTTCTTTCCGAATTTCGACCACCAGCCGGGGCGCATTGCTATCGAGCTGCGAGGCCTGTCGGCCGCGAGAGGTGCGATCAAGGGAGTGAACTTCGTGGCCCGCGCCGGCGAGATCACGGGCATCGCGGGCCTCGTTGGCTGCGGCAAGTCCGAGCTGGTGCGCGCCATATACGGGCTCGAACAGATCGAACGCGGCGAAGTTCGGATTCATGACGAAGCGCAAGACAGTTTGTCGCCAAGGCACAGCCTTCGCCGCGGTGTTGTGTACTTCCCTGCCAACCGCGCCACGGAAGGATTGGCGCTTGCGCGCATCGTGCGAGAGAATGCCTCGATGTCGAGCCTCGATGTTCCAGGCATCGCGCGGCGAGGCATTCTGGACATGCGGAGGGAGCGTTCGCTCGTCCAACAGGCGGTCGATCGATTAAAACTGCGTCCGCCGAATCTCGAACGCCCGGCCGGCAAGCTTTCCGGCGGCAATCGGCAAAAGGTGATGCTCGCCCGCGGATTGATGCGCGATCTTTCGATCTTTCTGTTCGACGAGCCGACGGTGGGCATCGATGTCAGCGCCAAGCGCGAAGTCTATGACTTCATGGGGCGGCTTCTCGCGGCTGGTGCCGCAGTCGTGGTGGTTTCTTCCGAACTTCCCGAAGTCCTCGCCTTATCAAACCGTCTCTACGTGATGCACCATGGCCACATCGTCAATGAGCTCGAGGGCAATGAGAAGACCGAACAAAACGTCTTGGCCAGCTTCTTTCGCGATGAGCCCATTCACCCGCTGGAACAGCGTCGTGACCATTGAAGATGCGCCCATGAACGCGTCATCGCGCCCTAGTGTGCTGGCATTTGCGCGCTTGCTGTCGGCGGCTGGCATTTTGCCTATCCTTCTGACAAGCTTGATTGTAGCGATGTGCGTTGCCGACCCGAGATTCTTCGGCATGGCGAACGTAACGAATATTCTTCGAAATGGATCGGTGCTTGCGATTGTCGCTTTCGGCCAGGCTCTCGTGCTTATCGCTGGAGGCTTCGATCTGTCGGTTGGAGCGATTGTTGCACTCGCGAGTCAAATCGCCGCCGTCACGATGCGTTGGGCTGGGGCGGCGTTTCCCGAGCACGACGCTCTTGTGATCGCCCTGGGCGTCGGCGCAGCGCTCGGAACGGGACTTCTGGTCGGCCTCGTGAACGGAATTTGCGTAGCCGTGCTGCGCATATCCGGCTTCATCGCGACACTTGGCTCAATGTCGATGACGCTCGGCATTGCGCTGATGATCACAAATGGAATTCCCGTCTATGGCCTGCCACAGTCATTCATAACCCAGTTCGGGCGGGCACGTTGGCTGGAGCTTCCGAGCGCAGCCTATGTCGCTATCGCCATCCTTCTCCTGCTCACGTTTGTCCAACGCCGGACCGCCCTTGGGCGCTATCTCTATGCTATCGGCGGCAACAAGGAGGCCGCGATCGTCTCCGGCATTGCGACGCGCCGCTATCAAATCGCCGCTTACGTGATATCCGGCCTGCTCGCGGCAGTGACGGGACTGCTTTTGACCGCTCTCGTCGGGTCGGGGCAAGCAAGCTTCGGCGGCGACCTCATGATGCTGCAATCGATCGCGGCTGCCGTGATCGGGGGGGTGAGCCTGCATGGGGGCGTGGGGCGCGTCGGGATGGTCGCTCTCAGCGCGATCTTTCTGAGCGTCCTGTCCAATGCGCTCAACCTGTTGCGGGTCGATTCCCGCGTCCAGCCCATCATTATCGGAATAATCCTGATTTGCGCAGTTGCGCTCGACGAAATTCGCCGGCGGAGGTTTGTGCATGACTGATCAAGAGGCCGGCATGAACATCCCCTCACCTGCAACGCAGCCGGAGCGGACACATTTTTCGCTCGTCCAGCTGGTTCTCCCGGCCGGTGTCGTCATCTTGTTTGCGGGCTTCACCCTTGCGGATCCCCGCGTGATGTCGCCCGCCAACCTCATCAATATCCTGCAGCAGACGAGTTTTTTGTTTCTCTTCGCGATGGCACAAACGATCGTGATCATAGCCAAGGGGTTTGACTTGTCTCTTGGTCCGACCGCGTCGATGGTGAGCGTCGGGTCTGCGCTCGCGATGGCGGCACTTGGTCCGGCCCATCTTGGCGGGGCCGTGATCGTGGCCGTTGGCCTTGCCGCGGGCGCCGGGCTTGGCGCCTTACTCGGGGCCTTCAACGGATCGGTCATCGGCTTCTTGCGCGTCACGCCCTTCGTAGTGACGCTTGGCAGCTTCAACATTGCGACAGGGATCGCCACAACATTGTCCGGGGGACATCCGGTCCAGGGCATGCCCGAACTATTCTCCCAGCTTCTCAGTACGGGGACGTTGCTGGGCCTGCCGGCTCCCATTGCAATCGCCATCGCTGCGGGCCTTGCGCTTCATTTCGTGCTTCGCCGCACTGTGTTCGGGCGCGGCCTGTATCTGGTTGGCTCGAACGCGCGTGCGGCCGAAGTTGCAGGCGTTCCGGTCAGGCTCATCCTTTTTTCGGCCTATGTCCTGAGCTCGGTTTTGACGGCGCTCGGAGCGATGATCCTTACCGCGCGAACAGGGTCCGGCGAGCCGAGCATCGGCGGCACCCTGTCACTGCAATCCGCGGCTGCTGCGATCGTTGGCGGGGCTAGCTTTTCTGGCGGCACCGGCAGCGCGGGTACGGCCCTCCTCGGCTCTCTGTTCATCATTGTCCTTTCGAATGGCATGAACCTCGTCCAGATTAGCGGCTACGTGCAGATGGTTGTGCTCGGCGTCATCGTCGTCGCCGGCGTCCTCCTCGACCGCCTCCGGACCCAACAAAACTAACCAGCGAATCGCCCGGCAATCGCGGTCCAGCTCTTGGAGTCAACGAATTACATGTCTTATGTCATCACGATCGACACTGGAGGAACATTTACCGATGCGGTCATCCAGGACGAAACTGGCCGACTGACGATTGGCAAAGCGTTGACGACTCCCAAGCGCGCTTTCGAAGGGATGTATGGCGCGATCTCTTCTGCTGCCCGTCTGCTCGACCTGACACCTGAGCACGTGATCCGCCGCGCGAGCCGCCTCATATTCGGAACCACTCGTGCGACTAACGCGATTGTCACGCGGTCAACGGCACGAACCGCCTTTTTCGTTAGCGCGGGCTTTCCGGACATTCTGTATCTAAGAGAGGGTGGCAAGAAGGATGCGCACGACTTCCGCACGCCTTACCCCGAACCTTACGTCCCGCGTCGCTTGACCTTCGAAATCAGCGAGAGGATCAATGCGGAAGGTGGCATTGAGACCGCCCTTGACGAGGCCGGCGTCATCGCTGCCGCGCTCCAATTGGAGCGTCTGGGCATCGAGGCTGTCGGGGTTTGCCTCCTGTGGTCCATCGTCAATCCCGCGCATGAACTCCGCGTTGCGCAACTGCTTGAAGAGCACGCTCCCGGCGTAGCTGTAACGCTATCGCACGAGATCCTGCCAGTCCCTCGTGAATATCGCCGCGCCTCGGCAGCCGTGCTGGATGCCTCGCTCAAGCCGGTGATGCAGAAGTTTCTTGAGGACATGGCAACCGATCTTGAGCAGCTTGGCTTCTCAGGTGATTTGCTCGTTTCGACAACCGTAGGCGGGTGCATGGAAGTCGCGTCCGCAGCGCGCACGCCCGTCCACCTCGCCAAATCCGGCCCGGCGATGGTGCCGCTCGCCGCCAAGGAATATGCCCGCCGGGTGACCACAAACGGGGACGTCATCATTTGCGACACCGGAGGCACCACTTTTGACGTCGGCCTAATCCGAGACGGAGAGGTCGTGCGGACGCGGGAGACTTGGCTTGGACCCCGCTACACCGGAGAACTGCTCGCTCTGTCCTCGGTAGACATCCGCAGCGTTGGCGCGGGGGGCGGCTCCATCGCCTGGGTCGACGATGGCGGGCTGTTGCGTGTCGGTCCGCAAAGCGCCGGTTCTGTGCCAGGGCCGGCCTGCTATCCGCGCGGCGGCAAACTTCCGACCGTCACGGATGCAGCGGTGGTCGCCGGCTACATCGATCCGCACCTTTTCCTGGGCGGTCGCATGACGCTGGATGCTGCCGCAGCACGGACCGCCATTGCAACGATTGCAGACCGGCTCTCGCTTTCAGTGGAGGAGACCGCGCTTGCGATCCTGACCATCGCAGATGAGACCATGATTTCCGCTATCCAGGATATTACGGTCTCCGAAGGCGTGGATCCACGGCAGAGCGTCTTCGTGGCAGGTGGGGGAGCGGCCGGCCTCAACATCGCCTCGGTCGCTCGGGCTCTTGGTTGTGAGACAGTCCTGCTGCCGCAGACCGCCAGCGCCTTGAGTGCCTGTGGTATGCAGTTCTCCGACGTCGTCGCGGAGGAGGCCGCCAGTGGCATAACCAGCAGCGACGCGTTCGATCAGACAATCGTCCGGCAGGCGCTGTTGCGCGCCCACACAGCGCTGGAAACGTTGCAAGTCGGACTGAAGATTGCTCGCGACGCAGACTGCAGCTTCGAAATCGCGGTCGATGCGCGTTATCGGGCGCAAATCTGGGAGCTCGAGGTTCCTCTGGCCGGCCTATCGATCGAAAGCCAACTCGACGGGACCGAGCTCGCGCAGCGTTTTCACAAGATTCACGAGCGGACCTTTGGCGTCGACGATCCTCATGGCATCGTTGAGTTTCTGACCTGGAAAGTAAGACTTCGCGTCGCGCTGCCGCGTCCGACTGCCAAGCCGATCGCCGAGGTGGCTTCCAGCGCTCTGCTCCAGAGGAAGGGAGCCTATTTTCCGGGGTTGGGACTTGTCGAGACGGCCTTCTATGATGGTCCTGCCCTCAGGCCCGACCTAGACGTTGTCGGCCCTGCGATCATCCTCGAGCCGACTACGACGATCGTCGTTCCACCAAATGCGTCGGCGCGTCTGTCCCCCACCGGCAGCTATCTTCTGAAGCTGGAAAGGTAAGTCCATGACGCAGTCGATCAACGACAGCCGCATCCAGAAGCAGGTGACTAAGCCGACGGCCGGAACGTTCACCGATCCTGTCCTGGCGGCGGTGCTTGCCAACCGCTTCGAGGCAATTGTCCGCGAGATGACCAACACCGTCTTGCGTTCTGCGCGGTCGGTCATCGTCAGCAACGGGCGCGATTTCTCGTGCGCGATCGTAAGTAGCGATTCCGAGCTCATATCGGTAGCCGACGGCCTGCCCGTTCATACCTTCAACTCGCACATGCAGGCAGCCAACATCGCGCGTCTTCACCCTGATTTGGCGGAGGGTGACGCGTTCATCGACAATGATCCTTATACGGGCAACACGCATCCTGCTGACCAGACCGTCATGGTCCCGGTCTTTGTCGATGGCGAACATCTCTTTACAGCCTGCGCCAAGGCGCACCAGGCCGACATCGGCAACAGCCTGCCGACCACCTATCACCCGTTTGCAAAGGACGTCTATGAGGAAGGCGCCATCATCTTCCCCTGCATGCGGCTACAGCGAAACGGGCGCACCATTGAGGACGTTATTCGCTTAGGGATGCGGCGCATTCGGGTTCCAGAGCAATGGCGCGGCGATCTCCTCGCGACGCTTGGGGCCGCACGTATTGCCGAGCGGCGGCTGAAGGAGCTCTGCCGCGAGCAAGGAACGGCCAGGATCAAGACCTTCATTAAGGAATGGCTCGACTATTCCGAGCGCCTCATGGCGTCGCGCATCGCCGCCCTGCCCGGGGGACGCATGGAGGTGAGTTCGCGGCACGACCCGGTCCCAGGATTTTTGCCCGAAGGCATCCCGGTCAAAGCCGTGATCCAGGTCAATCCGGATGCGAGTGAAATCACCGTCGACCTCCGCCACAACGATGACTGCGTCAGGGCGGGCTTCAATCAGACCGAGGCAACGGCCCGCAGCAGCGTTATGGCCGCGATCTATCACAGCTTGGGCGTTGGACTACCACGCAACTCGGGCGCATTTCGCCGTATCAAGGTCTTGTTGCGCGAGAATTCCGTCGTCGGCATTCCCCGCTTTCCGGCAAGTTGCTCGATCGCCACGACCAATGTCGCCGATCGCCTCGTCAACTTGGTTCAATCGGCCCTCGCTGGCCTCGGTCATGAGATTGGTCTCGCGGAAGGCGGACTTTGCATGGGAGTAAACTCCGCCGTCATTTCCGGCAATGACTTTCGAAACGGCGCGCGCCCCTACATCAGCCAGCTGACGCTGGCCTCTAATGGCGGGCCAGCTTCTCCGTTTGCCGATGGGTGGGGAACGTACGGCATTCCAGCAGCCTCGGGACTGACCTATCGCGACAGCGTCGAAATCAATGAGATCAAGTTTCCCATGATCATCGATCACATGCGTCTCGTGCCTGGGAGCGCTGGAGCAGGCAGCCATCGCGGCGGGCTGTCGGTTGAAACACGTTACCGTGCCCGTGCAGACACGATGACAGTCGTCACCAACTCAGATGGGCAGTTGTTTGCGCCGCAAGGAGTGCTCGGCGGGCAACCGGGGTCTCTCGGCTCTTCCTTTTTAATCCATGAGGACGGCAGCGAGGAGCGGATGCCCGGCTTCGGTGTGCAGGTCATCCGCAAGGGACAGGCCGTGCGCGGCACGACCAATGGGGGCGGCGGGTTCGGCCATCCATCAAAGCGAGACCCTGCCTTGGTACTGCGCGATGTGTCCGAGATGCGCGAGACCATCGATCGCGCGCGGGACATCTATCAAGTAATTCTTGCGGGAGACGCCACGCAAGGAACGCTTACCCTCGACGCAGAAGGCACCGCCACATTGCGTCGGGCGGAGCGGTCCGATGCACGGGCCCCCTAGCCGCCCTTTTTCGATACACCGAGCGACCAGAACGAGCCTCGACAAGATGTATTCAAAGGACGAGCGAAAGATGACTGAGCCTAGCCACAAGGAGCGACACTTTCTTGCGGACCTGGATCTCAGTCCGCTTCCGGTACGCTCCAGATGGGCCTCGATTGCAACGCTCAGCAACGGTGCAGACTGCGCGCCCGTTCCGAAGTCGCAAAGCCGCATCTGAAGGAGACGAAATGACCGATTCTGGCACCCACACAGCGAAGCAGGGATTCGAAGCAGTTAGCGCTGCCGCTCGGCACCTTCGAAGTCTGCGGCCCGTCGACCTTGCACCTACCTTAGGTCGAGGCATCCCCCGCTGGCCGTCCCATCCCCATCTGATCATTGACCCGACGATTGTCCACGAAAACGACGGTTACTACTGCCAGAACCTAAGCATGGCCGAACATATCGGCTGCCATGTGGATGCCCCTGCACACACGGTTGCCGACCAGATGCACGCAACTATCGACACGGTGCCGGTGGATCGGCTTGTTGCCGAGGCAGTCGTCTACGATTTCTCCGATCGGGACTGGAAGTCGGGCGATATTCTCACTCCATCTGATATTGAATCATATGAACGCAAGCATGGCATCTCCGTAGGGCCTGATGAGATTGCGCTGGTGAACTTCGGCTGGCTAAAGCAGTACTGGCGGCGCGATGCGCAGGCGCAATGGTACGCGCGCAATGCTCCTGGCATGAATGAGGAACTGGTGCTGCTCTTCAAGGAGCGCAACGTCCGTGCCGTTGGCGCTGACACCATCGCATGCGAAGCGGCGATAGTGGATGGCGTGTCCTCCGGTACTCTTCCTGGACACTTCAAGCACTGGCTGCCGAACGGTATTCTCATCCTGGAATGTGTCGCCAACCTGGAGCTCGCCTCCCGCCGCTGCCTGTTCGTGGCTGCTCCGCTGCCCATTGAACACGGCTCCGGCTCTCCACTTCGTCCGATAGCCTATTGCTGCGATGAATGCTGAGTTTTCGCGAGGTCCTTTAATAAGTCGGATCTTTTCAATGCACTATTGCGCTCATCAAATATTCGAAACGCTTTAACAGCCGCGGCAGACCCGCAAGGCAAATTAAATAGCTACGCGATGGGACAAGTCGGATGGAAGGCCCGGCACGCTGGCAGCTCACGAGCGATCTTGCGACCATAAGAGAACGTGCTTCTGCGTTTTTGACCAATTCGGCATCTACTCGCAGAGATCAGAAGAACACGCAGCAATGGTCGGCCGAGTGGACAGATATTGCAAAAATTCACTCGCAGCTTGCCGAAGGAAACATAAGGAAGGGACGCTCGGATGAGGCGAGTGAAGCTTGGTTTTGCGCGTTGACGGCCTACGAAGTCGCAAGGCGGCTGGTTGCTGAAGATGATCGAAATGGGATCGACATTGCCGCCAGAATCGAGAGCTGCATTCAGAGGCTCGAGTTATCTATGGCAGACAGGATCGAGCGGGTCAGGATTGCGTGCGGCGAGCCGTTAGAGTTGGAGGCCCTCTACTTGAGTGCCGGTTCAGGTCGGACGCCAGCAGTCATTTGCATAAGCATGGAGCAAGAACCGAGAGCACTACTGCTCGGGCGACTTTTGCCGGCAGCTTTTAGCCGGAAGCTCTCCCTACTCATCATCTCACACGACGATCTTCTTGGCGGCTCGCGCCGAGAATTGAATATGCACTTATCAAACTGTCTGGATTACTTGTTAGCTCGATCGGATGTGGGTCGCATTGGGGTCTATGGAGATGGAGGCGCAGGTGCGCTTGCAACCGACTTCGCTGCCGCAGATAGCCGACTCGCGGCGGCCGTTTGTGACGGGGGTCTTTGGGCTTCGTCACGAAATAGCGCCTCGATCGGCTGGTTCTCGGGAGCTATGGAAGCAATTGACGGGCCCGCGTTGTCAACGCAACGCTCGGAAAAGCTCCGTCAGCTCAGGTGCCCTGTTCTTGTGGTCGTTGGAGGCCGAGGTCATGTCAGCGCATCCGAGGCGGTTGCGCTGCAGGCGAATTGCATGGCTGAGTCCATTGATATTGAGCTCGCCATGGCGCCAATCATTCGAGCCTCCGGTAACGACATTGAAAACTTCGTGAGCGTCGATGATCGCACCCTTAAATGGCTACAGACGAAGCTTGGGGCGTCTCAAGCCATGTCCTCGACGAACTCGCAATTCAATTAGCTGCAGGATGTGTGCGCCACCGATAATGCCAGCGAGTGGTGAAGTTTTGACTGAGGAAAAAGATGGCCTGCGGCGAGCCGTTTGGTCAGGCGCTATGAATTCGGACGGCGTCTTGGTTTTGTCTTCGCAACGGCGGGATGCAATCAAGCATTTTCCGGTTCAGTCTGCCGAGACAGGACCAGCTTGCTCAAGCGGCGGTATCCTTCGCGCAGATCGTTTTCGATCGCGGCGCGCACTGTGGTGGGATCTCGCTCTTTCAACCCACCAATTGCCCATTGATGGTTTGAGACGCCGCGCCTATGAATTGCAAACTCGGGGTAGAGATCGTTCAGAGACGGACCGATGCGCAGCCACTGCGACTCAATCAGCGTGACCAGGCGCGGCATTTCAGAAGCCGCATAGAGTCGGAAGTGGAAGGCTTTGTTGAGGCGAAGGACCTCTGCGTATTGTGCCTTGTCCATTGCTTCATTGATGCGGTTCTGCGTCTCCTCAAGAAACAAAATGTCCGCATCGTTCATGTGCGGGGTGGCTTCGAACGCCGCCAGTCCTTCGAGTGCGAGGCGGATCTTCGTCACCTCATCTAGAGTGGAAATTGTGAGGACCGGCACGACGACCGTCTTCGGTCCAAGGTTGACAAGGGCACCTTCACCGATCAGCCGAACGATAGCATCTCGTACGGGCGTCGTACTCACGCCGAGTGCTTGTGCCGCGGAACGGACCGTAAGCTTGCTGCCGGGCACAAACTGGCCACTAATGATGGATTCCTTGAGCGATAGGTAGGCTAGTTCGCCCAAACTCGCTTGCCGACCGAGGGGCGCGAGGGGGGCTGCAATATCCGATTTCTCTAGCATCATGCCTACAAATGCAATCAGTGTCATTCGTTATACCAAACACCAAAACACAAAGCTACCCCTTTGCCGCTCGTGGTCGAGTACATTGGTTCCTTACCGATGTCGGCCGGCTTTCGCGCTACTCGCTTGTCCGGCAGAACCTCGCTCTATCCGCCTCTTTGCCCATGTGCGAGGAAGCGCGGGATTTAGAAGGGGAGCGTGCGTGTCAGGACCTCGAACTTCGGCCGGCCAATGCGCCGACTTGTTGGCTGCGCAGCCTCAGGCAAAACATCCAGGTGACGCACTCGTTCGGTAGAAGCCGCCTTCTGCAGCCTACCATAACAGGCATAGTGCCCGGCATCAGGGCGACGAACCACTCGTCTGCTTGGCCCCGGTTACTGGATGAGCCTTCAGGCGTGCCGTCGCAACGCCGTCAGTTTGCGCGCCAGACGTTTCCCTTCCGTCTAGTGCTCCTGATGAACCGGCCATCTTACGTCTGCCGGCAGTCGCGCCAGAAGGCAAGGTAAGGCAAAGGTCTTGCCCGGCGCTCGATTGTCGCTGACGTGAGAGGCCGCGAACCGATCAGCCGCGTCTCGAGGCTCAAGAGCATTCCTGCGGCCTTGCTCTCGAAGCCGAACGGCGATGGCGTCCGCATTTCATGTTGCGGCCGCGTGCACGGCGACAACGCCATCGGCAGGCTCTGAGATGGAGGATGTGGTGCAGGAAGATGGGCAGCGAGCAGCCGATGGCTACCCCTTGCGGCGTCCCTGATGATCTTTGGCTTTTCGCCGCTCTCAGGAACGTCAATTGGCAGCCCGATGATCTGCCAGATCCCGAGCCGGCGATTCTTGGAACCAGCACCGCAACGGCCATTTGTAACAACTGAGTCAAGGAAGCGCTTATCTCGGCATCCTAGCACCGAGTTGAGATGCCGGAATCTAATCGCTCCACGCAAGGCATCAAGCGAGAACTCCCCTCCGGCCGGAAGCCATACGAGAATTCGAGGAAGTTGGCTTCGCAGACAGCTCAACACCTCGGCCACTTCTCTAGTCACACTCGTCCTTAGAGCGGCACACCGAGAAGCGCTATCACCGTCTCTTTGCGGATGTAGACCGGCGCATCGGCCGTAGGTAGCGACCAGTATGGACCCGCCCGCAGGGTTGCTTAGTCTAAATTATGTATTAGCCCCTCTTGTACTTCGCCACCGTCTTTCACGCTCACCAATTGACAGTCGGCAAATCAAAGGCCTCCGGCGGGCATGCCGGAGGCCTTCTTGGAGGTTAACTTAATTCGATAGAGCCACTTCTCCTTTGCTGGATCGACAGAAGACTTAGAAGTTACGCTGCGCGCGGAACATCAACTGCAGGCTGCTCTGATCCTTCAGCTCGTAGGTTTCCGCCGGCTTGGCGATGCCAGCCTGCACCGGCAGGGCGACCGTGCTTCCGCTCGCATATTTTTGGTCGAGCATCGTGTAAGCGAGCTCGGTCGAGAAAGTCAGGCCCTTGACCGGATTCCAGCGGGTCGCCACGCCGACAACCGAGTAGTTGAAGTCGGGATTGCACCCAGCAAGACCGGACGACAACGCAAGCGTTGCAACAAACGCGCCGCAGATATATCCCTTGGCCGTGCCGTTGTATCGCACGGCACCAAAGCCGCCAAAGATGGCACTGTTCCAGTATGGGTTCCAGTTATGAGTGTACGCGCCATTGAACCCGTACGTCGTCGTCAATTGCTGGCCAGCGCCGGCGACGAACACAGAGTCAACAACGCCAGCGAGACCCACACTCTGATACGCCCCTGCCAATCCAGTGCCGCCGTAGATCGCATAAGTGAGCGGCGCATATGACTGGAAGTTGTAAACGCTGGCACCGTTCGTGTAGACACCCTGGAGGTTGATGGTGTCGCCGGCACCGGTGGGGATATTTTTGATCGACAGCGCAAGCTGACCGGCCCAGCCCCACTTGTCGGCCGGATGCCCGGTCGTCTCATCGACACCGTAATAGCCAGTATGATTATTGTGGGCGGCGACGGATGCCTGGAAAAGACCCCAAGCCTGGTCGACCCTCAGCATTGCTACGAGGTCGGGAGTGCGCGAACCGCCGGTGTCGTACGCGCCGTACGTACCCGTTGCAAGGCCTGCAGCCGTCGCAGCGCTCACGTTCCAGATGCCCGTTGTACGCTGAACCTGATCCTCAGCCGAGAAGGAGGCAGTAATGCCTTGGCCGAAATCAGCAGTGTAGGCAAACTGGTTGACGGCCTCCCATCCGCCGCCGCCAGGCATGCCGTCGAAGGCGTTTCCGGGATAGTTCGTCCAAGGCGAGGAGAACTGCGACTGCGCTCTGCCGATAGTGAAACCGGCGAACTGCATGAAAGCATAATAGACGGTGAGCGAACCACCAGCAACGGACCCGCTGCCACTCCCAGCCGGATTGCTACCGTTGTAGGCGGTCGCGCCATTGATCAGGTTGCTCCCGACGCCGCCATATCCGCCCGCACTCCAGGTGAAGGCCAACTCGGCATAGGTGCGAAGGACGCCATACTCGGTAGCGGTCCGCGTATCAGTGCTGAAATCGAAACGAGATTGCGCCGTGTAGTAGTTGCTCAAGCGGTTATGTGCGCCTGCGACACCACCAGTCGCCGCTCCCCAGACGCTGTTTGTGCCGAGCGCGGTTGTAGCACGCAAGTAGCCACCAAGCTTGATGCAGGTGTCGGTGCCGGGAATGTAATAGAACCCGGCGCCATACAGCGTACAGATTTTCACGTACTCGACAGCCTTTGCCTTCACTGGAAGATCGGCAGCCTGCGCCCCGGCGCCAGCAAACATTGCGGCCGAACCGAGGATAAAGCTCTTCATCAATTTCATTGTTGAACCTCCAAGTTGGAAACGTCGTTTCCGTCCTTCAAAGATCCGCTGCAGCTGGCCTCACCTACTGGCGGGTGCTTGACGGACGACGTCGAGGCGCCCCCTCTCCGTCAGCCAAGGTCTAATTCGTCAGATCAATTGCTTCAATTAATTAATTTCAGAAAGCGATGTTTCGCGACGCTCTGTGGCATTCCGGTGACAAGCAGTGTATCGCGGTGCACAAAACCGATATAGTTGAAAAAAAGAACCCCCAGGGGGCATCCCGGAGGCTCTCCTTGGAGATTTATACATGATCGCCAAAGAATCCTCTTAAACGATCTGAGACGTCTACTAACAGTAGTAATTGCAGAAATCAATTTATTTTTTACATGGCCACTATGCCCGTCCAAGCCTTTCGGTCCCAGCTGAACGGAGATACCTCTGGGTCACAGTCAGGCAGTGGCTCTATCGGGCTCGCTGCGGTTTGGCGGACCACCCACATGGCTGAAAAAACAACAATGGACAGAGCGGTCAGAGACTTCATCTGGAATGTCGTTGAGATCCATTCCCAAATCGAGCAAATACACAAAAGCTGGGCGGAACTACTGGGTTTGACCGAGCCACAGTGGTTGATCCTCATGGCTATCGACGAGCTCGATGATGGCCGCGGCGTCTCGGGGATTGCAGTTGCAAGTAAACTCCGAATCCACCCCGCGTTCGTCACCAACCAAACGAAAAAGCTAGAAACGTTGGAGTTTCTGGCGCGCGAGCCGTCGCCAGATGATGCGAGGTTCGTTCAAATGTCCCTGACTGAAAGGGCTCGTGGAGAAATCTCAAAGCTATCTACTAAGAGGGAGGCTCTGAACTCCGCGCTATTTGAGGGGCTTGACGAGGCTTCACTCGACTATCTCAACAAGCGGCTGACCTCGATAGCGAAGAATAGCCGATTGGCATCCCAAAAGCTGAGTATCGGCGCGTTGTAGGACTGAATAGATAGAAGGGACTAAACAAACTTGCCTTCCATCTTTGTATCCTGGCCAACCTACCCACCCTCGTTTTCGGCGAAGTTAAAACGGCACAACGTGGCAGCGAGGCGGTTTTCACACGCGGCAAATCGGTCGCTAAGAGGCGACATTCCGTCTCCTAAATGCCGATCCGACCAGTTCAACGTCAGGCCCAACCGACCAATGATCCAAGAGACAGCGCTTTTTTATTTTGGTACATACCCAAGAACTGCCTGAGCGTGAGATCCGGGCTCTCAAGTAGGCTGATAAATAACTCCCGAGTCGCCACACGCGACGTGTACGTTCTCGACCTCACAGCCAAAAAATACCCGGATCCGCTGAATGTCGGCTTCACTTTCGCTGAACGTTGAGCCTTCGCACACTGTCGTCCGCTATCAGTTCTTGACGTCCGCGTCGGACCAGTGGGCATGAAGCTCAGATGAAACGCACCTGCGCCGATCGACCTTGCCATTCTCAGGCCGGAAATTGTTCGCGCAGCTTCGCCTTCCAAAACTTGCCAGTCGACGTCCGTGGAATTGCATCAATAAACTCGAACCGGTCGGGCAATTGCCATTTCGCGAAGCTGGATGCCAGTAGATGTTCGGCGAGCTCCTTTGGAACTCCCTGCCTACCGGGCTTAAGAACGACACAAGCGAGCGGCCTCTCGCCCCATTTCTCGTTCGGAATCGCAATGACTGCTGCTTCAGCGACTGCGGGATGCTCCATCAACGCATTCTCAACATCGGCCGAGCTGATCCACTCACCGCCGGATTTGATGAGGTCTTTTGTACGATCGGTGATACGCACGAAGCCAAGCGGATCGATCGACGCAACGTCCCCGGTACGTAGCCACCCGTCCTCGGTAAATTTGTCGGGCGTAATGGGCGTGTCATGATAGGAGCCGGTAATGAACGGCCCGCGCACCTGAATCTCGCCTACGCTCTTGCCGTCCCACGGCTGCTCACCTTCATCGCCGCACAGCCGTAACTCCACCAGCGGCACAGGCACGCCAGCCATGGCGGCGCGACGATACTTTTCCTCTTCACCGGCGTCTTTGAGTTCGGCTCGTCCGTATGATCTGGTGCAAAGAGGAGACGTTTCGGTCATACCCCATCCTTGCTCGATCCACACGCCGTGGGCGTCGAGAGCGCGAATCAAAGCATCGGGCACCTTTGCCCCGCCCGTTACGGCGCGCAGTGGTTTCGGCAGCTTCCAGCGGCCGCTGTCGGGCGAGCCTTCGGCCAGCGAGGACTCGAATGTCTGCAACAAGGTCATCCAAATCGTCGGCACACCGAAAGCCATCGTCGGTGGCTCGAGCTGCATAAGATCTAGAATGTCATCGGCATGCAGGTAGGGCCCTGGGAACACGAGCTTCGCACCCAGATTCACCGCGCCATAAGGAATGCCCCAAGCGTTTACATGGAACATCGGCGTGATGGGCAGCAGAACGTCGGTGCTACGCAATGCCCAGAATTCGCCGAGGCTTCCGACTAGCATGTGCAGGATCGTCGAACGATGGGAATACACCACGCCTTTGGGACGGCCGGTCGTGCCTGACGTGTAGCACATTGCGACCGGATCCCTTTCTTCGTGCTCGACGTATTCGAAAGCGCCGGGATCGGCGTGGCTTAGCAGGGCTTCATAGTCTTCCATGTCCGGTGAAACGTGACTTCGCGAAAAGGGAAACACGATTACGCGCTCAAATTGATGCAAGTGCGCGAGCTGCTTGTACAAGGGCAGGAGGATGTCATCCACGATCAGGAAGCGATCACCAGCGTTTTCCGCAATCCAGCCGATCTCGTCGGGAGTCAGCCGCAAATTCAGGGTGTGCATCACCCCGCCTGCTGCTGGGATACCGAAATAGCACTCCAGGTGAGCATGATGGTTCCAGCACAGTGTGGCAACGCGGTCACCCTTCTTAAGACCAAGCTGCTGCAGGGCCGACGCGAGGGAGCGTGTCCGCCGATAAAACTCACCGTAGGTGTGCCGGCGCAGGCTCTTGTCGGGCAAGCGCGATACAATCTCGCTGCCCGCAAAGATCTTGCCCGCGCGCTCCAGCAGGTGGTTAAGCGAGAGCGGAACGTCCATCATCGTGCTTTGGAACACTTGTCTCCCTTTCGAACGAATTTAAGCGATGATCATGGCCTGCCGAAGTCAGGTATTCAGCAGATCGAGGATGTATCTGACGGTGAGCTCCGTCGTCGGGATGATGAGATCATCGGAGGCTCCGAATGTTGGCGTGTGCACATACGATTCGTTGCCTGGAGCGCGGCTCCCGAACCAGAAATAAATAGACGGCACGCACGCCGCATAGAAGCCAAAGTCATCGGCGCCTCCCGGCCGGCTCCGTTCATTGAAGAACGCATCGCGACCGACCGTATCATGAACGACTCGCCGAAAGCGGCAGACCATTTCGGCATCATTGACCACCGCGGGCTCGCCTTCATGAATAATGCAATCGGCGTGGCCGCGGTGTGTTGCCGCGATTCCTTCCGCTACCTCGCGGACGCGCTGACATAGCAGCGCGCGCCGTTCGGAGCTGCTGGTCCTGATCGTCCCCTCCATCACGACCGACGGGCAGATGATGTTGGGCGCCTCGCCGCCATGGATTGTGCCGATCGTGACGATCGCGCCATCATCAACAGGCATCTCGCGGGAGACTACCTTCTGCACCTCGTTGACGAAGGCGGAGGCGATGGCGATGGCGTCCACGCCGTAATGCGGCCACGCAGCGTGCGCCATCTTGCCGGTGATAGTAAGCTTGAACTGGTCGGCGGATTTAGTCACCGCGCCCTCTTGGGCGCCGAACATGCCGGCGGGTATCGCAGGGCTGATATGAAAGCCGACGGCGTGGTCGAAACCCTCCAGCAATTTCTCTTCCTGCACGGTGCGCCCGCCGAGCGGTTCTGCCTCCTCGGCCGGCTGAAAGAATATCCGCACCTTGCCCGCGAAATTGTGACGCAGCCGATGGAAAGCAAGCGCAGTGCCGAGGGCTATAGAGCTGTGCATGTCGTGACCACAGGCATGCATGACACCACTTATCTGCGAGCGGTAAGGCAGATCCTCGCGCCCCTCCTGGATCGGTAGCGCATCAATGTCGCCGCGCACCGCGATCGATCGCTTGGGGCCGGAAGCGGTGCCATCGATATCGATATAGAGGCCAGTCGTGTGGAAAGCCTTTGCGGCCGTGAGGCCGAAGCGCTGCAATAGGCCGCGGATCCGCTCTTGCGTCTTCCATTCCGCGTTGGAGAGCTCAGGCTCGCGATGCAGGGCATGACGCAGTTGGATGACTGCATCCTGCTCTGCATCCGACAGAAAGCTGTTACTGTGTGCACTCATTTTGCTTAACCTCTTCATCCGGCCGCTCGATCGCGGATGTCCGAGGGAGACAACTTACCCTGAAGCTCAAAAGAAAATCGACCGCGTCCGAGCTATTGGCGCAGGTATCCTGCAATTTGTTCGGTGATGCCGTGGAAATTAGGCGCAAAATACGTCTCTTATAGACACTTCAACCGTCCGAACACCTGTTGACGAGTGCCCATTAATGACCTCGCGCGCACCAAAGCTACGCTTCGAACCTCATGTCTGGGTCTAGCGGGTAGATGGGGCGCGGCACATTCCGATAGGGAAATCGGCTGAGCCTCTTAGTCGTAAGTCCATTTCCGTCGCAGACAATGATTTCACCCGCGATCGGGGCAAAAGCCGCGCGGAAATGATGCGCCGATTTGAGGGCCACAACGCGATGCTTGGCGGGATCGATGCCGAAAGTCCGGAATTGCTGCACGTCGAACATCTGGATCGGATAGGTCACCACAAGGATGGTTACACCGTCGGCTCGAAGTACTGCGCTCGGCCCGAAACTGAGTTCGAGGCCACCCACCATGGGCCCGTCGCCGCGGAAGCGGCCGTCGAACAGTCCCACCAACGTGCCGGCAAACAGCAAGGGTGGGCCGCCGAAGGACGGGTCGGTTTTGCCCCCGAGCATGATCTCGACCCCGGCTCCGGGCTTGTGGCGGTGTAGCTCAGCCGCTGCTTCAGCATCGACCATTGGCCCGTAGCAGGCATCATTGATGTTGTCCTGCAGTATGGCGCGCAAGAGCTCTGTCGCATCGCTGTAAGCGCCGCCACCTGGATTGTCGGAGGATTCGGCAATTACGAGCGGCCCGGTGCTGTTGGAGTAATTTCTTGCGATCTCGACCGTTTCAGCGATGCTGTAGCGGTGGTCCAGCAACTTGCCACGCTGATCCCAAATCTCGCCGGCGATTGCGCGCGCGAAATCGCGGTGGAGATCCATGTCGCCCTCCGCAGTCACCAAGATGGTAGGCCCTACTTCCTTGATGTCGGCCAGCCCAAAGCCGCTGTTAATACTGACGGCAAATACCCCTGTTTCTCGTTCATAGCTTCGCGCTCTTGTTACCCAATCGATCATCGGCCCGATATCGGTTCGACAGCCATTGGTTTCCGCCAGCATCGGAACATGCACGCGAATAGTCTTTGGCGTGATCTCGCCCGCCATGGTCCGGTGCAGGATCTCGGCCGCCTGGCCGGCGACCTCTCGCATGTCGACGTGCGGATAGGTCTTAAAAGAGACGATGATGTCGGCCAGCTCGCACATGCGCTCGGTTACATTTGCGTGCAGATCGAGAGTGATCGCGATCGGCACTTTCGGGCCGAGTACCTGGCGAAGACGCGCCAGAATTTCACCCTCGCCGTCCTCAAAGGACTGAGTGACCATGGCGCCATGGAGGGCCAGCAGTACGCCGTCGATCCGGTCCTTATTCTGCTTAGCGGTCTCCACCATGACGCCGACGATCCTGTCAAAGGCGTCAGTCGTCACTGGGCCCGACGGCTCGGCCAACGCGCTCACGCTGTGTATCAGCGTCGAGCCATGCTTGCGCGCAACATCGAGGAAACCGGCAAGCCCGGTGTTGGCACCACCTCGTGCCGCGACCGCGTCGTTTCCGAGATAGAGGGCACGACTAAGGAAAGCCTGATAGTCCGCATTCAGCCGGCTGAACGAATGGGTCTCGTGTTGGAACTCGCCGGTCAAGATCGTAAAGGTCATGAACGCCCCACGTGCTTGCCTGGACAAGATCGCCCGCTCTGTTGAGGATTGCAAAGCGCTATCGAGCGCGAGCCGGTCCAATATTTAACTTGCGGATCCAGACCGCGCTATTGCGGCGAGCTGGATCAAAGTCTGATGACTCCCACGCCGTTCTCGACCAAGATTTGGGTGCCAAATGGCTCCGACAGCTTCCGTAGACGCTCCAGAATCTCCTTTGCTTCGTGCGCACCGGCAAGCTGCGGGATCCCCCGATTAGCCAGCCGCTTCGAGCGACCGAGCTCGATCGGGTACAACCGCAATTCGGCAAGCTGGTTCTGCTCAAAGCGGCTGACGGCAACGATGCTCTGATAGAATACCGGGTCGGAAAATCCGGGATCGGTCTCATACCCCCTACCCATTTCTTCAGCTGTTACCTCCGCATCCGTGTCTATCCGCGGGTCCTTGCCGTAAGTGGCAAACATGTCGGCGCCCACAGGTGTGCGGAGGTCGTCCATAATGAAGTTGCCAAGGCTGTAAAAGATCGGCCGGCCTCTGTAGATCTCTATGCCTCGCAACTGGTGTGGTCCATGGCAGGCATAGACGTCAGCGCCCGCATCGATTAGCGAGTGCGCAACCCCGTGCTCATAATCAGGCGGCTCTTGACTCCAATTGCCAGGCTCGTGGCCATGGTTCGTGGCGATGCAGAAATCGGCAAATTGCTTGCCTTGGCGAATGTTTCGCAGAATACCAGCCACATCGCGTGGATCCGCCTCGTAGCTGTAAGCGGCCTCATCCCCGGCTTTGTACGTCGCTCCAGCGATCACGACGCGGTTTGGATCATGGCTAGGCCGTGGACCGGGCAACGCGTTCCTGATCCGTCTCAATACCTCGAGCGTCTCCCGCGGAACAATGACGCTTCGCGTCAGTCGAAGGCTGTTTAGTCCTGGACGGCCTGGCGCCTCGCCCGCGGCATTAGCGGCGCGAGACAACGGCGTGAAAGATGAGGCAAACGACAACAACGCCACACGACCGCGCGCGGTCTCTAGAAAGCGAGCGGCGCCGGCTTGCGCCAGATTGTCACCCACACCTGCATGAACGATCCCGTTCTGATCGAGCACTCGGCTCGTCTCGCGCATACCTTCAACGCCCCAGTCAAACGAATGGTTATTCGCGCGGCCGACGATATTGAAGCCCATCTCCTTCAAATCAGGCCCGAGCTCGGGGAGGCTGATGTGATAGGCACCGCCGTATTCGGCCTGCGGGCTCCCGGTGAACGAACGAATGTCGAAGATGTTTGTTTCCATGTTGCCAAAGGTGACATCAGCGTCTTGGAGAATCTTGACGATGGCATCGAAGCCCTGATGCGGGCTTTTGGTCAGAGGCCGTGTCACGATGAGATCGCCAACCGCTACCATCGTGAAGCCATCCGCCACGTTCGTCGCGATCGAACCTGCCGTATCGTAACAGTCCCCCTGCGAGTCGGAGTGAGAATCGTTCTCCTGCAATTGTTTTCCCATAGATTTCCCCGAGTTTGGTTTTTCTCATCGAACGCTGCTTGCCGCAACGCAGGAGTTGGCACAGCTTCAGTGAATTGCGATGCAGGTGTCCTTCTGAGTGCATCGATAACTGCCAGTCTTTCGTGCGGAGCGCGCGTGACGTGGTTTGCCCGCGTCCGCTCATTACCGGCTATCGCGCAGCACTCGCCCCAAAGTCAGCATCTGCGGCAAGGTGATTCGGTCGCCGTGAGCGGCCGACGCCAGTGGGTGAGATGCAAAGCGGGCAATCGTCATCTCTGCCTTCGGCGCAACATACACGCGCTGACCGTGAATGCCCCGCGCTTCGAAGGCGTCCAGCTGGTTGTGCGTTACCCACCACATGCTGCGATACGAGTAGCCGGGTTGCGGCATGTATTCGCACTTGGCGGGGTCGCCCCCCTTTTGCACGTCGTCGACAACGGACGCGGGAATGATCTGTTTTCCGTTCCAGGAGCCTTCACAGCGCATCAAGTCACCGAAGCGCGCCATGTCACGCAAAGTTGCTGACAAGCCGCCGCCTGCCATCGCCATCCCAGCGGGATCGACGACAACACTGCCGTCCTCCTCGCAACCGAGCGGCGCCCAAATGTGCTCGTGAAGCAGTTGCGCCAAGGAGCGGCCTGTCACGCGTGCCATCACCCAGGCCATTACTTCAGTGTTCACCGTCTTATAGGCGAAGGCATTGCCGTGGGTACCTTCCTTGCTGACCGTGCGCAGGTAATCGCACAAATTCTGCGGCTCGTCATACCCATCTCGTCGCGGCCGCAAACCACAGGCACGCGCATATGTGCGATTGCTGCCACGCTCATCGATGTAGTCCTCGGAATAGGCCAAACCAGTCTGCATATCCATGACCTCGCGCAGCGTGGCATCTTCCCACGCCGAGCCGCGCAACTCAGGCAGATAATGAAGGATCATCTTCGTGTCATCGAGAAGACCTTGATGTACGAAGGCTGCAGCCAGCGTGCCCGCGTATGACTTTGTGACCGAGAAGCAGGCATGCGGCAGATGGGGTTCAAGCGCACCCAAGTAGCGCTCATAAACAATGCGCCCGCGATGTAGAACTATAATACCGTCGGTGTACGTATCGAAAAGGGCTTCGTCAAACCGGCGCTGCCGGCCGTCCATGTCCGTGAACGCCAACGCGCCGATATCGAGACTCTTGTCGCTACGATCGAGCGACGACGGTTCACCCCGCCCACGCCAGATGTTGAGCGTCGGTACAAGCTCGCGAAGATGCGAGAGCGACCAGCGAATTTGCGGAAAATCCAGGAAGCTGTCGCCTTCGAAAGTGATGCGCTTATCCGCCGCCGGCGGCGTTCCCTGCATCCAGCCGAGTTCGCGCGGATCGGACGCCTGCCCGTCGAGATATTGCCTTCCATCAAATTCGAATGCCCCCTTGGGCGGCATTGCCTTCTTCACGTTGTTGACCACGGGCCGGTCAAGCTCTTTCATAAGCGTGCTCCAGTCTTCAGCTTCTAAGGCGAATCTAATTCTCGTAAATATTCTTACCGGGCGCAAAACGCAGGATTCGCTGGCGGCCCCCGTTTGCGAACTGCTGCTGTCGCCTCGGTATCGATGTCCTGCGATGGAGGTGCAACCGCATCAGGCGCCTTTCGGAAGCAGGACCGAGGTGTTCATTTCGAGCGCGAAAGCCAGTTTTCATCGGATGCCAATAGAAAGGTTTCGCCGTTCTATGGGGACGGCCGAAGAGCCTGCGACCGAGATAACCCGCTGAGCGACCGCGTCTGTGGCTGGTGCACGGACATGGCACGCGACGGCGCGCCCATCCGGCATCGGCACCAAACGCGGAACTTCGACGCGGCAACGCTCAACCGCGAGCGGACAGCGCGGGTGAAACGCACACCCACTCGGCGGATTGACGGGGCTTGGCACCTCACCCTCTACGGGCACCTGCAGCCGAGCCCGCGTGGGGTCGGGGACCGGAGCCGCCGCGATCAGCGCCTCGGCATAGGGATGGGCTGGCTCTGCGAAAAAGGCCTCGCACGGGGCTAGCTCGACAATCCGCCCAAGATACATAACCGCAACGCGGTGCCCGATATGCTCGACGACACTAAGATCATGCGAAATGAAAACGAAGGCGATGCCGAGCTGCTGCTGGAGATCCATCAGCAGGTTCAGGATTTGTGCCTGCACTGAGACATCGAGAGCTGAGACCGCTTCGTCAGCGACGATGAGTGAGGGCCGGAGAGCCAATGCCCTGGCAATGCCGAGCCGTTGCCGCTGGCCGCCCGAGAATTCTGATGGGAGCCTGTGCATCATCTCGGGCGACATCCCGACTTTTTGTAGAAGCTCGGCGGCAAGCGCTCGGCGCTGGGTCCGGTTGAGCCGCTCAAAGTTCTCGACAGGCTCGGTGATGATCTGTCCGGCAGTCAGGCGCGGATTCAGCGATGAGTATGGATCCTGAAAGACCATCTGCATGCGTCGGCGATACGCACGCAGTTCGTGTGTCTTGAGGCTTGCAATATCGGTCCCGTCCACCAACACACGCCCGCCGGTTGGCTCCACGATGCGCATCAGGAGTCGCGCGACAGTGGACTTGCCGCAGCCGGATTCGCCGACGATGCAGAGCGTCTCACCCGCCTCAACCGAGAAGGAGACGTCCTCCACGGCTCGCACCACCGGACCAGTCCGCCTCAGGAATCCCTTCGCAAGCGGATAATGTTTAGTCAACTTCTCAACTTTAAGCAGAGGGCCGGTCATGCGCCCACGACCTCTTCAGCACGCCAGCAGGCGGCAGCATGGCGCGGTCCGACATCACGCATCACAGGGGTCTTTTCACGACAAATGCCGATCGCGAACGGACACCGAGGCGCGAAAGTGCACCCGACGATGGGCTCGCGCAGGCTCGGCACAATGCCGGGAATTTCGGGAAGGCGGCGGCGCCGGCCGCGCCGCGGATCGGGCACCGAGCGCATGAGTCCTTGGGTGTACGGATGTGTGGGCTGTGCGAATAGATCTTTTACGCTCGCTTGCTCCACGATTCGGCCAGCATACATGACGATGACGCGTTGACACGTCTCGGCTACAACGCCCAGATCGTGCGTTATGAACATCACGGCCATTCCCATCTGCTCTTTCAGATCGATGATCAGCCGCAAGATCTGCGCCTGTATCGTAACGTCAAGCGCAGTCGTTGGCTCGTCGGCAATCAATAGTTCCGGCGAGCAGGCAAGGGCCATGGCGATCATCGCACGCTGGCGCATGCCGCCTGAAATTTCGTAAGGGTAGCTCTTAAGGCGACGCTCGGGGTCTGCGATCCGGACGAGCCGGAGCATTTCTTGAGACCTTGTCATCGCTTCCGACCGGGAAGCGCTCGTATGGATCTGCACGGCTTCAGCGATCTGGTGGCCAACGGTCTGAACTGGGTTCAGGCTTGTCATGGGCTCTTGAAAGATCATTGCGATCCGGTCGCCGCGGATCTGTCGCATCTCGCGTTCCGATAGCTTCAGGAGATCGCGTCCATGAAAGCGGATCTCGCCCCCAACGGTCTTAGCGGTCAGCTTGGGCAGCAAACGAAGGATTGAGAGGGCGGTGACGCTCTTGCCACATCCGGATTCACCGACAACGCCGAGCGTTTCCCCGCCCTTTATCTGGAAGCTGATGCCGCCTAGGGCGCGCGTGACGCTTTCTTCTCCGTAAAAATGCGTCTCCAAGTCCCGAACATCGAGAAGCACGTCATCCTGGGTCACATTTTCTGTTCGCATGTCAGCGTCTCCGCCTTGAGCGGGGATCGAAAAGATCTCGTAAGCCGTCTCCGAGTAAATTGACGGCCAGGACTGTGACGGCAAGACAGATGCCAGGAGCGAAAACAGTCAATGGGGCGATAGCGAGATACAGGCGAGAACTCGATATCATGTTGCCCCAGCTGGGAATTACGGGAGGCACGCCTGCACCGAGGAAGCTCAACCCGGCCTCTATAAGAATCGCACTCGCGCAGACATTGGCGCTCTGGATCATAAGCGCCGGGATGGTGCTGGGCAGAATATGGCGCCACAACACCTTTGGAAGGCGCGCGCCGCCACAGACGGCAGCCTCCACATAGGGACGCTCCCGAACGCCAAGAACCACCGAACGAACCAGCCGCGCAACCGTTGGGATCTGGGGAATCGTGATGGCGAAGATGAGAATACTGATTCCTGGACCCGTCAGAGAAACAAGAGCGATGGCCAGCAGGATCGTCGGGATCGACATCAGGCCGTCCATGATGCGCATTGCGATGCTATCGAAGCGGCGGTTGTAACCGGCGATCACACCGATCAGAAGCCCGCCGAGAGCCGCGCTCGCCGCCGAAATTAATCCGACCATGAGGGAGATCCGGGCGCCGAACACCGTACGCGCAAACACGTCACGGCCCAGATTATCGCTACCGAACCACATCTCGGCTGAAGGAGATTGAAGGCGCTGGAATGGATCCATGTTCAGCGGATCGCCGGCGAAAAGAGGTGCAGCGAGTGACAGAACAATCATCGCGGCCAGGAGGCCAGCGCCGGCAAATATTAGTGGATGCCGACTTGCCAGACGACGAAGGCTAGATATTCGCCGGCCCAAGGGCTCGGCTTCAACCGGTGCGGATAAGAACGTCATATCAATACCGAATGCGAGGATCGATCAGCGTGTACGCAAGATCGACCGTTAGATTGACAAGGACGTAGAGGCCCGAACTAAGGATCAGCACGGCCTGGATGATGGGATAATCGCGGTTGTTGATGGCATCGACCACCAAACGACCCACACCAGGTATGTTGAACACCGTTTCCGTGATGACGACGCCAGCGATCAGATATGCGAAGCTTATTCCGATCACAGTGAGAATCGGGACACCCGCGTTCTTCAGAGCATGATGGAAAAGCATGGAATATGTGGAGGCCCCCTTAGCAGCCGCCGTTCGCATGTAATCTTCCGATAAAACTTCGAGCATGCTTGCCCGCGTTATCCGGGCAATAAAAGCAATATACGGAAGACTTAAGGTCACCGTAGGCAGGATCAGGTGCACAAACCAAGGTCCGAGGCCGTGATCGAGAGGCTGGTACCCTTGGACCGGCAGCCAACGCGCTTTGATGGCCAACAAGTAGACGAGAAAATAGCCGACAACAAACACCGGGACAGAAAATCCGAGCGCCGCGAAGCCAGAGAGCATGCGATCGATGAGACCTCCAACCCGCCAAGCCGCAAGAATGCCGAATGACACCCCGAACGCCACCGAAAGAACCATCGTCAAGATTGAAAGAGAAATGGTCGGCTGCAGCCGTTGCGAGATCAGTTGGAGAACAGGCCGCCCAGAAAAAATAGACGTCCCGAAGTCACCGTGGATGATGTTCAGCGCCCAGTGTACGAACTGAATGGGCAACGCATCGTTGAGCCCCAACTTTTCGCGGATGCCGGCGATCATCTGTGGCGTGGCTGTATCGCCAGCAATGATGGCTGCCGGGTCGCCCGGCGAGAGGCGGAGAAGCAAAAACACGAAAATTCCGACCATAGCCATGACGGCTATGGTCGAGACCATCCTGCGCAGGACGTAAGCAGCCATTGCGCCTCAGCCCTTCTGCATGTTCCACATCGGGAGAACTCCCGGCGTGGGAATAAGGCCTGTCAGGGTCTTGCGGCGCGAAATAGGTGAGACAATTTGACCCAAGAAAACCGCGCCGACAAAATCCCACCATAACCGCTGCATCTGGCGGGCCAACGCCTTGCGCTCATCGAGAGTTTCGACATCCGCCCATTTGGCCCGCAGCGCCTCGTACTCGTCGTTCTTTGGCCAACCATACCAGGCCTTATCCCCATTCGCGAGCAGCAAGGCAGCGCCGATCGGATCGCCGAGGCTCTTATCGGGGTAAGACGAGACAAAGATGTTCCAGCCGCCATCCTCGATCGGTCCCTTGTTGGCCCGCCGCGTGACGAGCTGGCCCCAGTCCATCGGGGCAAGTTCGGCGTTGACCCCAATCTTGCGCAGAGTGGCCGCGAGGAGCTGCGAAGGAATGTCAGCCCATGCTGCGTTCGTAGGGTCGAGGATAAGGACTTTCTCGCCGGCATATCCCGCCTCCTTGAAGAGCTGCTTGGCCTTTTCCGGGTTGCCGCCCTTCTTGTACCATCCGGTATTCTCGTCGTTGGAGTAGAGCGTATCGTTACCAAACATCGATTTGAGAGGATGGGCATATTTTGCGTTAACGGCCCTCATGAAAGCTTCCTGATCGATCAGATGAAGCAGCGCCTGGCGTGCTTTCACGTTATCGAATGGCTTCTGCAGACAGTTCATGCGGATGAGCAGGTCGTTGCCTGATTTGTTCAGAACCTCGAGTACAAGGTTCGGGTCGCTTTCTATCGCCGAGTAAAGATCTGAGGGGGGAGATTCCATGAAATCGATTTCGCCTGCCTGCAGCGCCGCGAAAGCAGTCTGCTGATCGCCGATATTATCCCAGATGACGCGATCGACCTTGACGACCTTTCCGCCAGCCAGTCCATCAGCCGGCTCCCTGCGTGCGACGTAATTCTCATTGCGGTCGTAGGTGAAGCTCGCACCTGGCTTGGCAAGATCATGATTGAACTTGAACGGGCCCGATCCGATATTCGCGGTCACCTGCTCGGTTGGGGGACGGCTCGCGTCTTTCTCGCGCATAATGAATAGGCCCAGATCTCCCGGATCCGCTAGTATGTTAATCAGAAGTCCCAGCGGCTCCTTAAGAGCGATCGTGAAGGTCTTGTCATCCTTCTTCGCAATGTCCTTCGCCCGCGACATGATCAGCCGGCCGCCGGCGTTGACTTGAGCCCAGCGATGGACCGACGCCACGCAGTCGGCGGCCGTGACGGAAGTCCCATCGTGCCAGGCCAGACCATCCCGAAGCTCGAACGTATAGGTCTTCTTGTCTTCTGAAACGCCCCACTTCCCCACCATTTGCGGCTGCGGCATGAACTTCGAATCCGCCGCGAACAGCGTGTCGTAAATCGCCAGGCCATGGGCAAACGTGACGTTCGCAGTCGTGGCAATTGGATCGAAGACCCGAAGGTCACCGGACAAGACCATTCGGACCGTCCGTGAGGCGGTGGCTTTCTGCGCCTGCAGGACCGAAGGCATCGATATAGCCGTTCCCGCGGCCAGCCCTGTCTTCATGAGGTCACGTCGAGAAATAGCCAAGGAACTCTCCTCTCTGTTGGTAGTCTCAGAATGATCGCCGCACACGCGTAGCGCTCTTTTTGAAAACCGCGCCTCAAACGGTTGCTTCTTTGCGACCTCGAAGCGCGGGCGTTCCGGCGGAGCACGATCCAGAATGGGACTGAAAGAGCCATTAAGATCTCAAGTTGACTCAGTGCGGGAAATGTCGCAGATGAGACAACCTCAACGATCCTCGCGAATGCTCAGCCCCGTCGCGGCGACAGGATGCAATTCGTCCGCTGCAAGAGAGGGCAGGTTCGCCGGTGAGAGACGGTTGCAGCTCATCGCTTTGAGCCAATATTTCACTCCCAAGATTTTGATCACCAGTCCCGTGGGACTCGTTGCTTTCTTTGCGACAACATTACCGGGCCACTGAGGCGATTTTCTCTGATTTAGCGCCGTTTGTTACTGAAATTGTGCGCATCCCGACGGAAATGATGCGGTTTGATGCGTAAGCCTTGAATCCCGGCAGATTGGTACCGACACCGATCTGAGTTCAGGAACTCCGACGTCGTAAGCGCACCGGCGCGTCGGAAACGGCTAGGTTGTATGACCGATGCAGCGCAACTTATGTTATTCTAGCAGTAAGTCTGAGCCGCGACTTCGATCCGGAATTGGCGCGCATTGCCTTGGGAGCCAGTTGGGCCGCCAATGAACATTTTGCCTATCCATGAAAACGGCAGGTTCAATTCAATAACACCCGGGATTTATAGGAGTAGAAGGCGCAACGCGCTCGGCAACAACGGAGGAGTGGTTCACCATCACCTTCGATCGTTGGCACGATTGCGTGACGCATAGTGTTCCGGCTGGCCAATTACCAAGGCAATGGCTTCGTCGAAAGAGTGAACACGAGCGCGGCGAAGTCCTGCAGAGATTTTGAAAAAAGGCCGCCCGCCGGCATGCCGGAGGCTTCTCTTGGAGGTAAGAGCTAGAGAGCGCTCTTTTCTTCTTCCGCCACTTTGCCACAGACTGGCCAGGTGCGCCGAGCTCGAAGCAACAGGCTGAACGTATTCTGGTCATTCGTTCCTTGGCGGCGCCCGCTTGGCGATACCTGCCTGCGCGGCAAAACCACCGTGCTTCAAGACGCGTACTTCTGGCCGAGTCTAAGTCAGATCGGCCAAGAAGATCAGCTAGGGATCATACCAACGGTCGAGTAGTTGAAGTCGTGATTGCAACCAGCGACGCCACTCGAGAGCGCGAGGCTCGCGACAAAGGAGCCGCAGATATACCCTTCGCCCCTGTTGTTGTACATACAGCAGCCCAACTGCCCTAAACCGAGGTGCTCCCGTGCGGATCCCAGTTATGCTTGCAAGGACCGTCGAAGCGATAGGTCGTGGTCAACTCCTGACCAGCGCCAGTGACAAACACGGCGTCGGAGAGTCCATCCAGGCCGACGCTGGGCACCGGCCAACCCGGTGCCGCGGTACATAGCGTGCGTCGCCGAGGTGTAGGGCTGGAAGTTGTAACGGCTTTGCACCGTTCGTGTACGCGCCCTTCACGTTGATCGAGCCGCCCGCGCCAGTGGAATATCCTTGATCGACAAAGCACATAGCCGGTGAGCTTTGAGGCACCGTAGTAGCAGCGGGATACCCGCGACCGAGGCCACGGAAAGACCCCAATCTTTGGCGCCGCACGCGCAGCCGCGAGACCCTCAGCGGTCGCAGCGCTCACGGTCCAGGTCGTATTAGGGGCAACCTGATCTTCGGCAGAGAAGGTCTCTCTCCGGCTGAGGCTTTCAAGGTCCTGGTCGAGTAGCTCAGCCATTCGGCTTTCGCCCTCACAGATCCGGGCGTGCGGCTTTCCCCTACCCGACTCTTTCCGAGAGTAACCCGCGTCATATCCCCGCCCGTGCCAAAGTGCGAGTGATGCGTGGAACGGGGCAGACGGAAGCGAGCCGTCAGGGTTTCGAACTCCGACCAACCCATGTGTCGACTTTTCTAACTGCGCCGTCTCAGTTCCCTTCCGTCTTGTGCTTCACGATGAACCGGCCGTCGCGGGTCCACCCGCAGTAGTGGTGAAGCCCAGGAGAGCGAGGGTTTCGGGCCGCCGCTCGCCGCGCCGCTGACGCGAGAAGGGCGCGAACCGGCCAAACTCGATCAGCCGCGTCTTGTCCTCATGGAGCGTTAGGCCGAAGCTGGCCAGCCGCTCCTTGAGGGCCAAGAGCATTTCCTGCGCATCTGCCTTGCTCTCGAAGCCCATGACGAAGTCGTCTGCATAACGCACGGTCACAACGCGACCGCGTGCATGGCGGCGACGCCATTGGCAGACCCAGAGATCGAGGATGTAGTGCAGGAAGATGTTGGCAAGGAGCGGGCTGATGCCTGCCCCTTGTGGCGTGCCCCTGTCCGTCTGCTGCTTCTCGCCGCTCTCAAGAACGCCAGCCCGGAACCACAGCCCGATCAGCCGCACTATGCGTGGATCGGCGATCCTGTGCGCCACCATTCGCAAAAGCCACTCGTGGTCGACCGAGTCGAAGAAGCTACCTATGTCGGCATCGAGCACCCAGCTCACATGCTGGCTCATGATGGCCGTATGCAGGGCATCAAGTGCCATATGAGGATTCCACCCCGGCCGGAAGCCGTAGGAAAATCCGAAGAAGTCGGCCTCGTAGACGGCGCTCAACACCTCGGCCACCGCGCTTTGGACGATCTTGTCCTCTAGCGCCGGCACACCGAGAGGTCGTTTACCGCCATCGGCTTTGGGAATGTAGACCCGCCGCACCGGCTGTGGCCGGTAGCGAGCAGTGTGGACCCGTGCGCAGAGCTCGCGGATGTTATCCGTAAGCCGATCTTCGTACTTCGCCACCGTTACCCCATCGACCCCCGCGCCGGGCCGCCGCTTTTGTCGTCGAAACGCCCGAAGCAGAGCGTCCACGTTGACGTGATGCAGCAAGGCAGTGAACCCGGTTTGAGCAGCCTGCTTGGCCGCCGCGTTCACCCGCTCGAGGTTCGGCGGCAAGGCAACCCGACTCTGTGTCCGGACCCTGGCCTTCTCGCGCGGGCTCCCCTCAGGCTGGCCCCTTCCCTCCATGGGTCTCGTTTCCTTCGACGACTTGACAGGTACTATGGGCCAGTCCGACTCCCGACCTCAGGTCGGACCGCGGCTCTGGCAGTGCCTTGCCGCTGTCCCCCACTGGCGACCAATGCAATGGACCCGGTCGGGCCTCTCATGTTCCGATGATTGCCTTCCATGCCTGATGCGGCCATCGACCGCGACGGAGCGGCATCGTCTCGCATAACGATCTCGACGGTCTTCTGTGTAATCCGCGCCTCGACTTCCTGATGCACGAGGCTGTGAGGGACGCTGTAGTAGTGCTTGGCGATCTCGACATGATAGTCAAGGTTGACCCGGCAGCGCTTCCACTCGGCATACTCGTACGGCTCATCCGGCGAGAAGGTCAGCGACGGCCGAGCGAGCTCTTCGAACACTTCCCGGCGACTTCGTCCCCAGCTGCGCAAAGGTCGATCGTTCAGCTCGACAAGAAGCGCGTGGATCGCCTCGTTGAGGGCGGCAAGCGAGTAGAAGCGGCGGTTGCGCAAGCGCGCCAGGATCCATCGCCCGACGATTGGACCGCGACTTCGACCTTAGCTTTGTCCCTTGGCCGATACGGCCGCGCCGGAACGATGGCGGTGCGGTAATGGCGGGCGACATCGGCATAGGTCCGGTTGACCATGGGTTCCGTGAAAGCAGGCCCGGGTGATAACAGCCTTCAGATTGTCGCTCACCGTCTGCCGGGCCACGCCACCGAAATAGGAGAATGCCCGAACGTGCGAGGCGATCCAGTCCGGCAGGCTCTGGCTGAAGCTGGCTTCGGCATAGGTGTAGTTCGAGGCGCCGAGCACGGCGACGAAGATCTGCATGCTGCGCAGCTCGCCGGTGAGCCCGTCAACCACCTCCATCGTGTGGCCGGAATAGTCGACGAATAGCTTCTCGCCTGCGACATGGACCTGACGCAGGGTCGGCTTGAGGGCGACCGGACCATTCGTTGTAGCGTTCGCAGAACCACGAATAGCTGAAGCTGTCGGAGCTTGCGTCGCAATACTCCTCCCATAACAACATCAGCGTGACGTTCGGGCGCCGCAGCTCGCGATGCACGAGCGCCCGATCGGGCTGCGGACGCTCGTCGCTAAGGCGGGTCGGATGGTGGCGGATATAGGCGGTTCTCCAGCCGGACGTCGTCATCGAGCTCCGGCGGCAACGGCCAGGTCAGGCCGGCGCGGCGGGTTCGGTTCAGGTACTTGCTGACCGTGCCTTGGGCCAAGCCCAGGCTGCGGGCTACAGCGCGTTGCGACATGCCGACGCTGTAGTGCAGGCGTAGAACTTCAAGAATGTGGCGCATGGACAGTCTCTCGGTCGGCATCTCGATCCCCTGCGGTTAGGCAAAAGACCAAGCTACCCGGGTTGCAGACTGTCAGCCGTGCGCGCCTCCTGGTTGTCCTCGATCGCGATCGCTGGAAACAGCGATTACGATCAGCTGGAAATGGTGATCACGATGCTCTGGAATGGGTGATCACGACCGCCTGGAACACGCAGCATCGTACCGGAAGCGCCTGAGCGGTACGCGACTCTTGATTGATTCGGCTTAGCTGGGATGAGGGCATCAATCCCGCGCCTCTCGAGCGCGTTTAGCGTAGGCATAGCCCGAGTCGGCGGTGACCACCTTTATGTCGATGCCCGTAATCGCTTCAACCTCATCGACTTGCGGCTCGATCATCACTCCTTCGTTCGTTTGTCCAGTCGTGACCCCAACATCCAGAATGACACCGACCTTGTCATCGACGGCCGTGTGCTGCTTGTAAGCGGTTTCCAGCCGCCGGTTTATGCTGTTCGGTGAGGCTGTCCCAACGTACTCATACGCCGAAGGCCGCTCAATTGACGCATGCGCGCGAGCACGGCGAGCTCTATGATCGGTTGGGTGAAGATCAGGCGGCCTGCTGACCGGCGGGCTTGTCGGTTTGGCGCAGGAGCTTCCACTCCCAGGGCAGCAGTTCGTGCAGGCGCGACGCGGGAAGATCGGCGATACGGGCCAGGACATCGGCGAGCCAGGCATTGGGATCGACGTCGTTGAGGCGACAGGTCGTGATCATCGTCAGCATGATGGCGGCACGGTCGGCGCCACGCTGGTTACCAGCGAAGGTCCAGTTGCGCCTTCCCAAGGCGATGCCTCTCAATGCGCGCTCAGCGCAATTGTTAAAGGGCATGATGTTTTCAGCGCTCAAACCCGGTGGAGAGGACCGGTCGTCCGGATTAGTCTGTGCAAGCCGGGATAGGGGCGCTGGAGCACGAAACGGTGGCAGGCCGCCATGACCATGAGCTGTGAGCTCGCTTTGTTACTTGGCCGCCCCTACGACTTGCCCGGCTGCGCTGCGAGCGCGGATCCGTAGATGTCGTGCAAGCCACTGGCTCCTGAGACAAAGGAGAACCAAGCATGCAAATCGTCGGCATGGACATCCACCGATCGTTCGCCCAGGTGGCGATCCTGGGGGACGGAACAATAATCCGACAGCTGCGCGTTGATCTCGTCCACGATCGGCTTGTCGCCTTTGCCAACACACTCAGCCTCGAGGATGAGGTGGTTATCGAGGTGACGGGCAACAGCGCGGCGGTCGAACGTATTCTGCGCCCGCACGTTAAGCGCGTCGCGGTCGCCAATCCGAGGCTCGTTCGGGCGATCGCTTATGCGCGAGTCAAAACCGACAAGGTCGATGCTGGGACCCTGGCAAAGTTGCATGCTGCCGGCTTCTTGCCGGAGGTCTGGGTTGCTGACGAGGACACCTACAGCCGCCGGCGCCAGATGGCCGAGCGCGCTGGTGTCTTGGCGCAGATCATCCGGATTAAGGGACGCATGAAGGCTATCCTGCATGCCAACCTCATCCCGCCCTACAAAGGCTATCTCTTCGGTAAGCGCGGACAGCATTGGCTGGACAGTCTGCCTCTGCCATCGGAGGAGCGTGCAATGCTCCGGCGTCTGATCGCGGAACTCGAACGCGTGACGAAGCAACTGTCGGAGATCGACAAGGCCGTAGCGCAACAGGCTCTGGACGATCCACGGGCTCTCAAGCTGATGACGATCCCCGGCGTGAGTTCGGTTGTCGCATCGAGTGTACTGGCCTCCATCGGCGACATCGCACGCTTCCCGTCGCCGGATAAGCTCAGCAGCTATTTCGGGTTGACACCGCGGGTTCGGCAGTCAGGCGAGCACCCGGCACGGCATGGCCGGATCTCGAAACAGGGCAATCGTGACGCCCGCAAGATGCTGGTTGAAGCGGCCTGGTCGGCCAAGACGGCACCGGGGCCTCTGCGAGCCTTCTTCAACCGCATGCAGAAGAAGCATGGGCCCGGAGTCGCGGCCGTCGCGACGGCACGTAAGCTCGCAGTGATGATCTGGCACGTCCTGACGACCGGGAAAGATTATGCTTACGCACGACCGGCGTTCACAGCGATGAAACTCCGAAAGGTGGCACTCAAGGCTGGAGCGCCTCGTGCCTATGGCAAGGCTGGCCCGGGTCGGGACTACTGGATCAAGGAACTGCGTGAGCGGGAAGCTGGCTACGTCGCACGCGTCGAGCAGGCGTACGAGCGGATGGTGGCGGCCTGGAAGGAGAAGCCAAAAAAAGTTGCCTTGAACTGACGGCAGGGCTTCTTCGTCCCAGCGCCTGAGCATGTAATTCATGGGCTTCAGGACCTCGGAGGAGCGCGAGAGGGTTTCGCGCTGACGCAGCAGCCACGCGTGCAGGTCCTTGAGAAGCGGCTTGCTCTTTTCCTGGCGCACGGCGCGCCGCTCATCAGCGCTGCAGCCGTTAATGGCGCGCTCGATCTCGAACAACGCATCGAGGCGTCTGACCGCCTCCAGCGCGATCGGAGAGACCGGTTTGCCCTTCTTACCTTCCCGAGCATTTTTCTCGATGTCAGCCAGCTCGAAGAACCCCCGCCGCGCATGGGCAAAGCAAAACGCCGGCGTAATCGGCAGCTCTTTCCGCTGCGGGTCGAACAACGGTTCGAAGCCACCGTAACAGTCGCACTGCAGAATGCCCGCGAAGGCGGCCAGATGCTTCTGGGGATGCTCGCCTCGTCGATCGCTCGAGGCGTAATAGACCGCCGCCGGCGGCGCAGGCCCGGCAAACGACCGGTCATCCCGCACATAAGTCCAAATCCGCCCGGTCGTGCACTTGCCCTTCGCCAAGATACGTATGGTGGTGTCGTCGCCATGAAGGCGCTCGGCCGCGAGTACATGGCGTTCGATCAAGTGGAAGAGCGGCATGACGGCGAAGGTCCCGAGCCGACCTGGTCGGCCAGCGTCGACAACGGCAGGTCGATCCCCTCGGCCTTGAAGTGCACACTCTGGCGGTTGAGCGGGATATGCATGCCAAACTTGTCGAACAGGATCGTCGCCAGCAATTGTGGGCCGATCAAGCCGCGCGGCGTGGCATGGAACGGCGCCGGCGGCTGGCTGATCTTCTCGCAATCTCGGCAGGTAAACTTCTCGCGTACCGTCTCGATCAGCTTGAAGCGGCGCGGGATCTCCTCCAGCGTGCCGGTCACATCCTCACCGATCTTCGCCAGCCGCGATCCACCGCAGCAGGCGCAGGTTGTTGGAGCCTCAATGACGACGCGTTCGCGTTCGATGTCATCCGCCCATGGCTTGCGCACCGGCCGCTTGCGCATGAAGGGGCGAACGCTCTGCGTCTTCGCCGCCGGCGGCCTGCGCGGCAAGCTCATCCTCGCTCGCCGTGGTGACGAGTTCTTCGAGTTCCAACTCCAACTGCTCGAGCAGCCGTGCCGTGCGCTCGGAGCGCTGCCCGTACAGCTCGCGTTTGAGCTTCTCGATCCGTAGTTCGAGATGTGCGATCACCGCCTCGTTGTCCGACAGCTCCGCCCGTGCACTGGCGGCCATCGCCTCGGCTCGCAGCCGCGCCTCACGCTCGGCCTGCAGCGCCGCCAGGGCACTCACAAGGTCCGATGGAAGATCGTCCGGCTTCGATATCATGAAGCCCATTGAATCAGATCAAGCAGCAGATTTAAACCGTAAAGCGGCTATCCGACCCGCGTCGGACGCTGGGTTTCTTGAGGGTTGCGCCAATCGATCCCGGACAGCAGATAGCTCAACTGCGCCGGCGAGATCGTTACCGATTCACCGGCAACCGATGGCGAGATGAACTTTCCTCTCTCGAGTGTTTTTGTGAACAGCAGGCTCCCTGGCCATCGTGCCAGATCGCCTTCACAAGATCGCTGCGGCGACCGCGGAAGACGAACAGATGACCGCTGAGCGGGTCTTTGCGCAGCACCTCCTGTACTTGGAGTGCCAGTGACAGAAAGCCTCTGCGCATATCCCTGTAGCCTGTCGCGAGCCACACTCGCACATTCCCCGGTATAGCAATCATCGGCGTCCAAGCACATCGAGGACCCGCGCCAGCGCCTCCGGATCGACGTGCGCATCCACCCGGACGCACCGTCGGTTGCCGAGATCAATCTCTATCAATCCAGTACACGCGGCTGCCACGGAGCGAACTCGGCCATCAGCCGTAGGCCAAAGCTTCGGAGTTTCCTCAGCCGAGGCCGCTGCGGCGGCGATCTGCACCGGCGCAAAAGATGGTACAACTTGTTCCGATGTCCGTGCTTGTCGATGCCAGGTAAACACCAGGCTGGCCGCTACTCCGCTGCGACGCGCAACCTCAGTCACCTTCGCGCCCGGCGCCATCGTTTCCTCGACAATCCGTGCCTTGTCGTCCTGCGACCAGCGCCGCCGCCGCTCCGGCCCGCCCAAAACCTCGGCCCCTGTCGGATGCGTACGTCCCAACTCACGTTGGCGCGGATTGACCTTGCCCCCAACTTTTATCCCAATCCTGAGTTCGCTCCGGTCGTTGGATTTGCCCGGTTGGGCGGTGGGAGCGACGGGAGCTGGCGCGGAGCCTTCGGCATAGCGCAGCGCCAGATTCCGGCGCGGGTGACAGGTGAAGGCGAACTCGGAGGGCGTTTTCCATCCGAGCTGCGAGCGGGGTCGGGCATCGTTGTAATCGGCCCGCCAGCATCCGAGTGCGAGGCGAGCCTGGGCCACTGACGTGAACAGCGTCTCGTTCAGCAATTCATCCCGCAGCCGGCCGTTGAAAGCTCTCGATGAACGCATTCTGCATGGGCTTGCCCAGCGCAACGTGGTGCCAGGCGACGCGGCTCTGATCCGCCCATGTCAGGATGGCGTTGCTGGTCAGCTCGCTGCCGTTGTCGCTGACCACCATTTCGGCTCGCCGCGCCCGATCATCAGCCGGTCAAGTTCCCGGGCCACGCGGATGCCGGAGAGCGAGGTATCGGCCACCAGCGCCAGGCACTCGCGGGTGCAGTCATCGACCACGG
>NZ_JBYGYN010000017.1:0-102172 GCF_057651995.1 Bradyrhizobium sp. USDA3516 | reverse complement strand
GGCTGCCCCGTCTGCTTCACTGCCATCGCTACCCTCCAAGGCTTTGCCCTAGGGAATCACAAATGGCGAATTACGCAACAGGCCCACAAGGGGAGAGGGTATCAGGCCTCATCCATATCTCAGCTTCATCACCAGAATGCCGCCGGCGAGAACCATGGTGACGGCGTTCGCCGCGACCAGGGGGGCATCGCCTGAAAGCAGGCCGTAGATGAGCCAGAGCGTGAGGCCCAGCATCATCACCAGGAACATGCCGAGAGAAATGTCGCGCGCCGAGCGGGTCTTCCAGACCTTGATGAACTGCGGCGCGTAGGCGACGGTGGTGCAGGTGGCGGCGGCAAAGCCGAGCAGCTTGATCGCGAAGGGGTCCATGTCCTGCTCTATAGCATGGATTCGGCTCTGCCTCACGCGCGCTCCGCCATCAGTCCGCGGTACAGCGCGGCATAGTCGCCGGCGCGGTTGCGCCAGGAGACGTCGGTCGCAAGGCCGCTGCGTTGAAGGCGGCGCCAGGTCAGCTTGTCGTGGAAGGCGACGTTGGCCTTGCGCAGCGTGCCGGCGAGGGCGTCCGCCGTCACGGGGGCGAACTTGAAGCCGGTGGCATCGCGGCCGGACGCGTCGGCCTCGCCGATATCGACGATGGTGTCTTCGAGGCCCCCGACGCGCGAGACGATCGGCACGGCGCCATAGCGCAGCGCGCAGAGCTGGGTCAGGCCGCACGGCTCGAAGCGCGACGGCACGATCAGCGCGTCGGAGCCGGCCTGGATCAGATGCGCGAGAATCTCGTCATAGCCGATCACGACCCCGATCCGGCCGGGATTGGCGCGGGCCGCGGCCTGATAGCGATCCTGCAGATCGCGGTCGCCGCTACCGAGCAATGCGAGCTGCATGCCTTCGCGCAGGATGGTCGGGATGGCTTCCAGCAGCAGGTCGAGCCCCTTCTGCCACGACAGCCGGCTGATGACGCCGAGCAGCGGCGCTTCGTCCGAGGAGTCGAGGTTGAACTGCTGCTGCAGCACCGCCTTGTTCGCGGCCCGGAATGTCAGGTCCTCCGCGCCGAAGCGATAGGCGATGTGCGGATCAGTTTGCGGATTCCAGACCTCGGTGTCGATGCCGTTGAGGATGCCGCTCAGCACGTTCGATCGGTCGCGAAGCAGGCCGCCGAGGCCCATGCCGCCCTCGTCGCTCTGGATCTCCCTCGCGTAAGTCGGCGATACCGTGGTGACGCGATCGGCAAGGCGCAAGCCGGCCTTCAAGAAGCTGATGCCGCCGAAATATTCCAGTTCATTGACGTTGAAGGCATGCCAGGGCAGGCCGATCGATCCGATCAGCTCGGGGGCGAACTTGCCCTGATAGGCCATGTTGTGAATGGTCATGACGGTGCCGGGCCGCGGACGATTGTCGTAGTGCAGATAGGCCGGCGCTAGCCCCGCCTGCCAGTCGTGAGCATGCACGACATCGGGCACGAAGACCGGCACGAGACCGTGGCCGAGATCGGCGGCCACGCGCGACAGCGCGGCGAAGCGAACGCCGTTGTCCGCCCAGTCGACGCCCTCGGTGGTGACGTAGGGGTTGCCCGGCCGTGCATAGAGATGCGGCACCTCCAGCACGAACAGGTCGAGCCCGGCATGCGAGCCCGCCAGCAGCCGCCCGGGCCCGCCGAAATAATCCGGCCAGCGCCGCAGCTCCTCCGTGCCGGACAAGAGGCGCATCACCTCGGGGTAGCCCGGCAGCAAGGTGCGCATCTCGACGCCGTGCGCCTTCAGCGCAACCGGCAGTGCGCCGGCGACATCTGCGAGGCCGCCGGTCTTGACGAGGGGATAGACTTCAGAGGCGACCGCGAGGACGCGAACAGGCGTCATGTATTGAGCCTGTCGATCATCGCCTGGGTGATCAGCGAGATGCCCTGCTCGGTGGTGCGGAAGCGCTTTCCGTCGACCTCGGGATCCTCGCCGACGACGAGCCCTTCCGGAATCTCGACGCCGCGGTCGATCACGACGTTCCGGAGACGGGCGCCGCGGCCGACACTCACGTAGGGCATGATCACCGCGTTCTCGACATTGGCGTAGGAGTTGATGCGCACGCCGGTGAACAGCAGCGAGCGGCGCAGCGAGGCGCCGGAGATGATGCAGCCGCCGGAGACTAGCGAGCTCACCGCCTGGCCGCGCCGGCTCTCCTCGTCGTGGACGAATTTCGCCGGCGGCGTGATCTCGGCATAGGACCAGATCGGCCAAGCGCGGTCGAACAGGTCGAGCTCGGGCACCACGTCGGTGAGGTCGATATTGGCGGCCCAATAGGCGTCGACCGTGCCGACATCGCGCCAATAGGCGGGGGTGTCGCTGCCGGAGCGAACGCAGGAGGTCGAGTATTGGTGCGCCATCGCGCGGCCGTTCTTGACCAGATAGGGGATGATGTCCTTGCCGAAATCGTGGTTCGAGTTCGGGTCCTCGGCATCGCGCTTGAGCTGATCGAACAGGAATTTCGCGTCGAACACGTAGATGCCCATGCTCGCGAGCGAGACGTCCGGCTTGCCCGGCATCGGCGGCGGATCTTTCGGCTTCTCCAGAAACTCCTGAATCCAGCCGTTCTCGTCGATATGCATGATGCCGAAGCCGGAGGATTCCGACCGCGGCATTTCGAGGCAGCCGACGGTGACGTCGGCGCCGCTCTCGACGTGCTGGCGCAGCATCACCTCATAGTCCATCTTGTAGATGTGGTCTCCGGCCAGCACCACGATGAAGCGGCAGGCGTGGGATTCGATGATGTCGATGTTCTGGTACACCGCGTCCGCCGTCCCGACATACCACATGGTCTCGGAGACCCGCTGGCTGGCGGGAAGGATGTCAAAACTCTCGTTGCGTTCGGGGCGGAAGAAGTTCCAGCCCATCTGAAGGTGCCGGATCAGGCTGTGCGCCTTGTATTGGGTCGCCACCGCGATACGGCGGATGCCGGAGTTCACCGCGTTCGATAGCGCGAAATCGATGATGCGGGACTTGCCGCCGAAATAGACCGCCGGCTTGGCGCGGCGGTCGGTCAGCTCCAGCAGGCGGCTGCCGCGTCCTCCGGCCAGGACAAACGCTAGCGCCTGACGGGCAAGCGGCTCGGGTCTCGCGGCACTCATGTGATCCTCCCACAACTCTGGCGCTCGCGAGAAGCCTCCCGGCCGCGCACATTGGAACCGATAGTAATGGCACGAATAGTAAATCGTGAAGGTGGTTGTTGGTTGCGAATGCACCGGAAGCTTAATGCCCTGCCGGGGTGATCGGGCCTCAGCCACTGTCGTGCGGCTGTCACAGGCGACGACGTCGCCGGGCATCGGTGATCAGAACGGAGGCAAGCGTCTTGTGCGGTGCACGCAAACTCCAGGCTTTGAAATTCTGCGCTTTGACTTGGCGCAAGGATGCCCGATCATGGCGCTGCGATCCTTTTTTCCAAGCGAAAGGTCAGACAGGGAGTAGGACGATGAGGATCTGGAAGACGACGATTGCCTGTTCATTGGCCGGCGTGGTCATGGTGGCCCAGATCGGCCAGGGCGCGGCGGCCCCGATGCCCACCAACGTTGCGACGATGAAGGCTGCGGCCGGTGATAATGCCACACCGGTGCATTGGCGCGGCGGCGGCTGGGGCTTTGCCCTTGGTGGTCTCGCAGCCGGCGCGCTCATCGGCGGCGCCATCGCCAGCAGCGCGCCTTACGGTTACTATGGCAGACCTTATTACGGTGGCTACGGCTACGGATATCCGGGCTACGGTTATGGTTATGCCCCCGCCTATTACGGCGGCTACGGCTACGCACCGGTCTATGCCTATCCGCGCTATTATCGGCCGTACCGTCCGTACTACAGCTATGGCTATTACCGGCCGTACCGGGTTTATCACCGCCCGTTCGGTGTTTATCCCCGCCCCTACTATCGCGCCTATTGGTGAGCACCGCGCGGCTAGAATGACAGCCACACGATCAGGCTCATGCATGCAAAATGCATGAGCAGGATCGGGTTGAGCAGAAGCTGGCCGCCGCGGAGATCGTCGATCGTTCGTTCACGGATGCGATCACGAAGGCGGGTTGTAGTCGCAAGGCACGCTCGTGTCCCGGACGCGCCGCAGGTCCGTCATTCCGGGGCGCGAGGAAGTCGCGAGCCCGGAATCCATTCGTCGACAAACATTGCGGCTCGATGGATTCCGGGCTCGCCCTTCGAGCGCCCCGGAATGACGACTGTGGGTGCGAAGCTCACGATTCACTCAAGCATTCGTGAAGCGGGACGAGCACGTTCCAGCGCGATCGCCTTCTTCGAAACATTCCTTCTGCATTCTCTCCGCCCGACAACACCCTTATTGCTATTTGCACCGCCTCCCTTGCGCCCCATCGCACGCCCGCAAAAATCAATCCGACGACCACATCGGGAGACTGGCCATGGGCCTGCAAGAAACAAGAATCGAATCGCTTCCCTTCGTCACCGCTGAACTCAACTATCTCGCCCCGATCGACGGCAAGCCGCGCACCTACGCGTTCGATCCGCCGCCGGGCGAGCCCAAGAGCACCTCGCTGCCGGAGCCGCATCAGGTGCCGATCTTCGACGGGCGGCTGATCGCGAGCAGCTTCTCGCTCGATCGCGAGGGATTTGCCCTGGTGCGTCACCCGACTGGCGTGAAGGATTTTTACAGCGACGAGGAAATCCGCGGCGTCTACTATCCAGCCGTCGAGGCCTTTCTGCGCGCGACGCTGAAGGCCGACCGCGTCGTCATCTTCGACCACACCGTGCGCAAGCGTGTCGACGGCGCGCCTGATATCCGCGACGGCGGCCCGCGTCAGCCGGCCACGCGCGTCCATGTCGACCAGACCATCACGTCCGGCGCCAACCGCGTGCGCGAGCATCTGCCTGATGAAGCGGAGGAGCTGCTGAAGGGGCGCGTGCAGGTGATCAATCTGTGGCGGCCGATCCGCGGCCCCTTGCGGGATTCACCGCTTGCGATGGCCGACGGCACCACGGTTAGGCCGGAAGACCTCGTCGCTTCCGACCTGATCTATCCCAATCGGCGCGGCGAGACCTATTCGGTGAAATACAATCCGGACCACCGCTGGTTCTATTTCCCGGAGATGACGCCGGACGAGGCGCTGCTGCTGAAGTGCTACGATTCCGCAACTGACGGCCGTACCCGCTTCGGACCGCATACTGCGTTCGTCGATCCGACCACGCCGGCCGATGCGGCGCCCCGCGAAAGCATCGAAGTCCGCACGCTGGTGTTCCACCGGCAGTGACGAAGTGCGACTGCATTGCCGGGCATCGCCCGGCAATGTTCCAGGAACTTTGGGGAACAAGCGACGTTTGCAGGCCGGGCAGGGCAACCCGGGAGAGTGCCGTGCAAGCGCAGACGACGCTATTGCTATCTCTGGCCAGCCTTTTGCTTTTTTCCTTTTCCGTTGCCCACGCCGAAAGCGGGCTTGCGTCGTACTACAGATACGCGAAAGCCGGCAAAGACGGCGAGCTGACCTGCGCGCACCGCACCCGCCCGTTCGGCAGCGTGCTCCGGGTGTCCTACAGCGGACGCACGATCCAGTGCCGCGTCAACGATCGCGGCCCCTTCATCCGCGGCCGCATCGTCGATCTCTCGGTGCCCGCCGCCCGCGCGCTCGGCATGATGAGCGCCGGCGTGGTGCGCGTCTCGGTGGATTAGGCCTCCAGGCGCGCTATAGTGCCGCCCAAAGCAAGGGGGCGCTATGACTGGGATCAGGGTGGGACTCGTCGGCTGCGGCTTCGTGTCGGAGCTGCACATGTATGCGTTCCGGCGCGTCTATGGCGTCGACGTCGAGGTCGCGGCGGTCGCCGCACGCGGCGACAAGGTCGTCGCGTTCGCCCGGCATCACGGTATCCCGCGTGTTTACCGGAGCTTCGCCGAGCTGATCGCCGACCGCGATCTCGATGTCGTCGACATCTGCACCCCGCCCAATCTTCATGCCGAGATGATCGTCGGCGCCATGCAGGCCGGCAAGCATGTCATCTGCGAAAAGCCGTTCGCCGGCTATTTCGGCCGCGAGGGCGATCAGCAGCCGATCGGCAAGCACGTGCCGAAGGCGCTGATGTATGAGCGCGTGATCGAAGAGATGGACAGGACGCGGGCCGCGATCGAGCGCACCGGAAAACTCTTCATGTATGCCGAGGACTGGATCTACGCGCCCGCGGTGACCAAGACCGCCGAGATCATCAGGGCGACGAAGGACAAGATCCTGTTCATGAAGGGCGAGGAGAGTCATTCCGGCTCGCATGCCGCCCATGCCGCGCAGTGGGCGATGACGGGAGGCGGCTCGCTGATCCGCATGGGCTGTCATCCGCTTTCGGCCGTGCTGTATCTGAAGCAGGTCGAAGCCAGGGCGCGCGGCGAAAGCATCCGCGTCGCCAGCGTCACCTGCGATGTCGGCAACGTCACCGCCGGCCTCAAGCCTGAGGAGCGCAGTTACATCAAGGCCAATCCCGTCGACGTCGAGGACTGGGGCACGCTCACCGCCACGTTCTCCGACGGCACCAAGGCGACGGTGTTCTCCGGCGACATGATCATGGGCGGCGTGCGCAATCTGATCGAGACCTATACGAGCGGCGGCTCCCTGTTCGCCAACATCACGCCGAACGATCATCTGATGAGCTATCAGACCAGTGAGGAGAAGCTCGCGGGCGTCTATATCACCGAGAAGGTCGATCGCAAGACCGGCTGGCAATATGTCTGCCTCGAGGAGGAATGGACGCGCGGCTATCTGCAGGAGATCCAGGATTTCATGGAGTGCGTCGCCACGGGCCGACAGCCGCTGTCAGACCTCGCGCTGGCCTATGAGACGATCAAGGTGAACTACGCGGGGTACTGGGCCGCGGAGGAGGGGAAGAGGATCGTGTTGTAGAAAAGATCGGCGCTCTCTTACCCTCCCCTGGAGGGGGAGGGTCGATCGCGCGCAGCGTGAGCGGGGTGGGGTGATCTCTCCAATCGGGCAGTGCCCGTGAGGAGGGATCACCCCACCCCGCTACGCATTTCGCTTCGCTTCATGCGTACCGACCCTCCCCCTCCAGGGGAGGGTGAGAGCACGCGGCCCCTCACGCCCCGTAGGTCGAGCCCTTCGGCAGCGGGAAGACCGGGTCCTGCGTGCGGATGTTGGTCGGCCACACCACGGAGATGTGCTCGCCGGCATTCTGCATCACGACCGGCGTCGAGCGTTCGTTCTGGCCGGAGAGCGGGGTGCCCGGCGGGAAGAATTTCACACCATAGCCCTGGATCGTGCCGCCAGCGGGGATGTCGACGTCGAGCGCCGCTTTCCGGATCGCCTCGGGCTCGAAGCTGCCGTACTTCTCCTTGGCGACCGGCAACACATTGTTGAGCAGCACCCAGGTCTGGTTGAAGCCCATCGAGCAATGCGGCGGCACGTCGGTGGCGCCGGTCTTGGCCTTGTAGCGACTGACCATCTCCTTGATGAGATCGCCCATGCCGGGCGCGAGCTTGGCGGGATCGAGCAGCTGGGCCGGCACCGGGTCGATGTTGCAGAAATTGTCAATATCGGCGCCGAAGGTGGCGCGCAGCTTGTCGAGCTGGCTGTAGCCGGCGCCGTTGCCGAACAGCATCTTGAAGCGCAATCCGCTCTCGCGCGCCTGGCGCAGGAACAGGGTGATGTCGGGGTTGTAGCCCGCATGTGAGATGACGTCGGCCTTGGCGCGCTTGATTTTGGTAACGAGCACCGAGAGGTCGGGCGCTGAGGCGGAATAGCCCTCGCGCAACACGACCTGCAATCCAGCCTCCTTGGCATAGGCCTCGTCGGCGGCGGCAACGCCGACGCCGTAAGGGCCGTCCTCGTGGATCAGCGCGATCTTGACGTCCTTCGGCTCCATGCCGAGCTTCGCCTTCGCGTGCTCGCTCATGAAGCCGACAAAGGCCTGTCCATACTGATCGGAATGGATCTGCGCGCGAAACACGTATTGCAGGTTCTTGTCCTTGAACACGGCGGTCGAGACCGCCGTCGTGATCCAGAGGATCTTCTTCTGCTGCTCGACCTTGGCCGCGAGCGGCACCGCATGCGCGCTCGCATAGACGCCGTTGAGGATGTCGATCTTCTCCTGATTGATCAGGCGTTCGGCCTCGTTGATCGCAACGTCGGGCTTGCTCTGCGAATCCGCGGCGACCGGCGCAACCTTGTACTTGCCGCCGACACCGCCTTTCTCGTTGACGAGATCGATGGCGATCTGCGCGCCGATCGACGAGGCGACCGAGCCGCCGGCGGCGAAGGGACCGGTGAGGTCGTAGACGAGGCCGATGCGTATATTCTCGGCTTGTGCCTGGGCGCGGGTCCAATCGAGGCTGAGTGCGGCGGCGGCAGCCGCCGAGGTCTTCAGCAGCTGCCTGCGTGAAGTCGGCATCCTATCCTCCCTCAAAACCGTCGTCTGATCTTGTTGTTGTTCGCGAAGTATGGGGAGCGGCACGGCCGAAAGTCAACATCGCGAAAGTCGAGGTCTGTTCGTGGCGTCATAGAACGCACTTGCGAAATGGCGGCGAGGCGGCCGGCTTCTCTCGTTGCGCGATCATTGCATGAGGCGCCGCGCCAGATAGGGCGCCGTCTTGCCGCCGGCTCTTGCGACTTGCTCCGGCGTTCCCGCAGCGACGACACGGCCGCCTTCGTCACCGGCACCGGGGCCGAGATCGATGATCCAGTCGCTGTGCGCCACGACGTCCATGTCATGCTCGACCACGATCACGCTGTTACCGGCATCCACGATCCGCTCGAGCTGCGCGATCAGGCGCTCGACGTCGCGCGGGTGCAGGCCGGTCGTCGGCTCGTCCAGGATGTAGAGCGTGTGACCGCGTTGCGGTCGCATCAGCTCGGTCGCGAGCTTGATGCGCTGGGCCTCGCCGCCGGACAGTTCGGTCGCGGATTGGCCAAGGCGGATATAGCCGAGCCCGACCTCGCGCACGACCGAGAGCGATCGGTTCAGTGCGGAATCTCCCTCGAAGAACTCAAAGGCCTCGTCGACGCGCATCGCGAGCACGTCCGCAATGGATTTGCCGTTGAACTTCACCTCCAGCGTCTTGTCGTTGTAGCGCGCACCCTTGCAGGTTGGGCAGGGCGCGTAGACGCTGGGCAGGAACAGCAACTCGACGCACACGAAGCCTTCGCCCTCGCAGGTCGCACAGCGGCCCTTGGCGACGTTGAAGGAGAAGCGGCCGGCGTCGTAGCGGCGCGACTTTGCCTGCGACGTCGCTGCGAACAGTTTTCGCACGTGATCGAACAGGCCGGTATAGGTCGCAAGGTTGGAGCGCGGCGTGCGGCCGATCGGCTTCTGGTCGACGACGACGAGGCGGCTGATCTGGTCAAGGCCGGCAACGATCCTGCCGCCCAGCGTCTCGACCGTGGGGGCCAGGCTGTCGTCATCCGCATCAGTGGCAAGGGTATGGCCGAGATGCGCGGCCACGGTCTCGACGAGGAACTGGCTGATCAGACTGGACTTGCCGGAGCCCGACACGCCGGTAATGCCGGCGATGACGCCCAGCGGAATATCGACGTCGAGGCCGCTAAGGTTATTGCGGGTCACCCCCCTAAGCTTCAGATGCCGCTTGGCCTCGCGGCGGACCGTCGGCAGCTTCTTTCGTGGATGGGCGAGATAGCGGGCGGTGCGCGATTGCTCGATGTCACCGAGCCCCGCAGGCGGCCCGCTGTAGAGGACGAGACCGCCGCCTTCGCCGGCGTCGGGGCCGACGTCCACCAGCCAGTCCGCATGCCTGATCACCTCGATCTCGTGCTCGACGACGAAAATCGAATTGCCTGCGCGCTTCAGCCGGTCGAGCGCCCGCAGCAGGGCCTCGGTGTCGGCCGGATGCAGGCCCGCGGACGGCTCGTCAAGCACGTACACGACGCCGAACAGATTCGAGCGGACCTGCGTCGCGAGGCGCAGCCGCTGCAGCTCGCCCGGCGACAGCGTCGGCGTGCTGCGCTCGCAGGCGAGATAGCCGAGGCCGAGGTCGAGCAGAACCGCGAGGCGCGCCGACAGATCCTCGCAGATGCGCCTGGCGACGACGGTCTTCTCAGTCTTGTCCGATGAAGCTTTTGCAAACGGCTTGATCACGTCGTGCAACTGCTTGAGCGGCAGGTGCGACATCTCTGCGATGTTGAGGCCAGCGAATTTGACCTTGAGCGCCTCGGGCTTCAGCCGCGTGCCGTGGCAGGTCGGGCAGTCCCGCGTGATCATGAATTGCGCGACGCGGCGCTTCATCATCGCGCTCTCCGACTTGGCATAGGTCTGCATCACGTAGCGCTTGGCGCCGGTGAACGTGCCCTGGTAGCTCGGCTCCTCCTTGCGGCGCAGGGCGCGTTTGACCTCGGCGGCATCGTAGCCGGCATAGACAGGAACGGTCGGCTGCTCCTCCGTGAACAGGATCCAGTCGCGGTCCTTCTTTGGAAGCTCGCGCCAGGGCTTGTCGACGTCGTAGCCGAGCGTCGTCAGGATGTCCCGGAGGTTCTGGCCCTGCCAGGCACTCGGCCAGGCAGCGACAGCGCGCTCGCGGATCGTCTTGGTGTCGTCTGGCACCATCGATTTCTCGGTGACGTCGAGCATCCGTCCGATGCCATGGCAGGTCGGGCAGGCGCCCTCCGGCGTGTTCGGCGAGAACGCCTCCGCATAGAGCATCGGTTGTCCGCGCGGGTAATCGCCGGCGCGGGAGTAGAGCATCCTCAAGAGGTTCGAGATGGTGGTGACGCTGCCGACCGATGACCGCGTCGTCGGCGCCCCGCGCTGCTGCTGCAGCGCCACGGCCGGCGGCAGGCCCTCGATGTCGTCGACCTCCGGGATTTGCATCTGGTGGAACAGCCGCCGCGCGTAGGGCGACACCGACTCCAGATAGCGCCGCTGCGCCTCGGCGTAGATCGTTCCAAAGGCGAGTGAGGATTTCCCCGAGCCCGATACGCCCGTGAACACGACGAGGGCGTTGCGAGGAATGCGGACGTCGACATTCCTGAGATTGTGCTCGCGCGCGCCCCGGACTCGCACGAAGCCGTCGTCCTGCATCAGGTCGGGTTGTCTTGGTCGATCGTCCATCATGCCTCCGTCGGCTCCCCGAAGGGATCAACGGCAGGATCGCAGGATGGGTCCCTCGAGGCCACGGACCTCGTTGTCTGTTGCGACTGGACGGCAGATCTTTGCTGCAGAACCAGCGGGCGCCGGCGAATTTGCGCCGGCGTCCGCCGTCGCGCCACTCTCAGCCCGGCCCCGCCCCCTGCGTCGCCGTGTACACCGCGTAGAGCGATTGGCTCGCGGCCATGAACAGGCGGTTGCGCTTGGGGCCGCCGAAGCAGACGTTGCCGCACACTTCCGGCAGACGGATGCGGCCGAGCAGCTTGCCCTCCGGCGACCACACCGTGACGCCGCTGTAGCCGACGGCGCGGCCGGCATTGCTGGAGGCCCAGAGATTGCCGTTGACGTCGCAACGCAGACCATCCGGTCCGCACTTCACGCCGTCGATCACGCAATCGGTGAACTTCTTCAGGTTCGACAGCTTGTTGTCGCTGCCGACGTCGAACACGAAGATCTCGCCCTTGCCGCCGGGGCCGGTGTCGCCCGGTCCCTTGCCGGTCGAGGCGATGTAGAGCTTCTTGTAGTCGGGCGAGAAGCAGAGCCCGTTCGGGTCGGGCACCTGGTCCTCGGTGACGACGAGGTCGATGCGGCCGGAGGGATCGATGCGATAGCAATTGGTCGGCAGCTCTCGCTTGCCCGGCACGAACCCGGCCGGCTGTCCGATCCGCGGATTGAGCTTGCCGCTCGCATTGCTCGGGCCGCCCGCGACGTCGGGCTCGCCTTCGTAGAGCTGGCCGCCATAGGGCGGATCGGTGAACCAATAGCTGCCGTCGGGATGCGCGGCGACGTCGTTCGGCGAGTTCAGCTTCTTGCCCTGATAGGAATCGGCGAGCACGGTGGCGGTGCCGTCATGCTCGTAGCGCGTCACCCGCCGCGTCAGGTGCTCGCAGGAGAGCTGGCGGCCCTGGAAGTCGAAGGAGTTGCCGTTGGAATTGTTGGAGGGCGTGCGGAACACGCTGACGCGGCCGTCGTCCTCGGTCCAGCGCATCTGCCGGTTGTTGGGAATGTCGCTCCACAGGAGATAGCGGCCCTGCGCGCTCCACGCCGGGCCTTCGGCCCAGAGCAGTCCGGTGTAGAGACGCTTGATGGCGGTGTTGGGCTGGGCGAGATCGTTGAAGGACGGATCGACCGCGATGATGTCGGGGTCCCAGAAATATGTCGTCGGCGCGCCGCCCGGACCGAAATCGCGCGGCGGCGTCGTGATCGTCGTCGGCGGTGCGGCAGGTCCGGTCTGGGCCGGCGCGGGGCCCGCCATCGTGGCTGCGGCGCCGAGCGCCAGCCCCCGGACCAGTGTTCGTCGTGAAAGCGCAGCATTCTGCGCACGCTGCTCCTGCTCAGGAGCCTCCTGGCGTGTCATCGTATCCTCCCGGTCATCTTCGGCTGGCCGGTTGATCCGGCCGAGCGAGGCGAAGGTTAGTCCGGTCCGCGTCCGGTTGCGAGGGGCAGACTTGAAACCGATGCGTGATCGCAGGTCGCAATTTCGTCACCTTCGAGTGCGTTTGGATTGCAGGGCGCTAGCGGGGGATAAAGCCGGAGCTCATTGTGCAAGTCGTCATCCTGGTCATCCTTCTCTCGTTTGCCTTTGCGGCTGGCTATTTCACGCGGGATTACGTCTCCCGAAAAAGGCGCGCGGAGGCACGCCGCTGGCGCGAGTACGCGGAGCCGGACTGGCTCTCGGCCAATACGGCGGCGAACACCAACGAGATCGCGAAGACCGGCACCGCTGCGCCCACCGGCGAGCTCGGCCAAATGCTGAACCGTTGGGAGGACAGGGCGCGCGCCCGCCGCACCGGCACCGCGTAGTCGCCGTGCGGGCAGCGACCATCGAGCTATTAGGTCACGTATGTTGACCATCTTTTAGCGTTGCAGTTGCGGCCGTTTCTCGTCTAGAAACGGCCACATCGGGCCTCTCCCGGAAACCAACCGTCAACGGTTTTGACCGAGGATTTGAGGCTCAACAGGGTCCGGCAATGCTGATTCGCGGCCAAATCGAGGGGATTTCGGGGGAGGTGGCTCTGGCCGCCGCCGCGATCCCGGCTGCACTGCTGCCCACCCTCCTTATTGGCGGCCTTCTTCTTACTTGCCCCTGAGGGCCGGCTGGGCGCCATGCGCCTGGGCGCTCAGGGGTTGGTCGAGATCACCGGACACCTCAAGCGCCAAGGGACTGAAACGGGCTCTGAACGGCGCCAACGCTCAAAAGGAAATCTAGTCATGGCCACCGCGAACAAGTCCGAGAAGGACCGCGTCATCATTTTCGACACCACGCTGCGCGACGGCGAGCAGTGCCCCGGCGCCACCATGACCTTCGAGGAGAAGCTCGAGGTCGCCGAACTCCTGGACGAGATGGGCGTCGACGTCATCGAGGCCGGCTTCCCGATCACATCGCAGGGTGACTTCGAAGCTGTGAGCGAGATCGCCCGCCGCTCCAAGAACGCGGTTATTGCGGGTCTGTCCCGTGCGCACCCCGCCGATATCGACCGCTGCGCCGAGGCGGTGAAATTTGCAAAACGCGGCCGCGTCCACACCGTGATCGCGACCTCGCCGCTGCACATGCGCGTGAAGCTGAACAAGACCCCGGAGCAGGTGATCGAGACCTCGGTCGCCATGGTCGCGCGCGCCCGCAACCAGATCGACGACGTCGAATGGTCGGCCGAGGACGGCACCCGCAGCGAGATGGACTTTTTGTGCCGCATCGTCGAGGCCGTGATCAAGGCGGGCGCCACCACGGTAAACATCCCCGACACCGTCGGCTATACGGTGCCGGAGGAATACACCCACTTCATGAGGACGCTGATCGAGCGCGTGCCGAACTCGGACAAGGCGGTGTTCTCCGTGCACTGCCATAACGATCTCGGCATGGCGGTCGCCAACTCGCTGGCCGGCGTCACCGGCGGCGCGCGTCAGGTCGAGTGCACCATCAACGGCATCGGCGAGCGCGCCGGCAACGCCGCGCTCGAGGAGATCGTGATGGCGATCAACGTACGCAACGACAAATTCCCCTACTGGAACAAGATCGACACGACGCAGCTGACCCGCGCCTCGAAGCTGGTCTCGGCGGCGACCTCGTTTCCCGTCCAGTACAACAAGGCGATCGTCGGCCGGAACGCCTTCGCGCATGAGAGCGGCATCCACCAGGATGGCGTGCTGAAGGACGCCTCCACCTATGAGATCATGCGGCCCGAGATGGTCGGCCTGAAGCAGTCCTCGCTGGTGCTCGGCAAGCATTCCGGACGCCACGCCTTCGTGCACAAGCTGGAGGAGATGGGCTACAAGCTCGGCCCGAACCAGCTGGAAGATGCGTTCACGCGGATGAAGGCGCTGGCCGACCGCAAGAAGGACATCTACGACGAGGACATCGAGGCGCTGGTCGACGAGGAGATGGCGGCCTCCCACGACCGCATCAAGCTGACCTCGTTGACCGTGATCGCCGGCACCCACGGCCCGCAGCGCGCGACCATGAAGCTCGACGTCGACGGCCAGATCAAGATCGAGGAAGCCGAGGGCAACGGCCCGGTCGATGCCGTGTTCAACTGCATCAAGCGCCTGGTGCCGCACGAGGCCAAGCTCGAGCTGTACCAGGTCCACGCGGTCACCGAGGGCACCGACGCGCAGGCGGAAGTGTCGGTGCGGCTGGCGCAGGACGGCCGCTCGATGACGGCGCGCGCGGCGGATCCGGATACGCTGGTGGCTTCGGCCAAGGCCTATCTCGGCGCGCTCAACAAGATCGTGATGAAGCGCCAGCGCGACACGGTGACGACGGCGGCGGCGAGCTGACGAACGAAGTTCGTCATTCCGGGTTCGGTCCTGCGGACCGGCCCGGAATGACGGCGTCGAGAATATCTGCCCTGCTAAGGGCCAATGGCGGCCCAAGACGTGAGCCGCTATTGATGGTACGGCTATTGTAACGGCGCCCGCACAGGGCAGCCGAAGAGAACAAAGAGAATAACAACAGGGAGAGACCATGCGCACCTTGGCGATCGCCGCGTCCATCGCGGTTCTGGCACTCGGCTCGAGCGGGCCGGCATCGGCCCAATCACCGATCATCATCAAATTCAGCCACGTCGTCGCCACCGACACGCCGAAAGGCAAGGGCGCGGAGAAATTCAAGGAGCTTGCCGAGAAGTACACGGGCGGCAAGGTCAAGGTCGAAGTCTATCCGAACTCGACGCTCTACAAGGACAAGGAAGAGCTCGAGGCGCTCCAGCTCGGCAGCGTGCAGATGCTGGCGCCGTCCAACTCCAAGTTCGGGCCGCTCGGCATCCGCGAGTTCGAGGTGTTCGACCTGCCCTACATCCTGCCCGACCTGAAGACGCTGCGGAAGGTGACGGAAGGGCCGCTCGGCACGAAGCTGCTGAAGCTGCTGGAGCCTAAGGGCATCACCGGCCTTGCCTATTGGGACAACGGCTTCAAGCAGATGAGCGCGAACAAGAAGCTGATCACGCCGGCCGACTATCAGGGCGTGAAATTCCGCATCCAATCCTCGCGCGTGATCCAGGCCCAGTTCAAGTCGCTCGGCTCGCTGCCGCAGGTGATGGCGTTCTCGGAAGTCTACCAGGCACTCCAGACCGGCGTGGTCGACGGCCAGGAGAACACCTGGTCGAACATCTATACCCAGAAGATGCACGAGGTGCAGAAGTACATCACCGAAACCAATCACGGCTATATCGGCTACGTCGTGATCGTGAACAAGAAGTTCTGGGACGATCTGCCGGCCGACATCCGTGACCCATTGTCGAAGGCGATGAAAGAGGCGACCGAGTTCAGCAACGCGCAGTCGCAGAAGGAGAACGATGACGCGCTGGCCGAGATCAAGAAGAGCGGCAAGAGCGAGATCATCAAGCTGACGGCCGATCAGGACGAGGCGATGCGCAAGGCGATGGAGCCGGTCTACAAGGAGGCCGCGGGCCGCATCGGCCAGGGGCTGATCGACGAGTTCCTGAAGGAAGCCAAGAGCCCGACGAACTGACCGCCACGGGCGACCAGCGAAGGGCTTCCGCGCACCGCACGGAGGCCCTCTTGTTGCGAATCAATTCTGTTTGCATCTGAACGGACATTCACCGCAGTTACATCTCTGCAAGGAGGCCCTTCCTGTCCAAGTTGTAAGTTGCGCGTCAGCCCCCTCGCGCTCATCCTCACGGCACCTTTCCAGAGGAGGTCAGGATGAAGAAATTCACCATCGCCGCCATCGCCGTGCTCAGCATCGCCGGCTCGGGCGCGGTCTATGCCCAATATCATCGCCCGTGGATGGAGCACGTCCGCCATATCCGCATGAACCCCGAGGACCGCGCCGCCTTCGTCGACGCGCGGATTGCCGCCGTCCATGCCGGGCTGAAGCTGAACGCCGATCAGGAGAAGATGTGGCCGCCGGTCGAGGCGGCGGTGCGGGAGTTCGCCAAGCTGCGCATCGACCGCGCCAATGCGCGGATGAATGCCGGGCCGGGCGATGCCGACAGGGCCGAGGATCCAATCGCCCGCCTGCGCCAGCGCGCCGAGGACATGGGCGCCAGCTCGGCCGCCCTGAAGAAGATCGCCGATGCCGCAGATCCGCTCTACAAGACCCTCGACGAGGGCCAGAAGCGGCGTCTCGCCGTGCTGACCCGGCACCGCGGCCCGTTCGGCGGCGGCGAAAACGGTCCGCGCCACCACCACTTCATGGATCGCATGGACCGCATGATGGAACGGGGCATGGAGCGCTTCCACCATGACCGCTTCGACCGTGACCGCGGTCCCGACCGGGACCGGGAGGGCCGGCTCTGAACGGACCGGTTCTCGCGCCGTAAACCCTGGCGAAGCCGCTGGAATCCAGCGGCTTTTCGCATTTCCGTCCCTGTGGACGAGACCTTGGAAAACTTGCGTCCGATCGCTTGCCAGACCCGGATCGCTTTGCTAAACGACCGGCCTCGCAAGGCCTTGACCGCCTTTCGGGCGCATAGCTCAGTTGGTAGAGCAGCTGACTCTTAATCAGCGGGTCCCAGGTTCGAGCCCTGGTGCGCCCACCACTCTCAAGGCATTGGCCCGCAAGGGCTTTTTTAATTTGCGCGACGGAACAAACGGGGTCTCGTGCGACGCTTTTAGTGGTCGTACGTCGCACGGCGTGCGACGAGTCGGATAATTGGGAGCGTTCTTGCCGGGCGCGGGCGATCGTAGATGGCAAACCCCGCGCGTTCACAGATGACCCAGTGCCGAAGCGCTTGGCTCGTTGAAGGAATGAGTCGAAACACAGAATGCGAGATTGGCCGCGCGCTGCGCGACCTTAGGCCGGAGCCCATGCTCCGCTGAAACACCAGCCATGAGGCCTACTGGTCTCTGTTCAGCCTTTCATGCCTTCCTTACGCACTTGCAATTCAAGTCTGTCGATGCCGGAATCGGCGCGAGCCGCATTCCGGGCGCGGTAGTGCTTCACGATGGTCTGCGCGCTTCGGTATGAATGCCCAGTGATGTCGCAAATCGTCAGCAAGTCGCAGCCAGCTCGATCGAGAAGCATGACGCAGGTATCGCGCAGATCCTGGTCGTGCTTTTGGTCGAGTTCGCCGGCGCCGTTTACAAACATCAGCGCAGGACAGGGCTTCAGGCGCCATGCCGTCTCATCGCTATTGCTGTCGCATGCGGTCTGCGCACCCAGCCATTCCGCCAATGCGCTCTTGCGCTGATCGACCGCTCGAGCGCGCTGCGCCTTATTCTCCTCGTCGAGAGGAAAAGGGGCGAACAGCCTATCGACATCTTTAATCAGTTCGGCGCTCAGTCGCTCTGCGCGTACAATTGCCTGGCGCGCGCTGTCGCGCGCGAGAAAGCCAAAGATCGCGACGGCCCGGGCGGTTGACACCCAATGGCGATAGGTACTCTCGTCATAAGGCTCGCCATTGTCCTCATTGACCACGAGTTCAGGTGGCACCTTATCCAGTTGAAGCCGAAGCTTGAGCTCTTTTACGCGTGCACGCGAGGCATTCAGCCGTGCGCTGAGTTGTGGCGCCTCTTTGATGTCGACAAGCTCGCCAGTCTTGCTCTGCCGGAACGCGTGACGGCCCTCAAAGTCGCTCTCATTGCGCATAATTAGACGGTCAGTCTGGCGCTGCCCGGTGAACAACGCCAGATGAAAGCTATCGCCGACCGAATGCCGTTCGATCGCATCGGCTGCGGCGACCCATGCGGAGAATTCGGGCATCGTAACCTGCACGATGCGTCCCTCTGGATGATCGAACTCCATGCCTTCTCGCGGGTTGGGTCCGAGACGCCACAGGGTGCTTTCTTGCCCCCAAGTGAACGCCGCTGAGAGCGTCGCTATCATCGAGAGCGCCATATGATGGCCGCGAGCCGATTTCGCATAGTTATAGAAGGCGCGGAATTCCGGTTTGCCGATTGACGTCGGAGTGGCAGTCGCGATCGCCTCGAGTTCTCGTACGGGCTCGGCCAAGCCGAGCAGCCTGGCGGCACGGATTTCGGCGCGCATCTTCGCCGCGGATTCGCGTGATTGCGGTCGGTACAAGATAGCGGAGATACACTTGCGATAGGAAGATTGCGAGGCGGCCGACAAGGATTTGAACTCAACCGACTTGCTCCAATCGTCCAGAAGATCTTCGATCGTAGAACGCTTCCGGATGGTAATTTTCTTCGGTAGCTTGCCGGCGTGGCGCGCCGCCTCGATCTCCGACTTCCGCTTGTCTGAAAAGTCTGAGGCTTCTTGGAGATTGAACCAAGCACCGACCGGACGGCCTTTTTCATCGTACGGCGGATGGCGCAAGTCGGCATCGACAAAGCCGAGAGCTCTGGCATAAGAGCCGTGCGACGAGCGAGGACGGCCATTACGCCACTTCACATGGGGAAATTTGGGATCGGCCATGGAAAGCCTCAGTGCCAGTAAGAGATGGCACCCATTGGAATCTAGCGCGATCTAGTCTGTCAAGAGTCGTACTGGCCGTAAGCTCTCCGCAGCCGCTCGCGGTGATCCTCGTCAGTTGCTGCTGGCGGCGGCGCGAATGCGTCATTAGCAATTGTCTTTGGGCGCATAGGATGATGTCGGGTAAGCCAAGCATCGAAGCCGGTGCGTTCCCATTTCAGCGGTCCTCGCTCGCTGATCGGCGAAGGCAGGCTATCACGCTCGTGCCTGAGGCGGCGCGTGCGATAGAACGTATCCAGAGAAACGCCAATCGCCGCGGCGACGTCGGTCGCAGAATAGGGTGGCTGTATGCTCTCAGCGCGCAAATGCATAATGCCTCGCCGCTCTTGGCCTTTTTGGCCAAAGATTTGATGAAGCAAAATGAGCAGACGGGAGTACAGACGGAAAGCATTCCCAACCTGCGTGTAGGGAATTTGGCTTCTTTGGAGTGCGAATAGGACGCCCGGGTGTTAACATGCCAGACGTTCGTCCGCCGCTCCAGCATCAGATGCTCTTTTCTGGACCTGTTGACTCTTAATCAGCGGGTCCCAGGTTCGAGCCCTGGTGCGCCCACCAAAATCCCTTGTAGAGCAATAGGTTAAGAGATTCTATCGCCGAGGCCGTTTGGCGGCTTTCGCCTGGGTCACGCCTGGGTCACGTAAAACGGCCTTTGCTCAATCCTTGGCCGGGCTAGGGCCTCACCCAAGGATTAGATTTCGTGCGGCCGCGGTGTCTCGCGCCGCCAGAAGCGCCGGGTCGAGCCGTAATCGAGTCCTTGCATACCAACGTTTCGCGATAGATTCGGCGCGCTCCATCTAGCCGGCGCAAACGCCATCATTTATACGGCACGTATATTCACCTCCTGCAATCGAGGCGCTCGATTTTCCGTGGCGCACCCTCAGATAGCGCGCGTCGCGTCGGCCAGCGATGAACGGCATACGCCATGACGCGAAGGCGGACGGTAAGGACAAATATGGCTGCTCCGAGTGATCCGCCTTTTTCATCCACGGTCTCCTCCGTGATCGACGCTTTTTTGCAAAGGCTCGAGGACCACAAGACCCTTCCGCCAGCATCGCTCTCCGCTCTGCGACAGGCTTTGGCGGATCACAAGCTGGACGCAGAAAGCCTGCGGGAGGCGATTTTCACCCCTGCGGAGCAGACCGATGATCCAGATTGAAGAAATCGAAATCGTCGAGTTCCGTGGCATCCGGCATCTGAAGCGTTCGCTCGGGCGGAGGAGCCTCGGCATCGCGGGTCCGAACGGCACCGGCAAGAGCGGTATCGTGGACGCAATCGAGTTTGCCCTCACCGGAAGCATCACGCGGCTTGGCGGCGCGGGCACGGCTGAGCTGAGTGTCAAGGCGCACGCGCCGCATGTGGACTCGAGCAAGAAGCCCGAGAACGCATTGGTCCGCCTCAAGGTTTATGCGCCTGCACTGAAGAAAAGCTTCACAATCGAACGGAGCGTCAAGAACGCAAACATCGCGACGTTGAAGCCGAACGACGCCGATGCCAAAGCCATCCTCGCCCAGCTCGAAACCCATCCCGAGTTTGCGCTGTCCCGTCGCGAGATCATCAAATACATCCTCGTCCCGGCAGGGAAGCGGTCGCAATACGTCCAGGAACTTCTGCGTCTCGATCAACTCGAAAAGCTGCGGACCTCGTTTCAGCGCATTGCCAATGAGGCAAAGCGAGATCATACCCGTGCTGAGGCGGAAGATCGGCGGACCAAGTCCGACTTCTTTCGGCATCTTGATATTGCGGCTCCGAAGAAAAATGACCTGCTTGCCGCAGTGAATGCCCGGCGGGCCCTTCTGAGGCTCGATCCGATCACCGACCTCGCGCCGGCAAATGCCCTCAAGGCTGGCGTCAATGCAGAGGCCGAAGAGAAGGCGCCGCAGCCCTTTTCCAAGTTTGGTGCCAAGAGCGACCTTGCAGCCTATCAGGAGTGTCTGGCTGCCTCGCAGCAGGCGGGAATGCTAGGTGACAAGGCTGCGGCAGTTGCCGCGCTTACCAAGCTCACCGATGATCCTGCCTTGCTGAAGGTGGTCAAGCAACGTGCGTTGCTCGAGCGGGGGCTCGAACTGATCGAGGAAGATGCTTGTCCGCTCTGCGACAACGCCTGGGAAATGGCCGCGTTGGTCGCCCATCTTCAGGAGAAGATCGCAAAGGCCGACGCTGCCTCCGCTGTTCTGAAGCAGCTTGCATCCGCAATCGCTCCCATCACGGCGCACCTGCAGGCGGTGGTCCGCGAAGCCGGCAGGGTGGCTCAATGGTGCGAAAAGGCCAACCCTCCGATAGACGCTTCGGCGCTCGGCGTGCATGCCAAGGTGCTCGACGGCGACCGTCTCATTCTCGAGAAGATCGTTCGCGATCCAGCGGTCATTGCTGAGGCCCTGCAAGCGCTCGGCCGATTGGGCACGCCCACCCCGGGCGAACTGCTCCAAGCCACAGATGGTCTGGGGGCCTACATCGGCACGTTGCCAGATCCTTCAAAGGAGGAAGCGGCGAAGGAGTTTCTGATCGTCGCGCAGGAAAAGTACGATCAATGCCGAGTGACGCAGCGGGCGCTGAGTTTGTCGGCGCAGCAGGCTGAGAAGGCCTCGGCTGTACTGAGCCACTACGGCGAGGTCAGCACCGCAATCCTGGAGGGCATCTACGATAAGGTGCAGAAGGATTTTACCGAATACTACAGCTTCATCAACCGTGACGATGAGGACAAGTTCGAAGGCAAGCTCTCGCCGTCATTCGGTAAGCTCGCCTTCGATGTCGACTTCTACGGGCGCGGTAAGTTTCCTCCGGGGGCCTATCATAGCGAGGGCCATCAAGACGGCATGGGGCTTTGCCTCTATCTCGCGCTGGTGAAGCATACGCTCGGCGACGGGTTCACACTCGCCGTCTTGGACGATGTTCTGATGTCGGTCGACGCCGGCCATCGGCGTGAGGTCTGTGCACTCCTGAAGCAAAAGTTCCCAAGCACGCAGTTTATTCTGACTACCCACGACGGGGTGTGGCTCAAGTTCATGCAGAGCGAAAAGCTGGTTCAGAGCACACTCAGCTTCGGCGGCTGGACGGTTGACGGGGGGCCACAGGTCTGGACCGAAGGCGACGTCTGGACGCAGATCGACGGATGCCTCGCCAAGGGCAATGTGCCGCAGGCGGCGGGAACGTTGCGACGCTACCTCGAATTCATGTCGACGATCTTAGCGGACAACCTGCGTGCTCGCATCGAATACCACGGTAACGGACAATACGATCTCGGCGATCTCTGGCCCAGCGTGCTGGCCGCATGGAAAGCCCGCCTCCAGGAGGCGCGCGATTCTGCGGCCTCATGGGGCAAGAATATCCAGGAGGCCGAAACGCTCCAAGTGGAATCCAAGAAACGCGTTGCTGCGACGAAGTCGGAGGAATGGATGATCAACAAGGCCGTCCATTACAACTCCTGGGCGGATCTCCAGCCGAAGGAATTCGTTGCGGTCGCGAGTTCGTTTCAGGAATTGCTTCGGCTGATGCAATGTCCCAACACCGACTGCGGTGAGTTCCTCTGTGTTTCACCTATCAAGGGCGACAAGGAGGTGCTCCGCTGCAGCTGCGGCACGATCAGCCTCAACTTGGTAGCGAAAAAGAAATGACGCGCAGCCGCAGCGCGTGGCAACCCGGCCACATTGTTTGATCCTGTTCGAGAACCGCTCGACCCAGTTGCAGGTGCGGTGGAGATAAGGGCTGAAGCAGATCGGATCGCTGCGATTGCTTTTCGGCGGGATGTCGGCCTAGGTGCCGTTTTCAAGGCAAGTTCTCTGATCCAATCTGCGTCGTAGCCACAGTTGGCAGGGAGCATTCGACCCGAATTTCAGACGAGATGGCAATTTTCTGGCAAATCGGACGTCGTGTGCTTCGCCGGGGCTCAAAGCCAGCAATACCTGCAGAATTGCTATCGATCACGCGTGACGGCGAGGATCGATATGCGACTATCCTACTTTCCAGTCAGGTTCGCCTACGGCTTCCAGCATTGGGATCTCCAGACTCGGAATCTCCGGCATCGCCTTGCCGGCGATCGCTTGCAGGTCACCCACCATGCCGACGGTCGACTCGATCACAGCCAATATTTGCGTTTCGCGCTTGGCCCACTGCCTCCCCAAGAATTTGCGCTCCTTGTCCAAATCCTCGCGCATATCGTTAAACTTCTCGACCACGGCATCTACCCGCTGGCGGAATTTCGTGCCAGTCAGGTACTGGTAGACCTGCTCCATCTTGGTCTGCTGTCCCTGTTGAACCATGCGCGAACTGCTGACGTCGATAAGTCCCTGGCGGAGAGCCACTGCAACCGGGAGCGCACATCGTGGATGAGCAACCCAGATGCCGTCGATGAGATCGAAATGCTCTACATGCTTCGGTAAAGCCTGCGAGACGATGAGCGCCACATCGGCTCCACATCGGCGTTGATCATCGCGAAGTTTTGCAAGCCAGCCGTCACTCCAGGCCTTAGTCCGTTTCGACTCCCATAGGATGATGCCGGCGGGCTGACTGATCGAGCCGTTCACCTGCTGTATCATGTCGGCACCGAGTTCACCCTTGCCGACCGGCTCGATCAGATCGGTCGGAAACCTTCCCCGGAGCAATTCCTCGAGTTCAAGTTCGAGAACCTCACCTTGCGACTGTTGCGAACCTTGCTCGGCCTTGCGCTTCAACTCCTCGATCGTGCGGGCCATAGACTCGATCGTTTGGTCCTTTTCCGCAACGCGCAAGCGCGCAGCTTCGTCGGCATCCTGCTTTGCCCTAGCCTGGATTTCCCCAATGGAGGCCTGCACGCGCTTTTCTATGGTTAAGTCGAGTTCGCGCTTTTCGTCCTCGAGCGCTCGTTGCTGTCGCATCATTTCGGCTTGTTGCTTCTGGGCCTCGGCGAGCTTGAGGTTATTGTTGACTAAAGTGGCCCGTAGCTCCGCAGCCTCCGATTCCTTTGCCTGTAGCTCAGCAGCAGCCGCCTCGCGCGCCTTCTTTCCCTCGCTAGCGGCAAGTTGGGCCCTCCCTGCCGTCAATCGCTGTTCGACCTGGTCTTCAACTTGCTCGCGGTCCTTCGCAAGTTGCTCGCGTTCCAGCCGCAGCGCCTCGAGTTTGCGAGCCAACTCGGCGTCCTTGCTCGCCAGCTGTTCCTGAAAGCGTTGACGCGTTTCAGCAAGCAGCGGAGCAGCCAACGATTCCGTCAAATGGATCTCGTGATTGCAATTGGGACATTGCAGGGTCGGTTCAGTTGAAGCTCCGGCTGCGGCTGCTTTAAAGCTCATGAACTTTCCTCATTCGGATCGGTGCGGATTGAACATCATCCAAGCGCGGTTGGGGCGTCTAAGGCGGCGATGTCCACATGCTGTTCGCCGATCGCAGCCCTTTTCCACGCAATCCGCACTTTCGAGTCGGGCGGAAATCGCCGGCGCTTTGGCGGGGACTGGCTTTGCCACATTGAGCGAGGTTGAAAGGGGGGTAATCGCAGTTGTTCTTGTTATGTACTCACGAGGCGGCCGTCAATTGGTTTCTTAATCTTATGGCTGTCCCGAGATCAGCGAGCCCTTGTTGAGGCGCAAGGTTGCACTCGTTAGCCGTGCGAATTCTAAACTTTCGCGAGACGTTGTGGCGTCTTCAGGCGCCAATATACGCATTTGCGGTAGCTTAAGGCGCCAAACGCTTGACATCACAAGGACGAGTGGTTATATCTAGGGGGCCATAAGGCGCCAAAAAGCCTTTTAAGGGAGCCTTAAGACGCCATGCCTCCTCGTAGCCAATTAATCAGCGCGCCACCCTCAGCTGTTCAGGAGGCGATCAAGCGCTTGGGTAACAATCTCCGGACCGCGCGCCTTCGCCGCAACCTGAGCCATGCAGAACTGGCAGCTAAGCTAGGCGTAGATCGCCACGTCATCGCTGACGCTGAGAATGGGAAATTGAGCACCAGTGCCGGCGTGTATGTCGGCATGCTGTGGGCAATGAATCTGCTTCCATCGCTTGCCGAGGTTGCCAGCCCGAAGAACGATGAGGAGGGGCTCGCTCTAAGCGGCCTCGATGAGCGCGAGCGTGCGCGACAGGGGGGAGGACCAAGCAATGCCTTCTGAGGAGTGTTTCGTCTACATCACCCTGCCAGGCCAGACAGAACCGGTTACGGCGGGGCGGTATCAGCTCGACACGACACGCCAAGGGGCCGCCGTTGGACAATTCGTCTATGGCCGCAGCTACCTCGAGCGAAAGGATCGCGTCGAGTTCGATCCGGTCGAGCTCAAGATTCAAGTCCCTCCGTTCCGGACAACGAAGTTGCGGGGCAATTTCGGCGCGTTGCGGGACAGCTCTCCGGATGCCTGGGGACGCAAGCTGATCGAAACTCGTCTGGGCAATCCGTCGCCGAGCGAAATTCAATATCTGCTCAATTCACCCGACGATCGCGCCGGCGCCTTGGGCTTTGGTCTTAACGTGCAACCGCCGGCACCTGTTCGTACTTTCAACAAGACGCTGGACTTGGCGCGTTTAATCGAAGTAGCCGACCAGATCGTCGCCGCTGAGAAGGATCCAGCAGCACCAGCACCAGCAGGTGCTGACGCTGAACAGGCCGAGGCGTTGATGCGCGCGGGTACTTCAATGGGGGGCGCGCGGCCGAAGGCTACTGTCGAGGACGAGGATACGCTTTGGCTCGCGAAATTCCCCCATCGCGACGATCGATGGAACAACCCTCGGGTCGAGCACGCCATGCTGACCCTTGCTCGCGAGTGCGGGATCTCTTGCGCAGAGAGCCAGATGACCACGATCGGCGACAAAGATGTCGTCCTGATCAAGCGGTTCGATCGGAATAAGGCCGAGAAGGGTTACCACCGCAGCAGGATGGTGAGCGCCTTGACGCTGCTCGATGCCGATGACACGCCTGACACTGTCGATAAGCGTCAGAAATGGTCATATCTCCTGCTGGCTGACGAAATTCGGCGAGCCGCATCCGGAAGTCAGTCGAAGGATCTGCCAGAGCTGTTTCGGCGGGTGTGCTTTAACGCCCTCATCTCCAACACCGACGATCATCCACGTAACCATGCCATCTTGGCAAAGGACCAAGCGTGGTCGCTGTCGCCGGCATACGACCTCACACCGAACCCGATGATTGCATTGGAGCGCCGGGACCTGGCGATGGCATTCGGCAACTGGGGACGATACGCCAACCGCGTCAACTTGCTGTCGCAGTGCGAACGTTTTCTCTTGTCCAGAGAAGACGCTACGGCAATCGTTGACGGCATGAAAGCAACCATTGAGGAGGCCTGGTATCGCGTGTGCCGGCAAGTTGGCGTCAGCGAGCGGGATTGCGAACTGATCCGCAGTGCGTTCGCTTACGAAGGGTTCGGTTACAATTTGGAGGATCCGACGATCGCAACCGACGACGTCGAAGAGCTGCCGACCACCCGTCCCCGCTAAGCAATCGGAAAACGCTGGGACAGCGAAGATCGCGGGTCTCATGGGGCGAGCGTCACAAAGCTCCGTCCGGTGACGGGCCAGCTATTAACTTCTCCTGTCTTGAGACAAGGCCTCAACTTTTGGTCGGCCAGAGGCATTTGAATGTCTGAGTTGCTCGATGATATCTGAGTAGCGACCCGCTTTTTCGACGCGTCGGACCAACTGGGCCAGGATCGGTAGCTTGCTTCTAGCTGCTCGAAACGCTTCATAGGTTCGCTTATCGACATAGGTGACATCGGTATAGGCGGCCAAGCTACCGAGGTGCGCATCATTCAGATCGCTTCCCTTCCACTGCTTGCCGTCCGGCCGGAATTGCCCGATTCCGGCTTGAACCACTTGCGACGGCAGTCGTCGTTCGGAAATTGCTGTCTTGAGCTCGAGCCAAGGCAGTTGGGTAATTCGGTTTATGACGCGCAGCTTGCTGTGAAAACTTGCGAGCGCGCCAACGTCGGCCACTGTCGTGTTGCTATCAATATCCGACAGTTCGATGCCGAATGCCTCCAATATCCGCAACCCGGGGTTATCGGAGCCCACAATGGCGCCGCCGAGTTTGCGGACTGAAGCGAGGAACGATGCTGCCGTCGCGTCCGCGTCCGGGATGCGGTTGTCGCCACGGGCCTTCATATCGTGACTCAACTTGTCATGCATAACCTGAAGACGATGCCGAATGTCCTCAGGCAAGCGAGCGTGCCCGCGCAGCATGTCAGCTATTTTGATCTGGGCTACGCCCGCAAAATCAGACCGCGAGATAGCGACGATCTCCCGGTCGCGCGCTTGCTGTCGGACGAACTCCGTCTGCAAGATCGGCAGGGCTTCGAGAAACGGACGAAGGGCAGCTGGACCGCTCGTAAGACGCAGCATTTTCCGCGCAACAAAGTCACGGATAGCAATCACATCCGCATCTTGGTTCGCAAATGCAGCGCTTACTTCTAAAGCCTGCAAGTCGAGGATGCTTCCGATGACATCAGTGCTCTTGGCGGAAGATACACAAGCGACCAGCGGAAGTGATTCGAGAAAGCCGACGACTTCAGACACAAGCCGCGGATTCTGGTGTGCGAGAAGCTCGGCCATGTGATGCCAGCTCAATAACAGTACGCTACCCGTGGCATCGAACGCGCTCTGAAACTCCCTTGCCAATCGCCGAAGTCGCTCGTCACTGGAGGCGTGATCACGCGCAAGATCCGCAAGGTGGGACGAATCCAGCACAACGAATTTTGGTTTCAGCAGCGTGCTCGCCATTTAACGTCCAGTGGACACGGAAGCGCTTTGCTCCCGTGAAGATGAATCCTGATCTGCGGACGGAACTACGTTGACGATTTCGAATTCGTACCTGCGGTAGGAGGTCCTTACCTCTTGCGTGGGTCTGCGGTCGATTGCTCGGATCCGGAGGCGCTTGGCGAATTCCCGTCGTCTCAAAGGCTCCTTGAGATACGTCTCGAGGTCCGAGGCCGCGGACCGGTCGCTCTCAAAAGTCTTCTGAAAGGAGCCGCCGGAAATGATGCCGCCTTTACCGAGGCTCAAATTGAACAAGATCGCGCCACTGAAGAAGTCCTCGAAGTCTCTCAGGGCAACGATGGGCACGCCGCGGAACGAAAAGCCATTCAGAAAAGTCTTTTCTGTGAGGGCGAATGGAACAACTCTTTCGACGTCAGCTGGCCAGTTCAGGCTCGAACACAGGGTAGACCAATTTGCGATAAGGAACTCCGCTTTTCTGGCAGCCTGTTTGCAAGCGCCAGCCATCTTTTCCACGTGCTGCAAAATCGCAAGTGGCTCGGCTGAGAACGCATCGTACTTCACTTCCGCGAGGTAGATTGTCTTATCGGCTAGGATCAGCAGATCAACCTCCTCAAAAGTCGAGGTGGTCGGCTTCAGCTTCATGGGCCCACGGACCGCGAAGGGAAGCGACGCCTTCCTGATCGCGTGCGTCGTCAGGTCAGTGATGTAGGTCTCGAAATCGCGGCCGATGTCTATATCATCATTACCAGATACCAGTTCCTCGACATAACGCTCGAAGTTCGCATGAGCGCACATCGGAGACAGCAACGCGTAGCTCGTCTCAAGACGTACGAGTGGGGTGAACCATATGTCGTGCTTCTGGCCCGGTATAAATAGGAACCGATCTAACAGATCGCTAGCCATTTTCTCGTCGATGTCGAGGAAGGCCGCGACAAATGCGTCGAATGACGTGGCGTCGAACAAATATGAGTTGCTCTCATTCTTCAAGCCGAAACGGGAGAGGTTTCCGAGTGATATGAAGGTGAGGAGAAGATAAATATCGAGCGCGCGCGAAGCGGGGTGATCCGCCTTCAGACACCGAACAATATTTCTCAGAAACGGATAGGCAATGTGATCGTGCATGCTCGCGCGAAATTTGGCAAAGTCCCGTCGATTTTTTCGTCCCACGCGCAATTGACCGTCAAGGAAGCGGTGCTGTGCCACGGCGAAACCTTTGGCGCCGCCGAACGAGATGTGTTGCATTCTCAGCGATCCCTCGCGCGCCAAACTGATCCGTTGTGCGATCTCAATAGCATTGTCTGCGAGCGCTTCCGGCGCGGTATCCACCTCGTTGCCAAGGCAGAGGCACTCAAGCCGATCGTTCTTGTAAATCCTGAACTGATTGAACACTCTGAAGAGCAAGCGAAGGTTCGGGGCCGCGCCATCCCCCTGATCTGCTTGCGACTTGAGGAAGGCGCAGTAGTCCAGTGCAACTTTGAGCGTGTCAAAAATGCCTTCTAGGAGGTCGTCGCCGGAGTAGTCATTGCCATCGTCCGTCCGGAACGCGCGAAGGTTCATCAGATCGGATTCGGGAACAGTGTCGTTATCGGTTGGCGGAATGAATGGTTGATCGAATATGTGGAAGCCGTCGAACAGCGCTAAAATGACCGCAGAGCGGCGTATTGGCTCGGAGTGTTTCGCCGACAGGCGGTAGGATGCGAGCGCATCTCGCAAATCAGCGAAGATTGCAATGAATGTGTCATATGTCCGGCAGAATTCGGGGACGCCGGCGCGAAAGCGCTCAATGAGCGCATTCGCCTGCTGCTGCTCGAATTTGAAGTGATCTGGCTGAAGGCGCGTATCATTGATGATGAGAGACCGCATCTCGCGGCGGTCAAAAAACGTGTCAAGCGTGAAATTATAAGCAATCATCGACCGTCTTTCGGTGGCGAGGGCGAGGTGGTCTCATACTTCCGTTGAGCTCCGGATCGCAAGCGTCGAACTCCTTCGGGGAGGCTTGCCGTCGAGATCCGCGCCATCAAGTTTCGGGCAATCCAGCGCGTTAGATGCGTGGCTGAGAAGAACTGTCCCGCACCTTGAGACTGCAACGCCACAGCAACGATGTTATGCGGCTGGATCGAACGCAGATTTGTCAGGATCGAGATCGGCGTTCGCGGGGGGCAGCGGGTGGTGCGGCACAAAAGCCTTCGCCTGTTGGGCGAAGAAATGGGGCCGCAGGATAGGCAGCTGCTCGCGAGCCTCGGTGAAGCCACGGTTTTTCATCTCCGCGATGCGTCCGGCGTTGTCCAGGGTGTACCGGCCCAACGGAGCGGTCTGATCGATCCGCCAGATTGCCTGCCGATGATGGACGTCGCCGGTGACGATCTTTGCCGTACCCATCGCGCTGTGGGACTGTCCCGCCATGAACAGGCGCACCATCGACGTCGCCATGGGTAGCTTGCCCTTCCATCGAGGTGGCGCTTTCACGTCGTTGGTCGTGCCGATGCTGAGGATTTTCAGCCGATCCGCCGGCCAATTGAGCATCCCGATGGCTTCAATCGCCGCGACACCGATTGGGTTGGTTGCCCAAACCCCACCGTCGACGAGCTCGATCGCGTCTTGCGTGACGTGCGGGTCCAGGAAAGTTGGGGCCGCTGCCGTTGCCATCGCGGCGTCGACCGCCGAGACCTTGTAGTCGGTCTCGAGCCGCGGATGATGGGCGGTCTTGTAGATGTAGACCCGCTCGAGCATCGGATGCCACGCTGGCACGACCAGGCGGGTCCGGCTCTCGCCGAGTCGTCGATCGCCGAGCACGCCGACGAGCGCGTCGCGCAGCGGCTTGGAGGAATATTTCGAGGCGAAGAGGTGACGCGCGCCTCTCCAGCGCTGCAACACGAAGTTCGCGACGGCGCCGCGGTGCTGATCGAAGATGACGGGGCCCTGTTCTTCATAGAGCTTGAGGATATCCTTCGCCGACAAGCCGAGCCCAAGTCCGATGGCGATGATGCCGCCCGTGGACGTTCCTGCGATCAGGTCGAAGTAGGAGGCTAGCGGCGCGTCGAGTTGATCTTCAAGCTTCGCCAGGAAGGCGGCCGGGAAGACACCGCGGATACCGCCTCCGTCGATGGACAGGATCTTGTAGGTCGGCAGGTCGTCGTGGCTCATGCGTGCACTCCCGTTTGATCTCTGAAACGGAGTCTCGGCGGGCGGCCGAGCTCTCGATCGTGTCCCGACGGATGGACGCCTCCGCCCTTCCATTCGCCGGATGCCAGCCAGTCCTCGAAATACCAGAGCCAAAGCGCACTCCACGGCACGATCGTCTGATCGATCCGCATCCATGGCTGCCACTCTGAGGTTCCAGGCAGATAGAGACACAAGCGCGTCGGATTGTGATAGACATGGGGCAAGTCGCGACCGCCGGCGAGCTCCGCGAGATCCGGCGTCTCGATGAACGTGCGCGGCGATCGCTCCTGCGCCATCTCGATGCGAACGCGGTAGATCCGGCTCAGAGGCGAGGGTGAGGTATCGAACCTCCAGACGAAAGCGCCCGCCCGCAGCACGCCGTCTCCAGAGCTCAGCGGATTGGCTCTCAGGTTCACGTACTGCTGTGCTGCTGTCAGCGGCTTCCGGCGCCCCAATCGCATTCCGTCACCGCGCGTCGCCGAAGAAGGTGTTGCCCCGGACGGGCGTGGCACCGGCGGCCGTTCCCAAGATCAGACCCGCTGGCTTGCTGATCGACAGGTTGTTGCCGGTACGGGCCGTGTTGACGCGTGCGGTTAGCGCATCGAGCGCGGCATTAGCCGGCGAGCGTCCGACGACATCGCCCAGCAGGCGGCGCACGTCGTCGAGCCCTTGCGCGGCGGCGAGGCGCTCGACGTCGGAGATCAGCTTGGTGTGCCACTCGAAGAACGCGGCCGCGCGCTCCGGGTGCTTGTTCCATTTTTCGCAAAAGTTCTCGCCGATCGTCGTTTGGTTCCAGAGATACCATTCCACACCGGTGTCGGTGACGCGGGTCTCGATCAAGTCCGGCATGCGACGCAGCAGGTCGACGATCAGGTCCAGTCCGTGGTTATACACCAGGTTGCCGACGCAAAACTCGTAGGCTCGCGATGCCAGCGTTGTGATAATGATGGACAGCGGAGCCAAGCCGTCGGTGTCATCAATGAATTCGAGGTCGCGGTGACGCTTCGCGATCTGCACGGTCCGGCGCAAGAGGCCTTTCAGCTTCATTTCCTCCGGATAGGGCTCCACCGAGTCCTTCGCGATGGTGCTGCCGAGGGTCCGCCCGAAGGCGGAGCGGATGCGGGCCCGCAGCTTGGCGCGACGCTCGAACTTCGCGCGGTATCCCATGGGGTTCGACGCCTTCCAGGACTTCAACATCTTGTCGGGGACGAGTTCGCCGCCGAGCGGGCAGCCGGGATTGGGGATGCTGGGGGTGATATCCAGGTGGAATTCGTTGGCGTAGTTGAGCCGCCAACAGCGGGGCATTTCCTGCAGCAGGGGGGCGTAGTGGCCGTTGGCCCGCAGGCGATCCCCGATCTGCCGCTTGAGCATCGAGGGCGAGATGGCAATGTCGATATCCGGCACGTGGGCCACCAGGTCCACGTCGTATTCAGCGCTGCCGATCGGCTTGACCGTCGTGCCGATCGCCACGGAGCCCTGGAGCCGGATTGCGATCTCGGCCAGCAGCGGGTCCTCGGACCGGGACAGCCAGTCGCCGACGCCCTCATAGCGCTGCTGCGCGACCTCGCGCTGATTGGATGACGGCTCAAGATGCTGGCAGGCCTCCTCAATGAGGTCCGCCAGCTGCGACTGGCGCAGCTGCGCCCGTTCTGCTATGTAATTCATTGTTTCAACACCGGTTTTCGAATGATTGCCCCCGGTTCTCTTCGAAACCGGTCGCCTCTACACCTGCATGCCGGCCAGCCGCGCGTTTCGGACTCGATTGTTTTTGTCCGAAAGAAATTTTTGGGCGGCATAGGATGCGTGAAGCTATGGACGACGTCAGCGTGCCACCTCCCGAAGTATCGGCCTCCGCGCCCGAGCACCTCACATACGATGAGGTGGCGTCGGCGCTGGATGGACTGACGCCACTCGACCTTGTTCGGTTGGACGCTATTGAACGCCGCTACCTTGGTGGGACCGACTTCGCCGAGGGCGACCTGCTGCAGGAGGCGATGTGTTCCGCGCTGTTCGAGGAGAAGCGTTGCCCGCGGATCACCCGGTTCATGGCCTTCCTGGTCCAGTCGATGCGAAACATCGCCGGCCACCGGCGCGATCGACTGATGCAGCAGGTCCCGATAGAGGGTGCGACGACCGACGAGCGCAAGTCGAAGTTTGAGTTGATGGATTCGGGACCTAACCCTGAGGACGCGGCGATTCGGGCGGAACAGGATCGGCGGGCAGCGGAAGTCTGTGCGGCACTGAATGTGCACTACGGCGCCGACGAGGAGATGAGCATGGTGCTACTCGGCTGGGAGAGCGACATGAGGGGAGAAGCGTTGCGAGATCTTCTTGGCGTCGACCAGGCTCGCCTGGACTACGTGGTCAAGAAAATCCGGCGCATCGCGCGTCGGGAGTATCCGAAGGGATGGCGGCTATGAGCAGAGACCCGACAGACCTCGAACGATTGTCCAAGATTGACAAGGCCATTGACGACAGCATCCTCGACGCCTCGGAAGCCGATCTGCGTGAAGACTTCAAGGAAGCGGGTGACGATTTCGACCAGGCCGTGGCTCGCGCCGGCCGCGCTTTGGAGCAGGCAAAGGCGCGTGCCGCTCGCATGCGTTTCAAGCGGGCTCAGGATGAATCGAAGGCATACCGTGAGCAGCAGAACGTCAAGAGCTTCGACCTTGCGAAAGCGCGTCGTCGTTTCGATGGGATGCGTTCCGGTGAAGTCGCTGATTCAATGATGGCCGCGCGCAAGGGCGGCAAACTTTCGGTGAGCGATGAGGAAAACTTATTGAAGGATCTGGCGCAGCTCGAGGCACTTGAAAACGAGGACAAGGAAGAAGGGGAAGGATGACCCCGGCAGAGCGCCTGCTTGTCGGGCTCGGGATCGCGGAGCCCAAGGATATCGACCTCGACGCCATCGCATGGACGCAGGGCGCAGTGGTCAATTACAGGCCGATCGACAACTGCGAAGCCACGATCGTGGGATCGACGAAGCGCGCCGTCATCTCGGTCAATAGTCTCAGCATGCGCCAGCGTCGCCGCTTTTCCCTCGGACACGAACTTGGGCATTGGCACTTCGACCGCGGAAAGATTCTCTTCTGCGGCAAGAACGACGTCTGCAATTTCAGGCATGACGCCCTCAGCCCGGAGCGGCGTGCCGACGACTTCGCCTCCGATCTGATCCTTCCGAATTTCATGGTGCTTCCTCGACTTCGGAAGATGAAGCGTCTCACTTTGGCGGCGTCCAGGGAGTTGGCCGACGAGTTCGACGTTAGTCTCACGGCCACGCTCGTGAAGATGACCGCGTTGAACCATTTCCCCATGGTCATCGTTTGCCATAACAGGCGGGAGCGCGTTTGGTACAAGACGTCACCGATGATTGCGCAATGGTGGCGGCCTGTCAGGGCACTGGATGATCAGACGTTCGCTGCCGATATGCTGCTCAGAGGTGCCGACGAACAGAACTTTCCCCGAAAGAATCCGGCCGATGCGTGGTTCGATTTCAAGGGATGCGATCGGTACGAGGTGGAAGAGCAGTCGTTCCTGCTGCCGGATGATGAGATCCTCACTGTGCTCACGCTGCCCCGACAGGCGATCGCTTAGACCTTGGGCTGCGAGTTCAGCCCGGCCTCTTTGTAGCGACCGGTCCGATTTGGACAGGGGGATCCAGGAGCTTTCGTTCGACAGTCTGGCAACGCTAAGCCGTCTCATGGTTGCGATCGGCCGCTTTCTTAATTAGATGACTTGTTACTCAGCCCAGCCGGCCGACGTCACTTTCGGGATGGTGTTTCCTGGGAGGAGGCGCTTCCGCGCGGCCTTCAACGCGACCTTCGTTAGAACGGCGCGATCAGGCTGAGGCTTCCGGTCTTTACCGGCGTGCAATAGCTTCCGGCGACCTCCAAGGTGTCGGTTCAGAATAGCGATGGATTTGTCTTGGCGGTCAGTTGGGGAATTTTCAAGATCGGCGAGGAGTCGTACGATCTCCGGCATCTGGACGAGACCGTCATTTCAGTCGAGTTCAACGGCGAGCAACACGACATTTTGGTGGAATTTTCCGATCACTGTTTCACCGAGGATGCTACCGAGGACGACAAACGGCCCAAGTTTGCGCCTTGCTCGAGGAAGGATGGTCGTTTCTGCGAGAAGCGGTATCAGGCCTCGTTGGATATTTGGGCCCACATAGAGCACGCCGTGAGCGGCGTGGTATGGCTCGGCGAAAGCGACCGTTGTCTAGTTGTGAAATTGGCGGCGGGGCAGGGCGATGACCCGCTTCACTACGTGATTCCGTTCACGCTTGAGCGGTGGAAGGGAGACAAGCGCGCCAAATTGAAGATGCGCGTCCGGAGCGCGTTTGTGCGTGATTCAAGCAGGCGGGTCGCAACGTTCGGTCAGGTGAAATTTGCGACCTTGGTCGATCTGACACTGAAGGGGCAGTCGCCACGCCGCAACTACGATCGGAATCGAAAGAGACCGTGGTAGTAGAAAAAACGAACAGGCCCTTTCGGGCCTGTGCGACATCGTGAGATGTCTCGGGGCGAACCTCTTGACCCCTTTCGGGGCTGCCCATCTCATGAGATGGCCCTGACGTTTCCCATCAGGAGGGGCTGGTTGTGCTCACGCCCTATGTCCAGCGATCTCCGCGCAATCTAGTGCATCCGCGGTCGAAATTCAACGAGCATTTGGGGCCCAGTTTCCCCCCTGTTACGCTTTGCCGTGCGCCACCAATGAGCTGAATTTGATTAAGGCATTGAAATTTAACGTATTTTCATGTAGTGAATTGACAGGTAGCTCTGCTGGTTCCGACTTGTGGTGGAACCCGAACGGCCGCCCGCCTCGACCTTGAGGGTAGCACCGCCGGGCACCATTCTTTCGCAAAGGTTAACATTCCTGAATCCCCAATGCCGAGCAAACGCACTAAGCTGCGGCTTTCCCGCACAGGGGCATTTCATGTTCGATGCAACAACCACCGCGCTATTGCACGCGGTCCTCGACGAGGTCTGCGAGAGCGTTTCGCACCGCGAGATCGGTGCGCGTACGCACGTCGCCTCAAAAATATTGGAGGCGGCTACCAGAGGCGGAGTGTCGCCGGACGAACTAAGGCAGGTCGCGCGCGCGGCTCTCTCGCAAGCGCCGATCATGTGGCGCTGACCGGACAAGGGGGCGGGGGTGAAGTTTCAGGTCACGGTTCTGAAGATCCTGGTGAGTACCCGAACGGCTTCGCCGCGATGGCCGATCTGAAGCGCGACATTGGCGATCCTGGCGACCAGCGGTCGGGATTGGGCCGATCGCACCAAGCGGCTGGCTGCGCGCGTGCCGGAGCTCGACATCTTTTCGCAAGGCCATATCGAGCGTGAAAACGGCGGCTGGAAGATCACCGCCAAGGGGCGGGCCGTGCTGGAATTCATGGAGGCGCGTCCTGGCGCCGCCCAGGAGATCGACGCGGTTCCAATCGAGGAGAGCGAGGTGCCGGTACGCCCGCTACAAAAGCCCGTCGAACGGGCGAAGCGACGGCGCGAAGCTCGCGAACGGGCGCGGGCGAGCGCTTGCTAGTCTGCGGAGCGGCAGCCTGACTATCTCTGCTGCTGACCCAACTTGGCCTGCGTTTGGTTGGCGCACTTTGCGGAAACAGCCGATACGCTGAACTAGAGCGGCATCAGGGCCGCTCCCACCAGCGAACAACCAGCCATGTCCGTCTAGAGGGTGTACCTTGGAGGCTCATGGGGTTGGCGGAAAGCACGAGCGAGGAACGTCAAAGCCGCCAAGAGGGACAGGCACAGAAAGATCAGGAAGCCATCGGTCCAGTACAAGACATATTCCGCCACATGTTCGGCCGGTGTCTTATCCTCCATGCGCTGGCCCATCGCGAAGCATGGCCCCTTCGGACAGCCTTTTGCATAGGCGGCCGCTCGGCTGGCGGTGAATGAGTCCGCCAGCGGGGTCGTTTTGTCCCATAGGTGGATGCGGCTGTCGGCGTATCTGTTGCCAAAGCCGATAAGCCCCACCAGTATTGCAAGCGCGAAAACGATCACTGTACCCCACGATATCAGCCGATTTCGATGCTCCGCGTCTTCGAATAGGGTGTTTGGAGGGGCAAGGATCGGATCCGCCGACTTGCGGGCTTTCATGACATAGAGCGCCAGGGTCACGGCGAGGATGGTGCCGACTGCCAGGCTTGCGCAAAGGCCGAGGTAACCGGCCGAAATCAGGACGCCCCGGTGAGGGCCGTTATTGATGTAGAAGATGCCGCTGGCCAGGGCAGGAACGTAAGCGGTGCCAATCCAGGTCCAGAAGCGCGCCAACGGCAACATGAAAACACCCTAACAACCTGGTTCGTGCGGCCATAAGGACGCAGCGACAAATTCAAGATTCCAATCCATCAAAAGTATCGACAATGTCATTTCAGTGGGGTTGTATTTTACAGTTTTTCATAACTTCAGCGTGTTGTCACGGAGTACCTTTACATGAAGAGGATCGTTGCCGCCCTGATCGCTCTAGCCGTTGTGGGGGGAGCTGCTTTCGCTGTTTATCGCGAACGGCTTCAAGTCGCCTATCGGGCAGATCGGCTCGGGCTGGAGTGGCAGGCGGCCAAATTGGCGGAGGCTGCGCTCAAGCGAGCCCCATCGCCCACCGGCTGGGATGCGGCGGTCTTCCTCTCCAATGACGCGATGAAAAAACTGGTGGGAACCCTGAACGGCCTCACTCTCGCGCTGCAAGATGACGATCTGTCCCTTAAGCTCAAAGACGTGTCTGTAACGGCGATGCCGGCATTTCTCGACATTCAGTTCGAGTTGCAAGCTTCGTCACCAAAGAGAGGCGCGGATCTAACGCTCAAAGTCGATTCCGAGCTCGTTTATGCTGGCTACGAAGAGTCAAAGCCGGGCTCGGGGGTGCTCGAGTTTAGGATGATACCGCTCGATATCGTGCCTCGGATCGCATGGGCCGGCCTTGATTTTCGGGGCGGTAGATTGGCGTCCGAACTGATCACCACAGGCCTGCTTCCCAAGTTGCTTGCCGCCGCCCCGTTGAGCGTGCCGCTACAGCAGAACCTGCAGGCGGAGTTCGGCGGGAAGAGCACTGCTACGGTTGACCTCAACAAGGGATTGGGCTCGACCTTGACTTACGAACTGGCCGTGCCGAAGACGGAAGTCTCCTGGACAGTCGGATCCTTCTTCCCGCTGATAGTCCGGAACGGGATGTGGCTACTAGCCTCGAGCGAAAAGGACTCCTATCCGAAGCCGCCGGTTCCAGAAGGAGGCAGCCCGGATTCCCTTACACATGAACTCGAAAGCATTCGCTCCACCTTGCTTCGGGTGGAGACACCAGCCGTTGACATGGCAGTCTGGCTGTCATCGAAGCCGCTCCTCTCCATGCTTGATCGGTTCGCGAGCCAACCGCCAGCGCAAAGGACGGTGACGGTCCAATCGACAAAGATAAATGGGCGTATCGCCGAAGACAATTGGAGCGACGATCTCCTTGGGAAGGGCGGCACCTTCGCAGAGTTCGTCGACGATCGCTCGCTGACCGGCCAAGTCGTCATCGGCAACATCAAGTCGAACTGGGTGCCAAAACAGGGGCTGAGCGTCGATCTCGAAGCGGCGGCGCACGCCGAAGCGAAAGTGCACGTCCACGTGGATCCGCTGATCGGCGGTGGAGTCGGAACAACCCTAGGTCTCGTCGGCGACGCGGTCGCCCGTTCTGGAATTGACCTCAAAGTTGAAGCGGCCTCTCTCAACGGGGCCAATTTAGTGGTGGTGCGTCCCGCAGCGCGCTGCGGCCGCTTCGATCTCGACCTGGAGACCGATGGCAAGGCGAAGACGGATTTTGGATGGACGAAGGTGCCAAGCGTAGGAATCGTGCGACACCAGCCATTGGCGCTGGCTGGCCCGACACCGATCATCGTTCTGGACGGGCTGCCCTTGGTGATCGATGCGCGGGATCCGGACGGGCACTTGCGGCAATTTTCGGCGAGCGGCCGAAGCATGACGATCGAGCCGGCATGGCGTTATTTATCTGCTGCAGTTTCTCCGATTGGGATCGATGTGAGCGACGCCGGCTGGCTCATTACGGCATCGCTAACGGTGTCGACATCTGATCGCGCCGACGAAATGGTTCGAGCCGCGGCGGCGCGCCAGGCATTGAGGGCAGCGATATCCGAACTGGCGAAACCAGCGGCTTGTGGTGGCGACTCGTCGACCGAGGTCAAATTGGGTCCGTTCGTCATTGGGCCGAATAATGAGGTGGTGAAGTTTTTCGTCGCCATTGGCAAGTTCACGAAGGAGATGGCCGAACGCATAGGTCACGAAGTTTCCACCGAAAAGCTGAAGGAATGGATCGCGGACCCCGCCGGCTCCTTCAAGAGGAGTACGCCTGGACAGGTCGTCGACCAGGTGATCAAGACCATCACCAAACCGATCGACAGCTATTGCGCGCACAATTGGTGTCCGTAGCCAGGTGGCTTCACGTTGCGAGAGTCCAGACCCTACGTTAATCCTGATATGTAGCGTACCGCCGCGTCGCTCGATCGTTTGTCGGGCGCTTCAGGATCAGATGTATCTGGGGAAGAGATGCCCGCAACTGCTTTTTCAGTCAGATTCGCCCGCGAACTCGATGTCGACCAACTCGCGATGTTGATGACAGGCGAAAAGCCGACATCGGAACGCGATGGAGCTGAGCTTCTCAGCGCATCCGGCGAGGCGATCCGCGCCGATATCCAATGCTCATCGTGCGGGAAGTTCGGTGCTCGCGTGGTTCGATCCGCCAGGTCGCGTGCGTCAAGGGCTGTTCTCCGGCAAGCACACTTCAGGTTCGTCGATCCCAATGGTGGCGACGCGCACCACCCATTCTGCGAGTTCTACGGCGATGACGAAAATCGATCGGTGCAGGCAAGCGTCCTCGATTTCGGTTCGGAGAAAAGCACAGAAACGAGGGCCGTGCGGCTCCTCGTGTGCAAAGGTATCGAGCAAGGGTTATTGACCAGCGGCGCATTCGGGACATGCGCCAGTGGTTCTTCGATCTTAAGTCCGCCAGTCGCTTCACCCTAACAACGCCGCAAGAGGCGATTGCCTGGACGCGAGCGCTCCATCGTCGTCCCAGCTACCAACGTTGGACATTCCACCCAGCTCAAGCGGAAATGCCCGCATTCAACTGGAAAGCCGCCGCCAAGCATCGGTTCACCGAAGATCATCAGCATCTGTTCGATCTGATAAAAGGTATCCCAATCGACGACGGGATTTGTCGACAAGCGGGGGAGCTGCTTCGGAAGCACTATCAGCGCGAGGTGTTCGACCCCACTGTACTCCAGCGCTACTACGACGCAGCGGTCTCGCTTGCCAGCTTCGTCGCTGCGAATGGCGGCATCGATTTTGGTAAGGTCCGTCCGGATTACTATAGGCTGAAGGGACCCCCGGTCGCGTTGCTCGCCCTGTGCGCCTTAGTGCTGTTCGTCTCGGACTGGGATATGAATGCTGCCATCGCCACCTTCTCCAGGTTGTTGTTGGCGCCGGCGCCGAGCGATCTCTCGCTTGGTAACGTTATCGGCCTGAATCCGTTTCACGAGTACGCGGCGTGGCGGCTCCTCGTCCTTTCTGCGAAAGTGGCCGCCGCAAGCCCCAACGGACTGGATTACGATCGCCAGCTCGCTTCAACTGAGCCCGCACTGCGTGAGGAGCATCGTCGGTGGAAGGAGCAGCAATCCTAAACACGAGCTGAGCCGCGTCCCAGTGTGCTCCAAAGGCTGCATAGGCCGGTTGCGTGACCTAGGAGGAGTAAAGCATTGGTCGATTTCGTAAGCTCTACGTCCGGCCTGGTGTTGACGTACCAAGCCGACCAGCCAGGAAACGGATGGGTCTGGCGTGAACTACAAGATCACGGCACCGTCACTCTTAGTCGAGTCTTCACGTTCAATCGTCAGGACCTGGTCGCAGAGCCAGCTGAGACAGACGATGAGAATGACTTCGAGAACTTTCAGTACTCGTTCCGCTTCGCGGTGCGCCGTGGCGGCTATTTCCACATCAAGGGCCGGATCTTTAATATTGATAACGCGGTACTTATCGCCGACACGGGCCTCCCGATCGAACGAAAGATTTTCGTTGCCGAGCGGAACATCTCCATTTTCAGCAAGATCGCCAGTCTCGTCGCACCCGATCAGCCGATAATCGTTGGTGGCGACCGGCCCGGCGCCATTCCAATCGCCGATTTCAGGGCCCTGTTGAGTAAATTCCCCAACACCACCGAACTCAACCGATATGCCGCCGCCAGGGTCGCAACCGTGATTGGCGATTACATCACACCCATGAAGGACGCGCGAGCACAGTATGAAGGCTATCTCAACCGCCGGCGCTCGACTGCGTCCGACGTGCCTTTGGCGCAACAAGAGCTGCTCCAGACGGAGATCGAAAAATACGTCTTCATCCGCGACACCATCATCGGATGGCTGCGGGACGGCGCGACGCGGTCCGAACACGACTGGCAGAAGATGATCCTCAATTTTCTGCTGCTAATTTTTCCAAAATACGTAGCGGTGTTGTCCAACGTGAAGGTGGTCGACGCCTATTCGTCCCCGGGAACCACCAGAGACCGCTTTATCGATCTCGCACTGGTCGATGCGGCCGGAAACATCAACGTTATTGAAATAAAAAAGCCCTTCGACGATGCGCTCATGGCTCGCACTCCCTATCGAGACAATTACATCCCAACTAAGGAGCTTTCCGGCAGCATCATGCAGGCGGAGAAATACCTGTTTCACCTGTCCAAATGGGGCTTGGCCGGTGAGAAGGCCCTCACGCAACGCTACTCGGAAAGGCTTCCGCCTGGCATGGCGATCCATATCACAACTCCCAAGGCCATGATCATTCTTGGCCGTGATCGGCGCCCGAACGGTTCCTTGGCGCTCGACGGGAGGCAGCAACTCGATCTAGAGATCATTAAGCGCAAATATGCGAACATGATCGATATTCTGACCTACGATGACCTATTGCGCCGGCTGGAGAACATCATCTCTTCACTGCAGCGCCGGTCTACGGCTCGAAACGCTGGTGAGGTGGATGAAGCGACCAGAGCAATTTGAAGCCTTGAGCAGTCTCTGCTAGAGCGTAACAAGCTCGACGGCGCCGCCCATTGCGACCATCAGATCCCGCAGACGCGGGGCTTGCGTCCGTGGCAACGCGATCGCCAGGAGACGCTGTGCCCTTGATGCGCCGACGTAGATTTTCCGAGCTTCTTCGTTATCGCCCGCAGCAGCACCGACCAGGGAATCGACGATACCCTTCGCGGTGCTTGGCGACATCACCACGCAGATTCCGGGAAACTCCATCCCCTTCACGCTATGGATGGTCCGTGCGGGGTGGCCGTATGCAGGCGCGACCGACAAAGCCTTCTCCAGCTCGCCATTGCGACGAAGCCGTTGATTGATGGATCGGCCGTCAGCCGACAGCAGGGGCGCGAGCAACCTGCGCGCCTCGTCGTGCCATGCCTCGGTTGTGGCGAACCGCTCCGGGCTGAAGCGGAGCGCCTGAGCCAAAGCGAGCGCTTCTGGCCGCCATGCGTCAGAGGGCACGTCAGCATCGGCGAGGTGCTGGTGATAGGTCTTTCCGCCCATCCGGTCGCCCAATTCGAGCATGATACGGTGAATGGCGACGAGAGCCTCCTTGCGGCCACCAACTTCGAACGAAAAATGGAAGTCGCTGACGGCGACCGCCAACCTGTAGCTGAGATCCCGGACCCCGGAATCCTGCGGATGTCCAAGGGCGTTTGCTCCGGTCCGCCGTGTCGCGGAGACGACAGGGCAATCTCGGGCCGCCAGTCCCATCGCTGCCGCCAGTTCCTGAAACTTCGTCCCGATCGTCGATGGAACGCTCTTGCCGGAATAGGACAGAATTTGAACCGCCGTCGGCTCCTTTCGAAACTCTCCCAGAGCTTCGTCGATCGTGGTGCGCATGTGGGGCGCGCGCAGGGCCACGACGCCCTTTGTTATGTGTCCGCTGGACCGGAAGTTTCCGTTCATGGGTAGACGCTCGGCGTCGCTGAATGTTGCGGCGAACTGACTAAGCTCCCGCGTCACGCCACCCCGAAATCCGTAGATCGCCTGGTTCGGGTCCGAGATGACTTTGATCGGAATGCCAGCTGTCCGGAACCAGGTGATGATCTCCAGATCGACGGGATTGCAGTCCTGCGCCTCGTCGACAATAAGCTCCTGGAAGCGCCCTGCAAACGCCGGCCCCAAGACGGCGCCGCAGGCCGGATCGCGGAGCCGGGCGAGTGCCACGGAACGCGCGTCAGCAAAGTCAAGTTCGCCCCGTTCTAGAAGGCGCGCGCGTGTCCTTCGCGCCGCCGTCTCGTATGCCTTGATCTTCCCGTGAAAGCCGTGACGCCGGATCATGGCGGGGATAGCGTTCCCCGTCGTTCGATCGAAGCATTCCAGCGGCAGGGCTTGCGCGGCGGGAAACGGCTTTATAGTGCGGTCGTCCTTGTCCGGGATAAGTCTCGGTTTAGCGGCGCAGCCATCGACGCCGAAGGGTGCGATGAGGAATTGCCAGAGAAAGGCATCGAATGTCCCGATGAAATGCGGAAACGCCGGGGTCTCGACAAGCTGCTCTCGACGCAATCGATCCTCCAGTTCGGAGACGGCGGCAATCGTGAACGAAAGAAAGGCGATGCCGCGACCTGTCGGTCCGCCGCCAAGAAGCTTCCGTGCTCGCTCGACCATTACGCGCGTCTTTCCCGCGCCGGGGCAGGCAGCGATGAACGCAGAGCCTGCATGCTCTATCACCCGCCGTTGCTCATCGGTCGGCTCGAATGGCTTGGCGATCATTTAACCAAGGTCTCGATCGCCAGCTTCAGATAGTTTGGTACCGTAAAGACCGCGCCGTTGTTGATTTCCTCGGCGACCAGTTGCGCGAAATCGCCCTTGCGTGTCGTCTCGAAGAGCTTCTGGACCGCCGTCGCCTGGGCGGCATCGGTCTGCCCCACAGCCGCATCCCACTTGTCGCCGGAACGCGGATGGAGCTTGAGATAGACGTCCTTCAAAGTGCCAGCGTTGCCGGCGCGCACAAGCTCGGTCTCAAGCGAATAGTCGTTGATGACGACATCGAGAAGATCCGCGGCCCCCAGACCGGCGACGAGAGCTTCGAGGTCGCGTTTGCGCGCGGCGCCGGGCGTTACTCCGCCTTCAGGCACATCCGCGCCGTCGCCGTCCGTTAACACGACCAGGCGATCCGCGATTCGGACTTCGTCGAGTGGCGAAAGCAACAGCTTGGCGTAGGGCTGGAAGTCTACCCCGTCGATCGGGACGAAGACTGCCGAACGGAACAGGCGCAGCTTGTCAGCGTCGTCCTTCAGCACGATTTTCCTGGCCATGACGGGAAGCAGCAGCGCTTCGGCAATGCCTTCCACAAGCAGCACGCGGCCGCCAAAGAGGAAGGCCGATTTGGTTACGTCCAGATAACGGTCGACCTTCCGGCGCTCAACCGGATCGAGCGGTAACGCTGCCAGCGGGATGCAGCGTGTTTCCCGCCGCGCACGACCAACCGGCATGACCGGATTCGGCTCGTTCTCCGGCATCATCTCGGCGGGGACACCGGCGAGCGGCTGGGCCTCCGCCTTGTCTGCCCCGGCCGGCGACGAGGCTACCTGCGCTGGCAGGAATGACCGGAAAAAGACGAGCTTCTTGCTTTCAACCCAGGCCGACAGGTTTGGCGAATGGGTGGCCACGATCACCTGCAACTCGCCCGCCGGCCCCTTGTGGCCCGCACGTGGCTTGCGCGACTTTTCGGCCTGCTCATCCAAGAAACTCAGGACCGCGGCCTGAAGCTGGGGATGCAAATGCGCTTCTGGCTCTTCGACGAGGAAAAGCGTTAGATCCGCGTCGTTTACCTTCTCAAGCTCAACCGCGATAGTCGCCATGTAGAGCAGATTTGCGTAGCCATGACCTGAGTACCGAAGATCCTCTGGTTCTATGCCGTGATCGGCAAGCTTGAACCGCAGGTCACGGGCGATATCGATCAGCTTCTCATCGCTCGCAAAGCCGAGCGAGGCGGCTTGCCGGCGGACCCCTGCGGTCAAGGCACTCAGGCCAATCTCGACCGCTCCTCCGACCTTGCCAAGGATCTCCGCCTCGCTGCCCCGCCGCAATGACTTTGCGAGCGCTTCCGGATCGCCTCCTTCGAGGAAGTGGTTCAGCAATGCGTAGATTCGCGTCGGGTTGCCAGAAGCCAGCGCCCGCTTCGCGTCGCGCAGCGGAGGCAGATAAACGTGACGGACCATTTCGTGGCAGCCAGGCTCTGGATTGCCCTGCTGATGCCCCGCCCATAGGCTCGGCCGGATCGGAAAGCGTCCCGTCGTTTCGTCGTATCGAAGTCCGAAGATACATCCGCTGATGGCTGCGTCGGTCGCGGCCGATATCATGCGGCCTTGCTGTGGGGGAGTTAACTCTGCGAACGTCCCGGCAAGCTCGAACTTCCGTTCCGCGCTTCCAAACCGAATATCGGTCGTCTCGCAATAGAGCTCGCGACGGCCACCGAGCGGAGTGGTCAAGAGACGAATGGCGTCGATCGCATTGCTTTTGCCGCCGTTATTCTCTCCGACAAGGAGTGTGAGATCCTTGCACAGTGGAATCTCCGACTGCGCAAAAGATCGGAAGTTGTTCAGCGTCAGCTTTTCTAGATACATGCCCCTTCCGCCCCAAAGAAATATTCAATCCGTGCGGCGCCCGCCTGATCCGGATTGCCGCAATTGTCACCCGGCCGTATTCGGGCGCCCTGTGGCGTAAGGCCAGCCTTCACGCCCAAGGAAAGATGAAGTCGACCATTCGGAGATCACGATGGCGAGGTTACTCGTCGCGTAAAAGGCGAGGTCGCGAACAAATCAAATATTGCGATGTAACGCCATGAGTTGATTAAAGCGCAACCGGCCCAATGTCGCGTGTCGCCTTGCGCCATTGACCCGGTGCGTTGCTGCCCTGATGACGTCGCACGGTGCTTCTCCTTCTAAAGGCGCGCAGTGGGGGCGAGGCCTGGATGGTCCCGACGATGCTGGCTTCGCCCTCCGTGTTGAGGACGTGCAGCTCAATGCCGCCACGCGTGGTGTCGAAGCTGAGCCGCGGCGACTTCCCGACCACACGGTCGTAGGCCGCCTTCGCGGCGGACGCGGCGCCGGGCAGCGGCCTGGAAAAACCAAGCCGTTCGCCGATCACACCGTACCCCGTGACAGCGCGCGGATCGCTGCCTCCTCGACCTCACCGGCCGCGTCGATCAACTGGCAGAGACGTGGCGACCCGTCCTCCAGAACGTCCGTAGCATCGAGCCAGGCTCTTGCTCTGGATAGGGCGGCGAGCCAGGTGCGCGGGACGTTAGTCGACGACGGAAAGGCCAACATCTGGTCGAGCTCGACGCGCGGTGGAATGCCGGCCGAGACGATGTCGGATCGTTGCATCATGTGGGGACCTAAGCGTGGGGGCTGACAGTGGCCAAAAGCATATCCGATTCGGCAGCAGCTTCGCCGAGCGCTGGACCATTCAATTGCGGCGAGCGAGCCGGACGAAACCAAAGGTTGCCTGCGGTGGACATTCTGTGGTGTCCCAGTCTCGGGGCGAAGCAGGCGCGGTCGGGACGTTGGTAAATTAGGCCAAGAGACGTCGGAAAATCGGTGCATAGAACACGCTATAGCGTATTTCATACGCTATAGCGTGTTTTGTCGGAGCTTCCGAAATGCATCATCCTGTCGGATGAGGCGTCGGACTCCGGCACATACCCAGCGATTGCTTGCGCGAAACGTGCGGGCACGTCGGCTGCACAAATCATGGACGCAGTACGATCTGGCAGATGAAACGGGCTTGCGCCAGGCGCTGGTCAGCGAGATCGAAGCCGGAAAGGCCAATCCGACGCTGCTATCGCTGCACAAGATCGCGTCCGCGCTCGGCATCCAGGTCGCGGAGCTTGTGCTGCCACAAGGCACCGCGCTCGCGCAGGGGACGAAACCGGCGGTCCGGCGGCCTACCAAGAAAAGGCGGGGACGCCCCCTCAAACCACCGTCCCGCTGACCGATCCAGCCAGCCCTTGATGACGCGGGGTCTTGGATCACAGACGACAATAGGCGCACGTTCGGAGAATTCCGTCCGTCGGGTGTGCAACCGTGGACATGCTGGTCCGGGGCCGGCTCGCGGATTGCCGGCCGCGCGAAGGGGCGATTGATGACTTCGTCACAAATCGGGCGCAGTGAGCAAGAACGTCAGCGGACGTGCCTCATCGAGGGGAGAGCGTAACCACGCCCCATAAGCTGGGGCGACCATGCCGCTTGACGTCGCCTGAACATTGCGTAAAAATCTAGCATAAGTTGCATTGCCGGTTTTCCCAAGTCAATCATTAAGTCCTGCGTATGTTTGCCCGTTTCAAAGGTCTTCGACCGCACGCATTCATTCCCTCCGCCCGTCGTGGTCCCTGGCCCAACAAAGCTGTGGAAGCACCCAGGTCCGGACGGACGGGCCACCTTGCTTTCGTGGCGCGTGGCGGCGGAATCAATGAAAATGCGAGAAGGAAACTTCCAGCGGTCCCATGTCCGCGGGCCGGATGTCCACGGCTGCGTCCCGATTCGAAGGTAGGCTCGATGATCGACGGACGTTCGCCCGGCAGCCACGTTCAACTCGGGTTGTTCTCGGGGGCTGAACAGGGACCGAAAGCCCGCCAGGCGCGCCTTTGGATCGTTGCGGCCGAGAAGCCGATCGTCATTTCGGAACGCCACCATTATGCCTTTGTGAACTCGCTGGACGGCACGTCCGTTGTCGATCAGTCGGATCTGCTTCTTCTGAGAGATCGCAGCGGCGACTTCCTGCTCTTCGGACCGGAGCAGGGACGTCTTCTCGTCAAGGACATCGCGGCGTTCTCCGCCAGTTTGCCGGAGCGCATTACATCGTCTTCACGAACGGACGTCACGGAGATGATGGTGATTTCGTCGCGTCCCGCTCGATGGCGAGATGCCTCGAGAGCCGAGTTTAGAATGGAGAACGCCAGGTCGAACCTGGAAGAAATCCTGTTCAGGCTCGAGCAGTACGCATCGAAGCCCGCGCGACTATCGACCCTCGGCACGTGGGCGATCCGGCTGGGCTCGGAAGTCCATCCCATGGTGCGCGCACTTTTCCATCGCATTTATGCGGACGCGCTGGCTCAAGCGTACCGCCAGTCGGGCGGGGATGACTGGCGGCTGCAAGCGCGGCTCAACTACCGCCTTGCACAGTTGAATTCGCAAAGCGCCGGCCTGTTTCACTACCTTCGGACCGCGCACGACACCGGCGAAAGCGTGCTCGCTGGCGAACAGCTCGACCTTCCGGGCTTCGAAGAGGGCGAGGGGCGGCGGGCATCTTCAATCGGTTTTTCGGTCGAGCGCGTCTGCGGCTTTGCCATCGGGCTTGATCATCTCGACGTACCGGCCGCCCTTGCAGGACCGTCGACGACGGCGGTTTATCGCCACTATGGATCGGTGCAGATTACGGACCAGGCGCTGATCAAAGCGCTGGTCGGCTTGCAGTCGCCCAGTCGGCGTCTCGTCGCGTCGACGCGTTTCGTTGGTACGCAGTTGGCGGTGACCGCCGGCGTCGTCGACGAGATCCGCGCTCTCTTGCGGATCGACGATCAGACGGAGCCGCGAGGCCAGGTTGAAGCCATCCAGGCCTCGTCAGACACCATCGCGTTCGAACCGCCATGGATTGTCCGCCCATCTGATTTCGTAACATTCATCGGTCGTGCCGAGGAGCGGCGGCGTCACGAATTGAGCGTACGTGCCGTGATGGCGGACGGTTTTGACTTGCATCTGAGCATACGGCTTGACGCCAAAAATTCGGCGTCCGAGCGACATCTTTGAGCACATTGATACTGTACGGCGGGGGCAAATGCTGGAAAGATTGCAGGTCATCGGGCCGGCCGGGGGGCGGCTGGAGTTCATCGATCTCGAAGAGAACGAGGGGCTCGGCGTCTTCAATCCAGACGAGGGGGCCATGAGTGAGGCGCGTACCAGTCTCCTTGCGGCAGTCGAGCGGCTGTGCGAAGCGACGTATGACTGGGAATACAGGGGCCAGGACGAGCGCGACAAGGTGCTCGACGATTTGCGTCAGCACGGGGCCGAATTGCTGAGCGCGCTGGCCGGGTCGCGACCGCGCGAAGATTTGATCGCAATTCTCTCGCGGGCCCGCCATTTGACGGCGCGATCCGATCAGCATCTCCCTTGGGAGTTCCTATATCTGGGGGACGTGAACGGACCAGCGTCGGTTTTTGATTTTTTCGGCTCGAACGCAGTTGTAGGCAAGCACTTCGAAAGCAAGGCCAACAAGCGGTCGTCTCCGTCGGCGCTGTCGGCAGACCGCGGCCCCTTGACGCGCCTGCCGAGCGACCTGGACGTCGAGTTCAGATATGCAGAGGATTCCCGATTGCCTTCGGCGATCTCGGGGGCGGAGCGGGCCATATTTGCGAGGCTCGGGGTGAATATCATCAGCCTGCCGACGCTGTCCGACAACAAGGCTTCGCGAGACCGCCTGCACGATTTCATGGGCGCTTCCGAGCACCTGACGCATTTCAATTGTCACGCCGATGCCGACATTCCAGCCAAATCGCAGGGCGCGATCTTCGTGACGCAGGTCTTCAAGATCGACAAGCAGAGCATCGCTGAACTCGACCTGAACGAGAGTTCGATCGTGGTCCTGAATTGTTGCAGCGGCCACACGATGCGACATGATGTCCAGGAAACGGTGGCGACCAAGTTCAGGAGCAAGCGTGTTGAAGCCGTGGTCGCCACCACGGGAGATATCGAAGACGCGTATGGAACGCGCTGGGCGGCCCATTTTTATCGGGCATTGTGTGGCGGGCAGACAGCTCCACAATCGATCCTGACGGCGCGGCGTGCCATGCTGGACGAGGCGCATCCTAACCTATCCGCGCTGTTGTATGCCTACATTGGGCGACCGAGTGCAGCCCTGCGAACCAAGTTGGTGGCGTGATGAAAACATTCTCCGCTAAGCCGGCCGAAGTGACCAAGAAATGGGTACTGATCGATGCCAAGGGCCTAGTGGTCGGGCGGCTCGCGACGATCGTCGCCACGCGGCTGCGCGGCAAGCACCTTCCCACGTACACGCCCCATGTCGATTGCGGCGACAACGTCATCATCGTCAACGCCGAGCAGGCGGTGCTGACCGGCCGGAAATGGGCGCAGAAGACCTATTTCAAGCACACAGGCTATGTCGGTCACGTCAAGGAGCGCACCGCGCGCCAGATCCTGGAAGGGCACCACGCGGAGCGGGTGCTCGAAAAAGCGATTGAGCGCATGATCCCGCGCGGGCCGTTGGGCCGCGTCCAAATGGGCAATCTGCGCGTCTATGCGGGGCCGGAACACCCCCATGAGGCGCAGCAGCCGGAGAAGCTCGAAATCGCAGCAATGAACAGAAAGAATGCTCCGGCGCTTCGGAAAGAAATGAGAAGCAATGTCGGGAAAGACGAAATTAACCAGGCCGGCGGGCGGACCGGGAAGGAAACCAGATCGAAACCAAACTTCGCCAAGATTCTTGACTACATAAGGGGGGAGAAGGGAGGCCTTCGGGATCCCTCTTCTTTCCGCCTCAAGCAGCTCACCGAAGTGGTCCGAGCGATGAATGCGAGCGAGATCAATCGCCAAATTCAGGGGCTGCTCCTCGAGTTGGACAACCCCGATACCACGCGCGTCGAAAACGCGCTGCTTGAGCTCGGATTGATGATCCCGCGGCTCGATCTTGAGCGCTGCCTGAAGGATACGGAACTTCGGAAGACATTGTACCCGATTCCGGACCGGTTGATGACGGCCCTGAGCGAGAACCTCTCGGTGGCCGAGGCAGCAAAGAGAGCCGCCTTGGCCCTGGTCGCAGCGCTATACCCGGCTCACTATAGAGATACGACCATGGACGAGAAGCGTGCGCTGGCGGATCTCGAGCAGGTTTTCGTGCTGAACCGTATCGATTCTTTCTTCACAATAAACACCGAAGTGGGAGAAGAAGCGACCGTGATCGATGCGCGCCTTTGGGATCGCGTTCCCTTCTTGTTGGACGGAGTTCGACCCCAGCTCGCCGGTAAGGATCGCCCAAAACTGCAGAGCGGTCTGGCGGTCGACGGCATCGTTGGTGCAAGGGCACTCAGTGTTCGAGCCGTGGAGGGCAAGAGCCTGCTCGACGGACAACTCGCTGGTGTGCAGGTGAAGCTCGCCGGCGATGAAGAAACCGCGGTCCATGGCAAGGTCATCCTGAATTTCAGGAATGGTGATCGCACCTATTCGCGCGAGGTGTTCGACTACGAGTCGTTGTTCCCTCCGACGTTCAACTCTCGGGAAGATCAACGAAGGCGTCATCACCGATAAACGCAAAAGGCTCGGCTGGCCCCTTTCCTCTGAACTTGAGAGGCTCGGTGGGCGCCACATCAACGATAGCGCCATCCTTATAGATCACCTCGCGCAGCGTGAGCCCAAAGATCAGCTGGCTTCCGGCGATGAACGCATAGCTTCCTGTGTCCTCGCGCTTCAACTCCATCTTTGCCTTGGCCGTCAGCTCTTCCACCGCCTTTGCGGACAGGTCGACATGTTTGCTGGATTTGTCGGCGACGGAAATTCGAATTCCTCTCGCTCGCCAGACTTTGATCACCACGAAGAAACGACGATCGCTATAGCCCTGCGTGGGCTCGGCCCTTGCTTCGTTCATCTGAGCCAACACGGCGTCGAAGTTTGTCAGCTCCTTGTTAGCTGGAGCAATAATCGAGAGCTTGATGGTGTCCGCATTGGCCGATGAAAAGGCCCCGGAGAAAGACCCGCTGCCCAAGCCAAACGCCTGCAGTACCCTACCCATCACCGAGGCTGCGACACCCACTTTCAAGACGCTGCTGGCCTTGAACTGGAAAGACTTGAAGCCGGCGTCGGTTGCGATCTGCGGGCGAAGTTGAAGATTGAAGACTTCTCGCCAGCCACCGAGCCTGGCCCCGCCTTGTTGATCCGCGATGATTAGGTCGCCGGGCGCAATGTTGTCGCGCGGCGGCAATATCAAGTTGATGCCTTCGGCCAGAAGAGACGCCATCAACTCGTCGCCGGTGTCTCGTGAGCAATTCATGATCGTGCCTCAAAAGCGATTTGAAAAAAAACAACACTCAACCACACATTACAGAAACGCATCTGCATCTGTAAAGATTGCAGGTGCGCTGGCCGGTTTCCCGACAACGTCGCGAGTGCGGATATCCGGCCGCACGGAAGCACGCTCGAGATGCTCGTCGAGGGTGGCCGCGCTGTGGGGCACGTCAGCTCAGGTCAGCTCGTCTCCGATCTTGTCGAGGGTCAGCGAGGGGATGAATGACGTCTGGATGTAGCGGGCGCGTACCTCCTGCGGATTCTGGTCCGTCAGCTTACGGACCGGAATGTCGGAGCCTTTGCCGTGCACCCAGGCGGATTCCCACAGCATCGCCAGATATCGCGCGCCGAGCGCCATCACTTGCGCCGTATCGTCGCCGAGGTCCTTCCACATTCCATCGAGCGTCGCCTTACGCGTGCCCGCGCCAGCCTGTTCGTAACTGTCCAGGATCCGCATCGGTTCGAGGATCCCCGCAACCTTGTCCATGAGCTCGACGGTGGCCTTCGCCATCGCCTTGCCGCTGGTCAGAAGCGGCAGGGCGTGGCCGCCGAGCCCGCTCAGCTCCTGCTTGATCAAGGGAAACAGCTGGGCGGCCTTGTCGGCGATCATGGCAGTCTCGAAGGCCGAATGGACGCCGCTGCCGTAGGAGACCTCTTCGTCCTCACCGGTCCTGGGATGATGGCGCGTGACCGTGCGCGAGGCGTCTCCGTCGGAGTAGACCGAACCGTGCAGCGGCTGGGAGGCGTCACCCATGTAGTGAGCCGCGGTTCCCGCCGCCGTGAGGAAGCCGACCACGTCCTTGTTTTCCACAAACGCGACCATGGCGTCGAAGAACTGCCAGACCCTGAAGGGCAGGAGCCCTTGCTTGAGCTTGTTGCGATGTCGTCTGGCGCCGTCCTCGTCGCCATCGGCTTTTGCCTTGGCTGCCAGGCCCTCGTAGTATTGCAGCCAGGCATCGACCGTGAGACTGCTATCGTCCGCGAGACAGGCGGCACGGAAGGTCTGCTTGTGCGGTCCGATCTCCGCGTCGATGTCGGCATAGTGGTTGGGATGCTCAGGTCCGTCGCTGCCGTGCGGTCCCGCCGAAACGTCACGGCCGCCCTCGCGGCCGTTCTTGCCGTGGTCGAGCTTCTTCCAGATCTCGTCGGGAACGTCTGCCAGCGGGACGAAGTTGTCGCCAAGCTGGCCGACCGATTTGTCAAAGCCCTTTTCGGCGATCGTATCGGGATCGAAGCTCAGAATGCTGAGGTTGCGCTTGAGGAAGTCGCGCAAGTCGGTGTCGCCGATCAGGGCGACGGCAAAGGCGGCAATGCTGTAATGGCCGGTCCGGCCCCAATAGCCCGAGACGCCGCGCGACTGGTCCGTGACCAACTCCACGTCGAGCAGCTTGCAGACATTGCTGAGGCTGGTGGCAATCGAGAAGGCAGAACGTACACCGCTTTCCTCGAACACTTGACCGCCCCAAGCGACGGCAAGCGGTCTCAAATCGCGCTTCGGCAAAGGCTTGGGATTGGCCGCATCATCCTCGGTGGTGGCGTCAAGGTGCCAGACCATCCCGGAGTCACCATGCCGGGTGGAAGATCCTTCCGCCGGGCTGATCAGGAAATCACCGACATAGTCGTAGCCGCCGACGGATCGGTAGCGATAGAACAGAGCCTTGATGGTTCCGTGAACGAGGCCCGACATCGCGCCGCGGCCGAGAACGGGTTGGTCGATCAGCCTGAGCGAAAGATTCTTTTCGTGCACGTCGCCGAGCGGGCCGACCGGCGGAAGCCCATAGGTGTTGCTGGTCCAATCATCGACCTGGTCGAGACGGACCAGTCCGACATCGAGCGCCACGTAGGACCGTCGTCCCGGGAAGTCGGGATAGACGTCGGAGAATGGTTTTCGCGTCAGTTGATTTGCCGAACTCGATCCGACTTCAATCTCGCCGCTGCGCAGATAGCTTGAGATACGCGTGCCAGCCTCGCCGCAGGCATGGCGTGCCGTCAGCGCGTAGGTCAGATGACCGTCGCTGACCAGGCAGCCGGCGGTGGCGGTATACTCGGCGCCTTGCACGCGCACCATGATCGGTGAGCCGCCGCCGAACTTGTAGGCGGGAGGGGTCTCGACCGGCCGATATGTCGAGCTCTCCTCCGATCCGGCTTGATCCGCCTGGACCACGCACACCGGAACGGCGCGGCCGTCGGCCAGGTACAGTGTTTTCGGGACGATCTGGGCCGGGTCGTACCGTCCGCCGGGACCGAACGCGTCTTCGGCAGCCCAGGAGCGCACGAACGCCAGGATGCAGGGCCACGAGTAATCGCGCACCTCAGAGTTCGACAGCGTGCGCGCATACGTCTTCTTGTTCGGAGGCGACTTGGCTTCGCCCTTGCGTTTGGGCCACTCCTCGTCCTTGCGGATCAGGTAGAGGCCGATCGCGGTGCCGACCACGTTGGCCTTGCTCAGCAGGTGATAATGGTATGTGTCTCGCGCCTCGAGCAGGTCGTGAACCGACAAGTTTGCAAAATTGTAGCTGAGATCCAGGACAGTCATGTGCCCCCCCAAAAGGCTGCCCGCCTGAGCAGCCGCGCTGTCATGTTCGGTAGACAATAAAAGCTGGTTCCAACCTAAGATTGTTAGCTAGTTCACAACTGCAATAATTTCATGACGGCTGCAACGGCTGATGGCCGCGGTGCGGGACAAGAGACGAGGGAGCGCTTGTCGCAAAGCCTGCAGCGCGCCTTGTGGCGGGTGCGGAGCGCGGCATAGGGACGGGCCGTCCGCGCGGACCTGTTACAGGTCGCGGCCGTCCGAGTGCAGATAGTTGACGCCGCCGCCTCGTTTCAAACGGCGGCTCAGCCAACCCTGCGGATTGGAATAGATGGGATCCTTGAACTCCTTCTTGACCCTGGGCATCCAGAGCGAGCGGACGTAGAGGAGCTTGGAAAGCACCGGAGCTTCCTCCTTGTCGGTGGCCTTGCGGGAAGCCGCGGACGCCGCGCGCGAAATCGCCGAGAATGCGGCATCCTCGCGCCGGACCGTGCCGGTCCCGGTCTTATCGAGTCCGCTCTCGTCGATCACGATGGCGGGCTCCAGCAGTCGATCGCCGAAGTGCATCTTGCGAGGGGGCTTTCCCAATATGTCTTCCATCGTCTGATCGTGGGACGTACCATAGCGGGATGCGACACGTTCAAAGATCATCCTGCGGCCGCCTGCGAAGCGCACGTCGTAGCCGCCAGCTCGCGGCGTGACGCTCCTGAGTTTGCCCTGAACGAAGCGGATGTCCTCGACACATTGGCAAAGTCTCAGATAGATCAGGTTCGCGGGCGAGATGGCATCGGTGTACATCGTTGGCGTCACATCGTTCATCCAGATCTCGAAGCGGCCGAGGCGCCGCTGCCTGTAGGCCTTTAGGTTGAAGAAGTGACCTGGGTCGACTTCGCGCATGTTCTGATCGAGTTCGGCGCTGGCGAGCCGGGAAATATCGGACTTCAGCTCGTTCTTGATCTGTAATTGCACGTCCGGGGGTAGGCGCTGAATGACATCTCGCAAGCCCTCGACATCTTCGCCCGCGCCGTAGGGACGAATGCGCCTCTTGAGGTGCTTGCTGAGCAACGCCCCGGTGCGATGGTAGATCTGCCGGTAGAGGATCTCGACCGCTCTTTCTCGGCCACGAAGCCCGCGCATGACCTCGTTTTCGAAAAATGGATTGGCCTCAATGAGATATTTGCGCGTGAAGAACCAGGCGAGCTCTGAAATCACGTCTTTATCGAACTGCGCAATTTCATGGCTGTAGCGGATGCTCCAGAAGTTGCTCTGCTCGAGCATTGGCTGGACGAAGCTCTCGATGCCGCAACCGGCTGGGTAGAAGCTTCCGATGTCTTCATGCCGGAAGTCGCGAAACACGTAGTGCATCAATTCGACGACGCCGCTGTCGCCGCAGCCGGAAATCAACACACGTTCTTTTTTCGCCGTTCGCAGGCCCGGGCGATATTGAAGCGCCGAGCCGGATTTCCAATAGCTGAAATCGTCGATGGAAAGCCGGTTCTGCTCATTTCCGAAGCCCACGGCAAAGACGGCCAGATCGACCGTGTGATCGACCGTCGAGCCTCGCCGTCCCTTGATGGTGAGCTTCACCCTGCCGTCCGGACGCGGGCGACATCCTACGACCTCGGCGCGGGTCATCAGGAAGATAGGCAGATCTGCATAGTAGGTCTGGAATTCGCGAAGCCAACGATGCGCAACTTCGCTTGCGGTGCCCTCGGACCATTGGAAAATGGGCGGCTTGTAAATGGCGCGCGAATAGCTCGGATCGAAGCGGGGTGGCAGATCCCGCGAGTTCAGGTTGACGCTGATGAAGCGGCTGTGCGAGTTCCTGAAGCGGTCCAGCAGTCGGTCGGCCTTTTCATAGATGTGCACGATACATCGCCGCTGCACGGCAAGGCTGACGGCGATCATCAGCCCGGAGAAGCTGCCGCCGACGATCGCGACGACGCTGCCGTGCTTGACTTTGTTGAGCCTGGTCAGGGCCCAGGCGAGATTGGCTGCGCGCACCTGTTGATGCAGGATAGAGATGTTGTCGTTGCTGTATCCCGTCGCGACGTAGGCGCCGGGGCAACGGCGCAATTGCGCCTCGTCGAGCATCCCGGTGGCTTGTTTGTTCAGAGAGGGTCCGTCCATCGGGTGCCGGTGATCGCGTTGGCTGGCACGGCGTTGGTCGCGCCGCGGAATTGTTCTAAAGAGGATCTGGAAAGGTGCGCGGCGGTTCTAAAAAATGATCATGCTCAAACCACAAACCAGGGCGCAATGGGCAGTCATCCTCATCTCATCGCTCCTTAAGCGGAGGTGTCGACGACGGCCTCGATCCTCAGGCCGTCGGTGTTGAGGGCCTTGAGGACCGCCTGGTTGAGACCGCGCATGTATTTGAGCGTTTCCACGGCCTCTTTTGCATAGGCCATGAAGTCAGCCCACATGAAGCCCATGAATCCGGAGTTCTCCCAGGACTCGAAGATCTTGGCCTTCTGCTTGTTACTGTGGGCAAGCCCACCATAGATGATGATGTCGACGAGGGTGCGTAAAAGCATGTAGCCGTCGGGAAAGGTCACGGTCGCTGGATTGTCAAGGTAGTCGTTCAGCTGGTTGCGGGCATCTTCGAAACATCGCGCGCGGAAGGCGGCATCCACTCCTTGTCGTAGATGACGGCCAGCGAGGCGATTGAGAGCCTGTCATTGCGCTGGCTGAAGATGCGATAACTCAGGATGAAGGCGTCGATCTCGTCCTGACTGAAGTTCTCGATCCACGAATGAATCCGCGCGACGAATGAAAAACGCGGACCCTCGCCGCGTTCGAAGGAAACGTCCTCCATTTTGGCGATCACATTGGGTATCTCGGCCTCGTAGCGTTTGCTGAAGCCAGAGCGCTCGAGACGGTCGACACGGCGATTGAAGTCTTCGAGCAATTCGAGGTCTTCCTCGATCGCCTTGACGATGCGATTGAGCTGTCTGGGCGTCAGCCCCGCGGCGTCGCCGCCTCCGATTTTGACCATCTCAATTTAAATCCACGTGTCACGCCCCAGCCCGGGGGCGCGCAACGGTCCGCGGTTCTCAAGTTCGCTTCCAAGCGTCATTCACAGATGGCGGGTTATATTGGATCAGATCGATCTTGCAAACGCGGATCAGCGGTCCGACCCTGCTGTCGCTGCACAAGATCGCGTCCGCGCTTGGTGTCAAGGTCGCAGAGCTTATGCTGCCACAAGGCACCGTGCTTTCGCATTCGACGAAGCCGGCCGCGCGTGGCCGGGGAAAGAAGCCCAGGAAAACGGTGGGGCGTCCCGCGAAACCGAACGCCCGCTGACCGGATCCAGCCAGCTCTGGCGAAGGGTCTCGCATTCGGAGACGTGTGGCGGCAAAGCGAATCCTTGCGGCCTGATCGCCCGCGACTTTTTAGGGAAGGGCGCCATCGCGGGCGTCATCGGGCCATCACCTCAAGTGAGACGGCGGCGCGAGCGAGAGTGGCGCGATGGCCTAGCAAGACCGGAGCCATCGCTGTGTTTTCTCCGAATATCCAAAGCGCTGGTCAGGACGCCGTTTCGGCTGAGGCATCGCTCTGGCTGTACGTTGCCTCTACAAGGCCGGTTGCAAAAGCATCAGGGCCTTTGATCTTGGCAGAACTCCGGACCGGGCCTAGCGGTCCGACGACTGGTATCGGGGACGTTTGACGGTCTTTGCCCTCACGTACTGCGCAAGGAGACGCCGCGCATCTTTCTCCTGGGGATAGGTCTTATCGGTCGGGATCAGCCTGGCGCCGTCTATGATGTACCAATATTTGGTCCAATTCGAACGGCCGTCGCCGCGCTTGGATGGGGGCGTGTGGAGTACAAGGGTGGCCCGAGCGGCTACGGGCTTGGCGGCATTTTGACTCATCGGAAAGCTCCTTGGCGACGTCAGCGGATTGAGGATCGCTCGTCGACTTAGTCCGACCTGAGGAACGAGAAGAGTCAATCACGCTCGACCAGGGAATCGGGGAAAACACATATTGTCCCGCTGCTCTGCCGGATCTGTCCGGTCCGCGCTCCGAAGGCCGACGTTTCCGCCAGGTACCGGGTGGCGATTGATCGCTCCCCGGCGCGCTAACCCCGCTAGATTCGCCACAGTTTGACGCGCCCGCCGCGACGGCGGGAGGCGAGTCCTGCGGACATGGCGTCGATGAGAAGCTCGTCACGGTCTGCTTGTCAGATCGAGTATGCTAACCCACCGCCGCTCTCTCCGTCGTCATTCAACGGTTCGCATCACCCGTCTCGGAGGTCGTGGTTTTCGGGGGACGTCCACGGCCCCGATCAGGAAGCTTCACGCCGTGAGCGCGGGCGATGTCGGCTGCAAAGCTTTTGGCCCCCATCGGGCGGCCTGCCGTGACGGCGGCCCGGATCTGGTTGGCCGCATCGCGCGTCGTGCCTTTGGCCAAAAATGCCTCCCAAGCATAGACGCGGCTGGCGAGCGCTGCGGCCTCGATGATGTCCGAGCATTCGGCCTGGTGCGCGCGGTAGCTCGACCATGGCCAGAGTCCTGCATGCCCGCACAGATTGGCGCGAACCGGATTGAGCAGAACGTAGCGCACCGCCTCGAGCAGGTGCGGTTCATCGAGCGCTGCGGAATAGAAGCGGCTTTGCCAGAGCGCGCCGGGGCGGTCTTGCCTGCGGTTGACGAGGCGCGCAAAGCTGCGTGACGCTTTCGCCCATGCAGCGGCCTAGCCCGTCGGGCCTGGAGGGGGTCAGGATCAGATGGACATGGTTGGGCATCAGGCAGTAGGCCCAGATCGCCGTGCCGGTGCGCTGCGTTTCTTGCTGCAGAATGCTCAGGTAGCTTCCGTAGTCCGCCTCGCCAAAGAACACGCGTTGGCGCTCAAAGCCGCGATGGGTCACGTGATGGGGATGGCCCGGTGCAATCAGGCGCGCGGTGCGGGGCAAGCGGACTCTCGGTTTTAAGGTGTCCCTATTTTCTCACTCCGGGTCGCCGAAGTGAAGCGCTCGGCTCTGATCCGCGAGGGAACTTTAGTTCGGTCCAATCGTCCGGCATCGAATCTAAGGGCATCTAATTTCCGTACGCAATTCGGCACACGGACACTTGGTCCTAGGCAATCGGCAACGTAAGGACCTGATTCGATTTGGATATTCATGTTGTGAGCGAGATCTTGGCACTTTTGCTAGCACAATCGCACTGCATCGGCCGTCTGGATCTCTACGATCCGTTCGCAGCGGCGGCAGGAGACGCGCAGCACATGACGCCGAATCTCGGAAAGACATCGCCGCATCTGAGTCTCGGTCGTGCCGGCGCGAGGGTCTTTGAGGACAGATTCCCAGTATCCGGCCGGAAGCGGCGCATCCGGAGCCGCGGCGGAGGGGCTCGGCCTACGGACGGCTTCGGCAGCCAGCTTTTCCATCTGCTTCGGGGTCGGCATGCGCCAGCTTGCGGGTCGGTCGGTCATGCCTGAATTAGAACATAACAAGAACAAATGTCGAGTCCGTCCAAGGGCCTAGATGAGAAAAATCGACCTGTTGGACGGGTCGCGATGTCGGAACCATGGCGGGCCGTTCGTCTTGAATCCGGCATCAGTAATGGAGTTCCCCCGCGATGGCCCCCCGCGCCAACTGGAAAGGCTTTCTTCGTCTCTCTCTCGTCACCTGTCCGGTCGCGCTCTATCCGGCCACCTCAGAATCCGAAAAGGTCTCTTTCAACCAGCTGAACCGAAAGACCGGCCATCGGATCAAATACGCCAAGGTCGACGCCGACACCGGCGAGGAGGTCGACAACGAGGACATTGTCAAAGGCTACAAGGTCGACACCGATACCTTCATCGAGGTGACCAAGGAGGAGCTTGAGAACGTCGCGCTAGAATCGACGCGCACCATCGAAATCGACGAGTTCGTCGACCGCAGCGAGATCGATCCGCGGTATCTCATTCGCCCCTACTATCTGCGTCCTGACGGTAAAGTCGGGCATGACGCCTTCGCCGTCATTCGGGAAACCATCCGCGAGATGAACAAGGTCGCAATCGGCCGTGTGGTGCTGACCAATCGCGAGCACATCATCGCGCTGGAGCCGCTCGACAAGGGGCTGATGGGGACGCTGCTGCGCTATCCCTACGAAGTGCGTCCCGCTGACGAATATTTCGACGACATTCAGGATGTCAAAGTTACTAAGGACATGCTTGATCTCGCCAAGCACATCGTCAACCAGAAGGCGGGCCATTTCGAGCCGGACAAATTCGAAGACCAGTACGAAACCGCCCTCATCGATCTCATCAATCAGAAGCGCGCCGGCAAACCCATCACCGCGAAAGCGCGTCCTCGAGGTGAGAATGTGGTCGATCTGATGGACGCACTGCGCAAGAGCATCGGAAGGGATGCTTCGGCAGCGACAGAGGCGCCCAAGAAGCCGACCAAAAAGGCGCGCAAGGCGGCGGCCGGGCAGAAGGAAATGCTGATGCCGATTGCCGGCAAGAAGCCAGCGAAGGAAGCCGCGGCAAAGAAGCCGGCGGCCAGACCGCAGCGGAAGTCAGCCTAGCGTGTCCTGAAGCGTCCCGTGATGCCAGACGGCCGTTAGTTCGTCGCCCGCGGCGGGGAGTGATATGGCTGCGTTGAAAAAGACTTCCAGGAGATCGATGTTGAGCGCGGGCATTCTGGCCTACCGGAAAGGTGCTCGCGGGCTCGAGGTTCTGCTCGTTCATCCCGGCGGTCCGTTCTGGCGCAAGAAGGATAATGGCGCCTGGTCGATTCCGAAGGGCGAAAGCGATGCCGCGGATGCTCCGGAGCGGGTCGCGCGGCGCGAGTTTGCCGAAGAACTCGGCCCGAGTGCTTCGATTGGACCACTCCGGGCGCTGGGGGAGGTCCGACAGCGAGGAGGGAAGCGCGTTATCGCATTCGCCGGCGAGGGTCATTTTGACCCGGCGGCGCTGACCAGCAATACCTTCGATATCGAATGGCCGCCCAGAAGCGGTCGACGGCAGAGCTTTCCCGAAGTCGACCGCGCGGAATGGTTTGATATCGAGTTCGCGCGGAGCAAGATACTGTCCGCTCAGGTCGAACTTCTCGATCGTCTTTTGGCGATCGCGGCTGAGAGCGACGGAAAATGATGTTCAGGATTGGAATCATTTCGGACACGCACGGCCTGTTGAGGCCCGAGGCGGAACGAGGCCTGACGGGCGTCGATCACATCATTCATGCCGGCGACATCGGGCGCTCGGAGATCGTCGATGCGCTTCGTCGGATCGCGCCCGTCACCGCCATCCGTGGAAACGTGGACATTGGCGAGTGGGCCGGCGAATATTCCGACACGAAACTCGTGCGCCTGGCGGGAAAGTCGATCTACGTTCTGCACGACCTGAAGACGCTGCAGGCCGATCCCCGCGCCTGCATCGACGTCATCGTCTCCGGGCATTCCCACGTACCGAAGATCGACAGGGTCGGCGGCATTCTCTACCTGAATCCCGGCAGCGCGGGGCGGCGGCGCTGCAAGCTGCCAATAACGGTTGCGACGCTCGAAATCACGCCTGAGGGGATGCGACCGGAGATCCACGACCTTGGAGGCGATTGAACGCACCGTCGTCGAGGGAGTTCGGCGACAATGTGTGCGAGGCATACATAGCCGTCACCCCACACGAGGACCGGAAGTAAGAGATTCGAGACGCGAGCGATACCGATGTGGTGACAAACGCACTGCGCCATTGCTGCGGCTTCATCGTGGTCGCTACCGAAGCCAAGGTGGCCGCGAACAAGAGAAAGGCTAAAACGACGCCGGGATAGGGGGACGGTGAACCGTCGCCAACGTTGTCACTTTCCGCTCCTCAGGAAACCGCTCCAGGGTCATCAACGCCAGTTCGACGAGGCGAGGCAGCGGCTCGGTCGACTTCTCCCAGGTGATGATGGTCTGGCGCGATTTGACGCCCAGCGCCATCCGCAGCGTGTCTTGTGTGAATCGGTTACGGCTGCGCCATTCCGGGAGTTCAGTGCCGAGCATCGGTCGGCTCCACAGTGGTGACGGTTTCCTCGGCGGCGACATGGCCGCTCCACCAATTCAGCTTGACCTTACGAGTCCGCACGACCAGGCGGTGCAGGCCAGTGGCCATCGCCTTGCGAATGACGTCCAATGTTTGGACGTCAATTTTTTGGACATTTCTTGGTGATTCGCTCATCGATACCTCTGAAACTGCGGGTGAAACGGGAATTTGGCACCGTCACCATACGGGCAGATGGTTAAATTCAACTTAAACGCCGAGAACTTAATTTCTTGCGGACATCCGGCTTCAGCCGCTTGTCTGACACGTAGGCAGCAGCAAGCTCGCCAGCGACCAAAAGGACGAGCGCTCCGAAGGTGTAGGCATCGTGAACGGTGTAAATAATTGCGGCCCAGCCGATGGTCTTCATAGGACAATCCCCACGTGCCCCGGCTTTTCGCCAAGGCCAGTTACGTGTTGGGATCATCCCTGTGCAATCGAGGCCCATTGCGCGTGGTGCACAGCGCGCGCACCAGGAAGATCATTCTAGATCCGGCGGCGTGCCGGTAGCCATTGTTGGGATCGCTAGTCCCTATTCTCCTCGTATTACGATCCGAGGTGCGAGCAATCGTCGCCACCGGGCTGTGGGTCTGACTATGCTCTGATGCGGACTCCTGTGTCCGATCGATTCATGGCGGATTCGCGGCAGCTCGCGCACGCCGACTCAAATCGTTACGTTCGCCGGTTAGGCTCGAAGGGGTCGCTATTTGCGCGAACGTTCTCGCTCGCGCACGACATCCTTCGGCCGCTTGTCGGATCTGAGCCCGAGGTAGACAGGCTGGCGCAGTTCGCCCTTGCTCGTCCACTCCGCGAATTTCACCTCGGCAACCAGCGAGGGCCTCACCCAAGTCGTCGCGGCCTCGTCCTTCACTTTGGCAGGAAAGGGTGACTTAGAGGTCGTCTGCTTCACGAGCCTGGCATGGAGGTCTTCCAGGACCTTGTGGCTGAAGCCAGTGCCGACATGTCCGATGTAGCGCCATGCGTCGTCTTCCCGCACGGCGAGGACCAGGGCGCCGAAGAAGGGCCTAGTGCGCCTGGGCGCGGTGAAGCCCGCGATCACCACTTCCTGTCGCTTTGCCGACTTGATTTTCAGCCAATCCGGGGTCCGGCTTCCGGACGCATACGAACTGTCGGCCCGCTTGGCCATGATGCCTTCGAGACCCTTCCGCCCTGCCTCGGCGAAGAATTTCGTGCCGTTCCCTTTACGGTGAGGGCTGAAAGCGATCAGCTTGTCGCGCGGCAGAATTGCCTTCAGCCGCTTCTTTCGCTCGAGAAGAGGCCGCTTCCGCAAGTCTGTTGCGTTCTCAAACATGAGATCGAAGGCGCAATACAGGAGCTTCGCCTCATGGCGCAGCGCGTTTTGAAGCAACTGGAAATGCGAGACGCCGTCCTTTCCGATCGCGACGAGCTCCCCGTCGATCACGGCATCGCCCTTCACGCCCTCCAGCGCTTTGGCGACCTCGATATAGCTGCGGCTGATGATCTTGCCATTTCGGCTGTAGAGCGCAACCTTGCCTCGCCGGATTTCCGCGATCATCCGGAAGCCGTCATACTTGTCCTCGAAAACCCACCCGGGATCGTCGAACGGCGCGTCGGTGAGCGTAGCGAGCATCGGCTGCAGGCGCTTGGGCAGGGTCGACGTCCGGCTCATTCGAGGCCAATCCTTAAGAGCACGTTGCGAAATGCATGGACGTCCTTCAAGGATTACGAAACGCTTCGGGGCCGCGTCGTGTTCCGCAGGCTCCGTGGCATGCGACGTTGACGCTCGACTAAGGAGGGCGGATCAGACCGATGGCGAGAAAACTGAAAACCTTTCAGACTTCGCTGGGCTTCTTCGATCTGGCGATCGCCGCCCCCTCGATGAAAGCGGCCCTCGACGCCTGGGGCGCCAACAGCAATCTCTTCCACCAGGGCGCGGCGAAGGAAAGCGACGATCCGGACGTCATCGCTGCGGCCATGAAGAAGCCTGGCGTCGTTCTCAAGCGCCCTGTCGGATCCGACCGATCCTTCAGCGAGCAAGCCGAACTGCCCTCCGATCTCGGCGGGGACAGAAGATCGACAAAAGCCGCCCGCAAATCGAAGGGCCATTTTGCGAAGAAGCCTTCCTCGCGTCCGGTCGACAAGGCGGCAGAGCGAAAGGCCGCGCTTGCCTACGAACGAGAGGAGAGGCGCCGGGAGAGTGAACGGGCGAGGGAAGAGGCCGCCAGGCAGAAAGAGCGTGAGCGCCGTCAGCAGGCGGTCGACAAGGCGCAGGCTGCGCTGGACAAGGCGGAGCAGGAGCACGCGAAGCGGTCTGCCGCCATCCAGGCCGAAGTTGAGGCTCTCGCGAAGAGATCGCAAACCGAAGACGATCGCTGGAATAGGGCGAGGGAGCGATTGGAAGCTGCGCTGCAGCGTGCGCGGAGTTAGTTTCTTGGCAGTTCTTGCTCGGCGGCACCGAGGGAAGGCAAGGGTTGCCGTCAAGCGATCATCGTTCGGGGTCTGGTGCGCGCGCTGCGGCTCGGTTCACCTTGGTGCGGTCCCCTCGGTCCTCGGGAGCGAGCTCCATGACCGCTTGATGCAGCTCGGCCGGAATCGTCAGCGGACTTTCGGGGGGCTTGTTCGCCCACTGCCAGAAGCTATCGAACGCATCCATCACAGGTCCTCCCGCAGGCCCCGAAAGAAGGGGTGGCGAACCTTTCCCTCGGCCGACTTCGCGCGATACTCGATCTCGGCCAGAAGCTTGGGTTCAACCCAGATGCCCTTGTGAGCGATGCGCTTGGTATAAGGCTGGGTCTTCCGGATGAGGGGTCTAAGCCGTTTCTGCAGATCGGCGGCGGAGGCCTTATCGAAGCCGTGGTCAACTTTGCCGGCGTAGACCAGATCGTCGCCCTTGCGCCGGCCGACGTAGATGCCGTCCCACTTCGTCCCATCGAGTGCGAAGCCGGCAATGGTCAACGTCTCACGCTGTACGCAGGTCTTCTTGACCCAATCATTTGTGCGTCCCGTCGGATAGGCGCTGCCCCGGACCTTCGAGACGACGCCTTCGAGGCCGAGCTTGCAGGCGTGCGTGAACATCTCGCGGCCGTCTATCTCGAAGCTTTCGCTGAACTGGATGTCGGTACCGCCTAAGATCTTCTTGAGTTCGGCTTTGCGCTGAAGGAGCGGTAGCTTCCGGATATCTCGGCCGTTCAGATAGAGCAGATCGAACGCGACGAGCACGATGCTCTTCGACTTGCCCTTGAGCTCGTTCTGCAGAACCGAGAAGTCGGTCGTGCCGTCGGCGGCAGGTACCACGATCTCGCCGTCCACCACCGCCGAGTCCGCCTTGATCCGCCAGGCATCATGAGCGACCTTCTTGAAGCGATGCGTCCAATCGTGGCCGCGCCGGGTGAAGATCTTCGCGGTCTCGTTGGCCAGATGGACCTGAACACGGTAGCCGTCGAACTTGATTTCGTGAATCCAGCGCTCTCCGGACGGCACCTTTTCGATCGAGGTGGCCAGGGCCGGTTCGATGAAGCCGGGGAAAGGCGCCTTGACGCCAATAGCCGCCGGCATTTTACGCTGAAACGCCGCTGAAGAACTCCACGCTACAGGCGATTCAAATTGGCACAGATCGAATCGTTCCGGAACCGCCGAATCCTTGTCGCGTTGCTTCGACGCCACGAACAGGAGGTATCCATGGCGGCAGCGAAGAAGTCGAAGACGTCCCGCGGACGCAAGCAGGACCGGGCACGGGTGGCCGGCGGGCAGGACTACGAGGTGCAGTACGAGGCGAAGAAGACGGGAAGGTCGGCGCCGGCGGTGAAAAAGGCCGTCAAAAAGGTCGGCAACGCGCGCAAGCGGGTCGAGAAACGGTTAGGCCGCTGAGTAGGAGACGGGTTAGCGTCGAAGCTTAGCGTCGGTCCTCCTCGTCAGGGGGGCATTCTGGGCAGGTATCACCAATCGAGTCCAGCACGTCGCGAACCGCGGCCTCCGCTGCGTCACGGGATACGTCTGCTGGCGGGTCCTGACGGGCGATATCGAAGGCGCGCTCTCGTGCATGTGGATCGGCGCGGTCCTGCATCCAACCGTGCTCCTCGCACTCGCGGATGGCGCCGGCTTCCTGGAGCACTTGGATCGCCCATCCGCGCAGGGTACGGATCGCCGGCCGTCTCTGCTTGGTCATCAGCATTGAAAGGTTCTCCCACGCTGAGACGAATCGTTTAGTCCCGCAGACGTTCCCTATCGCTAACACACGAGGGGGATTCGGGATCGTGGGATCTCGTGGTTTTTCGAAGGCCGAATTTTTCCGCCCGGCCAGGTGCTAGGGTGGGCAAGAACGAACTGAAGAAACCGTTTTTCCGATACTTCAGACGTCCAAACTCAGGTGGTTGCTCCTTTTCCGTTTAGCACGTGCGGCTGCCCCCGCACCGGGCTCTCGTGAACCGAGCCGCGTAGCGTCTCGGCCTTGCGGCTTCGATCCCTCGCGCACGACCAGATCACGCCCTCGCGGGGCAGAAACGAAAAACCGGACCTTTATGCAGCAGCCACCTGCACAAAGGTCCGGCGTTATCTCAGCTTGCCGCGATACCAAATGGCTGCAAAGGACGCTTCATATCCTTTGGGAGGTCTCGCTCTTCTTCCGGGTTTCGACCCGGAGGCGGAATAGATCAGCAGCCGATATGACTACTTCTTTTTCTTTGAAGTCTTCTTTGCCACCTTCTTGGTAGCTGCCTTCGCGGTCTTCTTTGCCTTCTTCGCTTTCTTGGCCATGTCGTCCTCTGTAAGAATTGGCTCTCAGTGAACATGCCCACGCCGTGCATAGACATGCACACGAGTGAGACGATATCACAAAAGCAAGATTGATACCAAGGAGATGCAAATCCGCATTGAGTCGCTCGCCGGAGGCACTCGCCCTCGGGCCCGCAGTCATTGCATGCCGGCGTCGCTATCACTGCCCTTCGAGTCGGGTGCCTTTTTAACCGGTCTCGCGACTGCACTCGGTCCCGGGTCCCGCCGCTACGCGTCGGCGCTATGCTGACCCTCCTGCGGGTGCCTCTTTCGCCGCGTCCGCGAGTGGTCTTCGCTGTCGCTCCGCCCACAGGCCTCTCTTCCACAATTGTGAGACTCTGTGAGAATGTCGGGCGGTTCTCGTATTCATTGCCTGCATCACGTTCGCTCAGGTTTTGGCGCGTGCGGCCAGGGCCGCACCGGGCTCTCGTGAACCGAGCCGCGCAGCGTCTCGGCCTTGCGGCTTTGATCCCTCGCGCTAGAGCTTTGGTGCTCCTCGCCGGGGGCACTCGGGAAAGGGGCTCGCCTGCGGCGATCGCTATCACTGCCCCGTTCCCGGGTGCCGCTATTGAACCGGTCTCGTCGTTGCACTCGGACCCGCGTGCCTCTTCGGGTCGCTATGCTCACGCTCTCCGGGTGCCATTTTCCGTTGCGGCGATGCGCCCTTGGGCGCACGCCTGATCGCGAATGAGGCCCTCGGTAGATGGCGCAAGGGCTGAGAGTAAGAGTGCAGGCTCGTTTTTCCGTGACGGGTTAGAAGTTGCGAGAGAGGCTCGCGGCGCCCTTCGCGGAGACCCGCGATGTCAAACACTACTGTTCGCGCGCGCGCCGGCCAGGACCGGGCAACCCTCTATAACGAAATTACCGACAAGATCATTGCCGAGCTTGAGGCCGGACGCGTCCCCTGGGTTCAGCCCTGGGGTACGGCCGCGGCGAAAGCGCCGCTGGCCATGCCGAAAAATGCGACGACCAACCGGCAATACAGTGGCGTTAACATCCTCGTCCTCTGGGGAGCCGTGATTGAACGCGGATTTGCCGGTCAAAGTTGGCTCACATTTCGTCAGGCGCTCTCGCTTGGTGGTCACGTTCGCAAGGGAGAGCGCGGCACCACTGTTGTCTACGCGGATCGTTTCGTGCCGAATGACGAAAAGCGACGCGCCGCCGAGACCGGCGAAGACGCGCAGGCGATTCCATTCCTCAAACGATTTACCGTTTTCAACACCGACCAGTGCGAAGATCTGCCCGATGGGATTGCCACCGCTGCGCCGCCACCGCCGGCTGGCCTCATCGAACCCACGGTCGAAGCCCTGATCAAGGCCAGCGGAATTCCGTTTCGGATCGGTGGAGATCGCGCATTCTACGCAACAGCCGAAGACTATGTTCAGGTCCCGCCGCCGCAGGCCTATTTCGAACCCATCAACTGGCACCGCACGGCGTTGCATGAGCTCGGTCATGCGACCGGGCATCCCTCGCGTCTCAACCGCGACCAGAGCGGATCCTACGGTACGAAGAAATATGCCTTCGAAGAACTGGTGGCCGAGTTGAGCTCCGCATTCAGCTGCGCCTCGCTCGGGATCGTCCCGACTGTGCGCCATGCCGACTATATCGGCTCCTGGCTTGAAGTCCTGCGCGAAGACAATCGGGCCATCGTGCATGCCGCTTCGCAGGCGAGCAAGGCTGCGGACTATTTGCTCGACTTCATTCCCAGGCCCGTTGAGCCGGCGTCGCTGGATTCGGCTGTCGCCGATCGCGAGCCGGCGTGATGCTCGGCCTCGCGCGAGAGTGAGAGGAGGGATGGCTGTTCGCGACGGGTTGGAAGCCGAGAGAGAGTCTCACGGCCGCCCGTCGTGGAGAGCCGAAATGACGAAAGCCGTACAAAAGATCACGCTGTCGCCTTCCCGGGACATTCCGTTCAACAAGCTCGTGCTCAGCCAGTCGAACGTTCGCCGCGTCAAGGCGGGCGTCTCGATCGAGCAGCTAGCCGAGAGCATCGCGCAGCGTACGCTTCTGCAAAGTCTGAGCGTCCGGGTCGTTGTTGACGCAGATGGCCACGAGACCGGCATGTTCGAGGTGCCGGCGGGCGGCAGGCGCTATCGCGCTCTCGAGCTCCTGGTGAAACAGAAGCGGATGTCCAAGACGCAGGCGGTGCCGTGCGTCGTTCGTGAAGCGGGCATCGCCGCGGACGATTCGGTGGCGGAGAACGACGAGCGGGTCGGCCTGCATCCACTCGATCAGTTTCGGGCCTTCCAGACGCTCCGCGACCTCGGCATGAGCGAGGAAGACATCGCCGCCCGGCACTTCGTGAACCCTGCGATCGTGAAGCAGCGGCTGCGGCTGGCGTCGGTGTCGCCGAAGCTGCATGAGGTCTATGCCGAAGACGGCATGACGCTCGAGCAGCTCATGGCGTTCTCGGTCACAGCCGATCACGCCCACCAGGAGCAAGTCTGGCAGAACGTAAGCCGTTCCGGTTATGACGAGCCTTGCCAGATCCGCCGCCTGCTCACTGAAAAGACCGTTGCGCGGGTCCGATCACCGGGCGCAGTTTGTGGGCCTCGATACCTATCAGCACGCGGGTGGCGGCGTTCTGCGGGATTTGTTCGAGCACGACGACGGCGGCTGGCTTCAGGACGTCGTGTTGCTCGACCGCCTCGTGACCGAAAAGCTCAAAGCGCGAAGCTGAGACGATCTCGGCCGAAGGCTGGAAGTGGATCTCGGTCGCCGTAGAGTTCTCTTACGGTCACACTCAAGGGCTACGAGAAATCGAGGGCAAACCTGTCGATCTCTCGCCTGAGGAGCAGGCCACCATCGATGCCCTGAACGCCGAGCAAGCCAAGCTGGAAACCGATTATCAGGATGTAGACGAGCTGCCCGACGAAATCGACCAGCGTCTCGGCGAAATCGAGGCGGCACTGTCGGCATTCGAAAACCGGCCGATGCACTACGATCCGACCGAGATCGCCCGAGCTGGTGTCTCCATCAGCATCGATTCCGAGGGGCGCCCCTCCGTGGACCGGGGTTACGTCCGGCCAGAGGACGAGGTGTCGGCAACAGATTGCGACGTCGGGCACGACGCCGGTGCGTTGTCGACCGAAGGTCAAGAAGAGGGCGCGTCCGTCCAGCGCACGGTGATCGCGGTCGCGGGTAGTGCTCCCGATGCTGAAGAAGATGATGAGTATGCGGCCAGGCCCTCTGCCGGATCGGCTGATCACCGAGCTGACGGCGCATCGTACGCTGGCATTGCGGGATGCACTGGCAGAAAATCCTGCGATCGCTTTCCAGGCGGTGCTGCATAATTTCGTGCTGACGGCTTTTTACCGGTTCGCGTCATCCGGAAGCTGTCTCGAGATCGGCCTCCGCACGCCGAACTTTCCAACTCAAGCTCCGGGGCTGAGAGAAAGCGTCTCCGCCAAGGCCGTCGAGGCGCGGCATGAGGCCTGGAAGGCACGGTTGCCGAAGAGCGAGAACGATCTCTGGGATACGCTGACGGCTCTCGATGGTGGTGCACAGGCGTCGCTGTTCGCCCACTGTGCATCATTTACGGTCAATGCCGTCTATGAGCCGGCCAATCGCTACAATCAGGGCCGTGTCTGCGCTCACGGTGTCCGCGCCCGTCCCGACCAAGCGGATGTGCTGGCGCGCGCGATCGGGCTCGACATGGTGCAGGCTGGCTGGCGGCCGACCGTCGACAACTATCTCGGCCGGGTCACCAGGCCGCGAATTCTCGAGGCGGTGAGGGAAGTCAAGGGCGAGTCGTCGGCGCAACTGATCGACCATCTGAAGAAGGCCGACATGGCCAAGGAGGCCGAGCGCCTTCTGGACGGCTCAGGCTGGTTGCCGGAGCCGCTGCGTCTCGTTGATCCCGATCAGCACCGGTGGGGCAAGGAGGACGAAGCAGGTCCGCTGCCGGAATTCCTCGCCGACGATGAGGATCGGGAGAACGCCGGCGACGACCCGCAGCTCGATGCGGCTGAGTGACACAGAACGGGATGGCTCCGGCCATTCCGCAGTTGCTTGGGGACCGGGTGTAACGCCGGTCCCCATTTTTTATGAGCGAGCGCTGAGAGGGAGAGCCGGGCCGGGAAGGGTTTGAGCCGTTAGGTCAAAGGAGAGCGCCCGATGGTTCGACCCGTTCCCGCTCTCCGAAAGAATCCTGTCATGACCGAATCTCTCGCGGGCGGCGCTGCCGCCGCGCCGCTCTCGATGCATGCCGCTGCTACTCTCACCTCTGCTGCTATCAAGGCCGCCCGACAGCTCTTGACTGATCTCGAACGCGGCCGTCGCATTGATGCCGCCGTCCTGCGTGGCGCCATGGAAGCGGCCTTCGGCGCCTCGGATGCGGCCGGCGCCTGGAACTGGAAGACCGCGTATGACGTCTGCGAGGCGGCAACCGTTCTCTTCCTTCGCAAGTTCGGTCCGGCCATGCGCGCCAAGGCTGGCTCGACGGCTGCCATGCTGCCAATGCTCGCGAGAATCGCGAGCTGTCTGCCGACCCATACGCGGCGCTCCGAGGACAGTCAGGCGCTCCAGCAATTTTCGACGCCGATCCCGCTTGGGCTGGCCGCATGCACCGCAGCCGGCATTACGCCTGCCGACCGCGTTCTGGAGCCATCCGCTGGGACGGGCTTGCTCGCCATCCTGGCCGAGCTCGCCGGCGGCTCTCTGATGTTGAACGAGTTGAACGAAGGCCGCGCGGCGCTGCTCGATCATCTGTTCGCCAACGTTGAGGTCACGCGGTTCGACGCCGCACAGATTGATGATCATCTCGACGCGGGGGGCGTACCGAGCGTCGTTCTGATGAACCCGACGTTCTCCGCTGTGGCCGATGTCGATCGACGGATGGCGGACGCGGCTTTCCGGCACATCGCTTCGGCGCTGGCGCGCCTTTGCGACGGTGGACGCCTCGTCGCCATGGGCCCTGCGCCGGATAACCTTACGCGGCTACAGGCCTTTGTTCGCCTCCAGGAGCGCGGGCGGGTCGTGTTTTCTGCCGCGATCGACGGCGCCGTCTACGCCAAGCACGGCACCCAGAGGGACACGAGGCTGCTCGTTATCGACAAGCTGCCCGCCGCCGATCCGAACGCTTTTCCCGCCTCGCAAGGCATGGCCGGCGATGTCGCCACCTTGCTCAATTGGGTGACCCAGTATGTGCCAGCGAGGCTGCCCGTCGCAGTGCCGGTCGTGGCCGACATCGTTAGGCGCCCTGCGATGCTCCGATCGGCCGGCACCATTGCACCAAGCCCCTCGTCGACTTCGCGGAACGCGCCGGAAGGTATGGAACTTGCGTACGAGGCCGTCAAATGGTCGCCGCCGGAAGGAGTCCGCCTCACCGATGCGCTCTATGAGGAGTACGGATTGCAGTCGATCCGTATTCCCGGATCGTGCACACATCCGACCAAGCTCGTGCAGTCGGCGGCGATGGCATCCGTTGCGCCGCCGAAGCCGTCCTACCGTCTGCATCTGCCTTCAAGTCTGGTGGCAGATGGAGTTCTGTCGGACGCCCAGATCGAGAGCGTCATTTATGCCGGCGAGGCGCATTCCCAATTCCTGGCGGGCTCCTGGACGGTCGATACGACGTTTGATGTTGTGGCCGCCGCGCGCGACGAGGCCGAGAATGCCGTCCGCTTTCGCCGCGGCTGGTTCTTGGGCGATGGTACGGGCGCGGGCAAGGGACGGCAGGTCGCCGGGATCCTTCTCGACAATTGGCTCAAGGGCCGCCGCCGTGCGGTCTGGATCAGCAAATCCGACAAGCTGATCGAAGATGCCCAGCGCGACTGGTCCGCGCTCGGCATGGAGCGACTGCTCGTCACGCCTCTGTCCCGGTTTCGTCAGGGCACACCGATCCGGCTTTCGGAAGGCATCCTTTTTGCCACCTACGCCACGCTACGCACCGACGAGCGTGGCGAGAAGCTTTCACGCGTCAGGCAGATCGTTGAATGGTTGGGCTCCGACTTCGACGGAGTGATCGTGTTCGACGAGAGCCATGCCATGCAGAATGCGGCCGGCGGCAAAGGCGAGCGCGGCGACCAGGCGGCCTCCCAGCAGGGGCGCGCGGGCCTGAGGCTCCAGCATGCCTTGCCCAATTCTCGCGTGGTTTATGTGTCGGCGACGGGCGCCACCACGGTCCACAACCTCGCTTATGCGCAACGCCTTGGTCTATGGGCCGGCGCAGATGCCAATGGGCTCAGGGATGACCTGCCACCGATCACGACGTTCCTGAACAGGCTGTTGGCGCTCACCATCGGCCTGCAGAATGTCCTGTTCACTGCCTTCGAGCAGCTTTTGACCGCTCGGATCAAGGGCGCTGTTTCGTCCGGCACCTACGACCTCGATCTGGAAACGCTTCGCGCCGAAAGCTTCGTCGTCACTGACCGGCGGACGATCTGTGTCCATCCGCGCACAGGTGCCGAGACGCGGCTGCTCACCATCGTGCAGCGCGAGCGTAACCATCCTGTTGGTTTGGATGACGCCCTTGCTCGTCTTTCTAATCATGCTGTCCTGCTGATCAACGAGCGTTCGGGAAGGGCCGCCGTGCAGATTCCGGCCCCGAGCATCATGCTCGACAACGGCGAGATCGAGCGCCGCATCCGTCTGATCCGGCCTATGGAGCAGCACCAGGTCCCCTTGAACATGATGGCGGAGAGCCATTGGGTTGAAGCGGATCGCGAACGTTTTGCCGCGGCGTGGCTGGCGGAGCTTGCCGAGGTGCCCGAGTTCACGGAGAGCACGATCCACGTCGCTGCGGGATTGCTGTTACCCATCTGGAAACGGTTGCCGAACGAATCGACCCGCGTCTATCGGCTCCAGAACGATGCGGGCGAACGCGTCATCGGAAGCAAGGTTTCTGCCACGTGGGTCGTAAACGTCCTTGCGGCGGACGCGCCTTCGCTCACGCCGGACGCTGCCTTTGCCGCGCTGATGGACGGACGAACCGTCCTCGACCTCGGGGAGGATCTCCAGCTTCGCCGCGTTAGGGTGATGGGGGCCTACCGCATCGAGCTGTCGGGCTTCAACGACACGATGCGCGATCGCCTGCGGGCTTACGGCCTCTTTGGGGAGATCATCTCTTGGAAGCTGCGCATGTTCGTGCCCACGGACACGAGCGGCGTGGAGGTCCTGTCCAGGGTGCTCGACACGTATCCGGTAGCGCGCATCAGCGAGCGGGAGGCCGCCTGATGTCCCGCGATGCTTCCGAACTGGCACGCCGCCTCTCGCGCGAGGCTGAGGCGGTGTGCCGACACTATCTTTCGAATGGCAAACGGGCGGGGCGGTACTGGCTGGTCGGCGACGTCCACAACACGCCGGGCCGCTCGTTGTTCGTACGGCTGCACGAATCGACGAAGGGCGCCGCCGGCAAGTGGACCGATGCTGCAACCGGCGAACATGGTGATCTCCTCGACATCATCCGCGAAAGTATGACCTTGCGAGACTTTCGTGAGGTCGCCGAGGAAGCGAGGCGGTTTCTAAAGCTGCCTCGTTCAGAAAAGAAATTCGCTCAGAAACCCGTTCGTTCAGTCGCGCCGGTCGGATCGCAGGAAACCGCTCGTCGGCTCTTTGCGATATCCAGCTCGATTGAAGGGACATTAGCCGAAGCGTACTTGCAGCGTCGCGGAATTACTTGCATCAACCATGGTGGCAGCTTGCGCTTCCATCCTCGCTGCTACTATAGACCGGACGAGCATTCGTCGACCGAAACGTGGCCGGCGATGATAGCCTCTGTCACGGACCTCGATGGACGGATCACCGGCGTGCATCGCACCTGGCTAGATCCACACGGCTTTGATCGCGTGCGGCTCGGCAAGGCCCCGATCGATACGCCACGACGGGCCATGGGCGACCTGCTCCGCAACGCCGTTCGCTTCGGCGTGGCGGACGACGTGCTCGCCGCGGGCGAGGGGATCGAGACCATGCTTTCATTGCGCTACGTGCTGCCGACTATGCCCATGGCTGCGGCGCTCTCGGCCAATCACCTCTCAGCCATGTTGCTGCCGTCTGGCCTGCGTCGGCTCTATATCGCCCGCGACGCCGATGCCACCGGAGATGCCGTACAGGCTATTCTCACCCAGCGCGCAGAAGCCGCCGGCATTGAAGCGATCGCATTGTCGCCCCGGCTGGGCGACTTCAACGAAGATCTGCACATCTTCGGTCTCGAGACCCTCCGAGCAGCATTGCGGCTTCAACTCGTGCCAGAGGACGTCGTCCGTTTCCTGCATTCGTCGATGGTCGCCGCAGAATAGGCTGGTGCTTCGATCGACGTTGATAGCTCGGTCATAACGAAGGCCATTGCCCGGAAGAGGTGCGACCTCGGCCTTCTAGAGGGCGATCGGACGGCAAGCGGACCGGGCCGGCAATGGCTACGCCCGGCTATTTTCCGCCGCGCGCCGGCGATAAGCATACGTAACAGCCTCAAACCGGCGCGCTTTGCATCGCGAAGCAAAATAGCCGGCCTCCGCCATCCTCCGCTGCCGCTACGGCCCTTGCGGGTTCTGGCCCGCTCCGCCCGCCGTCTGAGTGATCGCCACGAAGGCCGCGATGGGCGCGGCCGATCCGGCAAAGGGTCCTTCCATGACCGACCACGACGACATTGAACCGCAGCACGGCTCTTCTCCAACTGACCACGTCCTCACCGAACTACAGCTCTTCGGCTATCGTCCCTTCGACGATCAGCCCGATCCACGGCTACTTCCCGAGGCTAAGATCATCGCGGGCGCCGTCGCCGACATCTTCGACGCCCTGGTCGCAACACTGAGCGACACGCGGCTCGAGCCGGACCTGGGCGATCTGCTCTGGTCGACAGTCAACCTGTTCCATCGAGCCGTCGATCGCGTCGAGCGCGATCTCGACGACAACGAACAGGCGCAGCAAAAGAGCCAACGCGAGCAGAATGGCTCCGAGGTTCGATCAGTCGAACTCGAGCGCTTGACGGCCGAAGGCATCACCTTGATCGAGCGACGCAACTGCCTGGAGCTCTTCCGCGACCAGGCCATCGAACGCTTCGAGACGCACACCGGCTCGCCCTGGCGCCCTCGATCGGGATCGCTGGTGAATCACCGCACGCTGACCGCCGCGATGATCGACTCACGCGACTTCATCGCAGCCAAGCGTCGCGCTGAAACCGAGGTCTTGTTGCCGGCAGGACCGAAAATCGCACTTACCGGCGGGCTCGACTTCAATGACCACCACCTCATCTGGGACCGCCTCGACAAGGTCTACGCCAAGCATCCCGACATGGTCCTGCTCCATGGCGGCTCGCCCAAAGGTGCGGAGCTTATCGCCTCGAAATGGGCAAGCAACCGCAAGGTGCCTCAGATCGCATTCAAGCCTGACTGGACAAAGCACGCCAAGGCAGCCCCATTCAAGCGCAACGACGCCATGCTCGAACTCCTGCCGATCGGCGTCATGCACTTCCCGGGCACGGGAATCCAGGACAACCTGGCAGACAAAGCGAAGCGGCTCGGCATCCCCGTCTGGAGGTTCGGCGGCGCGTGAGCGCTGCCTTCTCGCCTCCGGCGTGAACGCGGAGTTGCATGCGCCGCAACTCTGCCTCGTTTCGGCTCCATATCGAAAATTGCGCCGTGGTGGTGGTGGAAGGCGCGACTGTCAGATCTATGCATATGGAGCCACCACTATGCTTGCCCTTGGGCTCGTTCTCAACACACTCGGCATCGGCTTCTTCTGCTGGGCGATCTTTGCGCTCGCTGTGTATGCCCTGCCGTTTTTCGTCGCTCTCAGTATCGGAATAACGGCGTTTCAGAATGGTGCCGGCGTGGTCGGTGCGCTGCTTATCGGAACGGCCGGTGGCGCGTTGACGCTTGCCTTCGGTCAGGCCGCCGTCGCGATTACCCGGTCCTTGGCTTTGCGCATCGCGATCGCAACAGCATTTGCTATTCCCGCCGCCGTGGCCGGCTATCATGTGGTGTTCGCCGTGTCCCAGATCGGGGTGCCTTCGTTGGCTTGGCGTGAGGTCTTCGTTTGCCTGGGCGCGGTTTGCATTGGGGTCACGTCATGGACGCGCTTGATCGTTCTGGCGAAGACCCGCCCGCTCGAGCCGGGTGGAGTGATGGAGAGTCCGTCTAACCAGTTCTTACGGCCGGAAGGCCCGAGGGATGACCGTTTACCGCCTTCGTCGTCGACAGGTTCGCATAAATCGGCGCGCTGAACGGGGGATGATCGAGCCCTGAGCGCGGGGGGCCAGTCCTCCTCGGAACTACTCGATCAAAGCCGCCGGCATTTGGGTTTGGCCCACGCAGCCGCGGCGGAGCCGTGTTGCCTAGCTCCGTTGCTGGGAGACGATACCGCCCTTTGCAGCAAATTGTTTCTTTTTCTGCGCTGAATCGTTCGAACCTCTTGTTCAGCAAAACCGAGATAAGCCATGTCTTCTCCCGAGATTGCGGTTCAGCACGCGGACGCACGTGGCCTCGTTGATGGCTGGATCTGGCCGAAGACCGGCTTCGCCTCGATCGTCTGAGCCGCAACGCCGTTGATGCGACTTTCTTCCCCTGGGCTTCGCCCATTCCTCGCGAGACAAGAAAGTCGCCACAACGGCGTCCTCCGCTCCGCTCCGGCCCGCGAGCGGGTGCGTCGCCGATCGTCTTCGGCCTGCAGATCGCCATCGAGGCCGCGATGGTCGCGGGCTCGAAACACAACAGGAGAAGTGACATGGCTAACATCGGTTCCTTCAAGAAGGTCGGCAACGATTTCCAGGGCGAGATCGTCACCCTGAGCCTGCAGGCCAAGGGCGTCCGCATCGTCGCCGAGACCAACCGCTCCAACGACAACGCTCCCAGCCACCGCATCTATGTGGGTCGCGCGGAGATCGGCGCGGCCTGGTCGAAGCGCTCCGAGGAGGGCCGGGACTACCTCTCGCTCAAGCTCGACGATCCTTCCTTCAACGCTCCGATCTACGCCAACCTGTTCGATGACGAGAGCGGTGAAGGCTACACCCTCCTCTGGTCGCGGCCACGCAAGAGCGGCGAGTAAGAGCGCCTCACCAAGCCCCGTCCGGTCCGCCGGGCGGGGTCTTCGCGGCTGGCCTGAGGCAGCTTGCGATTTACCTCTCAGTCAGGCTCAACGATCCGAACCTAGCGGCCCCCAATCTACGCCTCGCCCGTCAAGATCGAAGGCCGCGAGGGCTTCACCCTGATTTGGTCCCGCCGCAGCGGCGTCTGGTCCCTCCGGGATCATCAGCCCGCCTCCCGGAGGCGAGGCCGGAATCCAGCGGGTATGAGTTTTACTCTCCGATCCGAGAATCTCAAGGTACTCAAATCTCGGCCCGGCGGCTGCCCCATATACTTCTTGAACATTGCCGAGAAGGCAGCGGCGGATTCATATCCGAGTTTATCGGCAAAGCTATGATAGGACGCCGGATCGCAATTCCCTCGACGCCATGCCATCTGGAACCGTCGGACCCATCTGTCGAACGTCATTCCTGTCTCACGCTCAACATGGCGACCCATACCCTGTTTGCTCATCACGACGACCTCTGCTCAATCGGCGTGTGTTCGCCGGTTTCCGGGGTCTTCGAGTACGATGTAGGCGATCCGTTCAGCTGCGGATCCGCCGCCAGTTGCCATATAGAGGCAATCCATTGTCGCTCGCTCAATTCCTCAATCAGCAAGTCGGCAACGCGGCAATGTCGAGGCTCCGCCGCGTAATCACCTCCAAGATCGTGAAGATGAACCAACAGAGAAATCTGGCGATCAGTCCAGCCGTTTACTCTCGATGAAATGGGCCTCAGGATAGGCTCAAATTCGGCGAACCTCGTGTCACCAATTGCAAATCCGCGCAAATTTTCCTGCACGATTTCCTTGCCGAGTAGTTCTCGAATTCGCTTCTCCAATCCTCAAGGCAAAAGCAGAAGCAACTGCTGCTCCTGGGCCGGGCGCAGGGATGAGTAGCGCAGTCCCCGAGAGTGCCGAAAATCGCACCCCCAACATTCGGCATCCCCCTCCGAGGTTCTGCTCCTCCATGATGACCGCACACACGCCGGCCTAGCCAAGCGTAGTGCGCTGTCATCCTGGAGTTCTCAAATGCCCGATCCGATGGCCGGTCTCCCCCCGCGATTCCTGCGTACGCCAGAGGCCGCGCGTTACCTTGGTCTGTCCGGCCGCACGCTGGAGAAGCACCGCACATACGGTACTGGACCGACGTATCGTAAGATTGGCGGACGTGTTGTCTACGCCGTCGATGACCTGAAAGCGTGGGCCGATCTCGGCGCCAAGACGTCGACATCGGATCCCGGCAAGGGGACCGTGCTGCCCGCCAAGAAGCATCCGGCCCTGCGTCCCTATGCAGGTCAGGAACGTCGCTGATAGCCGCGTGAGAGCAGTGACTATGCGGCGCAAACACCATGCAGAGCGCGAGCTGCTTGAGCTCTTTCGGGCGCTGCCCGGCGATCTCGCGCCGCGCGATGCGCAGGATCTGATGGCCTATCCGTTCTTCTCGCTTGCAAAAACAAAGCGAACTGTGCCGATCGATTTCCGCGCGGGTGCGATCTCAATTCGTGTCGAAGCCGTGCCGGAACACGGCATGGCGACGATCTGGGACGCAGACGTTCTGATCTGGGCCGCGTCCCAGATCGTCCAAGCCCGTGATACTGGCTTGAAGACGTCGCGCCTGATGGCTGCAACGCCTTACGAGATTTTGACGTTTGTGGGCCGCGGCACCAGCGCACGTGACTATGACCGCCTGAAGGCTGGTCTTGACAGACTTCAGTCAACGACCGTGCTGACGTCGATCCGTCAACCGGCAGAACGGCGACGCCATCGCTTCTCCTGGATCAACGAGTGGAAGGAGACGGCGGATGCAAATGGCCGGCCATTCGGGCTCGAGCTGATCCTGCCGGATTGGTTCTACGCCGGCGTCATCGACGACGCGCTCGTGCTGACGATTGATCGAGCCTATTTCGATCTGACCGGCGGGCTTGAACGGTGGCTCTACCGCCTAGTGCGCAAGCACGGTGGGCGCCAGGACGGCGGCTGGAGTTTTGACCTTGTGCACCTCCATGCCAAGTCCGGCATCCTCTCGCCGCTCAAGCATTTTGCCTACGACGTACGTCAGATCGTTCAGCGCCAGACATTGCCCGGCTATCAGCTCGTGCTCACACGGGATCCTGATGGCACCGAGCGGCTGAACTTCGCGCCAACGCCTGTTCATCCCTTAACGGCACGCTTGCGTCGGCGCGGTCTCATTCCAAATTCGGAGGACAACCTGTGAATCAGCTCGTGCTATCGGGGACCGCAACCCTCGTGCTATCGGGGACCCGATCCTCGTGCTATCGGGGACCGGAATCGAGATTAAGAGCTTGTTTCTCCTCGCTTTCCGGCCGCTCTAACTTTACTAACCAGAAATCCTTCGGATTTCTTCTAACCCACCAGGCCGAAAACCTCGTTGGAGGCGATCGGCAGCAGCAGGCCGCCAGTTCTGTTTGGCTCTCCAAGTCGCATACGCTATTCGCCGAACCCCATGCTTACGGCTGCCAACTCCAGCGTCAGGGAGCCGCGGCATGAGCGATCTCACGGAAGTGGAAGTTCTGTGGCTTGAGAAGCGTATCGAAAACCGCATTCGGTTCGGTCGAGTTGTTGCGGAACGGAAGCTTGATCGCCACCGGCGTGTCCTGTCATTTGCGCCCGGCAGCATCTTTGCCTTCGTCCGATGGACCTCAAACGACTTTGGGACGATCATTTCGCGCATCGACATCTTGCGCGCGGTCGCACCGGGACAGCGCTGCTCGACCATCCCGTATGTGAAGCCGGGTGGGGAGATCTTGCTGCGGCTCGCTGGTTGGCCGAAGGTCGAGCGAGTGCTGCAGATGACCGACGCCATCGAGGCGCTCGGCATCGATCCAGCTGATGTCGCACCTGATCATTGGCATCACGTTCACAACCGTCTGTCCGTCAACGAAAACCCGCGGTCCTACACGAAAGCACGCCACCGGGCCTGGCTTCATCGCCAAAAGGTGATGCGATGACAGGCCGCCTCATGATGCTGGCTATGATGATTGGGGCCGCTGCTGCGCTCGTCGCGACGATCGTCCTGGAGCCGCTTCCGCTTTTCATCTGGAACGCATCCGCGAGCGTTCCGATCGGTCTCTACCGCCTCCGCCCGGCGGACCAATTCCAAGTCACTGAATTGGTCGCCGTGCAGCCGCCGGAGCCGCTCGCGGCCTTCCTCGACCTCAACGGCTATTTGCCCATTGGCGTACCCATGCTGAAGCGCGTGCTTGCTCTTCCCGGCCAGAGTGTTTGCAGAACCGGCCTCAAGATTTCGGTCGACGACATTGCAATGGGCGAGGCGAGGGATCGCGACGGACGCGGGCGGCCATTGCCGAGATGGCAGGGCTGCCGCGTCGTCGGCGACGGCGAACTGTTTCTGATGAACTGGCAGTCGGACGACTCTCTTGATGGCCGGTATTTTGGATTTCTTCCGGCGTCTAGCGTGATCGGCCATGCGATGCCGGTGTGGACGTGGGAGGAGTGATCGTGCGCATTCGACGTGTTCTCCTCGCCATTCCCTTGTTCGATCGATTGCGGGATCATTCCTCCGCCTCGATCGATGTCTGCAAGACCGGCGCGAGCCCGACGGCGTGGTTGGGTCGGTTGGGCACGCGCATTTGTGCTGTCGTGCCCTTGATGCTTCTTCTGACCGCGTTCGACGGTGAGGCTTTGGCCCAGAGTGGATCAGCCGCCCAGCCGGCGATCAGTCAGACCGCTCACTCATTTGCCGGCTTCATCAATGAAGCCTCACAACGCTTTGCGATTGCGCCGAACTGGATCCGATCAGTCCAAAGCATCGAGAGTTCTGGTGATGTGCACGCCAGATCGCCAAAAGGCGCAATGGGCCTGATGCAAATCATGCCGGCGACTTGGGCGGAACTTCGCGAGCGCTACAATCTCGGGAACGACCCCTACGACCCGCACGACAACATTCTGGCCGGCACGGCGTACTTGCGCGAACTGCTCGATCGGTATGGCTCGCCTGGCGTGTTTGCCGCGTACAACGTGGGACCATCACGCTATGAAGAGCATCTCGCAGGCGGCCCTCTGCCAGAAGAGACGCGAGCATACGTCGCAAAGCTTACAAATCTGCTTGCCATCGACCTGCCGGCGAGGTGGACGTCCAGCAGCCATTCATCAAAGGCTGGGACGCTATTCGTCAGGCGACCCGATCTCATGAAAACGCGCCGTCAGTTGCTGGCGCTCGTGCCGCCGGGCGATGTCATGACGGCAATCTCGGCGCCCGATGCGCCCATGGTCCCCCGGCCTATTGGCGTGTTCGTCCCTCAATCGGGTTCGGGAACATCGCAATGATCAGGTGTGCGGGTCCGCAAGCTGACGGCGTATGGGCGATGCCTTCGGCCCGCGCTCTACTCGTCGCTTCGCTCCTCACCGAGCCACCCTTCGGGTGTCTCGGCCCTTCGGGTAACGATCGCTATCGCAAGCGCTCAGAAGCACTCGGGCTTCGCAAGTCGGCTGCCAAGTCGCTGCTGCTCTTTCGCAATGAGGCGGTCAGCCGACGTGCTCGGGCGGGGGCTATTCGAGGATCCGCCGCAATGACCCGAACTGCATTACGTTGCAAATCGCCGCTCCTTCCGAGGGCCTGGTGGCTTGGACGTTGGGTCCTGGGAATCAGCAGCCAGGAGAACGCGATGGCAGGACGGCTAGATAAAAGGGGCTCGCCGGTCGAACCGCAAGCCATTGGCATGGCTTGGGTTCTGGCGTGCCGGTCGGTCGGGGCGCGTGCCGCGCCTAGCAATTTTACGAATGCAATCAAAGGTGTTTTCGGCACCGTTCGTGCTTTTGATCGTTGGGAGGCCCTGTAGTGAGCGTGGGCGACAGCGACCTGCGTATACGGCCTGGACGCATTCGTAGTACCCGCGCGCCGAAGCCCAAGAGCTTCATCAATCAGGTGCTGCGGGCGGCGAAGAAAGCAGGACATACCTCGGGTCAGACAGTGGTGGGCAGGCGCTCGACGGCTTATGGGCACTCGACGTTTGGCCGCGGGCGCCTGGCCTTTAGCCGCGCCAGAATGTTCAATCCAACGCGGCGCGTTGTGGTGAAGGCGCGCGTGGTTCGTCACAAAGGCGGAGCGTTCCGTTCCGCACCATTGACCGCGCACCTTTCATATCTGAAGCGCGACGGCGTGACCCGGAGCGGTGAGCGGGCCGAGATGTTCGATGCCGGCGGCGACCGCGCTGATAGCGCGGCTTTCGCAGAACGCTGCAAGGACGACCGGCATCATTTCCGGTTCATCGTCTCGCCGGAGGACGGCGGCGACATGACCGATCTGAAGGCGTTTACCCGCGACCTCGCCAGGCAGATGGAGACCGACCTCGGCACGCAGCTCGATTGGGTGGCTGTCGATCATTGGAATACCGACAACCCTCACGTCCATCTTCTCGTCCGTGGGATAGATGAGGAAGGGGCGGATCTCGTGATCTCTCGCGACTATATCAGCAAGGGCCTGCGCTCGCGCGCTGAGGAACTGGTCGCCATCGAACTGGGCCCAAAACCGGAGCACGAGATCCGGAATTCGTTGGAGAGGGAAGTCACGGCGGAACGATGGACGCGGCTCGATCGGGAGATCCGGCTGGCGGCCGATGAGACCGGCCATATCGATCTTCGCGCAGAGAATCCCGGCAAGTCCGATTCCGAGATCCGGCGCCTGATGATCGGTCGCCTTCAACACCTGGAGAAGATGGGCCTTGCCGCGTCCGCCCTACCGGGAGAATGGATGGTCGGGCTCGAGGCCGAGCGTAGCTTGCGTGACCTCGGTATGCGCGGCGACATCATCAAGACCATGCACAGGGCCTTTACCGAGCGTGGGGAAGCGCGCGGCGTTGCCGATTTCGTCATCGAGGTTGGACAGCCGGCATCCCAGATTATCGGACGACTGGTCGACCGTGGACTGCATGACGAACTGACCGGCGAGGCCTATGTCCTGATCGACGGAACAGACGGACTGGCGCACCATGTGCGCTTTCGAGGCCTAGAGGCTTTCGAACATGCTCCGCCGGCCGGCGGCATCGTTGAAGTCCGACGCTTCGGTCAAGCCGGCGATCCGCGGCCGACCGTGGTGCTCGCAACCCGTTCCGACCTCGATCTTGGTGAGCAGATCACTGCGAGGGGAGCAACCTGGCTCGACCACAGGCTGGTCGAACGCGACCCCATGCCGCTTGCCATGGGCGGATTCGGCCGAGAGACCCGCGACGCCATGAAAGCCCGTACCGAGCATCTGATCCAGGAGGGCCTGGCGCAGCGGCAGGGCCAGCGCCTCATCTTGCGGCGCGACCTCCTGAACACGTTGCGCCGACGCGAGCTGGACGAGGTGGCTTCAAAAATCTCGGCCGACACCGGCCTTCCTCATGTGAACGACGCGTCCGGGGAGCATGTGGCGGGCACGTACCGCCAGCGGGTGACGCTCACCTCGGGACGCTTCGCTATGATCGATAACGGGCTCGGCTTCCAACTCGTGCCGTGGTCGCGCGAACTCGAGAACAAGCTTGGCCAACACGTCACCGGTGTCGTGAAAGACGGCGGTGGCATCGAATGGGGTTTTGGTCGGAAGCGCGACCTCGGCCTCTAGGTATCTCGCCAATTCAGTTGCGGAAGGGCGCTAGGAATGTCCGGAACCAAAATCCTCTGGGGTCAGCTGATCGTTGTCGGCCTGATCGTCTTGCTGGCCATCTGGGGAGCAACCGAGTGGACGGCCTGGCGACTTGCCTACCAGCCCGAGCTTGGGCGGCCCTGGTTCGAGCTGTTCGGCTTCAAGATCTACTATCCGCCGATCTTCTTCTGGTGGTGGTTCGTCTACGATGCCTATGCGCCGCAGGTCTTTGTCGAGGGCGCCTTCATCGCAGCATCAGGGACCGCCGTTTCGATCGCGGTGGCGATCGCCATGTCGGTGTGGCGCGCGCGTGAAGGGAAAAATGTCGAGACCTATGGTTCAGCGCGTTGGGCTGGTGCGGAAGAGGTCCGAGCGGCCGGACTTCTTGGTCCGGATGGCGTGGTGCTGGGCAAGCTCGATCGCGACTACCTCCGCCATCACGGGCCGGAGCACGTGTTGTGTTTTGCACCAACCCGGTCCGGCAAAGGCGTCGGTCTTGTCGTCCCGTCCCTGCTGGCTTGGCCAGGCTCGGCCATCGTGCATGACATCAAGGGCGAAAACTGGCAGCTGACCGCGGGTTTCCGCTCGCGGCACGGCCGCGTCCTGTTGTTCGATCCAACCAACCCAAAGTCTTCAGCCTACAACCCGCTGCTGGAGGTCCGGCGCGGGGAGTGGGAGGTCCGCGACGTCCAGAATGTCGCCGACGTCCTGGTCGACCCCGAAGGCTCGCTCGACAAGCGGAACCATTGGGAGAAGACCAGTCATGCGCTTCTGGTCGGCGCCATACTCCATGTTCTCTATGCCGAGGAGGACAAGACCTTGGCCGGCGTCGCGGCTTTCCTCTCCGATCCGAAGCGGCCGATCGACGCGACGTTGAGGGCGATGATGACCACATCGCACCTCGGCGAGCAGGGCGCTCATCCCGTGGTCGCCTCGACCGCGCGTGAGCTCCTCAACAAATCCGAGAATGAGCGCTCGGGCGTCCTGTCCACCGCAATGTCGTTCCTGGGTCTTTACCGCGATCCGGTCGTAGCCCAGGTGACCTGCCGCTGCGACTGGCGGATCGCCGATCTGATTGCGGATAAAGGCCCGACGACGCTTTACCTGGTGGTGCCGCCTTCCGACATCTCTAGGACCAAACCATTGATCCGTCTGGTGCTGAACCAGATCGGCCGGCGTCTCACCGAGGACTTGCACGCTCGTGACCGCCGGCATCGAGTCTTGATGATGCTCGACGAGTTCCCGGCACTGGGCCGGCTTGATTTCTTCGAGTCCGCGCTCGCCTTTATGGCGGGGTATGGCATCAAGAGTTTCTTGATCGCGCAATCGCTCAACCAGATCGAGAAGGCCTACGGGCCCAACAACGCCATCCTCGACAACTGTCACGTCCGCGTTAGCTTCGCGACCAACGACGAGCGCACCGCCAAGCGGGTGTCGGACGCCCTTGGTACGGCGACCGAGATGCGGGCGATGAAGAACTATGCCGGCCACAGGTTGAACCCATGGCTCGGGCACCTGATGGTCTCGCGCCAGGAAACGGCAAGGCCTCTGCTGACCCCAGGCGAAGTCATGCAGCTTCCGCCGACAGACGAGATCGTCATGGTGGCGGGCACGGCGCCGATCCGGGCGAAGAAGGTCCGCTACTACGAGGATCGGCGGTTTACCGAGCGCGTTCTGCCCCCGCCCGATCCCGAGGCGTCCGGCCGATCACGGCGAACGGACGGATGGTCAACACTTGGAGCGCTCAAGCCAGCGTTCCTTCCAACCAACAGAGGACAAGCAGACGAAGATACCGCGAATAGCGGGCTCCGTCGCGAGCCCGAACTACCCGACCACGTCGCGATCGCCAAGGAAACGACCGAACCAACGCCGGCGGAGGAATTTGCCGCCGTTCTTGACGACGACGAGGCCGCGGTCCGCCGGTCCCGGTTTATACGCGAACAGATGCGCGGTGTCGCCAGTCAAGTCGCCATGGATCCGAATGACGGTATGGAGCTCTGAGGCAATATGCGCGATCGGATGAACGTCTATTTTCCGCCAGAGCTGCTGAAACAGATCTCGGAGCTCGCCGATCGCAAGAAGCTTTCCCGGTCTGCCATCGTGGAAGCTGCGGTCGCCTCCTTTCTTTCACCCGACGGAGCGGACAGGCGGGAGGCAGCGTACGCCCGGCGCCTCGATCGGCTGTCGCGTCAGATGCAGAGGTTGGAGCGCGACGTGGGTTTGACGGCCGAAAGCCTGGCGCTCTTCATACGGTTCTGGCTGACGATCACGCCGCCACTACCGAATGACGCGCAGGCGGCCGCGCAAGTAAAAGGCCGGGAGCGGTTTGAAGGATTTGTCGAGGCACTCGGGCGCCGCCTGCAAAAGGGGCAAAGCTTTCTCCGCGAGATTCCGGAAGATATCCGCCGTCAGGAACCGGTCGACGAATCCTGACCGAGCGTCATGGATGCGCAAACGCGCCGACCCTTCTTTTTCTACGCCAGCCTACGACCGCAGCGATTTAGCCGAACCGCGCAAAGCTGGTCACGCTATCGGCTTGCACGAGCCGACAGAAAGGGGGCCAGCATGCAGATTTCAGGGGCATGGCGACTCACCGCGCGCGTATTTCTCCCGTTTGCGGTCGGATATTATCTTTCGTATCTGTTTCGAACGATCAACGCTTTGATCGCCAGTCATCTCAGCTCTGATGCCGGGGTTGGGGCTGCCGACCTCGGGTTGCTTACCTCGGTCTATTTCCTCGTTTTTGCGGCGGCGCAGATCCCAGTCGGCATATTGTTGGACCGCTTTGGTCCGCGTCGCGTCCAGAGTGTTTTGCTCTTGCTCGCAGCAGTGGGCGCCGGACTGTTCGCAGTATCGACCGGCTTCCTGTCCCTTTTGATCGCCCGTGCAATGGTCGGGCTTGGTGTCGCTGCAGCGCTGACTGCTGGACTGAAGTCCATCATCATCTGGTTCCCCAGGGAGCGAGTTGCCCTGCTGAACGGCTATATGGTCATGCTGGGATCGCTAGGAGCGGTGACCGCTACGGTCCCCGTCGAACACCTGCTCGCCTGGATGGGATGGCGGCAGCTCTTTGAAACTCTGGCGGCCGCTACCGGAGCGACGGCCATTCTCATCTATGTCGTCGTGCCTGAGCGGGTCATTGTCCCACCAACACCGCGCGCCACCCTTGGCTCCGTTTTTGCCGATCGTCGCTTCTGGCGAGTGGCCCCATTTTCGGCGACTTGCGTTGGATCAGCCTGGTCTCTGCAAGGACTGTGGGCATCACCGTGGCTGACCGACGTGGAGGGGCTTGATCGCACAAGTCTCGTGAGACAGCTGTTCATAATGTCGATCGTCTTGAGCTGCGGCGCCTTGTTGTTCGGGATGACCGTCCACTACGTCAAGCAAAGAGGAATCAGGGCGGAGACGGTGTTAGCGACGGTTGCGGTGCTGTTTGTCGCAGCGCAGCTAGCTTTGATCCTGCGAGTGCCTCTGCCGTCCATCCTGCCCTGGTCCGTTGTCGCAATTGCCGGCACGGCGACTGTGGTCAGCTTCGCGGTGATAGCGGATTACTTTCCGCCGCAACTTGCCGGTCGTGCCAACGGCGCCTTGAACGTCTTGCACTTTGGTTGGGCTTTTCTGGCACAATACGCGACAGGTCTTATCCTGGAGCAATGGTCGGCGAACGATGGCCATCGGCCGCTCCAGGCCTATCAAGTCGCTTTCGGTCTCAACCTAGCGCTGCAGATCGCGGCGTTGGCCTGGTTCGCGCTGCCCGGGCGCCGATCCATCACTCCGTGGATGAGTTCAATCCTCGTCTTCAAGCCGGCTGATGATTCCCGAGCCGTCGAGTCGGTTGGGTTGTATGAGGATTCGATCATCCTCCTGCCTGCGGATGACGATGCGGAGTGGTGAGCTGCCGGCCGATTAAGTAGGCCTCAAACATGGGTTCTCAGTCTTTCTTTTTCTACGCTAGCCTACGATCACGCAAAGCGCTTGTTGCGCCAAGTCCACTGGTGCTTTTTCTAATCATCCCCATCTGAGGACGCGCTTTGGGCGTCCTCATTCGTGGGGGCGAGCGGTGGCAATCCATTCCATTCAATCGGAAGCGAATTCGCGCGGTGCGCGAATGCTGCGCAGCGCACTTGGCTCTGCGATTGCCGGCTACCTCGAAGACGAAGCGATCATTGAGGTGATGCTCAACCCGGATGGACGGTTGTGGATCGACCGGTTGTCGAATGGCCTGATCGACACAGGCGAAACTCTCTCCGCAGCCGATGGCGAGCGCATTGTTCGCTTGGTTGCGCATCACGTGGGCGCGGAGGTGCATGCCGGTGCGCCGAGGGTATCGGCCGAACTGCCCGGGACCGGTGAGCGCTTCGAAGGACTCTTGCCCCCGGTCGTTGCAGCGCCAGCCTTTGCCATCCGCAAGCCCGCAGTCGCCGTGTTTACGCTCGACGACTACGTCGCCAGGGGGATCATGACCTCGAAGCAGGCCGAGATCCTGCAGAGCGCGGTCGCCGCACGGAAAAATATTTTGGTCGCCGGTGGGACATCGACCGGCAAGACAACATTGACGAATGCGCTCCTGGCCGAGGTGGCGAAGAGCTCCGATCGGGTCGTGCTGATCGAAGATACGCGCGAGCTTCAGTGCAAAGCGCCCAATCTCGTGGCGTTAAGGACCAAGGACGGCGTAGCGACGCTGTCGGACCTCGTCCGCTCCTCGTTGCGACTGCGGCCCGACCGCATTCCAGTTGGCGAAGTTCGCGGCGCCGAAGCGCTGGATCTGCTTAAGGCTTGGGGTACAGGCCATCCCGGCGGCATCGGCACCATTCATGCGGGTACCGCGCTCGGGGCGCTGCGGCGGCTCGAGCAACTCATCCAAGAAGCCGTCATCACGGTCCCGCGTGCTCTGATCGTCGAAACCATCAACCTCGTCGCCGTGCTTGCAGGCCGCGGCGCCGATCGTCGCCTCGCTGAACTCGCCCTCATCTCGGGGCTCAGCGCCAGCGGCGACTACAATCTTTCATCAGCAGGAGACTGACATGCGTGTGCAATTTCGTTTTCTTCGAGGTGCATCGCTGGCTGCCTTCGGCACGGTGCTTTTGGCAGCGGTGCCGGCATGGGCCGCTGGTTCGAACATGCCATGGGAGCAGCCACTCAATCAGATCCTGCAATCGGTTGAGGGGCCGGTCGCCAAGATCATCGCCGTCATCATCATCGTGGTGACCGGGCTTACGCTCGCATTCGGGGACTCATCAGGTGGCTTCCGCCGGCTGATCCAGATCGTGTTCGGTCTATCGATCGCGTTTGCCGCCTCAAGCTTCTTCCTGTCGTTCTTCTCCTTCGGCGGCGGCGTGGTGATCTGATGGATGAGCCGATCACAGGCTTTGCCGGGCCCGTTCATCGCGCGCTCACCGAACCAATCCTATTGGGTGGCGCGCCGCGGTCGTTTGCGATCGTCAACGGCACGCTTGCGGCAGCCCTAGGTCTGGGGCTGCGGCTCTGGATCGCGGGTCTGGTCCTCTGGTTTATCGGCCACATGGCCGCAGTCTGGGCCGCCAAGCGCGACCCGGCCTTCGTCGATGTGGTGCGCCGACATCTGCGCATCCCCGGTCATCTCAACACCTGAGCTCTCGGTCATGATGAACCTTGCCGAATATCGCCATTCCAATGCCCGGCTCGCCGACTTTCTGCCTTGGGCAGCCCTGGTGGACGAGGGAATCATCCTGAACAAGGACGGCTCGTTCCAGCGGACGGCGAAGTTCCGGGGGCCTGATCTCGACAGCGCAGTGCCGGCTGAGCTTGTCGCGGTCGCCGGTCGCTTGAATAACGCCTTGCGCCGCCTGGGATCCGGCTGGGCCGTATTCGTCGAAGCGCAGCGCCATTTTGCCGGTAACTATCCGCCGAACACCTTTCCGGATGTCGCATCTGCATTGGTCGACGCCGAGCGCAGAGCTCAGTTCGAAGAGGCGGGTGCCCACCATGAGTCCAGTTATTTCCTGACCTTCCTCTATCTGCCGCCGGAGGAAGGAGCGGCTAAGGCGGAGCGCTTGCTCTATGAAGGTCGCGACCGCACCGTTGGCGCCGACGCGCGCGAGGTGCTGCGGGGGTTTGCCGATCAAACGAACCGCGTATTGCAGCTCGTCGAAGGGTTCATGCCCGAATGTGCCTGGCTCGATGATCAGGACACGCTGACCTACCTGCACTCGACGATATCGATCAAGCGTCATCGGGTTCGGGTGCCCGAAATTCCGATGTACATCGATGCGCTGTTGGCCGACCAGCCGCTGACCGGCGGCCTTGAGCCGATGTTGGGCTCAGCCCACCTGCGGGTTCTGACGATTGTCGGTTTTCCGGGGGCGACGACCCCCGGGATCCTGGACGAGCTAAATCGCCTGCCATTTTCGTATCGCTGGTCAACCCGCGCGGTCATGCTCGACAAGACCGATGCCACCAAGCTGCTGACCAAGATTCGGCGGCAGTGGTTTGCCAAGCGGAAGTCGATTGGGGCCATTCTCAAGGAGGTCATGACCAACGAGGCGTCGACGCTGCTCGATACCGACGCCCACAACAAGGCGATCGATGCCGACGCAGCGTTGCAGGAACTGGGGTCCGATCATATTGGGCAAGCCTTTGTCACAGCGACCATCACTGTCTGGGACCGCGATGCCAATGCGGCCGACGAAAAGCTCCGCTTCGTCGAGAAGGTCATTCAGGGTCGCGATTTCACCTGCATGATTGAGACGGTGAACGCCGTCGAAGCCTGGCTCGGCAGTTTGCCGGGGCATGTCTATGCGAATGTGCGGCAACCACCGGTGTCCACCCTCAATCTCGCCCATATGATTCCGATGTCGGCGGTGTGGGCGGGCGAAGCGAGGGATCTGCATTTCAAAGGTCCGCCGCTTCTGTTGGGCAAGACTGAGGGATCAACCCCGTTCCGATTTTCGCTCCATGTCGGCGACGTCGGGCATACCCTTGTGGTAGGACCGACAGGCGCTGGCAAGTCGGTGCTGCTCGCTCTGATGGCGTTGCAGTTCAGGCGTTATCCGAACTCTCAGGTCTTTGCGTTCGACTTCGGTGGTTCGATCCGGGCGGCCGCGCTCGCGATGGGTGGTGATTGGCACGATCTCGGCGGCGCACTGTCCGACGAGAGCGAAAAGCCAGTCGCCCTCCAGCCGTTGGCGTGGATTGACGATCCCGCCGAGCGCGGATGGGCGACCGAATGGATTGGCGCGATCCTCGCCCGGGAAAAGGTCGAGATCACCCCGGAGGTCAAGGCTCATCTGTGGTCGGCGCTAACATCTCTCGCTTCGGCGCCGAGGGTGGAGCGTACCCTGACGGGCCTGTCAGTCCTGCTCCAATCGAACTCTCTGAAACGCGCCTTGCAACCATATTGCCTCGGCGGTCCTTCCGGGCGCCTGCTCGATGCCGAATTTGAGCGCCTTGGCGAGGCCTCCGTTCAGGCGTTTGAGACCGAAGGGTTGATTGGAACGAGCGCGGCACCTGCCGTGCTGGCCTATCTCTTTCATCGGATTGGAGACCATCTGGACGGCCGGCCGACTCTTCTTATTATCGATGAGGGGTGGCTTGCCCTCGACGACGATGATTTTTCCGGACAGCTCCGGGAGTGGCTGAAGACCCTTCGGAAGAAAAACGCTTCCGTCATCTTCGCGACCCAGTCGCTCTCGGACATCGATGGCTCTGCAATCGCGCCTGCGATCATCGAAAGCTGTCCAACGCGGCTGTTGCTGCCGAACGAGAGGGCGATCGAACCCCAGATCGCAGCCATCTACAGACGCTTCGGTCTCAACGACCGGCAGATTGAGCTACTGAGCCGGGCAACGCCCAAGCGCGACTACTACTGCCAGTCCCGTCGCGGCAACCGGATGTTCGAACTTGGCCTTGGTGAGATTGCGCTCGCATTCACTGCGGCCTCTGCCAAGACCGACCAGGCTGCCATTACGCAGCTCCTGGCCGAACATGGACCTGATGGCTTCGTACCGGCCTGGCTCCAGCACCGCGGTTTGGCCTGGACCCTCGACCTGCTCCCCAATCTCGTCAATCTGGAGAAATCACTATGAGGCGTCTTGGCCTGTTAACGGCCGCTGGCACGGTCGCGCTGATCCTGGGCATCACAGTGCCCGGGCGAGCCCAGTGGATCGTCTTTGATCCCAACAACTACGCTCAGAATGTCTTGACGGCTGCGCGGGAACTCCAGCAGATCAACAATCAGATCACCTCGTTGCAGAACGAGGCGCAGATGCTGATCAACCAGGCGAAGAACCTGGCGAACCTGCCGTATTCGTCGCTGCAGCAACTGCAATCCTCGATCCAGCGTACTCAGCAATTGCTGGCCCAGGCGCAGCGTATTGCCTATGACGTCCAGCAGATCGATCATGCCTTCTCGACGAGCTACGCGCCAGCCGCCAGCAGCCAGTCGGATCAGTTGCTGATCTCCAATGCTCAATCGCGCTGGCAGAATTCATATGCCGCAACGCAGGATGCCCTTCGTGTCCAGGCTGGCATCGTTGGCAACCTCAATACCAATCGAATCCAGACGTCTGCACTCGTGACGTCGAGTCAGAGCGCTAGCGGCGCCCTGCAGGCAACACAGGCCGGCAATCAGATTCTCGCACTGAATGCGCAGCAGCTGGCGGACCTCACGGCTGTCGTGACGGCACAGGGCAGGGCGCAGAGCCTTGAAGCCGCGCAGCGCGCGGCGGCCCAGGACCAGGGCCGCGAACAGCTCCGACGGTTTCTTACGCCAGGGCAGGGCTATCAATCATCCAACGTGCAGATGTTCCACTGATGACTGACATCCAGACATTTAAGGCGCTGTCGCTACTTACGACAATCGGCGTGTTGGTCGTGACTGCCTGCACGATCCAGCTTCGTAGTGGCGAAGATGCGTCTGCGCTCCCAAAGACAGAGCAGACCACGGATGTTGACGTTTCCGATCTCGCCCGCTGCCGCACCGTCACGTCAGACGATGTCGGAGGCTATCAGCATTGCCAAAAGGTTTGGGCTGAGAACCGGCGCCGTTTCTTCGGCCGGAAAGACAGCGCAGCTCCGCTTCGGGGATCCGACCCGGCCGCTGGCCTGACACCCGCGCCAAAAGACCAGAGTCGGATGCCGCAGGGATATCCGTCGGTGGCGCTACCTGAAGCGAGCAAGCCATGACCAGTACAGGCATCATCGACCAGTTTCTTGAGACATTCACGCGCTACATCGATAATGGCTTCGGGCTGCTGGGGGGCGATGTCGGATATCTCGCAACTACGCTTGCCGCGATCGACATCACGCTTGCCGCGTTGTTCTGGAGCTGGGGGCCGGACGAGGACATCATCGCACGCCTCGTCAAGAAGACGCTCTTTGTCGGCGTCTTTGCCTACCTGATCAGCAATTGGAACAGCCTGGCGCGCATCGTCTTCGAAAGCTTTGCGGGTCTTGGGTTGAAAGCATCGGGCGCAAGCCTGTCCGCATCGGATTTCCTGCGGCCGGGAAAGATCGCTCAGGTTGGCCTTGATGCCGGCCGACCATTGCTCGGCTCCATCTCCAACCTGATGGGCTACATCAGCTTTTTCGAGAATTTCGTCCAGATCGTCGTTCTCCTGTTCGCGTGGGTCGTGGTCCTGCTCGCCTTCTTCATTCTGGCGATCCAGCTCTTCGTCACCATGATCGAGTTCAAGCTCACGACACTGGCTGGCTTCGTGCTCATTCCCTTTGGCTTGTTTGGCAAGACCACCTTCGCGGCGGAGCGCGTTCTTGGCAACGTCATATCTTCCGGCATCAAGATCCTAGTCCTGGCCGTCATCGTCGGCATCGGCTCCACCCTGTTCTCGCAGTTCACCGCAGGTTTCGGCGGTGCACAGCCGACCATCGAAGACGCGATGACGCTGGTGCTCGCGGCCCTCTCCTTGCTGGGCCTCGGCATCTTCGGTCCGGGTATCGCAAGCGGCCTAGTGTCGGGCGGACCTCAACTCGGCGCCGGCGCGGCGATTGGAACAGGCCTTGCTGCTGGCGGCATTGTTGCGGCTGGTGCGGGAGTTGCTGCTGGCGGTGCCGGTCTCGCTGGCGGTGCGGTTGCAGGCGCCACGCGCGGTGGCGGCGCTGTCACAACCGGAGCAACAGCCGCCTATCGAAGCGGCGGCCTTGCCAGCGTCGCGGAGGCTGGCGCTTCGGCTGCGACGAGTCCATTGCGTCGAGCAGCAGCTGCCTTCGGAGGTAGCCAAGCGGGCGACCAGAGCGCGAGCGCTCCGGCCGAAGGGCAGCCTGATTGGGCTCGCCGTATGAAGCGTGCTCAGACCATTCGGCATGGTGCCTCGGCCGCTGGCCACGCCGTCCGCTCCGGCGATCATGGTGGCAGCGGCTCCTCCGTCGATTTGTCCGAAGGAGAACGCTGAGACGCACCACTGCACCTCCGCCGCACAGCAGCGCCTCAAACCTTCTATCGCAAGACTTGAAACCGATCACTCGATATCAGGGGCACCCACGATGTTCAAACGACCATCAGTTCACTACGGGCGCATGCCCGAGCCGATTACGCCTTACCAAAAGGCAGCGCAGGTTTGGGACGAACGCATTGGATCTGCCCGCGTGCAGGCTAAGAACTGGCGCCTAATGGCGTTCGGCTGCCTGATGGTTTCAGCCGGTCTCGCTGGCAGCCTTGTCTGGCAATCGAGCCAGGGATCGATCACGCCTTGGGTAGTAGAAGTCGATCATCTCGGCCAAGCACAAAGGGTTGCGCCGGCCAACATCGACTATCAACCTACTGACGCTCAGATCGCCTACCATCTGGCGCGCTTCATCGAGGACGTCAGAGGCTTGCCGGCCGACGGTATCGTTCTGCGCCGGAATTGGCTCCGGGCGTATGATTTTACGACGGATCGTGGCGCGGCTGCGCTCAACGATTATGCACGCAACAATGACCCCTTTGCCAAGCTGGGCAAGGCTCAAATCTCCGTAGACGTCTCGAGCGTCATTCGCGCGTCTTCGGAGAGCTTTCGGGTCGCATGGATTGAACGCAGTTACGACAACGGCACGCTGAGTTCGACCGAACGCTGGACGGCAATTCTCACGATCGCAATCGAGTCGCCGCGCGATGCCGAACGCCTGCGCAAGAATCCCCTTGGCGTCTACGTCCGCGCCATCAACTGGTCAAAGGAGTTGAGTCAGTGACCAAGACGCCGTCTGACGTTCATTCGCATCCAGGTGCGCAAAGCGGGCTCAATTCGACTCGGCCCAAGTTCGTGTTCGCGAAGCGAGCAAGTTTGCACGCTGTCCTGCTTTGTTCGTCTATGCTTGGTGGATGCGCGACCTACATTCCGCCGGAGATCAGCTATGACGCTGAAGTTCCTCCGTTGCTGGCATCACCGGTGGCTCTCGACGACAAACCGAGACCGCTTCACGTTCCACCCCTCTGGAAGCCAGCTTTCGGCGGTAAGTCAGGAGGGATGGAAAACGTAGAGCCGGTGAGCCGGGTGGAGATGGCAAACAGTGCGGCCCGTGTTGAACCGCGCAAGCGGGGGTATTTCAATGCAGCGCAAATCTACGCCTACAGTCCCGGGGCGCTTTATCAAATTTACGCCGCACCGGGGCAGATCACAGATATCGCGCTAGAGGAGGGAGAACAGTTGACGGGATCGGGGCCGATAGCGGCCGGAGATACCGTGCGCTGGGTCGTCGGCGATACCGAGAGCGGTAGCGGCGACACACGGCGCGTCCATATCCTGGTCAAGCCGACCCGAGCTTCGATCGAAACCAACCTGGTGGTCAATACTGACCGGCGCACCTACCTGATCGAGCTCCGCTCGCGCGAGCGGCCATACATGCCATATGTTGCCTGGTACTATCCGGAAGCCGTGCGCGAGCAGTCGCGTTCAGTTGCTCTGAAACCCTTTCTTCCGGAGCCGGCGCGGCGCATCTCCCGCTATGTCATCGAAGGGGACAGTCCACCCTGGCGGCCGATCGCCGCATATGACGATGGCCGCAAGGTCTATGTTGAATTCCCGCAAGGCATCGTGCAGGGCGAGATGCCACCGCTTTTTGTCATCGGCCCGGAGGGCAAGACCGAGCTCGTCAATTATCGCGCCTACGGTAACGTATTGATCGTCGATCGGCTGTTTGCAGCCGCCGAACTCCGGCTCGGCGGTGAGCACCAGCAGAAGGTCAGGATCGTCAGGACCGACGGGAGGCCGTCGTCATGAACACCGGCAACGGAAACGATCACGAGAAAACAGTTCCACCGGAGACACAAGTGGAGCGGTCAGAAAGCTTCCGCTTGAGAGCAGAGCATCCGCGCGTGACGCGGTTGTCGCGGAAGCTCTTGGCCGGCGGGAGCGCGGTCGCCCTGCTTGTCATCGGTGGGGCTGTGCTGTGGTCGCTGCAGCATAATCGCTCCCGTAATCAGGCGGCGGGGGAGATTTATAGCACAGACCACCACAATGTTGCCGACGGTATTACGACCCTGCCGAAGGATTATGCTGGCGTTCCGCGCCAGCCAATCCCGCAGCTTGGTCCGCCGCTCCCCGGGGACCTCGGTCGACCGATCCTTGCCGCTCAAGGCCAGTCGCCGGCGATTGGCGCTTATCCGGACCAGCAGCGCCGGGATCAAGAGACCGAGGCAGCCCGCATCAGTCATCTATTCGCTTCGACAAACGGACGTGAAGTACGTCCGCCCACCGCGCCGCTTGTTGGAAGCGATCGCGTCGTGCCATCGAATCCAACGGTGACCGGGGATGACGCATCTGCACAAAGCGGTCAGGACCGAAAGCTTGCCTTCGTGAACGCCTCCGCGGACCGTCGTACGGTCAGCCCTGACCGCGTCACCAGGCCCGCCACACCATATATCGTGCAGGCCGGGACGGTGATTCCGGGAGCGCTGATCACAGGGATTAGATCAGATCTTCCAGGCCAAATCACCGCGCAGGTGACGGAAAACGTATACGATACGCCCACCGGTCGGTTCTTGTTGGTACCGCAGGGCGCGCGCCTGATCGGGGTATACGATAGCCAGGTCACTTTCGGCCAGTCCCGCGTCCTGCTCGTCTGGACACGGCTGATCATGCCGAATGGACGGTCGATCGTTCTCGAGCGGCAGCCTGGCGCTGACACTGCCGGATACGCAGGTCTCGAAGATCAGGTCGACAATCACTGGGGCGAGTTGTTCAAGGCTGCGGCACTATCGACGTTTCTGGCGATCGGGACCGAACTGGGCGCCGGCTCGGACACCAATAGCAACGACAGTGCAATCATCCAGGCATTGCGACACGGCGCGTCGGACTCACTAAACCAGACGGGGCAGCAGGTGGTTCGCCGCAGTCTCAGCGTCCAGCCCACTCTAACCGTGCGACCTGGCGTCCCGGTTCGTGTTCTTGTCAATCATGACCTCATACTTACACCCTATAGAGGGTAACAAAATGCCAAAACTAAAAATAGGAGAGCTTCCAGACGACAAGCCGGTCAAAGTAAGTGCGGAGCTGCCTGCGGCGGTGCATCGTGATCTCATTGCATATGCAGAAGCGCTTACGCGTCAGGGTGGTCAAGTGGTCGATCCGACTAAACTCATCGCCCCCATGTTGGCGCGCTTTATGGCCACTGATCGAGGATTTTCTAAGCTGAAACGTGAAGCCGCTGGCCAAGGACAGTGATGCTCCAGTTTCCTCGAAGCCGTCGGTCGACGCTAAATAGCTTGCATGCATCAAGCTAGGCGCTGCCGAGTTGGCCTTAAGAGCTGAGATATCGCGTCCGAAAGTGTGTTTTCGCGTTTACCTTAAACAAGTCCGATTGCCAGATTTTCTCGATTTTCAGACGCGAGAGCGCTGGGCGTCGTCGTGCAGTCATTCGGTCACCTTCAGGCGCGTTACACTGCTCCGGCCATCGACGCTGACAGGCACCTCACCCTCGATCGTGGCCCGACGTACGACGCGACGCTGGTTCCCGTAATCGTTAACCGCATAATGCTGCGTTGCGCGGTTATCCCATATCGCAATATCCCCCTCTAACCAGTCCCAGCGCACAGTGTTTTCGGGCGCGGTGATGTGAGACTGAAATAGGTCGAACAGCTTTTGTCCGTCGTATTTGGGGACATCAACAAACTGCTTCACCAAGGCGCCGAGCACTAGCGTCCGCTCGCCTGTTTCGGGGTGGACGCGTACGACGGGATGCTCCGTCTCAAAAACGGCTTTGGTGAACACCTCGTCAAAGTGCTTCTTGTCGACCTCGCGGAGACGCGCGATCCCAGCGTAATCGAAAACGTTGCTGTGAACGGCCCATAGGCCCTCGGCGAGCCGTTGTAGGGGCGACGGCAAACCAAGATAAGCGGCAGCTGTGTTAGACCACACGGTGTCGCCTCCGAACGGTGGCATTACCACGGCCCGCAGGACCAAGATCTTGGGATAGGCGTCGGCAAAGGTCCCATCCGCATGCCAAACGTCGGCGCGACCGCCACCGCGAGTGGAGTCCAGTTCGAGGAGCGACGCCCCCTTGGTAGCGCCGAGTATCGGATGTGGCACTAGCTTTCCCAGACGAGCGGAAAAGCGCTCCTGCTCGGCGTCATTGAGATGTCCTTGATTGCGGAAGAAGATCACCTTGTGCTCTAGCAATAAGCTGTTGATCGCAGCTATCGCGTGATCCGGTAGATCGCCTGATAGCTTGATATTTTTGACTTCGGCACCGATGCGCGCTGCACGTTTCACAATATCCGCGCTCGGAATGACGCCACCGATCAAAGTCATTGCGCTGATCTCGCTTTTCCAGGCCCTGGCAGGTCTCCCGCCCCCCTTGGAGCGAATGATCTTCAGCAAGCATCGTGCCAGAAAGACCAACATGTCCTCGACAATAGGCACTGAACGAATCGTGGTATTTGCCGCGAGTCATCGAACGGCATCGTGCCAAATCAACCTGTTCGAGAGTATTTGCTGGTCTACATGTCTCGGATGGTCATAGCGGGTATGTCCGCGATGTGAATCAGCTGACCGTTCCTCAAGGATGAAATGCGGGTGGAAAGCGTGACCATTTGCTGCTTTGTGGCTCTGTTTCTTGATGGATCATTTTAGGCAATGGCCATACCAGGCGGCGCTGGGCAAGCCATAACGCCGAATGGGCTTTTCGAGAGTTCGCTACTGCCAGCTGTACTCGACCTGACACGGGATTTGGGCTCTGTCGGAATACCGACAACTCTCCACATACTTTAGTAAGCTCAAGCTGACTGTTCCATTGGCGAATTCGCGAGTTAATTGACGACCCGAGGTAATGTCCCGTAATGCCGATGGAGCCCGTGAGAGTTGCAGATGTAAGATCGCTCTCTTTCGAGCGGCGCTCTTGGCGGCAGTTATGCACATTATCGTCTCGGTCCTGAAGTAGGATAAAAGCTGCAATTTCCTGGTCCTGCGTCAGTTTGCTCGCCGCTAGGCGGGTGGAGAAACGAATACGATCAGGCACGGGCGGTGGCTCATCTTGCGCTTGCCTTCTATCATGGTAAACGCGATGAAATCCGCGGGAGCATCGCTGACCGCCCACGGCGTCGCACGTCACGTCTCATGGAGATTCGTCAGTCGCGTCACGATCTGAAGCGGGCGATTGAGATTCTCGAAGAATTCAATCGCCCCATTGGCGTGGACTGCGATGTAAATTCCATGTCGGCACCATATGTTCGGCTTGTGGCTTGCTGGGAGACCAGGATGGCGTCTCGCAAGCCTCTGCGCCAGTAAAGATCGCCAGAGCGGTCCGATCGGGCAATGCGCGATTGCGGATTGCTAAGTTCACTTCGCCGGCGGCTTGCCCAGCGTCTTTGTCTACTGGACAATAGACCGAGCCGCCGCCATGGTGCGGAACGTCGTGGCACCGGCGGTAGGGCTGGTCCACAGCGGCTCCTGCGGTCGTTTGTTCCGTAATGTCCGGAAGCATCCCAATTTCCAGGAAACGGATGCTTTCTCGGGCACTTAAGCGCTGTTAGCGGAACGACCGTACAGCTATTCGTGAGGCTTATGGGCACGGGGCCCCTTGGCACGTCGCTGCCTCACTTGGGCGCAGTTCTCTTGATCTTTCTCAAGCGATGCCCCTTCTGCAGCAGTGGAGGAGGCGCGCCTGCCGCGCAGCGCTGGCAAAGGCGTCGTGGTCGACGATTCTACGACGGATCAGCTTCGGGCAAGGCCAGGAAACTGAAATCGCATCCAACTTCCAGGGGTCCGGCGAGTACCGTGGTTCAAGAGCCGCCCCTCCTCATTGCCTCGATGCTGGCTCGGGCGAGCCCCCAATCGTCAGACTTCAGAAGGGCAACTTCCACACGAAATAGAGAAGCGCAGCGATTGCCACCCAGAAAAGTATGCCGCGGAAGATGAAAGCGAGCGCCATTTTAATCGCCATCTTGCCCAAGCCGCTGCGCCATGGCGATTCCATCGATCGCGTCTGCCAGCCCTTCCAAGAAAGTCCGATACCACGCGTCATCGTCGGGAAGGTCCCATTCTTGTAGGCTGCCGACGTAACGCGTCAGAGCAATCACGCCTGCGATCGTGGTTGGGGTTGAACGGATGAGCACGTTCCCATGCTCCGCGAGAGCACGGTTCCTTTGACAGCTGATTTCGTCGGCGGCATCAAACTCGGGTCCCGAATCGAGCTTTGCCGATACGGACAGGGCCGCATCGTAATGTGCCAACAGCTCGCGATGTCGCTCGATCACTAGGAAGGTTAGATCCCGATCGGCTGCAGCAGTCGACTGGGGAGAAATTTCCTGCGATGACAATGTTGGCCCCAAGCAAGTAGCAGGGCTACGTTAGCATGGTGGCCATGATGATAATCAGCGTAGAAGGTCCTTCATCTGCGGTATTTCTGCTCGATCGTCTTGGCATTCAGGCGAGGTCAACCAGCTCCATTTGGGGTCGAGACGTTTCGCGCACGAGGCGCGCCTTACTCGCGGGAAAACGGCCCTGCTCGATCGTTTTGGCGTACATTACTGGCCTTTCAAGCGTCGTCATTTATGAATGCCACCAGGTGCCAGGCGGAGATCCTCGCACAGCCGGCTTAGGGTGTCCTCGCACCGTTGGTGGAACCTCGTCCGCGTCGTGTGAAGGCGACACCACCACATCGGGTATTCGGCGGCAGGCCCATTCAGCCATCCTTCACGGATCATCCGGTCTGAGCCGGAGTGACGACGCAGTTGAGGCGTCGACGCCGGCGGTGGGATCCCTCCGCAAAGTCTTACGCGGACGGTTGGATAAGATATCGTAGGTTTGGTCGGTGTGGGGGTAGGTGGTAGCGCTCCCCCGCTACCAAATCACCGATTGAGCGGCCCGAGACATAGGTGACAAATCGTACCGGACACATGGGTTACACTTTCCGCTTTTGTTCTGCGGGAGGTGTGGATGCCGTGGAAAGCGAGTT
>NZ_JBYGYN010000016.1:0-119818 GCF_057651995.1 Bradyrhizobium sp. USDA3516 | reverse complement strand
AGCCATGAACAGTGTCAAAACAGTTCTAGGAAGCGTTCCGCTCGAACGCTGGCTCCGCAATGCGGCGTATGCTGCCAATCTAAGGCCGAGAAAGAAGGAGTTGTTCATAAATCTTGCAGATGAGGTCGCCGAGGCTGTCCTTCCACCGCCCATGTGTGCGCTGTATCGAACGATCAAGAACTCCTTCGGTACCGTTGATCTCCGAAAGATCCTGACCGAAAATGTCGAAGCAGACACGACGACCCTCAGCTTGGTCAACAAGACCGACGAAGCTGTTTCCACTTTACTTTTTGAGCTTTCAGAACGCGGAAAGACTGCAACGCGTGGATTTCTCATAGCCCTCAGGGATTCCCGGCCGGATAATTTACAGCTCTCGGCTGAGATTGAAAGCGGACTGGATGATTTGTCTAGCTTGCCGGACCTCCCCGGGAGCGGTCAGGCTCCATTTCCGCCGCTGCCTGAGTGCGAGGGCTGCTGGTGGCGAGAAGCAGCCGTAAGTAGGAACACTTCTGATACGGCGACTACCTTTCGCAGCCACATCAGCGACGTCATCCAGGGACGAGGAATCCCAGATCTGCTCGAAGGCATCCCGGCCAGATTGACCGTCGAAACCCCCAGTCTTGGCTTCGGCGCGAAAATCGTGTCAACAGCAAATGATATTCTGAACCAGACAATTGGCAGTCCGAACGAGTGCCTTATCGCCGCTGATTTTGAATCGCGACACATCGATAATGCTTGGTCTCGCGTACTTAATGACGCAGACGCGAGGGGTACAGTGACGTTGATCGCACTGTTTTTAGCGCTGTTTCTACAAGGGGGTCCTCTTTCCGCTATTGCCGATGTCAATTTGAGAAAACTAGTTAGAACTCAGGAGCCTTCCGGTGGGCAGGATTAGAATCTTCAGCTTGATAGTAGCGATTCAAATTGCTTCCAATTGCGCATTTGCGCATCAACCAACGTGCGTGGGAGCGAAAAACCGCTATTTTTGCGAAAATAGGAATTGGGTCTATTCCTATCTGTTTGAAATCGGGACCAATAAACCCGACGCTGTCCGCTATTTACTCAAGAGAGCACGTTGCCGCCTTCACCCATCACGGCCGTTGCAGGATCAAATCAAAGAGTGCGAGGACGATCTAGAGGATAAGTTCGTCTGCACTCTAACGATTTTGCTCGTCCAGGAGCTGAAGGCGAACGATCAAAGGTCGTTCTACGACAATTGCAATCGCTAGATTAGAGGGGCGCGCTTGTGAAAGAACATACGCCGCTAGCGGCACTTATATCCGTTATGATCAGCTTGTCTTTTGGCAACTGTTACGCACAAAGCAGCTCGCAAGGCGGGACACCACCTTCTTTCAATCAAGAGTTGGACGCATGGGTCCGAGACACGATCGCCGGCACTGATCCTGACAAGGCTCGTTACGTGATGAGGCGAACTGGTTGCGTCCTAGTGACGAAGCGCGACGAGAAAGGCAAGATCGAGTTCCTGCCTATTTCTGATCAGGTTAGGAAATGCGCCGGTGAGACAAATGGCTTTGCCTGCAAGGCAGTCCTGAGTATCGTCAAAGATATGAAGGTTGCAAAGAATAGATACTATGATTATTGCCGCGACCGTTGATGTGATTGCGTACGACCCTCGCGACCCTACCAATATGCTCCTGTTTTGCCCGACGGGTCAAATGACGCTGCCGCCAACGCAAGCCGGCCCGCCACCCGCATAAGCCCTTGATTCGACTGACACCGGCTACTGTGCATGGGGTTGTTTTCGCAAACTTTGCGGGCGGCCCTCACGCCGCGTGCGACACCACGCGATTGCGGCCGTCGTGCTTGGCGCGGTAGAGCGCGGTGTCGGCGCGCTTGAGCACGTCGGCGACCGCCTCGCCCTTTCGCTCCAGCGTGGTCAGCCCGATCGAGATCGTGACCTCGATGCGCTTGGCCCCTTTGTGGATCGCGAACGGCTCGCCCGCGATCGAGCGGCGCAGGCGCTCGGCGACCATGCCGGCGACGTGGAGATCCGTCTCCGGCATCACGATGACGAATTCCTCGCCGCCGTAGCGGCAGGCGAGATCAATGCCGCGGATCGATTTGCGCACGCGCACCGCGAACTCGCGCAGCACGTCGTCGCCGGCGTCGTGGCCGTAATTGTCGTTGATCGACTTGAAATAGTCGATGTCCAGGATCATCAGCGCCAGCGGCTTGCCGCGCGTCGCGGCCTGCTCGGCGAGCGTCGCCAGATGGCTTTCCATGTAGCGGCGATTGTGCAGGCCGGTCAGCGCGTCGGTGATCGCCATCTCGATCGAGTTCTGCACGTTGTCGCGCAAATGGTCGGTGTAGCGGCGGCGGCGGATCTGGGTGCGGGCGCGCGCCAGGAGCTCGGTCTTGTCGATCGGGCGCAGCAGGTAGTCGTTGACGCCGATCTCGAGGCCGCGCAGCAGCCGCGTCGAATTCTCGGGGTCGGCGATGGCCAGGATTGGCACGTGGCGCGTGCGCTCCAGCGAGCGCGCCTGGCTGCACAGGCGCAGGCCGTCGAAATTGTTGAGGTCGAGCGAGACGATCAGGAGGTCGTAATTGCCCTCGGCGGCGTGGAACAGCGCTTCCGTCGGGTTCGGCTCGACATCGATGGTGTGCTCGGCGGCGAGGATCGTCGCCAGCCGCTCATAGGAGGACTGGCGGTCGTCGACCAGCAGGATGCGGCCGCCCTTGCCGGAGTCGGCGATCGCACTGCGCTCGGGCGCCTGCATGCCGATCTCGAGCGAGGTAATGGCGCGCATGCGCAGCTCATCCGTCATCATCTTCAGCCGCGTCAGCGAGCGCACGCGCGCGATCAACACGACGTCGGAGACGGGTTTGGTCAGGAAGTCGTCGGCACCGGCCTCGAGCCCGCGGTTGCGGTCGGCGGGGCTGTCGAGCGCGGTGACCATCACCACCGGGATGTGATGCGTCGCCGGATCGGCCTTGAGGCGGCGGCAGACCTCGAAGCCGTCCATGTCGGGCATCATCACGTCGAGCAGGATGATGTCGCATTCGGCACGCCTGGAGATCGCGAGCGCCTCGGTGCCGTTCGCGGCGGTCATCACGTCGAAATATTCGGCGGACAGGCGGGCTTCGAGAAGCTTGACGTTGGCGGGAACGTCGTCGACGACCAGGATACGCGCGGACACTGTGAACTCACTTCCTATCCGATAAAACGCCGGACCGTCTCAATGAATTTGCCGACCGAGATCGGCTTGGACAAATAGGCTTCGCAGCCGCCCTCGCGGATGCGCTCTTCGTCACCCTTCATCGCGAACGCCGTGACCGCGACGACGGGAATGGCACGCAGCTCCGGATCGTCCTTGATCCAGCGCGTCACCTCGAGGCCGGAGACCTGCGGCAGCTGGATGTCCATCAGCACGAGGTCGGGCCGCATCTTGCGCACGAGGTCGAGCGCCTCGTAGCCGTTGCTGGTGCCGGAGGTCTGGTACCCGTGCGCCTCCAACAGGTCGCGGAAGAGCTTCATGTTGAGCTCGTTGTCTTCCACGATCAGGACGGTCTTGGCCATCCCGCCCTCCTGATTGGTCCGAAGGACCGGTACATGTGACGCCTCAGACGCCGCTTGCCGGCGTTTCGAAAACTGGATTCAAACTAGCCTCAGATTCGCTTGAGTTTCGTTAAACCCGAGGGTCCACTTTCTGCGATGTGGTTTCCAGTTGCTTGTCCGGGGCCGGAAGACTTGAGCACGAGACTCGGGCATGATGATTCCAAATTAGAGACCGAAAGTTAACGGAAAGGCAAACCGTCCCCGTGAAAAAGCCTGTTCACAACCCCCGCGAAGTCGCTGAAATCGTTGCGATTCAGGCCCTGTCCTTCGTCGCGGGCGAGCCTGAGCGGCTGGGCCTGTTCCTGGCCGAGACAGGGGTCGGTCCGGAGACCCTGCGCAATGCCGCCGCGGACCCGAATTTCCTCCTCAGTGTGCTCGATTTCGTGATGCGGGACGATGCCACGGTGAAGGCCTTTGCCAGTTCGGCGGAACTGCATCCGACCAACGTTGCCGCGGCGCGGCAGGTCCTCGGCGACGCGCTCGGCGACCCCTCCTGGGAGCGCGACGTGCCGTGAGCGTTCCAGAGGCGGCCGGGCCCCGCTGCTTCTGCCGGGATTGTCTGGCCGACCTCGACATGGGCGTGCAGAACTTGGGCGTGCAGAACTCGGGCGTACAGAACTCGGGCGTGCGGCGCTGCTCGGCCTGCGGTTCCCCACGCCTCGTCCGCCACAAATCGCTCGCCAGCCTGACCATCGCCCATATCGACTGCGATGCCTTCTACGCGACGGTCGAGAAGCGCGACAACCCTGACATCGCCGACAAGCCGGTCATCATCGGCGGGGGCAAGCGCGGCGTGGTGTCGGCCGCCTGCTACATCGCGCGCACCTATGGCGTTCGCTCGGCGATGCCGATGTTCAAGGCATTGGAAGCCTGCCCGCATGCAACCGTGATCCGCCCGGACATGGCGAAGTACGTCAGGGTCGGCCGCGAGGTCCGCCAGGCCATGCAGGCGCTGACGCCGCTGGTCGAGCCGCTCTCGATCGACGAGGCCTTTCTCGATCTCTCCGGCACCGAGCGGGTGCACGGCATGATCCCCGCCAAGGTGCTGGCGCGCTTTGCCCGCAACGTCGAGCGCGACGTCGGCATCACCGTCTCGGTCGGCCTGTCCTGCAACAAGTTCCTGGCCAAGATCGCCTCCGACCTCGACAAGCCCAGAGGCTTTGCCGCGCTCGACCAGGAGGAGGCGCGGTTGATGCTGGCGGAAAAGCCGGTCGGCTTCATCTTCGGCGTCGGCCCGGCGACGCAGGATCGCCTGGTGCAGCGCGGCTTCCGCAACATCGCCGACCTGCAGAAGGCCGACGAGATCGAGATGATGCGGCAGTTTCCGAGCGACGGCCGCAGGCTGTGGCGGCTCGCGCGCGGCATCGACGACCGCCGCGTCGAGCCCGACCGCGGCGCCAAGACGATCTCCAGCGAGACCACGTTCGAGACCGACATCCGCGACTTCGCGACGCTGGAAAAAATCCTGTGGCGGCTCTGCGAGAAGACGTCATCGCGCCTGAAGAGCAGCGAGCTCGCCGGCTCCACCGTGACGCTGAAGCTGAAGACCGCCGATTTCCGCCAGCGCACCCGCTCGCAATCGATCGCCGCCCCGACCCAGCTCGCAACAAAGATCTTCTCGATCTGCCGCGAGATGCTGGCCAAGGAAATCGACGGCACCGCCTTCCGCCTGATGGGCGCCGGCGTCAGCGCGCTGCGCGAGGGCTCCGCGATCGACGACACCGACATGCTCGACCGCCGCGCCGCCCACGCCGAACGCGCGGTCGACAGCCTGCGCAAGAAGTTCGGCAGCGCCGCGGTGATCCGCGGTATCGCGTATGATGGGCCAGAGAAGGCGCAGGAGTGATGACGGGTGAACGCGATCTCAACGCGCTGCTGACACAGATGAAGCCGGAACTGCGGCCGGGCACTTTCGTGTTCTGCACGATCTCGGCAGGCGAGACTATTCCCGCAGCAGTCGATCCGCTCCTGATCTTCCGCGAGCAGGAGGGCACGACGGTCGTAGCACCGCTGGAGCATGCCGAACGCGCGGACCTGCGCTACGAATTCGCCTCACGCCTGATCACGCTCACGGTTCACTCGGCGCTCGATGCTGTCGGCTTTCTGGCGGCGATCACGGCGCGCCTCGCCCACGCCGGCATCAGCGTAAATGCCGTGTCGGCGTTCCACCACGACCATCTCTTCGTACCCGCTGACCGTGCGGACGAGGCGATGGCCGTTCTGCGCGAGATGTCCGCAGCCAAGTAGGATGGGTCAATCCGCAACCGCGACCGCCTCGATCTCGATCAGCCATTCCGGCGCGGCGAGCGCGGAGACGCCGACGAGCGTCGAGGCCGGCGGCTCCATGCCTTCGAAGAAGGCCGAGCGGGCCTTGCCGATGATCGGGCGCAGCTCCGGCTTGTAGTTCACCACGAAGGTCGTGATCTTGACGATGTTGGAATAGCTCGCCCCCGCCGCCTTCAGCGCGAGGCCGAGATTCTGCATCACCTGCGTCGTCTGCGCGGCGATGTCGCCCTCGCCGACGATCCGCCCCTCCTCGTCGGTCGAGACCTGCCCGGAAATGTAAATCGTGCGCGCGCCCGTCGCGGTGACGACGTGGGAATAGGCTGGATTGTGATGCAGGCCGCTGGGGCGGAGATGGTCGAGCTTCGGCATGGGCTGGCTCCCCGAGTTTGTGGTTGGGAGGGAGCGTAGCGGGTGAGCAGGCAGAGAGCCAGCCCCGTCATTGCGAGGAGCCCTTGCGACGAAGCAATCCAGACTCTTTCCGCCGAGAGACTCTGGATTGCTTCGCTGCGCTCGCAATGACGGGCGAGAGAGCTGCCCCCTCAATTGCAGGGCTTGCTGTCCTTCACGTCGAACTTGCCCATGGCGCCGGAGATGACGAAATCGTTGTAGTCGAGCACGAGCTGGCGCGAGACGCCGTTCTCGTAGAGCTCGAACGCCATCGCGTAGACGGGGGTCTGCTCGCCCTCCTTCTGCTGGGCGTCGCGGTCGAAATAGCTCACGGTGACCGGCCAGCGCTTCAGCGACTTCATGTGCTCGTCCGCGGTCGACGGATCGGACGAGGTGGCGCGGTCGGCCGGGATCGGCTGACCGATCACGGTCAGCGTGTTGTAGACCTTCTGGCCGTCGTCGGAGCCGTCATAGACGGAGAGCTCCAGCAGCGATTTGCCCTCCTTCGCGGCGGCGATGATGCGCTGGATCTGCTCGGTCGGGAACACGATCTTTCCGTCGAGCGTGAACGTCTTCGGCGCCGGCAGCTTCAGCTTGACGTTGATGTGGTCGCCGTCGCGCTCGGCCGAGCCATCGACGCGGCCGGCATCCGCATCGTTCATGCGCGTCTCGATCTTGAAACGGTAGCTCTTGCCGGCGGCATCCTCCCAGGAATTGGAGCGGAGGTCGCTGAGCGTGACCTTGCCCTCGCCGCTGTCGAGCTCGGAGACCTGGCGGAATTCCGAGGTATAGCCCTCACAGGCGTTCCCCGTGAAATTGTAGAGAATCCGGCCGCGGGCGCTATTGACCGAATTGGTGCGCGATTTGACGAGGCGGAGGTCATAGAGCGCCTGGTGCGCGAGGAACGGACCGTTGGCGGCCTGGACTACGCCGCCAAGGCCGACACTGGCCGCGGCGAGCGCCATCACACCGAGCGAAGTCCGGAAAAGGTGCACCATGTCTGTTCCCTGAGGAAAGCGCAGATTCGACATTTTAATGACCGTTCCATTGCGCCGCAACTGAGGCCGTACACGTAAAATTGCCCCTCCACGTTGAACCTGCCCGCCAGCCTCAACAAAATGCAGCCCCTCCGGTTGCTTGCATGTGGCGGCACGATCGGCGAAACAGGGCGCGCCCGGCCATCCAGGGGACGCGCCGGAGCGAAGGATTTTTGGACAACGAGGTCGGACATGGCGGGCACGGTCGAGCAGAAACTGGCGGAGCAAGGCATCAAGCTGCACGAGGCCCCCACCCCCGTCGCCAACTACGTGCCGTTCGTGCGCACGGGCAACCTTCTGTTCGTCTCCGGCCAGGTCTGCTTCGACCCCGCCGGCAAGCTGATTGCCAAGGGCAAGCTGGGCGCCGGCGTCTCGATCGAGGACGGCGCTGCCGCCGCGCGCGGCTGCGCGGTCAACCTGCTGGCTCAGGTCAAGGCGGCGCTCGGCGATCTCGACAAGGTCGTGCGCGTGGTGCGCCTCGGCGGCTTCATCAACTCGGCCCCGGATTTCCTGGACGGGCCGAAGGTGCTCAACGGCGCCTCCGACCTGATGGTCGCCGCCTTCGGCGACAAGGGCCGCCACGCCCGCACCACCGTCGGCGTCGCCTCGCTGCCTGCGGACGCGGCGGTCGAGGTCGAAGGCGTGTTCGAGGTCGCCTGACGCCAAATGCGCGCTCCGGATTGGCTGACAGCCCGGCCGGTCGCCCATCGCGGCCTGCATGACATCTCGCGCGGCATCGTCGAGAACATGCCGGGCGCGGTGCAGGCTGCGATATCAGGCAATTTCGCGATCGAGGTCGATATCCAGCTCTCGGCCGACGGCGAGGCCATGGTCCATCACGACCATGCCCTGGGCCGGCTCACCGAGGCAACCGGCGAAGTGATCGCCAAGACCGCGGCCGAGCTGAAGGCCGTCAGGTTCAAGGACACGGACGAGCGGATGATGTCGCTCGCCGACCTCTGCGCCATGGTCGCGGGACGCGTGCCCCTGGTGATCGAGGTGAAGAGCCATTTCGGCGGCGACCGCAAGCTGGTGAAGCGGATGGCCGAGGTGCTGGCCTCGTATGACGGCCCCGCCGTGGGCATGTCGTTCGATCCCGACCAGGTGCTGGCGCTGCGCGACTTGCTGCCCTCCCGTCCGCGCGGCATCGTCGCGCAGCGGACCTATGAGGACGAGTACTGGGCCAACCTCACCCAAGAGCAGCGTGACAGCATGCTGTACCTGCGCCACGGATTGCAGACCCAGCCGCATTTCGTCGCCTTCAGGGTCGACGACCTCCCGGCCCCCGCCCCCTGGATCGCCCGCAACCTGTTCGGCTGCGCCCTGCTCGGCTGGACCGTCCGCACGCCGGAGCAGCGGACCCGGGTCGGGCGCTATGCGGACCAGATGATCTTCGAGGGGTTCGTGCCGTAGCACCTCGCGTGTCCCGGACAAGCTGCAACGCTTCAGCGTTGCGGCGCAGAGCCGGGACCCATCTCTCCGCGAGCGCGCTGCCACATGGGCCCCGGCTCTGCAGCGCACCGCTGAAGGAGCGCTGCACTGCGTCCGGGGCACGCGCCCCCTGATGTTCCCGCCCTCTTGAAGTCGCTGCTGCAATGCACGATCTTGGGCACGATGGCATCATCGGAAATCACGCTCGAGGCCGTACCTTCGATTGGCGACGTGTCACCGGAGGATTGGGACGCCTGCGCCAATCCGGGCGGACGGTGCAATGGGGCTGGCGCGGGAACCTCATCCGCTCTTCCAAGCGATTCCCTCGGCGTCTCAAGGCCCGCCTATAATCCGTTCGTCTCCCACGCTTTTCTCTCCGCGGCCGAGAAATCGGGTTCGGCCACGTTCCGCACCGGCTGGGCGCCGCGGCACCTCGTGGCCAAGCTCGATGGCCGCGTCGCCGGAATCGTGCCCTGCTATCTGAAATCGCACAGCCAGGGCGAGTACGTCTTCGATCGCGGCTGGGCGGATGCCTATGAGCGTGCCGGCGGACGCTATTATCCGAAGCTCCAGGTCTCGGTTCCCTTCACGCCGGCCACGGGGCCGCGGCTGCTGGTGCGCGACGGCGTCGATTGCGAGCGCATCACCGAGGCGCTGGCGAGTGGGCTCATAGCGCTGTGCGGCATCAGCAAGGCCTCCTCCGTCCACGTCACCTTCGTGCGGGAGTCAGAATGGAAGCTGCTCGCCGAGCACGGCTTCCTCCAGCGCACCGACCAGCAGTTCCACTGGCACAATGAGGGCTTTGCGAGCTTCGACGACTTCCTGGCGACGCTGAACTCGCGCCATCGCAAGTCGATCAAGCGCGAGCGGCGCGATGCGCTCGCGGCCGGCGTTACCATCCATTGGCTCACCGGCAAGGACATCACCGAGGATGCCTGGGACGCCTTCTTCGCATTCTACATGGAGACCGGCTCGCGCAAATGGGGCCGGCCGTATCTGACCCGCGAGTTCTTCTCGCTGATCGGCGAGACCATGGCCGAGGACGTGCTGCTGGTGATGGCCCGCCGCAACAATCGCTGGATTGCGGGCGCGATCAACTTCATCGGCTCGGACACGCTGTTCGGCCGCAACTGGGGCGCGGTTGAGCATCACCCGTTCCTGCATTTCGAGGTCTGCTACTATCAGGCGATCGATTTCGCGATCAGATTCGGCCTCCAGCACGTCGAGGCCGGCGCACAGGGCGAGCACAAGATCGCGCGAGGCTACCTGCCGCGCACCACCCATTCCGCCCACTTCATCGCCGATCCCGGCCTGCGCCGCGCCATCGACGATTACCTCAAGCGCGAGCGCGCTTATGTTGCGGAAGCGGGACGAGAGCTTGCCGAACTCGGCCCGTTCCGCAAAGGGGCCGACGAGGCGCCTTGACGCCTTGACGCCGCTGGTGACAGTAGGTGCAAAATTCTAAGCGCAAATCCCCTGGGAGCCGCCGCCATGACCGCCTATGACAGCAACAACATCTTCGCAAAAATCCTGCGCGGCGAGCTGCCCTGCTACAAGGTGTACGAGGACGAGCACGTCTTCGCCTTCCTCGACATCATGCCGCGCGTGCCTGGTCACACGCTGGTGATCCCCAAGTCCCCTGCCCGCAACATCCTCGACATCAAGCCGGACGACTACGCCCATGTCGCCCGCGGCGCGCACAAGATCGCTGCCGCCGCGATGAAGGCGTTCGACGCCGACGGCATCACCGTGCAGCAATTCAACGAGCCTGCCGGCGGACAGGTGGTGTTTCACCTGCACATGCACGTGATGCCCCGCCACGACGGCGTCGCCATGCTGCCGCCGGCGAGCCGCAAGGAGGACGACAAGGTGCTGCAAGAGCATGCGGCAAAGCTGATGGCGGCGTTGAAGGGCTGATCGTCATTCCGGGGCGCGACGAAGTCGCGAGCCCGGAATCCATTCGAACACCATCCATGACGCCCGATGGATTCCGGGCTCGCGCCAAGAGGCGCGCCCCGGGAATGACAGCCTATTCCGTCTCGAAATCCCCTGCTTGCGGCGCGGCCAGCGGCGTGAACTCGCAGCGGTCCGGCTTGATGTCGATCAGCGGCGTGTTGTCGAGGCAGTCGAGGCCGCGCACCAGGATGGCATTGCCCTCGATGCCGACCAGCTTGACGATCGAGGTGCCGATCGGATTGGGCCGCACCGGCGAGCGCAGCGAAAAGGTGCCGCGGGTCTTCTCGTTGTTCTTCGGGCTCTGCAGGATGATGTCACGGCGCGACCGGTCGAGCCAATAGAGCACCTCGAGATTGGTGTAGAAGTCGACGCCCTTGATCGCCGGCACGAACGGCTCGAAAATCTCGAGCCGGCACACCGGGCCGTCCTGGCGTCCCTGCCGCGGCGTCTCCAGCCGCGACGTCCACGGCGTGCGGATACGGCCGATGAAGACGAGGCCGGCATCTTGCGTCGGCGGCAGCTCGATGGCGACCTCGCCCTCGCGGAGCTCCTGTTCGCGAACCATATGTCCTGTTCCCTGGCTGTTCGCCGGCGGTTTTAGCCCAACCACCACTTGCCGGCCAGCATGAAGACTTCGCCCGTGACCACGCCCGCGAAGATCGAGCGGCGGGTCAGCAGGAAGACGACGAGACCGGCACCGACCGCGCCATAGCGCAGGACATCTGGCACGCTGGCCAGCGCCCGAGGCGGCTGGACCACGATCTGGGCGATGACGCCGGCCAGGATCGCGGTGGCGACCGCCCTGACCCAGACCAGCAGCTCCGAGCCCTCGTCGATGCCGCCGCCGAACCACAGGCCCAGCATGCGCCAGATCTGGTTGGGAACGACGCCGGCGACGAACAGCACGACGAGTGCCTGCCAGTCGCCGATGAGTTGGGCGTAGCTCATGCGCGCACCTCCCGCCACCAATGCACGCCATAAGCGATCGTCCCGGCGACCACGCCGCTGACGAGGATGTCGAGACCGGAGTTCATCTTCGCCGCCAGCGGATAGAGCACGATGCCCAGCACGAGCGCGACGACGTCGGCAACCTCGCGGCTGTTGCGCGCCGTCGAGAACAGGAACGACAGCGGCGTCAGCAGCAGGATCGCCGCACCAAGCGTCTGCGTCAGATTGGCGGCGAGGAAATAGCCGACCGTGTTGGCGACGAGGCACACCGAGACGAGCCCGCAGCCAAGCCCGTGGACGAAGGCGATCCGCCGTTCGCGCGGAACCTGCGGCAGGAATCGGTGGCATTCGACCCACAGCGTCACCGCGGTGAGATGCGCGGCGAAAATCAGCTCGCGCCGCTTGGTCGTGGGTGTACGCATCAGCGGCAACACCGAGACCACCATCGGAAACAGGCGGATGGCGCTGACGGTCACCGCGACCGCCGACTGGATGATGGTGGCACCCGAGCCGAGCGTGGTGATCAGGATGATCTGCGCCGGACCTGCCCAGACGAACAGCGTCGAGCACAACGCCCAGAGCAGGCTGAAATGGGTGTCGTGAGCGAGCGCCCCGATGCCGAGATAGGTCACGAACAGCACGATGGTGAGGATCGTCTGCGTGATCGAGCGCAGCCCCCACGCGAAGGCGCGCCAGGGACTTTGCCATTGCGGTGAATCGAGCGGAGGAAGCGCCACGGGAGCTTTGGCCGGTGAGGAATCGTGCCGGCATAACGGGCGAGACGGGGGCGCGCGTCAAGGAAAGGCGCGGCGGGGCTGGCATGCGTGACACACCCACCGCCGTCATTGCGGGGCGCGCCACTTGGCGCGAACCCGGAATCCATCAGGCTACAGAAATCACTGCACGATGGATTCCGGGTTCGCGACTTCGTCGCGCTCCGGAATGACAGCTCATCCTACCCCGCCACACCCCTGTTCCTCAACACGAAGCACGCGCCGCCCGCCTTGCGGATGCGGTTGCACAGATCATCCGCCTCGGCGCGCGTATCCGTGCCGATGCGGACCTGGTAGAACGCGCGCGTGCCGCGGCTGCGCATCACCGAGGAGAGCAGGCTCGGATCACGCTCGCCGATCACGGTGCTCAGCTTCGTCACGGCTCGGGAATACATCGTCAGCGCCCTGTTGCGGTCGAAGCCGGCCGCGAGCTGCACGCCCCAGATCTTTGCCGCAGCAAGCTCGACATGCTGCTCGAGCTCGGCGACGAACGGATTGGGAGCACGCTTGAGCAGTGCCATCAGATCACGGCAGCTGGTCGGCGGCGAGCTCGGCGGTTCCTTGCCGGAGCTCCCCGCCTTGGCCCAGGCATCGACGCTGGTGCCGGTGATGGCATAGACGTAATTGCGGGTCTGCTCCGGCATCGGCCCGGTGCCGGCGAGCCATTCCTGCACCCGCCGAGGACCGGCATTGTAGGCGGCCGCGGCAAGACCGAGATTGCCGAACTGGTTGCGCAGCTCGCTCAGGAATTCCGCCGACTTCGGCAGGGCCTGCACCGGATTGAAGGGATCGAGCAGCCCGCGCTCGGTGGCCGTCCCCGGCATGAACTGCGCGATCCCCTGCGCATGTTGGCCGCTGCGCGTCACCGGCCCGACCGCATCGGCCTGGAAGCGGCTCTCCTGCCAGATCACGCGTGCGAAGAATTCCAGCGGCAGGTTATTGTCGCGCGCGGCGGCCTCCACGATCAGGCAGATCGAATCACGCGTGTCACTCTCGCGGGCGTCTTTTGGTTTCTCCGCCGGCCTCTCGGGTTCCTCGGCCTTCGGAGGCGCATCGGCAGGCGGCGCCTCCTCTGCAAGCGCCGGCGCCAACAGGACGGCCTGGAAGAAGACAGCGACGACCCGTGCTATTCCCATGGCATTGACGCGATCGGACAAATCGGACCTTGACTTGGAACCAGAGCCAACTAGCAACAGACGGCAGTATCAACACCGGTCCCACCCGATGGTGACAATCTTTTTTGATCTCGACGGCACGCTGACGAACCCGAAGCCCGGAATCACCCGCTCGATCCAATATGCGCTGGAACGGCTCGGCGTTCCCGTGCCGAGCGAGGACGAACTGACCTGGTGCATCGGCCCTCCGCTGCTGGCCAGCCTTCGCAAGCTCACCGGAGCCGATGAGCTCGCGGACCGCGCACTGTTGCTCTATCGCGAGCGCTTCAGCGATATCGGCCTGTTCGAGAACGAGGCTTACAGCGGAATTGCGGACACGCTATCGTCGCTCGCCGCGACACGTCAGCGCATGTTCGTGGCGACCAGCAAGCCCGCCGTCTACGCCAGCCGCATCGTCGATCATTTCGGCCTGAAGCCGTATTTCGAGCGCGTGTTCGGCTCCGAGCTCGACGGCACGCGTGTCGACAAGCGCGACCTGCTCCGCTACGCGCTCGACGAGGCCAGGGTCGATGCGAACAGCGCAATCATGATCGGCGACCGCAGCCACGACGTGGTCGGCGCCCGCACCAACGGCATGACCGCTATCGGCGTGCTCTACGGCTATGGCAGCGAGGCCGAGCTAAGAGACGCCGGCGCGCACCACATCTGCGCGGCGCATCCCGAGCTGCTCGGCCATTGTGTCGCTTAGGTGCCGACGGTTTCGACCGCCGCCAGCATGCCTGTCTTCGGGTGACAGTTCAGATATTCGAAGAACTGTTCGTCGGCGGCCGCCACCGTCACCTCGTGATAGAGCCGCAGCTTGGCTGACGGCCCGAGCGTCGACAGATATTTCATTGCCGCGCCGAATATCCTGACATGGGTCGGATGCGATTCCGCCCAGCGTTCCAGCGCGGCGAGGCTCTTCCACCAGCTCTGCCCGTAGGATTTTTCGCTCGCGCTTCCGTCGGCCGCCAGCACCCGCATATAGCGGTTGGCATAGCAGCCAATCGCGAGGCCATCATCGCGCAGAAAATCCATGCCCTCGCGTAGCACCGGTTCGACGTCGTCGAGATAGAGCTTTCGCTCGGACGCTGCGGTATCGCTCCAGTCCTGCCCGGAGCGGATCAGACAGAGATTGTCATGAGCCTTCACGCGCAGCCTCGCCCCGTCGCGGACCAGCTCAGGCGCGCCGCCAGGCGCCATGGCGTCGGTCTGCGACAGCGGGATACGATCGCGCATGCCGCCCCAATAGGCGTGCTCCTGCACCTCGCCGCTCATGCCCTCCGCAACGACGGCGACACCTTCCGGCCGATCTGGCGAGGAGAACAGCGTCTCGTGACGGGCCACGATGGGACGCAACACCTCGATGAAGGTACCGATGCCTTCGCGTAGCCGCCCGGTCCACATCTCGCGAGCCCGCGCGAACCAAGCATCGAAGCGCGCGAGATCGTCCCAATAAGCGACCGTGACAACATTCTCAGAGCCAAACTGATCTGTATAACTTGCCCGGTCCCAATGCGACGGACCGCCATCCATTGCGAACAGTCCTGCGAGGTCTTTCAACGCGTCCGTTGCTGCCGCGGGTGCCGCACCGCCATGCTGGACACCGAAATAGGCCATCACGACGCGGCTGACCGACGGCTTGTAGCGCGCCACGAAGGACGGATATGGCGGCTGGTAATCGTCCGGCACGCGCTTATGGCGCGTGCGTGGGGCTTCCAGATGTGCAGGAATTGCGGATTCCATGGGCATGCCCTCCCCTTGATCGCCGCGATCAGCTTGCCGCCGCCGCGATGTCCATGGGCTCGACGGTGTCGACCGGCAGCGCGAACTGCTCGACCCGCTGGTACCGCTTCTTGTTGAGCAGCAGCCGCGTGACGTCGGGCCGCGAATAATGGCCGGCGGGATCGGCGGCATTCTTGGCAACGCCGATGGCGCCGAGATCGATCTCCGCGATCAGCAGGCCCTCCTGATCGGGCGCCAGCTTCTCACCGATCTGACTGCCGTCGGGGCCGTAGATGGCGGCAAAGCCGCCGCCGACATGCAGCAGCGCATTCTTGTCCGGCCGGTCGCAGAGCTCGTCGATCATGGCCTGCGAGACGGTGGCGCAGGGCGCGAGCACGAAGCAGGAGCCTTCCACCGCATAGACGCGCGAAGCCGCGTTGTTGACCTCGGCTCCTAACGCCGGCGCGAAGGGATCGTAGAGCGAGAAGCTCGGCCAGGCCGCGACATGGACCTGCTCGTTCTGAGCGTACATTGCATATTTCGACAGCGGCTGCAGATGCTCCCAGCAGCACAGCGCGCCGAGCCGGCCGATGTCGGGCCGCGCATGCACGGCGAGGTCGCTGCCGTCGCCTTCACCATAGACCGTGCGCTCGGCATGGGTCGGCCGCAGCTTGCGGCGCTTTGCGATGGTCTCGCCATCAGGGCCGATCAGCCATTGCGCGAGGTAAAGGCTGCCGCCGTCGCGCTCGGACAGGCCGATCACGGCGGTGAGCTTTGCCTTGCGCACGGCCTCGCGCAGGCGCTCGGCCTGCGGGCTGTCGTAAGCCAGCGAATTGTCGAAATAGCGCTGCACGAAGCCCCGCCCGATCGCCCAGGCCGGCGAGTCCAGCCAGATGTGCCAGGGGTAGCCGGGGATGAAAGCTTCGGGAAAGGCGATCAGCTTGGCGCCCTTTTCCGCGGCCTCCCCGATCAGCGCGATCGATTTGTCGATCGAGGCGTCGAGGTCGAGCCAGGCCGGCGCCGCCTGAACCACCGCAACCCTGTATTTCGGATGCTCGATGCCCATTCCTGCCTCCATTGCCGGTTGATCGCAAGCCACGTCCGATGCAGTCTATTTGGCCAAGCCCGGCGGCCGGCCGCTCGACCGCGGCGGAACAAAAACTCGACTGGGCGCGCGACCGACCGGTACGGGATTTGCCTCCGGTCAGACTGGATCCCAGGTGGTTTTGCGGGGTGTGAAAGGGAGGCTGTTCAAATGCCAATCCAGTTCACGACGGACGGCAGTCCCGGCTATCGGCGGCTCGCCCTGTGGCAGGATATCGTCTGCGACGTCTTTGTCGGGCTCGACTGCAAATCCGACCTCGGCAGCGCCTTTCGCGGCTCGGTCACCCAGGCTTCGCTCGGCAAAGCCGTCTGCTCCGAAGTCTGCTCGGACCGTCAGCACGTCTTCCGCACGCCATCGCGGATCGCGCGTTCAAACCAGGATTTTGTTCTCGTAGCACTCGGCAATCGCGGCAACGGTGGCGTTGTGCAGGACGGGCGCGAGACCGTGATCCGGCCCGGCGAGTTCGCGCTCTACGACACCACGCGCCCTTACGAGCTGAAGTTCAACGACAGTTTTACGCAGACCATTTTCAAGGTGCCACGTGAGATGCTGCAGCGGCGGCTCGGCGGCACCGAGACGCTGACCGCAATGTCATTTGGCGCCGACGCACCGCTCGAGCGGCTCGCCAATGATTTCATTATCCGGCTCTGCCAGAATGCGGATAGCTTGGCTCCGGATATGGCCACAGCGCTATCGGAGCAGGCCGTTGATCTGCTTGCGATGGCATTGAGCGAGCGGCTCGGCAAGTCATCGCTGCCGTCCTCGACCCACCGCTCGGCCCTGCTCTACAGATTGAAGGCGCACATCCGCGCGCACCTCGCCGATCCCGATCTCTCGCTGGCTGAAACCGCAGCTGCGCTCGGCATCTCGCCGCGCTATGTCAACGATCTTCTCGCAGACGAGGACACCTCCTTCCAGCGCCATGTCCTTGCCGAACGCCTCGCCCGGTGTCGGAGAGATCTTGCCTCGCCGCTGCTCGCCCATCGCCACATCAGCGAGATTGCGTTTGCCTGGGGCTTCAACGACCTCTCGCATTTCGGCCGCGTCTTCCGCGAGCATTTCGGCACGTCGCCCCGCGACTTCCGGCAGGGTCAGGTGCGGCATTGAGATGCATTCCAGCAGGCTGTCATCTGCACGATCAGGTCATGCCGAGCAGGGCCGGTATGTGAGCAGGTGATAGGACACGGCGCCTGCTTGCAGTATCTTCCGCCGCCAAGGCCGCCACAATCATCAGCGGCCAGCCAGGGAGCACATCGATGGAATACCGACGCTTGGGCCGGTCAGGCCTCATGGTGCCTGCCTTGAGCCTGGGAACGGGCACGTTCGGCGGCGTCGGCCGCCTTGCGGCGTGGGGCACGACGGACGCGACCGAGGCGCGGCGCCTTCTGGACATCTGCCTCGAGGCCGGCGTGTCGATGTTCGATACGGCGAATGTCTACTCGGTCGGCGAGTCCGAGCGGGTGCTCGGGCAAGCCATCAAGGGTCGCCGCGACAAGGTCCTGATCTCGACCAAGGCGACGTTTCGCTTCGGCGACGGGCCCAACGACATCGGCTCATCGCGCCAGCATCTGCTCACGGCGATCGACGGCTCGTTGAGCCGGCTCGGCACCGATTATATCGACCTGTTCCAGCTCCACGGCTTCGACGCCTTCACGCCGCCCGAAGAGGTGCTCTCGACTCTCGACGTGCTCGTGCGCGCCGGCAAGATCCGCTATGTCGGCGTCTCGAATTTCTCGGGCTGGCACCTGATGAAGTCGCTCGGCGTCGCCGACAAGCACGGTTTTCCGCGTTACGTCGCCAACCAGACCTACTATTCATTGATCGGGCGCGACTACGAATGGGAGTTGATGCCGCTCGGCCTCGACCAGGGGCTGGGCGCCGTGGTCTGGTCGCCGCTGGGCTGGGGACGCCTCACCGGGAAGATCCGCCGCGGTCAGCCGAAACCGGACGTCAGCCGCCTGCCCAAGACGGCCGAATTCGGACCGCCCGTCTCGGACGAGCATGTCTACCGTGTCGTCGATGCGATCGACGAGATCGCGAAGGAGACCGGCAAGAGCGTCTCGCAGATCGCGCTGAACTGGCTGCTGCAGCGTCCGACGGTCTCGACGCTGATCATCGGCGCGCGCAACGAGACCCAGCTGCGCGAAAATCTCGGCGCGGTCGGCTGGTCCTTGACCAAGGACCAGGTCGCAAAGCTCGATGCCGCGAGCACGGTGACGCTGCCCTATCCCTATTGGCACCAGCGCGTGACCTTCAGCGACCGCAATCCGCCGGCGGTGTAAGACAGCTGCATTGGGCGCGGCGGGCTATGGCGACGGGGCGCGCTGGCAACGCGGTTCCGGAACTATCGCGGCCCTGCCCTGTTGGCGCAATATTCGGCATGTGGCCGAGTCCGATTCGCCAATGATACGCCGCTCACGATGTCGACAGTCACCATCGAGCATGCCGACGGCCTGCCGCAGCCGCAACGCAACCAAGCGGTGCTGACGATCGCCCTCGGCATCGTCATGGCGGTCGTCGACAGCACCATCGTCAATGTGGCGCTGCCGACGATCGCGGCCGATCTCGGGGCGACGCCGGCCTTGTCGATCTGGATCGTCAGCGGCTACCAACTCGCGATCACGATCTCGCTGCTGCCGCTGGCTTCGCTCGGCGAGATCGTCGGCTATCGACGCGTCTATCTGGTCGGGTTGGCGCTGTTCACACTGGCATCGGCCTTCTGTGCGCTGGCCCACACGCTGCCGATGCTGACGATCGCGCGCATCCTCCAGGGCTTTGGCGCAGCCGGCATCATGAGCGTCAACGCGGCGCTTGTGCGCTTCACCTATCCGCGCAGCCTGCTCGGTCGCGGCATCGGGCTCAACGCGCTCGTCGTCGCCTTCTCGGCCGCGATCGGCCCGACGCTCGCCGCCGGTATCCTCGCGGTGGGAAGCTGGCCCTGGTTGTTCGCGATCAACGTGCCGCTCGGCGCGGTGACGCTGGTGCTGGGTCTGCGCAGCCTGCCGCACACCAAGCCCGCGAGCCGCTCCTTCGACTGGCAAAGTGCAGGTCTGTCGGCGATCACGTTCGGCGTCGGCATCGCCGCGGTCGACAGCGTCGGTCATGGCGGGGCCGCGATCACCTGCCTCGTGCAGTTCGCCGTCGCGATCGTTGCGGGTGCGCTGCTGATCTATCGCGAGACTCACATGACCTCGCCGCTCTTGCCGATCGATCTGATGCGCATCCCCGTATTCGCGCTGTCGATTGCCACCTCGATCGCATCATTCTGCGGGCAGATGCTGGCCTTCGTCGCGATCCCGTTCTATCTCCAGAGCCGCTTCGGCTATTCGGCCGTACATATGGGACTGTTGATCACGCCATGGCCGATCGCATTGGCGTTTGCGGCCCCCCTCGCCGGCCGCCTGGTCGAGCACTATCCGGCCGGCCTGCTCGGCGGTATTGGGCTCACGCTGTTCGCCTGCGGTCTTGCCGCACTGGCCTTTCTGCCGGCGACGCCAACCCCGTTCGACGTGATCTGGCGGATGGCGCTCGCCGGCGCCGGCTTCGGCCTGTTCCAGACCCCCAATAACCGCACCATGATCGCAGCCGCCCCGCGCGAGCGCGCCGGCGGCGCCAGCGGCATGCTGGGGACGGCGCGCCTGCTCGGCCAGACCACGGGCGCCGCGCTGGTAGCACTGCTGCTCGGACGGTATCCCGTTGAGGGGACTAGGCTGGCGCTCCTTGTCGGCGTCGGATTTGCGCTGTGCGGTGCGGTGCTGAGCATGCTGCGGCTTTCGCCGGCGGGCGCGCGCGGTGCCGAGCAGGTCCGCGTGCAGGACGATCAGAGGCTGCGGGGGGATTAGCGCACGCCCACGCTCAGGTCTTCGCTGTTGTCGTGCACAACTCCTGCGTGGCTTAACTATCCCGACCTATGACCTATTGATATCCCGCTCCGGTTGCGCTTCAGTGGCGGCGGGACAAGGGGCATTTTTCATGCGTTCATTTGGAATTGTGGCGCTCAGCGTCATGCTGGGCGGCTGCGCGTCTGTCACGCGCGGCACGACCGAGAATATCAGCATCTCATCGACGCCCTCGGGCGTGGAAGCCGTGGTCAGCGGGTTGGAAGTGCCTACCACCTGCACCACGCCATGTGCCATTGTCGCCAAACGCAGCGCCGACATCTCCATCACGTTCGAGAAGGAAGGCTACCAGTCGCAGACGGTTCAGCTCACCAAAGAGGTTTCAGGCACCGGCGCTGCCGGCTTCGCCGGCAATCTTCTGGCCGGCGGCCTGATCGGCATGGGCGTCGATGCCGCGACGGGCGCGGCGACCGATCACAAGCCGAATCCGGTCATCGTGACGATGCAGCCGTCGATGCCGCACGCAGTGGCGCGCGCTCCGAAGAAGCCGCGGTCACCGCGCGCCCCGGAGGCTGGAACGTAACGCCTCCTCGCAACCACATCTCTACAAATAAAAAGGCCGGCTGTTCAGCCGGCCTTTTCAAATTATCACCTGCCGATCAAACCTTGACCAGCGGCCCCTTCGAGGTTGGCCCCTTCGAGCCACCGGGGCCGCCCGGCTTGGACTTGCCCGGCGGACGCTTGCGGGCGCCGGGCAGCTTCTCCTGCTTCGGCGTGACCGGACCCTCGACGAACTCGAAGCCGATCTTCTCCTTGGTCTCGTCGGCCTCGTCCTTGACGAGCACGACGCGAACGTGGCCGCCGCCCTTCAGCTTGCCGAACAGCACCTCGTCGGCCAGCGGCTTCTTGATGTGCTCCTGGATCACGCGGGCCATGGGACGCGCGCCCATCTGCTCGTCGTAGCCGTGCTGGACCAGCCAGGCCTTGGCCGGCTCGGACAGCTCGATAGTGACGTCGCGGTCGCCGAGCTGCGCCTCGAGCTGAAGCACGAACTTCTCGACCACGGTGCCGATCACCTCGACGCTGAGATGGCCGAACGAGACGATGGCATCGAGACGGTTGCGGAATTCCGGCGCGAACTGCCGGTTGATCGCCTCGTGGTCGTCGCCTTCCCGCTTCGACCGGGTGAAGCCGAACGCCTGCTTGGCGAGATCCGCCGCGCCGGCATTCGTGGTCATGATCAGGATCACGTTGCGGAAGTTGACCTGCTTGCCGTTGTGGTCGGTGAGCCGGCCGTGGTCCATGATCTGGAGCAGCACGTTGTAGAGATCGGGATGCGCCTTCTCGATTTCGTCGAGCAGCACGACGCAATGCGGATGCTGGTCGACGCCGTCGGTGAGCAGGCCGCCCTGGTCGAAGCCGACATAGCCGGGAGGCGCGCCGATCAGGCGCGACACGGTGTGCCGCTCCATGTACTCGGACATGTCGAAGCGCAGCAGCTCGACGCCGAGCGTCGCAGCGAGCTGTTTTGCCACTTCCGTCTTGCCGACGCCGGTGGGGCCAGAGAACAGGTAGCAGCCGATCGGCTTCTCCGGCTCGCGTAAGCCGGCGCGCGCCAGCTTGATCGAGGCGGCGAGCGATTCGATCGCCTTGTCCTGGCCGAACACTGTGCGCTTGAGGGTCTGCTCGAGATGCTTGAGCACCTCGGCATCATCCTTGGACACGCTCTTCGGCGGGATCCGCGCCATCGAGGCGATCGTGGTCTCGATCTCCTTGATGCCGATGGTCTTCTTGCGCTTGTTCTCGGCGACGAGCATCTGCGCCGCGCCGGACTCGTCGATCACGTCGATCGCCTTGTCGGGCAGCTTGCGGTCGTGGATGTAGCGCGATGAGAGCTGCACCGCCGCCTCGATCGCTTCATTGGTGTACTTCAGCCGGTGGTAGTCCTCGAAGTACGGCTTGAGGCCCTTGAGGATAGCGATGGCGTCCTCCACCGTCGGCTCGTTGATGTCGATCTTCTGGAAGCGCCGCACCAGCGCGCGGTCCTTCTCGAAATGCTGCCGATATTCCTTGTAGGTGGTGGAGCCCATGCAGCGGATCGTGCCGGAGGCCAGCGCCGGCTTGAGCAGGTTCGAGGCATCCATCGCCCCGCCCGAGGTCGCGCCCGCCCCGATCACGGTGTGGATCTCGTCGATGAACAGGATGGCGTTGGGATGCGCCTCGAGCTCCTTGAGCACCTGCTTCAGGCGCTCCTCGAAGTCGCCCCGATAGCGCGTGCCGGCAAGCAGCGTGCCCATGTCCAGCGAGAACACGGTCGCGGCCGCCAGCACCTCCGGCACCTCGCTGTCGACGATGCGCTTGGCGAGGCCCTCTGCGATCGCGGTCTTGCCGACGCCGGCTTCACCGACGAACAGCGGGTTGTTCTTCTGCCGGCGGCACAGCACCTGGATCGCGCGGTTGATTTCGGAATTGCGTCCGATCACCGGATCGATCTTGCCGTCGCGGGCCTTCTTGTTGAGGTTGACGCAATAGGTTTCGAGCGCCTCGCCCTTCTTCTTGGCGTCCTCGTTACCCTTGGTCTCGGTCTCCTCGTCGACGCCGCGGACGGGCCGCGCCTCGGAGACGCCCGGCCGCTTGGCAATGCCGTGGCTGATGTAGTTGACCGCGTCGTAACGCGTCATGTCCTGCTCCTGCAGGAAATACGCGGCATGGCTCTCGCGTTCGGCAAAGATCGCGATCAGCACGTTGGCGCCGGTCACCTCTTCGCGACCGGACGACTGCACATGGATCACAGCGCGCTGGATCACGCGCTGGAAACCGGCGGTCGGCTTGGCATCGTCTGCGCCATCCGTCACCAGGTTCTCGAATTCGGTCTCAAGGTAGTTGACGAGGCTCGTACGGAGCTTGTCGAGATCGACGCTACAGGCGCGCATGACCGCGGCTGCATCGGAGTCGTCGATCAAGGAGAGCAAGAGATGCTCGAGCGTCGCGTATTGGTGATGACGCTCATTTGCGATCGCCAGCGCACGATGCAGGGATTGTTCAAGGCTTTGGGAAAAAGTCGGCATTCGCGTCCTCTATGGCCCCCACCATCATGATCGCCATCGCCCGGTCAGGCAACAACAACCTTTGTCACATATAGTTATACAAGACCGCGGCGAAAGACCGGTTCCGCGACTCGGCGGCGACACACCTGCGGTATTTTCGATGCAAAACCCGTTCCGATTTGGGCGGGATCGGCGCCGGCGCGGAATTCCGTAATTTTGCTGGCTGCGAGCACCATCGCGCGCAGCCGTCACGCGACAATCACACTGCGGCTTGCACAGGAGACGGCTTCAAGCGCGCCGCAAGCCGTCTACTTCTTTTCCATCACGCATTGCAGCGGGTGCTGGTGCTTGCGGGCAAAATCCATTACCTGCGTCACCTTGGTCTCGGCGATCTCGTAGGTGAACACCCCGCACTCCCCGATCCCGTGATGATGGACGTGCAGCATGATCTTGGTTGCGGCTTCGACGTCCTTGTTGAAGAACTTCTCCAGCACGTGAACGACGAACTCCATCGGCGTGTAGTCGTCGTTCAGGATCAGCACGCGGTACAGGTTCGGCCGCTTGGTCTTGGGCTTGACCTTGGTGATGACCGACGTGCTCGGACCCGAGGGAGTGCCCGGACGGTTGTCGTCATTGCTCATGCGAGGCGCGTCGGCAGCGGCTGGCGCGGACAGATCGAGGCTGGAAGTCAATTGCAGCATGGCACAGGCGTTCAAAATTCCCCACGGAAGCGAATGGCGGCCACGGCGCGGCCCCGCCGTTTGGAGCCTGGCGCTGGCGCGCCGCTCCCGGCAAATGCGGTTCAGGCCGGATCGCTCGCCAGCAATATGGCCCTGCCCCCTGTCGGCCGCAAGCACGCGAAGGTCCGGCCCATGCGGTCGCAGCAGTCCCGATTCCCGGTCCGGGCGATCCTGGTCAGGTTAATCAATCCGGAGCGATTTGACAAAAATTTCCGCCCGGCACGTTTAGAACGTGTTGACCAGGAACCCGGCCGTTAACCCGCCTGCGACGGTTTTCCGCAAAACGCTCCGGTTTTCTACGGTCCAATTTACCTGCCATTCAATGACGTGCCGCGAAATCGGGCAAAACACAGATTTCCGGGATCGTCATGTCTGGTCTGCCCCTCGTCAGCCGCCTTGGTCGACAGTTCGCCCGTTTTGCAGCGGCCGAGCAAGGCAATATCGCGGTGATCTTCGCCGTGGCGCTCGTTCCGGTGCTGAGCTTCGTCGGCGCGGCGATCGACTATAGCCGCGCGGCCCAGGCGCGCACCGCGATGCAGTCAGCCCTCGATTCCACCGCGCTGATGCTGTCACGAGACCTGTCGGCCGGCACCATCTCGACCTCGCAGATCTCCACCAAGGCGCAAACCTATTTCAACGCCCTGTTCACGGACACCAAGACCCTGCCCTCGGTCAACGTCGGCGCCACCTACAACGCGAGCACCAGCATCGGCTCGACGATCCAGCTGACCGGAACCGGCACCTATACGACCAGCTTCATGAAGATCGCCGGCTTCCCGACGCTCGACGTCGGCACCTCATCGACCAGCGCCTGGGGCCTGACGCGCATGCGCGTGGCCCTGGTGCTCGACGTCACGGGATCGATGGCGTCCGACGACAAGATGCCGGCGATGCAGACTGCCGCGAAGAACCTCGTCGATCAGCTCAGCGCGCTCGCGAAGACCAACGGCGACGTCTACATCTCGATCGTGCCGTTTGCCAAGGACGTCAACGTCGGCAGCAGCAACTACACGACGAGCTGGATCGACTGGTCCGACTGGGAAGCCGTGAACGGGACCTGTAGCAACACGTCCTACACGAGACGGTCGAGCTGCGTTAACAACGGCAAGACTTGGACACCGGGGAACCACAACACCTGGAACGGGTGCGTCACCGACCGTGACCAGGACTATGACACCAAGAACACGACCCCAGTGAGCAGCAATTCGGCCACGCTTTTCCCGGCCGAGCAATATTCCTACTGCAACTCCGGCAATTCTGCGTACATCCAGCCGATCATGCCGCTCAGCTATGATTGGACTGCGCTGAAGTCGCTGATCGACAAGCTGGTTCCAACCGGCAACACCAACCAGGGCATCGGCCTCGCCTGGGGCTGGATGACGCTATCGATGGGCGAGCCCATGAATGCCCCAGCCAAGGACACGAACTACACCTACAAGGACGCGATCGTCCTGCTCTCCGACGGTCTCAACACGCAGAACCGCTGGTACAGCGGTGCTTCGCAGATCGACGCCCGGCAGAAGATCCTGTGCGACAACGCCAAGGCCCAGCCCCACAACATCACGATCTATACGGTGCAGGTGAACACCGGCGGCGATCCGACCTCGAGCGTGCTGCAATATTGCGCCAGCGGCAGCGACAAGTTCTATCTGGTCACTTCGGCGAGCCAGACCGTCTCGGTTTTCAAGGATATCGGCACGTCACTGTCGAAGCTGCGCGTCGCACGCTGACGGTCGCATCGCTCACAACAAAAAGCCCGGCTGGTTCAGCCGGGCTTTTCGATTCCAGGATATATCGAGACGTTACTGAGCGGCCGGGGTGAACTTCGACACGATGGTCTCGACCGGCTTGAACGCCTGCTTGGCGAGGTCGCTGTAGAGGCCGGCGATCTTCTGCGATTCCGCGACGAAGGTCTCATAGGCGGAACGGGCAAAATCGGTCTGCGCTTCCATCGCCTTGTCCAGCGACTTCACGCCGGAAAGCTTCTCGACGAAGGACTTGGTGTCTTCGAACGACTTCTTCGTGTAGTCGCCATAGGCGCTGGCGATCGCCTGGAGGCCGTGCTGCACCGAAGTCGCGGAGGCAACGCACTGCTCGAACTGCTCTTTCCCGTAGCTCTGGAAGTCTTCAACCTTGAACATTTCGGAATCCTTTTCCCTGGCTCGCGTCGGGAAGCCCCGGCTCCCTGACTCCGCCCAAAATTAGTGCAACGCACAAAAAAGTCAAGAATCTTGTGCGTCGCACAAATCCGGCGCAAATCGCAGCGATTCCCGGGGTTTCCCGCAAGGGTTCTTTAAGCTTTTGGAAACCGGGCCACCCTACCTTGATTCCCTGGACGTGGTCACTTCCGCGAGCGGCCAAAAGCCGTTTGAGAACATCACCTTAGCCAGAACAGCGGCTCGGGTTCAACATCCCCCGCGGCGAACACCAGCGGAGGGACAGCCTGAGCAGGTAATGATCCCGGGTCCGTTGGGCACAATTTCGCCTCACGAGCCGGTGATCAAGTCAGAAACGGGGACGGGGTTCCATGCTTCGTAACAACTTGTCTTCCTCGCGTTGGGCGCGGGTAGGCGTTTTCGGGCTTCTTACGGTCACCACCGCAGTCATCTTCACCACCGACGCAGCCGAGGCGCGGCGCCATCGCCGTCACTACGCGCACCACAAGGTGCAGCGCGACGTGTCGGACAGCTCCAGCCCGAAATTCGCGTCCATCATCGTCGATGCCAATTCCGGCGCGGTGCTCCAGGCGACAAGCCCTGACGCCATTCGCCATCCTGCCTCGCTGACCAAAATCATGACGCTCTATCTGCTGTTCGAGCGTCTGGAATCCGGCAAGATGAAGCTCGACACCGAGATGCCGGTGTCCAAGCACGCCGCCGACCAGGATCCGACCAAGCTGAACCTGCGTGCCGGCCAGACCATTCGCGTCGAGGACGCGATCAAGGGTCTCGTCACCCGCTCCGCGAACGACGCATCCGTGGTGATCGCCGAGGCCATCGCCGGTGACGAGGACGACTTCGCCCAGATGATGACGCGCAAAGCGCGCTCGCTCGGCATGTCCAGGACGGTCTACCGCAATGCCAACGGCCTGCCCAACGACGAACAGGTCACGACCGCGCGCGACCAGGCCACGCTGGGGCGCGCCATCCAGGAGCGCTTCCCCCGCTACTATCGCTATTTCGCGACCTCGACGTTCAATTGGCGCGGACAGTCGATCCGCAACCACAATCGCCTGCTCGGCAGCGTCGAAGGCGTGGACGGCATCAAGACGGGCTACACCCGCGCCTCCGGTTTCAATCTCGTCAGCTCGATCCGCCGCGGCAACCGCCACCTGATCGGCGTGGTGCTCGGCGGCCGCAGCGGTGGATCGCGCGATGCCATCATGCGCAACTTGCTCGCGGAGAACATCGAAAAGGGTGCAACCGTCCGCACCGTCGCCGCGGTCACGGAGCGCAACGGCAGCGAAGCCAACACCGCTGTCGCAGATGCGTCGGATACGCCGGCACGGCCCGCCCTGCCGGTCCAGGCCGCTGCGGCCCCTGCTCCCGAAGCCGCCCCTTCGCGCCTTGCCGCGCGCCTGTCGACGCTGGCCGCAGCGACTGCGGCGATGCCGCCCGCTCACCCCAAACCCGAAGCTCGGCCGACGGAGTCCAGGGTGGAGCCGGCGCCGCTCACGAATGGCGTGATCTCGAGCCAGCCGCTCTCCATCATCCCCGGCTCGTCCGAGCCGATGAAGCCGGTTCGGGTCAAGACCGTTCAGGTCAAGGCCGGCGCCGTGAAGGTCGCCTCCGCGGCTCCGGCCGATGCTGGTGTCCAGGTCGTGGCGCCGCCCGTCACCAGCACCGTCCCGCACCGTTCCGACGTCGCGGAAACCTCCGGTGCCGTCGTCGCCAAGGCGGATCTCATCAACAAGCCGGAGGCGGTGAGCAAGCCGGAAGCGCCGAAGGCCGAGATGGCCCGCAGCGAGCTGCCGCGGCAGCCGGCGGGCTTCGGCACCGGCAACGGCATCCTCGGCGTACTGCCAGCGGCAACCGCCGCCGCGCCGGCTCCCGCCGCTCCTAAGCTCGCATCGGCCGACCCGGCGCCGCAGCCGATCCAGATGAGCGCCACCACCAAGCCCGCCGTCACCCACAGCGGCTGGATCGTCCAGGTCGGCGCGCTCGAGAGCGAGAACGAAGCCCAGCAGCGCATCGATGCGGCCCGCAACTCGGCCCGCGGGCTGCTCAGCAAGGCGGACCCCTTCACCGAGCCCGTCGTCGCCAAGGACAATCGCAGGCTTTACCGCGCCCGCTTCGCCGGGCTCGAGCGCGATCAGGCCGAAGCCGTCTGCCGCACTTTGAAGCGGGCCGAGATCTCCTGCATCACCGTCCGCAACTGACCTCCTTCACCGCTCCAGACCAAAATGCCCGCGCCGTGCGCGGGCATTTTCGTTCTGATGAGGCGGCGACGGCTGAGGCTGTTCACGAGGGCTGTTCCACGACAACCTCTCGTCAAGGATTTACGGTTAAAACTTTGCTCAAGGGATCGACCACGCCGACAAGGGCGGGCAACGGCAGACAGAGCAAACGGAGCTCACGCGGTACGGGCGTTTGTAGCGTTAGTGCCGGAGTTAGCCGTTATGCGTGCGAAGCAGAGTATCCTTGGCCTCGTTTACCCGGGCAGCGAGATACGTCGAGCCCCCCTGGTCGGGATGGAGTTTCTTCATCAGGGACTTGTGGGCCCGGCTGATCTCGTCGCGCCCCGCCCCCGGCTGCAAGCCAAGGATCTGATAGGCTTCCTCCGCCGTCATTTTGCTGCTCGCCGCCGTGCGGCGCTGCCGCCCTGCCGCATCGCCCTGCGCGTTCTGACGCCAAGCGGGAAACCGGCGGTCCAGATAGCTTTCAAGTAGGGCCACGCTCTCGGCGTCGAAGGTCGGGACCATCGCGAGCAAGCCGGCGAGATCGAACTCATCGAGATCGCGCCCGGCATGAGGCCCCGCAACGATCTGGCCGGAAAGCTGGCCGGAATCGTGGTCGAGCCGCATGTCCAGGAATTGCGAGCGCACCCGCGAGGCCTGCCCCGACGGGCGCGTCGCACCGCCGCCGAACAGCCCGCCGACATTGCCGAAGCCGGCATTCGCCAATGGCGTCCAGCCGAGCAGGCCCGCGCCGAAAATTCCGAGCGGGATCGCAACCGCCAGCTCGCCGCGCAAGCCAGTGAAGGCCGCAACCGCCAGCGCCAGCACACCGCCGCCGAACTTGAGGGTGCGCGCCAACACCGCTGGATTGGCGGAGCGGAACATCTGGAGCAGCAGGTAAAGCGTGATAACGGCGACGGCGCCGGCGATCAGGGTCATGGCCGCAATATAGTCGTGCTGTGGTCAAAAAGCATGGCGTCCGCGCGCCGCAAGCCGCGCGGGCCTGACCGCTATTTCATCTGGCTGATCAACTTCGCCGCGCCACCCACGCTTCCAGCCAGCTTCAGTAGCGCCTCACGTCCACCCGCGGCATAGGCCGCAGCTGCCCGCAACAGCTCCCGCAGCTGCGCCGCCGCACCGGGATCGAACCGGCACCAGGCACCGCCAGTCAGGCGGGCGATCTCGCGGAAGGCCTGCTCGGCGACCGCATCATGGCCCTCCTGAAAGACGAATACCGGCACCTTGAGCATGCCGAGCTCGCCGGCCTTGGCAGAGAGATCGTCGATGTCTTCCTCCATGGCATCGCCGACGAAGACCACGGCACGCACGCCGGACGCGACTGCCTCGCGCCTGGCCTCGCTCAGGACCTTGCCGATCTGCGTATCGCCGCCGCGGCAATCGATCTTGCTCATCAAGGTCGCCAGCTTGGCGCTGTCGGAAATCCAAGCCGTGGCGCGGCACTCGTTGAAGCCGCGATAATAGACCAGCCGGATGTCGAGACTGCCGAGCGCTGCGGTCTCGCGAAACATGTCGGCCTGGAGCGCGCACGCCATGTCCCAGGTTGGCTGCCGGCTCAGGGTCGCATCCAGCGCGAAGATCAGCCGCCCCCTCGCGCCCGGCGCATGCGGCGAGAGCGCCCGCGCCTTGGTAACGAACGCAGCAATGTCTTCCGGGGTCGAGGTTTGCGCTTGCGGCAACACGCCGTCTGCTCGCGCCGGGACGGCATCGCGGCCGCGCGGTTTGATGGGTTCGCCCGACATCGCTGCTTGCACCTTGCGTCAGCAGCTAATGTGGTCAGCGCATGCGGCCCCGTCAATGCGCAAAGCCTCCGCGGGCGGGCACCGGCGGAGGCTTCGAGGATTGGTGCAGTCGAGCGGTGACGTCAGCTCTTGGAGAATTAGCTCTTGGAAGTCAGCTCTTGGCAGGAGCCATCAGGGCAACCGGGCCCGGCTCGAGGATCTTGGGCGGGGACGACTGCGTGTCGACCGGCGCCACCTCGCTGTCGGTCGCGCTCAGGAACTTGTCGAGCATGCTCTGGATCGAGTTTTTCGCCACATCCGGACCGGTATCGCGCATGTCGTTGTGCTGGAATTCGGTCTTCACGACCTGAATGCCCGCCTTCTCGCATTCCTCGTCGGTCGGAATCACGCCGGCGTCGGCCTTGAACTGCGGATCCTGGGAGCGGAACGACAGGATCTTGAACTTGCCGGCGGTGACGAAGGGCACGCGCAGATTGTCGAGGGTGACGACCTTCTTGACCTCGTCCGGATACTGCTTGGCGAAGTACATGGTGATGTCGCCGCCCATGGAATGGCCGACCATCGTCACCTTGTCGTAGTCGGCGTTGGGCTGAACCTTCTTCATCTCCTGCACGGCGAGATGGATGTTGGCGACACCGCGAAGGATCTGCGGCAGCCGGCCGACATAGAGCTCGCCGGGCTTGGTGACCATCGGAGGATCGGTCGGCAGATCGTGCTGCGGGCTCATCACCATGTAGCCGCGCGCAGCGAAGATGTTGGCGAGGAAACCGTACTCGGTGTTTTTGACGGTGTTGCCGTGATTGATCACCGCGACGGGCAGCTTGATCATGCCGGCATTCGCCTGCATTTCCTTGTCGCGGCGCACCGCGATCGAAACGGGCACCGGACGGTTGTCGCGTGAGGCATCGTAGAATGTGATGGTCTCGTGCCTGATCGCCCACTTGCTCGCCGTGAAATAGGCGATGCCGCAGAGGGCACTGACCGAAACCAGAACGGCAATTCCACGCTTCATTTTCGTCCTCAGCCTCAGGCCTAAGCGGCCTGAATCCCTGTTGAAAATCGTGTTCTCCGGGGCTCTTCGTCCCCTTGTCGCCTATTCCCTAATATATGTCACAGCAGCGTGACAGGAAGGCTAAATGTTGTGAACCGGCAGCCCTTTCATTGTGCGTTGCACTCGTTCCGTGAGCACCCCATTCTCATACCGCCACGTCAGGGTGCAGGTCCCTATTCGACGCAACCGGTCGCGATCGGGTTCGGCTCACAGAAAATGCAGGGTGAAAACGCGCACAGCACACGCCGGGTTCCCGTGCCAGCGGAGGGTCCGGTTGGCCCGGGGGTAGCGCTATACCGCGAGGTCAGGCGCCGAGGATATCGTGGACCTCGAGCGGCTTGTCGATCTGGCTGAACCACTCGGCCCGGTTGGCCGCGCGGCGGCGGCCGCGCTCGTCGAGCGGGAGCTTGAGCTGGCGGAGCAGGCTCGTCACCTCCTCCCGCGCAGTGAGATGGCCGAGATTGGGGCGCATGCCGAGCGTGGCCTCGTCGATATCGTCGAGGGCGGTCAGGCCGCGTGGGAAGAATTCGCGGTACACGACGCGCTCGGCAAAGCCGTCGACGTAGCGGAAGCCGAGCCGCAGCGACAGATCCTTCAGGCCCTCGGCGACGAGCTGCTTGTTGCGCGAACCGAGCATGGAGAGGCGGTTGCGCACGACGATCCAGTCGGTGGTCGCGCCGTCGAGCTGGCGTCGCTTGCGCCTGACGTCGCGCACCATCTCCGCGTAGTGGCTCTCGCCCGTCACCGCATAAGTCGCGGGATCGACGGTGCCGAGCACGTCGAAATCGAGGAAGCTGTCGTTGATCGGCGTGACCAGGGTGTCGGCCATCGAATGCGCGAGCCGCATCAAATAGCTGTCGGTGCCGGGCGTATCGATGACGATGAAGTCGAAGCTGCTCTCGACCGCGGAGACGGCTTCCATGAACTGCTGGAACTCGGAATTCTCGTTCTCGGCAATCTGCATGGTCTCGCCGAGCTTGATGCAGCGATGCACCGGAAGCTCGAGGTCGAGCTTGGTACGCTGCGCCCAGGCGGCCCGGTTGCCGATGTAGCGCGTGAAGCTCTGCTGGCGGCAGTCGAGGTCGATGGTGGCGACGCGCTGGCCGGCCTTCAAAAGCGCAACGGCGATGTGCAGGGCGGTGGTCGATTTGCCGGAGCCACCTTTCTCGTTGCCGAGCACGACCACGTGCGCCGAGCCGGATTGGCCTTGGCTAGCCTGCACAAGCATGGCGATCCTCAACACCCCTTGCGAATATCTTCGAGTTGACCGCGTCAGCGGTCAAGTGAAATGCGTGACAGGTAATGCAAATTGCAATGCGCCGTTCTCACGATGTATCGCGGGGCCGTCTTTCGTCTGTGATCCAGCCCACAAATGCCGCGACGTTCTACGCCGCCTTGCGCGGGATGCTGTGCCGCATCCGGATGCATGGCGTCCACGATCTCCGCTTGTTAAGGTTAGCTGGCCGGGCGCGACGCCCGCACCTGCGCCGCTTCCCAATCGTCGAGTCCCGATGTCAGCAAGCCCATTGATCGCCCGCACGGTCCCCGCCTTGCGACGCGCCGTCGACAATCTCCGCAAGCGAAAGGCCACGATCGCGCTGGTCCCGACCATGGGGGCGCTCCATGACGGGCATGTGTCGCTGGTTCGCCTCGCCAAGCGGCGCGCCAGGCGCGTCGTGGTGTCGATCTTCGTCAACCCGACCCAGTTCGCCCCGACCGAGGATTTCGGTGCCTATCCGCGCACCTGGAAGGCCGACATCGCCAGGCTCGCCGCCGAGGACGTCGATATCGTCTGGCACCCCGGCGTCGCGGCCATGTATCCGGAGGGCTTTGCCACCCGCATCGTGCCGGAGGGGCCGGCGCTCGCCGGCCTCGAGGACCGCTTCCGCCCGCATTTCTTCGGCGGCGTCGCCACGGTCGTCGGCAAGCTGTTCACGCAAGTCCGGCCGGATGTCGCGATCTTCGGCGAAAAGGATTTCCAGCAATTGCGGGTGGTGACGCAGATGGCGCGCGACCTCGACCTCGGCGTCAAGGTGATCGGCTCCCGCACCGTGCGCGAGCGCGACGGACTCGCGATGTCCTCGCGCAACGTCTACCTCTCGCCCGAGGAGCGCCAGACCGCCATTGTCCTCTACCGCGCCATGAAGGAAAGCGCCGGGCGCATCCGTGCGGGCGATGCGATCGCGCCGGCGATGGCGGGCGGCGCCGCGACGATCAAGGCCGCCGGCTTTGCGCTCGACTATTTCGAGCTGCGCCACGCCGAGACCTTGGCAGCGGTCACATCCCGCAAGGACGGCCCCTTGCGGATCCTGGTCGCGGCCAAGCTCGGCACCACCCGGCTGATCGACAATATGGCTGTTTAGAGCAGTCCGAGGTCACGCAGCTCGCGCCGCATCGGCTCCGGCATCGCCGCAATCGAGCCGGCGGCGGACTTGCCGAGATCGGCCGGCACGGAATCGTCGGTCAGATAGCGCCAGCCCTGGAACGGTCGCATCGGCCGCGGCGAGACCGAGATCACTTTCGGCTGCATCACGATCCGGCAGCGCCCGATGCCGTCCTTGTCGCGGAACGGCTCGATGCCGATGATCTTTTCGCGCGCGGCGATCTCGCCCTTGATCACCCAGTAGAGCGAGCCGCCGGCGAGGATCTCGGCGTCGCGCTTGGGCACCATGCGGGTGATGTGGATGTGACGTTGCGGCAGACCCTTCTTCTTGGCGGTCTGCATCCGTTCGGCCACCCACTCCTTCAATTCCTTGACGGAGTCGCAGCCTACGGCAAGCTTGATCAGATGGAGTGGCATGCCCAAGCATTAGCCGGGCGACCCAGCATTTGGAATGCCGATCTACTCGTTATCCGCAGCCGCGGGAGCAGCGGTCGAGGCCGGCGGCGGCGCGAGCGGAACCGGCGCAGCAGGCGCACGCGCAGCCTTTTGGGGCGGCGGCTTCTTCGCAGCCGGCGGGCTCGATGCCGGAGGCGCTGTGGCCTGTGCGGAGGCCGGGGCGGACGCACGCGGTGCTGCCGCCGCATTCGCGGCCGGCGCCGCCTGGCGCGTCGTTGCCGTGGGCTCCGGATTCATGATGCTCACCGGCGGCGTCGAGGACGCACTCGGGAACTCGGCATTGGTCGGCTTGCCCGTCGGCATCGACGGCGGCAGTCCGGCGAGCGCGGCGCTGGCCGGCATCGCCGGCGCGGCGGCGGGTGCGTTCCAGGTCGGCGCATAGCGCGCAACCAGGGTCTCGTAGAGATGGGAGTCCATGTTGGCGGCGACCTGCTGCTGGTCGGACAGCGAACGGAACGCAGCGCACTCGAACTGCGTGCAGCCGTCGCGTGCCACCAGCACATGCGCAACGAGGCCGTAGCGATCGCGCTCGAGCGACTTGCGCAGCACCTTCATGTCGAGGGTCAGGCTCTTCTCGGCCGTGGCGACATCGCCGAGCGCGGTCAGGCGGTCGATCCTGGCCGCCGTGTAGGAAACCGCCGCAGCCGCAGCATCAGGCGCGCCGAACAGCGCCTTCTCGCACCCGGCGCCAACGGCTTCGCCGGCGAGATCGTCGAGACAGGACAGCGCAGGCAGGCTCGCGCTCACCACAGCTTGCGCGCGCGCCTCGGCCGGAGCGGACGGCGCGTCCGGTCCGTAGAGACGCATCGTGGCTGCGCCGGCGATCGCGATGGATAGCAGGGTAATGACGGTCAACGCCCCGTTCGCGACCGATCGGTCGGCGCGCAACAGCGTGATCAGGAGGATCGCTCCGAAGCATCCGGCAGCCGCCAGCGTCATCCACATCGGGAAGGCCGGCGAGAGCCAGATTTGGTCGAGCGAAGTGGCCCATGCCCAGTTCATGCGCGACGTCCCCTCACGCGAGCAAAGAGCGGATGGTCAAGCGAGCACCGCGAGTCGGCAACTGCCCCCGCCCACCCTTGTGAAGGTGAAGCGGGCCTTTTGACGGCGGCAGAGTACAATTCCCGGGAGGCGCCTATGCACTGACGGCGTCAGCGTTCAGGAGAGCGCGAGCTGGCTTTCCTTGGCAACGCGCTCGAAGGCTTCGGTCGAGCTTTTGATCCGGTACTGGCAGTCGTCGCCATCGGTCGGAAGCAGACGGATGACCTCATACGCGCCGCTCGCAGCCGGACGCGCGACATTGCTGGCCGTGAATAGGACGCGCGTTCCCACGGGGAATTTGTGCTTCAACACCCTCTCCATTACTCAAACAGCGCCGGCCTCGCCCAGTGTCCCACAGCGATGGCCGGCCGGAAACCCGGGTGGTTGTATAGCACGCGCCGCGCCGATTTGGCCAGCGCCATGCGGGCATGGCACGCGCTCGAATATTGCAGTTATTTCAGAATGATAGGGCGACAGCTGGCGGGCCGATGATACCGCCGGAGCAGCTCATTCCCTTAGGCATGTCGCAGGCGGTGTCGCAGCCCCACCCCCCACCGTCCCCTGCGACCGAAGGCTGCCGGCCGTCCCCGTCAGACCCTGCGTTCAGGCGTCCTCGAACTTGGCGATGACGAGCGTTTCGGCCAGCCCGTCACGCGTCCATTCCTGGAACGCCGGCAGCGCCATCATCGTCTCCATGTAGGCCCTGGTGTCCGGCGCCACCTCGATCGCATAGGTGCGGAAGCGGTGCACGACCGGGGCGTACATGGCGTCCGCGGCACCGAAGCTGCCGAACAGGAACGGTCCGTTCGCGCCGTAGCGGGTACGGCACTCGCGCCAGATCTCCTCGATGCGCGCGATGTTGGCCTTGGCGTCCGCCGACAGCGCCACGGGGCGGATCAGCCGATGCAGGTTCATGCCGCATTCGTTGCGCAGCGCCACAAAGCCGGAATGCATTTCGGCGCACACCGAACGGGCATGCGCGCGCGCGGCGACGTCGTCAGGCCACAGCTTCTTCTCAGGGTAGCGCTCGGCGACGTACTCGATGATGGCGAGCGAATCCCAAACCGTGACGTCGCCGTCGACCAGCACGGGCACCTTGCCGGCGCGGCTGAAGGACAGGATCTGCTCCTTGTCGGCGGGATCGTCGGTGTAGAGCGGGATCAGCGTCTCCACGAACGGGATGTCGTTGGCGCGAAGCGCGAGCCAGGGCCGCATCGACCATGACGAGTAGTTCTTGTTGCCGATCGCGAGTTTCAGCGCAGCCATGTCACTGGTCCTTCGTTAAGTCTTGCGGTTGCAGCCGCTTTTAGCGCCATCGCCTGCCGCCAATCAATCGTTGCTGCGTCCCGTCATGCGTGGCAATCGTTGCGATCCTTGCCAAGAGACAGACGTGAGACGGACATGAGCAGGCATTGGGTCGACATCACCGCCGTCGGCTTCTTCATCATTGAGTGGCTGGCCTATGCCCTGACGCTGGAGCACTCGGCCTATGGCCGCGACAGCCTGTCGGCGCGCATGAACCGCTATCGCGAGGTCTGGGTGCGCCAGCTGCTCGAGCGCGAGACGCGGATGGTTGACATGCAGATCATGGCTTCGCTGCAGAGCGGCACCGCCTTCTTCGCCTCCACCAGCCTGTTCGCGCTCGGCGGCGCGCTGGCGCTGCTGCACGCCACCAACGACGCGATCATGATCCTAGGCAAGCTGCCGATCGACCTCAGCACCTCGCCCGCTTTGTGGGAGCTGAAATGCGTCGGCCTCGTGCTGATCTGCGTCTACGCCTTCTTCAAGTTCGCCTGGGCCTATCGCCTGTTCAACTATGTCGCGATCCTGTTTGGCGGCATGCCGCCGGCCGCGCAGCGCGACACCCCCGAGGCCGAAGCCCACGTCATCCGCACCTCGCGCCTGTTCGAATCCGCCGGCCGTCACTTCAACCGCGGCCAGCGCGCCTTCTTCTTCGCGCTCGGCTATCTCGGCTGGTTCGTCAGCCCCTGGGTGCTGTTCGTGACCACGGCAGCGGTCGTGGTCGTGACCTGGCGGCGGCAGTTCGCGTCCAGCGCCTGGGCCGCGATGGCGCCCGAGGTGGTGAATGGTGATGAGGGAATCAAGCGCGGGCACTGAGTCATGTGTCCCGGACGCGATGCAGCGCGAAGCCCTGCTTCGCCGAGCCGGGACCCAGCGCCACACGGATCGCTCGGAGACATGGGCCCCGGCTCTGCAGCGCACCGTCGAAGTGACGCTGCGCTGCGTCCGGGGCACGTGTGAGTGTAGCGCTCGCAATGACGGAGTATGAGGCGATAGCTCGCTCTCCCAGTGACGGCTGTCATTCCCCGCGAAGGCGGGGAATCCAGTACGCCGCGGCCTCTCGATTCAATCACTGGCGTCTCGGCGTACTGGATCGCCAGCCTTCGCGGGCGATGACAGCGAATGTGTGGTCGCAGACGTGCATATTCATTCTCGCGGCTGATTTCGCCCGAGCTTTGCCTGGTCACTCCACCCTCTGAAAGCCAAGAGGGCACAGGGAAGGCCGGGTGCTGACATCGCACCCGCGGTCTGCTGCGCAAAATGCACACGCAGGAAAACCGCACAGCAGCATACAGGTGGTGCCGATCACTCGGCCTTCCCTGCGCGATGGTCGGACGGCTTATGCCGCGCTCTCCCGGGAGCCGAACTTTCCTTCTGGCCTCCCTCGCCCCGCGAATTAACGATGCAGTCTGCCCGGTTGGGCTCGCTCGCACCTCCGCGAAGGGGCTTGACCGTAGCAACGACGGCCAGGACCACACGGTTTTGCCGTACGCACGGCCCGCCATTTCGCCGCAGTATTCCCGGCCCTGTCGACGGAGCCGGAAACTTACAAACGAGACGAAGCCTAGCAGCGCCGTTCGTCCGCACGCGGCCGCGAGCTCACAGGGACTACCCGCCCTGCCCGCACCTCTCATGCCGACGCTGCCGCGTCCACCGCAAGCCCGGCTCGCGACGATGACGACCGCATGATCGCCCCTCAAGACTGAGCCGGGATGGGCGAGACATACGTCATTTCCGAATTTCGGTAAAGCGGAATATTTTCATGCGGACCGATTGACAGAGAAACGAAACACCCTGCTCTCGTGGCCCGGATGGAGCGCGAGCGTAATCCGGGACAATTCGAGATGCCGGGCGAGCAGCCCCGGACTACGCTTTGCTCCATCCGGGCTACACGACTAAACGATGACGCGCTATCCGCCGAAATCGTTCGGGCTGAACGGCAGGTCCAGCACCTTCCATTCCTCGTACAAATTGGCCGGCAGCATCTTGTAGGGCTGGCAGTTCTGCAGCGCGCTCGTCGCGGACTTGACGATGGCCACGCCCTTGGCGGACGGCGGCGCCTGGATCAGGATGGGCTCGCGCGCCAGCGTGCCGTCGGTGGCGAACACGGTGCGCAGCTTGACGTGGACGTTGTCGGTCGGGGCGACGCCGGGCGGCAGCTTGGCGCAGCCGCGCAAATGACGGCGAAGCTCCGCGATGACCTCGGGCGGAAGCTTCGCAGCGATTGAATCGTTGGCATCGCCGCCGTCGTCCTTGGCCCCTTTCGGCTCGACCGGCAATTCGGGCGGCAGGCCCAGCATGACCCCGTACTTGATCGTGACGTCCGGCTGCGGCGTCCGATAGGCCGGCGGCGGCGCGGCCTGCGGCATGGGCTGAGGCTGGGCTTGCGGTTGCGCGTTGGCTTCACGCTGCTTCGAGGCCTGCGAGGGTTGCGGCTGCTTCTGTTGCGGCTCCGGCGCAGCCTGCTGCGATGGCGGTGGTGCTTCCGCCTGCGGCCTGGCCGCAGGCTTCGATGCCTCCAGCTTCTCAGTGACATCCGGCTTCGGCAGCTTCAGATCGGGGAGCGGCTCCGGCGGCTTCGCCTCTTCCTTCTCCTCGGCCTTGGCTTCCTCCTGCTTCACCTGCTCCGGCGTGACGATGTCGACCATGACGGTTTCGGTCGGCTGGCTGCGAAACGGACGGACCTCGCTGATCACGACGATCAGCGCCACCAGCGTCAGATGGGCGATCGCCGAGGCGGCAATGTCCGTCCGTATGATCTTCCGCAGTTCCATCGATCGATCTGGGTTGCCGCCGCGGTCCTAGCATACCCCAGGTCCCTCTCAATCCCATTTCGGGGCGAAGCCAAAGTCGGTGAGGCGCCCCTTCGGATTGGCGAGCGCGGCGATGCGGCTCATCTCGTCTTCCGACAGCTCGAAATCGAAGATCTCGATGTTTTCCGACAGGCGCTCGATGCGCGAGGTGCGCGGGATCGCTGCGACGCTCTGCTGCACCAGCCAGCGCAGGCAGACCTGCGCCGGCGTCTTGCGGTGGACGCGACCGATTTCGGCCAGCGTCTGGTCGGACTTGATGCGGCCCTTGGCGATCGGGCTGTAGGCGACGAGGGCAAGGCCATGCTGGTCGCAGGCCGCCCTCACCTTCGCTTGATCGAGATAGGGGTGATACTCGACCTGGTTGCAGACCAGCGGCTCCGCCGAGAGCGCGACCGCCTGCTCGATCAGCGCCACGGTGAAATTGGAGACGCCGATGTGGCGGGTCAGGCCCATCGTCTTCGCATGCGACAGCGCGCCCAGCGTCTCCGCGAGCGGAACTTGCGGATTGGGCCAGTGCAGCAGCAACAGATCGACCGAGGGAAGCCGCAGGCGAGCGAGGCTCTCCTTCACCGAGCGCTCGAGATCATTGGGGGCGAAATGGTTGGTCCAGACCTTGGTGGTGAGGAAGACGTCGTCGCGGCGCACGCCGGAGGCGCGCAAGCCGTCGCCGACCTCGCGCTCATTGTCGTAGACCTGCGCGGTGTCGATATGGCGATAACCGAACCGTAGCGCCTGCTCGACCACGCGCGCGGCCAGCCTTCCGCTCAGCTCCCAGGTCCCAAGACCGATTGCCGGAATCCTTGCGCCATTGGCCTCGACGAACAGCATGAGGAATCCTCTTCCGTTGCGGCAGCCCCGGACGTCATTATGGACCCGGTCGATGATGCTGCCAACGGAAGCCGCGGCAGCCTGACCGGATATTCGATGCTGGGCTAACGGGAGGTGTGCGTCAGGCCTTGGCCAGCGCCTGGAACACCGTGTCCGGTGCATGCGCGATCACCGCGAGCAGTGCGCGGGCCGGGCCGCGCGGGGCGCGCTTGCCCTGCTCCCAGTTGCGGATGGTCTCGACGGGAACGCCGAGCCTGGCGGCGAACTCCATCTGGGTCAGGCAGGCGCGCCGGCGCAGATCTCGCACCGCGAGCGGGCCGGTCTCAGCCGGCGCCGCATTGGCCGTCGGCGGAACCGAAAGCGGCTGGACCGGAAATTCCTGTCCATCCCGCAATTCGACGATCCGTCCGTCCGCCTTCAGCCGCAACCGCATGCCCATTCCCCCAAGCAGAGGCGATGATGCGGCAGGTCGCTTAAGGTCGGATTAAAAACGCAGCGCAGTCGCGGCACGAGGGTTAGAGTGCCCGCCGCCTCCCCCGTCATTGCGAGGAGCCCTTGCGACGAAGCAAATCCAGGATCTTTCCGCGGAGGGATTCTGGGTTGCTTCGCTGCGCTCGCAATGACGTGGAGAGAGCGTGCGCCGTTCGCTACTTCAACCCGAACCAGAGCGTTGCAATCCCGAGGAAGGAGAAGAAGCCGACGACGTCGGTCACGGTGGTCACGAATGTGCCCGACGCCACCGCCGGGTCGGCCCGCACCCGGTCCAGCGCCATCGGGATCAGGATGCCGCCGAGCGCGCCGGCGACGAGGTTGCAGATGATGGCGAGCCCGATGACGATGCCGAGGCCCGGGATCTTGAACCAGGCCACCGCGGCGATGCCCGTGATCACGGCGAAGGCGACACCGTTGACGAGGCCGACCAGAGCCTCGCGCATCACCACGCGCCAGGCGTTGGAGGAGCCGAGCTCGCGCGTCGCCAGCGCCCGCACCGCCACCGTCATGGTCTGGGTCGCGGCATTGCCGCCCTGGCTCGCCACGATCGGCGCCAGCACCGCGAGCGCGACCATCTTCTCCAGCTGGCCCTCGAACAGGCCGAGCACCGAGGACGCCAGGAAGGCGGTGGCGAGGTTCACCAGCAGCCAGTTGAAGCGGCCGCGGGCGATGGTGAGGAACGTATCCGACAGCTCTTCGTCGCTGGTGACGCCGCCGAGCGCCTTGAGGTCCTCGTCCGCCTCCTCCTCGATGACGTCGACGACGTCGTCGACGGTGATGACGCCGACGAGGCGGTCCTGGGTGTCGAGCACGGGTGCGGCGACGAGATTGTATTTGCCGAACATACGCGCCACCTCCTCCTGGTCCTCCAGGACGGAGACGCGGCGACGGTCCTCGTCGGTGAGCTCGGTCAGCGCCACCGGCCGGCGCGTGCGCAGGAGCACGTCGAGCGGCACCGCGCCCTGCCAGTGCTGCTCCTTGTCGACGACGTAGATCTCGTAGAAGCGGTCGGGCAGATCCGGCGTCTCGCGCATGTAGTCGATCGCCTGGCCGACCGTGAAATCCTGGGGCACGGCGATGAACTCGGTCTGCATGCGGCGGCCGGCGGAGTTTTCCGGGTATAACAGGCTGCGCTCGAGTGCGACGCGCTCCTTGAGCGGCAGCTTCTCCAGGATCTCTTCCTGATCCTCGGCATCGAGCGTTTCCAGGAGCTCGACCGCATCGTCGGATTCGAGCTCGCGGACGCCCTCGGCGACCGTCTCCGGCGGCAGCTCTTCGAGAATCTCCTCGCGGACGGTCTCGTCGACCTCGTTCAACGCCGAGAAATCGAAATCGCGGCCGGTGAGCTCGACCAGGCGGACGCGGTCGTCGGGCTCGAGGGCGCCGATCAGATCGCCGAGATCGGCCTCGTGCAGCTCCGCGACGCAGGCGCGCAGCGCCGCACTGTCCCCGGCCTCGATCGCACGGGCGACTTCCTCGACGAATTCGTGCCTGATATCACCGTCTTCATTGCGCATCGGCACGTGGTCCAGTACCGAATCCGCAGCGGATGGGGCAACGTCCAGATGTTCATCCATGGCGCGCCTCGCCGTTTGACAGGTTGGAACCGGTGGTGTGAGCTGATGGTTCAGGCAATACCCACAAGGCAAAGCCGAGCGCAATGGCAAAGATGCTGCGACTGAGGTGGACCTCGACCATGGCGGGCGCGCTCGTCGCAACCGTCATCGGCAATGCCGCGACCGTCATCGGCGCCGCCGAGACGGAGGCCGCCGAGTGCCCGCGCAAGGACGCGCTCGGCACCTCGCGCGTCCTCAGCGTCGATCCCAAGACCTATCCGCGCGTTGGCGTGAAGAGCTTTCCGCAGACGCTGCCGCTGGCCGATCGCGAGGTCGTGCTGACCTTCGACGACGGGCCGCACCTGCCGACGACGTCGAAGGTGCTGGCGGCGCTGGCACAGGAATGCGTGCGCGCGACCTTTTTCCTGATCGGCCAGCACGCCTCCGAGCATCCCGACATGGTCAAGCGCATCGCCCGCGAGGGCCATACTGTCGGCCATCATTCCTACTCGCATCCGTTCATGGGACGCATTCCGTTCGAGAAGGCCATGGCCGACATCGACCGAGGCATCGCCGCAGACGAAATGGCGCTGCACGGGGCCTCGACGACGACACCCTCGACGCCGTTCTTCCGCTTTCCCTATTTCGAGTCGACCCAAGCGCAGCTCGACCTGCTGCAGTCGCGCGGCATCATTGTGTTCGGGGCCGATTTATGGGCCAGCGACTGGGAGGAGATGACGCCGGAGCAGCAATTGAAGCTGGTCACCGAGCGCCTCGCCGCGAGCGGCAAGGGCATTATCCTCTTCCACGACAACAAGGCGCGCACGGCCGCAATGATGCCGGCCTTTCTGCGGTATCTGAGGGAGAACGACTATCGGGTGGTCCACATCGTACCGGTTGGCACATCACAGAAGAGCGCCGATACGCGCTGATGCCGGAATGTCACGCCGGGGCAAAATGGGGTGATTTGGGGCCAATTAACACTCTGTTCATGCTACCCCGTGAAGATGAGAGCGGCTGCGGCTGAACCGTTTTGAGCCATCTCCGACCTATCTAGGCGCGAATTGCATGGGGGCAGACGAGGTTCATGATCGGAAGTAGCGTTGTTTTGCGGACGCGATCGTGGATCGTCCTCTGTCTGGGAATGCTCACAGCCGGTTCGCCGGCCGCGCTCGCGGCCGACTGTCCCGGCCACCCCGACGCCCTCGGCACCTCCCGCACCCTCGTTGTCGATCCGCGCGAGCATCCGCTGATCGGCACCATGCAATACCGGGAGACGCTGCCGCTGAAGGACCATGAGGTCGTCCTGACCTTCGACGACGGTCCGATCCCGAAATATTCCAACCAGGTGCTCAAGATCCTCGCCGACGAATGCATCAAGGCAACCTTCTTCATCGTCGGCAACCAGGCCAAGGCCAATCCGGACGGCGTGCGCAAGCTGGTCGCTGCGGGCCATACCGTCGGCACGCACAGCATGGACCATCCGCTGACCTTCGACCGGATGCCGATCGAGAAGGCCGAGGCGGAGATCAATGGCGGCATCGAATGGACCGCGGCCGCGATGACCGATCCGTCGCAGCTCGCCCCGTTCTTCCGCATTCCCGGACTGATGCGCGCCGAGGGCATCGAGAATCATCTGATCTCGCGCGGCCTCCAGGTCTGGAGCGCCGACTTCCCGGCCGACGATTGGAAGCACGTCTCGTCCGACCGCGTCTACCAGCTCGCGATCCAGCGGCTGGAGGCCAAGGGCAAGGGCATCCTGCTGCTGCACGACATCCAGGCCCGCACCGTGGCGGCGCTGCCCAAGATCATCCGCGACCTCAAGGCACGCGGCTATCGCATCGTCCATGTGGTGCCCGCCACTGCCGAGCGGCCGGCGACGCCGACCACGCCGGTCGAATGGCTGCTGCACCCGCCATCCGAGACGACGCCGATCGCGCGCTGGCCGCGCGTGCCGCATTTCGTGTTCACGCAGACCAGGACGCTGCCGGCCCCCGCGCTCGCGGACCTCAATGCGCAGGCCGAGCATCAGTCGCTGCTGCCGCGCCGGAGCAAGGGACAGATCGACCTCGCATCCACCCTGCCCGTCCCGGGTCGCGATCTGTTCGCGATTCCGGAAGGCTCGGTCGAGGTGCTGATGTCGACGACCTCATCGCGGCGCGCCGCGAGCCGGCTCGCCATGGCGGCCGAGAGACCGCATCCGGCCAAGGACAAGGCGGCACAGGGCAGAGGCGCGAAGGGCAAGACGGCCAAGCTGCAGGGGCGACGTACCGCCCAGGCGGCGCCGGCCGCACCGGATCATGCCGCGCAGCCCGTCGACATCGTACCCAAGAGCACCGCAGCGAAGAGCAGCGCGGCCAAGGGCGCTGCCTCCAAGGGCGTAGCGTCCCGTCCGACCCGCGTCGCCAGCCTGAAAAAGCGAGTCTAAAGCGCGATACGATTAGGATGAATCATCATCGCGCTTTAGTTGTTGTTTATGCATGATCTTTTCGGAAAACCGCTTCGCACTTTTCCGGATCATGCTTTAGCTGCTATTGCCGCGTGATGGCCGCGACGCAGAGCAGCACGATCAGCGCCAGAAAGAACAGGTCCATGTAGGACTTGAGCTCGCCGTCCCGCCGCAGCCGCGCGACGTCGGCGATCACCTGCTTGCGCGCTGTGGTGCCACCCGAACCGTCGTTGATCGGAGCCTGAAGGCGCTTGGTCTCGGCCTCCAGCTTCTCGATCTTCTGGAAGAAGTAGAACGCCCGCAGCGTCGAGGCCGCGCGCATGGCGGCATAGACCAGCACCAGGATCGCCAGGATCGCCCGGTTCGGATACTTCTCCATGAAGTTCAGGCTGAAATAGACCACCGCCATGAAGGCGAAATTGGTGAGGAAGCGGTAGACGAAGCTGAGAAAGACCATGCTGGCTCGAACCTTGAGGGGGTCGCAACCCTATGGTGTTGCGAAGTGCGGGATCGGGACCCAGACCGGAACGGCGAGCCTGGATGTGGCCCGTCTACGCCAAGTTTGTTGCAACAAAGATACTGCCGGCCCGCAACTTGCCGCCTTTTAGCCGGACGCGGCCATAAGGCAAGCCGGAGCATGGCCTCTTGGCCCTGCCCGCGCAAAGCGCCCGCGATGGTCAATGGCGATTTGGTCGGAGGCGCGGTAAACTGCAGCCGCCGCCAGATGTGGGGTTCTTCCGATGTCGAAGAAGGGAATCACGGGCCACGACGACTGGGTTCTGACCGAGGCCCTCGCGACCGCCCTGGTCGCGCTGGAGCAGCTCGAGCCGAAGCACCAGCCGAATGCGCATATGGAAGACATCCGCAAGCTGCTCGCGAACGGCAAGGAGCCGGCAGCGGTGAGCCTGCATCTCGCCCAGGCCAAATGCCGCCTGTTTCCCGAGCTCGACCCGCTGCAGATCTACCGGGAATACGGCATCGGCGAGGAGTATGGCTGAGGCCGCCGGTCGAAGATCGAGCTCAAGGCCCGCCGGCGACCGATCCTGCGATCACCATGACCAGCGCGCCGAGGTCGATCTTGCCGTTGACGGTCAGCTCCTCCGAGCCCGTCGCCTCTCGGGCTCCCTGCACCTTCAGCGATTGCGGCCGGTCGGCGGCCTGACGCTGCAATTCGCCGACGATCGCTTCCTTGAGCTTCTCTTCCAGCATGGGCTCTTCCTTCGCGGATCCGCCCAGTCAAGACGCGAGCCCTCGCTTCGTTCCCCTCACGCAAAGCGCGGCGGCAGGCTGTGATGGATGTTGCAGGCTGCGATCGCGGCGTGACCGAACGCGACGGCGATCTGGTGCAGATCGGTCACGACGTCGCCGATGCCATACAGCCCCTTGATCGACGTGCGCTGATGGTCGTCGACCTTCAGATAACCGTCGGCGTTGTGCTCGGCGCCCAGAGAGATCGCGAGCTGCGCACGCACCTCCGCGCCCATCGCAGGATAGACCGTGTCGAATTGCATCGTGCGGCCATCGGCGAAGACCGCTTCGATGCCTCCCACCCTCCGCCGCAGATGCAGGTCCGGCGCGAACACGATGTCGACGCCGGCATCCAGCAGCTCCGAGGTTGCGCCCTGGTCGTCATCCTGTCCGGTTGCGAGCAGCGTCACGTCGCGTGAATAGCCGCGCATGAACAGCGCCTTGCTCGCGGCACTCCGAAGCGGACCGATGATTCCGATGCGGCGACCGATCGCCTCGAAGGCGTCGCAGACCGGACAATAGCGCAGCAGCCCATCGGCGACCGCTTGGCGCCATTCCGCGAAGGGCGGATGGATGTCGATGATGCCGCCGGCTAGAACGACGGTTGCGGCAGTCTGCACCTCGCCATTCCAGCCCACCGAAAAACCCTCGTCGTGGCGCTGCAAGGAGGTGACCTCGGCTTCCACGCGCGTGACGGCGAGTTCGCCCAGTTGCGCCGACATGCGGGCGATCAGCTCCGCGCCCGAGAGCCCGTGGACGAAGCCGGGCACATTGTGGCTGCGCGGGATCAGCGCAGCGCGGCTGGCGCCGGCATCGACGACGCAGACGCTGCGGCGGAAGCGCGCCAGATAGATCGCGGCCATCAGTCCCGCGGGGCCACCGCCAATGATGAGGCAATCAAACTGCGTGGGCGTCATTTGGGGTTCGGGTCCGCAAGGCCGGCGCCGGGCTCCTCGAAGCGTCCGCTGCGCGCGAGCCGGACCGCATTGCCGAGCGCGCGCGCCACATTCTGCACCTCCTGCTGGAATTCGCGGTCTTCATCGAGCGCGCGGTGCGAGGTGGCGTAGGACTCCATATAGCCGACATAGCCGTCGAGCTCGGCGAAGCGGCCCGCCGAGATCAGCTGCATGTCGGTCAGCCAGTCCGACAGGGCCCGGCGTACGCCCTCGGCGCCGACCGCATCGCCGTGAACGACGATACCGAAATGGCGGCCGGCGAGATGGCGCGGATAGGGCCAGCCCTTCAGCTCGATCGCCTTGGCTTCCGCGGCGTTCTTGCCGTGGGTCGAGGTCGGATCCGGATTGCCGCCGTCGGCGCAGACCATGCGGTCCATCATCGCCTTGAGACCGGCGGGCACGTGATACCAGTTCACGGGCGTCACGATCAGGATGCCGTGGGCCGCGACCCAGAGCGGATAGATATCGTTCATCCAGTCGTGGGTCTGGCCCAGCGAGTGGTTCGGATAGCAACTGCACGGCCAGTGACACAGCGGCATGGCGGTGCTGACGCAGGACTTGCAGGGATGAATGGTCTTGCCGAACTCCGAGGTGAGGCGCGACAGATCGAGGATGTCGACGGCAAATCCCATCTCGATGAAGACGGGCTCGGCCAGCTCGACCATACGCCAGCTCTTGGACATCTCGCCGGGGCAGGTATGCTCGTTGCGGGCTGAGCCGTTGATGATCAGGATGCGCGGCGTCGCGTCGGCATCGTCGTGGCGCCGCTGCGCCTCCAGGATTTTTGCGCGCGCATCGAGCCAGTCGACCGCGAGATCATAGTCGGGGTCGGCGAAGCCTGCGCCGGCCTTCCGCGTCAATGGTGCCTTGCGCGAATGGCTGTAGGCGTCCCAGGCCGCCGCGATGACGGCATCGAGCTCACGCCCGACCGGAGCAAAGGCGGGATCGACGAACTGGCGCCTGTAGCGCCGCTCGAACTCCTGGCGCGACAGCTCGACGGGCGGCATCCCCTTGCGAATGTCGGCATCCGTCATGCTGGCTCCTGGCGAGGTCGCTCACCGACCAACCCGGCGTCCAGCACGCGGTTCCAATCACCTATTGACGAACAAGCTCCTGCGGCGCATCGAATTTGGCGATCCGTTGATCGAGCCGCCACAGCTCGATGCGATGCACCTGGGCGAGCGAAGCGGCCTTGCGCTTGGCCTGCTCGTCGTCGTCGCAGACCAGGTTGATGCATCCGAACAACTGGCCGTCGGGATCGATCTGGAACGCGCGGTAGTGCTTGAAGCTTCCCATCAGGACGGTCCTCGTCGCGGCAACACGGGGGCGCTCAGCCAGTCCGTCAGGTTCGAGGTTAGTTCGTTCTGCTTGGCGCGCTGCAGCAGCATCTCGCGCTCCCTGCCGGGCGGCAGGCTGCTTGCGCGCTCGCGGGCCTTCTCGGCGAAGGCGACAAGCCGCTCCTGGAGCGACTGAGTCTGTTTCCTGCGGTTACGTTTGGCGGTCATGGGACTCACGCATGATGCGGTTGGGGAAATTGGCCCCGGCGGGGGATTAGGCGCCGGCGCCCAAGTTTTCGAATGTCTCAAGTCACTTGCCGGACGGGCGGCCCAGCCCGGCAATGCTCGTAGCTTCCGCCGCAATTCGCGGTTCCAGCATTTCAATAAGTTAACGCTGCGCGATTTTGCGCAAAGCGCAACGCAGGATCGATCGATCCGGGCGGGGCCGGAACCGAAATGCTGATTCGTATGTTCAAGAACGACTTGAAGGAGGATCATCATGGCAAAAGCAGCATGGAAACGACCGGGCTCGCCGATCGGTCGCAAAGGACCGCGCAAGGCAAATCCCGCCTACAAGCGCCGCGCGCGCGAGCCGTGGACGGCGGCGGACGTGAGCAAGCTGAAGCAGCTTGCCAAGGGCAACACGCCGACCGGCGTGATGAGCATCAAGCTGCAGCGCCCCGTCGCGGCCATCCGCAGCAAGGCGCAGCGCGAAGGCATTTCGCTGCGGCCCGCCAACCGCTCGCCCTACAACCGGCGAGCCAAAGCCGCGAAGCGGCGCTGACGACTGGCATCGCCGGGCTAATTCGGCGGCTGCAATCCCGGCGACCTCAGCCACTCACTCATCTGAGACCCCGTTTCCGCCTGACGCGCCTTGCGCAGGATCTCGTCGCGCGCCGCGCCGGGCGGAAGCAAGCTGGCCTGCTCGCGCAGCCGCTCCGCCTCGGCGGCGAGCCGCGCTTCCAGAGTTTCGACTTGCTTGAACTGATGTCGCGTCCTCATCAGGCGTCCTCCTGGTGCATGAGGTCGAGCGCGCCGTTGCGTTCGGACGGGTTGGTGGATGCCCGCAGCACTAGCCTGGCAGACGATCTAACGTTCCAGAAAGGGAACGGTTGCCTGTCGCGGCAAAAAGACTGGAGTTACGGTCCTTCTTGCCCACCAACGAAGCGTGTTCCTTCGGCTTCTTCGCAAGACTCGAGGAATGCTCGATGATTTGCGCCTCCAATTCCACCGCCGACAAGCAGCGTGAACCATTCCCGCGATATGGTTCGCAAAGCGACGGCACTGCTGCGCGCGAGCGATCATCTCGTTAGTGAGCAACGCCTGCGCGATGAGTTCGGGAGGCACAAAGCATCCCGCCCGGCCAGACCGGCGGAAATCCGGTCAAGACCGCTGACTTGATGATGGCTGATGGGCGATCAGAAGAGATGCGCGAAGGCAAGCCAGGCAGTCACGGCCAGGCACAGGATAACCGCGGCGTAAGGCAGCGCGATGCGCAAGACGGCAAGCTCCCCACCTTCAGCTCATCATCATCCAGACGATTGCGACCATCATCACGAGAAAACCCGTAACCGCAGTCGCGACAAAGGCCTGTTCGATGTAATCCATTGCCATCGCGGCCCCCTCTTGTTTCAGCCCGTACAATTTGACGGTTTGAGGGCCGCGGCGCGTTGGGCTATGTGAATTGGGGTCTTCTTTCGCTCCGCAGAGCGGTTCGCGCACTCCGCGACATTGCCTGCGCGTCGCTCTACGACCTTGCCGTGCCCGGCTCGGCCATCTTGCGGTGCTGCTTGGCCAACATCTCGTTCGGCGTGACGTTCGCGACCGTGGTCTGGATCTTGTTCTTCAGCCCGGTGACGATATCGGCCTCCCCGCGCATCATCGCATCGAAACCGGCCTTGGCGACATCGTAGGCGCCGTCCTTTTTCTCGGTGCCGACCTTGGTGTCCATCATGTCGGCGCGGCGGAAGAACTCGGTTTCGGTGGCGCCCGGCATCAGGCATGTCACCGTGACGCCGCTGTCGCGCAATTCCTCGCGCAACGCGAAGGAGAATGAATCGAGGAACGCCTTGCTGGCGTTATAGGCGGCCTGGAAACTGCCGGGCATGAAGCCGGCGATCGAGCCGGTGATCAGGATGCGACCGGCCTTGCGGCGGAGCATCTCGTTGCCGACCCGGTGGATCAGATACAGCGTGCCGGTGATGTTGGTGTCGATGAGGTGTTTCACCCTGGCGAAGTCCTGGTCGAGGAAAGCCTTGCCGAGGCCGATTCCGGCATTGGCCAGCAACGCATCCACCGGCCGGTCACTGATGGCGTCGCAGAGCTTGTCGACGCCCTCGGTGGTCGCGAGATCGGCCTCGACCGGCTCCACGCTGCCGCCGAGCCGGCGCAGATCGACGGCAACCCGTTCGATTTGAGGTTCATCCGCGGCGATGACGAGGTTGAACCCGGCCTGGGCGCAGCAGCGCGCGAGTTCCAGGCCGATGCCGGTGGAGGCGCCGGTGACGACGGCGAGCTGATTGGCGGGCATGTCATAGGTCCTTGACAGGAGGATGATGACGCCCAATCGCGCCGCCACCATCTCGTTCCTATCGGGTGCGCTCGCGAAGAAATGCACGTCGATTAGCAACCATCGTTCATTCCTGGACTTAAGTGCCAACTGGTTCAGCCGAGAGGACGGAAGATGAAGGCGCTGGTTTGGCACGGCAAGGAAGATATTCGCTGCGACACGGTCACCGACCCCGAGATCCAGGACCCGCGCGACGCCATCATCAAGGTCACGAGCTGCGCCATCTGCGGCTCAGACCTGCACCTTTTTCACAGTTTCATTCCGGGCATGTTGCCCGGCGACATCATGGGCCACGAGACCATGGGCGAAGTGGTCGAGGTCGGCTCGGGCGTCAACGGCAAGCTGAAGAAAGGCGACCGCATCGTCGTGCCCTTCACTATCATTTGCGGTGAATGCGACCAGTGCAAGCGCGGCAATTTCTCGGTGTGCGAGACCACCAACCGCAAGCGCCATCTGGCCGACAAGGTATTCGGACACACCACCGCCGGCCTGTTCGGCTACACGCATCTGACCGGCGGCTATCCCGGCGGCCAGGCCGAATATCTGCGCGTGCCCTTTGCCGACGCCACCCACATCAAGGTGCCCCCGGGCATTCCCGACGAGCAATTGCTGTTCCTCAGCGACATCTTCCCAACCGGCTGGCAAGCGGCGGTGCAATGCGACATCGAGCCGACCGACACGGTCGCGATCTGGGGCTGCGGCCCGGTCGGACAGATGGCGATCCGCAGCGCCATCCTGCTTGGCGCCAACCAGGTCATCGCGATCGACTGCCTGCCGGAGCGGCTCAGCATGGCCGAGGCCGGCGGCGCCACCACGATCAACTTCGAGACCGAGAGCGTGGTGGAGCGGCTCCAGGAATTGACCGACGGCAAGGGCCCGGAAAAATGCATCGATTGCGTCGGCATGGAGGCGCATGTGATGCCGTCTCAGCCCGACACCCTGCTCGACCGTGCCAAGCAGATGGTGATGGCCGAGAGCGACCGGCCCCACGTGCTGCGCGAGATGATCTATGTCTGCCGTCCCGGCGGCATCATCTCGGTGCCGGGCGTGTACAGCGGCCTGTCCGACATGCTCCCGATGGGCGCCTTCATGAACAAGGGCCTGACGATGCGGACCGGCCAGACCCACGTCAACCGCTGGACCGACGATCTGCTCCGCCGCATCGAAGAAGGCGAGATCGATCCGTCCTTCGTCATCACCCACACCGTCCCGCTCACCCAGGGACCGGAGATGTACCAGGTGTTTCGCGACAAGCGCGATTCCTGCGTCAAGGTCGTGCTGAAGCCCTGAAGGAGCAAGCCATGTTTCATTTCTCCAACATCGTGCGCACCAAGGGCGACCCCAAGATCGTCGCGGGCGGACCGAGCCTGAAGCGGCCTGCGGACCAGCTCGCGCGCGCGCTCGGCTGGTTCAGCATCGGACTTGGCGTGGTCGAACTGTTCGCACCGAGGCGCGTCACGGAAACGCTGGGCATGGAAGGCCGCGAGACGATGGTGCGCGCCTTCGGCGTGCGCGAGATCATGTCCGGGATCATGTCGCTCTCGGTCGACAAGAACGCCGGCCTGTGGGCCCGCGTCGGCGGCGACGGCCTCGATGCCGCTGCGCTGCTGTCCGGGCTGACGGCGGACAATCCCAAGAAGGGCAATATCGCGCTGGCGCTGCTGATGGTCGGCGGCATCGCCGTGCTCGACTACCGCGCCGCCCAGGACACCAAGCCGCGACGCCCGCCGCGCGATGCACGGCGCAAGCTCTATCCGAACCGCAGCGGTTTCCCCAAGGGCATCGAGAGCATCCGGACTGCGGCAAGGCAGATCGCGACGCATGCCACGACACACGAAAAGACAAACGAGGTGAAGCAGGGTGATGAGCGCCGCGTCCCGTGATGAAACTGCGTGGTGGCAATCCGCCGTCATCTACGAGATCGCGCTGATCTCCTTTCAGGACTCGAACGGCGACGGCAAGGGCGACCTTGCCGGGCTGCTGTCGCGCATCGACTATCTGAAGTGGCTCGGCGTCGACGCGGTGTGGCTGACGCCGATCTACAGGAGCCCGTTCCGGGACCTCGGCTATGATATCTCCGACTATTGTTCGATCGATCCCGCCTTCGGCAGTCTCGAGCAGTTCGATCGACTGCTCGAAGCGCTGCATGCCGCGGGCATCCGGCTCATCCTCGACCTCGTCCCCAATCACACCGCGAACGATCATGCATGGTTCGTCGAGAGCGCGAGCTCGCGCAACAGCGCCAAGGCCGACTGGTACATCTGGGCCGATCCGGCCGAGAACGGCGGGCCGCCCAACAACTGGCTGAGCCGGTTCGGCGGCAGCGGCTGGGAATGGTGCGAGGCGCGTCGGCAATATTACTATCATTCTTTCCTGGTGGAGCAGCCCGACCTCAACTGGTGCAACCCGCAAGTGCGCGAGGCGATCGCCGATTCCATGCGGTTCTGGCTCGACCGCGGCGTCGACGGCTTTCGCGTCGACGCCAGCGCGGTCCTGATCAAGGACCGGCTGTTGCGCGACAATCCGCCGAACCCGAACGCGGAGGGCAAGCCGCCGCCGCAGCGGCAGACGCCGGTGTTCACCGACGACCGGCCCGAAACGATGGATTGCATCGAGTTCATTCGCGAGGTGATCGACGCCTATCCCGGGCGGATGCTGTGCGGCGAGGTCCAGGGCAAGACCGACCGCATCGGCCACTTCTACGGCAACGACCGGCCGCGCCTGCACTTGCCGCTCAATTTCGCCCTGCTCGATTCCAAATGGGACGCCCTCTCGCTGCAGGCGACGATCGACGCCTATCTCAACGCCATCCCTGACGATGGCTGGCCGGTCTGGGTCATCGGCGGCCACGACAAGCAGCGGATCGCGAGCAAGATCGGCGAGGCGCAGATGCGCGCGCTGGCGATGCTGCTGATGACGCTGCGGGGAACGCCGTTCTTCTTCATGGGCGACGAGATCGGCCGCAAGCGCGTGCCAATACCTGCCGACCGCGTCCGCGATCCCTTCGAGAAGCTCGTGCCCGGCTACGGTCTGTGCCGCGACCCCGAGCGTGCACCGATGCGCTGGGATGACAGCCCCGATGGCGACTTCACCACGGGCCACCCATGGCTGCCGCTGGAGCCACCCGATGGTGCGGCCAACATCGCCGCACAACAGCGCGACGAGCGCTCGATCCTCGCTCTGTTTCGCGCGCTAATGGCGCTGCGGCGCGAGCATCCCGGGCTGCGACGAGGCGGCTACGAGCCGCTGCGCTCGCAGAACGATGTCCTGGCCTTCAGACGGACGGAGGACCGTAACGAGATTTTGGTCGCGCTCAATATCGCGGCCGAACCGCGGAAATTCCACTGGCAAGGTCGCGGCCGTCTCTTGATATCGACGCATTTGGATCGGCCGCCCGAGCCGATGCCGGATGCGTCCATTCTGCTCCGGGGCAACGAAGGCGTGATCATCGCGCTCGAGCCTCGGTGATGTCTGGAGGAACCATCCGCGTCGCAAAGAGTCTGATCAACGCGTCCGGCGTCCCCCCCCCGCCGTCGGAAGCAATCTGCAAGACCGCAGCCCCGGCGCCCACGCCCCCTTTAGGCGCCGGGGTAGCGGCGTGAGGTCCTCGGCAAGACATATCGGAGGCAGCTCATGGGCAAGACCAAAGGCCTGCAGCGGCGGATCGCCGGCAAGACCAAGCAGGCCGTCGGCGAAATCATCGGCGACCAGGATCTGCACGATGACGGCAAGGCGCAAGCCGAGCGCGGGCGCGCCGAACAGGACAAGCCGAGCGAGCTCAATCCGCTGAAGAAGCTCAAGCAGCTGACGTGAACGCAGAGCCGCGACCAGCACTCGCGGGTGGGGCGCGGCGCACCACCGGCGAGCGGCGGCGTTCGCGCTGGATTGCCGCCGCCGCGCTCGGCCTGATCAGCAGCACTTTCTCGACCATCGTCAGTCAGCTCTTCGCCGCCCGCATCGGCCGCGATGCGGCTGTCGACTGGATGACGGTCGCCGCGATCCCTGCGCGCGACTGGGCGATCAGCTCCGAGCCGTCCTGGTGCGCGATCCTGGCCGGGATCGCCTTTCACCAATGGGCCGATTTTTCCTGGGCGTTGGCTTTCTTCGGTGTGCTCGGACGCTGGACGGCCGACTTGCGGCCGACGACGATTTTGCTGCTGGCGCTGCCCTGGGCCGTGTTCTCTTCAAGCATGGAATGGTTCGTGCTGGTGCCGCTGTTTCCATTCTGGCAGCCGCTGTTCACGCTGCAACAACCCTACTGGATCGGACTGCTGGTTCATGGATCGTCGGCCGTGATGTATCCCCTGTTCGCGCGCCTGCGCTGGAGGCGCGGGACTGCGCCCGATAGCGACGTGCGGTTCACCAGCATGTGGATCACCGGCGCGCTGGCCGTGATTGCGCTGCTTGGGGCGGTCGCGTTGTTCGGCGGTCATGGTTACGAGCTGCCGTGGATGGGCCGCGACAGGGATGAAGACCAAGCCTACATCCGTCACATGACCACCCATCATGCCCAGGGCATCGAGCTGGCGCGGACGGCTGCCGAGCGCGCGCAGGATCCACATCTGCGCAAGCTCGCGATGCTGATGGTCGCGAGCCAGACCGGAGAGAAGCGCATCTTCGAGAATTGGTGGCTGAGCTGGTTCGATACGGAGATGCCCGATTGCAGCACCGAAGAGCGTGCGGCGATGCCGGGCTTTCTGACGCAGGCCGAGATGCGCCAGGTCAAGACCGCGCCGCCGGACCAGTTCGATACCATGTTCGTCGAGGCGATGAGCAGGCATCACCGCGGTGCGGTCAGGATGGCGGACCAGATGTGGCACAGCCGAGGCGACCCGCGCCTGCGCATCATGGCGCACGCCATCCGCCACGAACAGCAGGGCGAGATCGCGCTGATGCATGGCACGCGCGGCCTCGCCGCCGTCACCACAGGCGTCCGCAACATGTTCGGCGACAACGTCAATTGAACGGAGCGTAGCCCCCTATTCCCGCCAGACCTCGGCCAGCTCTTCCGCTGTCACCAGGTCGACTTGGCCGTGGAAGCGGGTGCGGTACATCGTCATGAGCGCGTCGTGGCCGACATCGGACGAGCTGCACAGCGCGTCCTCGATGATGACGATCCTGAAGCCGAGATCGACGGCGCTCAGGACGGTCGAGAGCACGCAGACGTCCGTCTCCGCGCCCGATATCACGACCGTGCCGACGTTCTTCTCGACCAGCAGACTCGCAAGATCGGGATTGCTGAACGCGGAATAGGCCGGCTTGTCGATCACGGCCGCCGGCGGAACGAACCGTGCCAAGGCCGGCACGAGCTCCAGAGCCGATGACGGCAGATGCCTGCGCGTCGCCTGGCGCCAGCGGCGGAAATAGCTCTGCCATTGCCCCGGGCGATCCTCCGGATCCTGCGGGGTGATGAAGCGTGTGAAGATGGTTCTCTCCGCATGGCGCGAAACGACCGAGACGACGGTCGGCAGGACGCGCTCCATCCAGGGCGTCGCCCAAAGGCCGTCGGGGGCGAAAATGTTCTGCATGTCGATGCACAGGTGAACGGCGCCGCGGATCTCGGCAACATCGGACGTAGTGTCCCTCATCGTTCTCGCCCCCCGATCATGTGGCACTCGTTCATGACGCAGAGATCGGAGCCTCTCGCGCGTCCATCCAAAACCGCAAATGCCATCGCAGGTTCCTAGGCGCTCGGAGCCTTGCTGAGATGGCGTGGAAAGCGGCGCCCCAGTGCGGATCGAGGCAATCGCACGCCAAGGTGACGCTCGTCCGTCCGCGAGTGGATCGGCAAGGCACCAGCCGCGCGCGACATCGCAGCCGACCGCGCCGTGCACGCCGGCGCTGCGCGCGACAGCCTCAAGGCCGTCGACGTCGAGGACATGCCGATCGCCTATCCCGTCAACGCGCTGCGCGTACGCGTCCGTGTTGCAGGTGCAATTGCCGATCCGGATCTGCCCGCGGCGGCCTAGCAAAAAGCTTAGCGATTTCAATCGATTTATGGTGCGCTCGGAGGGACTCGAACCCCCACGGTGTTACCCACTGCCACCTCAAGGCAGCGCGTCTACCAGTTCCGCCACGAGCGCTAGGAGATGCCGGCCTGAGGTCGGAAGGCTGGCCGGATCAGCGGCCGCCGATCTAACAAATCCATCAGGGGGATACAAGCCTGCAAAGACCCTGAATTCCACAAGCTTGGCAGGAAATCCTCACCCGCCCGGATCGGCCCTATCGGGTGCTTGGGCACCACTCGCCCCCGGGACCCTACCGCGTCCCCGGCGAGCGCGGCAGCATCTGCTTGACCTCGACCGCGATTCGGTTGCGGTCGACCAGCACGACTCCCGAGGCGACCGGCAGATTATTGGCGAGCACCTTGACCTCGTCGGCCTCGGTTGCGTCCAGCTCGATGATGGCGCCGCGGGAAAGACGCAATACCTGATGGATCGGCATGGTGGTCGTCCCGAGGACGACCATGAGATCCACGGTGACTTTATCGAGTGTGGGCACTGTCAGGACCGCCGCAACTTGAGACTTCGGACTTGGGACTCTTCATTTGCTCCCGAGATGATCACCACGTTATGGTTAGCCAATGGTTAATTCGCCGCAAAACCCCAGCCGAAACCAGCGTCAAGAGCTCGATTTGACGTCGTTTTCCGCCGCAGGCGGCAAGCCCGTCGAATGGCGGATTTCGGACGCACCGGTGCCCTATCCGGAGGCCGTGGCCGCCATGGAGGCGCGCGTCGCGGCGATCGCCGCGGGCGAGGCCCCTGAACTGGTCTGGCTGCTGGAACATCCCCCGCTCTACACCTCCGGCACCTCGGGCAAGGATTCGGATCTGCTCGATGCCCGATTCCCGACGTTTGCGACGGGACGCGGCGGGCAGCTCACCTATCACGGGCCCGGCCAGCGCGTGGCCTACATCATGCTGGACCTCAAGCGCCGCCGGCCGGACGTCCGGGCCTATGTCGCGAGCCTGGAGGAGCTGATTCTGAAGACGCTCGCCGCCTTCAATGTCCGCGGCGAGCGACGCGAGGACCGAGTCGGCGTCTGGGTGAAGCGGCCCGACAAGGGGCCTGAGCACGAAGACAAGATCGCGGCGATCGGCGTCCGCCTGAAGCGCTGGGTCTCGTTTCACGGCATCGCCATCAATGTGGAGCCGGAGCTGTCGCATTTCGCCGGCATCGTGCCCTGCGGCGTGGTCGATCCCCGCTACGGCGTCACCTCGCTGGTCGATCTCGGCCAGCTCGTGACCATGGCCGATGTCGACATCGCGCTCAGGCTGGCGTTCGAAGAGCTGTTCGGACCGACCCGCGCGCTGCTGCCGGAAGCGGCCGTCTGATCTTTTTCTGTTTGAGCGGACCGCGGCCCGCTCTCCGACCGTCGCGGAATCAGCTACGCTCCATTCCGGTGCCGCCCACGCCTCCCCCCTCCGCCGGGAAAGCAGACCTCATGCCGGGCGAGTTGAGCATCGGCCGACTGTTCGAGCGCCAGGCATAAGGAGGGGTTGCGATCCATGCTCGCAATGGGAGGTTTTGATGAAACTGTCCGCACCCGTCTACCATCTGAAGCGCAAGGCCAGGCGCCTGTCTCGCGAGGCCGGCATTCCGCTCCACGACGCGCTTGACCGCGTCGCTGCGGCGGAAGGGTTTTCCGCCTGGAGCATGCTCGCGGCGAAAGCAGCCGCACTGACGCCGGCGAGCAAACTGTTCCCGCAATTGCGGCCGGGCGATTTGGTGCTGGTCGGGGCACGTCCCGGCCAGGGCAAGACGCTGATGAGCCTCGGACTGGCCGTCGAAGCATGAAGTCTGGCCATCGCGCGGCGTTCTTCTCGCTTGAATATACCGAGCGAGATGTGTTGGACCGCCTCCGTGCGATCGGCGCGGAGCCGGCGCAGTTCGACAAGCTGTTTGAGGTGGATTGCTCCGACGGGATCAGCGCCGATTACGTCGTCAAGCAAATGGCCGCGGCGCCGCGCGGCACCTTCGTCGTGATCGACTACCTGCAGCTGCTCGATCAGAGGCGGGAAAATCCCGACCTGACGGTGCAGGTGCGCGCGCTGAGGTCATTCGCGCGCGACAAGGGGCTGATCGTCATCTTCATCTCGCAGATCGATCGATCCTATGATCCTGCAGCCAAGCCCTGTCCTGATCTCAGCGATGTCAGATTGCCGAACCCGCTGGACCTGAAGCTGTTCGACAAGACGTGCTTCCTCGGCAATTCCGAGCTTCAGTTCCGCGCAGCAAGCTGACGATCGTTCGCAGCCTCCGCGGGTGAGATGGCTCACCCGCGGCCTCTCGCATCACGACGCCTGCAGCGACACTTCGAGCTTGCCGGCGATGTAGCGCCGTTCCTGGGTCAGGCCGCCGAAGCCGTAGGCGTCGCCCTTGACCTCGTCGACATGCAGGTAGGTCTCGGGATGCAGCGGTCCCAAAATCTCGGCCATGCGCTTGAACATGGCGGCGAGATAGGCTGCCTTCTCGTCCTTGGTGTTGGTGCCCTCGGTGACGTGGATGTCGATCCAGTAGCTTGCGAGTTTCTGCTCGGCGAGCGACTTGCCGCCGGCGAACCAGTCGCCTGCTTCGACCGACTTCACGATGATGGCGGTGACCTTGGGGTCCTTGTGCAGGATTTTTGCGGTGAGCTCGGACACCGCGCTCGCGATATCGGCCTTCAGCGAGGGGGATTGACGGGAGGTGGTGTAGGACACGGTGATCAGGGGCATTGTCGTTCTCCTCGATATGCCGCGCAATGCGTGCGGCGTCGGGAAGAAACTAGACCCGCCGCCGTCATTTTGGTATCTTATCTATCATGATACTAGTGATAATGATCTGTAATGACAGCTACACTCGACATCGCCACCGTCCAGGCATTCCTTCTGGTCGCCGACCTCCAGAGCTTCACCCGCGCCGCCGAAGCGCTCGGCACGACGCAGGCTGCGGTTAGCCTGAAGCTGCAGCGGCTGGAGACGTTGCTGGAAAAGCGCCTCGTCGAGCGTTCGCCGCGCGCAGTCCGCCTTACCGCCGATGGCGCCGCGTTCCTCGATCGCGCCCGCGCGCTGATGACGGCACACGATCTCGCGCTGTCGGGCGACGCGCCGGCCGCGCAATCGCTCTCGCTCGGCATCTCCGATCACGCCGCAGGCCCCGAATTGGTGCCGCTACTCGAACGGCTGCACGCCATGTCGTCCAACCTCACCCTCGCCGTGACCATCGGCTTCTCGCGCGAGATACAGGATGCCTACGACGCCGGCGAGCTCGATGCGGTGATCGTCCGCCAGGAAGGCAGCCGCCGCGGCGGCGAGAAACTGACTGAGGACGAGTTCGGCTGGTTCGCCGCACGCCGATTCACGCTGCCGAAAGGCGAGCCGTTGCCGCTCGCAACCCTCGCCCCGCCCTGCGGAGTGCGCGCCGTCGCCGTGCGCGCGCTCGACAAGGCCGGCCTCGCCTGGCGTGAGCGCTTCGTCGGTGGCGGCGTCACCGCGGTGGTGGCCGCAGCACTCGCCGGGCTTGCCATTGCGCCATTGGCACGGCGGATCGCGCCTCCCGGGCTGACCGACGTCGGCCCTGCGCACAAGCTGCCGAAGCTCGGCAGCTCGAAGGTGATGCTGCATTCGAAGGTCAGCGATCCCGCCAAGCTCGCGGCGCTGCGCGCGGTGGCGGCGGCGTTCCGCAGCCAAGTCGCCTAGTGTTTGCAGCGCCTCTCATCGCACGCCATCACATCACCTCACAATATCGCCTCGAACGCGCTGCGCAGCGTCTCGTGGCGGAACACGAAGCCGCGGCTCAGCGCCTTGTTCGGCAGCACGCGCTGACCGCCGAGCAGGAGCTCGTCGGCAAAGGCGCCGCCGATCCGGCGGAGCAGGCCGCCGGGAATGCGGAACATTGCGGGCCGGTGCAGGCGGCGGCCGAGCTCCTCGGTGAACTTTGCATTGGTGACGGGGATCGGCGCCGTGGCGTTGACGGGACCCGACAGATCAGGCGTCGCGATCAGGTAAGCGATCAGCCGGATCAGATCGTCGCGTTCGATCCAGGACATCCATTGCCGCCCGCTGCCGAGCGGTCCGCCGAGGCCGAACTCGAACGGCGTCAGCATGCGCGTGACGAAGCCGCCTTCGGTGCCGAGCACGAGGCCGATGCGCAAATACACCACGCGCACGCCGAGCTCCTCCGCCGGCTGCGCCGCAGTCTCCCAGGCCGCGCACAGCTCGTGGCTGAAGCAAGCGTGAGATTTGGCCGATTCCGTCAGCACCTGGTCGGCCCACAACCCGTACCAGCCGATCGCCGAGCCGCTGATCAGTACCTCGGGCTTGCGCGCGAGTCGCGCGATCAGTTTGACGACCTCGCCGGTCATGTCGATGCGCGAGCCGATGATCTTCGCGCACTTCGCGTTGGTCCACAGGCCGTTGCCGATCGGCTCACCGGCGAGGTTGACGATGGCGTCGATCTGCGTGTCCGAGGGGAGCTGATCAAGTCTGGCGATCAGGGTCACCGGCGGCGGCAGCATCTCGGCTTTCGCGGGATTGCGGATCAGCGCGATGACGTGGTGCCCTGTCCCGCTGAGGCTTGCCGCAAGACGGCTGCCGATAAAGCCGGTGGCGCCGGTGATGAGCACGGTCTTGCGGCCGGGCAGCTTTTCGACGAGCCCGGCTGCGGAAACGCTTCGCATGCGGCCGAGCCGGCGCATCGCCGCAAAGTCCCTGAGGCCGCACAGTGCCGCGCCGACTGCGCAGGCGGTCGCGGCGATGCTCAGCAGACCCTGATAGAGGACGATCACGCCGACGGGCTGCATCGCCCAGGCGATCAGGACGGGCATCAACAACACCAGGATGGCGCCGTAATTGATCGCGAGCAGCGTGTGATTGATTCGCTCGCTCGGCGGCAGCTTGCGGCTCAGATCCTCCTCGACGAAATCCATCAAGGTGATGACGATCTCCGCGACCAGCACCGCGACGATCAACAGCGCCAGCACGCCGTGAACCTCGAGCCAGCCGAGCACCAGGAACAGCAGCGCATAGAGCATGTTGCGGACGCCGTGCAGCTTCAGCTCGAAGCGCTGTGACGGCCGCCAGGCCAGGCGCTCGGTGAATTCGTGGTGATAGAAGGTGTCGAACACACCCATCACGATCTGGATGGCGATGAGTGTCCACAACAGCGGCGTCATGATACGGCCTCCCTGAACAGGACGGACTGATGGATCAGCGCACCGTGACGCGGGTGCGTGACATCGAGGGTGAAGCGGAAAGCGCCCTCGCCGAGATCCCGATGCGTAACGATCAGCTCGCCCGGCGTCAGCCAGCGCGGCAGCGGAAGCCACAAGCGTCCGAGCTGGAGGCCGTAGCCGGCGCTGCGAAAGATCAACACCTGATCCTCGACCGCGATGCGCAGCGCCATCGAGACGCCGAAGCCGACATATTCCTCGAGCCCGGTCGGTCCGGCAAAACGCTTGGCGGAATGGATCACCTGCGGAAAGCCACGCTTGCGCGCGCAGATGCGCGTCCAGGTCTGGCCGCCGGTCGCACCGTCCTCGGTGACCGTGACGATCATGGGGACACCGATATCGCGGCCGGTCGGCAATGGTCCGCCGATCAGGCGCGCGGCCTGCGCAAACCACCAGCCCAAATCGCTGAAGGCGAGCTCGTCGACCACGCCGACATAGACGATACTGTCACCATCGGCGACGCGTTTCGAGAAGCGGCGCCAGGTCGCGAGCGGCAGGCGGCCCCAATCCTCGTCCGACAGCAGCGTCCGGAAACGCCGGTCGTCGAGCAGTCTTACGTGAGCGGAGGCCGATGCGTTGGAGCCCGATAGTCTTGCCGACGTCATCGCATCCTCCTCGACACTATTTGACCTTGCCGATCGGCAACAGGTTGGCGATCTTTTCACCAAGCCGCATCAACGCGACGAGCCGCGGCCGCGGCACTTTCAGCATCTGCATGAACCAGTGATCGGCGAGCTCGGTGAAGGCCAGCATCTCCTTCAGCCGCTTGGCTGCGACCGGACTGATGCTCGGATCGTCCGTGGCATCGGACACGCAGGCGCGGAGCGCCGCGATGGCCGGGTCGATCTCCCGCTCCTTGCGCCGCGCCGCGATCCTCGCGGCGATCTCCCAGATGTCGGTCTCGGCCTCGTAATGGTCGCGGCGGTCGCCCAGGATCGGCACCCGCCGGATCAGGTTCCAGGCGAGCAACTCCTTCAGCGAGTTGGAGACGTTGGACCGTGCCATGCCGAGCGTGTCGGCGATGTCCTCGGCCGTCATCGGCGCCTCGGCGAGATAAAGCAGCCCATGAATCTGGCTTACCGAGCGGTTCACTCCCCACTCGTCGCCCATGTCGCCCCAGTGCAGAATGAAGCGCTCGACGGCTCCGGGGAGTTTCTTTTTTTCGGTCATTTCTGTCATAACAGAAATCTCTGACGAATTCGCCTTCTTGTCAAGAGATGGCTTGCATGCGGCCCGTCAGTCCTGCCTAGAAATGTTCCACAAGGCGGGAACCATCCGGCGATTGCCGCGTTTGTTCCCGTCGAGGCGGGGTCCGGGAATGGCCGAAAAGTTCAGTCAACAGAGAGACCTGTTCGAGAGCGAGCGCAGTTTCCGGCTGTTGGTTGAGGGGGTTGCCGACTACGCCCTCTACATGCTCGACCCCAACGGGATGATCACCAGTTGGAACATCGGCGGCGAGCGCATCAAGGGTTACTCCCCTGAGGAGATCCTCGGCCAGCATTTTTCCCGTTTCTACACCGAGACGGACCGCGCCAACGGCAAGCCGGCGCGGGCGCTCGGCATCGCGCGGGAAAAAGGCCGATACGAGGAGGAAGGCTGGCGCGTCCGAAAGGACGGCACGTTCTTCTGGGCGAGCGTCGTGATCGACCCGATCTACGAGGACGGCAGGCTGATCGGGTTCGCCAAGATCACGCGCGACATCACAGAGCGCCGCAATGCGCAGCTCAAGCTCGAGGCGATGCACAAGCAGCTGGCCGAGTCGCAGAAATTCGATGCGCTCGGGCAGCTCACCGGCGGCGTCGCCCACGACTTCAACAATCTTCTGATGATCATCAGCGGCAGCCTTCACATCCTGAAGAGGAGCGCCGCCGACGACCCCAAGCTCGAGCGCGCCATTTCGGCGATCGACACCGCGACCAAGCGCGGCGCGGCGCTGACCAACCAGCTTCTCACCTTCGCGCGGCGGCAGAGCGTCAATCCGCAGGCGATCGATTTTACCGAACGCGTCGCGGCGATCCGCGAGGTGCTCGACGCGGGCGTCGGCAGCTCCGTGCGCCTCGCCTTCGACATCCACTCCGACACCTGGCCGATCAAGGCCGACGTCTCCGAGCTCGAGACCGCGCTGCTCAATCTCGTCATCAATGCCCGCGACGCGATGCCGGACGGCGGCACGGTGACGATTGGGGCGCGCAATGTCGTGCTGAACGAGGCGCCCCTTGTCGGCGAATTCGTCGCAGTCGACGTACGCGATACCGGGCTCGGAATTCCGTCCGACGTTCTCGACAAGATCTTCGAGCCGTTCTTCACGACCAAGCCGATCGGAAAAGGGACGGGCCTCGGCCTTTCGCAGGTCCACGGCTTCGCCCACCAGGCCGGCGGCACGGTGAAGGTCGCAAGCGAGCTCGGCAAGGGCACGACATTCACCATCGTCCTGCCGCGCGGCAAAGATGTGCCGTCGCAGGAGACGCCGGGAACGCCGTTCCGCGGCAGCGGCACGGTGCTGCTGGTCGAGGACAATCCCGACGTCGCGCTGGTCAGCATCGGTCTTCTCGAGCAGCTCGGCTACCAGGTGCGCCGTGTCGCCGATGCCGAAGCGGCATTGCGCGAGATCGAGAGCGACGGCGTCGACTTCGTGTTCTCGGACATCGTCATGCCCGGCAAGATGGACGGCCTCAGCCTCGCCCATCGCCTCCGCCAGATCCGTCCCGGGCTGCCGATCCTGCTCGCCACCGGCTACAGCGAGGTCGCCGCCGGCGTGCGCGGCGATTTCCCGATCCTGCGCAAGCCCTACGAGATCCACGAGCTGAGCGAGGCGATCGCGAAACTGCCGAGGTGAGTGCTTCTTCTTCACCTCTCTCCTCTTTGCGGGAGAGGTCGAATTCGATCGCAGATCGAATTCGGGTGAGGGGGTACAGGTCCTTCGACCACCGCTCGTGTTGAGAGAGGCCCCTCACCCCAACCCTCTCCGTAAGAACGGGGCGAGGGAGCGCACTGCTGGCTCGGCGAAGAGCTTGGCTCTCACACCGTCGGCAGCACCGAAAAGGCTTCCCCTGCCCTGCGCATATTCAGCTCATCCACGCTTGCCGTCTCGCTGGTGACACTGTCGACACGCGAGGACGGCGGGCCGTGGCGGCACAGCGCGACCATGTCGGCGACGTGCGTCGGCACGCCAGCAAACAGCGCTTCCACGCCGCCATCGCGGCGGTTGCGGACCCAGCCTTCGAGGCCATACGCGGTGGCCTGCGACTCCACCCAGGCTCGATAACCGACGCCCTGCACGCGGCCGCGGATCATGACCTGGAGAATCGCCCGGCTCATGTCTTCGATCCGAGCAAATCGGCGCTGCGCGCCTTGACGGCGGCCTCGCGCGTAACGCGGGCCATCAGCTCCGATGATGCCAGGCCCTTGAGGCTTTTCGGCGCCATTCCCTCGCGCAACGCCTTCTGCGTTTCGTAGACGGCTTGCGTCGCGGCGGCGATCGGCGCATGGCCCTGCAGCGCGATGCGCACGCGCTGACCCCCGAGATAGTCGAGCCCGCTCAATTCCTCCGACGCGCCGCCGAGCACGATCGGCAGGCGCGTGGCGGAGACGATGGCCTCGAGCTCGGCGCGCGACTTGATGCCGGTGAAAAACAGCGCGTCGACGCCGGCAGCCTCGTAAGCCTGGGCGCGGCGCACCGCATCCTCGATCGAGGTGATCGCGGCTGCGCCCGTGCGGCCCATGATCACCAGCGAGGGATCGCTGCGGCCGCCGAGCGCCGCCTTCATCTTGCCGACGCCTTCCTCCAGCGAGATCAGTTGCGCCTTCGTCTCACCGAATGCGGCCGGCAGCAACGTATCCTCAATGGTCAGGCCGGCCGCGCCCGCCGTCTCCAGTTCCTGCACCGTGCGGCGCACGTTCAGTGCATTGCCATAGCCGTGATCGGCGTCGACGAGCACCGGCAGCGCCGAGGCCCGCGACATCCGCCGCATCTGCTCGGCAAGCTCGGTGAGCGTGATCAGCGTGACATCGGGATCGCCGAGCACGGCGAGCGAGGCCACCGATCCGCCGAACATGCCGAGCGGAAAGCCGAGATCCTCGGCAATGCGGATCGAGATCGCATCATAGACCGAGCCGGGATGGACGCACGTCCCGCCCGACAGGATCGATCGCAGTTTCTCGCGGCGGGAACGAAAGGCCATGGTTGCCTCCCAATTGTTGCGACGCAGCCGCAACATACTCCGTCATTGCGAGCGACGGAAATATGGCACTCTGGTGCCCCGGACGCAGCGCAGCGCCCTTCGGCGATGCGCTGCAGAGCCGGGGCCCATGCTGCTGAGTGATGCATCGATGATCTGGGTCCCGGCTCTGCGAAGCAACGCTAAGGCGTTGCATCGCGTCCGGGACACGAGAATGGGCCGACTTACGCAAACTCCAGGATCAGCGCGTCCACCGCAAGCGTCGCGCCGGCGCTGGCGTGGATCTTCTTCACGGTTCCGTCCTGCTCGGCACGCAGCACGTTCTGCATCTTCATGGCTTCGACCACCGCCAGCGTCTCGCCGGCCTTGACCTCCTGCCCCTCGCTCACCGCGATCGAGACGACGAGACCCGGCATCGGGCAGAGCAGCTTCTTGCCGCTGTCGGAGGCCGTCGTCACCGGCATCAGCCGTGCGGAGGCCGCTTCCGCCTCGGTCCAGACATAAACCGGCACCTCGACGCCCTGATGCGCGAGACGAACGCCGTTGGCGATCGGGCGGGCCTGCACGGCCACGAACTGACCGTCGATGGTGCCCTGCCAGACCGGATCGCCCGGCTTCCACGGCGACTGCAACAGATGCGTGTTGCCGGCCTTGCCGTCGGCGTCGATGAAGCGGATCGCGATCGCCTCGCCTTCGCGCGCAACCTCGAGCAGGATCTCCTGGCGGTCGAGCCAGACCGCACGACGCCGCTCGCGCAGCACGACGCGGCCGCCCATCTGGCCGGAGATCTGCCGCTTGCGCGCACCCAGCACGTGATCGATCGCGGCGCCGACCGCGGCGATGCGACGCGCGACCTCGCCTTCGGGCACGCGCACCGCAAAACCCTTGGGGAATTCCTCGGCGATGAAGCCGGTCGAGAGCCGCCCTTCGCGCCAGCGCGGATGGTGCATCAGCGCCGACAGGAACGGGATGTTGTGGCGGATACCGTCGACATAGAACGAGTCGAGTGCAGTCGCCTGCGCCTCGATCGCGGCCGCGCGCGACGGCGCATGGGTGACGAGCTTGGCGATCATCGGATCGTAATGGATCGAGATCTCGCCGCCCTCCTGGACGCCGGTATCGTTGCGGATGGTGATGCCGTCGCGGCTGGCCTCCGCCGGCGGGCGATATTTCACCAGGCGCCCGATCGAGGGCAGGAAGTTGCGGAACGGATCTTCGGCGTAGAGGCGCGATTCCACCGCCCAGCCCGTCAGCGTGACGTCCTTCTGCGCGATGGCGAGCTTCTCGCCGCTCGCGACGCGGATCATCTGTTCGACGAGGTCGACGCCGGTGACGAGCTCGGTCACGGGATGCTCGACCTGGAGACGCGTGTTCATCTCCAGGAAGTAGAAGCTCTTGTCCTGCCCTGCGACGAACTCGACCGTGCCGGCGGAATCGTAGTTCACGGCCTTGGCCAGCGCGACCGCCTGCTCGCCCATCTTGCGGCGCGTCGCCTCGTCCAGCAGCGGCGACGGCGCTTCCTCGATGACCTTCTGGTTGCGGCGCTGGATCGAGCATTCGCGCTCGCCGAGATAGATCACGTTGCCGTGCTTGTCGCCCAGCACCTGGATCTCGATGTGACGGGGATCAACGATGAACTTCTCGACGAAGACGCGGTCGTCGCCGAACGAGGCCTTGGCCTCCGCCTTGGCGAGGTTGAAACCCTCGGCGACCTCTCCTCTCGAATGGGCGATGCGCATGCCCTTGCCGCCGCCGCCCGCGGAGGCCTTGATCATGACGGGATAGCCGATCTCGTCGGCGATCCGCACCGCGTGCTTGTCGTCCTCGATGACGCCGAGATAGCCTGGCACGGTCGAGACTTTTGCTTTTGCGGCGGCCTTCTTGGACTCGATCTTGTCGCCCATTGCGGCGATCGCGCCGGGATTCGGGCCGATGAAAACGATGCCCGCGGCTTCCAGCGCCCGCGGAAACGCCTCGCGCTCGGACAGGAAGCCGTAGCCGGGATGCACGGCCTCCGCGCCCGTCTTGCGGCAGGCCTCCACGATCTTCTCGATCACCAGGTAGCTCTCGGCCGCGGCCGGCGGGCCGATCAGCACCGCCTCGTCGGCCATCTCGACATGGAGGGCATCGCGGTCGGCCTCGGAATAGACCGCGACCGTCTGAATTCCCATCTTGCGGGCAGTCTTGATGACCCGGCAGGCGATTTCGCCGCGATTGGCGATCAGAATGCGTTTGAACATGCTTTTCTTGAGTCTCGACCTTGGGCGGGACCCTTCCCTGGCCGTTGGGGCCTTTGGGAGGGGCCGTGTGGCTCCCGTGGTACATCAAAATGGGCCGGAGGCAACGGTCTAAATCGGGCCGCCTTTGGCGTGCCAGCGCAAGACCGAAATGGGCTCGGCGCGCCCGCCGTGCGGCATCCCTAGGGCTTTCCGGCCTTGGCCGTGTCCCGAACCAGGTCATGAATGAAGCCCAATTTGCCGACCACCGCGGGCGACAGGATGAAGGGATAGAGGTCGCGCAGGCCCATGGCGCGGTTGACGCTGTTCATGGCGAAGGTAAAGGGCAGCCATGCGTTGACCAGCGCCTCGACATCCCTGGCCTCGTACGGATTGAAGCGGATGCGCGCCGTCAGCTCCCCGTCGCGGTCGACCTTGGGACGCACCTCCATGCCGAACTCGGCGGCCATTTCAAGGGCATCGACGATGTGGAGGTAATGCGCCCAGGTCTCGGCAAAATCCTCCCAGGGATGCGTGGTGGCATAGGCTGAGACGTAGTTCTGCTGCCAGTCCGGCGGCGCGCCCTCGGCATAATGGCGCTGCAGGGCCTGGCCGTAATCGACGCTATCGTCGCCGAAGACCGCGCGGCACTGGTCGAGCTTGCCGCCATCGCGCACCAGCACGTCCCAGAAATAGTGCCCGACCTCGTGGCGGAAATGCCCAAGCAGCGTCCGGTACGGCTCGCCCATCTCGAGCCGGCGCCGCTCGCGCTCGATGTCGTCGGCCTCGGTCAGCGCGATCGTGATGAGGCCGTTGTCGTGGCCGGTCATGACCTTCTCGCCGCTCTGCGGATCGTCGGCGAGAAAATTGAAGATCAGGCCGTGCTCGGGATTGTCCTGGCGGGTCTGGAGCGGCAGCTTCCAGCGGATCAGGGAATAGAACAGACGGTGCTTGGCCACCTCCAGCTCGCGCCAGCCGGCGAGCTGCGCCGGATCGGAGAGGTTCGGCACGGTCCCGTTGTGGCGGCAGGCGCGGCAATAGCCGCTGCTATCGCCGGTGTCGGTCAGCCAGTTGCAGGCGTCGTACTCGGCATTCCGGCACAGCATCCGGCTCTCGCCCTTGTCGGCGAGGATGCTCCAGGCCTCTCCGTCGGCCTCGATTGCCGACATCGTCTCCTTCTCCGGCAGGAACGCGACCCGATGGCCACAGCGTTCGCAGACGCGGTTCTCGAAATAGAGGACGTTGCCGCAGGCCTGGCAGACAAACAGCTTCAAGATTTAGCCTCTTGGGGAAAGGAAGTTATGAAAGAGCTGGCGCCTCGCGACGACGCCTCAATCAGCCGATCGTTCCAGTAACCGGAACAAATTGCTAGACCGGACGTTGCCACCCCGCATTTCTCCGCATTTAGGCCCGCGCCCCCATTTCCCGGCACCACCTGCCCTTCTAAACAATGGCCATCACGTTCCGTCTGTGTGAATATCGGTCCGGCACGTGCGCACCTGCATGACAACGGCCGATGCCTTGAACGATCCCTTGCCCGAGACCACCGCCGCCGAAAGGCTGCGCCAGCACCTCGAAGACGTCGCGCGCGAGCGCGACAACGCCTATCGCGCGCTGCAGGAGCGCGAGGCCGAGCTGGCGCGCATCCAGCGCATCGGCAAGGTCGGTGGCGTCGAGGTCGATTTCCGCGAAGGCTTCAAGAACCGCCGTTCGCCCGAATATCTGATGATCCACGGCCTTCCGCCGGAAGCCGCCGAGGAGTCGCACGAGGCCTGGGTCAACCGTATCCATCCCGACGACCGCGACGCCACCGTCAGGCATTTCTTCGACGCTCTCGCCGGAGCGAGCGAGGATTATAGCGCCGAATACCGCATCATCCGCCCCAGCGACGGCGAGACGCGCTGGATCCGGGTGGTCGCCAAGATCGAGCGCGACAGGGACGGCCGCGCCATCCGGCTCGTCGGCGCTCATATCGACATCACCGATCAGGCGCTGGCGCGCGAGACGCTGCGCGAAAGCGAGGAGCGCTTCCGGCTGATCGCCGACAGCGCGCCGGTGCCGATCTGGGTCACCAAGCTCGACCGCAAGCGGTCCTTCGCCAACCAGGCCTATGTCGATTTCGTCGGCCTGCCCTACGATCAGGCCATCGACTTCGATTGGCGCAAGGTGCTGCATCCCGACGACCTGCCGCACGTGCTGCAGCAATCCGTGCAGGGCGAAGCGTCCCTCAAACCCTTCGTGCTGGAAGCGCGCTACAAGAACGCCGGCGGCGAATGGCGCTGGCTCCGATCGGAATCGCAGCCGCGCTGGGATCCCACGGGCAGGCATATCGGCTTCATCGGCGTAGCCCACGACATCACCGTCGCCAAGCAGGCCGAGATCGAGCTCAGGCGGCTGAACGAGACGCTGGAAGAGCGCATCGCCGAGCGCACCGCCGAGCTCGAAGCCAACGAGGCGCGGCTGCGTGCAATCCTGGAGACCAGCAATCAGTATCAGGGCCTGGTCAATCTCGAGGGCGAGTTGGTCTACGCCAACAAGACCGCGCTCGCCGGCATCAAGGCGAATTCCGCGGACGTGATCGGAAAGCCGTTCTGGGACACGCCCTGGTTCACCGGCACGGACGGTATGAGTGCCGCCGTGCGCGAGGCCTTCGCGACGGTGCTCAAAGGCGAACCCGTGCGGCTGGAGATGCGCCTGCGCCTGCCCGTCGGCGAGCGCGATTTCGACTTCGGCATGCGCCCCGTGCTCGACCGCCAGGGCAACATCACCGGCGCGGTGCCCGAGGCGGTCGACATCACCGAGCGACGCCGCGGCGAGGAAGCGCTGCGGCAGTCGCAGAAGATGGAGGCGATCGGCCAGCTCACCGGCGGCGTCGCGCACGACTTCAACAACCTCCTCACCATCATCCGCTCCGCGACCGACTTCCTGCGCCGGCGCGAGCTGCCGGAGGAACGCCGCCGCCGCTATGTCGATGCCATCTCCGACACGGTGGAGCGTGCCTCCAAGCTAACCGCGCAACTCCTGGCGTTTGCGCGCCGGCAGCCTTTGAAGCCGCAGATCTTCAACGTCGGCAGCCAGGTCGAGGCCGTGGCGCAACTGGTGCGGCCACTGGTCGGCGCCCGCATCGAGATCGCCGTGGAGGTTCAGGATGCCGATTGCTTCACGGTGGCAGACGTCGCCCAGTTCGAAACCGCGCTGATCAACCTCGCCATCAACGCCCGCGATGCCATGGACGGCGAAGGCCGCCTCACCATCGCCGTGCGCAAGGTCGCAGGGATTCCGACCCTGCGCGCACAATCGGCGCGCCGCGGCAACTATGTCGCGATCTCCGTCGCCGACACCGGCAGTGGCATCGCGCCGGAACATCTCGACTCCATCTTCGAGCCGTTCTTCACCACCAAGGAGGTCGGCAAGGGCACCGGCCTCGGGCTCAGCCAGGCCTTCGGCTTCGCAAAGCAGTCCGAGGGCGACATTGCGGTGACGAGCACGCAAGGTGAAGGTGCCACCTTCACCATCTACCTGCCGCAGGCGCAGAGCCCCGCCACGGAAAAGGAAGCCGCGGCGCTGAGCCACGAGGCGGCCACGACCGGGCGTGGCTATCGCGTGCTCGTGGTCGAGGACGACGACGAGGTCGGCCGCTTCTCGACCGAGCTCCTGGAGGATCTCGGCTATGTCGTCCGCCGCGTCGCCAATGCCAACGCTGCGCTGTCGATACTCGGCGAGAATGAATTTGCCGTCGACCTCGTGTTCTCCGACGTCATCATGCCTGGCATGAACGGCGTCGAGCTCGCCGGCATCATCCGCGAGCGCTATCCTGGCCTGCCCGTGGTGCTCACCTCCGGCTACAGCAACGTGCTCGCCGAAAACGCCCACCACGGCTTCGAGCTGATCCAGAAGCCCTATTCGGTAGAATCGCTATCGCGCATCCTGCGCAAGGCGATCATGGAGAAATTATCGCTGGCGCGGTGAGTGTGGGGTTTCGCGAGGTCTCCACATATCCCGTCACCGCGATGCCGCCGTCCCCTCCAACAGACGTGAAGCTCCGAGTTGGGAACATTGCCGCCCCGAAGCCGGTTCTTGCCGCGGCGCTTCCAGCCTCGATCGAGAAACCGATGTCCAGCGAAAACCCCGATCAGGCAAGGCGGGCCGGCCGCGCGCTGGATGCGGCCAATTTCTTCCTGGCTGATGTCCGCGACGGCCTCGGCCCTTATCTGGCCGTCTATCTTCTCACCGAGCAGCACTGGGACGAGGCCCGCATCGGCCTCGTGATGTCGATCGCGACCATCGCCGGCATCTTGGCCCAGACCCCTGCCGGAGCGCTGGTCGACGGCACGCGGGCAAAGCGGCTCGTGATGGTCATTGCCGCGGTGATGGTGACGCTGGCATCCCTGTCACTGCCATTGTTTCCGAGCTTCCTGCCGGTCGCGATCTCGCAAGGCACGGCGCAGGCGGCTGCGGTGGTCTTTCCACCCGCGATTGCCGCCGTCTCCCTCGGTATCTTCGGCCATGCTGCCTTCACCCGACGGATCGGCCGCAACGAGACCTTCAACCACGCCGGCAATGCCGTCGCCGCCGCACTGGCGGGCGTCTCCGCCTATTGGTTCGGGCCGGCCGTCGTCTTCTATCTTCTCGGTGCAATGGCGATCGCCAGCCTCCTCAGTATCCTCGCGATCCCCGCTCGCGCCATCGATCACGATCTGGCCCGCGGGCTGCACGATGCGGACACGGCTGCACGGCGGGCCACGCCGTCGGGCCTCGCCGTGCTCCTGACCTGCCGTCCCCTGCTCGTCTTTGCGGTCTGTGTCCTGCTCTTCCACCTCTCCAACGCGGCGATGCTGCCGCTGGTCGGTCAGAAGCTGGCGCTGCAGGACAAGAACATGGGCACCAGCCTGATGTCGGCCTGCATCGTCGCCGCGCAATTGGTGATGGTGCCGTTTGCCCTGCTTGTCGGAGCCAGGGCCGATCGCTGGGGCCACAAGCGATTCTTCCTCGCAGCGCTGTTGATCCTCCCGATCCGGGGCGCACTCTACACATTCTCCGACCATCCGGTCTGGCTGGTCGGCGTGCAACTGCTCGACGGCGTCGGCGCGGGCATCTTCGGCGCCATCTTCCCCGTCATCGTCGCCGATCTCACGCGCAAGACGGGTCGCTTCAACCTCGCGCAAGGCGCCGTCATCACCGCCCAGAGCATTGGCGCGGCGCTGTCGACGACGCTGGCCGGTTTTGTCGTGGTCGGCGCGGGCTATAGCGCGGCGTTCATCACCCTCGGCATCGTCGCCGCGGTCGGCGCCATCATCTGCTTGCTCGCCTTGCCTGAGGCACGACATGGCGCCTTGCGCCCACAGGAGAAGACAGCAGCGCCGGCATCCGCTATCGCTGCCGAATGAATTCACTTCACCTCAAGGACTGACCGTGCCGTCTGACGCCATCTGGGCCTGGAGCATCATCGCCGTCGCGACCGCTGGCGTCATCATCCGGCCCTTGTCCCTGCCCGAGGCGATATGGGCCGCTATCGGCGCGAGTGCCCTGGTGCTGTCAGGCTTGCTGCCGTGGCGGGACGCGCTTGTCGGCATCGAGAAGGGCGTCGACGTCTATCTCTTCCTGATCGGCATGATGCTGATCGCCGAGCTGGCGCGACTCGAAGGCCTGTTCGATTACCTCGCCGCCCTCGCGGTGGAATACGCACGCGGCTCGCCGCAGCGGCTGTTCCTGCTGATCTACATCGTCGGCACGCTCGTGACCGTGCTGCTCTCCAACGATGCCACCGCGATCGTACTGACGCCGGCCGTCTATGCCGCGACTCGCGCGGCCGGCGCGAAGCCGCTGCCTTATCTGTTCGTCTGCGCCTTCATCGCCAATGCCGCGAGCTTCGTGCTGCCGATCTCCAACCCTGCTAATCTCGTCGTGTTCGGCGCCCGCATGCCGCACCTGACGGAATGGCTGCGCCTGTTCGCCTTGCCCTCGGCGGCGTCGATCCTGCTGACCTACATCGTGCTGCGCCTGACCCAGCACCGCACGCTGAAGGAAGAGACGATCGCGCGCAGCGTGCCGCACCCCAAGCTCGGCCGCGGCGGCAAGCTCACGGCCATCGGCATCGTCGCGATCGGCGTCGTGCTGGTCACCGCGTCAGCGCTGGACAGGCAGCTGGGTCTGCCGACCTTCATCTGCGGCGTGGCGACTGCTGCGATCGTGCTGCTGATCAACCGGCAATCGCCCTTGCCGGTGCTGCGCGGCGTCTCCTGGAGCGTGCTGCCGCTGGTCGGCGGGCTCTTCGTCATGGTCGAAGCGCTGGTGAAGACCGGCGTGATCGCGCAGCTCAGCGCGCTGCTGCACCAGGCGGTGGCGCAGTCCGTACCGAAGGCCGCCTGGAGCGTCGGTATTGCCACCGCGCTCGCCGACAATATCGCCAACAACCTTCCGGTCGGGCTCGTCGCCGGCTCGGTCGCCGCCAGCGATCATCTGCCCGCGCCCGTGGTCAGCGCCATCTTGATCGGCGTCGATCTCGGCCCCAATCTGTCGGTCACCGGCTCGCTCGCCACCATCCTCTGGCTGGTCGCGCTCCGGCGCGAGAAGATCGAGGTCGGGGCCTGGCCGTTCCTCAAGCTCGGCCTCGTGGTGACCCCACCCGCTTTGATTGCGGCCTTGGCGGCCGCAATCATGTAAGCGCGGCGAAACGAAATTCTCCCGATCGCGGCGATGGCCGCGACCGGGAATCACTTCGTCAGTCGTTCTCGTAGCCGTAGACTTCCGGCAGGATGAAGATCGCGGCAAGCAGGCCAATCAGCGGGAAGATCGCGACCATCAGCGTGGCATTCGCCTGCCCGATCGCGGCAAATACCGTCGGGAACAGGAAGATCGCCAGGAACGACGGCAGCTTCACGAACATGTAGGCGAAGCCGCTGGCGGTGCCGCGATATTGCGGACGGGCAACCATGGTCGGGATGGTCATGCAGTTCGACGCATCCCAATAATGGCCCCACAGCATGCCGGCCGCGGCGAACGGCAGCAGCATCTTGTTGTCGGTATAGAGCGCGAACGCGGCGACCAGCAGCGATACCAGCACGATGGAGAAGCCCGCGATGGAGATGCCGCGATGGCCGATCTTCGGCGTCAGCAGCGGCCCGACCCATCCGGACAGCGCCGCGAAGGAAAACAGCGCCATCGTCACCACATTGATGCCGAGCACGCTCGAGACGCCGACCATCACGAACAGTACCGGCAGATAGAACGCGAAGGTCGAGAACTCGCTCGCCTGGGCGAAACAGGCGATCCAGCCATAGAGTGTGGCGCGCCAGCGAATCGGGTCCTTCCTGAGGTCGGCGAGGAATGCGCGCGTGCTGGTCTTCGGCACCTCCACGTCCCGATCCGGCAGCATGTCGAGGTTGTCGTTGAACATCTCGCGCGCAACCTGCTTGGCCTCGCGGTAGCGGCCCTTTTGCACCAGCCACACCGCCGTCTCCGGCACGTCGTGACGCATGATCAGGATGATCAGCGCCGGCACCGCACCGAGACCGAGCGTCACGCGCCACAGCATCTCGTGGTTCATGTCGATCAGCAGGAAGATCACGATGACGCCGATGGTGAGCACTTCACCGACGGCGAACATGAACTGCCAGCGGTTGCCCATGACCTCGCGCTCGCCTTTGGCCATGGATTCCATGATGTAGGTGTAGCCGGTCGAGATGTCTGAGCCGAGCGGAATGCCGAGCAGGAAGCGGATGACGACGAGCCAGCCGACGCTGGGCACGAAGGCCTGCGCCAGCGCCAGCACGATGAACAGCACCATTGTCACCAGGAACATCACGCGGCGGCCGATCTTGTCGGACAGCCAGCCGCCGAGCAGCGCGCCGATCAGCGCGCCGCCTTGCGTGCCCGCGGCGGCGAGGCCGAGCATCAGCGGATCGGGATTGTACTGCTCCTTGATGAAGATTAGCACGAAGGCGATCGAATAGAGGTCCCAGGCCTCGACCAGGATGGAGGCCATCATCAGCCAGCCGACCTTGTTGCCCTTGGGACTGTAATTCGTGATGAGGTAGCGGACCGCGGCTTCGCTCGCGGTCGCTTGTGGCATCGCCATCGTTGACATTCTTCTTGGTCCTCTCTTCGAAACTCTCTACGCCCCGAGCAGCGGCTCGATGCTGCAATCGAGCAGGCGCGGGTCGATCCCCGCCTCCATGCCTGAGAACATCTCGCCCATGTAGTCGATCAGTGCATCGCTCGCCTTCACTGCGTCCTCGACGCGGCGGTTGGCGATGGCTGCAAGAATGGCGAGATGATGATCGATCGTGCCTGACAGATCCGCCTGCCCCGGCATGAAGCGATGGTGGATGTAGCCGATGCGCCGATACAGCGTGTGCAGCGGCCGCAGCGTGTGCACCAGGAACGGCTCGCCGGCAGCCTCCAGCACCAGCGCGTCGATGCGGCGATCGAGGCTGTTGAACTCGTCGAGTGTCAAAGTGGCGCGACGTTCGCGCAGCAACCGCTCGATGTGCAAGGCCTGATTGCGGTGGGAAAGACTGGCGCGATCCGCCGCGAGGCGAATGACAAAACGCTCCATGTCGCGGCGCAGTCCGAGCAGCATGCGTTCGCGCGCCAGATCGATCGGCGCGATGGTGAGGCCATGACGCGGCCGGATGATGATGAGAGTGTCGGCGGAGAGACGGTTGACGGCGTGGTGCACCGGCGTGCGGCCGAAACCCGTGATTTGCTGCAATTCCAGCATGGTCATGAACTGGCCGGGCTTGAGCTCGCAATGAACCAGGAGCTCTTCGATCCTTTGATAGGCCAACTCGAAGAAGTTGAGTCGGTTGCTACGCGAACGCCGGCCTCCGCCGTCATCCTCGTCTTTGACCACCTCGAGCGCGCGCTTGCGTCGTGCCATGTCGTCCTCCCGTCAACCCGCGCTCTCGTTGCAGAATGGCGCGCCTCTTTGTGGCATCCTTAAAACATGTTGTGATATATTACAAGCGAGCGTAAGACGTCGGCACGCCTTGCAACATGTTGCAGCGCAAAATGAGACGTCGGGCGCGAAGCGCCTTTCGATGGGAGGATAATTGCCGTGAAGATCACGTCGATCGAGACATTGCGCACCGAGGAATTTTCCAACGTCATCTGGGTCCGCATCCACACCGACACCGGTCTGATCGGTCTCGGCGAAACCTTCTATGGCGCCGGCGCGGTCGAAGCGCAGATCCACGACACCTTTGCCGGCCGCCTGCTCGGCCGCAATCCCCTGCACATCGAAGCGATCCATCGCGACATGCTGAACCTGCCGATGGCGCAGTCCTCGACCGGCGTCGAATATCGTGCGGCGTCAGCGATCGACATCGCGCTGTGGGATCTGTTCGGCAAGGTCTGCGGCCAGCCGGTGCACCAGATGCTCGGCGGCCTCTGCCGCGACAAGCAGCGCATCTACAACACCTGCGCCGGCACGCAATATGTGCGCTCGACCAATATCAGCCCGGTGGCCAATTGGAATCTCGGCGCTTCCAAGGGGCCCTATGAAGATCTCGACGGCTTCATGAACCACGCCGATGCGCTCGCCGAAAGCCTGCTCGAAAGCGGCATCTCGGCGATGAAGATCTGGCCATTCGATCCCGCCGCGCAGGAGAACAAGGGCCTCTACATCACCGCCGCGCAGATGAAGCAGGCGATCGAGCCGTTCGAGAAGATCCGCAAGGCCGTCGGCGACAAGATGGAGATCATGGTCGAGCTCCATTCGCTCTGGAATCTGCCGACCGCCAAGCAGATCGCCCGTGCGCTCGAGCCCTACAAGCCGACCTGGTACGAGGACCCCATCCGGATGAACTCGCCGCAGGCGCTGGCCGAATACGCCCGCTCGACCGACGTCTGGGTCTGCGCCAGCGAGACGCTGGGCTCGCGCTTCCCCTACAAGGACATGCTCGACCGCGACGCCATGCATGTGGTGATGGCCGATCTGTGCTGGACCGGCGGTCTCACCGAAGGCCGGAAGATCGCGGCCATGGCCGAGACCTATCACCGGCCTTTTGCTCCTCATGACTGCATTGGCCCGATCGGCTTCATCGCCGCCATCCACATGTCGTTCAGCCAGCCCAACACCCTGATCCAGGAATCCGTGCGCGCCTTCTACAAGGGCTGGTACAATGAGCTCGTCACCACGATGCCCACCATCAAGGACGGCTACGTCTTCCCGATGGAAGGCCCCGGCCTGGGCGTCGACCTCCTGCCTGCCGTCTTCGAGCGCACCGATCTCATCGTGCGCCGCTCCAACGTCTGAGGAATTCTTGAGATGAGCACGTCCCTCTTCGATCTCTCCGGCCGCACCGCGCTCGTGACCGGCTCCTCCCGTGGTCTCGGCCGCGCCATCGCCGAGGGCATGGCCAAGGCCGGCGCGAAGATCATCATCAACGGCGTCGATCCCAAGCGCGTCGAGCAGGCCGTCGCCGAGTTTCGCGCCGCTGGCCATCAGGCCGAAGGCGCCGCCTTTGACGTCACCGACGAGGCCGCCATCGTCGCCGCCTTCGAGCGCTTCGACCGCGAGGGGCTTGCGGTCGACATCCTCGTCAACAATGCCGGCATCCAGCATCGCAAGCCGCTGGTGGAGTTCACCACCGACGAGTGGCGCAAGGTGATCGAGACCAACCTCACCAGCGCCTTCGTGATCGGCCGCGAGGCGGCCAAGCGCATGATTCCGCGCAAGCGCGGCAAGATCATCAATATCGGCTCGCTCGGCAGCGAACTCGCCCGCCCCACCATTGCGCCCTACACCGCGGCCAAGGGCGGCATCAAGAACCTGACCCGTTCGATGGCGGTGGAATGGGCCCAGCACGGCATCCAGGCCAATGCGATCGGCCCGGGCTACATGCTGACCGACATGAACGAGGCGCTGGTCAACAACGCCGATTTCAACACCTGGCTGATGAGCCGCATCCCCTCCAAGCGCTGGGGCAAGCCGGATGAGCTGGTGGGCGCCGCGATCTTCCTCGGCTCGGATGCCTCGACCTACGTCAACGGCCAGATCATCTACGTCGATGGCGGCATGATCGCCGCGATGTGACCGCCTAGACAGCGAAGGAGCAAGCCATGCGCGCCGTCGTCATCCACGCCCCGAAGGACCTGCGGATCGACAATTATGCCGATCCGGACCCCGGCCCTGGCGAGGTCCGCGTCAAGATCGCCAATGGCGGGATCTGCGGCTCCGATCTGCACTACTATCATCACGGCGGCTTCGGCGTCGTGCGCATCCAGCAGCCGATGGCGCTGGGTCACGAGATCGCCGGCGTCGTCGCCGACGTCGGTGACGGCGTCACCAGTGTGAAGCCCGGCACGCGCGTCGCGGTCAACCCGAGCAGACCGTGCGGGGCGTGCCTGCATTGCCAGGAAGGCATGCGCAACCAGTGCCTCGACATGCGCTTCCTCGGCAGCGCGATGCGCTTTCCCCATGTGCAGGGCGGCTTTCGCGAGTTCATCACGGTCGATGCCACGCAGGCCGTGCCGATCTCGGACAAGCTTTCGCTGGCGGAAGCTGCGGTCGCCGAGCCGCTTGCGGTGTGCCTGCATGCCGGCAAGCAGGCCAGTTCCCTGCTCGGCAAGCGCGTGCTGATCACCGGCTGCGGCCCGATCGGCGCGCTGATGATTCTGGTCTCACGTTTCGGCGGCGCGTCGGAGATCGTTGTCACCGATGTCGCTGACGCGCCGCTCGCGGTCGCCAAGAAGCTCGGCGCCACGCATGCCATCAACGTCGCGACCAATGCCACCGCGCTCGATCCCTGGCGCACCGGCAAGGGCGTGTTCGACACGCTGTTCGAGGCCTCCGGCAACCAGGCCGCCCTCCGCACCGCGCTCGACGTGCTCAGGCCCGGCGCCACGCTGGTGCAGCTCGGCCTCGGCGGCGAGATGACGCTGCCGATCAACTCCATCGTCGCCAAGGAATTGCAGCTGCGCGGCACCTTCCGCTTCGATCCCGAGTTCGAGCTCGCGGTGCGCCTGATGGGCGAAGGCCTGATCGACGTCAAGCCGCTGATCACGGCCACTATGCCGTTCGAGAACGCCGTCGCCGCCTTCGAGCTCGCCAGCGACCGCTCGCAATCGATGAAGGTGCAGCTTACTTTCTAGCAGCCTCGGTGGCCTGCTGGCTCTCGATCAGCCGCTCTCTGACCAGCCGCACGGCGCCGCGCTTCCAGGAATAGTCCGCACCGAGGCGCAGGCCGCTGTCGCCGCGCGCCAGTACCGCACCGGTCCTGGAGTCGCGAACCTGGAATCCGAGCGTATATTCGGTGCGGCTGACGCGGCGCACCACGCCGATCAATGATTGGTCCGCACCGAGCTTGCGCGCAATGAAGGCCTCGCAGCCGCCGCAATACCGCAAAGCGCCACCCTTCCCCGCCTCTGCGCCGACCTCGACGATGCGGTAACGGCCGGATTGGCCGAGTGCCTCGCGCACACCGCCGGTGACCTCCGCGAGATATGACGCATCCGACGCAGCGGACGCCCCCGCCGAGGCGGCGGTCATGTCCTCGAGCTCGAAATCGAACACGGCCAGCGCGACCGGCGCAGGCGTGCCGAGCGCGGCCATGACCTCGCGGGACACGAACATCTGGGCGCGCTCCCATGCTTCGTCATTGTCGCCGCGGAAGCTGTAGAGCTTGTCCAGCACGAGCGTCGTGGCGCCGACGTCGATCACGGCGACCTTGGCCCATTGCACCAGCGTGCTCGTCTTCTGAATGCCGCCGACCACCTTGAACGCCGCGCCGTCCTGGGCGGATCGCACCAAGCGGTAGCGCTGGTCTGCCTCGATGTCCCTTCGAAGCGCGGCCATGAACGCCGCCAGCCGCCGCTCGTGGGCGGCGGCCTGGTCGGTCGGCTCGGCCGAAGTATCGGTGTAGCTGAAATCGTCCATGGCGACACCGATGGCGGCCTGCGCAGCGAGGGGCGAGCAAGAGAGGACGAGGAGGAGACAGGCGGAGAGAGACAGCCGGCAGCGATGCATGAACGGACCTCGTGGATGGAACGCAAATCTGGACGGGCCGCCTGAGGCTCCGCAGCCGTCACCATCCCGACCAACGCCGGGAAAATTTCACGACGTTGCAGTGCGGCAAGTCGGGAACGCTTCCCGCCGTCGGCGTTCTGCCCTCTAATGAGGCGCGACAACCCCGTTCGTACCAGGTGCAAGCCGATGTGGAATCGCCCGAGATTCGATCTCAAGGTCCGTCTGACGCTGCGCGTGGCCGCGATATCGGCCGCCTGCTTCGCCGCGATCTCCACCTATTTCCTCGTCACCGCCGATAGCGCCGCGCATGCGCGCATCGACGCCATCGCCGCCATCGTGGCCAAGACGCTGGAGCTGCAGCAAGGCAAGGTGCAGTGGGCGGCGAGCCCCCGCTCGGACTTTCCGGACCTCGACCCGGTGTCGGCCCATGTGATGACGCCCGGCCTCTGCCTCGGCTTCCGCAGCGCGAACGGCGAGATGCTGCAGCGTTTCTGCAGCGGCGCGCCTGCCCCGGCGAGCCCGCCGCCGCAAGCCTTCGCCGCCTTCTATCGCAGCCTGTTCGACCCTGGCCGCGAGGCGGCGCGGCCCGTGATCGTGCGCGGAACCAAGCTCGGCGAGACCGTGGTCTCGATCGACCCGGCGGTGCAGACGGCGGAGGCCTGGCACGAGGCCGGCCGCCTCATGATCGCGCTTGCGATCGCGCTGCCGCTGCTCTGCGGGCTGGTCTATGCCGCACTGGCCCGTGCTCTGCGGCCCACCCGCATGATCGGCAGCGGCCTCGAACGCATCGCCGCCGGCGACCTCACCACCCGGCTGCCGCCGTTCGACCTCGCCGAGCTCTCCGCCATCCGCGACGTCTTCAACCATCTCGCCGAAAGCCTCCACACCGCGCTTGCCGAGCGCAACGAGCTGACGCGGAAGCTGATCGCGCTCCAGGACGAGGAGCGCCGCCATCTCGCCCGCGAGCTGCACGACGAATTCGGCCAGTCGCTCGCCGCGATCCGCGCGCTGGCCGCATCCGCCCGCCAGACTGCGGCGCAGGACTGTCCCGACCTGCTCGGCGAATGCGACAGCATTGCCCGCACCGCAACCGGCATGATGGAGACGCTGCGCGGCGCGCTGTTCCGGCTGCGGCCCCCCGATGTCGACGAGCTCGGCCTCGTCGCCAGCCTCGAAGGCCTGGTCTCCGGGTGGAACGGCCGCAGCCGCGGCCAGCCCCGCTTCGAGATCCGGTTCGACGGCGCATTCGACAGCGTGCCCGCCGACGTCAGCGCCAATCTCTATCGGATCGTGCAGGAGGCGCTCACCAACGCGGCCAAGCACGCCGGCGCAACGAGGGTCAGCCTGCATCTTACCGCAACCGCAAGCGAGATTGCCCTCGTGGTCGAGGATGACGGCCGGCCGAACGAGGCTTCGGCCAAATCGGGCATGGGCCTGCTCGGCATGCGCGAGCGTGTCGCCGCACTTCACGGCCGGCTGAGTTTTGAGACCAGCCCTCGCGGTTCAGCCTTGCGTGTGTTCATTCCGCTCGCGTCCGCCGATCCGCGGGCCCTGGAGCACGCGGCATGAGCGCGACGGATGCGACCATCCTGCTGGTCGACGACCATTCCGTCGTCCGCGAGGGCTATCGCTCGGTGCTGCAGAAGCAGCCGGGCCTGCGCGTGGTCGCCGAGGCGGCCGACGGCGCGGAGGCCTATCGCCTCTACAAATCCGAGACGCCCGATCTCGTCATCATGGACCTCAGCATGCCCGGCATCGGCGGCATCGAAGCCGTCAGGCGGATCAGGCAGTGGGACAAGGCGGCGCGGATTCTCGTTTTCACCATGCACGAGAATGCCGGCTTTGCCGTGCAGGCGATCCGCGCCGGTGCACGGGGTTACGTCACCAAGACCAGCCCGCCCGAGACCCTGGTGCGCGCGGTCAAGGACGTGCTCGCCGGCAAGATCGCCATCAGCCCCGATATCGACCACGAGCTTGCGCTCAGCCGCATCAGCAGCGAGAGCTCCGCCGCCGACGTGCTGACGCCGCGCGAGTTCGAGGTGCTGCGGCTGTTGCTTGCCGAGAACACGACCGAGGAGATCGCCGAGACGCTGCATGTCAGCCCGAAGACGGTGGCGAACCTGCACTCGCTGATCAAGGACAAGCTCGGCGTCGGCTCCGACATCGAACTGGTCCGGCTGGCGCTGCGCCAGGGGATCCTGACCGAGGTCGATCTCGGCGAAGCCTGATCGCGGCGTCGCCGCAGATCACTCACGCGCGACTACCGCGTCGAGCCACGCGCAGTTGAGCGGCGGCACGCGCGGGTCGGCGGCGCGCACGCCGCGGGCAGCGGCGTCGAGCCGCATCTCGCGCAAGCGCTTGCGCTGCTCTTCCGGCATATGCAGCCGCTCGTGGCCCCACAAAGAAGGCCCATCGAAAGTCTCGTGCGGCTGCCAGGTTTCGGGATCGATGACGCGTGCGCCCCAGCCATATTCGATGAAGAAGCCGGACGGCGTATTCACGTAGAACGAGGTCATGTGATCATTGGTGTGCCGGCCCAGCGTGTAGGCGATGCGTCCCTCGTCCATCTGCGCGAGGTCGTAGCCCTGCCCGACATCATCGAGGCAGCCGAGCTCGACCATGAAGTGATGCATCGCCTTCCGCCCCGAGCCGACCATCGCGAAGGAGTGGTGGCGGCCGTTGACGTGGAAGAAATAGAGCCCGTAGGGCTTCAGCCCGAAATCGGAGACGTGAAAGCCAAGCACGTCGCGATAGAACGGCAACAGCACCTCGACATCCTCCACATTGAGCACGACATGCCCCATGCCGAGCGCGCCGGTGCGGAAGCCCGAGATCGGGCGGCCCGGCCTGAACGGCTCGCTCGCGAGCTCCGGCTTGCAAAAAGCCTCCAGCCGGTTGCCGGCGGGGTCAGTGAACGCGATCAGCTCGGCGACATGCCGCTCGTCAGCGAGTGCGCGCGAGCCCCTCGCCACCTTGATGCCATGGCTTTCCAGCCGTCCTGCCAACCTGTCCAGCTCGGCGGTCGAAGGAACTTCCCATCCCATCACCGCGAGGCCGGCATCGCTGCCGCCGTCGACGATCAGCCGCTGCTTGCGGTCGTCCATGCGGAAGGCGCGCATCTTGCCGCCGCGATCGACCTGCTGCATGCCGAGCAGCCCGGTCGCCATCCGGCTCCATTGGTCGAGCTGGGATGAACTGATCCCGATATAGCCGAGCGCTACGATTTCCATCGAATTCCTCCCGAAGGCATTCGCGGTCGCCGTCCTGCGGCGAGCTTGATACCAGCCGCGCGCGATCCTACGGTGGCGCTTCGCAATCGCATCGCGTTCGCAGGCGACAATAAGCGCGCCGCGATGTGCCGCAAGGGAGGAAATATCAAGTGTCCAAGGAGCGGACGCGGAACGGCCAGCCTCGGCAGTCCGAGGGAGTCCGCGCCTTCAAGCGCGGGCTCGATGTGCTGCACGAGGTCAACCGATCCGGCGGCATCCGCGCCGGCGACGTCGCCCGCGCGCTCGACCTGCCCCGACCCACCGTGTACCGCCTCCTCGAAACCCTGGAGGAGCTCGGCTATATCGCCCGCAGCGCCAGCGACGACCGGTTTCGGGTCACCCGGCGCGCGCTGAGCCTCGGCGACGGCTACGATCCCGGCGTGGTGATCTGCCAGGCGGCGGCGCCTTATCTCGCCGAGCTCAGCAGGAAACTGGTCTGGCCGGTCGATCTCTCGACTTACGAGAACGCCGCGATGGTGGTGCAGGAGACCACGCACTCTCGCAGCCCCCTTTCGATCGATCGCGGCATGATCGGCAAGCGCCTGCCGATGCTGCGTACGTCCGCGGGCCGCGCCTATCTCGCCGCCTGCCCGGCGCGCGAACGCGATCTCATCATCAATCATCTCCGCCGCATCGACGAGGTCGACGACCGCCCCTTCATCGATGAAGTTCGCCTTGGCCAGATGATTGCCGAGACGCAGGCACGCGGCTACGCCATCCGCGGCGACGGCGAATACAATCCCAAGACGGCATCGATAGCCGTCCCGATCGTGCGGGGCGGCGCCGTGTTCGGCTGCATCTCCATCATCTGGATTCGTTCGGCGCTGGGCATGGAGGAAGCCATCGCAACTTTTGTCGATCCCATGCGCAGCACCGCGGCAGCCATCGACGTCGGGGGTGCGGCAACTGCGGGCTAAGCGCGCTTCACCCGAACCGGCAAAGAAGCCAGGCCACGCAACACGTTGTTGAGCGCCAGCACGGGCTCCCCGATCTCGAAGCGGGCCACACGCTTCACCAGGGCTTCGAGCAGTGCCGTCATCTCCAGCCGGGCCAGATGAAGGCCTGCGCACATGTGCGTCCCATTGCCAAATCCGAGATGGTCGTTGGCGCGACGTTTCACGTCGAAGCGTTCCGGATCCTGCCATTTACGCTCGTCACGATTGGCCGACGCGTATAGCAGCAGCAGCCGGCTCTCGCGCGGAAGGGTCAGGTCGCCGATCGTCGCGTCGGCCGCAAGGTGGCGTGTGAAGCCGCGGACCGGGGATTCCAGCCGCAGCGCCTCGTTGATCGCATTCGGGATCAGAGCCGGATCGTCGCGGACCAGATCCCATTGCGCGGGATGCCGGCCGAACAGCAGGACCAGGTTGGCCGTCGCGAAGATCGTCGTGTCGAGGCTCGGCCCGAGATAATCCCGCATCAGCACCGGGCAGCGCTCGGGCTCGACCTCGCCTCGGTCCGCAGCGGCAAAGATGCGATCGCCCCAGCTGCCGGGCCGCAGGCGAGACCTGATCTCTTCGCCGCCGAGATAGGCGCGCATCTCCTGAACGTCCTTCAGAGCCGTGCAGGCCCGCGCATTCATCGTGCCGAGCACGTTGAAGGTCGCGGCAGCCCAGCGAAGCATGCTGCTGCGACCATAATCCTCCAGCCCCACGAGCTTGGAGACGATCGTCAGCGGCAGGTGCTGAGCAAGATCCGATACCGCATCGAACTGGCCGCGGGCGACCAGATCATCGACCAGCCGGTGGGCCTCCGCCCTGATCTGCGGCGCAATCTCTTCCAGCGCCCGCGGCAGCAACGGGGCTGCTATGATCGCACGCAGGCGATCATGCAAGGGCGCATCGCTCGCCAGCGTCGTGCCTCGCGAGATGCTGTTGACGTGGTCGTTGGCTGCAACTCCCTGTGCCGACGAGAACACGGCCGGGTTTCGCAGGGCAGCGCGGACGTCCTCGAAGCGAGCCACCGCATGAAGCTCGTTACGCGGCAACCATACCACCGCACCCAGATCGCGAAGGGCTCTGTAGTGCTTGTATGGATCGCCCAGGACCTCGTCGCTGTAGAGATCGACGTCATAGACCGGTTGTCCGGGAATGGCCGGCATCGTCTATTCTCCCTGTCGGTCCGGAGGCCCGTCTCAGGGCACCGCCACCCATTCGCCCTTCTGGAGCTGACCAAGCGTCAGCGCAGTGTGGTCAAGGCCGGTGTGGTCATTGGGGCCGTAATTGTAGACGCCGCGGGAGCCGGCCAGGCCCTTGAGCCCTTCGATTGCGCTGCGGAGGCCTTCGCGAAATTCGGCCGTCCCGGGCGCGCCCACCTTCAGCGCAGCGGGTGCAGCGCGCTCGATCAGGAGCAGAGCATCGTAGGCAGATCCCGCAAAGATGTTGCGGCTTCCCGGACCGAACTTGCCTTCGTAGCGCTGGATGAACTCCAGCGCGGCCTGCTTGGCGGGATGGCCATCCGGCAACGAGGCGGCTCCGACCGCCGGGCTCAGCGGCACGAAGATGCCGTCACCCTGTGCGCCCGTCAGCTTCCGGAAGTCTCCGAAAGTGGCGCCGAGCGTGCCGTACACCTTGCCGGCAAATCCCTTCTCGCGAAGCTGAAGCAGCGGCAGCGCCGCGGGCGCACCGGAGGCTGCAATGAGGACGGCGTCGGGATCAGCGGCAACGATCTTGAGGATCTGTCCGACGACGGTGTTGTCGGTTCGTGCATATTTCTCGTCGGCAACGAGCGCGATCCCCGCGGCCGCGCACATCTCCGCACTGACTTTGCTCCAGGCATCACCATAGGAATCGCCGAAACCGATCAGGGCGAGCTTCTTCACGCCACTCCTCTTCATGTGCGCGAATAACGGCGCCGCTTCGTGATCGTCATTGGTGGTGGTCTTGAAGATCCATCGCTTGCGCGCATCGACCGGTGCCACCAGGGCGTTGACCGGGGCCAGCGTGATGACCGGTAGACGGTATTCGACGGCGGGATCGATGACCGCGAAAGACCCGGGCGTCGTGGTCGGACCGACGAGGATATCGATATTGCTGCCCTGGAATAGCTTCCGCATCGCCGCGACGGCCGCGGTGCTGTCCGAGGCTTCGTCGAGGAACAGATAGTTGACCTTGTGGCCCGCAATTTCGGTCGCGCCAAAGCTGGCGCCATTGCGCTCGGCACTTCCGATCGCGGCGGCCGGACCGGTCGTGGACAGCAGGATTCCCACGTTGATGTCCGCCGCTAACGCCGGCACCACGAACAATTGGATGGCAAGGAACACCATTCCCGCGCATTTCAGCATCGTCGTTTCCTCCGCGGCTGCCGGATCGACAACCTGCACTTTTTTTTCCTGACCCTAAGTAGCCAACGCAGGCCGGGTGGAAGTAGCGTCATTGCGGAAATGTCCGGCTGGCGGACACGGCGGGCTTTGGAGCAGGTCGTCCGCTGGGCGGACACTTGGCGCGACGGCGTTGAAGGACCGGTACCGCTTCGGGAAGAGATAGCCCATGCAAGATGGATGCACCGCTGAAGACTTCGACGTCGTGATCGTCGGCCGCGGGCCGGTCGGCGCCACGCTCGCCAACCTGCTCGGCCTCTCCGGCGTAAGGACGCTGGTGCTGGAGCGCGAGGCGCGGACCTATCATCTGCCGCGGGCCGTGCATTTCGACGACGAATGCATGCGCGTCTTCCAAACCATCGGGCTTGCCGAGGCGATCCTGCCGCATGTCATCCTCAGCCCCGGCATGCTCTTTCTCGATGCCGCCGGTCGCATGCTGCTGGATTGGTCGCGCCCGCAGACGCTGACGCCGATGGGCTGGCATCTCAGCTACCGCTTCCACCAGCCAGATCTGGAGGACGTGCTGATCGGCGGGCTCGCTCGCTGGCCACATGTCAGCTTGCGCAACCGCTGCGAGGTGTTCGCGCTCGATCAGGACGAGACTGGCGTGCGCGTCCGCTACGAGGACCTCTCCAACGGCAGGCTCTGCGAGGTTCGCGCCGGCTATGTGATCGGCTGCGACGGCGCCCGCTCGCTGGTGCGCCGCTTCATCGGCTCCGGCATGGACGATCTCGGCTTCCACGAGCGGTGGCTGGTGATCGACGCTCTGCTCAAGCGGCCGCGCGACGATCTCGGCGACTACAGCCTCCAGCATTGCGATCCCAGGCGTCCTGCGACCTATGTGCGCGGCACCGGCACGCGGCGGCGCTGGGAGATCACGGTTCTCCCGGACGAGGATTCGCAGGACGTCGCGCAACCTGCGAAGGTCTGGGAGCTGCTGTCGCGCTGGATCACGCCCGACGATGCCGAGATCGAGCGCGCTGCGGTCTACACGTTCCATTCGGTCATCGCGCAGCAATGGCGGAACCGGCGATTGCTGCTCGCGGGCGATTCCGCGCACCAGACCCCGCCGTTCCTCGGCCAGGGCATGTGCGCCGGCATTCGCGATGCCGCCAACCTCGCCTGGAAGCTGACGAGCGTGATCCGCGACGGCGCCGCGCCCGATCTGCTCGACACCTATCAGAGCGAACGCCTGCCGCATGTGCGCGAGTTCATCGAGCTCGCGATTCGCCTCGGCGGTGTCATCAACACCAAGGCGATCGAGGCCGGCCTTGCTGCCGGCGAAGCGCGCGAGAATGCGCCCGTCAAGCTGGACGTGAAGAAGCCCCTGCTCGGCCCCGGGCTGGCGTTCGGCGACCTGCCGCTCGCCGGACACCTCGCACCGCAATTCATGCTGAGCGACGGACGCCGCAGCGACGACCGGACCGGCTACAGCCATGTGCTGCTCATCGAGACGGCGGCCGCACTGCCGTCGCGCCTCGCGCTGTCGCAGGCGGGGATAGAAATTCTCGCCGGCGACGACGCCGAAGGTGTCGGAGACTGGCTGCGCGAGCACGGCATCATCGCCGCACTGGTTCGTCCCGACCGTTACATCCGCGGCTCCGCCTGCAACGAGGCCGAGCTCGACCGCCTCATCGCCGCCATCGCGCCTCCAATCCAAATTCCTTACGCCCAAGCGCCCTCCGCGGCCTGACCGAACCCTCAAGGACATTTCATGAAGCTGCTCTCATTCAGTGTGGACGGACGCCCCTCCTTCGGAGCCGTCAAGGACAACAATGTCGTCGATCTCGGCGCGCGGATGGCGGGGTGCGCCACGCTGCGGCAGCTGCTCGAAGCCGGCCGCTTGGCCGAAGCGGCTGAAATCGTCGCATCCACGGCGCCCGATCATCCGCTCGACAAGATCAGCTTCGCGCCCGTGATTCCCGATCCCGGCAAGATCATCTGCGTCGGCCTCAACTATCGCGATCACGTCGCCGAGACCGGCCGCACCGTCACCGAAAAGCCGGCGCTGTTCGCGCGCTTCGCCTGCAGCCAGGTCGGCCATCTCCAGCCCATCGTGAAACCAGGGGTGAGCGACGACTTCGACTATGAAGGCGAGCTCGCACTCGTCATCGGCAAGGCGGGCCGTCACATTCCGGCCGGCCGCGCGCTTGATCACGTCGCCGGCTACTCCTGCTACAATGAAGGCAGCATCCGCGACTGGCAGCGCCACACCAGTCAATTCCTCGCGGGCAAGACCTTTGCCGAGAGCGGCAGTTTCGGTCCCTGGCTGGTGACGACCGACGAGATTCCGGATCCGTCAAAGCTCACCTTGCAGACAAGGCTGAACGGCAAGGTCGTGCAGGACACCACGACGGATCTCCTGATCACCGCCATCCCCGAGCTGATCGCCTACATCTCCACCATCTGCCCGCTCGTCCCCGGCGACGTCATCGTCACGGGCACGCCGGGCGGTGTCGGCGCCAAGCGCACGCCGCCGCTGTGGATGCGCCCCGGCGACACCGTCGAGGTCGAGATTTCCGGCATCGGCACCTTGCGCAACACGGTGATCGCCGAACCGGCCTGACCCGCCTGGCCGGCAACGAGAGCGCTTTCAAGCCAAACGGACACCGGTTCGCGTCAATTCAAACCAATCTGGCCGTCAGGCCAGATAGCGCATGAGATAGCCTTCCATCGCGTAGAGCGCGCACAGCGCAAGGCTCGACCACACCGCGGCGCTGAAATACAGGAACATCCAGGTCAGCTCGCCCTTCCAATGCGCGACGTCGTGGGTCACTACCCAGCGCGTCGCGACGTCATGCAGGCCTTCGAGGAAGCCGAGGAATTTGTTGCCCTCGACGTGCCCTGCCCGCCAGCGGCTGAGATACATCGGCACGTCCACGGTGATAAGGAAGGCGAGGAAGCAGGCGATGCCGACGATGCCTGACATCAGCGCCCAGCGCACCACGCCCTGGAATTCCGGCATCAGGCGGCACAGCGCAATGCCGGCCAGGAAGAAGGTCACCGCCCACAGCGAGTTCTCGATCGCGTTGTAGAGGAAGTTGGTCGTCACCACCGCGTACCAGGAAAAGCATTCCGCGATGATGATGATCGGCACGATCACGAGCGCGATGTTCACCGCGGTCTCCGCGCCCGTCATCTTGCCGAGCTGATGCAGAATGATGGCCCATTGCGCGGCGAAGCAGAGCTCGGCCACGGTTGCCACCGTCCGGCCGACGGCGACGCTGGAAAGCCAGGTGTCGAACAGGCAGATGCGCTGCACGTCGGCGCGCGGCAGCACCGAACGGAAGGCGCAGCCGAACACGTAGCCGGCGCACAGCAGGAACATCAGCCCGATGTCAGAGCCGCCACCGAGGCTGGCCGAAGGCGTCGGATAGAACTCACGATAGAGCATGAACCAGACGAGGATATTGGCGCTGCTCACAAGCGTGAGGGATCCCCACCACCACGCCAGGGGATTTGACCGCGCCTGCCACAGCAACATGAACCGCTCCGCAAAAATTATCGATCTGACACGTCGTCGTAATAATCCTGTCACAGAACGGCATGCAATCACGACAAAAATCTGTGTGCCTGGTCGTTCCAGCGGTGCCCGGATGGCGCAAGAAGCGCTGTGAGCCGAGTGTCCACATATCGGACAATTTTCTCATGAACGGCGAATCTATTGGACATTCGTAATCCGTCCGTCTGATATTCCGGGATGGCTTCGATTGACTCATCCAAACCGCAGCGCCCGCTCTCCTCTGCCGCAGCCGTGCTGGCCGAGAGCGCCGATGACGCCGCTTTCGCCACCACGCTGGCAAAGGGGCTCGTCGTGCTCGAGGCGTTCAAGGCCGGGAGCACGGTGCTGGGCAACATGGAGCTGTCGACGCTGACCGGAATCCCGCGCCCGACGGTGGCGCGGCTGACCCATACGCTGGCCGAGCTCGGCTATCTCCGCTACGACCCCGAGCGGTCAAAGTACCGCGTCGGTGCGCGGGCGCTGCGGATGGCGCATCCCCTGCTCGCCGGAATGCAATTTCGCCAGGTGGCGCGCCCGATGATGCAGGAGCTGGCGCTCAGCGTCCGCGGCACGGTCTCGATCGGCCTGCTCGACGCCACCTCGATGATCTATGTCGAGACCGCGCGCTCCGGCGATGTCGGGCCGCATGCGCCCGACATCGGCATGCCGATCCCCGTGGTGATGACCGCCATGGGACGCGCCGCGGCCGCGACCTTGCCGCCGGCCGATGCCGAGCGGCTCGAAGGGAACATCGCCGCCGAAGACGCCGAGTTATGGTCGGCCTTCCGTGACAAATACCGCGCCGGCATCGCGCAATGCAAAAGCCGCGGCTTTTGCACCTGCTGGGGCGAGTACATGGCCTCGATCCATGCCGTCGCCGCGCCGCTGTTTCATGTCAGCGAAGCGAAACAATCATTCTCGATCAATTGCGGCATCCCCGCCTTCCGGCTCCAGCCCGGGCAGCTCGAGGGCGAAATCGGTCCGCGCATCGCGGCGCTCGCCGATAGCATCCGGGCCATGGTCGGGCAGGCCGAGCTCAAGCCGCCGCCGCGCAAAACCAAGAAAATCACAAGCGCCGGGACATGACATGGCTGGACCACTCGAGGGATTGAAGGTTCTCGACATCGCGACGATCATCGCCGCGCCGTTCGCCGCGACGCTGCTGGCCGACTACGGCGCGGACGTGCTCAAGATCGAGATGCCAGGGCAAGGCGACGGCGTGCGGTCGTTTCCGCCGTTCAAGAACGGCAAGCCGCTGTGGTGGAAAGCCGCCAACCGCAACAAGAAGTTTGCCACGCTCGATCTGCGTACTCCGGAAGGGCTTGCACTGTTCAAGCAGCTCCTTCCACGCTTCGACGTGCTGATCGAGAATTTTCGTCCGGGAACGCTGGATCGCTGGGGCCTTCCCAAGGAGGTGCTGTGGTCGATCCAGCCGCGCCTTGTGATTCTGCGCGCCACCGCCTTCGGGCAGGATGGCCCCTATCGCGAGCGCCCCGGCTTCGCCCGCATCTTCGAGGCCATGGGCGGACTGACTTACATCACCGGCGAGAGCGAGGGCGAGCCGACCCATCCCGGATACCCGATCGGGGATTCGATCGGCGGCCTGTTCGGCGCCGTCGGCGTGCTGGCAGCGCTGTGGAAGCGGGCACGCGACCCCGGCGCTCCCGGCGAGGAGATCGATCTCGCACTCACCGAAGCTACCTTCCGCCTGCTCGACGTGCTCGCCATTGAGCACGACCAGCTCGGCACCGTTCGCAGCCGCATCGGCAATTCCAACGGCTATTCCGCGCCGGCCGCCGTGTTTCGCACCAGCGACGATCACTGGGTGACGCTCGCAGGTTCGACCAACGCCCTCTTTGCGGCGAATTGCCGGGCGATCGGACGTCCCGACCTGGCCGAGGATCCGCGCTTCGCCACCAATGACCAGCGCGTCAAGCACGCCACTGAGCTGAACGACATCTTCGCGGTCTGGTGCGCCGCACATCCTCTCGACGAAGTTCTCGCGAGGTTCAATGCCGCGCAGGGAACGCTCGCACCGATCTATTCGATCGATCAGATCGCGGACGACCCGCAAGTCAGGGCGCGCGAGGTGATAACCCGCGTTCCCGACCGCGATTTCGGCACGGTTGCCATGACCAATGCCGTCCCGCGCTTCACGGTCGACCCCGCGCGATTGCGTCACGCCGCGGGCGACGTCGGCCAGGACAATGACGAGGTGTTCCGACTTGGCTCGGCCTTTCGAACCAGAAGATCGAACGGCTCACCGAGCGAAAGGTGATCTGAACGTCGCAAAGAAGACCAACAATATAATGGGAGGAAGAAAACAGTGGCATCGCTCAAGGTCACACGCCGAACCCTGCTGGGCACAATCGCAGGCGGGCTGGTCGCCGGCTCGGGCCTGACGGCACGGGCCGAGGATGCATGGCCGTCGCGGATGGTGCGGCTGATCTCGCCTTACGGACCGGGCGGCTCCAACGACATCTCGCTGCGCTTGCTGGCCGAGGAGTTCGGCCGCAGCCTGCGCCAGCAGTTCATCGTCGAGAACAAGCCTGGCGCCGGCACGCGCATCGCCAACGACATGGTCGCGCATGCGCCCGGCGACGGCTATACGATCCTCTATGTCGCGGCGCCCTACGCCACCGCCGAGGCGCTGTTCGGCAAGCTGACCTATGAGCGCAAGGATCTGCAGCCGGTCGCGATGGCCGTGATCGCGCCGCTGTTCCTCATCATCAGTGCCGACGCGCCATTCAAGACGCTTCCCGAGCTGATCGCCTACGGCAAGTCGAAGCCGGATGGACTGACCTTCGCCTCCCCCGGCGCGGGCTCGCAGCCGCATCTCGCGGGAGAGCTCCTGTTCCGCGATGCCGGCGTCAAGGGTCTCAACATCCCGTTCCGGGGCGATGCGGCCTCCTATACTGAGCTGCTCGCCGGACGGGTCGACGCCACATTGACCGCGCTGCCGACCGCACTGCCCTACATCCAGAGCGGCAAATTCACGGTGCTCGGTGTCGCCTCGGCCGAGCGCAGCGCGCTCTACCCGCAGGCGCCGACATTGCGCGAGCAGGGTTTTCCCAACGTCGCCGCCGCCGGCTGGTACGGTTTCATGGTGCCGTCCACGACGCCGCGCGTCATCGTGGACAAGTTCCAGACCGAGGTTCTGCGCGCACTCGCCGAGCCTGCGATCAAGGACAAGCTGACCGCCCAGGGCCTCGAGGTGCGTGCCGGCACCGCAGCCGAGTTCGGCAAGTTCATCGATGCCGAGACGCAGAAGTGGACCAAGTTGATCCGCGATGCCGGCCTCAAGGGCGAATAGGAAGCCGGAGGGACGAACATGAAACGCAGTCTTCTCCAACCCATCGCAGCTTCCGCGCTGCTTCTCGCACTGTCGAGCCTGGCAGCTCAGGCACAGAAGAAATACGACCCCGGCGCGTCCGACACCGCGATCAAGGTGGGCCAGACCGTGCCGCTCAGCGGCCCGGCCTCGGCCTACGCGGTGATCGGCAAGACCCAGGCCGCCTATATGAGGATGATCAACGACCAGGGCGGCGTGAACGGCCGCAAGATCGAGCTGATCCAGTATGACGATGCCTATTCGCCGCCGAAGACGGTGGAGCAGACCCGCCGCCTGGTCGAAAGCGACGAGGTGCTGCTGACGTTCCAGATTATCGGCACCGCGCCGAACGTCGCCGTGCAGAAATATCTCAACGCCAGGAAGGTCCCGCAGCTCTTCGCGGCCACCGGCGCGGCGCGCTTCACCGACCCGAAGAACTTCCCCTGGACCATGGGCTTCAACCCGTCTTACCTCGTCGAGGGCCGAATCTACGCGCAGTACCTGCTGAAGAACCATCCGAACGCCAGGATCGGCGTGCTCTACCAGAACGACGATCTCGGTAAGGATTATCTCGCCGGCCTCAAGGCGGGCCTCGGCGAAAAGGCGAACATGGTCGTCGCCGAGACCTCGTACGAGATCACCGAGCCCACCATCGACTCGCAGATTCTGCGCTTGAAGGATGCAGGCGCCGACGTGCTGTTCAGCGCGACGACGCCGAAGCAGGCGGCACAGGCGATCAAGAAGGTGGCGGAGATCGGCTGGAAGCCGCTGCACATCATCGACATCAACGCCTCCTCGCTCAGCGCCGTTCTCAAGCCGGCAGGGCTCGACAATTCCAAGGGCGTGCTTAGCGTCGGCTACGTCAAGGATGCCGCGGACCCCGAATGGAAGGACGACCCAGGCATGAAGCGCTACCTCGCCTTCATGGCCAAGTACTATCCCGAGGGTGACAAGGATTCGAACCTGAACGTCTACGGCTACATCACCGCGCAGCTCCTGGTGCAGGTGCTCAAGCAATGTGGCGACGATCTGACCCGCGAGAACGTGATGCGACAGGCGGCCAACCTCAAGAACGTCGAGCTCGACCTGACGCTGCCGGGAATCTCGGTCACGACCACGCCGACGGACTATCGCGTCAACAAGCAGTTCCAGATGGTGCAGTTCGACGGCATGCGCTGGCAGAAGCTCGGCGACATCGTGACGGACGAGGCCAGGGAGTGAGCCCGTTTCGCCGGCGCTCAACGCCTTTCAGCGTAACGGCCACCGCCGCGGATGATATCATCGCGTTCCTCGGCATGGCGCTGGTATTCGGAGATCGCGCGGTTCGCCATGCGGATCCGGTTAGTCAGTCCCTCCTCGACCATCACGGTGATACGCTGCGCCAGGAACACACAGGCCTCGAACTCGTCCCGGATGGCGCCCGTCCGCACCAGAAAGTCCCAGGCGATCTCGTAGGCCTGCTCCGCCGCGGGATTGCGGTAGTCGCTGAATATGATGTGCGTCATCAACGCCAAAGCCTGATAGCGGCGATGGTTCCTAGCGCTCGCCATGCGAGGGAACTGGCGGCACGGAGAAACCACCGGCCGCCGTGCGTGCCGGTGGTCTGATCTCGGAACCGCGAAGGACTACGCGGCCTGGCGCTGATGCGTCAGGTACTCCATGGTGACCTTCTCGACATTGGAATCGATCCAGGCCGCCATGCGCTGCTCCTCCTTCAGTGACGTCTCGAGCGGCTCCTTCGCTTCCGGCATGCCGGCGGCGCTGCACAGCGCTAGCAGCGACTTGTAGGCGGCGATCTCGAAATTCTCGAAGGCGTTGTTCGCGAACGTGTTCTTCAGAATCTCGTCGCCGGCAACCGAATGCGCCATGGCCATCATGTTGGCCATCACCGACTGTGCCGTATCCTTCAGGCTCGACGTGCTCTCGCCGCAGGCTTCCAGACATTTCTCGAGGCGCCGCAGTTGCTCATTCGTCTCCTGAAGGTGCGCCGTGACCTTCGCCTTGACCTCGGGGTAGTCGTCCAGCCGCTCCGACTGGCGCTCCATCAATTCTCGCGCCTGCACCTCCATCGCATGCGCATTGCGTAGTCCCACCACGAACGTATCGCGGGCTGCATCGACCATTTTCCTGTCCTCCATTTGACTGGCGTCGTTCGCGCAACCGGAAAGCACGGGCGATTGTTCCTAACACGCCCGCGCTGATTGCCGCAGGAGACATGACAGTCTCCGACGCCTGTTCCGGCTGAGGGATCCGGCACTAACCTGCGATAGAACGATCGGCTGGCATCACCCCGTCATCCCCGCCACATAGGCCGCCAGCTTGTCGAGCGTCTGGTAGCCGTATTCGACGGCGCCGAAGCCGATCATGCCGTCGCGCTGCTCGGTGCTCGAGGCCAGCTGCCGCATCATCAGCACGGTCTTGCCGTTGCTCTGCTCGGCAAAGGTGACGGTGAAGCGGAACATGCCGGGATCGTCGTCCTGGTCGAGGCCGTGATCCATCTCCATCAGCGACGGCCGCTCGATGCGGCGGAAGCGCATCCGGTTCGGATAGACCGTGCCGTCGGGCCCGATCATGTTGAAGCGCCAGACGCCGCCGACGCGCACGTCGATCTCGAAGGTCTCGACCTTGAATCCCTTCGGGCCGAACCATTGCGGCAGATGCTTCGGGTCGGACCAGGCCTCGAACACCAGATCGCGCGGCGCGTCGATCACGCGCGACATCACGATCTCGCGGTCGAGCGACCATTGCGACAGAGCGGGGTTGGCAGAACTCATCATTGTCAGGAACCTTTCCGTTTGGTTGCTCGGGATGGCCGCTTGGCGGCCGCCCTTTCCTTCTCTTTCTTGAGCTTCATCACATAGGCCTCGAAGCGGTCGAGCCGCGCCTCCCAGACCGCGCGCTGCTGCTGGAACCAATCCTCCGCGCCGACGAGCGCATCGGCGCTGAGCCGGCAGGTGCGCACGCGTCCCGATTTCTCGGACTGAACGAGCCCGCTCGTCTCGAGCACGTGGATGTGCTTCATGAAGCTCGGCAGCGCCATGTCGAAGGGACCGGCGAGCTCGCCGACCGACGCTTCGCCCGCGCACAGCCGCATCACGATCGCCCGCCGCGTCGGATCGGCCAGCGCGGCGAAGATCTGGTCGAGATTGGATAATTGGTTAGCCATGAAGCTAACTATACACGCCGGGCCGCGGACGTCAACAATTGTTAGCCGAACGGCTCAGTTTTGTGGTCTGGTTGGCGGGAACCCACAACGCGCAATCGTGAATTGGGACCTCGCGACCTCCTCGCTAAAACCATCCGGGGGCGCCTCAGCATGGTCGATCAGAGCACGTGCCGCCTGTTGTCATCTCATCTCCGATCACCCGGCGAGTCTTCGCCCAGGCCGCGTCCATTTCGATGGCAATGGCGCTTTGCCCGCGCCGCGCCTCGGCCGATTCCGACATGATTGCGCAGATGCGCGACATCGTCGCCAGCGAGCTGGCGCCGACCGCGACGCCGGACCATGCGGGCGGCCTCGCCGCAGCCCTCTATGCCGGGCGCCATTTCGAGTTCTTCAGCTACGGGTTCGCCGATGATGCCGCCAGGCGGCCGGTGACGCCCGACACGCTGTTCAACCTCGCCTCGTTGCGAAAGCCGTTCGAGGCCACGCTCGTGGCGCTCGGCGTGCTGCGCGGCGAGCTGCGGCTCGACGATCGTCTGCCGAAATACCTGCCCGAGCTGAGCGGCAGCTACATTCGCAGCGTCACTGTTGGCCAGTTGGCAACGCACACCTCGGGCCTGCTGCTCCCGACCGATCATCCGCCGTGGCCGAACGAAGAGTATACGCGCGAGCAGTTCATCGCGATGCTGAACGCCTTCATACCCGTGACCGGCGTCGCACCCGGCCGGCAACGTATCTATACCCATGCCGGCTATGTGCTGCTTCAGCTCGTGCTCGAACGCTGCTACGACAAGCCGATCCATGCGCTGATCCAGCACCGCATTCTCCGCCCCCTCGCCATGGGCTCCACCTTCGTCCCCGAGCGCGGCCCGGACAATCGCGCCGTCATGGACGCGGCGGCGATGCAGCGCGTGGTTCAGGGCTATTCCGACCAGGGCATGGCGATCGGCCCGATCGGCAATCAGCAGAGCTACTTTGATTTTCCTGGCACGGGCCAGATGTTCGCCTCCGCCCGCGACCTTGCCGCCTTCGCGGCCGCCTGCGTCGACGGCCGCCCGATCGATCCGCATCTGCGCGAAGCCCTGAGGCTGACGCAGCGCGAGGCCTTCCGCGTCGACGAAAAATTCGGACAGGGCCTGGCCTGGGAGACCGTGCGCCTTCCAGGCGTCACCATCGTCGACAAGCCGGGCGGACTCAACAACGCCTCCGGCTATATCGGCCTGGTGCCGGCGCGGCGGATCGGCATCGTCCTGCTGGCCAATCGCGGCGAGTATCCGCACGAGATCGCCCGCTACAAGATCCTGCCGGAGCTGGCGCGGCTTATCGCCTCACATTGAGGCGGACGCCTCAGACCGAGCGCGTCAGCCCGCCGTCGACGCGGAGGTTCTGGCCGGTGATGTAGGCGGCGCCGTCGGAGGCCAGGAACGATATCGTCGCCGCGATCTCCTCGACCTTGCCGTAGCGCTGCATCGGCACGCTGTCGCGTCGCGCATCTTGCTGCGGCAGGCTGTCGATCCAGCCCGGCAGCACGTTGTTCATGCGGATATTGTCGGCCGCGTAAGTGTCGGTGAATATCTTGGTGAAGGCGGCGAGCCCTGCGCGGAACACCGCCGAGGTCGGGAACATCGCGCTGGGCTCGAACGCCCAGGCGGTCGAGATGTTGATGATGGCACCGCCCTTCTGTGCCTGCATCAGCGGCGTCACCAGCCGGGTCGGACGGATCACGTTCAGGAGATAAGTGTCGAGGCCGGTGTGCCACTGCTCGTCGGTGATCTCCGTGATGGGGGCACGCGGCCCGTGCCCCGCGCTGTTGACGAGCACGTCGATCCGTCCCCACTTCGCCATCGCAGCCTCGACGAGGCGCTTCAGGTCGTCGTTCGACTGGTTCGAGCCGGTAACGCCGAGGCCGCCGAGCTCGGCCGCCAGCGCCTCGCCCTTGCCTGAGGACGACAGGATTGCGACGCCAAACCCGTCCGCCGCCAGCCGCCGCGCAGCCCCCGCCCCCATGCCGCTGCCGCCGGCGGTAACGAGCGCAACCTTCTCTGCTGCCATGACCGATGATCCCTCCAGTTGAGGCGAGCCGCAGGCTCGGCCTATCATGAGGCCTTCTACAGCCGGACCCGTCGGCAGGTCCATGGCCCAAGGCATCCATCGTCCAGCCTCCATCATGAGCGGCTTGAAATGAGTGATCTGCAGATCCGCAATTTGCGCCCCGACGAAATCGCGCTCGCCATCGACTGGGCCGCGGCGGAGGGCTGGAATCCGGGGCTGGCGGACGCCGCCTGCTTCGCGATCCCCGATGCCCGAGGCTTCTTCGTCGGCGAGATCGACAGCGAGCCGGTCGCGACCGTCTCCTGCGTCAATTACGACAACCGCTTCGCCTTCCTGGGCTTCTATATCGTGCGCGAGCGCTTTCGCGGCGCGGGCCATGGCCTGCGCATCTGGAACGCAGCGATCGCGCATGCAGGCGCGCGCGTGATCGGCCTCGACGGCGTGGTGGCGCAGCAGGAGAATTACAAAAGGTCGGGATTCCGGCTCGCTTACGCCAATATCCGCTATGGCGGCACCGTTGCGGGATCGGTGAAGCCGCCCGCCGATGTCGTTGCACTCGACAAGGTCCCGTTTGCGCTGGTGGACGCCGATGATATCAGTGTATTCCCCGCCGCGCGCAGCGCCTTCCTGCGCGCCTGGATCAACACACCAGGACATGTCGGCCGCGCGTTGCTGCGCGAGGGCAGACTCGCTGCATGGGGTGTGATCCGGCCCTGCCGGACCGGCTACAAGATCGGCCCACTCGTCGCCGACGACCGCGCCGCCGCGGATCAAATCGTGCAGGCCCTATTGGGAAGCGCGGGCGCCGGCGAGGTCTTCCTCGACGTCCCCGCCGTCAATCCCGTCGCAATCGCGCTCGCCGAGGCGCTCGGCCTGGAGCCGGTGTTCGAGACGGCGCGGATGTATACGGGGCCGATCCCGCCGCTGCGGCTCGACCGCGTCTTCGGCGTCACCAGCTTCGAACTCGGCTAGCTCAGTAGCAGCGCGTGATGTTGACGGTGTGCTCGCTGCCGCCACGGCCGGGCACCGTCACCTGCTCCGTCGGGCAACTCGGCACGTAGGGCCGATTGGACGGCACGACGTTCGGCGGATAGCGATGCGTCCAGTCCCAGGGCACATCATACGTGTAGGTGTAGCGCACATCGGCCGAGAGCGACTGGTTCACATCGGCGAACGGCTGGCTGTAGCCGGCGCCGTCGTAGACGTAGCCGCCGCCGCCCGGCCAATAGACCCAGGGAGCGCTGCGGCGGTGGAACCTGGCGCCCGGCCCAACGTGCGGACGTGCCGCAGCCGGCGGGGCAGCAACGGCGGCGACGCCGGACGCTGTGGCGCCAGCAGGTCCGGCAGGACTGTCACTGGAGCTGAGCAGCAGCGCAGCTGCGCTGAGCGAGGCGAACAACGCCCCATATGATCTGGCAATCATGATACGCACCACACTCGTTTGGCTTCGCGATAGCGGCTCCCCGAAAGGAGGCTAGGCCGGGCTGTCGCCCACCCGCAAACGTATAATTAATTATTGGTTAAGGCACGCGAATAACCGGGAACAAGAGTGCGGCAGAACGCGCGGACTTCCCCTCTTATTTCAATGGCTTCGTGGGTCAGTGGCCCTGCAGCTTGCGCAGCCGGTCGAGCAGGTCCTGCGGGCTTGCGCTGCCCTGTGTCACGATCGCGGTGTTGCCGCCGCTGCGGCGAATGACCGTCGTGCGCCCGGGCTCCTTCTCGATCTTGACCTCGGCCTCTGCCGGATCACCGCTCTGGGTGATCACCGACGTGCCGTTCTCGTCCTGGACCATTGTGGTGTGACCGTCGCCGGCGCCGGCCGGCGCCAGTGCGACCGCGCTCATGAATCCCAGTCCGGACGCGAGCAGAAGCAGCTTCATGTCACACCTCCATCATCGGCCGAACTGGAAGATCGCCAGCCAGTTGAAACGCCCGAACTGCCTCACCGCTCCCGTGTTCATGTCGCCGATCTGGAGCAGGAGCGCGTTGGTGGAATTGCCGATCTGGGTGATCTCGGCTGTGTTGCTCACACCGGATTGACCGATCGCCGCATTGGTGGTGCCGCCGACCTGGATCACATTGGCATAGTTGCGCGTGCCGTTCTGGATGATGGTGGCGTCCACTGTGCCGGTCCCGCCGATCTGGATCACCCGCGCGATGTTGATGCGGCTGTTCTCCTCGATCGTGACAGGCTGAACATTGTCGCCGAACTGCACGACCGTTTGGATGCTTACGTTCCGGTTGGTCAAGCTGCGCTGGACGGTCCCCGCGCTTGCCGGCGTCGCCGCACCGACGGCGGCGAGCATCGCCGCCAGGGCCAAGGCCCGCCTCAGCACCTGTCTGCCGCCTCGCATCGCGCTTCCCCGTTCGTTGTCGACACTGGCGAGATCGCTCGCGCGTCAGGGACCGGTCTGGACGATGGTCGAGGCGTTGACGGTGCCGAACTGCGCCACCGTGCCCGCATTCATCGTGCCGAGCTGCGATATCAGGCTGGTTGCCGACTGGCCGGCCTGGCCGACATAGGCGAAGTTGTTGACGCCGGCCTGCCCGATCGATGCGGAATTCGTTCCGCCGAACTGCAGCACGCCGGTGGCGTTGTTGGTGCCGTTCTGGGTGACCGTCGCGCTGGTCGTGCCGCCGATCATGAACACGCCCGCCATGTTGAGCTGGCTGTTCTGGTTCAGCACGACGGGCGGTCCGCCGACCGACACGATGGTCTTGATGTCGGCCGTCTGCGCTTCCGCCGAAAGGGCGCCGGCCAGGTACAGAGCGAGCGTTGCGGCACATGCGCCGCCGAAATGACGTTTCATGACATGCCTCACCACTTCGAATCTGCTCACGGAGCCTGCTGGAGGACAGTTGATCCGTTCAGGATCCCGAGCTGTCCGATTCCGGCGGTGTTGTTCGCGCCGATCTGGCCGATCAGGCTCGAATTGGAGCCGCCGACCTGGCCGGTCAGTGCGGTGTTGGTTGCGGTCGCAGTGGTGCCGCCCTGCCCGATCACGGAGGTGTTGACGGTGAGCAGCGAGCCCGTCTGCAAGGTCGTCGCGGCATTGGTGGCACCGAACTGCATCGTGGTGGCGCTGTTGCTGGTGCCGCCGCTCTGCGAAATGAACGACGTGTTGGTCGTGCCAAATTGCAGCACGCTGGCCGAGTTGCCGGCCCGGGCATCGGCTGCCGTCAGTGCACCGAATGCTGCGAGAGTTGCAATGAAATAGGTGATCCGCATGTCCTGTCCTCCGCGAGAATGAGCCGGCGTCGCAATTGACCGTCCTGCCCGGTAGCGGTGCTCTGGAGAGTGGCCCGGACGCACCGACCTGGGTGCGTCCGACCCAAACCAACCGTGGCTCAGTTCGCCGTCTGCGAGACGGAGCTGCCGTTGATGCCGAACACGCTGAGCTGACCGACGGCGGCAGAGTTGTTCTGAAGCGCGGCCGGCCCGAACGAGTTCTGGGTGATCGAGCTGCTGTTGTTGCCGAACGCCACCTGTCCGGTGGTCGCCGTGTTCTGCACGCCGGCCTGGTTCACGGTGCTGCCGTTATTGAGCGAGGCGTCGCTGGTGCCCTGCATCGTCGTCGCGCTGTTGATGATGCCGAGCTGGCTCGTCGACGAGGTCGAGTTGGTGAGGCCCTGCTGCGAAACGCTTGAGCCGTTCACGACGCCGACCTGCACCGTGGTGGAGGTGTTGGCGGCCTGAGCTGCGGAGGACAGAGCGAACACGGCAACGGAAGCAAAAAACAATTTACGCATGGAGTATCCCTTTCTGGCCAAGTTGTCTGACTGGTTTCGGATGCCTTCCCGGAAAGAGGCCGACATCGTAGGGGTGAGACTGAACCGATCGCGGCCGGCGCGACAGACTGCAGTTCATGCTAGTCGCTACGGACTAGACGCTACGTGTCGTCTCGGCTTGGCGCCCCATGCTGTCGACCAGCCGCACCACCTCGATCGGCGTACGCAGCTCCAGCTTTCGCATCATCCTGGCACGATGGACCTTCGCCGTCACTTCGCTCACGCCGAGTCTCGCGGCGATCTGCTTGGCGACGAGCCCTTCCGTCATCAACAGCATGATCTCGCGCTCTCTGGGCGTCAGTGTCTCGACGCGCTGGCGGGCTTCACGGACGCTATCCTCGCGTTGCAGCCGCCTGCGGTCACGCTCGATGCCGTGCCTGATCGCATCGAGGATCTCCTGCTCGCGAAACGGCTTTGGCAGAAACTCGACCGCTCCGCGCTTCATCGCCTCGACCGAGACGCGGACGTCGGAGTAGCCGCTGATGAAGACGATCGGAATGGACACGCCCTTCTCGGCCAGCCGGCGCTGAAGCTCGAGCCCGGTCGGCGACGTGCCGGGAAACCGCACGTCGAGCACGAGGCATGACGGCCCGGGCGAAACGGTCTCGGTGAGGAACTCGTCGGTCGAGGCGAACAACTTCACCTGATGCCCGGTCTCCTCGCAGAGAGTTCCGATCGCGACTCGAATCTGGGCTTCGTCGTCGACGATATAGACTGTGGCTTGGGTTGAACTCATGGCAACGGGCTCCCCGGCTTGGGGCTCGATGAAACGCAACGAGCTATCCGTTCTTCTTGCAAGCGAGATCAAGGTGCTTGGATGATTCGCGCAGATCGAGCGAAGCGCATCGGTCTGCCGGTTCGATGTCATAGGGCCAACACGCTCCGGAGGCGAGTGAAGGCGTTCACATATCGGGCTTCGTGATGGGAAGGCGTCGATCTTGCCGCCGGCGGCATCGGGGCGCAACGACATCGAGAATGCGGTAATGCTGCGTCGTGGTCTCGCCGGCTGCATCATGGCATCGCCACCCATGTGCCGACTCGACGCCAGCTGCTGGCCGCTCCAGCCGGATCAGACGGGACGTTCAGTCAGCTTATCGAGTTCGATACCGCGCACCTCATATCGATACGCTCCGTATGCATCCTGATCAAATCACGAAAAGTAGCACCCCACCTGCTTTACCACTGGATGATGCGCCACGCCCGACCGTCAGCCCGGCGAGGACGACATACTGACATTCGATACAACCTTAGACGTTTTACAACCATAGCGAGCTTTCCACTTTTTCCCGATTCTCCGAAGTCAATTTGATCGGTGAGTTTTGATATGCGATTTGTGCCAGCATTTGCCTTGCTCGGAGCTGCATGCGGCCTCGCTGCGATCCTCTACGCCGGTCCGGGCACGATCGCCGGCGCTGCCGGGAGCGTGGCGGACACGGCGGCTCGCGCCTATGAGCAGACCAGGCGGCTGCTCGTGCCCGGCGGCCGCGAAGCGCCGACCTTCGGATCGGATGCCCCCTTGTTCCGCTATGCCTCGATCCAGCGCGGCAGCGTCGAGCAGACCGTCACCGTCACCGGCGCCCTGCAGCCGGTCAAGACGATCGAGGTGGGATCGCAATTGTCGGGGCAGCTCGCCCGCGTCTATGTCGACTTCAACGACACCGTCACCAGGGATCAGCCGCTTGCTCTGATCGATCCGCGCAGCTTTGCGGCCAAGGTCGACGAGGCCAGGGCGTCGCTGACCGTCGCCAATGCGCTGGTCGACATCGCCAGGGCCAAGCTCGATCGTGCCAGGATCGATCTGCAGAACGCGAGGGGCAGCCGCGACGTGCTCGCGGCCAAGCTCGAAAGCGCGCAGGCGGTGAAGTCCTCCGCTCAGAAGACGCTGCAGCGCAAGCTGGCGCTGCAGTCGCAGAACGTGGTGGCGACGACCGCGGTCGACGACGCGCAGACCGAGTTCACCGCGCGCCTCGCCCAGGAACGCGAAGCCGAGATCCTGATGTCCCTCAACTCCTATTCGGTGGAGGGTGCGCAGGCCGACGTCCGACGCATCGAGGCGGAGCTGCAACAGGCCCGCATGGCGGTGCCGGAGAAGGCCGCCGTTCTCGCCGCCGCTCAGGCCGACCTCGACCGCACAACGATCCGTTCGCCGATCGACGGCGTCGTGGTCGGCAGGTTCGTCAACGAGGGGCAGACCCTCGCGGTCGGACTGGAAGCGCGCACCACCTTCATGGTGGCGCACCGGCTGGAGGACATGGAGATTCACGCGCAGGTCGACGAAGCCGATATCGGCCGCATCGCGCCCGGGCAGCGCGCGCATTTCACCGTCGACTCCTATCCGGACCGCCGCTTCGAGGCCGTGGTGCGCCAGGTGCGCAAGGCGCCGCAGACCCAGCAGAACGTCGTCACCTATACCGTGGTGCTGGCAACCACAAATCTCGACGGCGCGCTGCTGCCGGGAATGACGGCCCTGGTGAAGATCGTCATCGAACGCCAGGACGACGTGCTGAAAGTGCCGCTCGCAGCGCTGCGCTTCCAGCCGACCGGCGCACGGCCGGAGACCGGACGCAGCGGCGTGTGGGTGCGCACCGCCAGCGGCGCGCTGCAGCGCGTGGCGGTCACGGTCGGCGCCGCCGGCACCGAGCAGGTCGCGCTCCGGAGCGGCGACCTCGTCGAGGGCAGCGAGGTCGCCGTCGGCCAGGCCATTCGCCCGGCAGGCATGGAGATCCTCGGAATCAGGTTCGGGTCATGACCGCCGCCGTGCCCCTCATCAGCCTCCGGTCGGTCGGCCGGATCTATCGCACCGAGGGAGTCGCGGTGGCGGCGGTGCGCAATGTCAGCTTCGACATCGCGCAAGGCGAGATGGTCGCGGTGATGGGGCCGTCCGGGTCCGGCAAGTCGACGCTGATGAACATGATCGGATTGCTCGACCTGCCGAGCGAGGGCGCGGTCTATCTCCAGGGCGCCGACGTCGCCGATCTCACGGAAGATCGCCGGTCGGCGCTGCGCGCCCGCAGCATCGGGTTCGTGTTCCAATCCTACAATCTGCTGGCGCGCCACGATGCGATCGAGAACGTCGCATTGCCGCTGGTCTATTGCGGCATCGCGCGCAAGGAACGCCTGGCGCGCGCGGAAGCGAGCCTTCAGGCGGTCGGCATGCTGCATCGGGCCCATCACTTCCCGCGGCAGCTCTCCGGCGGCGAGCAGCAGCGCGTCGCGATCGCGCGCGCACTGATCGCCTCCCCTCTGATCGTGCTCGCCGACGAGCCGACCGGCGCGCTCGACAGCCGCACCGGCGCCGAGATCCTGTCCCTGTTCGCCGCGCTCAACCGGACCGGCCAGACCATCGTCATGATCACCCACGATCCCGGCATCGCCACGCAATGCCGGCGCACGATCCACCTGCATGACGGCGAGCTCGTCGGCAACGAAACGCAGGCCCCTGCTCTGGCGAAACGGAGCGCTGTGTCATGACGATGCTCCAGGGCTTCCAGATCGCGTTGCACGCCCTGCGCCTCAATCCGCTGCGCAGCTTCCTCACCATGCTCGGCATCGTGATCGGCGTCGCCTCCATCGTGACGGTGTTCGCGATCGGGTCCGGCGCGCAGCTCCGCCTCCAGGAGCAGATCCGTTCGATCGGCGCCAACGTGCTGATGATCACCCCGGGCGCGGTCTACCAGGGCGGCGTGCGTCTCAAGGACGGCAGCAAGCTGACGATGACCGAGAGCGACGTACAGGCCATTCTCGAGCAGATCCCGGAAATTCAGGCCGCGGCCGGCTCCATCGCGGGGACTGCGCAGGTCATCCACGAGGGCAAGAACTGGAACACGACGATCAACGGCACGACCACCGGCCACTTCATGGTGCGCGACTGGCAGCTGGCGGCCGGGCGCTATTTCTCCGCCACCGAGGAGGCCGGTGCCGGCAAGGTCGTCATCCTCGGAAGCACGGTCGCGCGCGAGCTGTTCGCACCCGGCGACGATCCCATCGGCGCGCAGATCAGGATCATGAAGGTCCCGCTCGAGGTGGTCGGCGTGCTCGACCGCAAGGGACCGGCTCAGGACGACGTCGCCTTCGTGCCGCTCACCACGGCCAAGCTGCGCTTCCTCGGCAGCGCCAGCAAGATCAACCGCGATTCGGTCGCCTACATCATCGCCAAGGTGGCCGCGGACGGTCAGATGGCGGGTGCGCGCGCGGAAATCGCGAACCTGCTGCGGCAGCGCCACCGCGTCCCCGCCGGCCAGGACGACGACTTCAAGGTCCAGGATCCCGCCGCCGCCATGGAGGCGCAGCAGGGCGCGATCCGCACCGTCGCGCTGCTGCTCGTCGCCATCGCCTCGGTTTCGCTGCTCGTCGGCGGCATCAGCATCATGAACGTCATGATCGTGTCGGTCACCGAGCGCACCCGGGAGATCGGCATCCGCCGGGCGCTCGGCGGGCGGATGCGCGACATCCGTCTGCAGTTTCTCTGCGAAGCGCTCGTGCTATGCCTGGTCGGCGGCGCCATCGGCGTCGCCGGCGGCATCACGCTCTCGATGACGGTCGCCCGCATGGCCGGTTGGGTCACCTCGATCGACGGCCAGGCGATCGGCCTGTCCCTCGCCTTCTCGATCGCGACCGGCCTCGTCTTTGGCTTCTATCCGGCCCACAAGGCGTCCAAGCTGAGTCCGATCGAGGCGCTCAAGACGGAGTGAGGGCATGCCGGGATGTTCGCAAAGGCCAGGGAGGCATCAGCCATGAGCTCGGATCCGAAGGACTTGATCGCGCCGACGCCGCGCGAGCGGGAGCTGATGACGCTGATCGCGCGGGGGATGCAGAACAAGAACATCGCCTACGAGCTCAACATCTCGGAGAACACGGTGCGGGCGCATATCGGCAACATCATGCGCAAGTACCGGTTTCAGAACAGAACGCAGATCGCGATCGCCTTTGCCCTGCACACGGCGCCATCGTCGCTCCGCCGCGATCTCGCCAAGACCGAGCTCCATCCGGCCGCGGCGAAGCCGGCGCAGGCGCTTGCACCGAATCCACGGGCGGCGCAGACCGCGCCGGATTGAACGGTCACGGCCACCATCCCCTTGCGTTGCCCGACGGGCAAAACACGCGAGCGCTAGGTCAATCCGCAGCGCCGAAAATATTCCTCTTTACCGAAATTCGAAAATCTCGCATGTGTCGCGCAACCCGGCCCAAGGAAGAGGGGCGTATCGCGATCGTCACGAACGCGGGCCGGGCGGCGGTGGACGCGGGCCACATCGGCGCGAAAAGCTTCGCAGGGCGGGCAACCGTGAGCGAAGACCTCGCGTCAACGACGGGTGTGGCTTTGCGTACGGCAAAATCGTGTGGTCCTGGCGCCCGGGGTCTGTGCGCCAAGTCTTGCGGTGATGTGGCGGCCAACCGGTGCGCGCATCAGCCATCCGCAAGGCGATGGGGGCAATAGTGCATCGCTCCCCAGGGAGAGCACGACATAAGCCGTAAAGCCACTGCGCAGGGAAGGCCGGATGTTTGGCTTCACCTGTATGCCGCTGTGCAAATTTTTCGTTGCCAACCTTTCGCACAGTGGACCGTGGGTGCCCGGCCGGCACCCGGTCTTCCCTGCGCCCTCTTTCAATTATGAGGGTGAGCAAGAAGCAAAGCTCGGGCGAGCCCGCCGCGAGGATGCGAAGGCGTGTCCGCGACGAAATGCGAATTGAGGAACGCGCTTCCCGCCGCACACTCCGTCATTGCGAGCGCAGCGAAGCAATCCAGAGTCTTTCCGCGGAGGGATTCCAGATTGCTTCGCTGCGCTCGCAAATGACGGTGTTGAGGCAGCGGTGTCACAATGCGATAGTCTCGTGCCCTGGACACGAGCGTGAAACGAGGCTGCGAGCCGCGACCGCGGCCCATTTGCCTTACATCCCAATGTCGAACACGTTCGGCAATTGGCCCGCCAGTGGCAGCGCGGTGGCGCCGAGGAAGGTCGCCACCATCGCCATCAGACGACGGTTGTTCTGGCGCTTGCCGCGCATCTGGCCGGCGATCCATTCCAGCATTTCGCTGTTGACCTTGGAGGCATAGGACGGCGCCCAGCTCTCGATCTCGGTGTCGGCCGCCAGTGCAACGCTGCGCGGCGGCACCTTCAGGCCCGAAGCGCTGGCGGCATAATGGGCGACCGCCTTGGCAAGCAAATCGTCGAAGCGGCCGCCGTCGGTACGCTCGGTCGCGGCTTCGTTGATCTCGAACAGGACCTCAGCTTCAGCGCGGCTGACCGGCTGGTCGTTGACGGCGGTGGCGGTGAGGATGCGCGTGCACCAGGCGGTGTCATCGGCGTCGAGCGAACGGGAGAAGTGCACCCTTCCCCTGGTGGTCGGCCCCTCCCCGGTGATCACCCCGTCCCGCACGATGGAAAGTGCATGGGCCGCGGTATCGCGGCAGGACGGTTCGAGGGAGGAGGACTCGGCAGATTTAGGCGCAGCAGCAGACATAGTTCACTTCCAGACTTCTTCTGACCGGCCAGCATTTTCATGCCGGCGTAAAGGGGTGGTTAACGATTCGATACGGCGATCGAGACTTTTTGAGATGGTTGCCAATTGGTCGCTGCCAGGACCGTGATGGTTCTAGACGCGTCGGGCGAGCGTGATGGAAGTCATAAAAGGCATTATCGGGGCGAGCTGCACCGTGCGACCCCGGTGGAGATGTTTCGCCGCAGGTGCAGCCGTAACAATAAGTTGCTAGGAAATCGGCCCTTCAGGGAAGGAATTCACATTTTACTTGAGCCGGTTCAGTTACCGTTCACTTAGGCCCGTAACGCTCCTATACTGAAGACGACGGATAGAGGTGAATTTCCCAGTAAATTCAATGCGATGAGGTAAAATCATGACACTTCCGATCGGCGCCACCGCCCCCGACTTCGAAGCCGAGACCACCGAAGGGAAGATCAAGTTCCACGACTGGATCGGCAACAGCTGGGCCCTCCTGTTCTCGCATCCGAAGGACTTCACGCCGGTTTGCACCACCGAGCTCGGCGCCCTCGCCAAGTTGAAGCCGGAATTCGACAAGCGAGGTGTCAAGTTGATGGGCCTCTCGGTCGATCCGGTCGACCGTCACGCCAAATGGTCCGAGGACATCAAGGAGACCCAAGGCGCCGCGCCGAACTACCCGATGATCGGCGACACCGACTTCAACGTCTCCAAGCTCTACGGCATGCTGCCGGCCTCGACCTCTGGAGATCCCCTCACCCGCACGCCGGCCGACAACCAGACCGTCCGCAACGTCTTCATCATCGGCCCGGACAAGAAGATCAAGCTGGTGCTGGTCTATCCGATGACGACGGGCCGGAACTTCCAGGAGATTCTGCGCATCATCGACTCGCTGCAGCTCACCGCCAAGCATCGCGTCGCCACCCCGGCCGACTGGTCGCAGGGCGACGACGTCATCATCGCGGGCTCGGTCTCCAACGACGAGGCCAAGACGATCTATCCGCAGGGCTGGAAGGAACCGAAGCCCTACATCCGCATCGTCCCGCAGCCGAAGTGACTTTTGGCGGTCGCGGATAGCGACCGCACAAGGTCATCCCGGGGCGACGCGTTGGCATCGAACCCGGGATGACGACCCAAAAATCAAGCCGTCCGCACGCGGTCGAGGAAACTGTCGACCTCGGCCTTCAGATGCAGGCTCTCGCCCGACAGCGCCTGGGCGGACGCAAACATCCGGCTCGACGTTTCTCCCGTCTCGCTGGCGCCCTGGGCGGCGTGACGGACATTGACCGCGACATCGGCGGTGCCCGACACCGCGGCACGCACGCTGGCTACGATGTTGTGCGTCGCGCTTTTCTGTTGCTCGACCGCGGCCGAGATCGAGCCTGCGATGCCGCTGATGCGCTCGATGGTCTGGCTGATCGCCTTGATGGCGGCGACCGATTCCTCGGTCGCGAGCTGCATGCTCTCGATCTGGTGCGAGATCTCGTCGGTCGCCTTCGCGGTCTGGCCGGCGAGCGTCTTGACCTCCTGAGCCACCACCGCGAAGCCGCGGCCGGCATCGCCCGCGCGTGCAGCCTCGATGGTCGCATTCAGCGCCAGCAGATTGGTCTGCTCGGCGATCGAGGTGATCAGCTTGACGACGTCGCCGATGCGCGAGCCGGCTTCCGAGAGCTGCGCGATGCGCTGGTCGGTCGCTTCGGCCTGCCGCACCGCCTCGGCGGAGATCTCGTTCGATTCCTGCACCCGGCGGGTGATCTCGGAGATGGATTGGGACAGCTCGTCGGAAGCGGACGCCGCCGAACGCACATGCTCGGAGGCGCTTTCGGATGCTCCCGCCGACTGCGCCGACAGATCTGCCGTGGAGCGCGCGGCGTCGGTGAGTTGTCGCGCGGCGCGCTCGAACTCGCCCGATGATGCGAGCACCTTGTCGAGAATGCCGCCGACGCTGCCGCGGAACTCCTCGACGAAGTTGCGCAGCTCGGCCTTACGCTGCTCGGCCGAGGCAGCGATTGCCGCCGCCTGCTCAGTGCGCAGGCGCGCCCGCTCCTGCGAGTTGCTCTTGAACACCGCGAGCGTGCGGGCGATCTCGCCGATCTCGTCGGCACGGTCCTCGCATTCGATCGCGACGTCGCTCTGACCGTTGGCAAGGGCGGTGAGCGAATGCGTCACCGAGGTCAGCGGCCGGGTAACGCGGCGTACGACCAGCAGGGTCAGGACCAGCACCAGGAGCGCGGCAAGTCCGGCGGCGGCGGCCATGCTCTCCATCGCCTGGGACAGCATGCCCTCGAACTGCGCCATGGGAATGCCGACATAGAGAATGCCGGCGACCTTGCCGGTGCCATCCGCAATCGGGAAATAGGCGGTCATGAACGTCTTGCCGAACAGCGTCGCCGGCCCCTTATAGGCCTCGCCACGGCGCAGCGGGGCCTGCCCCGGATGATCGGCGGCCAGCTGGGTCCCGACGGCGCGGTCGCCGTTTTCCTTTTTCACGTTGGTCGAGCGGCGGATGAACTGCCCGCTCGCCGCGTCGAACACGAACAGGGTCGCGTTGCCGCCGACATAGGACACCGCCCGGTCGACGATGGCGTGATCCCTAAAGTCGGGCATCTTCGGGATCTCGGCGCGTGCCACCGCGCCGTCCCGTATCGTGATCTTGGCTTCGGGAACAGTCTCCGCAAAGGCCAGCGCCAGCGTGCGCAGATTGATCTCGATGTCGCGCAGGGCCCGGTCATTGAAGGCGGATGTCAGCGACCAATAGCCGGCGCCGACCACCAGTGCCGTATTCATTGCGATCAGCAGCGCGGCGCACAGCACCGCCTTGGTGCCGAGCTTGAATCGCGGCAAGAACTTCCCAATCGAAGCTTTGAGCATGGTTAGAATGACCCCCGTAATTCCTGCATAATCGTGCAATTGACTTACAGCCGCATTAACAACGGTTCCCCACCACCGCTCGCGGCATGGTTTCCAATTGGTAAACGAGGCCTCCCCTGACCCTGGCAAGTGTAGCCCCCATCATCGTCTGGTTTCGCGACGATCTCCGCCTGTCCGACCACCCCGCCCTCCACGCCGCTGCCACGTCCGAAGCGCCGGTGCTTTGCCTGTACGTCCTGGACGAGGCGGCGGGGCGAGCGCCGGGCGGCGCGGCACGCTGGTGGCTGGCGCAGTCGCTGCGGGCGCTCGGAGCGGAGATCGGCGCGCGCGGCGGCTCGCTCGTCCTGCGCAGAGGGCCGGCGGCCAAGGTGATCCCTGAGGTGGTGCGACAGAGCGGGGCCCGCGCCGTCTACTGGAACGAGATCGCGCAGGCGCCTCATCAGGCGGTTGAGCGACAGCTCCAAGCGGCCCTGGCAAAGCTGGGCACGCACACGCAGAGCTTTCCCGGGGACCTGCTCGTCCCCCCTGCTGCGATCCGCACCAAGGACGGCCGGGGCCTGCGCGTGTTCACCCCGTTCTGGCGCCGCGTGCTGGCGCTCGGCGACCCGCCAAAGCCCCTGCCCGCGCCGAAGCAGCTGCGCCCTGCACCGAGCATCGCAAGCGATCGACTGGAGAGCTGGAAGCTCGAGCCGACCGCGCCCGATTGGGCGGGCGGCCTGCGCGAGGCATGGACCCCCGGTGCCGCGTCCGCTCATCTGCGCTTGCGCGACTTCCTCGAGCACAATGTTCGAATGTATCTCGGCGACCGCGACCGTCCGGATCGAGAGGGCACCTCACGGGTGTCGCCGCATCTGCACTTCGGCGAGCTCAGCCCGCGTCAGGTCTGGCACGCCGCCCGGTTTGCCGCGGCGGAAGATCCGGCACGCGGGCAAGGCGTCGAAAAATTCCTGAGCGAGCTCGGCTGGCGCGAATTCTGCCGCCACCTCCTCCACGATCATCCCGACCTCGCCGCCGAAAACCTGCAAACGAGCTTCGACGGCTTCCCCTGGAGGCCCGACAAACAAGCGCTCGCCGCCTGGCAACGCGGGCGCACCGGGTACCCCATCGTCGATGCCGGCCTGCGCGAACTCTGGCACACCGGCGTGATGCACAACCGGGTCCGGATGGTGGTGGCCTCCTTCCTGGTCAAGCACCTCCTGATCGACTGGCGCGAGGGGGAGACCTGGTTCTGGGACACGCTGGTCGACGCGGACGCCGGCAGCAACCCTGCCAATTGGCAATGGGTCGCCGGCTGCGGCGCGGACGCTGCGCCCTATTTCCGCGTGTTCAATCCGCAGCTCCAGGGCGAGAAGTTCGATCCTGACGGAGCCTATGTTCGACGCTGGGTTCCGGAACTGAAGGCCCTGCCGGCCAAGCTGATCCACCGGCCCTGGCAGGCAACGCCGATCGAGCTTGCGAGCGCGGGCATCACCATCGGCAAGACCTATCCACAGCCGATCGTCGATCATGCCAGGGCACGCGCACGCGCGCTCGCCGCCTACGCAGAAATTCGCAAAGGTTGAGCGTCGCTTTGACACAATTTCGAATCCCGCTATCGTCATCGCTCCATGCAAACCGTGGGGGACAAAATGGACGACGAGAAGCCGATCACCGAGCAGGCGATGGAGACGATCACCAGTGCCGTGGAAACGACCAAGGACGCGGCAGTCGCCGCAGTCAAGCAGGTGAAGAAAGCCGCCAAGAAGGTCGCGAAGAAAGTAGCGCCGAAGAAGGCGGCCAAGAAGAAAGCCAAGAAGGCTGCGAAGAAGACGACGAAGAAGGCCGCAAAGAAGTCGTCCAAGAAGGCCGCGAAAAAGTCTGCGAAAAAGGCGGCCAAGAAAGCCGGCAAGTCGAAGAAGAAGGCCAAGAAGGCCAAGCGCTGATCGCACGGGAAGACGTCTCCGGGTGCGGGTGCGCCCGGAGACAGCCCGCACCTACCCTCGCCGCTTGGCTGCACGCCGGTCCCGGATGATGCTTGCCATCGGGATCGCGGCTGTGCACGCCGTCAGGACCGCCGATTGACGACGAAGACCGCCGCGGCGCAGAGCGCCATGCCCGCAATGGCAATCGCGTCCAGCTTTTCTCCGAACAGCAGATAGGCCATCAGGGCCGTGACGGCGGGAACCAAGTAGAACAGGCTCGCGACCGAGGTTGCCGCGGCGTGGCGGATCAGCCAGTACAACAGCCCGATCGATCCGATCGAGAGTGCGACCGCCAGCCAGGCGAGTGCAAGCACGAACTCCCGCGTCCAGTGCACCACGCGATCCTCGAACAGGAAGGCGCCGACCGCGAAGAAAATGGTGACTGCCAGATACTGCACGAGATTGCCGGCGCGCCAATCGATGTGATTGCAATAGCGGCGCTGATAGAGCGTGCCGAGCGTGATGCTGACCAGCGAGACCACCGAGGCGAGCCAGCCGAGCCCGGCTTCGCCGGTCATCGGACGGTTGTGCAGGATCAGCACCACCCCGCCGAGGCCGAGCACGAGCCCGGCCCATTGCAGCGGCGTCACCTTCTCACCGAGCCAGCGGTTGGCGATGGTCGAGGTCAGGATCGGCTGCAGGCCCGGAATCAGCGCGGACAGGCCGGCCGGAATCGAATGCGCGATCGCAATCGCGGTGCCGCCCAGATAAAAGCCGTGGACGAGGATGCCAGCGACCGCGCTGTGGGCGATGCCGGCGCTATCAGGCCATTTCGGACGCGCGATGCCTGCGATGATCGCCATCAGCCCGACCACGATCGCCATGCGGATGGCGAGATAGGTCAGGGGGTCGGCATTGTCGACGACGTATTTGGTGCCTATGAACCCGGTGCTCCAGAGCAGCACGAACAGGATCGGCGCGGCGCGGGCGGCCAAGGCTTCTTGATTATGGTTCATTGCCACCCTCATTGCCTGACCCTCGGCCATGCGGCAATGCGAATTTCGTGGTGACGATGCTGCGCTGCGACGGGCGATCGTGGCCGGCTCAGCCGCTCACCATTCGTCCGGACAGGGATTGACGATCTTCCAGAGCTCGACCCCGTTCTTGATCTTCTTCATGTCGGTGGTGAGTCCGCCGTTGCGGCGAATCCAGTCCTTCACCGTGTCGGGGTAGTAGGACATGAGATCGGAGGTGCCCTCGGAGCTGGTGACCTTGATGCCGAAGGTGAACGCCTTGTCGTAATAGGCCTGGTGGAAGCCGAGGCTCGCGCGCGGCGTCACGCAGATCTTGTTCATCGGCACGATGCCGAGCACGAGCGTGCAGGCCGAATTGCAGATGCCGTCGATGATGACCCGCTCGCCCTTCTCGCGCACCCGCTTGTACTTGGCCTTGTACTCCTCGACATAGCCGCCGTGGTCGCGCGTGATGTGCAGCTCGGCGCGTGCCGGCGTGGCGGCGGCGAGGCAGAGCAGCAGCAGACTCGGAAGCGTGATGCGCATGGCGAGATGACGGCGAAGGCCTTCAGGAATGCACCGGACTCGAGGGACCGGCAAATGATCCCCGGGGCCGGCGGTAGAATTCTTAACCGAATAGTCTTTGGTCATACTTGTGTGGGGAATTCGTTAAGCATCCCGAAAAGGCCAAAAATGGGCAGCTTTAGGCCGCATGTCCGGCAATTCTGTCACACCCACCCGGAAATCTGCTGGACTGGCCATCATTTCGGGCCTCCGGAGCGATGCTGACCGCCCGAAATTGCTATAAACGGCAGACTTATTCGAGCGGGTTCTGGAGAATCGAGATGAGCAAGTTGACGCGTGTTGCCGCGGCTGCCGCCCTGACGGCTGCGGTCCTGGCCCCTGCCCTCGCGGAGGCGCACGGCCGCCACCGGTACCACCGCGCCAACCCGCTGCCCTACCCGATCAGCTACCTTCACAATTACGGCCCAGGCATCACCCCCGGCACCTTCGCCTATTATGACGGCCCGGCGACCAACCAGTGCTACCGCAGTGCGGCCGCTTATATTGGTCAGGACCGCCGGCGGCACCCCTGCTACTGAGGCGCCGGGGCTGCCTATTTGGCGGCGCCCGACCGCAGCAATTGCTTCTCGATCTCGTAGACCGGCAGCTTGACGAGATCCTTGCTGACCTCCCCCTGAAGCGCCTTGCGCAGCCCGTCCGAATAGTCGGCGCGGATCATGCCGAGCGCACGCGGCGAGGCCACCATGGTCAGGGCCGTGGTCTCACCAGAGCTGACGGCGGCATCGAGCCGGCCGGCCAGGCTCCGCAGAAAGGCGCGCTCGGCCTCGTCGTGCCAATCGGTCTGCTCGACCGTGCTGCGTGCACCACCGACTGCGCCATGTAACCGGCCCGGCGCGGCGGACCCTTGAGCGGCGGTCGCGGGATTGGGCTGTTCGTGCACCTCCCTGGTGTGGAGATTCGGAAACATCTCGTCGCCGAGGTTTTCCAGAATGAGCGCTTTGCGCCCGTCGCACACGACCAGCCAGTCACCCTTGTCCATTCTCATTTTGTCCATCGCAACTTCTCCTTCCCACTTGCAGACGCCGCATCCGGCATCAGAGCTGTTCTTCGAATTCCTCGAAGGACTTGCCGAATTGCGCCATGGCCTCTTCCAGATAGTCGGCGAGCAGTGGCGTGCCAATCAGGTAGGAGGCGGTGCGCTGGTTGTGCGCCTGCGCAGCCTGAGCACGCAGTTGACGCCAATTGGAGACATCACCGTCGCCACGGCCAAGCCAGGTCAGCGCCACGAGATCGATCTGCTCGTCAACATTGAGAGCGCGGATGAAGCCCACGAGCTCCGCACGGTCGGTGGTGTCGCCGCGCCCACCGCGGCCGTAGCTCATGTCGTCGTCGCCGAAGTCCAGGACGACGCCACCCCCGCCCGCTTCGCTGTCGGACCGGCGCGATTTCGAGATCACGAAGAACACCTTCTCCGGCGAGATAGACAGATCTGGAATGACTCGCATTCAGCTCACCTTGCCCGGCAGCAGGCACCACGCCGCTGCCATGACGGCGACAGTAAGAGCCAAGGCAAGCTTGCGAATTGCGCAGGATCAAGCTCAAGTCACGCCACGGCCCGCTGCCGAGCCGTAAGTGTCAGCTCGCCGAAGGTTTGTTCATCTGTATTACATTTCGGTTCGGCCACAATTTGATCAGAACAACCTCGATATCCTGCATCGCGTAAGCGGAGGAAGACATCATGAACCTCACGACCGGCCGATTGGCCGCATTCCTGTTCGGCGCCCTCGTTGCATCGTCGACGGCATCCGCCATGCCCATCGCGCCTGCACCTGCGACACCGCAGGTCTCCGGCGTCGAGCAGGTCCGCATGGTCTGCGACGCCTGGGGGCGGTGCTGGTGGCGGCCGAACTATTATGGCTACTACTACAGGCCGCGGCCATATTATTACGGCCCGCGGTACTATGGGCCGCCGCGCTATTACGGGCCGCGCCATTATGGGTACTACGGCTATCGCCGCTGGTGACGTTTGAAGGGGCCTTCGGGCCCCTTCGCTTTTGCGAGATCACGTCTTGCGCAGTGGATCACTGGCCCGAAGCCGTTCATGTTTGATCTGGATCAAAGATGAGATCAGCCGAAAAGGTCACTTCTGACCATTTAACCGATCCTGTTTCGGTGCCGTCAACATGAAGGTGCAGAGCGTCGAGAAACGGCGATGATCCGACGACCTCATGGCATGATGTCCGCAATACTACGGCCGCAAAATTCGGTTTACTGAAACCCGATGTTTCGCCATTGATGGCGACGCATCGACGTTCATTTGATTGTCTCATTTCAGCGGCCGGCAAGAATCATGTTGTTCGACGACCTCGCTCCCTCCTCTGCGCTTCAACTGATCGGCTTCTCCGATGTCGATGCGTTTCGGCCGATCGAGACGATGGAGGATGCGAGGAGCCTTCCGCTCGACATCTCAAACTTCGCGGCGGCCCGAGCCATCGTCTCCCTGCCGGCGTGCCGTATCATCGTGATGAGATCGTTCGCGCGAATCCTCGACACCGCCTATCGCATGCCGGGCGGGATGGTGATCCTACCGATGACCGACGATCTTCGGGTCAATTTCAAAGGTGTGGATCTCGACGCCCGCTTCTTCGCTGCCCTCCATGGCAACGATGAGTGCCATTTCGTCGAGCCCCGGACCAATCATCACGCCATGATCATCTTGTCCCCCGAGCTGAGAGACCGGGGCTGGTTCGACCGCGCCGACCATTTGCGCGCCCATATCGCGAACCGGCCCGCCCTGCTCCACACCCGACAGCTCCTGCTCGATATCCTGCGCACCGCGTCAGTGCAGCCGCGCCTGTTCGAGACGACCGAGGTTGCGGCCCATCTCCAGGAAGGCCTGCTGCTCGCGCTCGACGATCTGTTTCGAATCGATTCGATGTCGGATCGGAGCACCTCGGTCCACAGCGAGAGGGCGATCAAGCTGGTGCAGCGCATCGACGAGTACGTCGCCACCTATCCGACCGCTCCGATCTATACAGCCGATCTCGCCCGCGAGTTCGACGTCTCGATTCGAACGCTCGGCGGCGCCGTCAGCAAGGTGCGGGGCATGAGCCTGCACCAGTACATTCGCCTGAAGCGGCTGTGGGCGACCCGCGCCCGCCTCCTCAAGGGCGGCGTCACCGTGGCCACCTGCGCCCGCGCTCAGGGCTTCCATCATCTCGGCGAATTTGCCGCAGCCTACCGCGCGATCTTCCACGAGGCGCCCTCAGAAACGTTGGCACGCGGCCGGCAAAGTGGCGTCCCGGCAGGCTGATGATGGACGCCGGCCCTCGCCGGTGACCCGGCGCCTGCGACGTTCAGAACATATATGGAACAAACTGAGCGGCCCGAGACATAGGTGACAAATCGTACCGGACACATGGGTTACACTTTCCGCTTTTGTTCTGCGGGAGGTGTGGATGCCGTGGAAAGCGAGTT
>NZ_JBYGYN010000015.1:0-174313 GCF_057651995.1 Bradyrhizobium sp. USDA3516 | reverse complement strand
TGGAGCAAAAGACCTTGCAACCCCTCGACAACCCGTTCGGCACGAGGTTGTCACCCATGTCTCAGGTACGATCTGTTACCTAGGTGTCCGGGCTGGACACAAACGTCAGTGGCGATCCCGGCAGGACTCGAACCTGCAACCCGCGGAGTAGAAATCCGCTACTCTATCCAGTTGAGCTACGGGACCGTCTTGAGTCGGCCGTCTTGAGCCGGCCGGTTTGGGCGGCTGGCGGTTCATGTAGCATGCCAATATGAAAAAATGGGTGTTTCGCCAAGCCTGAACCGAACCGTTTTCCTCCGTGCTGCGACAAAGCGGAACGGTGGGGTGTCAGGGTGCCGGGTTGAGCGGCAGCGGACTGGACGATGGATCACATCGCCGGGAACGCTGAACAGCTTCCGGGACACGGCCGCCGGTCGACTGCCTAGGTGTTGCTGCGCCATCAGGACGGCGTGCGCGGCGATATCTCGGCCGGTCTCCTCAGGGCCTGCCTTTGTCATGGCGAAAGCGACGCTTTGCACCTTCTGGTTCCATCGCCTTGAGTCCGTCACCTTTCCGCGCATTTCATTTGCCGCCGCGGCGTTCGTCCGCGCTTTCCGGGAGTCCTTCATGATCGGTCTTGTTCGCGCCGTCACAATCTGCGCCGCGCTGGCGCTCGGCCTCGTCGCTGCGCAGGCCGCCGACAAGGCGTTCAAGCGCGACGACCTCGCCGATTCCGCGATCAAGCTGGAGGCCCAGATCAAGAGCGAGGCGGGGCCGGTCGCCAAGTCCAACGCGACACTGAAGACGGACGCCGACGCCGCCTTCCGGCGCAATGATTATCGCACCGGCCTTTCGGTGCTCGGCCAGATCGCCGCGACGACGCCCGAGGATGCCGGCAATTGGCTGCGGCTCGCCAAGGTCATCTTCCAGATCTCGCCGAAGAGCTCGAGCGAGCAGACCTTCCTGCTGGAGCGTGCCTCGACCGCGGCTTACATCGCCTACATGCGCGCCGGCAATCCGGGCGAGGAGGCCGACGCGCTCGCCGTGCTCGGCAAGGCGCTGGCCGACCGCAAGCTGTGGCGGCCGGCACTGGATGCGCTGCGGCTGTCGCTCGACATGCGCGAGGTCGCCGACGTCCGCGGGCAATACGAGAAGATGCGCGACGAGCACGGCTTCCGGCTGCTCGACTATACCGTGGACTCGGACTCGGCGAGCCCGCGTGCCTGCTTCCAGTTCTCTGAGGAGCTCGCCAAGCGCACCGATTTCGCGCCGTTCCTGGCGCTCGCCGGGCAGGACAAGCCGGCGCTGACGGCCGAAGGCAAGCAGCTCTGCGTCGACGGGCTGAAGCACGGCGAGCGCTACAACATCAACCTGCGCGCCGGCCTCCCGTCGACGGTGAAGGAGGGGCTGCCGAAATCGGCCGAGTTCAACATTTATGTACGCGACCGCAAGCCATTCGTGCGCTTCACCAGCCGCGCCTATGTGCTGCCCCGGACCGGCCAGCGCGGCATTCCCGTCGTCAGCGTCAACACGCCCGCGGTCAACATCAACGTCTTCCGGATCGGCGACCGCAACCTGATCAACACGGTGGTCGACAGCGATTTCCAGAAGACGCTGTCCAAGTACCAGCTCAGCGAGCTCGGCGACGAGCGCGGCGTCAAGGTCTGGACCGGCGAGCTTGCGACTGCGACGACGCTGAACCAGGACGTCACCACGGCGTTCCCGGTCGACCAGGCGCTCGGGGAGCTCCAGCCCGGTGTCTACGTCATGACGGCGGCGGCGAGGGCCTCGGACGAGGACTACCAGCTCGCCACCCAATGGTTCATCGTCTCCGACCTCGGCATCGCCGCTTACTCCGGCAATGACGGCATCCATGTCTTCGTCAACTCGCTGGCGTCGACCGACCCGGTCGGCAAGGCCGAGGTGCGGCTGGTCGCGCGCAACAACGAGATCCTGGCGACGCGCAAGACCGACGATGCCGGTCACGTGCTGTTCGAGGCCGGCCTTGCGCGCGGAGAGGGCGGATTGTCTCCGGCGATGCTCACCGTTACGGGCGAGAAGGCCGACTATGCCTTCCTGAGCCTGAAGACGTCGGCCTTCGACCTGTCCGACCGCGGCGTTTCGGGGCGCGCCGTGCCCGCCGGCGCCGATGCCTTCGTCTATGCCGAGCGCGGCGTCTACCGCTCCAGCGAGACCGTGTTCCTCACCGCGCTGCTCCGCGACGGGCAGGGCAATGCCGTCACCGGCGGGCCGATGACTTTGGTGGTCGAGCGCCCCGATGGCGTCGAATATCGTCGCGCCGTCTTGGCGGATCAGGGCGCCGGCGGCCGCACGCTGTCCGTGCCGCTCAATTCGGCCGTACCGACCGGCACCTGGCGGGTGCGCGCCTTCACCGATCCGAAGGGAGCTTCGGTCGGCGAGACCACCTTCATGATCGAGGATTACGTTCCCGACCGGATCGAATTCGACTTGTCCGCCAAGGACAAGCTGATCAAAGCTAACGCTCCAGTGGAACTTAAGGCCGACGGTCATTTCCTCTATGGCGCACCGGCCTCAGGGCTTCAGCTCGAAGGCGACATGCTGATCGCGCCCGCGGCCGAGCGGCCCGGCTTTGCCGGCTACAAGTTCGGCGTCGACGACGAGGAGACCACCTCGAACGAGCGCACGCCGCTGGAGAACCTGCCCGAGGCGGACGCCAATGGCGTTGCCACCTTCCCGGTGACGCTGGACAAGCAGCCGGCCTCGACGTGCCCGCAGGAGGCGCAGATCTTCGTCCGCATGGTCGAGACCGGCGGCCGCGCGGTCGAGCGCAAGATCGTGCTGCCGGTCGCGCCCGCCAATGCGCAGATCGGCATCAAGCCGCTGTTCGGCGACAAGAACGTCGCGGAGGGCGACAAGGCCGAATTCGACGTCGTGTTCGTCTCGCCGGAGGGCGAGAAGCTGCGCCGCGACGGCCTGCGCTATGAGCTCCTGAAGATCGAGTCGCGTTACCAGTGGTACCGCCAGAACAATTACTGGGAGTACGAGCCGGTCAAGTCGACCTCCCGCGTCGCCGACGGCGACGTCACTGTTACGGCCGACAAGCCGACGCGGATCTCGCTCACGCCGCAGCCTGGCCGCTACCGGCTCGACGTCAGGTCGAACGAGGCCGACGGCCCGGTGACATCAGTGCAGTTCGACGTCGGCTGGTACTCCGACGGCAGCGCCGACACGCCGGACCTCTTGGAGACCTCGATCGACAAGCCGCAATATTCCTCCGGCGACACCATGACGGTGTCCGTCAACGTCCGCCGCGCCGGCAAGCTGACCATCAACGTGCTCGGCGAGCGGCTGCTGACGACCCAGACCATCGACGTCAAGGAAGGCACCGCGCAGGTCAAGCTCCCGATCGGCAAGGATTGGGGCACGGGCGCCTATGTGGTGGCGACGCTGCGCCGTCCGCTCGATGCCGCCGCCCAGCGCATGCCGGGCCGTGCGATCGGGCTGAAATGGTTCGGCATCGACAAGCAGGCCCGCACGCTGCAGGTGAAGCTGTCGCCGCCTTCGCTGATCCGGCCGAACTCCACGTTGAAGATTCCCGTCAAGCTCGACGGCCTCAATCCGGGCGAGGACGCCAAGGTCGTGATTGCCGCGGTCGATGTCGGCATCCTCAATCTCACCAATTACAAGCCGCCGGCGCCGGACGATTATTATCTTGGCCAGCGCCGCCTGAGTGCGGAGATCCGCGATCTCTACGGCCAGCTGATCGACGGCATGTCGGGCACGCGCGGCCAGATCAAGTCCGGCGGCGACGCCGGTGGCGAGCTCCAGGGCTCGCCGCCCACGCAAAAGCCTCTGGCGCTCTATTCCGGCATCGTCACGGTCGCCGCCGACGGCTCGGCCGAAGTGAGCTTCGATGTTCCGGAGTTCGCGGGAACCGCGCGCGTGATGGCGGTGGCGTGGACCGCGACCAAGCTCGGCCGCGCCAATACCGACGTCGTGATCCGCGATCCCGTGGTGCTGACGACGACGCTGCCGCGCTTCCTGCTCAATGGCGACCACGGCACGGTCAACCTCGAGATCGACAATGTCGAGGGCCAGGCCGGCGACTACGTCATCAACGTGAAGACGGGTGGCCCGGTGAAGATGACCGGCAATCCCGCGACCACGGTGAAGCTGGCCGCCAAGCAGCGCAATTCGTTCTCGCTCGCGCTCGATGCGACCGCGGCGGGGCAGGCGACGCTCGACGTCGACATCAAGGGCCCGAATGGCCTTGTGCTGGCGCGTCACTATGCGTTCGACGTCAAGCCGGCCACACAGGTGCTGGCGCGGCGCTCGATCCGGACGCTGGCGAAGGGCGAGAGCCTGACGCTGACCTCGGACATGTTCTCCGACCTCGTGCCAGGCACCGGCAGTGTCTCGGTTTCGGCCAGCCTGTCGACCGCGCTCGATGCGGCAACGATCCTGAAAGCGCTCGACCGCTATCCCCACGGCTGCTCGGAGCAGATCACGAGCCGGGCGATGCCGCTGCTCTATGTCAACGAGCTCGCGGCCGGCGCGCATCTTGCCATGGACACCGAGGTCGACCAGCGCATCCGCGATGCGATCGAGCGGCTGCTGGCGCGGCAGGGCTCGAACGGCTCGTTCGGCCTGTGGATGGCCGGCGGCGACGATGCCTGGCTCGATGCCTACGTGACGGACTTCCTCACCCGCGCCCGCGAGAAGGGCTTTGCGGTGCCGGACGTGCTGTTCAAGAACGCGCTGGACCGCATCCGCAACTCCGTCGTCAATGCCGATGAGCCGGAGAAGGACGGTGGCCGCGATCTCGCCTACGGCCTCTACGTGCTCGCGCGTAACGGCGCAGCTCCGATCGGCGATCTCCGCTATCTCGCCGATACCAAGCTTGCCAACCTCGCGACCCCAATCGCGAAATCGCAGCTTGCGGCGGCGCTGGCCCTGGTCGGCGACCGCAACCGCGCCGAGCGAGTCTATGGCGCCGCGCTTGACAGCCTCGCACCCAAGCCGGCGCTGGAATTCGGCCGCACCGACTATGGCTCGCAGCTGCGCGATGCCGCAGCATTGGTGTCGCTCGCCAGCGAAGGCAACGCGCCGAGGGCGACGCTGACGCAGGCGGTGTCGCGGGTCGAGTCCGCCCGCGGGCTGACGCCCTACACCTCCACGCAGGAGAATGCGTGGCTGGTGCTGGCGGCGCGGGCGCTCGCCAAGGAGAACCTGTCGCTCGAGGTCGACGGCCAGCCGGTCAAGACTGCGCTGTACCGCAGTTATAAGTCGGACAGCCTGAGCGGCAAGCCGCTGAAGATCACCAACACCGGCGATGCGCCGGTCCAGGCGGTCGTCTCGGTATCGGGCTCGCCGGTGACGCCGGAGCCGGCGGCGTCCAACGGCTTCAAGATCGAGCGCAGCTACTATACGCTCGACGGCAAGCCCGCCGACATCAGCAAGGTCAAGCAGAACCAGCGCTTTGCGGTGGTGCTGAAGATCACCGAGGCCAAGCCCGAATACGGCCATATCATGGTGGCTGACTATCTCCCGGCGGGCCTCGAAATCGACAATCCGAACCTGGTTTCGTCCGGCGACAGCGGCACGCTGGACTGGATCGAGGACGGCGAGGAGCCGGAACATACCGAATTCCGCGACGACCGCTTCACCGCGGCCGTGGACCGGGCCTCCGATTCCAAGTCAGTCTTCACGCTCGCCTATGTCGTGCGCGCGGTATCGCCCGGCAAATACGTGCTGCCGCAGGCCTTTGTCGAGGACATGTACAATCCCTCGCGCTATGGCCGGACCGGCACGGGGACGGTCGAGGTGCGGGCGGCGAAGTGAGTGAGATGAGCGAGGCCGAGCGACAGACACCGTCGTCATGCCCGGGCTTGACCCGCCTGCGCGGTCGAAGCCGCTACGGCGCGGAGAAGGCCCGGGCATCCACGGCCGCGCCGGCGGTGGGGGTTGGCGTGGATGGCCGGGTCAAGCCCCGCCATGACGTGCTGAGAGGGCGGATCGCCTTTCGTCTTCTCTCCGCCGCGGCGCTCACCTTCATCCTCGCCGTCGTCGGTTTCGTTGCCTGGGTCTACTCGCTCGGCCCGCTCCCGCTCGACGAAGCCCGCCAGGTCTCCACCACCATCGTCGATCGCAACGGCAAGCTGCTGCGCGCCTATGCGATGGCGGATGGGCGCTGGCGGTTGCCGGTCGATGCCAGGACCAACGTCGATCCGACCTATCTGAAACTGCTGTTCGCCTATGAGGACCAGCGCTTCTACGCCCATGACGGCATCGATCCGCTGGCGCTTGGGCGCGCCGGCTTGCAGCTCGCAACGCGTGGCCACATCGTCTCGGGCGGCTCGACCATTACGATGCAGCTGGCCCGTCTGATGGAGCCGCGGCGGCAGCGCTCGCTTTACGCAAAATTGCGGCAGATCGTGCGCGCGATCGAGATCGAGCGCAGCATGAGCAAGGAGCAGATCCTCGATCTCTATCTGGCGCTCGCGCCCTATGGCGGCAATCTCGAAGGCATCCGCGCGGCGTCGATCGCCTATCTCGGCAAGGAGCCGAAGCGGCTGTCGTTGGCGGAGGCTGCACTGCTGGTCGCGTTGCCGCAATCGCCGGAGACGCGCCGGCTGGATCGCTTCCCGGAGGCTGCGCGCAAGGCGCGCGACCGCGTGCTCGACCGCATGGTCGAGGAGCACGTGGTCAGCACTGAGGACGCCAATCAGGCCAAGGCGGTGCCGGTGCCGAAACTGCGCAAGCCGATGCCGATCCTGGCGCCGCATGCCTCCGACTCCGCGCTGTCGACGGTCAAGGACACGCCGATCATCAAGCTGACGCTCGATGCGAGCCTGCAGAAGGTGCTGGAGCCGTTGGCGCGCGACCGCGCGATCGCCCTGGGTCCGAACATCTCGGTCGGCATCGTCGTGGTCGACAATGAGAGCGGCGACGTGCTCGCCCGCGTCGGCTCGGCCGATTATTTCGACGAGAGCCGGGCAGGCCAGGTCGACATGACCCGCGCCATCCGCTCGCCAGGCTCGACGCTCAAGCCCTTCATCTACGGGCTCGCCTTCGAGGACGGCTTTGTCCATCCCGACAGTCTGATCGACGACCGCCCGGTCCGCTTCGGCTCCTACGCGCCGGAAAATTTCGACATGACCTTTCAGGGCACGGTGCCGGTGAGGAAGGCGCTGCAATTGTCGCTGAACGTGCCGGCCATCGTGCTGCTCGACCGCGTCGGCTCGAGCCGGCTGACCTCGCGGCTGCGGCAGGCCGGCGGCAACCTCATCCTGCCCAAGGACGAAGCGCCCGGCCTCGCCATGGGCCTCGGCGGCGTCGGCGTGACGCTCCAGGATCTGGCCCAGCTCTATGCCGGCTTCGCCCGCCTCGGGACCACCAAGCCGCTGCGCGAGATCGTCACGGACAGGGACGATCGCGAGCCGCTGCGTCTGCTGGACCAGGTCGCAGCCTGGCAGGTCGGCAACGTCCTGCTCGGCACGCCTCCGCCCGAGAACGCCGTCCACAACCGCATCGCCTTCAAGACCGGCACCTCCTACGGCTATCGCGACGCCTGGTCGGTCGGCTTCGACGGCCGCATGACCATCGGCGTCTGGGTCGGCCGTCCGGACGGGGCGCCGGTTCCCGGCCTGATCGGACGCGTCGCCGCAGCGCCCATCCTGTTCGATGCCTTCGCCCGCAGCGGCAAGACGCTGACCGCCCTGCCGAAGCCGCCCAAGGGAACCCCGGTCGCGAGCAACGCGAAACTGCCGCTGCCCTTGAAGCGGTTCCGTCCCGTCGGCGAACTGGTGCGAAGCGGGGGCGAGCAGCCGCTGCACATCCAGTTTCCCCTCAACGGCTCGCGGATCGACGTCGATCGATCGGGTGGCCGGGAGAGCGCGGCCATGCCGGTCAAGGTCGCCGGCGGCGTGCTGCCCATGACCGTCATGGTTAACGGCACCGCGCTCGGCGAGATCGACGGCCGCCGTCAGCGACTGATCGATCCGCCCGGCCCGGGCTTTGCACGGCTCACCGTGATCGACGCCACGGGCGCCGCGGACACAGTCGTCATTCGAATTCAATGACCCTGCCTCAAGCGGTTGTGGCGATGGCGGTTTCAGCGTAAGCGGAACCAATGGCCGAGACCTACCCAAGCCCCCGTTTTGGAGCCCCCCGCGAGTCGAAATCGCCCGCAAATCCGGGCAGCGGGCTCGTGCGCATGCTCGACATCGTCACGGCCAGCCACCCGCGCGCGGTCGGCTTCCTGGTGCTGTGTGCGCTGCTGCTGTTCCTGCCGGGCTTCTTCACCATCCCGCCGATCGACCGCGATGAGGCCCGGTTTGCGCAGGCCACCAAGCAGATGGTGGAGAGCGGCGACTATGTCGACATCCGCTTTCAGGAGGACGTCCGCTACAAGAAGCCGGTCGGCATCTACTGGTTGCAATCGGCAACCGTCGAAGCCGCCTCGATGCTCAAGCTGCCGAAGGCCGAATTGCGCATCTGGGTTTACCGGCTGCCGTCGCTGATGGGCGCGATCGGCGCCGTGCTGATGACCTATTGGGCCGCGCTCGGATTCATCACACGGCGCGCCGCGGTTCTGGCGGCGCTGATGATGAGCGCTTCCGTGCTGCTCGGCGTCGAGGCGCGCCTGGCCAAGACCGACGCCATGCTGCTGCTCTGTGTGGTCGCCGCGATGGGGGCGATGGCGCGAGCCTATCTGTCCTGGCAGCGCGCCGAGGACGAGACGCATCCGCCCTGGAGCTGGCCGGCGATCTTCTGGACCGCACTCGCGGTGGGCATCCTGATCAAGGGCCCGCTGATCCTGATGTTCGCAGGCCTGACCATCGTCGCGCTCGCGATCCAGGACCGCGACGCCTCCTGGCTGTGGAAGCTGCGGCCGGTCTGGGGCCTGATGTGGATGCTGGTGCTGGTGCTGCCCTGGTTCGTCGCGATCTTCTGGCGCGCGGGCGAGACCTTCTTCACCACCTCCGTCGGCGGCGACATGCTGAGCAAGCTCGGCGCCCAGGAATCCCACGGCGCACCGCCCGGACTGTACCTGGCTCTGTTCTGGATCACGTTCTGGCCAGGTGCGCCGCTGGCGGCGATGGCGGCGCCCGCGGTGTGGCGGGCCCGCCGCGAGCCCGGCGCGCAGTTCCTGCTGGCCTGGCTGATCCCGTCCTGGATCGTGTTCGAGGCGGTGCTGACCAAGCTGCCGCATTACGTGCTGCCGCTGTATCCGGCGATCGCGATCCTGACCGCAGGCGCGGTCGAGCAGCGCGTGCTGTCGCGTTCCTGGTTGGCGCGCGGTTCGGCCTGGTGGTTCGCGATTCCCGCGGCCGCCTCGATCATCGCGGTCGTCGGGGCGGTGATCCTGACGCGGCAGCCGGCCTTCGTGGCCTGGCCATTCTTCGCGGCTGCGCTGATCTTCGGCCTGTTCGCCTGGTGGCTCTACGACAACAATCGCGCCGAGCGCTCGCTGCTCAATGCGCTGGTCGCCGCGCTGATGCTGGCGGTGGCCGTCTACGGCATCGTGCTGCCGTCATTGACGCCGCTGTTTCCGAGCATCGAAATCGCGCGCGCGCTGCGCAATGTCACCTGCGTCGGGCCGAAGGCGGCTGCGGCTGGTTATCACGAGCCTAGTCTCGTCTTTCTGGTAGGCACCCGAACCTTGCTCACCGACGGTTCCGGTGCCGCCGATTTCCTCGGGCAGGGCAGCTGCCGCTTCGCGCTGATCGAGCAGCGCTCGGAGCGCAGCTTCGCGCAGCGCGCCGAGGCGATCGGGTTGCGCTACAAGGTCGGCACGCGTATCGACGGCTATAATTTCTCGCAAGGGCGCGCGATCTCGATCTCGATCTTCCGCTCGGAAGGTACCGAATAGGATGCGGACTCCGACCGACATGACACCGCATGCCGGCTATCCCGCGCAATTGCTCGCGGTGTCCTGGCGCGCGCTGGCGCAGCTTGTGCGGTCGCCCTCGCATTCGCGCCGCGCCGAGGCCGCCCGGAAGCTGGCGCGCCACTCGCTGTGGCTTGCCATGGCAGGTGCAGCGCTCGTCATCGTGCTGATGGTCGCGTTCGATCACACCGAAATCCTGCTGATGCCGCCGCGCGGCACGCCGAGCCTGTGGCCGATCCGCATCCTGACCGATTTCGGCAAGGACGAGTATATCCTCTCGGTGCTGGGGGCTGCGCTGGTGCTGCTGGCGCTCGTCGCGACCGGGCTGCGCGGGAGCCGCCGCGCGCTGCTGCTCGGCCTCGGCACGCGGCTGCAATTCCTGTTTCTGTCGGTTGCCGTGTCAGCCTTCGTCGCCGAGATCCTGAAATATGTCATCGGCCGCGGACGTCCGTTCGTTGGCGGCAAGGCCAATCCGTTCAACTTCGTCCCGTTCGAGGGGACGGGGGCTTATGCCAGCCTGCCGTCAGGCCACGCCGTGGCCGCGTTCGCCCTGGCGTTTGCCGTCTCGGCACTGTGGCCGCGTCTGCGCGTCTTCATGTTCACTTACGCAATCGTGATCGTGCTGACGCGCCTGGTGTTGCTGGCCCATCATCCGAGCGACGTGGTCGCCGGCGCTCTGGTCGGAACGGTCGGCGCCATGGCCGTCCGTTACTGGTTCGCGGCCCGAAGGCTCGGATTTGCCATCCGTGCGGACGGCACCATCGTGCCGCTTTCGGGGACGTTTTCCGACCGCCTCAAAAGGGTTGCCCACCGGGCATCCGCCCCATAAAAGCGGCTGCCTGCCGGGACCGCCGGTTCCCTCGGGCAGGTCAATTTGGGCAGGCCAATTCCAACCACGAGCCTCGATTTGTCGACGTCTCAGCCTTCGGTTTCCATCGTTGTTCCCGTGCGCAACGAAGCCGACAACATCGCGCCGCTGATCGCGGAGATCGGCGCGGCACTCGATGGCCGCTGGCCCTACGAGATCATCTACGTCAACGACGGCTCGACCGACGCCACCGGCGAGCGGCTTGGCGCGATCATGAAACAGCGGAGCAATCTGCGTCAGATTCGCCACACACGATCGGGCGGCCAGTCGGCGGCCGTGCGCAGCGGCGTACGCGCGGCGCGCGGAGAGATCGTGGCGACGCTCGATGGCGACGGCCAGAACAATCCGGCCTTCCTGCCCGATCTGATCGCGGCGGTCGAGAAGGGGGCAGGGCGCGTCGGCCTCGCGGCCGGCCAGCGGATCGGACGCAAGGATACCGGCTTCAAGAAATTCCAGTCGCGCGTCGCCAACGGTGTTCGCAACGCCATCCTGAAGGATGGCACGCGCGACACCGGCTGCGGGCTGAAGGCGTTCCGCCGCGACGTTTTCCTGATGCTGCCTTATTTCGACGGGCTGCATCGCTTCCTTCCCGCGTTGGTCCGCCGCGAAGGCTACGACATCGCCTATGTCGACGTGATCGACCGGCCGCGCCATTCGGGCGTGTCCAACTATGGTTTCTTCGACCGGCTGTGGATCGGCATCATGGATCTCGCCGGCGTGTGGTGGCTGATCCGCCGCAAGAAGCCGACGCCAGAAGTGACCGAGGTGGACGCATGATCATTCAATACGGTCAGGCGCTAAGCAATTATCTCTATGACGTCTTCGTCGCCAAATTCGACTTCTGGCTGGCATTCGGCCTGGTTGCGCAGCTGTTCTTCACGGCGCGCTTCCTGGTGCAGTGGATCGCGAGCGAGCGCGCCGGCAACAGCGTGGTGCCGATGGCGTTCTGGTTCTGCTCGATGGGCGGCGGGCTGATGACGCTGGTCTATGGCGTCGTGAAGCGCGAGCCCGTCATCATCCTCGGACAGTCGCTCGCGACCATCATCTATATCAGAAACATCATGCTGATCTGGAAGAACCGCGGCACCGCCTCGAAGACGCTGGACCGCTGATCCAGCGTTCGGCTCCGCTTGTTGAAGCCCGGCACATTACTGGGCGCGATGCCCGATCCTGATGCTCACATGGCCGCTTTGAGGGCAGCGAAGCCGCGATCGAGATCGGCCTTGAGATCGTGGGTGCTCTCGAGCCCGATGTGGAGACGCAGCGTCGGGCCGCCGGGCGCCCATTTGGTCGCGGTGCGATAGGCATCGCAATCGAACGGAATCGCAAGGCTCTCGAACCCGCCCCAGGAAAAGCCCATGCCGAACAGTCTTAGCGTGTTGAGCATGGTGTCGACGGCCTGCTGGGACGCCGGCTTCAGCACGATGCTGAACAGGCCCGAGGCGCCGGTGAAGTCGCGCTTCCAGATCGCATGACCCGGATCGGACTCGAGCCCGGGATGCAGCACGCGCGCAACCTCAGGCCTGCCAGCGAGCCAGCGCGCCATCTCGAGCCCGGAGCGATGATGCTGCGCGAGCCGCACCGACAGCGTGCGCAGGCCGCGCAGCGCCAGGAAGACGTCGTCGGGGCCGGCACAGACGCCGAGCAGGCGGATGCCTTCGGCAATCATCGGCCAGGCCTTGGCGTTGGCCGAGATGGTGCCGAACATGATGTCGGAATGGCCGCCGATATATTTCGTGGCGGCCTGCATGCTGATGTCGACACCCTGTTCCAGCGAGCGGTGATAGAGCGGCGTCGCCCAGGTGTTGTCGTCGATGACGAGCGCGCCACGCCCATGTGCGACTTCGGCGATGGCGCGGATGTCGGGCATCTCGAACGACTGCGAGCCCGGCGCCTCCACCAGGACGGCCCGGGTGTTGGACTTGAACAGCTTGTCGATGCCGGCGCCGATCAGCGGATCGAAATAGGTGGTCTCGATGCCGTAGCGGGTCAGCATGCCGTTGCAGAAATTGCGCGAGGGCCGATAGATGTTGTCGACCACCAGGATGTGGTCGCCCGCCTTCAGCACCGAGAGCAGGGTGGTGGAGATCGCCGACAGCCCCGACGGCACGATGCCGACGCCGGCGCATTGCGGCCCCTCCAGCGCCATCAGGGTCTCCTGGAACGCCTTGGTGGTTGGGGAACCGTGACGGCCATAGGTGAACTCGCCGCGGTGGGCATGCAAGTCCTCCGCGGTCGGATAGAGCACAGTCGAGCCGTGGAAGACCGGCGGATTGACGAACCCCTTCTGCGCCTTGGTGTCGCGGCCGGAGGTGACCAGCCGGGTCTCGGCGTGCTGCTCTTGGGGGTGCGAAGAATCCATGCGTCTGCTTTCAAAACCGCGTTTCCACCGGACGCATCGCGCCCCTGGGCCGGCCCGAAAGGCCGCGGTCGTTAATAACAGAACACAGAAGAGTCCCGTCAACCCCTTGACCCGGCTCGCCAGTCGTTCTGTGATGCGCAGGTGCTATTCAGTCGCCGCATGTTGAGGGGCCTGCCGCGACCTTCGATCCATTGCCTGACCGGACGTCGCGTCGCAGCCAAGAGATGGCGGACGCCGGCGGCGGGGATGAAGGTATGGCCTCCCGAGATCGGCGAGTGTTCGGCAAGGTTTTCCAGCATGACTCTTGCAAGGCCAGGCTCTTGAAGGACCTGGCCTGGCAGAGACGATCCTAAGACAACATTCCTGACCTTGAGACGACCTTGAAAGGCCCAAAGCCCATGAAACGCGTAACCCTGGCTCTCTCCCTTGCTCTCGCCGCCGGCCTCACCGCCCAAGCCGCCGATGCGCAAACGCTCAAGACCGTCAAGGATCGGGGCATGGTGTCCTGCGGCGTCAGCCAGGGCCTGCCCGGCTTCTCCTCGCCCGACGACAAGGGCAACTGGACCGGCATCGACGTCGACGTCTGCCGCGCCATTGCCGGTGCGATCTTCAACGATCCGACCAAGGTCAAGTTCGTGCCGCTGTCCGCCAAGGACCGCTTCACCGCGCTGCAATCCGGCGAGATCGATGTGCTCTCGCGCAACACCACCTGGACCATCTCGCGCGACACCTCGCTCGGCGCCAATTTCACCGGCGTGACCTATTACGACGGGCAGGGCTTCATGGTGAAGAAGTCGCTCAAGGTGAATTCGGCGCTCGAGCTCAACAGCGCATCGGTCTGCGTGCAGACCGGCACCACCACCGAGCAGAATCTCGCCGACTACTTCAAGGCCAACAACATGAAGTACGAGGTGATCGCGTTCGCCACCAACGACGAAACCGTCAAGGCCTATGAAGCCGGCCGCTGCGACGTCTTCACCACCGACCAGTCGGGCCTGTACGCCAACCGCCTCAAGCTCGCCAGCCCCAACGACCACATGGTGCTGCCCGAGATCATCTCGAAGGAGCCGCTCGGCCCGATGGTGCGGCACGGCGACGACCAGTGGTTCGACATCGTGAAATGGACGCTGTTCGCGATGCTCACCGCCGAAGAGCTCGGCGTGACCTCGAAGAACATCGACGAGAAGGCGAAGCTGGAAAATCCCGAGCTGAAGCGCGTGCTCGGCAGCGACGGCAATTTCGGCGAACAGCTCGGCCTGACCAAGGATTGGGTGGTGCGGATCGTCAAGACCGTCGGCAATTACGGCGAGGTGTTCGATCGCAACGTCGGCGCCGGTTCGCCGCTCGGCATCAATCGCGGTGTCAACAATCTCTGGAACAAGGGCGGTCTCCAGTACGCGCCGCCGATCCGCTGATCAGCCCTGATCGGCCGGCAGCGGCATGAGCACCGAGGCTCGAAAACCGCCGCCCCAGATCGCGCTGAAGATCCGGCGCATTCTGGGCGGCAAGGCAGGCTGGAACGGCGTTGCCGTCCAGTTTGCCTTCGCGGCGATCCTGGGCTGGATCGGCTACGAGATCGTCTCCAATGCGCGGGCCAATCTCGAGAACCAGCACATCGCCGCCGGCTTCGGCTTCCTCAGGAACAATGCCGGCTTCGACGTCAACCAGACCCTGATCTCCTACACCGGCTCGGACACGTTCCTGCGCGTGTTCGTGGTCGGGCTGTTGAACACGCTCGTGGTCTCCGTGGTGGGCATCGTCTTCGCCACGGTGCTCGGATTCATCGTCGCGCTGTGCCGGCTGTCGCCCAATTGGCTGCTGTCGCGGATCGGCGAGATCTATGTCGAGGTCATCCGCAACCTGCCGCTGCTGTTCCAGATCCTGTTCTGGTATCTGGCGGTGCTCGCGGCCTTGCCCAATCCGCGGCAGAGCATTTCCCTGTTCGGCATTGCCTTCATCAGCAATCGGGGCCTCGTCATTCCCAGCCCGATCGGTCAGAGCGGTCTCGCGCCGTTCCTCGCGGTGCTGGCGCTCGGCATCGTCGCCTCGCTGGCCCTGCACTTCCACGCAAGGCGAGCACTGTTTCAGCGCGGGCAGGTGATCCGCATCTGGCCTTCCGTGCTGGCCCTGCTGTTCGGGCTTCCGCTGGCCACGGTGCTGGTGTTCGGCCTGCCGTTCACCTTCGAGCTGCCGCAGCTGAGGGGGTTCAACTTCGCCGGCGGCTCACGCATCATCCCGGAGTTCGTCGCGCTGACGGTGGCGCTGTCGACCTATACCGCCGCCTTCATCGCCGAGATCGTGCGCGCCGGCATCCTGTCCGTTCACAAGGGGCAGATGGAGGCGGGATCTTCGCTCGGCCTCAGCCGCGGCGCCACGCTCCGTCTCATCGTCGTGCCGCAGGCCATGCGCGTCATCGTGCCGCCGCTGACCAACCAATACCTCAATCTCACCAAGAACTCATCGCTGGCGGTCGCGATCGGCTATCCTGACCTGGTGTCGGTGTTTGCCGGCACGTCGCTGAGCCAGACCGGGCAGGCGATCGAGATCATCGCCATGACGATGGGCGTGTATCTCCTGATCTCGCTCCTCACCAGCGCGATCATGAGCGTCTACGGTTGGCGCGTCAGCCGGAGTCTCGGCGCATGAGCGATGTCATGTCATCCAACTTCGTCCGCGAGGATCTGCTCGCCGAGCGTCCGGCGCCGGTGAAGACGACGGGCTTCATCGGCCTGATGCGCACGCGCCTGTTCAACTCGCCGACCAACATCCTGCTGACGATCCTCGGCGCCTTGCTGCTCTGGTTCACCATCGTTCCCTCCGTCAAGTTCCTGATGGTCGATGCGGTCTGGAGCGGTAAGGACCGCACCGCGTGCCTCGCCGAGAACGCCGGCTTTGCGGTCGGCGCCTGCTGGCCCTACATCCAGGCGAAGCTCCCGCAACTGATCTACGGCTTCTATCCCGAGGCCGAGCGCTGGCGGGTGAACTTGACGCTGTTGCTCGCAGTCGTCCTGCTGTTGCCGCTGCTGATTCCGCGGCTGCCGGCCAAGAGCCTGAACGCCGGCCTGTTCTTCGTCGCCTTTCCGGTGGTGGCATTCTTCCTGCTGCACGGCGGCGGCATCAAGGGCTTCGGGCTGAGCTGGACGGCCGGCCTGTTGCAATTGTTCGACGAGAGCATCGTCGGCGCCGGACAGGCGCTGCTCACCTCGAGCAGGACCTCCGCGGTCGGTCCGCTGCTGTGGGCGCTGGGGAGCCTCATCGTGCTGCTCGGCACGGTGATCCATTGGCTGATCTTTCCGCTCACCTGGCTGCGCGATTACATCCAGGGCACCGGCCAGTCGGTCTGGGCGGATTTCGGCGTCACAGCTGCGATCGTCTGCCTGATCGCCTTCGTTCTCGGCGGCGGCGTTCGCACCGGCGGGCGGGCTCTGGCGTCGAGCATCGCCACCTTCATCGCCATCGCCATCGTCATCAGGCTGATGGATCTCGATCACGGCGGATTGCCGATCGTAACGACGAATCTGTGGGGTGGCCTCCTGGTGACGCTGGTCGTCTCCGTCACTGGCATCGTCACCTCGCTGCCGATCGGCATCGCGCTCGCGCTCGGGCGCCGCTCGACCATTCCCCTGATCCGGATCTTCTCGATCGCCTTCATCGAGTTCTGGCGCGGCGTGCCGCTGATCACCGTGCTGTTCTTCGCAACCTACATGCTGCCGCTGTTCCTTCCCGGCAATTTCACCGTCGACGGCTTGGTGCGTGCGCTGATCGGCATCGCGCTGTTCACCGGCGCCTATCAGGCCGAGAATGTCCGCGGCGGGCTCGCGGCGATCCCGCGCGGGCAGAGCGAGGCGGCCGCCGCCCTCGGGCTGTCCTGGTGGAAGACGACCTCGCTGATCGTGCTGCCGCAGGGGCTGCGGCACGTCATTCCGAACCTCGTCAACAGCTTCATCTCGCTGTTCAAGGACACCTCGCTGGTCTCGATCGTCGCGCTGTTCGATCTGCTCGGCTCGCTGCGCGCCTCGTTCGCGGATCCGAAATGGTCGACGCCGTCGACGGCGTTCACCGGCTTCGCCTTCGCCGGGATCATCTACTTCCTGTTCTGCTTCGGCATGTCGCGCTATTCCTTGTTCGTCGAGCATCGCCTCAACGCCCACCGCCGCAACTGATCGAGACCACCATGTCCGAGTCCATCGTCAAGATTTCCGGCCTGAACAAATGGTACGGCGAATTCCACGTCTTGCGTGACATCGATCTCGCCGTGCAGAAGGGCGAGCGCATCGTGATCTGCGGCCCCTCGGGCTCGGGAAAGTCCACGCTGATCCGCTGCATCAATGCACTGGAGGAATTCCAGGAGGGCGAGATCGTCGTCGACGGCATCGAGCTCGGGCCGAACCTCAAGCACGTCGACGCCGTCCGCCGTGAAGTCGGCATGGTGTTCCAAAGCTTCAATCTGTTCCCGCATCTGACCGTGCTCGACAATTGCACGTTGGCGCCGATCTGGGTTCGCAACATTCCCAAGAAGGACGCCGAGGCGACGGCGATGAAGTTCCTGGAGCGGGTCAAGATCCCGCACCAGGCCAACAAGTTTCCGGGCCAGATGTCCGGCGGCCAGCAGCAGCGAGTCGCGATCGCGCGGGCCCTGACCATGAACCCGAAGGTAATGCTGTTCGACGAGCCGACCTCGGCGCTCGACCCCGAAATGGTCAAGGAGGTGCTCGACACCATGGTCGACCTCGCCGAGGAAGGCATGACCATGCTGGTCGTTACCCACGAGATGGGCTTTGCCCGCGAGGTCGCCAACCGCGTCGTGTTCATGGATGCCGGGCAGATCATCGAGGCCAACACCCCGAACGAGTTCTTCGCCGCCCCGCAGCACGCCCGCACCAAGCTGTTCCTGAGCCAGATCCTGCGCTGAGCCCCGACGACCGGCGGCCGCGCCGGTCGGATCGCAAGCCTGGCACCATCCGAATCGGCTTGCCTCTTTCCGGACCATCCTCCGGAGAGAGACCTTGCAGAGCAGTGCCGGTGTGCGCGCATACCAGAATGCGCGACTGGAAAAGAAGCTGAAGAAGCAGGCGGACGCCGTCATGGCCTTCGCGATCGAGGCGCTCGGGCAGGGCAGGCTTGATGAGGCCGAGATGCTCTGCCGCGAGATCCTGAAGGAGGTGCCGGATCATTTCCATGCCACGCACCTGCTCGGCCTGCGCGCGTTCGACGGCGGGCGGCTCGACGAGGCGGAATTCCTGCTCGAGCGTGCAATTGCACTCGAGCCGCGTTCGCCCGATGCGCACGGCAATCTCGGAGCGGTCTATTCTGCGTTGGAAAGATTCAACGACGCCCGCGCCTGCCAGGAGAAGGCCCTCGCGCTCAAGCCGAATTGTCCGATCACCCTGACCAATCTCGGCAATACGTTGCTGCATATCGGCCTCGGCAATGAGGCGATCGGGCTGCACGAGCGGGCGATCAGGCTGAAGCCGGATTATGCCGATGCGTTTTGCAACCGCGGCATGGCGGAATTGATGACGGGCCAGTTCGAGCGCGCCAAGGCGAGCTTCGACCGTGCCCTGACATTTCAGCCATCTCACGCCGAGGCGATCGCGGGCAGGGGGATGGTGAGCCTCGAGCTCCGGCACTTCGCGGAGGCTGCCGCCGCCTTCGACGCCGCGCTCGCGATCAAGCCGGGTTCGCCGCGGATTCTGCTGCAGCGTGGACGGCTCAATTTGAGTTTATCCCGGCTGGAGCAGGCGGCCGCGGACCTCGACGCGGCGCTGGCGCAATCGCCACGGCTCGCGCTCGCGCTGTGCTGGCGGGCGCAGATCGACATTCTCGCGGGAAACACGGCGCGGGCGATGGCAGGCGTCAAGACGCTGCTCGAGGTCAATCCGCGATCCGAGATGGGGTTAGCGCTGCTGGCGGCTTGCCATGTGAACCTGGGAGATATCGGGACCGCACTCGCGCACCTCGATGCGGCGCTCGAGATCGCGCCCGATTTTCCGGAGGCGATCGGATACAAGATCTTCGTGCTGGACTACCTGCCGGAGGCCGATTTCGCCGCGCAGCAGGCCGCGCGAAAATATTGGTGGGACGCGATCGGCGCGAAGCTGCCGCAACGGACGCTGGCGCCGCGGCCGCTCGATCCGGACCGGCGGATCGTGATCGGATACGTCGCGTCCGAATTCAGGAACCACTCGGCGGCGTACTCTCTGTTGCCGGTGCTGCGCAACCATGATCACGCCCAGTTCAAGGTCGTCTGCTATTCCTGCTGGCCGGTGCAGGACGAGATGACAGAGACCTTCAAGTCCTTCGCGGATGTCTTTGTCGATGCTGCACAATTGTCCGACGACGAGCTCGCCGACCGTATCCAGGCCGACGGGATCGATATTCTGATCGACGTCTCCGGGCACACGACCGGCAGCAGGCTTCATGTCTTCGCCCGCAAGCCGGCGCCGGTCCAGGTGACGGGCTTCGGGCATGCCACGGGGACGGGCCTTCAAACCATGGACTACGTGCTCGCGGACCCGATCTTCATCCCGCAATCGGCGCGTCATCTCCTGGCCGAGAAGGTCCATGACCTGCCGTGCCTGATCACGATCGATCCGATTCTGGACGTGCCGCCTTCGCAACCTCCCATGCTCCGCAACGGCTACGTCACGTTCGGGGTGTTCAACCGCATCTTCAAGATTTCGGACGAGGCCATCCGGGTGTGGTCGAACGTGATGCATGGGGTGAGGGGATCGAAGATCATCGTCAAGAACGGGCTGCTTGACGATCCCTTGCTGCGCGAACGCCTGATCGCGCGGTTCGCGGCACAGGGCATCGCCGAAGAGAATGTCATCTGCATGGGCTCGACCTCGCGCCCCGAGCATTTGCGGGCCTTTGCGATGGTCGACATTTCCCTCGACACGTTCCCGCAGAACGGCGGCATCAGCACCTGGGAATCCCTTTATGCGGGCGTTCCGGTCGTCGCCAAGCTCGGCCGCGGCGCCTCGTCGCGTGCCGGCGGCTCCATCGTCGCGGCCGTCGGCCTGGAGGACTGGGTCGCCGAGGATGACGCGGGCTATGCCGCGATCGCGCGCAAATACGCGGCGCAGCCGGCTCACCTGGCAAAGCTGCGGGCGGATCTGCCGGCTCGGATCACTGCCTCGCCCGCCGGCGATGTCGGACTTTACACGCGTGAGGTCGAAGCGGCTTATCGCCGGTTCTGGCGCGATCATTGCGCCGCCGCTTCGGACGTGGCGTAGGAAATCTTGCGCCGGGCCCCGGGAAATCCCGGGGGCGAGGGGACTCCGGTGACCGGCGGGCAGGCTCGCGAATCAGTTAGACTCTGCCGAGGGCATCCTCCGGAGATACACCTTGCAGAAGAGCGGCGGCGGCGCGCGCGCGTTCCAGAATGCGCGATTGCAGAAGAAGTTGATGAAGCAGGCCGACGCCGTCATTGCCGCTGCAGCGGACGCCTATGGCCAGGGCCGATATGCCGAGACCGAGGCGCTGTGCCGCGAGATCCTGAAAGCCCTTCCGGATCACGTCGATGCGCTTCACCTGCTCGGCATGTGCGCCCATGACGGCCGGCGCCTGGAGGAGGCGAGAGCGCTGCTCGAGCGCGTGATTGCGCTCGATCCACGACTGCACGATGCCCACAACAACCTCGCGACCGTGCATTTCGACCTCGGCAATCTCGAAGACGCACGGCGCTGCCAGGAGAAGGCGATCGCGCTGAAGCCGAATTTCGCGGTCGGGCTGACCAATCTCGGCAACACGCTGATGCATCTGGGGCAGTACGCGCAGGCGCTCGAGATGCACGAACGCGCCATCAAGATCAAACCGGACTATGCCGACGCGTTCTGCAATCGCGGCATGATCGAGATATTGCTGGGACAGGTCACGAAGGCCAAGGAGAGCTTCGATCGCGCCCTGTTGTTTCAGCCGCGCCACGCCGAGGCGATCGTCGGCCTCGGCATGGTCGCCATGGAGCTCCGGCACCACGAGGAGGCGGCGGCCAAGTTTGCCATGGCGCTCGCGATCAAGCCGGGCGCGCCGAGGATCCTGGCCCAGCGCGGGCGGCTCAGTTACGAGCTGCAACGCCTGGAGCCCGCGCTTGCGGACTTCGATGCGGCGCTCGCGGTCTCGCCCAAGCTCGAGCTTGCGCTCCGCGGCAAGGCGCAGGTCTGCCTCGTCATGGGAAAGACCGCGCAGGCGACGGCGGCGGCAACGGCCTTGATCGAGCAGAATCCGCGCTCCGAGATGGGGCTGGCGCTGATGGGCTTTGCCTATTCGAACCAGGGCGACATGGACTCCGCGATCGACTATCTCGATCGCGCGCTGGCGATAAGGCCGGACTATGGGGATGCAATCAGGGGCAAGATCTTCCTGCAGGACTATCGTGCCGAGGCCGATTTCGTCCTTCAGCAGGCGGTAAGACGCGACTGGTGGGACCGGATCGGCTCCAAGCAGCCGCGGCGGACGCTGCCGAAGCGGCCGCTCGATCCGGACAAGCAGATCGTGGTCGGCTATGTCGCGGCCGAGTTCCGGCAACACTCCGCGGGGCTCACCTTGCTGCCGGTACTGCGCCACCATGATCACGCCAAGTTCAAGATCATCTGCTATTACTCCTGGCCGGGCGCGGACGAGTACACGGCCAAGTTCAAGGCGCTGGCGGATGTCTGGGTCGATGCCTGGGACCTTTCCGACGATGAGCTCGCCGATCGCATTCAAGCCGACAATGTCGACATCCTGATCGACGTGTCCGGCCACACGACCGGCAACAGGCTGCAGATGTTCGCGCGAAAGCCGGCTCCGATCCAGGCCACCGGATTCGGACACGCGACGGGTACGGGCATGCCGACCATGGACTACGTGCTCGCCGATCCCATCTTCATTCCGCCATCGGCCCGGCATCTGTTTCCCGAGAAGATCCACGATCTGCCGTGCCTGATCACGATGGAGCCGGTGACCAATCTGCAGCCGTCCGAGCTGCCGATGCTTCGCAACGGCTACGTCACCTTCGGCGTGTTCAACCGCATCTACAAGATCTCGGATGATGCGATCCGCGTGTGGTCGCGCATCATGCGGGAGGTGCCGGGATCGAAGATCATCCTCAAGCATGGCTTGCTCGACGATGCCCTGCTGCGCGATAGCCTGATCGCGCGCTTCATCGCGCAGGGCATTGCGGAGGAGGACATCACATGCCTCGGCACCACCTCGCGCAACGACCACCTGATGGCCTTCGACAAGATCGATATTTCCCTCGACACGTTTCCGCAGAACGGCGGCATCAGCACCTGGGAATCCCTCTACAAGGGCGTTCCGGTCGTGGCCAAGCTCGGCATTGGGGCCTCCTCGCGTGCCGGCGCCTCCATCGTGGCAGCCGTGGGCCTCGGCGACTGGGTCGCGGACGACGACGACGGCTATGTCGAGATCGCCCGCAAGTTCGCCTCGCAGCCGGAGTATCTGGCGAAGTTGCGCGCTGGCTTGCCGGCCCAGATCGCAGCCTCGCCCGCCGGCAACGTCGAGATCTACACGCGTGAGCTCGAAGCGGGATACCGAAAGTTCTGGCGCGATTATTGTGCCGCTGCCGCGGAGCACGGGGGCGCTGCGGTCAGTTCCTGAGCCGCATCCTGCAGGCACCCCCGGGATATCCCGGACGGATTTCTGCTCCGGCAGTCCAGCCGGGTCGGTGCGCGAATCAGTTAGACTCGGCCCTAGGGCATGATCCGGAAAAGTGCGCAGCGGTTTGCCGAAAAGATCATGCTCAAACGATCACCTAATGCGCGATGACGATTCATCGTAGTCGTCATCGCGCATTAGGCCATCTTCCGGAGAGACACCTTGCAGAGCAGCGTCGGCGCGCGCGCATTCCAGAATGCGCGGTTGCAGAAGAAATTGAAGAAGCAGGTGGACGCAGTCATTGCCGCCGCGGCGAGCGCCTATGGTCAGGGCAGATATGCGGAGAGCGAGGCGCTCTGCCGCCAGATCCTGCAAGCCGTTCCGGATCATTTCGACGCCACGCACGTGCTCGGCCTCAGCGTGCAGCAGGGCGGGCGCCTCGACGAGGCGCAACAGCTGCTCGAGCGCGCGATTGCGATCGATCCGCGCTCGCACGAGGCGCAGAGCAATCTCGCGGCCCTCTACGTCGTGCTTCAGAAATTTGAAGCGGCCCGCGCCTGTCAGGAGAAAGCGATCGCACTGAAGCCGAATTTTACGCCGGCCCTGGCCGGCCTCGGCAACACCTTGCTTCAGATGAACCTGCCCGAACAGGCCATCGAGGTCTACGATCGCGCCATCAAGCTGAAGCCCGACTACGCCGACGCGCTTTGCAATCGTGGCGTGGCGGAGCTGGCGCTGTTCCGGTTTGACCGCGCCAGGGAGAGCTTTGATCGCGCGCTGCTGTTTCAGCCGCGCCACGTCGAAGCGCTGATCGGCAAAGGCGTGGTCAGCATCGAGCTCAGGCGCTACGACGAGGCCGAAGCTGCGCTCGCAGCGGCGTTCGCGATCAAGCCGGACTCGGCGAAGATCCTGGCGCAACGCGGACGCCTCAACTCGGCACTGTCGCGGTTCGAACAGGCAGCAGCGGACTTCGATGCGGCACTCGCGCTTTCGCCCCGGTTCGAAATGGCCTTGCGGGGAAAGGCGGAGGTCGCGCTCAGCCTCGGAAACACCGCACAGGCGATCCTGGCCTGCACGACCTTGCTCGAGCAAAATCCACGTTCCACGATCGCATTGGCGTTGCTGAGCTCCTGCTTTGCAAACCAGGGAGAAATCGCGTCCGCAATCGAACATCTCGACGCCGCGCTGGCGATCTCGCCGGATCCAGACTTGATGGCGCGGAAGATCTACTATCTGGACTTCCTCCCGGACGCCGATTTCACCATTCAGCAGGCGACACGAAGGTCCTGGGGCGATGCGATCGGCGCTCGCGTGCCGCAGAGGAAGCTCGCCCCCCGGCAGCTCGATCCCGACAGGCGGATCGTGATCGGCTATGTTTCTGCCGAATTCTGGTACCACTCGGCGGCATTCGGCCTGCTGCCGGTGCTGCGCCATCACGATCATGCCAGCTTCGAGGTCGTCTGTTATTCGTGTTCGCCGACTCAAGATGCGATCACGGCCGAATTCAAGTCGGCGGCAGACGTCTGGGTCGATGCCTGGCAAATGTTCGATGACGAATTGGCCGATCGTATCGAGGCCGACAAGGTCGATATCCTGATCGACGTGTCCGGGCATTCGTCGGGCAACAGGCTTCAGATCTTCGCCCGCAAGCCGGCCCCCATCCAGGTCACGGGCTTCGGACACGCGACCGGGACGGGCCTTCGGACGATGGACTACGTGCTCGCGGACCCCGTCTTCATCCCGCCATCGGCTCGGCATCTGCTGACCGAGAAGGTCTATGACCTGCCGTGCCTGATCACGATCGATCCCATCCTGGATGTGCCGCCGTCGGAGCCTCCCATGCTCCGCAACGGCTACGTCACCTTCGGCGTGTTCAACCGCGTCAACAAGATCTCGGACGAGGCCATCCGCGTGTGGTCGAACGTCATGCGGGAGGTCGCCGGATCGAAGATCATCATCAAGCACACGCTGCTCGACGATCCCCTGGTACGCGACGGCCTTCTCGCGCGCTTTGTGGCCGGCGGGATTGCCGAGGAGAGGATCACCTGCCTCGGCTCGTCCGACCGCGCCGATCATCTGCGAGCCTTCGCGTTGGTCGATATTTCGCTCGATCCGTTTCCGCAGAACGGTGGCGTCAGCACCTGGGAATCCCTCTATGCGGGCGTTCCGGTCGTCGCCAAGCTCGGCCACGGCGCATCCTCGCGCGCCGGCGGCTCCATCGTGGCCGCCGTCGGTCTTGACGACTGGGTGGCCGAGGACGACGCGGGCTACGCCGCGATCGCGTGCAAATTTGCTGCCCAGCCCGCGCATCTGGCAAAGCTGCGCGCGGAATTGCCGGCCCGGATCGCGGCTTCGGCCGCGGGCAATGTCGAAACCTACACGCGCAGGGTCGAGGAGGGCTACCGCAAGTTCTGGCGCGACTATTGTGCCGCCGCTTCGGAAAGCGGGCAGGTCGCTTGAACCGGCCGAACCGCGCAGACTTTGTGGATCTGCGCCCTTGGCCGGATGAAGCACTCGACGATCACACGAAGGGCGGCTTGATGTTGCTGCGCTTCTCCAGCCATTCCGGGACCGGCAGGTTCTTGGCGCGCATGAAGTCTGCGTTGAACAGCTTCGACAGATAGCGGCTGCCGGAATCGCACAGCACGGTGACGATCGTCTTGCCGGGCCCGAGCTGCTTCGCAAGCCGCATCGCGCCGACGACATTGATGCCGGTCGAGCCGCCGAGGCACAGACCTTCGTGCTGGAGCAGCTCGTAGATCGCACTGACGGCGTCAGTATCAGGAATAAGATAGGCGTCGTCGACCTTGGCGGTCTCGACGATCGCGGTGGCGCGGTTGAGGCCGATGCCCTCCGTGATCGAGCCGCCCGGCGTCGCCTTGGGATCGCCTGTCCTGAAATATTCGTACATCCCGGCGCCGTGCGGATCGGCGCAGGCGATGCGGACGTTCTTGCTCTTCTCCTTCAGATAGCGGCTGACGCCGGCGAGCGTGCCGCCGCTGCCGACCGAGCAGACGAAGCCGTCGAGCTTGCCGCCGGTCTGCTCCCAGATCTCGGGCCCCGTGGATTCATAGTGCGCCTTGGCGTTGTCCAGGTTGTTCCACTGGTCGGCGAACAGCACGCCATTGGGCTCGGTCTTGCGCAGCTCGTCGGCGAGCCGCCGGCCGACATGCTGGTAGTTGTTGGGGTTGGCGTAGGGAAGGGCGGGCACCTCGATCAGCTCGGCGCCGCACAGCTTCAGGAAGTCCTTCTTCTCCTGGCTCTGCGTCTCCGGGATCACGATCAGGGTGCGGTAGCCGCGCGCGCTCGCAACAACGGCAAGGCCGATGCCGGTATTGCCGGCGGTCGCCTCGACCACCAGCCCGCCGGGCTTCAGCTCGCCGCGCTTCTCGGCCTCCAGGATCATCCATTTCCCGGCGCGGTCCTTCACCGACTGACCCGGATTCATGAACTCGGCCTTGCCCAGGATGGTGCAGCCGGTCAATTCCGAAGCGCGCTTGAGCTTGATGAGGGGGGTGTTGCCGATGGCTTCGACAACGTCGTTGCGAATGGTCATGTCGGGGGAAATCGCTAGCAAGGGGTTGATCTGGCTGGGCAGAACGTAGTGCTTGGGAGGGCAAAGGGGAAGGCTTTTGCGCTGCGGCGAACCCGACCGAAACGCCCGCGGAAACAGTGATATGCTCAAGACGAGGGCGGCTATGATGCACGCGGCCGTGAGGCGGGATATCGGTAGCAGAAAACGGCCAAGACCCGGCCAGGGCACGAAACGATTGCGCTCCTGATCAGCGTTGCTGCGAACCAATTCATCCCTCGGGCGAGCCGGGTTGCCGCAGGGTGACTGATGCTTCTGCAAGGGGACTGGGCTCCCCCTCCCGTTTGCCAAGTGGGAAAGGCGAAGCGAGTCCGCGGACAATCCTCGTAAATTCATATGCGATAGCGATGCAACAACGGCTGTGGCGGCAATATCACATGAAATCTTGGTAAGCTTGCTTACGTTTCTGAATGTTTAGCAATGAAAGAAATCACTGCAGGACAGGTACTTTTTATATTCTTCTTGGTTCGGTCCCGGCTCGTTGGCTCGGCTTCTCGCAATTGCGGCACTGTCCCGCCGTTCCGCGCCCGGCTAGTATGGAGCTCAGGTTCCGCAGAAAGCATCATCACCGTGAACGCGTCGTCCAAAGCCTCCCGACCACCTCGCCGCGAATCGGTTAATCCGGCAGCGTTGCGGCGGCTTGATCTGCCCCGCGGGGGGTGGATGTGACACGGCAAGTTCCAGTGATCGCCTCGCGGCGGTCTCTCGGTTCTGCATTCGGAACGCTGCGCGCGGCGCGATGGATCGCGGTGCTGTGCCTCGCCGCCGGCTCGGGGGCTTGCGTGCTGACCCAGGATCTTCCCGATCCCGCGCTCGACGTTCCCACGCAATACAAATATGCCGGCAAGGGCGATGCGCCGCCGTCGCTGGATTGGTGGCGCGGCTTCCGCTCCGCGGAGCTGACGCAGCTGATGGAGGAGGCGCAGACCGTCAACCTCGACATCGCCGCAGCCGTGGCGCGCATCGTCCAGGCCGACGCCCAGGCGCGGCAGACCGGCGCGGCGCTGCTGCCGAGTGTCTCGACCGGCGGATCCGAAACCTATTCGCGCACATCGGGCTCGAGCGCATCGGGGCTGTCCATCGGCGGGCGCGAAGTCGTCAATTATTCGGCCTCGCTGAGCGCGAGCTATCAGCTCGATTTCTGGGGCCAGAACCGCGACGCGCTGCAATCGGCCGAGGAGACGGCGAACGCCAACCGTTTCGATCGCGACACGGTCGCGCTGACGACGCTTGCCGCCGTCGCCAATGCCTATTTCCAGGTGCTGGCCTCGCAGGACCGCATCAGGACCTCACAGCGCAACATCGCGAGCGCCCAGCGCATCCTCGATGCGGTCAGGGAGCGCCGCAGGGCCGGCACCGGCACCGATCTCGACGTCGCCCAGCAGGAGAGCGTGCTGGCAAACCAGAAGGCGCTGGTGCCGCCGCTGCGCCAGACGCTGGACCAGAACGTCAATGCGCTGGCCGTGCTGGTGTCGCGCCCGCCGGAGAGCGTGCGCGTCCACGGCGGCTCCCTGGACCGGATCGCGATCCCGCGCGTGACGCCCGGCCTGCCGTCGGAGCTGCTGACGCAGCGGCCGGATATCCGCCGACAGGAGGCGCAGCTCGCCTCGGCCACCGCCAACATCGGCAATGCCCGCGCACAGTTCTTCCCGACCATCCAGCTCACCGGCAACGGCGGCTACCAGAGCGCGGCGCTGGTCTCGCTGTTCCAGCCGCATGCGGCCTTCTTCCAGCTGGTCGGCAGTGCGACGCAGCCGATCTTCGACGGCGGCAGGATCCTCGGCAATTTCGAGTTGGCCAAGGCGCGGCAGGACGAGCTGCTGCAAACCTATCGCAAGACCATCGTCCAGGCCTTTGCCGACGTCGACAACGCGCTGTTCTCGATCAAGCAGACCACGATCAGGCTGCAATTGCAGCGCGACGTCGTCGCCGCTTCGCGCCGCGCCTTCGATCTCTCCGAGCAGCAATTGCGTGCCGGCACCGCCGACATCGTGACCGTGCTCAACACCCAACTGACCCTGTTCCAGGCGGAAGACGCGCTCTCGCAGGCCCAGCTCGCGCGGCTTCTGGCCATCGTCAGCCTGTACCAGGCGCTCGGCGGCGGCTGGGAGCCGCGAATGGAGAAACCGGTCAATGCTCTTTAAGCCGGACACGAAGCAGGGCGCGGGAGAGGGGGCGGCGAAGAGATCGCGCGGCCGCGGCTTCGTCATGACCCTGATCACGCTCGCGATCCTCGGCGGCCTCGGCTATGTTGGCTGGATCGTCATGCATCAGCAGCAGACGAACAACCGCAATCAGCGCCCCGATCTGCCGGTGCCGGTGCTGGCGGCGAGCCCGCGCATCCAGGACGTGCCGGTCTATCTCGACGGCGTCGGCGCGATCCGCGCGCTCAACACTGTGACCGTGCGCTCGCAGGTCGACGGCAAGCTGATCGCGGTCAACTTCACGGAAGGCCAGGACGTCAAGAAGGGCGACGTGCTCGGCGAGATCGATCCGGCGATTTATCAGGCGCAGTACGACCAGGCGGTTGCCAAGAAGGCGCAGGATCAGGCTCAGCTCGCCAACCAGCGCATCGACCTCGCGCGCTACGAGCAGCTTGCGGCCTCCAACGCCGGCTCCAAGCAGCAGGCCGACACCCAGCGCGCGCTGGTCGCGCAGACCGAGGCACTGGTCAAGGCCGACCAGGCCGCGATCGACAACGCGGCGGCGACACTGAGCTACACCAAGATCGTGGCGCCGATCTCCGGCCGCGCCGGCTTGCGCCTGGTCGACCAGGGCAACATCATCCATGCCTCCGACACCACGGGCCTCGTGGTGATCACGCAATTGCAGCCGATCGCGGTGTGGTTCAGCCTGCCGCAACAGCAGATCATGCGCGTCAACGCGGCGGCGGCGAAGGGGCCGCTCGCGGTTGACGTGTTCGGCAATGACGGCATCACGGTGATCGATACCGGCAAGCTCGTCGGCATCGACAACCAGGTCGACCAGACCACCGGCACGCTCAAGCTCAAGGCCGAATTCCCGAACGCCAATTACCAGCTCTGGCCGGGCCAGTTCGTCAATGTCCGCCTCAAGGTCGAGACCTTGACGCGGGCGCTGGTGGTGCCGACCTCGGCGGTGCAGCGCGGCCCGATCGGCACTTTCAGCTACGTCATCGGCGCGGACAACATCGTCTCGGCAAGGGCCGTGACGGTGACCCAGCAGAACGAGCATGACGCCGTGATCGCCGGCGGCCTGTCGGCGAGCGACAGGGTCGTCACCACGGGCTTTGCCAATCTGTCCGACGGCTCCAGGGTGATCGTCGGCCGCGACGATCAGACTCCGTCGGCCGATCTTGCCCCGCGCAAGCGCTCGCGCGCACCGGAGGCTCAGAAGGACGGTGCCAAGGAAGGCCAGAAGGACGGACAAGGCAAGGACTCCGAGCTGCGTGCCAAGCGTAAGAGCAGCGAGGGCGACCAGAAGGGGCAGACAGGACCGGCGCCGGGGCCGGGAGCATCGGAGAGCGGAGCCAAGCAGCCATGATTCCGACAACAGCCGCTTGAAGCGGCAGGCATAACCCATGGGTGTCTCCGAACCCTTCATCCGCCGGCCGATCGCGACCTCGCTGCTCGGCATTGCGCTTCTGATCGGCGGGCTGCTCGGCTATTTCGCGCTGCCGGTCTCGGCGCTGCCGCAGGTCGATTTCCCGACCGTGCAGGTGACGACGCAGCTGCCGGGCGCGAGTCCAGACGTGATCGCCTCGCTGATCACCGCGCCGCTGGAGCGGCAGCTCGGCCAGATCCCCTCGCTCTCGGCGATGAACTCGACGAGCTCGTTCGGCGTCAGCCAGATCTCGCTGCAGTTCGACCTCAACCGCGACATCGACGGGGCGACGCAGGACGTGCAGGCCGCGATCAATGCCGCCGCGGGCGTGCTGCCAAAGACGCTGCCTTACCCGCCGATCTACGCCAAGGTGAATCCGGCGGATGCACCGGTGATGACGCTGGCGCTGCGCTCGGACACGATCTCGCTGCGGGTGATGAGCGACATCGCCGACACCATTCTGGCACAGCGTTTGAGCCAGATCTCCGGCGTCGGGCGCGTCTCCGTGCTCGGCGGGCTGAAGCCGGCCGTGCGCATCCAGGCCGATCTGGCGCGCCTTGCAGCCTACGGCATCGCGATGGAAGATCTGCGCACCGCGATCGCCAATGCGAATGTGTCGGGACCGAAAGGCTCGCTCGACGGCGCACAGCAATCCTACATCATCGCCGCCAATGACCAGATCGCAGCCGCCGAGGCCTACAAGCCCGTCATCATCGCCTATCGCAACGGGTCGCCGGTGACCATTGCCGACGTCGCCCAGATCGTCGACGGCCTCGAGAACGAGCGCACCGGCGGCTGGTACCAGGGCACGCCGGCCGTCATCATCGACATTCAGCGCCAGCCGGGCGCCAACGTCATCGACGTCGTCAGCCAGATCCGCGCCGAGATCCCGAAACTGCAGCGCGCGATCCCGGCCGGCGTGAACCTCACCATCGTCTCCGACCGCACCGTCACCATCCGCGCCTCGGTGCGCGACGTACAATTCACGCTGGTGCTCGCCGTCGTGCTGGTGACGCTGGTGGTGCTGCTGTTCCTGCGTTCGTTGCGCGCGACCGTGATCGCCGGCGTCGCGCTGCCGCTGTCGCTGATCACGAGCTTCGGCGTCATGTATTTTGCCGGCTTCAGCCTCGACAATCTCTCGCTGATGGCGCTCACGATCGGCACCGGATTCGTCGTCGACGACGCCATCGTGATGATCGAAAACATCGTGCGCCACATGGAAAACGGCGACAGCGCGATGGAAGCCTCGCTCAAGGGCGCCAGCGAGATCGGCTTCACCGTGATCTCGCTGACGGTGTCGCTGATAGCCGTGTTCATCCCGCTCCTGTTCATGTCGGGCCTGGTCGGACGCATGTTCCGCGAATTCGCGCTGACCTTGACGATTGCGGTCGTGACATCGGCAGTGGTCTCGCTGACGCTGACGCCGATGATGTGCTCGCGGCTGCTCAAGCACGCGCACGAGGAGCTGGCGGTGCCGGGACTGGCCGCGATCAGCCGCTTCATCGACCGCACGGCGGATGCCTATCATCGCTCGCTTCTGTGGGTGCTGGAGCGCCAGCGCGCCACGCTGGTCGTCACCTTCGCCACGCTGATCGCGACCCTGGTGCTCTATGTCGTCGCGCCCAAGGGCTTCCTTCCGCTGCAGGACACCGCCTCGATTACCGCGGTGACGGAGGCCGGGCCCGACGTGTCGTTTACGGAGATGAAGAGACGGCAGGCCGAGGCGGCCGATGCCATCAGGGCCGACCCTGATGTGGTCGGCGTCGTCTCGGTGATCGGTGCGGGCTCCGTCAACCCGACCACGAATGTCGGCCGCCTCGTCATGAGCTTGCGGCCGCGCGGCGAGCGCCGCGACGATGTCGGCGTGGTCGTGACCCGGCTGAAGGAGCGGGTCTCCGGCATCCCCGGCATGACCGTCTATTTCCAGCCGGTGCAGGACGTGCAGATCTCGACCCAGTCGAGCCGCTCGCAATACCAGTACACGCTGACCGGCACCGATGCGACGCTGGTCTCGGAATGGGCGCGCAAGCTGGTTGCGGAGATGCGGCGCGATCCCTTGTTCCGGGACGTCTCCTCCGAAGCGCAGGAGGGCGGCCTGCGGGCGCAGCTCGACGTCGACCGCACGCGCGCCGGCCAGCTCGGCGTCAGCCTGCAAGCAATCACCGACACGTTGAACGATGCCTTCGCACAGCGGCAGATCTCGACCATCTACGGTCAGGCCAACCAGTACCGCGTGGTGCTGGAGGCGCTGCCGATGTACCAGCGCGATCCCTCGATCCTGTCGAAGCTCTATCTGCCGGGTGCCGCGAGCGCCACCGCCGGCGCGCCCAATGCGCAGGTGCCGCTGTCGGCCGTGGCGACGCTGAAGCGGACCACGGCGCCGCTGGCGATCTCGCACCAGGCGCAATTCCCGTCCGTTTCACTCAGCTTCAACCTGGCGCCGGGCGCGGCGCTCGGCGATGCCGTCGAAGCCGTGAAGGTGATCGAGACTCGTATCGGCATGCCGGGCAGCATCGTCGGCGTCTATGCCGGCGATGCCGCCGAATTTGCCAAGGCGCTCGCCGGTCAGCCCTGGCTGCTGCTCGCCGCCGTCATCACGATCTACATCGTGCTAGGGGTGCTCTACGAGAGCTATATCCATCCGATCACGATCCTGTCGACGCTTCCCTCGGCCGGCGTTGGCGCCATCCTGGCGCTGATGTTGTGCGGACAGGACCTCTCGGTGATCGGCCTGATCGGCATCATTCTCCTGATGGGCATCGTCAAGAAGAACGCGATCATGATGATCGACTTTGCGCTCGAGGCCGAGCGCGGGCGGGGGATGTCGCCGAACGAAGCGATCGTGCAGGCGTGTCTGTTGCGCTTCCGCCCGATCATGATGACGACGCTGGCGGCGCTGTTCGGGGCGCTGCCGCTGGCGATCGAAAGCGGCACCGGCGCCGAGCTGCGCTTTCCGCTCGGCATCTCCATCATTGGCGGCCTGCTGCTCAGCCAGCTCCTGACACTTTACACGACGCCCGTGATCTATCTGGCGCTCGACCGCATCAACCGCCGTCTCGAGCAGGCGGTGCCACCTGCCGGATCCGGCGGCCCGCCGGTCGCCGGCGCGACCGAGGGGATGCAGTGATGGCATCGATCTCGGAGCCCTTCATCCGCCGCCCGGTCGCGACCACGCTGCTGTCGATCGGGCTGTTCCTGCTGGGTGTCGTCGCCTACCGTTTCCTGCCCGTCGCCTCGGTCCCGAACGTCGACTTCCCCGCCATCTTCGTCTCCGCCAGCCGGCCCGGCGCCGATCCGTCCGTGATGGCGGCAACCGTGGCGTCGCCACTGGAGCGGCGGCTGGGAGAGATCGCCGGCATCAACCAGATCACCTCGACCTCGAGCCTCGGCACCACCAGCATCCAGCTCCAGTTCGACATCGGCCGCAACATCGACAAGGCCGCGCGCGACGTGCAGGCGGCCATCAACGCCGCGATGGTCGACCTGCCGAGCGACCTGCCGACGCTGCCGCGTTTCCGCAAGGCGAACACGGCCGGCGCACCCATCTTCGTGCTGGCGTTGACCTCAAAGACGATCTCTCCGTCGGCGATCTACGACGTCGCCGACAGCGTCTTGGCGCAACGCATCTCCCAGGTGCCGGGCGTCGGCAACGTATCGATCTCCGGTGCCGACCAGCCGGCCGTGCGCGTGCAGCTCAACCCGGTTGCGCTGTCCAATGCCGGAATCGGCACTGACGACGTGCGGACCGCGATCGTCGCCGCCAACGCGCTCGGCCCCGTCGGCATCTTCGAAGGCGAGCGTCAAAGCGAGACGCTGTCGCTGAACAAGCAGATGCGCACCGCGAAGGAGTTCCGCGACATCGTCATCAAGAGCTCGGGCGGCAATTTCGTACGGCTGTCGGACGTCGCCGACATCGAGGATTCCGTCCGCAACGTCCGCTCGATCGCCTGGTTCAACAGGCAACCGGCGGTTCTGATCCAGATCACCAAGCAGGGCGATGCCAACGTCATCGACACCGTCGACCGGGTCAAGGCGCTGATCCCCGAGCTGAAGCAGTGGATTCCGGCCGGTGTCGAGATCTCCACCCTGGTCGATCGGACCGGCACGATCCGCGCCAGCGTGCTGGACATGCAATGGACGCTGCTGGCGACGGCCGTCCTGGTGATGGTCGTCGTGTTCGTGTTCCTGCGGCGGCTGACGCCGACCATCGCCGCCGGCATCTCGGTGCCGCTGGCACTCGCCGGCACTTGCGCGGGCATGTGGGTCGCGGGCTTCTCCATCGACAATTTGTCGCTGATGGCGCTCGCCATCTCCGTCGGCTTCGTCGTCGACGACGCCATCGTGATGATCGAGAACATGTTCCGCAACCTCGAGCAAGGCATGCGGCCGTTGCGCGCGGCGCAGGAGGGCGCCAAGCAGATCGGCTTCACCGTGGTCTCGATCAGCCTGTCGCTGATCGCCGCCTTCACGCCGCTGATCTTCATGGACGGCGTCGTCGGCCGGCTCCTGCGCGAATTTTCGCTGACGCTGACCTTTGCCATCCTGGTCTCGACGCTGGTGTCGCTGACGGTTACGCCGATGATCTGCGCCCATTACATCCGGCAGACCACCTCCGGCACGGCAACGCTGTTCGACCGCATCATCGAAGGCGCGCTATCGCGCACCATCGCGTTCTACGCCCGCACCCTGCGCACCGTGCTGGAATTTCCGCTGCTGACGCTGCTGGTGTTCTTCGCCACCATCGCGCTCACGGTGACGCTCTACATCAAGGTCCCCAAAGGCTACTTCCCGACCGACGATTCCGGCCTCATCATCGGCGCGACGCGCGCCTCGGCGGACATCTCGTTCCAGTCCATGCTCGGCCTGCAGCAGCGGCTCGCCGAGATCGTGATGCGGGATCCGGCCGTGGCCGGCATCGGATCGACGGTCGGCAGCGGAGGCGGGGGCCCGGGTCCGGCAACCTCGAACCGCGGCACCATGTTCATCAGCCTGAAGCCGCCGGAGGAACGTGGCCACGTCTCGACTGAGGTCGTGATCGACCGGCTCAGGCGCGCGCTGTATCCCGTGCCCGGCATCCGCCTCTTCATGTTCGCCGCGCAGGACGTGCGGGCCGGCGGGCGTCAGAGCGATTCCGACTACCAATATACGCTCACCAGCACCGATCTCGGCCTGCTGCAGAAATGGGCGCCGATCGTGGCCAAGCGCCTGGAGAGCGTGGAGGGCATCACCGACATCTCCAGCGATCGCGACCCGGGCGGGCTGCAGCTGACGCTCGCCATCGACCGCCAGAAGGCGTCCGCGCTCGGCGTCAGGGTTCAGGACATCGACAACGCGCTGAACAACGCTTTCGCACAGCGCCAGATCTCCATCATCTATACCCAGCGCAACCAGTACATGACCGTGCTGGAGATCGACCCAAAGTTCCAGGTCGACCCTTCCAATCTCGATCGCATCTATGTCGCCGGCGCGGGAGACTCGCAGGTGCCGCTGTCGGCCGTGGTGCGCGCGAGCCGCGGACTCGCTGCGCTCGCCGTCTATCATTCGCAGTCGTTCCCATCGACCACGGTGTCCTTCAACCTGATGCCGGACGTGCCGCTTCAGGCGGCGACCCAGAACATCCAGCGTGCGGTCGACGAGTTGCACATGCCCGAAGGCATTCGCGGCAGCTTCGACGGCAATGCCGGCGACTTCGCCAGGACCAGCGGTCGCCAGCCGCTCCTGATCCTCGGCGCGCTGGTCGCGATGTATATCGTGCTCGGGGTGCTCTATGAGAGCCTCGCCCATCCGCTCACGATCATCTCGACACTGCCCTCGGCAGGCCTCGGTGCGCTGCTCGCCTTGCAGCTCACCAACACGCCGCTGACGGTGATCGCCTTCGTCGGCATCATCCTCTTGATCGGCATCGTCAAGAAGAACGGCATCATGATGGTGGACTTCGCGCTCGATGCCGAGCGGCAGCGCGGCCTGTCCTCGGCCGAGGCGATCTTCGAGGCCTGCCAGGCGCGCTTCCGCCCGATCCTGATGACGACCATGGCGGCGCTGTTTGCCGGCATTCCGCTGGTGATCGCGACCGGCCCCGGCACGGAGCTGCGCCGGCCGCTGGGCATCACCATCATCGGCGGCCTGTTTGTCTCGCAGATCCTGACGCTGTATACGACGCCCGTGATCTACCTCCTGATCGACCGCCTGCGGCGGCGATCCGAGCCGCGTCCGCTGGCGGCCCCGGCGGAATAGGTTGTTGCAGCGCCGCGTCAAGCGTATAGCGGCGATCATGTCCAATCCGCCCGACACCGCCGCCGCGCCGGCCGAGCCGATCCCCGAATGCCCGCATTGCCAGAAGCCGATGCCGCTCTGCATTTGCGACAGCGTGACGCCGATCGAGAACCGGCTCTCGCTCCTGATCCTGCAGCATCCGCAGGAACAGGACAGGGCGCTCGGCACGGCGCGGTTGCTGGCCAGGCATTTTGCCGATGCCACGGTGCGGGTCGGCCTGTCCTGGCCGAGCCTGTCCAAGGCGCTGGGACGGCCGGTCGAGAATGCGTCGCATTGGGCGGTGCTCTATCTCGGCTCGGCACGCGCGGCCGATCTCGATGCCGAAGTTGAGATCGTCGCGCTCAACCGCAAGGGCGAGGTCGCGGAGAACCAGCGCGCGATCCTCGGCAAGCTTGAAGGCGTGGTGCTGCTCGACGGCACCTGGAGCCAGGCCAAGGCGCTGTGGTGGCGCAATCCCTGGATGCTGAAATGCCAGCGCGTGATCCTCAATCCGGCGCATCCCTCTCGCTACGGGCGCCTGCGCAAGGAGCCGCGCCGCGACGGCCTCTCGACGATCGAAGCTGCCGCCACGATCCTCGCCGGCCTCGAGCGGCGCCCTGATATCGCCGCGACGCTTCATGCCAGTTTCGAACGGATGCTGGCTCGCTACCGCGAGGTCCAGGCCGAGATGCCGGAACTGGCACCCAAGCCCGTGCCCAAGGGCCGCCGACGCGACTTCCGGCGCGGCAAGCGTGCCTGATTTCGGCCGGACATTTCGCTGTGCCACCGGCGGGCCGCGGGGTTGCCTAAGCCATTGATCCCCTATATTGGTCCGCCCTTACGGGGCCACGTGGCGGAGTGGTTACGCAACGGTCTGCAAAACCGTGTACACCAGTTCAATTCTGGTCGTGGCCTCCATCACAAGTCTCTGATTTTCCGCAAAGTTTGGGCTTATGCGGCGGTTCCGCCGAGCCGCTCGCGCGCGCCAGCCTCCGGATTTGCCCGGGGCTTGGTGGAAAGGTGCGATTCAGGTCCTCTGGCATAGACTTCGCATCTGCGAAGAGACGCACCCAAACCCTGAGCTGGAGAGCACGTGGGCGACGTCGTTCGATTTGTCCCGAAATCCGAGCTGGAGCGGGCCCGCCTCATTGCCGAGGCGCGCGCGATCTATGACAGCATCTTCCCGCCGGCTGCACCCGACCGGGCGCCGCAGCAGGGCGAGGAACGCGTCAAGACTTGATCGGGGCTGCGCCGGTCCCCGGCGCTTGGTCATGCCGAACCGCCCGAATGGCGGACGCATCGGCTCACTTCAAGTGGCCTCAGCAGGCCGCGTACCAGCCGTCGGGAAAGGGCAGGAGCGGCCAGGCGCCCTCGTTGTCATTGGCAGCCTTGTCATTCGCCGCTTTGAGCGTCGAGTCGAAGCTCCACGAGCGGGGCACGAATTCCTCCACCGGCGCAGGCGCGAAATCCTCAAAGACCATGGCGTCCCGGACAGCATCCAGCAGCAAATTGAATTCGGCTTCGCTCATCACACCCTCGCAGAACGCGGACGGCGCAATGTCGCAAAGCCGGCTTGTTTCCGGATTGACCCGATCGTTCGCATTTTAGCGATGCGGCGATCGGGACCCGAATGGTTATCGATTCATGAAAATCCCCGCGGCAACCCTACGTGCCGCCGCTGCGCGGCGGGTGTGAAGGAGATCACATTCCCGGCGGTTTATTTCTCGTAACCCCTTTGCCCATGCCGGCCAATGCAGGCCGGCGCTGGCAGGGCAGAGCGGGAGACCGGTCATGAAGGCGAGGTTCTTGCGGTTTGCGGGCGTGAAAAGCCGGGCGCGAGGCGCCTCGACGGTCGGGCTGTTCCTGACGCTGTTTGCCTCCGCGGCTCATGCCCAGGGAACGGCGGAGCAGCGGCGGGCATGCACCCCCGACGTCTACCGGCTCTGCGCCGGCGAAATCCCCAACGTCCGCGCCATCACCGCCTGCCTGCGCCGGAACCGCGCCAGCCTCAGTGAGGGCTGCCGATCCGTGTTCGACCAGGCGGGTGGCTGAACGACCCCCTTGTGGGTTTGTGCGCAGCAAGTGCCTCGCATCGGCTCTTGAATCCGCAACAAGTACCCTGTGGATATGCTGTGGATTTGCTGCGGATCGATCTCGCCTTGCGCAGTCTGTTAGCGCGCGCCTCGAGAATGTCTCGTTCGAAAGTAGTCCGGATCGTTTCGTCGCAAGAGCTCCGCTCAATGGCGCGTCTAAAGTGATGGCCCACGGAATGCCCGCCGCATTTCATGTAAAATTGCAACCAGAGCGTGCAGGAAGTCTTGATCGTTCGTGGGTTAGGAGTGATCGCGCCCGGTTGAACGCAGTCCCGGACCGCGGCGACTAACCGGCAGAGTGCACAGGAATCAGAAGAACGTGATCGAGCTTCCTCTTCCTAAAGCACCAAAATGGTGCTTTAGTGCTTTCCATGAGCCAATCGTCCCGAAACGCGCCGTCCGCGCTGCGTTGCCGGCTTGCCCCTGACCCGGCCGCCAAGTCCGCCATCGAGGCGACATTCCAGGCCTATGACCGCATGATGGAAATCCTCGACGAGGTGGCGCGGCTCCACAATGTGGGTTCCAACGTGGTCCTGCTCCACGCGCATGCCTACGAGCCGATCCGCAAACAGACCGCGCTGCCTTCGCGGCTGGTGACGCTTGGGCTGCGCGACCGCACAGAGTATCGCGCCGCGCAAGGGCGCCGCCTGCCGCTCGACGACAAGCTCGCCAAGATCAAGGGGCCCGCCACCATTTCGATTGCAACCGTGCAGGGGCGCTTCAGCGTGCCCTTTGACTACGCCGGCTATGCCGAGGGCTGGGGACAGAGCGTGCCGGCGCGCCTCATCCGCACCGACGACGGTTTCGAAGTTCACTACGGCGTCACGCCGAACAGCCTGCCAGAGGAGGAGAACGCCATGGATAACATCGCCGCCGCTCCCGACAACTTCCTGTCCCGTGTCGGGCGCCTGATCGCCGGGATCGCGTATGATGCGATCGAGCAGGCGGAAGGCAAGAACAAGCTGAAGGTGGTCGGCCAGGCCATCCGCGAGATCGAGCGCGCCGAGACCGAAGCGCGCGAAGCGCTCGCCGCGGCGCGGGCCGAGGAATATCGCCTCAACGCACGCCGCAGCGAGATCGAGCGGGCGATGACCGATCTGACCGCCAAGATCGAGGCCGCGATCGCAGACGGGCGCGATGATCTCGCCCGCGCCGGCATTGCGCGGCAAATGGACCTGGAGGCGCAGTTCGAGGTGCTCTCCCGCGCCATCGACGAGAACAACGAGAAGATAGAGCAGTGCGTCACGTCGCTCCGCGCGGTGCTGTCGGCGCTCCAGGATGCCGAGCAGCGCCGCGCCGATCTCGAAAAGAGCGAGGCACAGGCCAGCCCGCAGGCATCGACGTCGTCCCGGAAGTCCGGCGGCACGTCGGCTGCCGCGAAGGCGCTGCGGGCGGGCCGGGCGGTGGCACGGGCCACCGGAGTGCCGCCGGGAATTCCTTATTCGAGCGACATCGACGAACTGAGCACGCTCCATCGCGACAAGGAAATTGCAGCGAGGCTGGCCCGGTTGAAGTCGGGCGCCTGAGTGCCGTGACATGAGCGCTCTGCTCGAACATGTCATGGCGCCTGAGGTCAGGCCGTTCGCGATTGCGGCGGCCATGATCGTCATCGTCGGCGCGGTCGAGGTGATCTCGATGCTGGTCGGGGCCTCCTTGAGCGAGATGCTCGGTACCAACATCGATTTTGCTCATCCCAGCGACAACGGCGTGCTCAACGTCATCTCCTGGATCAATGTCGGCGGCGTGCCGCTGTTGATATTCCTGCTGCTGCTGCTCGGCGCCTTCTCCATCACCGGCTTTCTGATCCAGGACCTCGCGCGAATGGTTGCGGGCCCCTTGCCGGCGACGGTCGCCTCGATCGGGGCCGTCGCCGCATCGGTTCCGCTGGTCCGCGTTGCCAGCCGTGCCATCGCGCGGATCATTCCCAAGGACGAAAGCTACGTCGTCGGCTTGGGGGATCTCGTCGGTCGCATCGGGGAGGTCGTCGTTGGTCCGCTCGACCAGGGGCCGCCCGGCCGCGTCAGCGTCGCCGACATCCACGGCAACCGCCATTTCGTCTCGGCGGTCGCGGCGCCGTCCTCGGCACCTTTGCCGCAGGGAACCATGGTCCTCCTGGTCGACCGCGATGGCACGCGCTTCGTCGCGGTGAAGGCCGACGATGAACTCAAGCCGTCCAAGCCCACTCTAAGCAATTAGCAAGTCCCACAGCGGAGAAAGCCATGTTCGACATCGCAGTCCCGGCCGTGATCGGCGTCGCGCTGATCGTCGTCCTGGGGATCGTCTTCACCATCCTCTACAAGCGCGCCACCCGCGACGAGGCCTTCGTGCGCACCGGGCTCGGCGGCAAGAAGGTCGTGCTCGACGGCGGCGCCATGATCCTGCCGATCTTCCACTCCTATGCCAGCGTCAATCTGAAGACGCTGCGCCTCACCGTCGAGCGCAAGGAGCGGGAATCCCTCATCACCAAGGACCGCCTGCGTGTCGACATCGTTGCCGAGTTCTACGTCCGCGTCCGTCCCGACGAGGAGAGTATCGCGCTCGCGAGCCAGACGCTCGGCGCATTGACAAATGACGCCGAGGCGCTGCGCAACCAGGTCGAGGCGAAATTCGTCGACGGCCTGCGCTCGGTCGCCGCGACCATGAGCATCCTAGAGCTTCAGGAGAAGCGCTCGGATTTCGTCAAGCACGTGCAGTCCACGGTCGAGTCCGACGTGAAGTCGAACGGCCTCGAGCTGGAATCGGTGTCGCTGACCAAGCTCGACCAGACTGACGTCAAGTTCTTCAACCCGGAGAATTTCTTCGACGCCGAAGGTCTCACCCAATTGAAGACCGTCACCGAAACCCGGCGGCGCGATCGAAACGCCATCGTCCGCGACAATGAGGTGGCGATCGCGCAAAAGGATCTCGAAGCGCGACAGCAGACCCTTGGGATCGAGCGGACCAAGAAGGAAGCCGAGCTCTCCCAGGAGCGCGACATCGCCAACAAGACGGCGAGCACCCGCGCCGAGGTCGCGACCGCGACGCAAACCGCGCGTCTGACCGAGGAGAACGCTCGCATCGACACCGATCGTGCGGTTGCCGAGAAGGAGGCGGGCGCCAAGCAGGTCAAGGAAACCGCGGTGATCGAGTCGGAGCTGGCGATCAACAAGCGCAAGACCGACGCCCAGCGCGAGATCCAGATCGCGACGCAGGAGAACGAAATCCAGATCGCGGCGAAGAGCAAGGAGACGTCGGAAGCCGTCGCCGAAGCCAAGACCGCCGAGGCGCTGGCCGTCTCCGCGGAGGAAAAGGTCGTCACCGCGCGCGCCATCGAGGTCGCCGATCGTGCCCGCCTGACCCAGGTGCTGGCCGCGCGCACCGAGGCCGAACGCAAGTCGACCGAGCTGATCGTCGCCGCCGAGGCCGAGAAGAAAGCCTCGCTCGATCGCGCCGAGGCCGTCAAGACGCTGGCCACCGCGGAAGCCGAATCCAACAAGATCAAGGCAGTCGGTGTCCGCAACATCGGCGAGGCGGAAGCCGCCGTCATCACCATGAAGAACGAGGCGCAGAACAAGCTCGGCAGCAACGTCATCGATTTCGAGATCGCCAAGAAGCGGATCGAGACCATGCCGGCCGCGCTGGCCGAGATGGTGAAGCCGATCGCGAACCTCAAGGACGTCCGCATCCTGCACACCGGCGGCGCGTTCGGCGGCAACGGCGCGAGCGGAGGCAATGTCGGCTTCGGCGAAGGTCTGGCCGGCGAGCTGCTCAAGGTCCATGCGCTGCGTCCGATGATCGACGAGATCCTGCGCCAGAGCGGCTTTGCGCCGGGCGACGATCCGGTGAAGGCGCTGGTCGGCGCCGTGACGGGAAAGAGCAATGGCGCGGCCGTGCCGGCACCAGTAGCGGAGAAAACAAACGCCGCCGAACTGTGAATGCCCGTTCATTGCTGCGGAGAATTCGAAACGATAAACAGGCGGGGCGCGTCTCGCGTCGCGCGAATGTTCCGGAGTGCAGATCGATCGTGCCTTGAGTCGCTCGATCCCGCTCCGGACTTGTCTTGAGGCAACGTTTTGTTTGCCACGGCGCCTACCGTCGATCGATGTCGGGCGCCGAGACCTGTTTCGATCGGAGAATTTCCCAATGAAGCAATTTCTGTCTGGACTGATCGCCATCGGCCTGTCGATCGCCGCCGCGCCGTCGCTTGCGGCCGATGCCCGCAACGTTACCGTCGTCAACGAGACCGGCTATGCCATCAAGTTCCTCGGCTTCAACGCGCCGGATGATGGGCTGGACGAATGGGAGAACGAGCTCGACAAGGTGTTGCAGAACCAGGCCAGCACTTATGTGGAGTTCGACGACGACGACGAAGGCTGCGTCTGGAACATCCGGGTCGACTGGAAGAACTATGACGAGTCGGTGCTGTGGAAGAACGTCAATCTCTGCAAGCTCACCGCGCTCCGCTTGCGCTACGACCCCGGCACCAAGACCACCTCGTTCCTGGCGGAATAGCCCTTGCCCGGCTCGGCCGGAGGAGAGGCCATTCCTGGCCTCTCCCGGGCGCGTTGCGGATGACGACGAATTCGTCCTTTGCAAGCGCAAGCGGCTTTGTTATACGCAGCCGCGCGCGAACGAACGGTTCGCCCTTTTCCTCGGTAGCTCAGCGGTAGAGCATCCGACTGTTAATCGGATGGTCGCTGGTTCGAATCCAGCCCGGGGAGCCAAATCTTACCGAAAACTCAATAGCTTGCGCTCGCATCCTCATGCGGTGCGCGATCTTCGCCTGAATTTTTGAGCACTGCATCGGGGTGCAGCAGGAATCGGTCTCAAACACATTTGTGCGTCGGCGTGGTCCTGCCATTCGGACGGCGCCAAATCGACTCAATTTCCGTCGAGCGTGGATCTGCCGGACACTTGCGGAGCTGATCCCCCATGCCAGACATCAAGGTCGACCGTTCGGATATGGCCCCCTCGATTCTGCCGGCCGGCATCCCCGAGCTCAGCGACGATGAATGCCTCGCTTGTCTCGCGCGCGCAGTCGAGGCGCCGGATTCGGCGCGGCTGGACGAGGTCGCCGGCCTCATTGGCCGCCTGGCAGTCGCCATCGAATAGGTTGGCCGGGCCCTCCCTCAGGGGATTGCGGAGCGCGAATGCGCATCGCCAACCGCCATGTTGCGTTTTGACCGAGCATGCTCCAAAAGATGCCGCGATTTTTCTCCGCGGCATCGTCCGCATTGCAGGGTCCGCAAATGTCCGGTTTTTCGACCGCGCGCCAAAAAATGGTCGATGGCCAGGTGCGCACCAATGACGTCACCGACCGTCGTGTTCTCGATGCCATGCTCACGGTGCCGCGCGAGGCATTCGTGCCGGCCGGCTGGCAGGCGCTGGCTTACCTCGATCTCGATCTCGATGTGAGCGAAGGCGCCGCCAAGCGGTTCCTGATCAAGCCGGCGCTGACCGGCAAGCTGCTCCAGGCCGCCGAAATCGGCGGGGACGATAACGTGCTGGTGGTCGGCTGCGCCACCGGCTACCTCGCCGCACTGGCTGCCAAGCTCGCGCGGCAGGTCACGGCGACCGAGTGCGATTCGGCGTTGGCTGCCAAGGCCAGAGACGCCTTCACCGCCCAGGGACTTTCCAATGTCGCCTGCAAGGCTGCGGCCTGCACCGACGGGGACCCTGCTGCCGCCCCTTATGATGTGATTGTCCTCAACGGCGCGGCCGAGGTGATGCCGGAAGCCCTGCTCGGGCAGCTGAAGGAGGGCGGGCGCCTGGTGGGGGTGTCGGCCGAATCGAGGCCGCCGCGCGCGACGATCGTGACCCGCACCCACGGCGAGTTCGGCCATCGGGTCCTGTTCGACGCCGCCGCCCCGGTCCTTCCCGGGCTGGAACGGGCGGCTGCCTTCGTGTTCTGAGCCCGGGCCCCGTTAAAATCCCGTTCTGAATCAGAAGTGTGGCCGGGATGCTGCACGTGAAGAGTTTCCACTGAGAACCACCCTCAGGTAGTTCCGTCGCGCTTGACCGCGTCCTATGTTGCGGCGGGGCAACGACTCCATTGGTACGGCACCCCGGCTCGCGGGCACGAGCAGGGCGCTAGAACGAACGGAATTTCACGGATGCATGGGGTGAAGCTCTTCACCGGAGCTGCAGTTTCGGTCCTGCTGCTGGCGCTTGCCGGGCCGACGCCCGCCTTGGCGGATACGATCGATGGCGCGCTGGTGCGCGCCTATCAGAACAATCCGCAGCTCAACGCGCAGCGTGCCCAGGTGCGCTCGACCGACGAGAACGTGCCGCAGGCTTTGTCCGGCTACCGGCCCAGGGTCAATCTGACGGCGAGCGGCGGCTATTCATATCAGGACTTGCAGAGTGCCCCGGGGACTAACTCAGTCTACGGAACCAGAGTGCCTCGCAGCGTCGGCGTGACCGCGACGCAGACGCTCTACAATGGCAACCAGACTGCCAACCGGACCCGCGCCGCGGAGAGTCAGGTATCGGGTGCCCGCGAAGCGCTGCGCAGTCTCGATCAGACCGTGTTGCTCCAGGCCGCCACGACCTATATGGACTATCTGCGCGACGCAGCCACGCTCGAGGTCCAGCGCAGCAACGTGCGCGTGCTCGAGCAGACGCTCAAGCAGACCCGTGACCGCTTCAATGTCGGCGAAGTGACCCGCACAGACGTTGCCCAATCGGAAGCGCAACTGGCGGCCGGCAGGACGCAGGCTCTCACCGCGGAAGCAAATCTCACCACCACGCGCGCGAACTTCCGCCGCATCATCGGCAACGAGCCGACAAACCTGGCGCCTGGCTCGCCTGTCGATCGTTTCCTTCCACCAACCCTTGCCGCCGCGATCGAGCTAGGCCTCATCGAGCATCCCAACGTCACGGCGGCGATGTTCGGCATCGACGTCAATTACCTGCAGGTTAAAGTCGCCGAGGGTGCGTTGCTGCCGACGCTTTCGCTTCAGGCCACGGCCCAGCGGGCCGACGAACAATCCTTGATTCAGATGCGATCGTACACAGCCTCGGCGGTCGCGCAGCTCTCGGTGCCGATTTATAACGGCGGTGGCGAATACGCGCTGATCCGCCAGTCCAAGGAGAACCTGGCGCAGCAGCGCCTCAACCTCGAAACGACTCGCGACCAGACCCGTGCGACCGTTGTGCAATGGTGGGGCTCGCTGCAGGCCACCAAGGCGCAGGTGCAGTCGGCTCAGGCGCAGGTGACGGCATCCGAGATCGCCCTCAACGGCGTACGCGAGGAGGCCAAGGCCGGCCAGCGCACCACGCTGGACGTGCTCAATGCGCAGCAGGCGCTGGTGAACGCGCGCGTTGCGCTGGTGACCGCGCAGCACGATCGCGTAGTCGCATCCTATAACGTCCTCGCGGCGGTCGGGCGTCTGTCGCCGCAAGTCCTCGGTCTTGCGACCACGACCTACGATCCCAGCGTTCACTACCATCAGGTCCGCGACAGCTGGGCCGGCGTGCGCACGCCTGACGGGCGCTGATTCCCGTAATCATCCGGTCGATCTCCGCGAACAGCCGAGTTCGACCGGTGCTTTGCTTGCAATCGTCAAAATCCCTGACATAGCCTTGCCGAGATGATGCGGGTCGATTCGCCCCGCGTTGATGTCGTGTGCGTAAAGCTTGAGTGCCGGGGGCAGGGGCGCACCGCCGCACGTTGAGCCGTGATCTGGGGACAAGTCGGGCTGCCGCGACGAAAATGGCGGACCCATTGTTGCGGAACCGGCCAATCCTGCCGTGCTTGGTGTAAAACAACGCATGCGAGGGCGTTGATGATGTGGAGTCGGAGATGACGCAGCCTGCAAAGGTCACAGAACCCTCGATGGAGGAGATTCTGGCCTCGATCCGGCGCATCATTGCCGATGACGAGGCAAAGCCCCCGCCGGCCGAGGCCGCCAAGCCCGAGAAGGCTGCTGCGCCCGCCGCGCCGCCGAAGCCGCAGGCGATGAACGACATTCCGCCATCCAAGGTCGCTCCGCCCAAACCCGCCGCCGAGAAGCCCGCACCTCCGCCGGCTGCAAAACCGGCGCCGCCACCTGCGCCGGCGCCCGCGGCTGACGCCTCCAACAGCCAGGACGATATCGATGCGTTGCTGGCGGGTCTCGATGCGGCCACTCCTGCGCCTGAGGTTCGCGCGCCCGAGCCGGAGCCCGAGCCGGAGCCCGAGCCCGACGTGCTCGAACTGACCGACGACATGGCGATGGACCCCACGCCGGCCCCGCCACCGCCGAGCTTCCGCAAGGTCGAGCCACGCGACGATCTCGAATTCGCCGAGCCGCCGCGGCCCGCTCCGCCGCCGTCCTACGCGTCGGTCGATTTCGACGCGCCGCCGCTGCCCCCGCAGCAGCCGATCCTCGCGCAATCGACGGTCTCCGCGGTCGAATCCGCCTTCAACTCCCTGGCCCATACGGTGCTCAGCAGCAATGCGCGGACGCTGGAGGACCTGGTCAAGGAGATGCTGCGGCCGATGCTGAAATCCTGGCTCGACGACAACCTGCCCGGCCTCGTTGAACGCATCGTGAAGGCCGAAATCGAGCGGGTCTCGCGCGGGGGCCGCTGAGGGCGGCCAAGGGCCCTCATAAAGCCCGGCTTCGCTGTCATATTCGAGCCCCGGACCGGGCCGGGAAGCGCCGTCGCCGCCTCGTTTTCCCTGAGCTTTTCGTTGACTTTTCGTTGACTTGGCCCCCTCGCGCGGCTTTCTAGCAGCCCCATGATCGAGAAAAATTACCAGCCCGCCGATATCGAAACCCGCATGTCCGTGGTGTGGGAGGACAGCCTTGCGTTCAAGGCTGGCCGGCCCGACCGCCGTGATGCCGTGCCCTTCACGATCGTGATCCCGCCGCCGAACGTGACGGGCTCGCTGCACATGGGCCACGCCCTCAACAACACGCTGCAGGACATCCTTTGCCGGTTCGAGCGCATGCGCGGCCGCGACGTGCTGTGGCAGCCCGGCACCGACCATGCCGGCATCGCCACCCAGATGGTGGTCGAGCGGCAGCTGATGGAGCGCCAGCAGCCCGGTCGCCGCGACATGGGCCGCGAGAAATTCCTGGAGCGGGTCTGGCAGTGGAAGGCCGAGAGCGGCGACACCATCATCAACCAGCTCAAGCGCCTCGGCGCATCCTGCGACTGGTCGCGCGAGCGCTTCACCATGGACGAGGGCCTGTCGAAGGCCGTCGTCAAGGTGTTCGTGGAGCTGCACCGCGAGGGCCTGATCTACAAGGACAAGCGGCTGGTGAACTGGGACACCAAGCTGCTCACCGCGATCTCCGATCTCGAAGTGCAGCAGACGGAAGTGAAGGGCCACCTCTGGTATCTGCGCTATCCGATCGAGGGCAAGACGTTCAGCCCCGAGGATCCCTCGAGCTTCATCGTGGTCGCCACCACGCGCCCCGAGACCATGCTCGGCGATACAGGCGTTGCCGTCCATCCGGAGGACGAGCGCTATCAGAAGTTGATCGGCAAGAACGTCGTCCTGCCCCTCGTCGGCCGCAAGATCAAAATCGTCGCCGACGAGTATTCCGATCCCGAGAAGGGATCGGGCGCCGTGAAGGTGACGCCGGCGCACGACTTCAACGATTTCGAGGTCGGCAATCGCCACGGCTTGCGCCGGATCAGCGTGCTCGACAGGGAAGGGTGCCTCGATCTCCTCGACAACGAGGATTATCTGCGCGACCTGCCGGAAGGCGCCGCGCAATTCGCCGAGGAGTTCCACAAGGTCGACCGCTTCGCCGCGCGCAAGCGCATCGTCGAGCGGCTGGAATCGTTCGGCTTCGTGGAGCGGATCGAGCCGCACACCCACATGGTGCCGCACGGCGATCGCTCTGGCAGCGTGATCGAGCCCTACCTGACCGATCAGTGGTACGTCGACGCCAAGACGCTGGCGAGACCTGCGATCGCGGCGGTACGCTCGGGCGAAACGACGTTCGTGCCGAAGAACTGGGAAAAGACCTATTACGAGTGGATGGAGAACATCCAGCCCTGGTGCATCTCGCGTCAGCTCTGGTGGGGCCACCAGATCCCGGCCTGGTACGGCCCTGACGGCAAGGTGTTCGTCGCCGAGACCGAGGAGGAGGCCGTCAGCCACGCGCTCGGCTATTACGTCGAGCAGGAGGTCATCACGCCCGAGCAGGGCCGCGAGATGGCGCTCGACCGCAACAAGCGCGAAGGCTTCATCACGCGCGACGAGGACGTGCTCGACACCTGGTTCTCCTCGGCGCTGTGGCCATTCTCGACGCTCGGCTGGCCCGACGAGACCCCCGAGGTGCAGCGTTATTATCCGACCAATGCGCTGGTGACCGGCTTCGACATCATCTTCTTCTGGGTCGCCCGCATGATGATGATGGGCCTGCACTTCATGAAGGAGGTGCCGTTCTCGACGGTCTACATCCACGCCCTCGTCCGCGACGAGAAGGGCGCCAAGATGTCGAAGTCGAAGGGCAACGTCATCGATCCCCTCAACCTGATCGACGAATACGGCGCGGACGCGTTGCGCTTCACGCTGGCTGCGATGGCGGCGCAGGGCCGCGACATCAAGCTCGCCACCAGCCGCGTCGAAGGCTACCGCAATTTCGCGACCAAGCTCTGGAACGCGTGCCGCTTCGCGGAGATGAACCAGTGTGCCGTGCCTGATGGTTTCGAGCCGGCGAAGGCCAAGGAGACGCTGAGCCGCTGGATCGCGCATGAGACCGCCCACACCACGCGCGAGGTGACCGAGGCGATCGAGGCCTATCGCTTCAATGACGCGGCGGGCAGCATCTACCGCTTCGTCTGGAACGTCTATTGCGACTGGTATGTCGAGCTCGCCAAGCCCGTGCTGCTCGGTCCGGACGGCCCTGCCAAGGACGAGACCCGCGCCATGGTCGCCTGGGCGCGCGACGAGATCCTGAAGCTGCTGCATCCCTTCATGCCCTTCATCACAGAAGAGCTGTGGGAGGTGACGGCCGGGCGCGACGGCCTGCTCGCACTGGCGCCGTGGCCGCTGAAGCCGGTCGAGCCGACGCCGGAGCAGCTCGCAATGCTTGCGGCGACCACGGGACCGACCGATGCGCTCGTCTCGCCGGCCTGGGTGCTGCCGATCTTCGATCATGCCGACTTCACCGATCCGGCTGCCGAAGCCGAGATCGGCTGGGTCATCGACCTCGTCACGCAGATCCGCTCGGTGCGCGCCGAGATGAACATCGCGCCTGCAACGCTGACGGCGCTGGTGCTCGCAGGCGCCTCCGCCGAAACCAAGGAGCGCGCGCCGCGCTGGATCGACGTCATCAAGCGCCTGGCACGGCTGTCGGACATCTCCTTCGCCGACCGCGCGCCTGACGGCGCGGTCCAGCTGCTGGTGCGCGGCGAGGTCGCCGCGCTGCCGCTCAAGGGCGTGATCGACGTCGCCGCCGAGCGCGCGCGCCTCGACAAGGAGCTCGCCAAGGCCGAGGCCGACATCAAGCGCGCCGAGTCCAAGCTGGCGAACGAGAAGTTCGTCGCCAACGCGGCCGAGGAGGTCGTCGAGGAGGAGCGCGAAAAGCGCGAGGCGGCGCTGGCCCGCAAGGCCAAGCTGCTCGAGGCGATGGAGCGGCTGAAGCAGGCGTCGTGAGACGTCCGTCATTCCGGGATGGTCCGAAGGACCAGACCCGGAATCTCGAGATTCTCAGGTGCGCAATTGCGCACCATAGTTCGGCTCTACGAGCCGCCCCGGAATGACGATCACCTCGGAAATGGCTTGCTCAAGAACTTCGAGCCCCTGACGCCATAGCGCCAGGGCAGCTCGACCGCCTTGGTGATGCCGATGCGGATGCCGGTTGCGACCTCGACGTCCTCGGTCCGCGCATGCAGTGCGATGGGGGGCCGATCCAGCGGCAGGGCGTTGTGCGCGATGGTGATGCCGAGCGCCTCGGTCAGCTTGCCCGGGCCCGAGCATAGCGCATGCACCTCCTGCAGGTGCCGGCGTCGGCGCATCGCAGCCAGGCCATGCGTCGGCTCCAGCGCCCGGATCAGCACGGCGCTGGCCGAACCTTCCTCCTCGCAGACGAAGTTCACGCACCAGTGGATGCCGTAGGAGCGGTAGACATAGGCAAAGCCGGGCGGGCCGAACATGACCTGGTTCCGCGGCGTCGGCCCGCGATAGGAGTGCGCAGCGGGGTCGGTATGATGATAGGCCTCGACCTCGACGATGATCCCGCCGACGCCGTCGACGAGCATGGTGGCGCCGATCAGGTCGGGCGCGACCTCATGGACGCTGCGGCCGAAAAAGGTCCGCTTCAGCAGCTTGCCGAGCCGTGGTGTGGAAGGTTTCGAGATTGGAGCCATTCGAGGTGAAGAATCGCCTGAGAACTGAGCAGGATATTGCCCATATCTGCCATGTTCCCTGAAGCGGGGCGAGCCGGGTTGCGATGCCAGGCCAGACCGACTAGGTAGGACCTGATCAGACCGGACACCCCATGGTCGTTATTGTCGATACCATCTCGAACCCACTGCGCCCGCGCCACCCTGAAAAGGTGAACCGGCCCGATTCCGCTTCGCCGCCGAAGCCGGACTGGATTCGCGTGCGCGCGCCGAACACCCGCGGTTATGCCGACACCCGCAACATCGTGCGCGCCAACGGCCTGCACACGGTGTGCGAGGAGGCGGGTTGCCCGAATATCGGCGAGTGCTGGGACAAGAAGCACGCGACCTTCATGATCATGGGTGATACCTGCACCCGGGCCTGCGCCTTCTGCAACGTCAAGACCGGCCTGCCGAATGCACTGGATGCGGCCGAGCCGCAGAACGTCGCCGAGGCCGTGGCCAAGCTCGGCCTCGCCCACGTCGTCATCACCTCGGTCGATCGCGACGACCTCACTGATGGCGGCGCCGAGCATTTCGCTCAGACCATCCGGGCGATCAGGGCCGCATGCCCCTCGACCACGATCGAGATCCTGACGCCCGACTTCCTGCGCAAGGAAGCGGCGCTCGAAATCGTCGTCGCGGCGAAGCCCGACGTCTTCAACCACAATCTCGAGACCGTGCCGTCGCGCTATCTCACGGTGCGGCCGGGCGCGCGCTACTTCCATTCGATCCGGCTGCTGCAGCGGGTCAAGGAGCTCGACCCCACCATCTTCACCAAATCCGGCATCATGGTCGGCCTCGGCGAGGAGCGCCACGAGGTGCTCCAGGTGATGGACGATCTGCGCTCGGCCGACGTCGACTTCCTGACCATCGGACAATATCTGCAACCGACCCGCAAGCATCACGCGGTGATGCGCTATGTGCCGCCGGACGAGTTCAGTTCCTACGAGAAGGTCGCCTACACCAAGGGTTTCCTGATGGTGTCGGCGAGCCCGCTCACCCGTTCCTCGCATCACGCCGGCGAGGACTTCGCGAGACTGAAGGCCGCGCGGGCCGCGATTGCCCGCTGAACCGATATGCCCCGTTTTTCGAGCAAGCGCCGTGTCAATCACAGCGCATCCGAGATGTTCGATCTGGTCGCCGATGTCGAGCGCTACCCGGAATTCGTGCCGCTGTGCAGTGCGCTGAAGGTGCGGCAGCGGATGGCCAAGCCCGACGGCACCGAGGTGCTGGTTGCTGACATGACGGTGTCTTTCAAGCTGATCAAGGAATCCTTCACCAGCCGGGTGACGCTCGACCGCGCCAATCTGAAGATCCTGGTCGAGTATCTGCAAGGTCCGTTCAGCAATCTGGAAAACCGTTGGACGTTCGAGCCGAAAGGCGAGGGCGTCTGCGACGTCGGTTTTTTCCTGTCTTACGAATTCAAGAGCCGTATGCTGGCGATGCTGATGGGTTCGATGTTCGACGCCGCCTTCGCGCGGTTCTCTGCCGCGTTCGAGAAACGGGCTGACGCGATCTACGGGCGGCCGAAGCTGGCGTCGACGTAGTCGCGATCAGCTTCGCTGCGCTCGCAATGACAATGGAGCGGCCGGCGTGCCCTCCCAATTCAACATCGCTCCGTGTTCCCCATCAGCCTCCACCGGGATCATTTCGCATCGCGGCGCGTTCTCAACCGACTGTCCGGGTTGGAGCCGCCATGACCATCAATTTCGACACGCTGAAAGCTTCGCTTGTCCTGTATGGCCTGAACGCGATCTACGCGGTCCTGCTGCTCGCGGTCGGCTGGTATCTGTCCGGTGCGATGCAGCGCTTCGTCACGCGCGTCCTCAGCGTCACACACCGTGTCGATCCGCTGGTGACGCTGTTCGTGGGCAGCCTTGCGCGCTATGGCGTGCTCGCGGTCGTCGGCATCGCCGTGCTGCAGCTCTTCGGCATCCAGACGGCGAGTCTCGTCGCCGTGTTGGGCGCGACCTCGCTCGCCATTGGTCTCGCCTTGCAGGGCACGCTGTCCAATCTCGCCGCCGGCGTGATGCTGCTCTTGTTCCGGCCCTTTCACATCGGCGACGATGTCGAGGTCGCCGGCAAGGCGGGCAAGGTGAGGTCGCTGTCGCTGTTCATGACCGAGCTGGTCGCGCCGGACAACACGCAGATCCTGTTGCCGAATGGACAGGTCTGGGGCGCGGCCATCATCAACCACAGCGCCTATCCCGGCACGGGCGAGGTCAAGGTCGCGTTTCCGGTCCCGGCGGGCGCCGCAAACGCGCTGGCGGACCGAATCCTGAAGGAACTGCGCAACGACTCCCGCATCGACGATCACGCAGCGCCCGCCGTCTCCGTTACCAAAGTCCTCGATGTCGCCAATCCCGCGGCGCCGATCCTGGAATTGACGGTCAGCGCAAAAGCGAAGCCATCCGAAGCCGACGCGGTCAAGCAGTGCGTGCTCGATCATGCGAGCGCGCTGCTTGCCACGGCGGCCTGAGGCGCTTTATCCCCGCGGCGAACGCGGCGGCCTGCGTTTCACCACATGCCGGCGCGGTGAGCGCGTGACGCGCGGGCGCAGGCGGCTTGCCGCGGCACGTTGCGGCTTGGCCGCGACTTGCGGACCGCGGGCCAGATCCATCAGCATGCGCAGCGCCTCGACGACCGAGCGGGCGCGCACCGCGCTGCGGCCAATGGCACCGAAGCGGTGCTCGCGGTGGATGATGCGGCCGTCGCGGGCGGCGGCGGCGAAGTGCACCAGACCAACCGGCTTGCCGGGCGTGGCGCCGCCGGGGCCGGCAATGCCGGTGATGGCGACGGCGAGATCGACATCGGCGCGCTCCAGCGCACCGATCGCCATCGCGGTCGCGGTCTCCTTGCTCACTGCGCCGAAATTCGCAAGCGTGCTCGCCTCGACGCCAAGCATCGCGCGCTTTGCCTCGTTGGAATAAGTGACGAAGCCGCGGTCGATGACATCGGACGAGCCGGGAATGTCGGTCAGTGCGCCCGCAACGAGCCCGCCGGTGCAGGATTCGGCGGTCGCGATCGTCAGCTTGCGCATCCGGCATAGATCGAGCAGCGAGCGGGAGAGGGCGCGTGCGTCGCTGCCGCCCATGGCTTTACGCGCTCCAGGGAAGGCGGATGGTGGCGCTCGCGGTGGCCGCGATGCCTTCCTCACGGCCGGTGAAGCCGAGCCGCTCGCTGGTGGTCGCCTTCACCGCGACGCGCGAGATGTCGACGCCGGAGATCTCGGCGATGCGGGCGCGCATGGTGTCGCGCAACGGGCCGATCTTCGGCCGCTCGCAGATCAGCGTCACCTCGAGATTGGCGACGCGGCCGCCGCGCGCCGCCACGCGCTCGATGGCGTATTTCAGGAACTGGTCGGAGGAGGCGCCCTTCCATTTCGCATCGCTCGGCGGAAAGTGCGAGCCGATGTCGCCGTCGGCGAGCGCCCCGAGAATGGCGTCGACCAGCGCATGCAGGCCGACATCGCCGTCGGAATGAGCAAGGAAACCCTTGGTGTGCGGAACGCGCACGCCGCAGATCATGACATGGTCGCCTTCGCCGAAGGCATGCACGTCGTAGCCGGTGCCGGTCCTGATGTCGCCGAGTTGGGCGGCCAGGCGCGCTTCCTCGCGCACGAAATCCTCCGGAGTGGTAAGCTTCATGTTGGCAACATCGCCTTCAAAGGTTGCAACCGTCAATCCCGCCCATTCGGCAATCGCGGCATCGTCGGTGAAATCCGAGCGTCCGTCCCTTGCCGCGCGACGATGCGCCTCGAGGATGACGTCGAAACGAAAGGATTGCGGCGTCTGTGCGATTCGCAAGGAGGCGCGATCCGGCGTGGCCTCGACGTTGCCGCCTTCGCCGGTGACCTTGATGGTGTCGGTGACGGGAACGGTTGGGATCGCAGCACCCGTGCGGCTCGCCGCCTCGATGGCGCGCGAGATCACGCCTTCCGAGACGAAGGGCCGCGCGGCGTCGTGGATCAGCACGATGTCCGGCTTGTGCTTCGCCAGGGCTTCGAGGCCGGCGAGCACCGAAGCCTGCCGCGTCGCGCCGCCATTGGCCGGCGGCTCGTGCCTGAGCCCCGCGACCGCTGCGGTGAACATGGCGCCGTCGTCGGGGTTCACCACCGGCTGCACCGCGAACACCTCGGCGTGACGGCTGAAGGCTTCCATGGCGCGGCGGATCACGGGCACGCCACCGATCTCGCGATATTGTTTCGGCCCGCCGGCGCCGGCGCGCAGTCCACGCCCGGCAGCGACGAGGACGACCGCGGTGCGCTGTGATTTCGCCATAGGATTCAAATACTCAGTTGCCAATAAGAGCAGGGGGTGATTTGCCGGCATGCCTCTAGCACGGCAGGCCCGCAAAAAAAGGGGGTTTCCCCGGATTGTGGGAAACAGCATTTTGTTGCACTGCACTTGAAAGATCTACAGAACTGTCTAAACTGTAGGCATGACGCTTGACTGCACAAGAATTGTGCGCAAGATAGATCATGGCAGGCGCGATGAGGCCCTGCCCAGTCAACGAGACCCCCGTGACCGGCTCGGCAGTATCAGGCTCTAAGCCGTTGAAAATAGGCGATATTGAAGTCGCCACCCCGGTCTTCCTGGCGCCGATGTCGGGTGTGACTGACTCGCCCGTCCGCCGGCTGGCCGCCGAGCTTGGCGCTGGTCTCGTCGTGTCCGAAATGACCGCGAGCGATGAGCTCGCCAATGGCCACCGGATGTCCCGGTTGCGCTGCGAAGCCACCGGCATCGGCCCGCACGTGGTCCAACTCGCCGGCTGCGAGACGCACTGGATGGCGGAAGGCGCCCGGATCGCCGAAGCGGAAGGCGCCGATGTCATCGACATCAACATGGGCTGTCCCGCCCGCCACGTCACCGGCGGCCAGTCCGGCTCGGCCTTGATGCGCGACCTCGACCATGCCGTCAGCCTGATCGAAGCGACGATCGCGGCGGTGAAGGTCCCGGTGACGCTGAAGATGCGCCTCGGCTGGGACGACCGCAGCCGCAACGCGCCCGAGCTGGCGCGGCGCGCGGAGGCCGCCGGGGTTAAACTCGTCACCGTGCACGGCCGCACCCGCTGCCAGTTCTACAAGGGCGAGGCCGATTGGGATGCGATCCGCGCCGTGCGCGAGGCCATCTCCATTCCGCTCGTCGTCAACGGCGACATCACCTCCTACGAGAAGGCGCTGGCGGCATTGGACGCCTCGGGCGCCGACGCCGTGATGATCGGCCGCGGCGCGCAGGGACAGCCTTGGCTGCCGGGTCAGATCGGCCGCCGTCTGAAGGGCGGGGCCGAGGAAGCCGTGCCCTCGCTCGAGACGCAGCTGCATTATGTGCGCACGCTCTATGACGGCGTTTGTGAACTCTATGGTTTGCGCATCGGGCTGAGGCATGCCCGCAAGCATCTGGGCTGGGCGCTCGACGTCGCAGCGCAGGCGAGCCGCGCGCCGGCCGAGAAGCTGAAATCCTGGCGGCAAAAGATCCTCGTCTCGGAGGATCCGCGCCTCGTTCACCATTCTCTGCAAGACGCCTTCGACGACTTCGCATGGAGCGCTGCTGCATGAGCTCAGCCGCTGAACATCGTCGGCCGCTTCTGTCCGACAGCGATGCGATCCTGGACGCGCTTCCCAATCCCGTGCTCATGATCGGGCCGGACGGCAAGATCGTCGCCGCCAACATCGCCACCGAAGCCTTCTTCGAGATCTCGACGCAATTCCTGAAGCGGCAGTCGTTGAAGGAGCTGGTGCCGTTCGGGAGCCCGTTGCTCGCGCTGATCGACCAGGTGCGTTCCTCGAACTCGCCGGTCAACGAATACAAGGTCGATCTCGGCACGCCGCGCATGGGCGGTGACCGCCAGGTCGACCTGCATGTGGCGCCGCTCACCGAGCGGCCCGGCCATATCGTCGTGATGCTGCAGGAGCGCACCATCGCCGACAAGATGGATCGGCAGCTTACCCATCGCAGCGCAGCGCGCTCGGTGATAGCGCTAGCAGCAATGCTCGCCCACGAAATCAAGAATCCGCTTTCGGGCATTCGCGGCGCAGCGCAGCTGCTCGAGCAGCAGGCCTCGTCCGAGGACCGCATGCTGACGCGGCTGATCTGCGACGAGGCCGACCGTATCGTGACGCTGGTCGACCGCATGGAGGTGTTCGGCGACGAGCGCCCCGTGGTGCGCGGCCCGGTCAACATCCATTCGGTGCTCGATCACGTGAAGCGGCTGGCGCAGTCGGGCTTTGCCCGCAACATCCGCTTCGTCGAGGACTACGATCCCTCGCTGCCGCCGGTGCTGGCGAACCAGGATCAACTGATCCAGGTGTTCCTCAATCTCGTGAAGAACGCCGCCGAAGCGCTGATTGACGTGCCCGACGCCGAAATCCAGCTCACCACCGCGTTCCGTCCCGGTGTGCGCCTGTCAGTCCCCGGTCAAAAATCCCGGGTATCCCTTCCGCTCGAATTCTGCGTGAAGGACAACGGACCCGGCGTGCCCGACGATCTCTTGCCCAACCTGTTCGACCCCTTCGTGACCACCAAGCAGACCGGCTCGGGTCTCGGCCTGGCGCTGGTCGCCAAGATCATCGGCGATCACGGGGGCATCATCGAATGCGAATCTCAGCCGCGCAAAACCACCTTCCGTGTGCTGATGCCGATGTATTCCACATCGGTCAAACATGCCGATCAAAGCAGTCGCGACGGCTCTGCCGGGAAGTCGTCGCCTGCGTCACAGGGGGCAAAATGAGGATCCACGATGCCCGCAGGTAGCATTCTCGTAGCCGATGACGATACCGCCATCCGCACCGTTCTCAACCAGGCACTGTCCCGCGCCGGTTACGAAGTGCGGCTGACCGGCAATGCCGCAACGCTGTGGCGCTGGGTCAGCCAGGGCGAGGGCGATCTGGTCATCACCGACGTCGTGATGCCGGATGAAAACGCCTTCGACCTGTTGCCGCGGATCAAGAAGATGCGGCCGAACCTGCCCGTCATCGTCATGAGCGCGCAGAACACCTTCATGACCGCGATCCGCGCCTCCGAGCGCGGGGCTTACGAATATCTGCCGAAGCCGTTCGACCTGAAGGAGCTGATCGCCATCGTCGGCCGCGCGCTCGCCGAGCCGAAGGAGCGGACCTCGACGCCGGACGAGGACGCCGAGATGGAGGCGATCCCGCTGGTCGGCCGCTCGCCGGCGATGCAGGAAATCTACCGCGTGCTGGCGCGCCTGATGCAGACCGACCTCACCGTGATGATCACGGGCGAGTCCGGAACCGGCAAGGAGCTGGTGGCGCGCGCGTTGCACGATTACGGCAAGCGCCGCAACGGCCCGTTCGTCGCGGTCAACATGGCCGCGATCCCGCGCGATCTCATCGAATCCGAATTGTTCGGCCATGAGCGCGGCGCCTTCACCGGCGCCAACACCCGCGCCTCCGGCCGCTTCGAGCAGGCTGAAGGCGGCACGCTGTTCCTGGACGAGATCGGCGACATGCCGATGGAGGCGCAGACCCGCCTGTTGCGCGTGTTGCAGCAGGGCGAATACACCACCGTCGGCGGCCGCACCCCGATCAAGACCGACGTGCGCATCGTCGCGGCGTCCAACAAGGACCTGCGCGTGCTGATCCAGCAGGGTCTGTTCCGCGAAGACCTGTTCTTCCGCCTCAACGTCGTTCCGTTACGGCTGCCGCCCTTGCGCGAGCGCATCGAGGACCTGCCGGATCTCGTGCGGCACTTCTTCACGCTGGCCGAGAAGGACGGATTGCCGCCGAAGAAGCTCGACACGCTGGCGCTGGAGCGGCTGAAGCAGCACCGCTGGCCCGGCAACGTGCGCGAGCTGGAGAACCTCGCGCGGCGTCTCGCCGCGCTCTATCCGCAGGACGTGATCACGGCCTCGGTCATCGACGGCGAGCTCGCGCCGCCCTCGGTCAGCCCGGGCGCCGCGGTCCAGCAGGGCGTCGACAATCTCGGCGGCGCCGTGGAAGCGTATCTGTCCTCGCACTTCCAGGGCTTTCCGAACGGCGTCCCGCCGCCCGGCCTCTATCACCGCATTCTCAAGGAGATCGAGGTGCCGCTGCTCACGGCGGCGCTCGCCGCCACCCGCGGCAATCAGATCCGCGCCGCGGATCTGCTCGGCCTCAACCGCAACACGCTGCGGAAGAAGATCCGGGATCTCGACATCCAGGTGTATCGGAGCGGGGGCTAATCTTTCGAAGCGACCGGTGGCTCAGCTCCCCCTACCAAGGCAGAGCTGAGCCTGTCCGGATCGCGCTGGCCGTTGTGGCTGACGCGGTGAGCAGAAGTCCTGACGGGACTGGAATGTTCCGCCCGCACATTCAAATTGATCATCCCGGCTGCAACGCGGCGATCGTCTATCTGACCAGTCCACCGGAAGCCGGCACCACGCTCGCGACATTCAGGGGCGGCTGCTGAAGGCCGAGGCCGTTGACCAGGAGGTCGGCGGCCACGATCAGCAGCAGAACGGCCGAAACCATCGTTGCGAGACAGATCCTATCCATGCTGATCAAGCCGCGGCGGTGGGAATCCGTTCCGCCTCGGGGACATGTGCCTGTGGATTGCGCGGGTGCGCGGCGGGGGTGACGCCGCGGAATTGTCGCAATTCGGCAACAATGTGGTACGAATACATCAGTATCCGCCTGCCCGCGGACCCGTTTTCAGCACCGCCATTGCCGGAATGACCAGCGCAGATACCTCGGCCGCACACTTTGATACGGCCCCAACGGAAGAGCCCCGGCGCTGGTCGGTGCGACGCTGGCTGGCACCCTTTGCCGTCGCGCTGGCGCTGCTGTCGGCCTTCCTGACCTTCCTGGTCCTGACGGGTCTGAGCACGATCGAGCCGACGCCCGGGGTGGTCCGAACATTCTATCTGATCAATGCCGCCACGATCCTGCTGCTGGTCGGGATCATCATCCGGGAACTCTGGCAGCTGATCCTGGCGCGGCGGCGCGGTAGGGCGGCGGCGCGTCTCCACGTCCAGATCGTCAGCCTGTTCTCGATCGTGGCGGTGCTGCCGGCGGTGCTGGTCGCCGTTGTCGCCAACGTCACCATCGAACGCGGCCTCGACCGGCTGTTCTCCGGGCCGACCAAGGAGGTGATCCAGAACTCGCTGACGATCGCGCGGGCCTATATGCAGGACCATGCGCAGCTGATCCGCGGCGACATTCTCGGCATGGCCAACGACATCGCCCATGCCCGGCCGCTCTACGACCAGGACCGCCGCTCGTTCCGCGAGATGCTCACCGCCAGCGCCAGCTCGCGCAATCTGCCGGGCGCGATGATCATCGACAAGAACACCAACATCCTGGAGTCGGCCGACACCGGCATGCGGCTGGCTTATTCGCCACCCGCGCCGGATTTTCTCAGCAACGTCAACGAGAACGAACCCGAGATCGCGGTCCTTCCCGATGCGAGCTTCGTCGCCGCGGTGATCCGCCTGCGCGCCTTCAACGACACCTTCCTCTATGTCGCCAGGCCGCTCGATCCGAACGTCGTCAATCAGCTGAAGCAGACCGAAGTCAGCGTCGCCGAATACGCCCAGATGGAGTCCCGGCGGCTCGGCCTCCAGGTCGCCTTCGCGCTGATGTTCGCGGTGATCGCGCTGACCATCCTCATGGCTTCGGTGCTGATCGGCCTCAACTTCGCCAACTCGCTGGTCTCGCCGATCCGGCGGCTGATGAACGCGGCCCAGACGGTTTCGACCGGCGACCTGCACGTCCAGGTGCCCGTGCATCAGTCGGAGGGCGATCTCGCCCAGCTGGGCGAGACCTTCAACAAGATGACGCAGGAATTGCGCAGCCAGCGCGACGAGCTGGTCAACGCCAGCGATCTGATCGACAGCCGCCGCCGCTTCATCGAGGCGGTGCTGTCATCGGCGAGTGCCGGCATCATCGGCGTAGACGCGTCCGGCAGCGTCGGCATCCTCAATCGCTCCGCCGAGAAGCTGATCGGGCACTCCGAAGCCGAGACCCTCGGCCATCCGCTCTCCGACGTGCTGCCCGAGCTCGACGAGATGATGAAGACGGCGCGGGAAGGGACCCAGCGCCTCGTGCAGGGCCAGATCACGATCACCCGCGACGGCACCGAGCGCAACCTGTCGGTCCGCGTCAGCGCCGAGAAGAACCAGCCGCACGACAGCTACATCATCACGCTCGACGACATCACCGAGCTGGTCTCGGCCCAGCGCACCTCGGCCTGGGGCGACGTGGCGCGCCGCATCGCCCACGAGATCAAGAACCCGCTGACGCCGATCCAGCTCTCGGCCGAGCGCATCCGCCGCAAGTTCGGCAAGACCATCACCGAGGACAAGGACAAGCAGATCTTCGACCAGTGCACCGACACCATCGTCCGCCAGGTCGACGACATCAGGCGCATGGTCGACGAGTTCTCGCGCTTTGCGCGGATGCCGAAGCCCGTGATGGAGGGCGAGGACGTCGCCGACACGGTGCGCCAGGCCGTGTTCCTGATGAAGGTCGCCCATCCCGAAATCGACATCGAGGCCGAGTTCAAGCAGGATCCGCTGCGCGCCCAGTTCGACCGGCGGCTGATCTCGCAGGCGGTCACCAACATCGTCAAGAACGCCACCGAGGCGATCGAGCAGGTCCCGCCCGAGGAGCTCGGCAAGGACGGTGGCAAGGGCCGAATCGACGTCGTGGTGTCGCGCGAGGGCGACGACGTGCTGATCGACGTCATCGACAACGGTATCGGCCTGCCCAAGGTGGCGCGCTCGCGTCTGCTCGAGCCTTACGTCACCACGCGCGCCAAGGGCACCGGGCTGGGGCTTGCCATCGTCGGCCGCGTGCTGGAAGACCATGGCGGGCGGATCGAGCTGAAGGATGCCTCCGACTTCCGTCCAGGACAGCGCGGCGCCTGGATGCGCATGCGCTTTGCCGTGTCGGGGCAACCGGCGAAGTCCGCGACAACGGAGCAAGTGCCGGCTGTCAACGACGCGACCGGGACGACCTCCAAGGCCGACATCACGCAAACGGCGACGGAATCCTTCGCGAACCGGGAAACAAAAGAGCCCGTCGCCGGAACCAAAGAGCCGGCTGAAAAGACCAATGATTCAACCAAAATCGAAGCCTCAACAGGCAGCTGACAAGACAGGCGCGATCCATGGCAAGTGAAATTCTGATTGTCGACGATGAGGCCGATATTCGCGATCTCGTTGCGGGCATTCTCGAAGACGAGGGGTTCGTCACGAGGACCGCACGCGACAGCGACACGGCGCTCGCCGAGATTGCCAATCGCAGGCCGCATCTGGTGTTTCTCGACATCTGGCTGCAAGGCTCCAAGCTCGACGGCCTGCAGCTCCTGGAGCAGGTCAAGAAGGACAATGCCGATCTGCCCGTCGTGATGATCTCCGGCCACGGCAACATCGAGACCGCGGTCGCCGCGATCAAGCGCGGCGCCTACGACTTCATCGAGAAGCCGTTCAAGGCCGACCGCCTCATCCTGGTCGCGACCAGAGCGCTGGAGAACTCGCGGCTCAAGCGCGAGGTCAAGGAGCTGAAGCAGCTCGCCCCGAGCGCCAGCCAGCTCGTGGGCCGCTCGCCCAGCATGAACCAGCTGCGCCAGACCATCGAGCGGGCGGCCAAAGCCAACAGCCGCATCCTGATCGTCGGTCCCGCCGGCGCCGGCAAGGAGCTGACCGCGCGCACGCTGCACACCGCCTCGGGCCGCGCCGACGGTCCGTTCGTCGTCATCAACGCCGCCGCGATCACGCCCGAGCGGATGGAGCATGAGCTGTTCGGCGTCGAGCAGTCCAATGGCGAGCAGCCGCGCAAGCCCGGCGCACTCGAAGAGGCGCATGGCGGCACGCTGTTCATCGACGAGATCGCGGATATGCCGCGCGAGACCCAGAACAAGATCCTGCGCGTGCTGGTGGAGCAGTCGTTCCAGCGCGTCGGCGGCACCGCCAAGGTGCAGGTCGACGTGCGCATCATCTCATCGACCGCACGCAATCTCGAAGAGGAGATCGCGGCCGGCCGTTTCCGCGAGGATCTCTACCACCGGCTCTCGGTGGTGCCGATCCGCGTGCCCGCACTGTCGGAGCGGCGCGAGGACATTCCGGAACTGATCGACTATTTCATGGAGCAGATCTCGGCCGGCAGCGGCCTGCCCAAGCGCCAGATCGGTCAGGACGCGATGGCGGTGCTGCAATCGCATGTCTGGCCCGGCAATGTGCGCCAGCTCCGCAACAACGTCGAAAGGGTCATGATTCTGGCCGCCGGCGGGCCGGAGGTCATCATCACCGCCGACATGCTGCCGCAGGATGTCGGCTCGATGGTGCCGGCGATGCCGACCAGCAACAATGGCGAGCACATCATGGGCCTGCCGCTGCGCGAAGCGCGCGAGGTGTTCGAGCGCGACTATTTGATTGCACAGATCAGCCGTTTCTCAGGAAATATTTCTCGAACGGCCGAGTTCGTTGGCATGGAACGTTCGGCCTTGCACCGGAAATTGAAAGCGCTCGGCGTCGGCTGATGCTGCGACGCTGCGGCGACATCTCGGGAATAGACAAAGAAAATCATCGATTTCCGTATTTTTTCGGGGCAATAGGGCCGGGCCTGCCGCTTGAAGCGGCTTGCCTAATATCCCGACCTGTCCTCTAATCGAACCGCTGTTCCTTCCGAGGGGGATCTCATGAAGGACGGCAACCGGAGGAGGCCCCGAACTCCACAAAGAGGGCCGCATCCGGCGCAATAAAAAGAAACTCAAAGCGAGAAAAAAACAATGGCGGCAGACCGCGCACAAAACCTACAGGACACCTTCCTTAATCACGTTCGCAAAACCAAGACGCCACTGACGATCTTTCTGGTCAACGGAGTGAAGCTCCAGGGCATCGTGACCTGGTTCGACAATTTCTGTTTGCTGCTTCGGCGCGACGGTCATTCGCAACTGGTCTACAAGCACGCGATCTCGACCATCATGCCGGGCGCTCCGATTCAGTTGTTCGAAGGCGGCGAGGACCAGCCGGCTTGAGAGTGACCTGATTGGAACCCCGGAATTTCGACGGGGATGCCGACCGTCCGAGGTCGGCAGGGGCGACGCAGACGGGGCGGGTGCTTGTCATCGGCCCCTACTTGCGCGCGCGTGCGGGCAGCGCCGACGCGCAATCGGAGACTCATGCCTTGCGCGATACCGAGGCCCGGCTCGATGAAGCCGTCGGTCTCGCGCGTGCGATCGATCTCGTCATTGCCGATGCCATCGTCGCCCCGGTCAGCCAGATCCGGCCCGCGACCTATATCGGCAAGGGCAAGGTCGAGGAGATCGCCGCGCTGGCCAAGAGCCTCGACGTCGAGCTCGTGGTGATGGATTGCGCGCTGGCGCCGATCCAGCAGCGCAATCTCGAGAAGGAGCTGCACGCCAAAGTGCTCGACCGCACCGGCCTCATCCTGGAAATCTTCGGCCGCCGCGCCAAGACCAGGGAGGGCTCGCTCCAGGTCGAGCTCGCGCATCTCAACTACCAGCGCTCGCGCCTGGTGCGGTCGTGGACCCATCTCGAACGGCAGCGCGGCGGTTTCGGCTTCATGGGTGGTCCGGGCGAGACGCAGATCGAGGCCGACCGCCGCCTGATTCAGGAGCGCATCACCAAGCTCGAGAGCGAGCTGAAAAAGGTCCAGGCGACGCGGCGCCTGCATCGCGCCGGCCGTCAACGCGTGCCGTATCGTGTCGTCGCGCTGGTCGGCTACACCAATGCCGGCAAGTCGACGCTGTTCAATCGCCTGACCCGCGCCGACGTGCAGGCGGCCGACATGCTGTTTGCGACGCTCGATCCCACCTTGCGGGCGCTCAACCTGCCGCATGGCGGCAAGGCGATGCTCTCGGACACCGTCGGCTTCATCTCCAACCTTCCGACGCAGCTCGTCGCTGCGTTCCGTGCCACGCTGGAGGAGGTGCTGGAGGCCGACGTCATCCTGCATGTCCGCGACATCTCGCATGAGGACGCCGAGGCGCAGCAGAGCGACGTCGACGCGGTGCTGCGCCAGCTCGGCATCAATCCCGACGATTCCGGCCGTATCATCGAGGTCTGGAACAAGATTGACCGTTTCGACCCCGAGCAACGCGAAGAGCTGCTCAACATCGCCGCGCGCAGGCCCGAAGATCATCCGGCGATGCTGGTCTCAGCCGTGTCGGGCGAGGGCGTCGATGCTCTGCTCGCCGCGATCGAGCAGCGGCTCGCGGCGAAACGGACCACGCTCGATCTCTCCATCGACGCCGCCGACGGCGCCGGAATCAGCTGGCTGCACCGCAATGCCGAGGTGCTGTCGAAGGAGCTGCACGACGGCCGCTTCGACATGACCGTGCGGGTGGACGAAACCAAGCGGGACATCGTGGTGTCGAGGTTCGACGCCGTGCCGCGCCTTTCAGTGTAACAGCTGGCGTCCCAGACAAACGCACTTCGTAGGGTGGGCAAAGGCGCGTGAGCGCCGTGCCCACCATTTGCCCGTTGTTGAAAGGCGTGGGCACGGCGCGCGAAGTGCGCGCCTTTGCCCACCCTACGAATCGTCCTTTGCCAGGACGACAGCAGAATTAGCGGCTCGCCGTTGCTGCGCCGATTGCTCATCATCCTTCGCCACATTCCACAGCGCATCCATCTCCGCCAGCGAGGCCTGCTCCAGCGTGCCGCCCTGCGCCTCCAGCGCGCGTTCGATATAGGCGAAGCGCCGCTCAAATTTGGCGTTGGTCGCGCGGAGCGCAGCCTCCGGATCGGCATCGACATGGCGGGCGAGGTTGACGAGGGCGAACATCAGGTCGCCGGTCTCTTCCGCAATCTCCTGCTTGTCGTTGCGGTCCAACGCCGCCTCGATCTCGTCGACCTCCTCGCGGATCTTGTGCAGCACCGCGCGTGGGTCGTTCCAGTCGAAGCCGACGCTGGAGGCTTTGCGCTGCAGCTCCATCGCGCGAGTCAAAGCAGGCTGGCCGGCCTTCACGCCCGAGAGCAGCGACTTGTGCGTCGGCGCTTCCTCCGGCGGCCGGCGCGCGGCACGTTCGGCCTTCTCCTCAGCCTTGATGCGGTCCCAGACCTCCTTGACGTGGTGCGGGGCGAGATTGCCGTCCTTGTCGGCGAAGACGTGGGGATGACGCCGGATCATCTTGCGGGTGATGGCCTCGACCACGTCACCAAAATCGAACGCGTTCTGCTCCGACGCCATCTGGGCGTGGTACACCACCTGGAGCAGGAGATCGCCGAGCTCCTCGCGGAGATCGTCGAGATCGCCGCGGCTGATGGCGTCGACCACCTCATAGGCTTCCTCGATCGTGTAGGGCGCGATCGTCGAAAAATCCTGCTCGAGGTCCCAGGGGCAGCCGGTCACGGGCGTGCGCAGCGCCGCCATGATCTCGATCAGGCGGGAAATATCGCGGGAAGGGGTCATTGCCGGGCAGTCTCCTGGGGTCCAGAGCCTTATGCCAAAAGCGGGCCCCCGATCCCAGCGCAAGGCGGCGGAACAGGCCGATTTCCACCGATTGGCGGGTGAAGTGCACAGTGCTAAAGCGCGGCTCATGAGCGACACATTTTCCTCCGAAACCGCTTTGGTGCTGTTCTCCGGCGGCCAGGATTCCACCACCTGCCTCGCCTGGGCGCTAAGCCGCTTCGCCCGCGTGGAGACGCTGGGGTTCGAGTACGGCCAGCGCCATGCCATCGAGCTTGCCTGCCGCGACCGCCTGCTCGACGGCATCAAGGGCCTGCGCGCGGATTGGGCCGCACGGCTCGGCGAGAGCCACACGCTGTCGATCCCGACGCTCGCGGCGGTGTCCGAGACGGCGCTGACGCGCGACGTCGCGATCGCGATGGGCGCGGACGGCCTGCCCAACACATTCGTGCCGGGCCGCAACCTCGTATTCCTGACCTTCGCCGCCGCGCTGGCCTACCGGCGCGGCATCGGCCATATCGTCGGCGGCATGTGCGAGACCGACTATTCCGGCTATCCCGATTGCCGCGACGAGACCATCCGCGCCATGCAGTCCGCGCTCTCGCTCGGCATGGCCAGAAAGTTCGAGCTGCACACGCCGTTGATGTGGATCGACAAGGCCGCGACCTGGAAGCTGGCGCATGAACTCGGCGGCGATGGCTTGGTCGACCTGATCCGCGAGCAGTCGCACACCTGCTATCTCGGCGAACGCGGCGCGCTGCACGAATGGGGTCATGGTTGCGGCGAGTGCCCGGCCTGCAGTTTGCGGGCGAGGGGTTGGCGGGAGTTCGTGGCGGGACGTTGAGGCTTCGCCGCGCTACTCTCTCGTGCCCTGGACGCAGCGCAGCGCTTCTTCAGCGATGCGCTGCAGAGCCGGGGCCTATGTTTTCGCAATGCACCGTGCCGCCGTCTGGGTCCCGGCTCTGCGCCGCAACGCTTACGCGTTGCAGCTTGTCCGGGACACGTGAGTGACCTACTGAAAATCCTCGTCCCTAAGCTCGATCGGCTTGCCGTGCGGCGTGCGTTCCGCCGCGTGGTCCCACGCATTCCGATAACGGTGCAGCGTCTCCATCGACGCGACGCCCTTGCGGGCGACGAGGCCCTCCAGCGTGGCAAGCCAGTGCAGATAGTACGTCTCGCCCGTATCCGGATCGCCCGCGGCCTGGGCACGCTTGATCTCGTCGGCGAGTGCTGCGGCCCATTCCGGCCAGGTGAATACGCCGCGCTCGTGCAGGCTCAAAGCCATCGCGAAGGCATGGGCCTCCCAGGGCGCGCGGAACACCGGGCCGTCATCGTCGCGCGGAATGCTCGGGATCGCCGCCGTCGCGGCGGCCGCAAGCGCGCTGTCCATCACGCCGGCTCCAGATAGGGCTCGAACGCGTCGATCGAGACCTTCAGCGTGGGATCGCCGTCCTCGCCCCAGAGATCGCGGCCCTCGAACACCACGGTATAGAGCCATTGCGGGTTCTCGCCGCGCTCCATCGCCGCCGTGTCAGGAAACACGTGGCAGCCATGGTTCAGCTCGACGACGCCGACATGGCCGCGCACATAGCGCGGCAGCCGCGTGTGCGTGGCAGGATGGATGTTCTGGGCGCGGACGCGATCGCCGATGTTGAATTTGGCCGGAGCCGGGGCAGGGCGGCCGAACTTGCCGCGCACCATGATGCGTTCGACGTTCGCGAGATCGAACTTGCCGTGCTTGAGCGGCTTCGCAGGCTGCATCGCATGGCCGGCAGCGACCTCCTCGCGGGTGAGATAGCCCTTGTCGATCAGCATCTCCTCGAGCCCGAGAAACCACTTCTTGTAATAGGAGCTCGACAGGTACACGTGCGGCGGCAAGGTCTCGCGATAGAAGCGCGAGGTGTCGATGTTGAAGGCGCCGGCCGCGCCCATCGCGCGCACCATGGCCAGCACGCGCGATTCCCATTCCTCGTGAAACATCGGCTCGTTCGGCTCGGGCTCGACCTTGCCGAATCCGTCCATGCCGCCCATGTCGTGCACGCCGTTCACGACGGTGCTCCCGGTGTCCTGGCGAAACCGGTGCCGATCATGGAGTCGCGCGTCACGAGCTCGGCGAGCTGCTCCTCGCTCCAGCCTTCCGTGCCGGCGGGGCGCATCGGCAGCACCAGGAAGCGCGTCTCGGCGGTGGAATCCCACACCCGGATCTCCGTGTCCTTGGGCAACGCCACTCCGAAATCGGCGAGCACGCCGCGCGGGTCCTTCACCGCGCGGGAGCGGTAGGGCGCGGCTTTGTACCAGACCGGCGGCAGCCCGAGCATTTCCCAGGGGTAGCAGGAGCACAGCGTGCACACGACCATGTTGTGCCGCTCGGGCGTATTCTCGACCACGACGAGATGATCGCCGACGCGGCTGACATGGCCGAGGGTGCCGATCGCCTTGGAGCCATCTTCCAGCAGTGCTTTCTTGAAGGCCGGATCGGTCCACGCCTTTGCTACCACGCGTGCGCCATTGTGCGGGCCGATCTTGGTCTCATAGGCCTGGATGATCGCATCGAGCGCGGCCGGCTCGACATAGCCTTTTTCGGTCAGGATCGTCTCGAGCGCGCGCACGCGCAGCTCGGTCTCGGACAGCTCGGAATGATCGTGATCGTGGTGATGATGGTCGTGATCTTGGCTCATGCCGCGGAAGATAGGCGCAATGGCTAGGGGCTGTCGAGGGCTCGTTGCAGCGCAGTCCTGGCACGTATGCGTGAGGGCATTTGTACGCTAGCATCCCGCAAACAACATGGAGATGATGGTGACCGACTACGTGAAGATCGAGAAGGGTCTCGGGCCGGAGGGGCGGATCGCGGTCGTGCGCTTCGACCGCGGCGACGGCATCAACGCGCTCTCGCCGGAGGCGCTGCGCCAACTCACGGCGGCCGCGCGCAGCTTCGAGGACGATGCAGCGACCTCGGTCGTTGTGCTGACCGGCAGCTCGGGCGCCTTCAGCGCCGGCTTCGACCTCAAGGATGCCGAGGGCCGCTCGCGCAAGGAGATGGATCTCGGCGCGCTGCGGCGGCATCTCCGGCTCGGGCCGCGCCTCACCCAAGCCTGGCAGGACATGGAGCAGATCACGATCGCGGCGATCGAAGGCTTTTGCATCGGCGGCGGCGTCGCGCTGGCCGTCGCGCTCGACTTCCGCGTCATGGGCCGCGATGCCCATTTGCGTGTGCCCGAGATCGGGCTCGGCATGAACATGAGCTGGCAGAGCATCCCGCGCATGCTGCATCTGATCGGGCCGGCCCGCACCAAGCAGGCGGTGATCCTGGCCGACCAGCGCATCAGCGCGGACGAGGCCTATGAATGGGGGCTCGTCGAGCAGGTGGCGAATCCCGGCCATGCGTTCGATGCCGCCATGGAGCTTGCCCGCAAGGTCGCCGCGCAACCGCCGCTGTCCGTCGCCATGACCAAGCTGACCGTCAACCGGCTCGCGCATGCGCTGGACGATCTTGCAAGCCACATGGATGTCGATCAGTTCGCGCTCGCCAGCCTCAGCGAGGACCACAAGGAGGGCGTGGAGGCGTTTCTGACGCGCCGCAAGCCGCGGTTCCGGGGCAGGTGATGGAGGCGCCAATACTCGGCGGATAATCTTCTTCGTCAGGAGGCCATTGGGAAAATTTCGTCCAATTCCTCCCAAATATCCGAGATTGCAAGGAAGACGAGAAAGAGCGAAGGTGCGTGCTGCGGTGCAGCGCGCTCAATGGAGCCCTCGTCGCCATTTCCACCCCCGTCGCAGACGCGACCGGTTCCCATGTGCTCTTGGCATCTGGGTGACCGAGTTCTCGTTGCATGAAGGCCGCCGCCATGAATGCCCACCAATCGCTAGCAATCGGGCGACCCATCGAAACGCTTGAAGCGATTTCACCCGCGTCGGCCGCGTCGGACGCGATGGTTCGTTTTGCCGGCATCTCGAAGACCTACCCGGCCTATCGCGGCAAGCTCGGCGTCAACGCGCTGCAAGACATCGACTTCGCCATTCCGCGCGGCTCCATCACCGGCGTGATCGGCCGCTCCGGCGCCGGCAAGTCAAGCCTGGTCCGGCTCATCAACGGGCTGGAGAAGCCGACCACGGGCCGCGTGATCGTGGACGGCCGCGATATCTCGGCGCTCGCCGGCCGCGAGCTGCGGCTGGCGCAGCGCTCGATCGGCATGATCTTCCAGCACTTCAACCTGCTGTCCTCGCGCACCGCGGCCGACAACATCGCGCTGCCGCTGGAGATCGCCGGCTGGACCAGGGCCGACATCAAGGCCCGCGTCAATGAGCTGCTCGCACTGGTCGGCATCGCCGACAAGCACGACCGTTATCCTTCCGAACTGTCCGGCGGCCAGAAGCAGCGCGTCGGCATCGCCCGCGCGCTGGCGACGCGGCCGAGCGTGCTGTTGTCGGACGAGGCGACCTCGGCACTCGATCCGCAGACCACGCGCGCGATCCTCGATCTGCTCGCGAATATCAACCGCGAGCTCGGCGTTACCATCGTGTTGATCACTCACGAGATGTCCGTGGTGCGGCAGCTCGCCAAGGACGTGGTGGTGCTGGACGCCGGCCGCGTGGTCGAGAGTGGCCACGTCGCCGACATCTTCACGCATCCCAGACATCCGATCACGCAGTCCTTCCTGGCCGAGGTGATCGGCGACAGCCTGCCGGTGTCGCTGGCGAGCCGGATCGTTTCGGAGCGGCCCGCCGGCGGGCAGGCGGTGATCCGGGTCCAGGTGCGCGGGGCAGGGGCCGGCGACACGGTGGTGGCGCGGCTCGCGCGTGAGCTCGGGCTCGACGTGTCGCTGCTGTCAGCGCGCATCGACGAGATCGGCGGCCAGCACGTCGGCTCGCTGACGCTTGGCATTCCCGGCGGTGAGAACGCAGTGGCGCGGACACTCGCCTGGCTCTCTCAATATCAATTCCCGGCGGAGCGTCTCGGCTATGTCGCCTGAACTCATCAACCTGATCATCCAGGCTACCTTCGAAAGCCTGTACATGGTCGGCATTGCGGCGCTGCTCGGCACCGCCTTCGGCCTGCCGCTCGGCGTGTTCCTGGCCACCAGCCGCAAGGGCGAGCTGTTCGCGGCGCCCATCGTCAATCGCGTACTCGGCATCGTCGTCAATGCGACGCGCTCGACGCCCTTCATCATCCTCGTCGTCGCCATCATCCCGTTCACGCGCCTCGTTGCCGGCACCTCGATCGGCTCGACCGCCGCGATCGTGCCGCTGACGATCGCCTCGACGCCGTTCATCGCGCGCCTCGTTGAGGCCGCGATCCGCGAGGTCGACGGCGGCCTGATCGAAACCGCATCCTCGTTCGGCGCCTCGCCGCTCCAGATCGTACTCAAGGTCCTGATCCCGGAGGCGCTGCCGGGTCTGCTGCTGGCGCTGACGCTCGCCGTGGTCAGCCTGCTCGGCTATTCCGCCATGGTCGGCGCGGTCGGCGGCGGGGGCCTTGGCGATCTCGGCATCCGCTACGGCTATCAGCGCTTCATGCCGGAGATGATGCTGGCCGTCGTGATCGTGCTGATCGCGCTGGTGCAGATCGTCCAGAGCGCCGGCGAATTCCTGGCGCGCCGGGTCAATCGCCGGCTGCGGCATCGCTGAATCGTTTCCCGATGCAGACAGGCTGATTCTGTTTTCTGCCTGGAAACATTCCAAACTGCGAAGCACGCCTGAGCGCATTCGCCGCACATGCTGCGCACACGTCTGGAGAGATTCTAACCCGGTTCCTCTCGCGCTCGAAACCCGCCTGAGTTAGGGCGAGGCATCAAGAACGGTACCGGCGAAGCCGGAAGTGCGTGGGGCCTCGAACGACGTGAGCGACTTTCAATTTTCTTCGCGTGGCGATACGCGTCATCGACCGATTCAGGTGCTTTTTCTCGGGGCGGTCAGCACATTCGCTCTCGTCGTTCCCTTCGCTGCGGTGGAAGCGCAGACGCAAATTCCTTCCGTCACCGTCGAAGCGCCGGCGCAGCGCGCTCGTCCGGCGGCAGTTGCATCGGCACGACGGGCTGCGACGGCGCGAACCGCACGCGCCAATCGTCGCGGCCCGGCGCAGCAGGCTGCACCAACCCAGTCGGCAGCATCGAACGGTGCAACGGGCGAACGCGCCAATGGTCCGGTCCGCGGTTTCGTCGCGACACGCAGCGGCACCGCCACCAAGACCGATACGCCCTTGATCGAAACGCCGCAGTCGGTGTCGGTCATCACCACCGATCAGATCAGAAATCAGGGTGCGGTCTCGATCGGCGAGGCCCTGCGCTACACCGCCGGCGTCAGCGGCGACGTCAATGGCGGCTCGGACACCCGCTTTGGCGGCCTCCAGATCCGCGGCTTCGACATGACCATGCCGGGCCTCTACGTCGACGGCTTGCGGATTCCCTCCAGCAACTACGTGCACTTCAATGGCCTCGAGCCCTATGGAGCCGAGCGCATCGAGGTGCTCAAGGGTCCGTCCTCCGCCATGTACGGCGGCAGCGGCACCGGCGGCGTTCTCAACTACGTGACCAAGCTGCCGACCGCGCAGCAGTTCGGCGAGGTCTCGATCTCCGGTGGCAGCTTCAACCGCTATCAGGGCCAGTTCGACATGGGCGGCGCCGCCAACAAGGAAGGCACCGTGCTGTGGCGCCTGACCGGCGTCGTGCGCGACGGCGAGACCCAGGTCGACTTCAGCAAGGACAATCGCATCTTCATCGCGCCCGCCGTCACCTTCAAGCCGAACGAGGACACCACGATCACCCTGCTCGCCAACTACCAGAAGGACCGGGCAGGGTGGGGCCTGCAGTTCCTGCCGGCCTCGGGCACGGTGTGGCCGAACAACGGCCGTACCATTCCGGTCTCGTTCTTCGCAGGCGTGCCGAGCTTCGATGCGTTCAATACGGAGATCGCGACCGCCGGCTACCAGCTCTCGCACGATTTTACCGACTACCTCACGTTCCGCCAGAACCTGCGCTACGCCTATCAGCACAACGAGGAAAAGGTGTTTTATGGCGGCGGCTATACCGACGAAGCCGCAGGGCAGCTCGCGCGCTACGGCAGCTACAGCAATTCCTACATCAACTCCTTCGCGGTGGATAATCAGCTCCAGGGCAAGTTCAACACCGGCATTTTCAGCCACACCACGCTGGTCGGCGTGGACTACCGCAACACGTCCTTCCGCGACACCGCCTATGGCGTGACGACCTCGTCACCGACGATCAATGTCTTCAACCCGGTCTATAGCTACGACTATGCTGTGGACGGCCTGCCGAGCGACAAGACCGGCGTGAAGCAGTCGCAGGTCGGCGTCTATGCGCAGGATCAGATCAAGCTCGGCCGGCTCTCGTTTCAGCTCGGCGGCCGTCAGGATTTCGTGACGACGCAGATCGACAACGGCATCGCCAACACCACGGTCGCGAAGGACGCTTCGGCCTTCACCGGCCGCGCCGCGATCATGTACAATTTCGACAACGGCATCGCGCCCTATTTTAGCTACTCGGAATCGTTCCTGCCGCTGCTCGCGACCGGCTTTGGCGGACAGATGCTCAATCCCGAGACTGGCGTCCAGTACGAGGTCGGCGTCAAGTACCAGCCGATCGGCTGGAACGCGCTGTTCACCGTCGCCGCATTCGACCTGACGCGCGACAACGTCGCCGTGTACGTGCCGGCAGCCAACTTCTACGAACAGATCGGGCAGGTGAAGTCGCGCGGCATCGAGCTCGAAGGCACGATGTCGCTCGCCGACGGCTGGAACCTGCGCGCAGCCTATGCCTATGTCGATGCCATGGTGACGCAGGATCCGGTGAATGTCGGCAAGGCGCCAACGACGGTGCCGCTCAACCGTGCTTCGCTGTGGAGCGACTATACGCTCCAGAACGGGCCGCTCGCGGGCCTTCAGTTCGGCGGCGGCATCCGCCATGTCGGCGCGACCTGGGGCGATGACGCCAACACCTTCAAGGTGGGCGCCTCGACCGTTCTCGACGCGCTGCTCGCCTACAACAGGGACAATTGGCGCCTCGCACTGAACGTCACCAACCTCACCGACACCCGCTACGTCGCCGCATGCTACAGCCTGTCGGGCTGCTTCTACGCGGAAGGGCGGAAAGCCATCGCCAGGCTGACCTACCGTTGGTGAGCACAACGCGTGGGCGGTCCGGCCTTGGAGGACCTGTTCGTCCAACGGTCAGAACGGATAGTGCCGAGGCCCGGTCTGCACGGTGATCCAGCGCAACTCGGTGAACTCGTCGATTGCGGCCTTGCCGCCGAAGCGGCCGTAGCCTGACGCCTTGGTGCCGCCGAACGGCATCTGAGGTTCGTCATGCACGGTCGGAGCGTTGACGTGGCAGATGCCCGCCTCGATCCGCCTGGCAACGCCGAGCGCACGGGCGATGTCGCGGCCGAACACGGCGGAGGAGAGGCCGTATTCGGTGTCGTTGGCCACGCGCACGGCCTCGTCGGTTCCGCTGACGCGCACTACGGTCACGACCGGACCAAAGCTCTCCTCGCCATAGATCCGCATCGCCGGCGTGACATGATCGACGATGGTGGCGGGCATGATGGTGCCGCTGCCGTGACCGCCGGCAGCGAGTACGGCACCCTTGGCGACGGCATCGTCGATCAGGCCCCGGACGCGCTCGCAGGCGGCGTCGCTGACCAGCGAGCCGAGCACCACATTGCCCTTGCGGGGATCGCCGAAGGGAAGGCTCCTGGCCTTGGCGGCGAACTTGGCGATGAAGGCGTCCGCCACCTTGTCGTCGACCACGATCCGCTCGGTCGACATGCAGATCTGACCCTGGTTCATGAAGGCACCGAACGCTGCCGCATTCACGGCGGCGTCGAGATCGGCATCGTCGAGGATCACGAGCGGGGCCTTGCCGCCAAGCTCCAGCAGCGCGCGCTTCAAGTGCTTTGCGCATGCCAGTGCGATGAGGCGCCCGACGCGGGTCGAGCCGGTGAAGTTGACGCGGCGGATCGCAGGGTGGGCGATCAGCGCCTCGACCACCGCCTGCGCATCCTCGGGCGCATTGGTCACGACATTGACGACGCCGTCACCGAGGCCGGCCTCCGCCAGGCAGCTTCCGATCAGCCGATGCACGCCGGGGCTCATCTCGGACGCCTTGAGCACCACGGTGTTGCCGCAGGCGAGCGGCATCGCCACCGAGCGCACGCCGAGGATCACGGGGGCGTTCCACGGCGCGATGCCGAGCACCACGCCGACCGGCTGGCGAAACGCCATGGCGAGGTTGTCGGGCTTGTCGGTCGGAATGACCTCGCCGGATATCTGCGTCGTCATGGCCGCGGCTTCGCGCAGCATGCCTTCGGCCAGGTGCACGTTGAACCCGGCCCAGCCCGCGGTGGCGCCGGTTTCGGCGACCATCAGCGCGGTGAACTCCGCTGCCCGGCGCGCGAGGATGTCGGCGGCCGCATTGAGCCGCTTGCGGCGCTCGGACGGACCGAGCTGTGACCAGGCCGGAAAGGCGGCGGCCGCAGCGTCTGCGGCCCGCATCGCGTCGTCAATCGAGGCCGCCGCCACGATGGTCGCGACGTCGCCGGAGATCGGGTTGTTGCGCTGGAAGGTGCGCTGATTGCTGGCCGACTGGTCCTTGCCACCGATGAGAAGGTCGATCGCGTTCATGAAGCACTCCAAAGGTTGCGGGCGGGTTGAGTGATTATGGTGGGGACGGGGCCGCGCGCGCCTTGCCGAGATAGGCGCGCTGGACCTCCGGATCGTTCTTCATCGCACTGGCCGGTCCGCTGCCGGCGTTGCGGCCGGACTCGATCAGGTAGACACGGTCGGCGATGTCGAGGCTCGCCCGCGCATTCTGCTCGACCAGCAACACGCTGAGGCCGCTGCTGCGGATCTCGGCCAGTGCACGGAAAACTTCGCGGCTGAGCAGGGGCGACAGGCCGAGCGAAGGCTCATCGAGCAGGAGCAGCAGCGGGTTCGACATCAGCGCCCGCCCGATCGCCACCATCTGCTGCTCGCCGCCGCTCATGGTGCGAACGGCCTGGGCCATACGCTCGGCAAGGCGCGGGAACAGTCGCAGGATCCTCGCGAGCCGGTCCGCCTCGCCTGCGCGGGCGCGGGCGGGGTAGGCGCCGAGCTGCAGATTCTCGGCAACCGTCAGATCGCCGAACACGCCGCGGCCTTCGGGCACCAGCGCGATGCCACGCTCAACGATCAGATGGGCGGGTAGCTCGCCAATGTGATCTCCCTCGAACCGGATCGTTGCGCCCGGCGCGGGCTTGACCAGCCCGGCGATGCTCTTGAGCAAGGTGGACTTGCCGGCGCCGTTGGCACCGAGGATCGCGACGATTTCACCTTGCTCGACACCGAGTGCGATGTCGGCGAGGGCCTGGTGCTTGCCATAGAAGTGGGAGAGGGCGGCGACCTCAAGCATCGTCGCCTCCGAGATAGGCTGCTACGACTTTCGGATCGGACAACACGGCCTCCGGAGCGCCGCGCGCGATCACGCTGCCCGCGTTCATGACGATGCAATGGCTGCACAGCGCTCGGATCGCATCCATCACATGCTCGACCATGATGATGGTGAGGCCGCGGTCGCGCAATTTCGCGATCAACGCGATGCCGGTCTCGAGCTCGCTCGGATTGAGGCCCGCCAGCCATTCGTCGAGCAGCACAAGGCGCGGCTGCAGCGCCAGCGCGCGGGCGAGCTCGAGCCGCTTCTGGTCGATATAGGTCAGTTCGCTCGCGGGCGCTTCCTGCAGCTTGCCGAGCCCGACGAGGTCCAGCAGCTCGCTTGCCGTTGCGCCCGAGCCGTTGGACGTCGAGAACAGCCGCGCCGCCGCAACATTTTCAGCCACCGTCAGATCCGGCATCACGCGCACCAGCTGGAACGTGCGCGCAAGGCCGAGGCGCGCGATCTGGTGTGCGCGCAGGCCATTGAGGACGATACCGCCCAGCCGGATCGTGCCCGAGGAAGGCCGCAGCGCCCCGGACAGGGTATTCAGCAACGTCGTCTTGCCGGATCCGTTCGGGCCGATGATGCCGATGATTTCGCCCGGCGTGACTGTGAAGCTGACACCGTCGACGGCGCGCAATCCGCTGAACGATTTGCTGACGCCGTCGACCGCGAGCAGCGGTGCTTCGCTCTCGCGGGCGGGCGCGGCTGCGGGACCGCCGGCCGGAACGCGCCAGCGGCTTGGCCCGAACAGGCCGATCACGCCGTTCGGCAACACCATCACGATGAACACGAAGATGACGCCGAGCACGATGCTGAAATGGTTGGGCAGGGTCGCGGTCAGGACTTCAAACAGCAGGACCAGGGGAATGACGCCCAGCACGGGCCCGAACAGCGAGCCCGCGCCGCCCAGCAAGGCCATGATCACGACCTGGAACGAGATGGTCGGATTGAACGCAATGGCCGGATCGATATAGGTCCAGCGCGGCGCCATGATCGCGCCGGTCACCGCCATGAAGGTCGCGCTCAGAATGAAGACGCCGAGCTTGACCCGCGTGGCATCGATGCCGGAATGGCTCGCCGCGGTCTCGTCGGCGCCGATGGCACGCAGGGCCAGCCCGTAGCGTGAGCGCCCGAGCATCCAGCCCACCAGGAAGACGATCGCGGTCAAGCCCAGGAGCTGCCAGTAGAGAACGTCCTGCGTCACCCCGCTGAAAAGATAGCGGCCGACCGATTTGTGGATGTTGACCTCGTACCAGATCACGAGCTGCCGGATCAGCTCGGCCAGGCCGAAGGAGAAGATCACGAAATAGATGCCGGACAGCCGCAGCGTGGAGAGGCCAGTGATTGCGGCGGTGAATGCGCCCACGCCGGCTGCGGCCAGCAGCACGACCGGCCAGGGCATGGTCTCGCCGAGCACCGCAGCCGTGTAAGCGCCGAGCCCGAAGAACGCAACCGTGGCGAGCGAGATGTAGCGCGTCGGGCCCGAGAACATCGCCCACGCGGTCGCAAGGATCGTGAAGTAGAGCACGCTGATGCCGAGCGCGAGATAATAGCCGTTGGCATAGAGCGGATAGGTGACGAGGCAGGCGGCGAGGGCGAGAACGGCGCACCACAGCAAGATCCGGACAGGCCCCGTCATGACGCGGCCCTGCCGAACAGGCCGGTCGGCCTGATCACGAGCACGCCGAGAAACAGCGCGTAGGTCGCAGCCAGCGTCAGGCCGGGATCGACCAGCCGCGCCACCGCGGTCTCGACGACACCAAGCAGCAGTCCGGCGACCAGCGCGCCGATGACGTTGCCGACGCCACCCATGATGACGACGACCAGCGCCTTCATGGTGAAGACCACCCCCATCGCGGCATTGAAGGTGAGGAACATGCTGATCAGCACGCCGCCGACGGCGACGAGGCCGCCGCCAAAGGCAAACGCCAGCCCCGACAGGGCCGCGACGTCGACGCCGACGAGACGCGCGGCGTTGGCATCGACGGCGATGGCGCGTACCGCCGTGCCGATCCGGGTGCGGGTGAGGGCGAGATAGACGGCGCCGCCGACCAGCGCCGCGAACAGCAGCGCGACGAGCCGATTGACGGCAAGCGTCGAGCCCATGATCGTCAATGGAATGGAGAGATAGCTATAGCTGTAGTACTGGCCGCCAAAAGCGACCAGCATGGCGCCCTGGATCACGAACAGCACGCCGAAGGTGACGAGGATGCTGTCGATCTCCTGCGCGCCCCGGTCCTTGCCGCGCCGCATCAGCCGTTCCAGCAGGAAGCGATACAGCAGCCAGTTCAGCACCATCGCGACCGGGACCGCCAGCAGCAGCGCCGCGAGCGGGCTCAGCCCAATGCCGCTGTAGAGCGAGAACGCGCCGAAGGCGGCCGCGACCAGCGACTCTCCATAGGAGAGATTCATGATCCGCGCGACGCCATATTGCAGCGTCAGCCCGAGCGCGATCAGCGCGTACATGCCGCCGAGCACGAGGCCCGGCAGGACGATGTCGACAAGCAACATGAAGCGGCGTCCCCTTGAGCGGACTGCAGGCGGGCCTTGCGAGGGCAAGGCCTGCCAGCCAGCCTTACTGCCACTGCGGCTTGGGCACGACCGCGGCACGCGCGCCCGGCCGCGAGGTCGGTGCGAGGGCGTAGAACTCGCCGTTCTGCCACTGTCCGACGCTCCAGACCTCCTGGAGCAGGCCGTCCTTCAGCTTGACCTTGCCGATGATGGTCTCGAACGTGCCCGCGCGGATTTCCGCTGCGACAGCGGTGCGGTCGAGCTTGCCGACCTTTTCGATCGCCTGCTGGAGCACCTGCAGGCTCGCATAGGTGATCGAGCTCGCCCAGCGATCCGGTTCCTTGCCGGTGGCAGCCTTGTGGCGCGCGAGATACTCCTTCAGCTGCGGAGACTCGGCATTCCAACCACCGATGCCCATTACGCCGTCGCTGTTGGCGGCAAACTTGCCCTTGTAGAGCGGGAACGCGGTGCCGACGCCGACATAGAAGACCTTCGGGTTGAACTTCAACAGCTGCGCCTGTTCGGTCAGCGCGATCGTATCCGGCGGATAGCTGAAGGCGATGAACGCATCCGGGTTCGACGCGATCGCATCCTTCAACAGAGGCTGGAGATCCTGCGTTCCCATCGGATAGGTCTTGTCATAGCCGAGCGTGAAGCCGTGCTTCTTGAAGGCCTCGCGGCCCGCGGCGGACAGCTCGATGCCGAACTGGTCGGCGATGCTGACCATCGCGATATTCGCCCCGATCTTGCCTTCGCTCTTCAGCTTGCCGAGCAGATCGGCGAGCCCCTCGGATATCTGCGCCGACGTCCCGAGCCAGAACGTCGCGTTCGACCAGCGCTTGGCAAGCTCCGGCGCCTTGTCGGTCACCGACGTGACCGCGAGGTGAGGGTAGCCCAGGCGGTTCAGTGTCGGGCCGACCGCGAGGTTGAGACCCGTGCCCCACGGCGAAAGAATGAAATCGACCTTGTCCTGATTGGCGAGGCGCTCGATCGCCTTGACGGCTTCCTCCGAGCTGCTGCGGTCGTCATATTCGACCACCTCGATCGGCAGCTTCTTGTCGCCGAGCTTGATGCCGCCGGCGGCATTCACGTCCTTCACCCACAGCTCATAGTTGGGCAGGGTGGTGATGCCGGCGCCGCCGGCATAGGGACCGGTTTTGGAAATCGCGTAGCCGATCCGGATCTTCTCCTGCGCATCGGCCGTGGACGGAAAGGTCCAGAGTGTCCCGGCCAGAGCCGCAAGGCCAGCGACGCGCAGCAACGTTCGACGGTTCGCCGAAAACATATCGTGTCTCCCTCCTGTTGCACTCAAGCGATTGTTGGCATCGACGTGAGTGGTCGTTCCTCTGGTCCCGACCTTCTCTAGGGCGGCATCATTGGCCGGCCGCCACCGGGACTTGACCTAGCAAGCATCCCAAGCTTTGCTCGCACAATGGACAAATCCGGTGAAAGATTGGACGTTTCTGGTCTTGCCCGCCAAGTGCGTCGAGGCGCCGCGGACCCGGATCCGGCAGGCGTCCCCAGTGGGGCTGTGCCTGTGGGCGCCGAGCTGATCGCAGCGCATTACGTCGCGCGGCGATGGACGCTGACCTCGAAAGCGGCCCGTCCATGCATTCATCTGCTCTGCCTTCCCGGCGGCGGGACCGCCGAGATCGGCCAGGCCGGCAAGACCGTGCGGACGGTCGGACCCGCGATGGTCTGGCTCCCGGCGGGATCGGTCGACTATCTGGAGGTGCCGGCCGGCACGACCGCGCAGCTGCTGCAATTGCGTGCCGGGACATGGCATCGTTATCTCCCGCCATCGGCTGAGGCGGCCTATCTCGCGCTCGAGGGCGCGGGCGGCATTTTGGCATTGCAGGTCGAGGCTGATCTTGCGGCCACGATGGCGCGTTCCATCGCGGCGATCGCCGCCGAGATCGCCTCGCCCGCACGCAGCGGAGCAGCGTCGATCATGTCGGCGGAGCTGACGCTCTGCGTGCTGCGATTCTGGCGCCTGTTCGCCGGCGACGGCAACCGCAACGAGGAGAGCAGCAGCACCGAGATCCTGAGCCGGTTCCGCAGGCTGCTCGAAGAGCGTTATCAACAGCACCTGCGCGTCAGCGATTACGCGAGGCTGCTCGGCACCACGCCGGATCGCCTGCACGCGCTGTGCAGCCGCGAGCTGAAGCGCTCGCCGAGCGAACTGATCCAGCAGCGCCTCGTCAGGGAAGCGGCGGCGCGGCTGGAGGCTGGAACCATCGCCGTCAAGCAGATCGCGTTCGCGCTGGGCTTCACGGACACCGCCTATTTCAGCCGCTTCTTCCGCAAGCACACCGGCGAGGCACCGGGCGTATGGCGTCGGCGCGTTGCGGCACGCGCGAGAGCGGGACGATCGAGACCGACGCTGAACTTTGCTGATTGGCCTTGACGCACCCGGCTGCGCGGACAGCCGATCACGCATGGACGCTTTGTCGCGCAGCTTATTGGCCAGTCTCGATAGATTCTAATGTCGGACCTCTCGCACTGAAATAGTCCCTGCGTTAGGCCGAAGGCCCATCGGCGAGCTGAGCTGCCGCCGGTGAGTCCAATCGAAAGCGGTCCGGCAAACGAGGGGGCCGGGCCCAGTGGGAATGAGATCCAAGCGATGAGAGCGATATTCGGCAAACTGCATCGCTGGGCGGGACTGCTGACGGCCGCCTTCCTGTTCTTCTCCGGCATCACCGGCGCGATCATCTCCTGGGATCACGAGCTCGACGACGTCCTGAACAGCCATTTGTTCGATGTCTCGACCAAGGGCCCGGCCATTCCCTCGCTCGAGCTCGCCAAGATGATCGAGCAGCGTGATCCGCGTGCGCGCGTCGTCTACCTCTTCATGACGCCGGAGCAGGGCCATTCGCTGTGGTTCTTCGTCATGCCGCGGATCGATCCCGCGACCGGCAAGCGTTACCCGCTCGATTACAATCAGGTCTTCCTCGATCCCAACACCGGCGCGGAGCTTGGCCGGCGCTATTGGGGCGCGGTGTGGCCCGTCACGCGCGAAAACTTCGTCTCGTTTCTGTACAAGCTGCACTACACGATGCACATCCCGGAATTCTGGGGCAGCGACCGCTGGGGCATGCGCGTGCTCGGCATCATCGCCATCATCTGGACCATCGATTGCTTCGTCGGCTTCTACCTGACGCTGCCCTCGCGCCGGCGCGCCAAGGCGGCGCGGGCGCCCGAGGTCACGCGCCAGCTCGAGCGCGGATTCTGGGCGCGCTGGGCGCCGGCCTGGACCATCAAGACCTCGGGCAGCGCCTACCGGATCAATTTCGACATCCACCGCGCCTTCAGCCTGTGGACCTGGGGCGTGCTGTTCATCATCGCCTTCACCGCGTTCTCCCTGAACCTCTACTTCGAGGTGTTCTCGCCGCTGATGAAGATGGTGTCGAACTATACGCCGACGCCCTACGAGCAGCGGCCGTATCGCGATCTCGACAATCCGATCGAACCCAAGATGACGTTCGCCGAGATCGCCGCCCGCGCGGCCGCCGACGGCAAGGCGCGAGGCTGGACCACCCCGGTCGGCGCGCTCAGCTACGGTCCGGCCCATGGCGTCTATGCCGCCGCCTTCTTCCACCCCGGCGACGATCACGGTGCCGGCGGCGTCGGCCCGGCGCAGCTCTATTACGACAGCGAGGACGGACGCCCCATCGGCGAGCGGCTGCCCTGGGTTGGCACCGCCGCCGACATCTTCGTCCAGGCGCAGTTTCCGCTGCATTCGGGCCGCATCGTCGGGCTGCCCGGCCGCATCCTGATCTCGATCATGGGGCTCGTGGTGGCCGCGCTCTCGGTCACCGGTGTCGTCATCTGGTGGCGCAAGCGCCGTGCCCGGGTCCGCGTGCGGGAGACGGCCGCCCTGCGGCTGAACCGCGAGCAGCTGACGCCGGCAGAGTAGGGACGTTCCGCCGGCGGATGAACCTTGGCACACCGCCTCGGCACAAAGATGGGAGATCGCTCTCCAGTCTTTTCGGAATTGCAATGAGATTGCTAGCCTTGCTCTGCCTGCTCGTCCTGGCCGCGCCCGCCGAGGCGGCCGCGCCCGAGCAGCATTATCTCGACCTGCGCGACCGCTACATCGCAAAATTCTCGAACGCCAAGGAGAGCGACGAGATCTACAAGCAGCACGATGCGGCCCTGAAGGAGCTGGCCGGCGTGCTGCGCGGTCTGATCGGTCCGGTCGCGATCAAGGGACTCCCGGCCGAGGGCAGGTCGAACGTCGATACGCTGTTCAAGGGCGACATCGGCTTCGGCCATCTCGACGGGCTGAGCTTCGCATCCGAAGGCGACAGGATGCAGGCCGTGGTGACCACGACCGCGCTGCTCAAGCACTGGCTGGGCGAGCATCGCGCGGACGGCATGCCGCAGGAGAGTGGCGCCGCGTTGAAATCCGACCGCTTCTATTATCACGCCATCCAGGACGCCGCCTTCGCGATCTATGCGGAGCTGCCGATCACCAAGCCGGCCAAGGCGAGCGCCGCAGCCGCTGTGCTCGGCGTGCGCGGCAATGGCGGCCTCAAGGGTCCGCCGGATGAAATCGACGTCGTCGCGATCCAGGGCGACAGGGTCTATTTCCTCGCGGCAAGCGAGGCCGTGAAGACCGCCCCGATCCCGGCCTGCGAGAAGGTCTGGAAGCAGATGATGGCAAAGCCCGTCGACAAGAAAGACCCACGCGGCGAGATGGCCCGCGAAGACAAGGCAATGACTGCCTTCACGGCGTGCTTCGCCAAGGAAGCTCCGAGCCAGAGCTGGTATGCGGCCGCGGTCAAGAAGGCACAGAGCCAGTTGGAGCGGCTGCCGCTCCCCTAGAAACGCCAGCTCGATATCCTCCGCCGTGATCCTTCGGCTTTGATCGACCGCCTCGGCCGGCGCAGGCGAGGCAGTGCCGCGCCCTCCGACAAACCGGAAGAAATGAGGTTTTTGAATAGGATAGGCCGATGGGGTCGCCCTGATCGCCATATTCGGCGGATGCAATCCTGCGAGCTTCCACTTGCGGGTTAGGCGAGCTACTATGGCCTTTTGCGATACTTGCTGGATCCGGTCAGGCACCCGCTGGAGACCGTTCTTGTGGTTCGTCAACGAGTTGGCTGCGATTGACGATGATTACGCAGACCCGCGTCCCCAAAGGCGAACGTCATCGATTGACGGTGCTGTTCTCCGACCTTGTCGGATCAACGGCCCTGGGCCGGGACGTCGAGTCCGAGCACCTTTCCGAACTTCTCAGCCAGTTGCGGCAGATCTGGCATCGCGCGGTGGCAAAGCACGGTGGTCGCATCATCCGAACGCAGGGAGACGGTGCCCTCGCCATTTTCGGTTATCCCCAATCCGGCGAAGACGACGGTCGTCGCGCTGCGGAAGCAGCACTCGACATTCACGAATGGGTCGGAGAGCTGCGCCACCACGGCGTGTCGCCGGCGCTGATGCCGCTGCGAATGCATTCGGGTATTCATGCCGGCACCGTGCTCCTGACCCAAGGCGACATCGAGTCCGGCCGGTATGACCTGATCGGCGATGTCGTGAACACGGCAGCGCATCTGTCGCGCCACGCCGGTCCGGATCAGGTCCTCGCCAGCCTCGATGCCCTTGGGCCGCATGCCAACTTCTTCGAGCTCGCCGCCCCCCTCCCGGCGGCTTCCGGAATGCCGCAGGCGAGGCTGGTATTGGGCCGAAGCACGGCGACCCGGCGCTTCGAGGCAACCTCGCGGCGCGGCCTGACGCCCTTCATCGGTCGCAACGAGGCATTCGGATTCCTGAGGCGCTTTCTGAGCGAGGCACCTGCGCCCGCACAACGCTGCACGGTGGTCGTCGGCGGACCCGGACTCGGCAAGACGCGCCTGCTGGAAGAGGTGCTGGGACACGTCGGCACCGAGCGCTTCAGGCTGCTGCGGGGGAGTTGTGAGAGTTACGTCGGTGCCGAGGTTCTGCAACCATTCCTGCAGATGCTGCGCGCCGCCTTGGGAATTCGGCCGGACGCCTCCATCGTCGAGGCCAGGGAGACGGCGCGCGCTGCTCTGGAGCCATGGGCGGCCCAGCTCGGTCCGAACGCAGAATCGATCCTCGCACTGGCGTCGGCCGGCGCCGATGCACGCGGCGGCCGCATCACCGTCGACGGCATCGTCGGCGATCTGCTCGGGTTCTTCACCGGACTGTCGGCACAAGGCCCGCTGCTGCTGGTGATCGACGACTGGCAATGGTCCGACGACGCCAGCCGCCAATTGCTGCAGGCTTTGCTGGAATTGCACAATGGACCGCGCGTCATCCTCGCCAGCCGGCCGCGCGAGGACGGCACCGATTGGATCTCCGGCGCGCCGCGCCTGTTTCTCGAACCGTTTCAGGGGCAGGAAACCGACCTTGCCGTACGACGCTGGGTCCCGCAGGCCGATCCTTTCCTCGTGGCCCGCATCCACGCCTACGCGGGCGGGGTGCCGTTGTTCATCGAGGAGCTGTGCCATTCCATCGCCGCCAACGATCCTGCTTCGTTCGAAGCGCGCAGCAAACAGGGCTGGATCGCAACGCTGGTCGCCTCGCGCCTGGCGCGCCTGCCGCCCGACGAGGCGAAGGTGGTGCGCGCCGCGGCCGTCATTGGCAATACCGTCCCGCATGGACTACTGGTTTCGGCCTGCGGCAGCGAACCGGACCCGGCCATCGTGCGGGCATTGGCAGATGCGGACTTTCTCTATGCCGATCCAGCGGGCGGCGTCCTTCGCTTCAAGCACGGCATCACGCGCGATGCGGTCTACGACAGCATTGGCCTGCACGAGCGTCAGGCATTGCACGAGCGGATGCAGGCCACCTTGCTGGCGCGGTCCGAGCAGGCTGATCGCGAGGATGCGATGGAAGCTCTGGCCTATCATTCGCAAGGCGCAGGTCATTGGGAAAGCGCAGCCCATTATGCCGAACGCGCCGGCGACAAGGCCATGGCTGCATTCGCGCTCGATCGTGCCAGTGCGCAATATCAGGTTGCGATGCAAGCGTTGGATCGCGTGCCGGATCGCTCGCGCGAGCAATCGCTGCGCTGGTGCCTCTTGGCCAACAAGCTGGCTATGGCCAATATCTTCGACCCGCTGTCGCTGACCGACGACACCACTGTGTTCGAACGCGCGGTTGCGATCGCGTCCTCCCTCGGCGAGACCGCTGCGATGGCCAGCGCCTATGAATGGCTCGGCTGGATGTGCTACGGGTTCGGCCGCTTCCGCGAAGCCGTGACGCACACGCGGACGGCCCTGGAATTGGCGCGCAAGCTCGAAGATCGTCGCCTGATCGCCCAGATCGAAGCGACGCTCGGTCAGATTCTCGCTGCAAGCTGTCAGTACGACGAGGCCATCGCCCTGATCGACGCCGCCATTTCGACCAAGCAGCAACGCAGCCGGCGGCATGGTGCGATATCCTTCGGAGCTGCCTATGCGCTATCGTGCAAGGGCGGTGTCCTTGCGGATCGCGGCGATTTCGAGGACGCCCACGCCTGTTTCGGCGAAGCCATGGCTCTGGTCGGAGGCTCGACCCATCCGGTCGTCAATTCCGTGCGCAACTGGATCGCAGTCGCGCTGATCTGGCAGGGCCGCTGGCAGGAGGCGGAGCAGCTTGCCGTGGAAGGGGCGCGCATCGCCGAGAACACGCGCAGCCTGCTGCTTCTGGCGGATTGCCGGGCCGCCTCGGGATTTGCCCGCTGGTCGGCAACCGGCGACGCCGAGGGCCTGCTGCAGTTGCGCAACGCCGCCGAATGGATGGAGCGGCGCAACTTTCAATTCTACACGTCGGTTCAATATAGCTGGCTCGTCGAGGCGGCGACCGCCGAAGGCGATGTCGAGACGGCGCGGCGGTATGCCGCCCATGTCCTGCGGCGCGCGCGCGAAGGCGAGCGACTGGGCGAAGCGGTGGCGTGCCGCGCGCTGGCGAAGCTCGCAGCTTTGCGCCAGGATCCTCGCCTCAGCGAGCGCTGGTTGCGCCGGGCCGAAACCTCCGCAGGGTGGCGCGGGTCGCTGCGCGATGCGGCCCTGAATCTTTCCCTGCGGGGCGAGCTCCTCGCAGCGCAGGGCCGGGGCGAGGCGGCTCGCCAGACCATGATGGAAGCCGCGGAGAAACTGCGCGCGCTCGGCATGCACTGGCATGCGGAGCAGACGATCAGGCGCGTCGCCGGCATACCCGTCATCCACGCCAACGATCAGCTCGCTCAGCATTGTGCCGTCTAACCGCCGCGTACCTCCGGCCCTAGGGTGGCGGTGGGCTCGGCGCGGGGATTCGTCCGTCCATCGTCAGGCTCATTGGAATGGGGCCGGTCCGCAAGGGTAGCTCCGTCTCCACCAGCGCGCTGAAGAAGCCCAGCATCACCGCCAGGGCCGGGTCTGCTCCGGGACATGAATGCGTCGGATGCCCCGCGACCCTGCGATTGCCGCCGAAGGCGTGGTAGATGTCCTGGCGACCTTCGGCGAGGCTTTGCTGGGTGGCGGAGACTGCGCCGGCGACGATGACGTCTCCCGGCCTGACCTCGACACCTCCGATGGTCTGCGAAACGACGGCTGTCCGCCAGATCAGTTCCGGCACGGCGCGAAGTTGCATCGCCGGAATGAAGTCGTCCCGCAGCCGGTTGAGGGCGTCCATGTAGTTCTTTGCCTTCGTGCCGGCATAGCGAGCGCGCAACGCCCATAGCGTTCCCTCGCGCAGCCATTCGTTCAATATTCGGCGCAAATTGCCGTCGACGGTCGGAATGAATCCCATCATGGCGCCGGCGACCGTGCGGGCCACGAACGGAATGTCGCCGGTGCCCCGCGGCGAGTTGTAAACCGCCTTCGTCACCGGCCCGTTCGTCGGCCCGAACTGCGCCAGGAAATTTTCCATGGCGCGGCGCGCGGCGTCGCCATGTGCCGCACCGATCGCCTCCACCGTCCGGTTCGGATGCGGTTGGAAGATGTAGCGCGACGGGGACAGGAAATGGCCGGGATAACCCGGCGCCTCGCCCGGCGTCCAATCCCAGCGATAACCGACGCGGCGGAAATGACCTCCTTCTTCACTCAATCCGAACCACGCTTCGCAGAAGGCGGCGAGCAGCGGATCCACCAATTCGTGCACATCGACGGTCAATTCCCAGCTCGCTTCGCCGTCGCTTGCTGCAAAGTCGATGGTCTGCTTGACCATGAAGCCTAGAACTTTCTGCGTAACCGCGCGCGCCAGCTCGAATGCGGTGGGCTGGTCGAGGGCCATGATCGCGGCGTTGCAGGCCTCGGATTCCTGTTCGTAGACCTGATCCGGCTGCCCGGCGTCGCGGCCGAGATAGAGGATGCCGAACGACCGCAACATGCGAGGAAGATAGCCGGTGATGGTCAGCTTGGTGTCGGAATCGGCGAACACCTTGTAGACCATGTCGCGGTCGGCCACCAAAACCCCGAATGGCGTGCGCAGCGCGCCGCCGTGCCGCTCGCGGATCGCAGCCCAGATCGAGGCGTTGACGAAATGCGAGGCTGAATCCGGATCTTCGAGTGCCGTCTTCCACGCAGCCATCGCAGCGGCTTCCCCCTTCTGGCGCTCGATCAGGCGCAGCCGCGCGATCTCCTTTTCCCCCTCATCCGCACTCCACGTCACCGCCGGTTTATACCCTTGGCTCGCCGCCCATTGCTGCAGATCGGCAAGCGCCTTCTTCGATGGCGCAAAGAAATACGCGCCCCATTCCAGACGAACGAACGGACGGGGTTCATCGTGGAGCCGGTCCGAGCCGTCCAGCGCCACGCGGATGGTCTGGCCTGCGTGCTCGAAACGGAAATGCCGGAGCCGGCCAGGCTCGGCGAGGCCGAGGAAAGGATCGCTCACTCCGGAAGACGAGCCCGAGCTGTTGCCGCCGGCGAGCCAGCTCTGCACCACCTCGAACTGCTCGCCGAGGCTAGCATTGTAGGCCATGAAAACCAGGCCGCGCTCTGGTTGCGGCGCGGATTTGGCCCCTTGCGTGTCGACGGGCGGGCCGTAGGACATGCCGCGCCTGACGATCCGTGGGGGCCGGGCGCCTGCGTCGGCCTTGGTGATCGCAACGCGCGGATTGGCGCGTCGAATATGCGCGTGGAACGGGCACACTTGTCCCTGCGGATCGGCGTCGTAGTTGAAGTCGTTGTGGCCTTTGTCAGGCGGCGGAGTAGGGGTCAGGGGTTGCCCCGCCTGGGCATGGCCGGTCGGCCAGCGTCCCATCATCTTGGCCATCAGCGTTTCGCGCGTCAGGGCAGGTGCGTCCGGCCCGGCCGTCTCGGTCGCCTGTCGCGTCGCGCGGGCGAGGACATCCTCAAGCTGCTCGACATCCTGTCGCAGCTTACGTAGCGCCATGAAGCTGCCGTCGCGAAGCATCGCATGAGCACGATTGGTCGGGTCGCCAAGCGGCGCCGTCTCGTCGGCGATGTTCGGATAGCCGCACAGAATTTCGCCGAGATGCACCTGATTGGAATAGGATCTGCCGGTCTGGCACTCACGCAGCACCGGGTTCGAACTGCCGTCGGCGAACCCGAAATGGTCCTGCATGTCGCCGGATCTCTTGTCGCGCTGTCGCTGCATCCACTGGATCGAAAGCGGCCTGACACCTGCATCGACCTCGACCAGGCGCTTCATTTCGGCCATCAACGCGCCTCTCGCATCGGTCGCGGTCTGCGTATCCTTGGACAGCAACAGGCGGAGCTGGAGGACGGCATGGACCGAGCTCATGCTGATCCGCGGCGCCAGGTCGCCTTCGGGCAGGTCCGGCGCGTCGATCCCGAGCGCCCAATTGCTGGCCGGAAGGCGCCACCGGTTCGGATGATTCCAGCGCACGTCGCCGAGCAGGCCGGCGCGTCTTTCCATGCCCTGCACGAACTCTTCCGGCAGAGTGCGCACCTCTTCATCGGACAGGCCAGCCTGACGCAGTCCCTCGACGGTGAATGCGATGTTGGTGACGATCTGCCCCTCCGTCAGAACGTCGGCTTCGGAGGTCACCTTGAGGACGTCGAGAAACGCGGCCAGTGCGGCCGGATTGGCGAACTGCAACAGCAGCAGGCAGCCGTGATCTGAATTGTAGGCGGTCAGAATCCCGCCTTGCACGTTGCCGGGATCCTGCAACGGCGGTTCGGCCGGCGGGGCGAGGGGCAGGTTGCGACGGACGGGCGCCACATTGGGTGGGGTCATCAACCAGCGCAGAGCCTCTTCATAGCGCCGGCGCGCGCGCTGGACGCCCGCCGCATAGGCGGGGTGGTTGATCATGGTGACGAATTCCGGCAGCAGCTCGTGGCCGGCCCGATGCAGAATCACCCCATCATCCGTGCCCGGCGGATAGAAGTCGGCCAGACGGTAGAGCCCCGCAAGCGCTCGGATGCCGTGGCGAAACGGAGGCCGGGCGGCAGCTTCGATGCTGAGCGGTTGGCTGAAGCCGGCATTGGCCGGATCGACGCCGATCTGGCCGTCGACCTCGAATATCGAGCGGCGCGCGATGTCTTCCGGCGAGGGAATCCTGATCCGCGTCACGATCTGGTCGGCGCCGGCGCCCGAGACGCGCCGATAGACCCGCTCCTCCATCCGCAGGAAGCGCGTGTCATCCACGGTCAGGTCCGGGGTGGCGTAGAGGAAATAGGCCTCGGTCTGCCTGCTCTTGAGCCAGATACCCCAGTCTTCGTACGTGTTCTCATATCCGAGCACGTAGCCCTCGGTGTTGCAGAAGATGAGGTCGAGCAGCCGGGCGGCCTTCTGCCAGATGACGCGGACATAGGCTTCCCAGGAGCCGTCGAACGTCGCCGTCAGCAGCACATAGTCCTCGCCGTCGATGCCCTCGTCCTCGGGTTCGAGCACGGCGATGCCCACCGAGTGGATCCGTCCGACGCGGTCAACGGAATCGGTCAGCACGCGGGCGAGCTCGGATTCATAGGCGTTGGCGCGTCCGCCATTCAGCGCCCGCAACACGTATTTGACGCGGGTCTTGTACGTGGTCGCATCCAGGGACGGCACGAACCCCTTCTTGATCGGAGCCATGACCCTGAAATCGGACGTACCGGCCATGCTGCCGGTCTTGATGGTCAAATCGCGACGCATGTCTCTGGCTCCCCCGGGTCGCACGCGGGCTCGAGGCGCATTCCCGCCTGGGCCCGGCAACCGAAACGTGTTTCGTTATGCAACAACGCTATTTGGGAATAGTGCGGCTCTCGGCCGCTCGATTGTATGAACTGGGCCACACTTTTCCGAACTTTCCGTGGCGGAACGCGGTCGGAGTTCGCCGTGGCAATGCCATCTGCTCGCGCTGAGAGCGAGGCTGGTTTGAACCCGGGAAGCGGCCGCTAACGCCCGGAGCAAGGTGCATCGCCTGTCAGTGCCGCGGGAAGGACCTCCCGGCCGTCTGGTCCCGCGACTTAGCTCGCATGGTCTTGAGATTCCGTACGAGGGCGCTCACCGATTTGTGGTCGAGCCGCGCCCATCATTGCCGTGAATTAACACCGCACCGCATTCACTTCTGATCTTCTGTTGCCATGTTTCTGCAATTCCGGACGCCCGAAGCCGGAAGTGTGAGCGGGGTTTATCGTCGACCCTCGAGGCCAAGAACCATCCAGGAGCGCACGAGGTGGCCGCACGGGCAACATGCCGCGTGCATGCGTCAACGCTGATCTGGACAGCCGTTGAGGCCGCAAGGGGCCGCAACGCCGCAAGGAGTGCCTCGATGGGTATCGTTCGTTTCGCCTTGCGATTTCCCCACACCTTCTACGTGGTCGCCGCGCTGATCCTGTTCCTCGGCGCAGTCACCATACTCGCGATGCCGACCGACATCTTTCCGGATATCGACATCCCGGTCGTGACCGTGATCTGGAGTTATACCGGCCTCAGTACGCCGGAAATGGAGCAACGCGTCACCACCTACAGCCAGTACTCGATCAGTTCGAACGTCAACGGTATCAGGAACATCGAGGCACAGACCATGGCTGGTCTGTCGGTGCAGAAAATCTACTTCCAACCCGACGTCAATCTCGACCTCGCGATTTCGCAGATCGTCTCCGCAACCAACGCCATCCGCGCACTGATGCCGCCCGGCATCCAGGCGCCGGTCGTCGTGCAGTTCAACGCCTCCAGCGTGCCCGTGCTCCAGGTCAGTCTGAGCTCCGATACGCTGAGCGAGCAGCAGCTCTACGACTACGGCATCTATCGCATACGTCAGCAACTGGCGCCGATTCCGGGCATCACGCTGCCGACGCCTTCGGGCGGAAAATACCGCCAGATCATGGTCGATCTCGACCCAGCCAAGCTGGTCGCCAAGGGGCTGACGCCGCTCGACGTCGTCAATGCGGTCAACGCCCAGAACCTGACGCTGCCGGCCGGCACCGCGAAGATGGGTGACAAGCAATATGTGGTCCGGACCAATGCGACGCCGCCATCGATCAAGGACCTGAACAACATCCCGATCAAGGTCGTGAACGGCGCCACGATTTTCGTCAGGGACGTCGGGCAGGTTCACGATGGCTGGCTGGTGCAGCAGAATGTCGTGCGCCAGAACGGCCGCCGTTCGGTGCTGCTCAGCATCATCAAGAACGGCAACGCCTCGACGCTGAGCGTGGTCAACGCGGTTCACAAGGCGCTCGAAGCCGCACGCGCCGCCGCGCCTCCGGGGCTGCGTATCGACGAACTGTTCGATCAGTCGGTGTTCGTCAAGCAATCGGTGGAAGGCGTGTTGCGCGAGGGCGCCATCGCGGCCGCGCTGACCGCGCTGATGATCCTGCTGTTCCTCGGATCATGGCGATCGACGCTCGTGGTGATGATCTCGATTCCGCTATCGATCCTCACATCGCTGATCGTGCTCCACTTCCTCGGGGAGACCCTCAACACGATGACGCTGGGGGGACTGGCGCTGGCCGTCGGTATCCTGGTCGACGATTCCACGGTCACGATCGAAAACACCCATCGCCTGCTCACGGAGGAGAGACAGCCTCTGCCGCAGGCAACGCTGCACGGTGCGGCCGGCATCGCCATACCTACGCTCGTCTCGACACTGGCGATCAGCTGCGTCTTCACGTCGGTCGTCTTCCTGGAAGGGCCGGCCAAATATCTGTTCACGCCGCTCGGCCTTGCGGTGGTGTTCGCCATGCTGGCGTCATACGGATTGTCGCGGACTTTGACGCCGATCATCATCGGTCTCCTGCTCAAGGGCGAGCAGCACGGCGAGACCGGTGCTGCGCCACGCGGTTCTTTCGCGCGATTTCATGCGGCCTTCGAGCGACACTTCGAGGCGATGCGCCGTGCCTATTCGCAAGCCCTGAAAGGATTGATCGAGCACCGCTTCATCATTCCTGCCGGCATGGTCGCCGTTTTGGCGCTCGGCCTCGTGCTGTTCCCCATGGTCGGTCGCGATTTCTTCCCGGTCATCGACGGGGGACAGATCCAGCTCCATGTGCGCGCGCCGGCCGGAAGCCGGATCGAGAACACCGAGGCGATCTTTCAGCAGGTCGAGGACAAGATCCGCGAGATCGTTCCGGAGAAGGATCGGGCTCTGATCGTCGACAATATCGGCCTGCCGGCGCGCTCCTACAATCTCGCGTTCAGCGACGGTTCGACCATCGGCGTCAACGATGGCGTCATCCTGATTTCGCTGAGGGAAGGCCACCGGCCAACCGCCGACTACGTGCGCAAGCTGCGCGAGGCCTTGCCGGCTGCATTTCCTGAAGACACTTTTTACTTCCAGGCGGCCGACATCGTCACCCAGATCCTCAATTTCGGGCTTCCGGCTCAGATCGACGTGCGAACCGTGGGCTACGACAAGGCGAATAACCTGAAGGTTGCCAACGAGTTGCGCCGGCGTCTCGCCGCGATCCCGGGAATCGCCGACGTCCATCTCCAGCAAGAGGTCAACGCGCCGGCGTTTTACGCGAATATCGACCGCACCCGTGCAGCGCAGCTGGGGCTCAATGCCGATACGATCGCGAGCAATCTCAACGTCAGCCTGAGCTCTTCGGAGCAGGTGATGCCGAATTTCTGGACTGACCCCACATCCGGCATTCCCTATTACTTCGCGGTGCAGACCCCCGAGCGGCAGATCGCATCGCTCAACGATCTCGCCAACACCCCGGTATCGACGTCGCTGGCGTCACCGCAGAATGACACGCCCATTCCCGGCCTGCTGAGCAATGTCGCAACGTTCCAGCGTGGCACGATCACGACCAACGCCAACCAGGCCAATGTGCAGCCGGTCTACGAGGTCTATGCCAGCGTCCAGGATCGCGATCTCGGCAGCGTGGCGAGCGACATCGCCAGAGTCACGGCCGATCTTCAGAAGCAGCTCAAGCCCGGCAACACGATCCAGGTCACCGGCCAGATCCAGAGCATGAACAGCGCCTTCATCAACCTCGGCACAGGACTGCTGTTCGCCGCCGTGCTCGTCTATCTGCTCATGGTCGTGAACTACCAGAATTTCGGCGATCCCCTTGTCGTCATTCTGGCCTTGCCAACAACGCTCTGCGGCATCCTGACCATGCTGTTCATCACCGGCACGACACTCAATGTGCCGTCGCTGATGGGCGCGATCATGGCGGTCGGCGTCGCCTCGGCAAACTCGATCCTGCTCGTGACCTTTGCCCGCGAGCAGCAACTTGCAGGCAAGACTGCCTTTGAAGCCGCGGTCGAGGCGGGCCATACCCGAATCCGACCGGTCCTGATGACCGCGGCCGCGATGATCGTCGGCATGATCCCGATGGCGATAGGCGCGGCCGGCGAGGAACAGAACGCCGCGCTGGCCCGTGCCGTCATCGGCGGGCTGCTGTTCGCGACGCCGACCACGTTGCTGGTCGTGCCTTACCTGTTCGCGATTCTTCGCAAGCGCAATGACGGCAAGACACATCACGGGGTATTCGACGAGGTGCTGGAATGAATTTCAACGGACCAATCGAACCCGAGCGCGTGACCGAACTCGGCCGGGACCAGGACATCGCGCCTCGGCGGCGGGCTCGTCGGGGAGGGCGCCTCGCCGGCCTCATCCTGATCCTCATTGTGGGCGCGCTGCTGGCGGCGGGCGCTTGGCGCCAATATGCCGAGCACCGCCAGCTACGAGCGACGGCCGAGCAGCACCGGGATTTTGTTCCAGAGGTCCGTGTGGTCGCCGTCGAGCCCGCCGATAATGTCGAGGTCGTCGAGCTGCCGGCGACGACCTCCGCATTTGCGAGCGCCAACATCTTCGCCCGCGCCAGCGGCTATATTGCCACCCGCGCCGTCGATATCGGCGACCGCGTCAAGGCAGGGCAGCTGCTCGCCGAGATCAAGGCCCCCGAGCTCGATCACCAGATCGCCCAGGCGGAGGCGACCCTTGCCCAGCTCAATTGGTCGTACCAGCAGGCCCAGGCGAACCGTGAACTCGCCAAGGTCACGTGGGACCGCGATCGGCCGCTGGTCGAAAAGGGCTGGGTGACCGCGCAGCAGGGCACCATCGACGAGCAGACTCTGAAGGCCCAGGAGGCCGCGGTAGCGGTGGCGCAGGCCAACATCACGGCCGAGGAGGCGCAGTTGCAGGTGCTCCGCCAGCAGAAGCTGTATCAGCGCGTGGTGGCTCCATTCGACGGCGTCATCACCCAGCGCAATGTCGACGTCGGCAGCCTGGTCCAGGCCGATGCCACATCGGGCACGTTCATGTTCACGCTCCAGCAAGGCAACGTCATCCGTACCCAGGTGTTCGTGCCGCAGGACGCCGCATTCGGCCTCAGGCCTGGCATTGCCGCGGCCATCCACGTACCGGAGATCCCGGACCGGACCTTTCCAGGCACGGTGACCCGGATAGCGGATGCACTCCAGCCCGGCTCGCGGACGCTGCTGACGGAGGTCGATATCCCGAATCCCGACGCCGCGCTCACGTCGGGGATCTACTGCACCGTGGAACTTCGTATCCCGCGCCGAACGCCAAGCTTCCAGATTTCGGCTGATGCGGTGATCTTCAATGCCAAAGGCATGCAGGTCGCCATGGTCGAGAATGGCATCGTGCATTTCCGGACGATCCACGTGCTGCGCGATCTTGGCCGTCAGCTCGAGGTCGACAGCGGGGTCGCGCGCGGGGATCAGATCATTCTCAATCCGTCGGTGGACCTTGCCGATGGAGCCAAGGTGCAAACCCGCACGACGAGCGCCGCTTCATAGGTCGCGAGGCCGGATCGGCCGGCAGAAGGTGGGTAGCGCGTTTGGCTAACTGAGCAGCTCACGCGCGATGACGACCCGCTGGATCTGGTTCGTGCCCTCGAAGATCTGGGTTAGCTTCGCGTCGCGCATCATGCGCTCGACAGGGTAGTCCATGGTGTAGCCATAGCCCCCGAATATCTGCACCGCATCCGTTGTGACCTTCATGGCCACGTCGCTGCCCACACACTTGGCCATGCTGGCAAGAACATTCAGGCGCTTCCAGTCACCCGCGTCGCCGGCGCGCGCACACTCGTAGACCAGCGCACGTGCGGCCTGGATTTGCATCGCCATGTCCGCGAGCATGAACTGGACGCCTTGGAATTCAGAGATCGACTTCTTGAACTGCTTGCGCTCTTTTGCATAGGCGACGCAGGCGTCGAGCGCGCCCTGAGCCAGCCCGACAGATTGAGCTCCAATCGTCGGCCGATTGAGATCAAGGGCGCGCATCGAGGCTCGAAAGCCCTTGCCTTCTTCCCCAACCAGATTTTCCCTCGGCACGCGCACATTGTCGAAGAAGATCGGGGTATTCGGCGCGCCCCGGAAACCCATCTTGCGCTCGTGACGGCCAAAGGAAATGCCCGCCATCTTCTTCGGCTCGACGATGAAGGCGCTTATGCCGTCGGAGCCTGGACTGTCGCTGGTCCGTGCCATCACCACGATATAGTCGGCGACCACTCCGTAACTGCACCACTGCTTGCGGCCATCGAGAACGTAGCAATCGCCATCCTTTCGGGCGCGCGTCGCGATTGCGGTGACGTCTGAACCGGCCTGCGGCTCGGATATGGCAATTGCCGTGACGACGCCGCCCTTCGCGATGATCGGCAGGTACTTCTTCCGCTGTTCCTCCGAGCCGAAATGAAGCAGCGGCATGATGAACATGGTGTTCAGACAGGCAATCGAAGCGCAGGCCGGCGATATCCTGGATATCTCCTCCCGCGCGATGCAGGCCATGGTGAGATTGCCGTTCGGGCCGCCATATTGCTCCGGCACCCAGAGCTGCATCAGCCCCATTTCGCCGAACAGCTTCACGAGCTCGGTCGGAAAGCGGTCGGTCTCGTCGATCTCGGCGGCGATCGGCGCCACATGCTTCTCGGCCATCTTGCGGACGGTGTCGCGGAAGGCGATCTGCTCTTCGGAAGAACTCATGGACCCTCATTGTGGACTTTTCTAATGAAAGCCGAAAAAAGGGCTTTCATTGAATGGGTGATCCATTTAATAATTCACCCCATGAATGCTAAGTCAAGTCCCCGCGCTGGTGCGCATACACGCAATGTTTCGTCCGGCAGGCGCGAGCGCCCGGCCGATCAGCGGGCGACGGCAAGTCCCGCGCCGGCCCCCAGGTTCCGGCCGATCCATACGAGGCGGGCGTTCGAGGAAATCTGCGAGCGCATCCGCGAGCAGCTCGCGCTCGGGCTGCTCAAGCCGGGAGATAAGCTGCCTCCGGAGCGCGATCTCGCTCAGCAGCTCGGCGTGAGCCGGAATGTCCTGAGGGAAGCGCTGCGCAGCCTCGAGATGGCCGGCGTGCTTCGACTGCTAAAGGGCGTCAAAGGCGGAGCCTTCATCCAGGAGGGCGACACCAGCCGCATGAACGACGTCATCCGGGACATGCTGAGCCTTGGCACGATTTCGGTCCGGGAGTTGTCGGAGGCGCGCGTCCACGTGCTCGACCTCGTCGTCGGTCTTGCGTGTAACCAGGCACGCCAGCCCGATCTCGACGCGCTGGAGGCCAACATCCGGCGAACTGAGCTTGCGACGAAGGAGGGGAGACTGCTCGACCGGGTCGAATGCTCCCGTGAGTTCTACAAGCTGCTCGCAGCTTCGACTGGAAACAAGGTCATCGCGATGATCATGGATTCGGTGACCGAAATTCACATGCGGTTCGTTTACGCCAAGGTAGCTTCGAGCGGCGTCGCAATGAGCCGACTGGCCGAGCGGCGGCGCAAACTGCTTACTGCCATAGCCGAACGAAACACCTCATCGGCGCGCCGCCTGATGCGCGCGCATCTCGAAGCTGTGCAACGAATGCTCGAGCAGGACCCGGGCGCAATGTCGCTGCATGTCGCGCTGGCGGAGGTCCAGCCGGGCATGCGGCGTTAGCCGGGCTTGGAAGCGGACGGCTTACGCTCGAACACGATAACAAAGGGAGGAACAAGTGTCGACTTACGCGAAGTATGAATGCCTCAAGGTCGAGGTATCGGAAAAGGTGGCGACGGTGACTCTGAACCGGCCGCAGTCCCGCAACGCGATCAATCAGAAGCTGATCCGCGAGTTGCGGACGATCTGGGACGACCTCGCCGATGACCATGCCGTCAGCGTCGTGGTGCTGACCGGCGCCGGCGATTTCTTTAGCGTTGGAGGTGACGTCAAGGCGATGTCGGAGCGTCCCGGCGGGGACGTCCTGGAGGAGGGCGAGGTCCATGATCCCATGATCAGCCGCCGCGGCGTCACCCGGCAGCTCGAGCTCGACAAGCCCATCATCGCGGCGATCAATGGCGATGCCATCGGGCTGGCTGCGACTCACGCGCTGCTCTGCGATATCACGGTGATATCCGAGGATGCGCGCATTGGCGACACACACGTGTCGCGCGTTGGCTTGGTTGCCGGAGACGGCGGCACCGTGATCTGGCCGTTGCTGGTCGGCATCAACAAGGCCAAGGAGTTCTTGATTCGCGGCACGCTGCTGAAGGGCCGGGAAGCCGAGCGGATCGGCCTGGTCAATCACGTGGTTCCTCGTGCTGACGTGCTAGGCAAGGCGCGGGAAATCGCCATCGAACTGGCGAACGGCCCTACCTGGGCGATCCGCTGGACCAAGCTGTCGATCAACCAGATCGTGAAGGATCGCGTGAACATGTTGCTCGAGGCGTCAATGGCGCTCGAACAGGTCACGTTCGAGACAGCGGATCACAAGGAGGCAACCATGTCCTTCAAGGAAAAGCGCAAGCCGAGGTTCGGTCAGGCGTAGGCTCTCGTGATGGCCACCGGCATCGAAAGCGACGACGTTGCGGGCATGCTTCGCGATTCTTTGCGCGGGCTTCTCGAAGCGCATTGGCGCGCCGACTGCATGAAGAAGGATGGTGCGTCGCCCGACGCGATCACCGAGATCTGGGACAAGCTGGCTCAGCAAGGTGTCACGGTTCTGGGCGCCAATTCGGAGGAGGGCGGCCTTCGCGAGATCCTGGCGGTGATGGAAGAGCTCGGCCGCGCGGCGTGCCCCGCTCCGATGTGGTCTGCCGTGCTGGCCAATCTCGTGCTGTCGGCTGCATCCCCACATGCAGGTGATTTGCAAAGCGCGCTTCGCGTGGGCGGGGCGCGCATTGTCTTTTCCTTTGCTGCGTTCGATTCCGATCCCGGTATCGGATCGATCACGCTGCATGGCGAGAAGGCAACGGGATCGCTTCGGTTTGTTGAGGCGGCAGGGAGCGCTACGCACCTGCTCGCGCCGGTGGACGAGACACAGCTTGCGCTCGTCGATCTTCGGGACCCCGGCATTGATCTTATGCCCACGCGCGCGATGGGTAGCTGGGGCAATTGGGAGCTGACGCTCGATGCGGCGCCGGCAAGGCTTGTTCCTGTTGCCGACATCAGCCTGAGCGAATTGCGATCAATCGCGCGCCTGGCGCTGCTAGCACGCGCCCATGGTGCCGCGCGTCGTGCGTTCGACCTGGCGGTAACCTACGCTGGGGAGCGGCAGCAGTTCGGCCAACCGATCGGGCGCTTTCAAGCGATCCAGCACAAGCTCGCCAACTGCTTCATCGATCTCGAGGGCGTGCGTCTCGTTCTGCATCACGCGGCGAAGCTACGGGACGAGGGCGATGTCGCCTGGTCGTACTTCTCCGATTGCGCCATGGCGTTTGCGGGCCCTTCTTTGCGACGTGTTTCCCTGGAGACGCAGCACACATTCGGCGCCATCGGCTATGCCGAAGAGCACGAAGCGCCGCTGCACTTCAAGCGCGTACATCTGGACACCATAGCGCTGGGTGGCGCCGCTCATGCCAGACGAAACCTCGCCGCTCACCTGTTCGACAATGGCGGCGCAGCGATGCCGCAGTATGATCTCGGTCCCGCCGGGAACGAACTGCGCGAACGTGTCAGACGGTGGCTTGCGCAAAACTGGGCGGGCGGCAGAAAGGCCGCCTTTGACGCCAAGCCGTTCGCAAAGCGCGAGTTCGACGCTGAATTTGCTGCCGATATTGGGAGCACCGGGTGGATCGGGCTCGGCTGGCCGCAGGAGTTCGGCGGCCAGGCGCGTTCGCCGCTCGAACAAATCGCCTTCATGGAGACCATGGAGCTAAACGAGGCTCCGCGCATTGGCGCTTCGATCCAGGCCAACGCCTTGATGATGTTCGGAACGCCCGAGCAACAGAAGAAATATCTGCCGGAAATTCTGCGTGGCGAGGCCATGCATGGGATGGGTTACAGCGAGCCGCAGGCAGGATCCGACCTTGCGGCGCTGCGGACCAGCGCAGTCCGCGACGGCGACCATTGGGTTATCAACGGCCAGAAGATCTGGACCACGACCTGGTGGGGAAAATACATGTTCCTGGCGGCGCGAACCGACAAGAGCGCCAGGCCCCATGCCGGCATCAGCATGTTCATCGTGCCGATGAACACGCCCGGGATCACGATCCGGCCTGCCACCACCATGTACGATGGAACGTTCGCAAACATCTTCTTCGACGATGTTCGCGTGCCCCTGGAGAACCTCGTCGGCGGTGAAAACGAGGGCTGGAAAGTCTTGACCGGAGCGCTCGCTTTCGAGCGGGGGCTGGTCGGCGGCGGCATCGTGTTGAAAGTCGCGCATGCCTTTGAACAACTGCGCCAGCACGTCATGGCCAGGCCGGAATTGAGAGAGGATCCGATCGTCCGGGACCGCATGGCGGCGTTCGCGTGCGAAATCGAGATCGGGCGCCAGCTGATGATGCATTGCGCTGACCTTGCCGCCGGCGGCATCACTCCGCCGGAGTATGGCGCGATCAGCAAGGTCTTTTCCAGCGAGCTGATGGAACGCTTTGGCGAAGCCGCGCTCGACATGCTCGGCATGCGCGCCACGCTGTCCGAGCAGATGCCGGGTGCCATCGACAACGGCCGGTTCGAGCAAAACCTGCGTCATTCACTGATGTGGGTGATCAGCATCGGCACGAACGAAATTCAGCGTAGCTTGATTGCGCAGCGTGCGCTTGGCTTACCTCGCTAGGAACCGATGATGCAGGGCCAGTCATTGAAATCACCACTCGAGGGCGTCCGCGTGCTGGATTTCTCCATCATGCTCGCCGGACCGTATTGCGCCCGGCTGCTGGCGGATGTCGGCGCCGAAGTGATCAAGATCGAGCCGCCCGAAGGCGAGGAGATGCGTCTGCGCGCGCCCATTCGCGATGGCCAAAGCGCCTATTTCGGTCAGCTGAATGCCGGCAAGAAAAGCATCGCGCTGGACCTCAAATCGTCCGAGGCGATCAAGCTCGTGCATCGCATGGTCGAAAGCACGGATATTCTGGTTGAGAATTTCCGCCCCGGTGTGATGGAGCGCCTGGGGCTCGGATACGAGGCGCTTCGCAAGATCAATCCCCGTTTGATCTATTGCTCGATATCCGGTTACGGCCAGACCGGCCCGCAGTCGGAGCGCCCGGCCTATGCAATGATCGTTCATGCCGAGAGCGGTTTTGACCGCGCACTGATGCGATACGCCGGCGATCGTGACCGGCCGGCGGCCGGAGCCGTGTTCGTTGCCGATATTCTCGGTGGCGTTTTCGGTTTCTCGGCGATTCAAACGGCGATGGTGCAACGGGAGCGTACGGGAGCAGGGCAGCACGTCGATGTCGTTCTGATGGACTGCATGCTGAATCTTCTGGTGTATGAGCTGCAGGAGGCGCAGTTCTCGACGCCGGTGGCACGCCCGACCTACGGTCCAGTGCGTGCTAAGGACGGCGACGTTTTGATCGCGCCGGTGTCGGCACGCAATTTTGCGGCGCTTCGCGACCTGACGGACCTACCGGAGCTTTCGTCCGACCCTCGTTTCGGCTCGGTGGCGGCGCGCGGTGCGAACTGGACCGCGATGATGCAGGTCGTCGAGCGGTGGACGATACGGCATACGGTGGATGAGTGCCTGGCAGCGCTCGATCGCGCCGGTATTCCGAGCGCCCGCTTTCGCGATCCCGCGGAAACGCTGGATGACCCGGATTTATCCGCTCGCGGCGTATTCGCGCCGATCGCCGACGCTGCAGGTGAGTTCAAGGGCGTCAACGCGCCGTGGCGGATGTCGGGCGCGCGGACTGGAATCGGCCACGACATCCCCGCCGTCGGCGAGCACCGGGACGAGATTCTGACGCGCGTGCTCGGCCTGTCCGAAAACGACCTCGAGCAGGCCGCGGCCGTCGGCGCATTTGGAAAGGGTGAAGCGTCGCCGTGATTTGATGCTGCCAGCCGCGAATTTTCTACCGCAAGATAATCAAAAAATATCGTGGGAGGATCGACATGAAGGGGCTACGTGTTCTGGCTTTGATATTTGGAGCGGCGATGCTCGTCGCGCCCGCCGTAGCGGACAATTATCCATCGCGTCCCATCCGGCTGATCGTGCCATATCCCGCCGGCGGTTCGACCGACATCATGGCGCGTGCACTGCAGGAGCCGATGACGAAGATCCTCGGCCAGCCGATCGTCATCGACAATCGCGGCGGAGCGGCCGGCACGACCGGTTCCAACGAAGCGGCCCGATCGGATGCCGACGGTTACACGCTTCTGTTTGCCAACAATGGGCCGATTTCGATCGCCCCGTTGTTGCAGAAGGGCATCGATTTTGATCCGCTGAAGAGCTTTGCGCCGGTGTCCCTGGTCTCCACGGCGCCTCTGGTTCTGGTGGCAAGCGACAAGGTGCCCGTGAACGACGTCGCCGGGCTGCTTGCCTACGCGAAGGCGCAGAGCAAGCCGATGCTGTATGCCTCCGCTGGACCAGGCTCGCTCGGGCACCTGAGCACTGAGCGCTTCCTCAATCAGGCAGGTCTGCAGATGGTCCACGTCCCATACCGGGGCCAGGCGCCGACGACGCTCGCCATCTTTGCCGGCGAGGTCGACATTCTGCTCACCACCACTTCCGATACGCTGAACGAGCACATCCGCTCCGGCAAGGTGAAGCTGCTCGGGGTTTCCTCGCCCGGTCCTTCGCCGGTTGCTCCCGGTGCGGCATCCATCGGCAGTGCCTTGAAGGGCTATTCGGTCGAAACGTGGTTCGGCATTCTCGCGCCTGCCGGCACTCCGCCAGACGTCGTGGCCAAGCTCAACGCTGCGCTTGGCACGGTGCTGGCGATGCCGCAAATACGGGATCGTTTTCTCTCCTATGGCGTCGAGGCCAAGGCCAGCACGCCTGCCGAACTCCACGCTCTGATCGCCGCAGAAATCCCGTCCTGGCGCAAGCTGATCGAGGAACGCAACGTCAAGACCGAATAGCGGACGTTCGGGGAGAGGGGACCGGCCGAGGCGGACGAGGCCTCGATAGGGCGATCACCAGCAGGTGGATCGCGGCGTCTGGGCTTGCGCCGACCGCCGCAGCTTGGCGGTAGGCTCGCGCCGCCCCCGCGTCGTCAATTGCCAGCGGAGGAGGCAAGCGATCCGGAAAATCTGAGAATGGAGCGTCTTGAGCTCTCGCGATTCGATCCCGGAACCAGTCGGCAGAACCAGATCAACGTAGCATCCTCGAGATCGCCGCGCAGGACATCGGTCTGGAGCCCGGCATATCCGTGATTCGCATAAGGTATATTATGGAATATCTTTATGTATAATCAGATCAATTCTTTAGGCGCAATTGCTGACATCCGACCTTCGCCAAAACCTGTATCTCCGTCTGCGCGTCGGCCGTCGTCTTGGCTCTTGACGGCTACTGTGCATGGGGTTGTTTTTCAGGTTTTGAATCGGGTCGAGGTCCGCGAAAGCCGATATTGCCGTGACCTTGTCCGGCTGCAATAAGCGAGGCATCCGCGAGATCGCAGATGACCTTAAGGCCGACCGTCCGTATAGGTTTGCATCTCAGAACAACAACAAACCTTCCGAGGAAGCAGACCCATGGTCCTTTCCACGCGCTTTTCCCGACGCACGCTTCTCAAGGCCTCCGCCGCGACCGCGGTCCTGGGCGGCCTCGCTGCGCCCTATGTGGCCCGCGCCCAGAGCGCCGAGTTCACCTACAAATACGCCAATAACCTGCCCGACACCCATCCGCTCAACGTCCGCGCCAAGGAGATGGCGGCGGCGATCAAGACCGAGACAGGCGGCAAGTTCGACCTGCAGATCTTCCCGAACAACCAGCTCGGTTCCGACACAGATATGCTGAGCCAGATCCGCTCCGGCGGCGTCGAGTTCTTCACGCTGTCCGGGCTGATCCTGTCGACCCTGGTGCCGGCGGCGTCCATCAATGGTATCGGCTTCGCGTTCCCGGACTACGACACGGTCTGGAAGGCCATGGACGGCGATCTCGGCGCCCATGTCCGCGGCGAGATCAAGAAGGCCGGCCTCGAGGTCATGGACAAGATCTGGGACAACGGCTTCCGCCAGACGACGTCGTCGACCAGGCCGATCGCCGGGCCTGACGACCTCAAGGGCTTCAAGATCCGCGTGCCGGTGTCGCCGCTGTGGACCTCGATGTTCAAGGCGTTCGATGCCGCGCCCGCCTCGATCAATTTCAGCGAGGTCTATTCCGCGCTGCAGACCAAGATCGTGGAGGGCCAGGAGAACCCGCTGGCCATCATCTCGACCGGCAAGCTCTACGAGGTGCAGAAGTACTGCTCGCTGACCAACCACATGTGGGACGGCTTCTGGTTCCTGGCCAACCGCAGGGCCTGGGAAAAGCTGCCGCAGGACGTGCGCGCCGTCGTCGCCAAGAACGTCAATGCCGCCGCCGTGAGGGAGCGTGAGGATACCGCCAAGCTGAACGCAAACCTGCAGCAGGAGCTTGCTGGCAAGGGCCTGACCTTCAACCAGCCGGCCATCGCGCCGTTCCGCGACAAGCTGCGCTCCGCCGGCTTCTATGCCGAATGGAAGGGCAAATATGGCGATCAGGCCTGGGAGCTACTGGAGAAGGCCGTCGGCAAGCTGTCCTAGCGCGTTGGGGCCAGCATGGCTCATGCCGATATCGAGGTGACCGAAGTGGTGGGCGAGGTGACGTTGCAGTCCCCTCGCCGACCTTCGTTGCTGGCCTCGGTCGAACGCGTGCTCGGCCTCGTCGTCGAAATCCCGACGGCGATCCTGGTCGTCGCCGAGATCGTGATCCTGTTTGCCGGCGTGGTCGCGCGCTACGGCCTGCACCGGCCGCTGATCTGGTCGGACGAGCTCGCCTCGATCCTGTTCCTCTGGCTTGCCATGCTGGGCGCGGCGGTCGCGTTCCGCCGCTCCGAGCACATGCGCATGACAGCGGTCGTCGCCAGCACGAGGCCGGCCATGCGGGCCTATCTCGATCTGGTCGCGACCTCCGCGGCCCTGGCGTTCCTGTTCTTGATCGTCTGGCCGGCCTGCGACTACGCCTATGAAGAAAGCTACATCACGACGCCGGCGCTGCAGATTTCCAACATGTGGCGCGCCGCTGCGCTGCCGGCCGGCATCGGCCTGATGGCGGCCTTCGCCTTGCTGCGGCTCGTGCGCGCGGCCGACCACCGGATGGTTGCGGCCGCCGTGCTGTCGGTTGCGGTCGTGGTCGGCCTGTTCTGGCTAGCGGAGCCATTGCTGCGGCCGCTCGGCAATCTCAACCTCGTCGTCTTCTTCGTCGGCGTTGCCGGCTTCTGCGTCTTTGCCGGCGTTCCCATTGCGTTCGGCTTTGGCCTCGCGATCTTCGGCTATCTCGCGCTGACCACGCGCACGCCGGTCATGGTGCTGGTCGGGCGGATGGACGAGGGCATGAGCCACCTCATCCTGCTTTCCGTGCCGCTGTTCGTGTTCTTGGGGTTGCTGATCGAGATGACCGGCATGGCGCGAGCCATGGTGGCGTTCCTGGCGAGCCTGCTCGGCCACATCAGGGGCGGCCTCCACTACGTGCTGGTCGGCGCCATGTACCTGGTCTCCGGCATCTCAGGCGCCAAGGCCGCCGACATGGCTGCGGTGGCGCCGGTGCTGTTCCCGGAGATGAAAGAGCGCGGCGCCAAGCCCGGCGATCTCGTCGCGCTGCTGGCGGCCACGGGTGCTCAGACCGAAACCATTCCGCCGAGCCTCGTGCTGATCACGATCGGCTCGGTCACGGGCGTGTCGATCGCCGCCCTCTTCACCGGCGGCCTCCTGCCCGGCGTCGTGCTCGCGATCACGCTTTGCATGCTGGTGTGGTGGCGCTACCGCCACGAGGACATGGGCCATGTCCGCCGCGCCTCGGCGTCCGAGATCGGCAAGACCTTCGTCATCGCCCTGCCCGCGCTCGCGCTGCCCTTCGTGATCCGCTATGCCGTGGTCGAGGGCATCGCGACAGCGACCGAAGTCTCCACAATCGGCATCGTCTACGGCGCCCTCGTCGGCCTCCTGGTCTATCGCCGCTTCGACTGGCGGCGGCTGTTTCCGATGCTGGTCGAGACCGCCGCGCTGTCGGGCGCGATCCTCCTGATCATCGGCACGGCAACCGGCATGGCCTGGGGCCTGACCCAATCCGGCTTCTCGCGCTCGCTGGCTGCGGCCATGACGGGATTGCCGGGCGGGGCTGCGACCTTCATCGCCGTGTCGATCCTGGCCTTCGTCGTTCTCGGCAGCGTGCTGGAGGGCATCCCGGCGATCGTGCTGTTCGGACCGCTGCTGTTTCCAATCGCCCGCGCCGTCGGCGTGCACGAGGTGCACTACGCCATGGTGATCATTCTCGCCATGGGTATCGGGCTATTCGCCCCGCCCTTCGGCGTCGGCTATTATGCCGCCTGCGCCATCGGACGCGTCGATCCGGCCGAAGGCATCAGGCCGATCTGGGGCTATCTGCTGGCGCTGCTGGTGGGATTGATCATCGTCGCGATCTTCCCCTGGATCTCGATCGGATTTCTTTGATGCGGTTTAAGGAGGGTGTCGATGAGTGAGCGGCAGAATCCATACAATAGCGGCCTCGACAAGACGCAAGCCAATTACGTGCCGCTGAGCCCGCTTAGCTTCCTAGCGCGCAGCGCGGCGGTCTATCCCGATCACGTCAGCACGGTCTATGAAGGCCGCAGCTTCACCTGGGCGCAGACCTATGAGCGCTGCAGGCGCTTTGCCTCCTGGCTTGCCAACAAGGGCATCGGCGTCGGCGACACCGTCGCGGCGATGCTGCCCAACATTCCCGCGATGAACGAGGCGCATTTCGCGGTGCCGATGACCGGCGCCGTGCTCAACGCGCTCAACATCCGGCTCGATGCGCCTTCGATCGCGTTCCAGCTCGACCATGGCGGCGCGAAAATCATCCTGGTCGATCCAGAGTTTTCAGGCGTCATCAGCGAGGCGCTGGCGCGGATGAATGGCCCCAAGCCGCTGGTGATCGACGTCGACGATGCCGCGTACAAGGGCGGCAAGCATATCGGCGAGATCGAATATGAGACGGCCGTCGCGCAAGGCGATCCCGGCTTCAACGCTGTTCTGCCGCAGGACGAATGGGATGCCATCGCACTCAGCTACACCTCGGGCACCACGGGCAATCCCAAGGGCGTCGTCACCCATCATCGCGGCGCCTATCTGAACGCCGTCAGCAACATCCTCGCCGGCAATCTCGGACAGCATCCGGTCTATCTCTGGACGCTGCCGATGTTCCACTGCAACGGCTGGTGCTTTCCCTGGACCATTGCGGCGGCCGCCGGCATCAATGTCTGCCTGCGCAAGGTCGAGCCGACCAGGATCTTCGAGCTGATCAAGCAACACGGCGTCACCCATATGTGCGGCGCGCCGATCGTCTACAACACGCTGATCAACGCGCCCGATGCGCCCAAGGGGGTTGCGGCCCGCCGCGTCGTCGGCCTGATCGCGGGCGCCGCGCCGCCGGTCGCGGTGCTGGAAGGCGCCGAGAGCATCGGCATCAAGCTCACCCACGTCTACGGCCTGACCGAGGTCTACGGCCCCGCCTCCGTCTGCGCCGAGCAGCCCGGCTGGGACGAGCTTCCGCCCGCCGAGCGCGCCCGCATGAAGCGCCGGCAGGGCGTGCCCTACCCGCTGCAGGAAGCCGTCACCGTGATCAATCCGCAGACCATGCGGGAGGTGCCACGCGACGGCGAGACCATCGGCGAGGTCATGTTCCGCGGCAACATCGTCATGAAGGGCTATCTGAAGAACGAGAATGCAACGAAAGAAGCCTTCGAGGGCGGCTGGTTTCACACCGGCGATCTCGGCGTGCTCGACGAGCACGGCTATGTCATCATCAAGGACCGCTCCAAGGACATCATCATCTCAGGCGGCGAGAACATTTCCTCGGTCGAGGTCGAGGACATCCTCTACAAGCACCCGGCCGTGCTGTTCGCCGCCGTGGTGGCAAAACCCGATCCGAAATGGGGCGAAGTGCCCTGCGCCTTCGTCGAGCTGAAGGACGGCGCCAGCGCCAGCGAGGCCGACATCATCGCCTTCTGCCGCACGCACATGAGCGGTTTCAAGACGCCGAAGGCGGTCGTGTTCGGGCCGATCCCGAAGACGTCCACCGGCAAGATCCAGAAATTCCTGCTGCGCAACGAAGTCGGTTCGGTGAAGGCGATCTCGGCCTGACAGCGTCTGAGGAGGCTTCCGCCCGCCGTGCATGAGCGGAAGCCCTCTCACCCTCACATCTTCTTGTAGGCGTCGACCACCGCCTGACCGTCGGCCCCTGCCTTCTTGAGCCAGTCGGCTGTGAGCTGCTCACCGATCTTCTGAAAGCCGGCCTTGAGAGCGGGGCTCGGCGGCTCGACGGCCATGCCTTTGGCCTTGAGCTGATCGAGGTACCAATTGGCCTTCTCTTCCCAGGCCTTCCAGCCGCGCGTCTCCGCGGTGGCGGCGGCCTTCAGGACGGCTTCCTGGGTCGGCTTGTCGAGCGCTTCGAACGCAGCCTTGTTGACGAAGGTATAGTTCTTCGGAATCCAGGCCTGCACGTCATAGAAGTATTTGAGCGACTCCCAGGCCTTCGAATCGTAGCCGGTGCCGCCCGACGACATGAACGAGTTCACCACGCCGGTCGCCAGCGCCTGCGGCAATTCCGCGGCCTGGATCGTGACCGATTGCGCGCCGACCAGTTCGCCGATCCGCGCGGTCCCGACATTGTAGGCGCGCCATTTCAGGCCCTTCATGTCCTCGAGCGTCGCCAGCGGCTTGTTGACGTAGACGCCTTGCGGCGCCCACGGCACTACGAACAGCAGCTTGAGACCCTGCGCATCGAGCTTCTTGGCGATCGCAGGCTTGGAGGCCTGATACAGCTTCATCGCCTCGGGGAAGCTGGTCGCGAGAAACGGCACGACGTCGACGCCGAACATCGGGTCTTCGTTCTCGTGGATCGACAGCAGCACCTCACCCATCTGCGCCTGCCCGGTCATCACTGCGCGCTTGATGTCCGGCGCCTTGAACAGCGAGGCGCCCGGATGAACCGTGATCTGGAGCTTGCCCGAGGTGGCGCCATCGACGTCCTTGGCGAACGCGACCAGATTCTCGGAGTGCGGATTGTCGGCCGGATATGCGGCCGGCAGATTCCATTTGGTCTGGGCCAAGGTGGGGCTTGCGGCCAGCATGGCGCCGGCGATCAGGCCTGCGAAAATGAGACGAGACTTCATCGGACTTCTCCTTACGGTCGACTGAAATCAATCGGGGAAAGCGAGCTTCGGCAGGAACATTACGATCTGCGGGTATTCGGTGATGATGAACACGGCGACCAGCAGCAACAGGAAGAACGGAAAGGCCGCCCGCGCGACCGTGAACGTATCGCGCCCGCTCATGTTCTGGAGCACGAACAGGTTGAAGCCGACCGGCGGCGTGATCTGCGCCATTTCGACGTGGATGATGAGATAGACTCCGAACCAGACCAGGTCCAGGCCGGCCTGCCTGACCATCGGCAGCACGATGACAGCGGTCAGAACGATCATCGAGATGCCGTCGATCAGGCACCCCAGGATGATGTACATGATGCTCAGATACAGCGCCAGCATGCTCGGCGTGAGGTGCTGGCCCTGAACCCAGGTGGCGAGCGCGGCCGGAATGCCCGTATAGGCCATCGCAGCCGTGGTGTAGGCCGCGCCTGCCAGGATCAGCATGATCATGCAGGTCAGGCGCGTCGCGCTCATGATGCTCTCGAGGAAATTCTTGCGCGTGAGCGTGCCGCTCCACCAGGCCAGCAGCAGCGCACCGGAAACGCCCCAGGCTGCGCATTCGGTCGCCGTCGCAAAGCCGAGAACGAGCGACAGGAACACCGCCAGGATCAGCAGCAGACAGGGCGCGAGCTTGGCGGACTCGCGCAGCTTCTGCCGGAGCGGCATCGGCGGATCGCGCGGCGGAACCTTCGTCGGGTTGAGCAGCGACCAGATGATGATGTAGCCGGAATAGAGCACGATCACGAGCAGTCCCGGCAGGAAGCCGCCGAGAAACACTTGAAGCACGGAGACGTTCGCCGTGACCGCATAGACCACCATCGGAATCGACGGTGGGATCAACAGGCCGAGCGTGCCCGAGCCCGCCAGCGATCCGAGGCTCAGGCCCTTGTCATAGCCGCGCTTGTCGAGCTCCGGCAGCGCGATCTTGCCGATCGTTGCGCAGGTCGCCGCCGACGAGCCCGACACCGCCGCGAAGATGCCGCAGCCGATCACGTTGACATGGGTCAGCCGTCCCGGCAGCCACTGCACCCAGGGCGACAGGCCGCGGAACATTTCCTCCGACAATTTGGTGCGGAACAGAATCTCTCCCATCCAGATGAACAATGGCAGCGCCGCCAGGGTCCAGGATGAGCTCGCGCTCCAGGTGGTGGTCGCAAGCACGGTACCGAGCGGCAGGCTCGTGGTGAGCGCCATCGCCACGAAGCCGACCAGCCCGAGCGAGACCGCGATCCAGACGCCGCTTCCCAGCAGCAGGATCATGACGCCGAGCAGGACGAACGACAGCTCGATCATGCCGAGATTCGCCATGGTCAGCCCCCGCCGCCCTGCGAGATGCGCTCGACGAACTCCTCCGGAGTTTCGTCGGGCGAGCCCTTCTCGTAGCTCGGACGCTTGCCGCCGATGACGTTGACCATCTCGTCGATCAGCGCGATCGAGAGGATCACGAGGCCCCCGGCGAACCCGAGTTGGGGAATCCAGAGCGGAAGCGCGACCACGCCCTGCGCCACGTCGTTGAAGCGCCAGGAATCGTAGGTCATCTGCACCGCATGACGGGTGAAGTAGAGAATGAAGGCCGCGGCAATGCCGAGCGCCACGATCTCCGCGATCTGCTTGGTCCGCCCATGCAGACGTTCCAGCAGCAGGCCGACGCGGATCATCTCTCCGCGTTTGAAGGTGTGAGCAAGGCCGAGGAACGCCATCGCCGCCATGCACCAGGATGCAAAATCGTCGCCGGCGGGGATGTTGAGCGCAAACTGGCGCCCGACCGACATGATCATCATGATTGCGAAGATCGCGACCAGGAACACGCCCGCGGCGTAGCCCGCGCCTAGATAAAGGAGGTCCAGAGCGCGTCGCACCGGTCCTTGAGTCGCTACATCGTCATCTGCCAACGCGATCCCCATCCTCACACGAGGCGATTCGACCGACGGATTGCACTTGGGCAGTGTCAGTCCGTTTGAATATCGCCCTGCCCAACGCCTGTCTTTCAGACGTTAGATCAACATGATGGGGCCGGTGCAAGCAAGGTCTATGCCGGCTGGCCGCAGAATTTCCACCGCGGGTTTAGTGCGTCTCCAGCCGCAGCCCGTCATAGGCCGGCACCACGCCAGGGGGCAGCGACTGCCGGATGACCTCATAATCGACGTCCGCGGTCATGTTGGTGATGACCGCGCGCCTCGGCTTGAAGCGCTCGATCCAGGACAGCGCATCGTTGATGCTGAAATGGCTGACATGGCTGGTGTAGCGCAGGCCGTCGACGATCCAGAGATCGAGATTCTCCAGCGCACCCCAGCTTTCGCGCGGGATATCGTTGAGATCAGGTGTGTAGGCCGCATCCCCGATGCGGTAACCGAGGGCGGGGATGTTGCCGTGCTGCACCAGAAAGGCGGTCATCGTCACCGCGCCGCCTTTCCCCAGAATGGTCTGGCTTTCCCCCGCCTCGATCGAATGCCGGGTCAGGATCGGCGGATAGTCGCTGCCCTCGGGAGAGATGAAGCAATAAGAGAACCGCGACAGGATGTCCTTGGCGGTCGACTGATTGAAATAGGTCGGAATGCGCCGGCGCATGTGCATGACGACCGAGCGCAGATCGTCCATGCCATGAGTCTGGTCGGCATGCTCGTGCGTCAGGAACACCGCGTCGATGTGGTCGACATTGGTCGAGAGCAATTGCTCGCGCAGGTCCGGCGAGGTGTCGATCACGATGCGTGTCGTGCCGTGCTCGGACGTCCGTTCGACCAGCAGCGAGCAGCGGCGGCGGCGGTTCTTGGGATTGTTGGGATCGCAGGCGCCCCAGCCGAGTGCCGGGCGCGGCACGCCGGCGGAGGAGCCGCAGCCCAGGATCGTCAGCGTCAGCGTCATGTGGCTCCCAGTCTCAAGCTTTCACCTTCGAGAACAGGCGGAAGAAATTTTCGCTGGTCTGGCGCGAGATCTCGTCGAGGGACACGCCGCGCGTCTCGGCGAGCACCTTTGCGACCTCGACCACATAGGCCGGCTCGTTGCGCTTGCCCCGAAACTTGCCGGGCGCAAGATAAGGCGAGTCTGTCTCAATCAGGATACGATCGGGCGGCAGTTCGGCTGCGAGCGTGCGTAAGGCCTCCGATTTCTTGAAGGTCAGAATTCCCGTGAAGCCGATATGGAGCCCGAGCGACACCGCCTTCAGCGCCAGCTCGCGCCCGCCGGTGTAACAATGCAGCACGGCGCGAAACGATCCCTTTGCCGCCTCCTCTTCCAGGATGCGCGCGCAGTCCTCGTCGGCCTCGCGGGTGTGGATCACCAGCGGCAGGCCGGTGGCGCGAGCGGCGGCGATGTGGGCGCGAAAGCCCCTCGCCTGCGCCTCCGGCGAGCCGTTGTCGTAGAAATAGTCGAGCCCGGCCTCGCCGAGCGCGACGACCTTGGGATGCTGGGTCAGCGCAATCAGCTCGTCCGGCGCGATGCCGTCCTCCTCGTCCGCATGGTGCGGATGGGTGCCGACCGAGCAATAGACGTCGTCATAGCGCCCCGCGATGGCGAGCAGGTCCTGCAGCCGCCGCACCCGCGTCGAGATCGTGACCATGCGCGCGACTCCGGCCGCGCGCGCTCGCGACACGATTCCGTCGAGATCTTCCGCAAAGTCGGGAAAATCCAGATGGCAATGACTGTCGACCAGCATCGTGCGAACGCCTTCAGGCCGCCGGCTCGACGTAGCGCGGGAATGCCGGCGTCGGCGCCGGCAGTGTCGAACCGGGCGCGATGCGCTTTGCGCCGCCGAGCATGGCGAAATTGCGCTCGGCTTCGGCGATGCCGAGGCTGTCGAGCAGCTTGCCGGAGGCGGTCGGCATCGCGGGCTGAGCCAGGATCGCGATCTGGCGCACGACTTCGGCGGTGACGTAGAGCACCGTCTTCTGCCTGGCCGGATCCGTCTTGGCGAGCGCCCACGGCGCCTCGCCCGCAAAATAGCGATTGGCCTCCGCGACCACGGCCCAGACGGCGTTGAGCCATTGATGGATCTGCTGCGCCGCCATGGCCTCGCGCGAGGCCGCGATCATGCCGTCGGCCATCGCCAGGATCGCCTTGTCGTTGTCGCTGAACTCGCCGGGCTCGGGCAGCACGCCGCCGAGCTGTTTTGCGATCATCGACAGCGAGCGCTGCGCGAGATTGCCGAGATCGTTGGCGAGATCGGCATTGATGCGCGCGACGATGGCCTCGTGATTGTAATTGCCGTCCTGGCCGAACGGCACCTCGCGCAGGAAGAAGTAGCGCAACTGGTCGACGCCGTATTGTTCGGCGAGGTTGAAGGGGTCGACGACGTTGCCGACCGACTTCGACATCTTCTCGCCCCTGTTGAACAGGAAGCCGTGGGCATAGACCCGCTTCGGCAGCGGGATGCCCGCCGACAAAAGGAAGGCCGGCCAATACACCGCATGGAAGCGGATGATGTCCTTGCCGATGACGTGCACGTCGGCCGGCCAATAGCGCCAATTCTTGTCGCTCTCGTCGGGGAAACCGACGCCGGTGATGTAGTTGGTCAGCGCATCGACCCAGACATACATCACGTGCTCTTCGTCGCCGGGCACCTTCACGCCCCAATCGAACGTGGTGCGCGAGATCGAGAGATCGCGTAGGCCGCCCTTGACGAAGCTCACGACCTCGTTCTTGCGCGAGTCCGGCCCGATGAAGTCAGGCTGATCCGCATAGAGCTTGAGCAGCTTGTCCTGGTACGCCGACAAGCGGAAGAAATAGCTCTTCTCCTCCACCCATTCGACCGGCGTTCCCTGCGGCCCCAAGCGCACGCCGTCGTCGTTCACGCGCGTCTCGTCCTCGGCGTAATAGGCCTCGTCACGAACCGAGTACCAGCCTGAATAGGTGTCGGCGTAGATGTCGCCATTCGCTTCCATACGGCGCCAGATCTCCTGGCTGGAGCGGTGATGCTGCTTCTCCGTGGTGCGGATGAAGCGGTCGAACGACACGTCCAGGCGCTCGTCCATCTCTCTGAAGCGGCCGGCATTGCGCGTTGCGAGCGCGACGGTGGACATGCCTTCGCTCGCTGCCGTCTGAATCATCTTCTGACCGTGCTCGTCGGTGCCGGTCAAAAAGAACACATCCTTGCCGTCGAGCCGCGCAAAGCGCGCCAGCGCGTCGGTCGCGATCGCCTCATAGGCATGACCGATATGCGGGCTGCCGTTGGGATAGGCGATCGCGGTGGTGATGTAGAAGACATTGTCGCGCGCGGCGGCGACCGCAGGCGCGGCAGCTTGCGGAGAAGCGACGGGCTTCGGCGCGCGCGGGGCCTTTGACTTCGGCGCCGTTGGCTTCACAGGCGCGACGGGAGTCGGTGCGGCGGTCACGGCAGGCGTAGCCGCCTTTTTCGCGACCTTCTTCGCCGGAGCCTTGGCCGGCTTTCTGGCAGCCTTCTTCACGGCCTTCTTCACGGCCTTCTTCACGGCCTTCTTGGCGACGACCTGCTTCTTCGCGGCCTTCTTGCCGGCTTTCCTCGACGTCTTCGCAGCGGTCTTCTTCACGCCCTTCTTGGCGCCGGCTTTCTTGTTGCTTTTGGCAGTTTTGGCCGCGCGCGCGTTGGCCTTTTTCGCGGCTTTCTTGACGGCCTTCTTCGCAGCCTTTTTGCCGCTCTTGCGTTTGACGGATTTCTTAGCTCGCGTTGCCACCACGAATTCCTTTACCGGCTTCTCGAATTTTGGAAACGGCTTGGCGTTCCGTTATTGTTTTGCGCATGATCTTTTCGGAAAACCGCTGCGCACTTTTCCGGATCATGCTTTAGCGCGTTGCGTCCGCCAGCCAGCCGAACACCGAGAAAACCAAGGGCTTTCGCTCCAGATTGTAGGTTTCGGTGTCGCGCGCGGCGCGGACGATCTTTTCCCATACCTCAGCTAGCCGCGCAAGGCGCGACAGGTTCTGGTTGGCATTGGCCTCATCCGCATGCAGGCGCTCCGCAATCCAGCGGTCGATGCCGTCGATGAAGGCCGCAAGCGCCACGCGGTCGCTGGTGCCGAGCGAATCGCCGAGCGTGTGCAATTCGCGCGGATCGACCTGCGGCAGGCGCGCGAGCAGCGCCGCCGTGCGCTGCTGAAGCTTCAGGGCCTCGCCACCGAGTAACGTCAGCGCCCGTGCGACGCTGCCCTCCGAGGCCTCGGCCGCCTCGCGCAGCGCCGCATCGCTCGGATCGAGCTCAGCCACCGAGGCCGCGGCGCCGACCACATCGTTGGTGGCGAGCGGCCGCAGGCGCAGCTTGCGGCAGCGCGACTGGATCGTGGCGAGCACCCGCGCGGGTGCGTGGCTCACCAGCAGGAACAGCGATTGCTGCGGCGGCTCCTCGAGAATCTTCAGAAGCGCGTTGGCCGCGTTCGGATTGAGCTCGTCGACGGTGTCGACGATGCAGACGCGCCAGCCTTCGACCGCGGCGGTCGAGCCGAAGAAACCGATCGTCTCGCGCGTCTCGTCCACGGTGATCACGGTGCGCATCACGCCGCGCTCGTTGGCGGTGCGCTCGAGCGTCAGCAGGCCGCCATGCGAGCCGGCCGCCACCTGCCGCGCCACGGCGTCGTCGTGATCGATCGCAAGGCTTTCGGCGCGCTGCACGGCCGGCGCCAGCGGCTGCGCATGGCCGAGCACGAAGCGCGCCATCCGATAGGCCAGCGTTGCCTTGCCGATCCCTTGCGGCCCGCCGATCAGCCAGGCGTGCGGAATGCGTCCGCTGCGGTAGGCATCAAGCAGCGCGGCCTCCGCCTCGCGATGGCCGAACAGCCGGGACGTCTCGCGCGGATGCGGTATGGCGGTTTCACGCTCGGCCTGACGCGGGCTCATGCCGACACTACTGACGCAGGCGTCGGCAGCAGGCGCTCGCGCAGCGCCGTCCAGATGCGCGCGGCGACCGTGTCCGGGTCGGAGTTGGCGTCGATCAGCACGCAGCGCGCGGGATCCTCCGCCGCGATCCTGCGATAGGCCTCGCGCAGGCCCTGGTGGAAGCTGAGCTTCTCGGCCTCGAACCTGTCAGGCGTGCCGCTGCCGCGGCGCGCGGCGGCGCGTTGCAGGCCAATCTCGACCGGCAAGTCGAGGATGATGGTGAGGTCCGGCTTGAGATCGCCGATCGTGACCCGCTGCATGGCGTTGATCAGGCCATCGGACACCTGGCCAAGGCTGCCCTGATAGGCCCGCGTTGAGTCCGCGAAGCGGTCACACAGCACCCACACGCCCTGGCTCAATGCCGGCTGAATCACGGTGCGGACATGGTCATCGCGCGCGGCGGCAAACAGCAGCGTCTCGGCCTCGGGGCCGAGCAGCTTGCCCATACCCGACAGCACCAGATGGCGCATGATCTCGGCGCCCGGCGAGCCGCCCGGCTCCCGCGTGACGCGGATGCGCAGCTTTGCCGCCGTGAGGCGGTCGGCGAGCCTCTTGATCTGGGTCGACTTGCCCGTGCCCTCACCGCCTTCAAAGGTGATGAAGCGTCCCCGTCCGGACGGCCGCTGTGCCGCGCTCTCACTCATGATCAGAGCTTCTCGGCACCTGCGCGGAACATGCCGATCACGAGCTCGCTGGCGCCGTCGATGGCGCGGCGCATCGTCGAGCCGGTGCCAACAGCCTCGGCAGCATAGACCGGCATCTCGACCGCGATGTTGCCGCTGCGCCAGACCCTGACCACGCCGACCCGCTGGCCGGCCTCGACCGGCGCACGCACCGGGCCGCTATAGACGATGCGCGCGATCAGCTTGTCGCTGCCGTTCTTGTGCACCATCACCTTCACGGGCGTCTTGGCCACGAGCTTGACCGAACGGCTCTCGCCGCCGAACACCTTGGCGTAGCCGACGGGCTGCTCGGCCGCGATCAGGGTGCGGGTCTCGAAATTGCGAAACCCCCATTCCAGCATCTTCTTGGCTTCCGTGGCGCGGTCCTCGGGATCGTCAAGTCCGTTGACGACGACGATCAGCCGCGTGCCGTTCTGCACGGCGGAGCCGACCATGCCGTAGCCACCTTCCTTGGTGAAGCCGGTCTTCAGACCGTCAGCGCCTTCCATCGAATTGAGCAGCGGATTGCGGTTGGGCTGGCGGATCTTGTTCCAGGTGAATTCCTTCTCGCCGAACAATTTATAGAATTCGGGGAAGTCCAGGATGATGTGCCGGGCGAGCACGCCGAGCTCGCGCACCGTCATCTTGTTGCCGGGATCGGGCAGACCGCTGGAATTGGCGAAGGTCGACCTCGTCATGCCAAGCTCGCGGGCGCGCTTGGTCATGAAATCGGCGGCAAAGATCCGCTCGTTGCCCGCCATGGCTTCGGCCAGCGCGATGCAGGCGTCGTTGCCGCTCTGGATGATCGCGCCGCGCAGGAGATCGTCGACCGAGACCTTGCTGTTGATGGCGGCGAACATGGTCGAGCCGCCCGAGGGGGCCCCGCCTCTGCGCCAGGCATTCTCACTGATCCGATACTCGTCGTTCAGCTTGATGTCGCCTTTCTTGATGGCATTGAAGACGACCTCAGCGGTCATCAGCTTCATCATGCTCGAAGGCGCGCGCAGCTCGTCGGCGTTCTTCTCGAACAGCACGCTGCCCGAGGAGGCTTCGATCAGGATCGCGGTCGGGGCGTCGCCGTCGAAGCCGGCATCATCCGCCTTCTTGGCGCCCTGGACGCTCTGGTTGGCCGCATGGAGCGCCCCGCCCCAGCCGATGGCCGCCGCCAAAACCGTCGCGATCAGCCCGCGCGCCAGCGCTCCGGCGGTGAGCCGGTTGCGACGAAGCAAAGGAAGACGAAGTGCCATGGCAAAGCCCTGAGAGAGGCGTTCTAACAGCTGGAACAGATGCGAACAACACGCGGTTGGACGCTTGTCGCCGAGATTGCACGATTCTCGCTGCGCCCCTATCGTAGTGCCTCATGTTTTTCGAGCAAACCCCTGAAACAAGGCGGAAAAGCGAATGTCCTCAACCCGCATGATCAAGGCCAACGGGGTCGAGCTGTTCGTCCGCGAGGCCGGCCAGGGACCGCTGGTGGTGCTGTGCCACGGCTGGCCGGAACTGTCCTATTCCTGGCGCCACCAGATCCCGGCGCTCGCCGAAGCCGGGTTTCACGTCGTCGCCCCCGACATGCGCGGCTATGGTCAGAGCGCGGCCCCGCTGGATGTGAACGCCTACTCGATCTTCGACACGGTCGGCGACGTGGTCGGGCTGGTCCAGGCCCTCGGCGAGACCAAGGCGACGGTGATCGGCCACGATTGGGGTGCACCGGTCGCCTGGCACGCGGCGCTGTTCCGGCCCGACATCTTCACGGCGGTCGCTGGCCTGAGCGTGCCGCCGCCGTTCCGTGGCCGCGGCAAGCCGCTCGACCTGCTGCGCCAGGGCGGCGTCACCAATTTCTACTGGCAGTATTTCCAGACGCCCGGCGTCGCCGAGGCGGAGCTCGAGCGTGACGTCGCACGCACCATGCGCATCGTCCTCGGCGGGCGGGGCCTCGCCGATCCCACCGCCGCCATGTTCGTGCAGGAGGGCAAGGGCTTTCTCGGCCATGCCGGCGCCGACGAGCCGCTGCCTGGCTGGCTCAGTGAGGCAGATCTGGCCTATTTCACCGAGGCCTTCCGCAAGTCCGGCTTTCGCGGCGGGCTGAACTGGTACCGCAACATCGACCGCAATTGGGAGCTGACCGCGCCCTGGCAGGACGCGCAGATCCACCAGCCTTCTCTCTTCATCGCCGGCTCAAAGGACGCGGTGATCACCGGCCTGATCGGCGCCAAGCGCGTCAACGAGCTCGAGCGCGTGCTGCCCAATCTGAAGCGCAAGCTGATCGTCGAGGGCGCCGGCCATTGGGTGCAGCAGGAGCGGCCCGAAGAGGTGAACGCGGCGCTGCTGGCGTTCCTGAAGGAGAGCGCGGCCTAGTAGAGGCCGCGGCCGCTGAGGATGCTGCGGGCTTCGGCTGCGCCGTCCGAGGCATCGCCGGCGGACGGAGCATTTTCGCTCGCGTAGCGGCCGTCCTCGCCGTAGGACACCGCGCGGGCGTTCTGGAGCGCCCGGCCCCGGCTGCGGGTCGAAGCCGACATTTCCGAGGTGGCGTTGAGCGAAGCCATATCGGCCGAGGTGCTGCCGAGATTGTAGGGCCGCCCCTCCGGCATCGGCACGTCGCCGCGAATGGCGCCGCGGGTCGAGGGCGGCAGCAGCTCCGGCACGAACGGCTTGGCCGAGGCGACCCGGACCATCGAGGGCGACGGCGCCGGAACGCCGGTCCGCAGGGTCGCCAGAAGCTGACGGTCGTCGGAGCCTTCGAGCGGCGCCCGGCCGACATATTCGACCCGGACCTTGGCGACGCCATTGCCTTTGAATTCGAGGAGTTCGGCGGCCTTGTTCGAGACATCGATGAGTCGGTTGCCGTGATAGGGCCCGCGGTCGTTGACGCGGACGATCAGCGACTTGCCGTTCGAGATGTTGGTGACCCGGGCGTAGGACGGCATCGGCAGGGTTGGGTGCGCCGCGGTCAGCGAGGTCATGTCGAACACCTCGCCGTTGGCCGTCAGGCGGCCGTGGAAATCGTGACCGTACCAGGACGCCATGCCCTCGGCGCGGTAGTCGACGTCCTCCTCCGGAACGTAGGTCTTGCCCGCCACGACATAGGGCTTGCCGACGCGGTAGGTGCCGCCGCCCTTCGGGACCGGATCGCCGAAGGCCACCACCCGCGGGCTCGAGGACACGCCGTATTTCGGGTCGACGCGGCTGGCGAACTTGTTCGAGGAGGCGCAATTGGCGAGTGCAAGGCAGGTCGCGACCGCCGCCATACCGCGCGCGGCCCGCAAAACCGAATCTGACCGACGGATCCCCATGCGCCCCAAATACCACTTCGCCGGAGGCGTACCCAACCCGCTTTGGCTACGGGGAGCGCTGTCCGGTCATCTCATCCGAGGGCGGCCCACCACCGTCTCGGAAGCGGTAACGATAACGCAACCCGAACGCGGCGGAAATGGGGAGCCCACGGCGATCACGCTGGGATGGTAAACGAGACGTTCGCATTTTTCCGTTGTTCTACGGGTCGATGGCTCCTGCACTGTGCCAGTGCCGGACATTCTGTTGCGCCAAATCCTCACTCCAACCCCATTGTCGCGCCGCTCACCGAAATTCTTTTGACTGTGCAAGGCCGCACGCGTTCTCTCGGACGCGAGGGCGGGATTTGGAATTTAACGATGATCGAGACGGTTTCGGCACTGATGGGTCTGGTAAGCGCGGGGATCTTCCTGGCCCATGCGTTCGAGGGTTACCGCACGAGAGCCTGAAGGCACTCGCGCGGACGGCAAGCATCACCTCTTTCAAAGCGGCGCGTTCGGACGGTCTTGGTCGATCCGGTCGCGCATCGAAAACGAGAGCGGCAGGTGTCCCATGCGTAATCATGACCTCGTATCCGATGGCTTCCTGGCCTTGACCGCCGGCGGCTTGGTGCTGCTCTGCTCGAGTCTCGTCGCGCTGGCGTTTGCCTGAACCGCACGTCCTCCTGTCCAATACCTTTTCTCCGTTGCGGCGCAGCAGGTGCAGCTCTCCCCGCTCCCATTCAGTTGATTGAATTGTTGCGTTCGACGCCTCGACCAATTGCAAGAGGCCATCACCAACGAGGGTGACGCAAATGCTTGCCGAGAAGTTCTTCCTGGTCCTGGAATCCCTGATCCGCGGCGACCGCACCTATCCGGATGGAAGCCCCCGGGTGATCAGCACCTCCCCGCATGTGCCGGTCAGGCTGCCGTCAGCGAAATAGCTGGCGCGTCCGCCGAAGCCCGCCGCTCAGCGTAGGCCCAACAGCGAGCGGCGGTAGAAGCTGCCGCGGGCCTCGTTCTGGCAGACGAAGCTGCCGTCGAAGCCCTGGCCGTAGCGCTTCTGCCCCTTGCGGTAATAGACGCCCTTGCTGAAGTCGAGCCAGACCACCCTGTCGCGCGGGCAATGACGCTGGGCCTGCGCCTCGTAGCGAAAGGGCGTCAGCGGCGTCGCCGAGACCTCGGCGCCACCTGCAGCGACCAGCATGGCGCCAGCGCATGCTATGGCGCCGAACCATTCGCCAAGGCCGCTCCGAGACATGCTCCACCTCCCGCTCGCCGCCGTCTCCGACGGCTGGCACGGTAGCACGAAACGGCATAGCCCGCGGAAGGCGGCACGCGCGCCGAATGAAGCGCTGCTGCGGTTCAGGACCGGTCCGCTTCGAGCTGCGCCAGAGCCTGGTGCAGACATTCCTGAAGCCTGGCGGCGACCTGCTCGCGCGCGATCCCCGTGCCTGCGAGATCGCCCGCCACCTTGCCGACCACATCGTCCATCGTCCGGCTCTCCAGATGGTCCGTCACCAGCGCCTTTGCGTAGCTTGCCGCGGCATCCCCGCTGAGCCCGAGCTGGCCTGCGGCCCACAGCCCGAGCAGCTTGTTGGATCGCGCCGTGGCCTTGAACATGAATTCCTCGTCGTGGGCGAATTTGGCTTCGAAGCCCTGCTCGCGCTTGTCGAACGTGGTCATGGTCAGCTCCATTCTGCGTCGCTGATGAGGATCGGCTGGGAGCGAACGTCTCCGTGGTTCACGTCAGTTTCGGATCAATTGAAGCTTCCTCCCGGAAGCCGAGCGCCGTCAAGCCTGCCGGTGGGAAGCGGACACCCAAGCGGCAGTGGCGGCCGCAATCAAATGCAGGCCGCCAGCAGATGCGATTTTTGGAGATTGCGCGGCGGAGCGTATTCGTTCAGCCCTTCGCCGCCGCCGCTTCACGCGCCAGCCGTTCGGCCTTCAGCCGTTCCTTGTTGGCGTAGAACGCCTTCTGCGCCGCTTCGTGATCGCGCATGGCCTTCTCGGCCTCGATCCGGCGAGCCGCGTCGCGGGCGTGGCGTTGTTCGGGGGTCAGGGGTTTGCGTCGGAAGGAAAGGTCTTCAGTCATGCCGAATAAACGTGGCCGTGAGGAAAAAGTTCCGCATGATCCCGTTCGAGACCCGTCGGCCATGGCATGAAGTTGTGCGAAAACAACCCCATGCACAGTAGCTAAGTCCCTTTACCACAACGATTTTCTCAATGCTCGCCAAACCATCAGATCGTGATGTCCGCAATCACGGGCAAATGGTCCGAATAGGCTCGCGCCGCCTGGTCGGTCCAGACCTTGTCGAAGCGGCTGTCCCGCGTTGCATAGATGCGGTCGAGCCGAAGCAAGGGCAGAGGCGCCGGAAAGGTCCGCAGCCGCGTCCGGTTCGGGCAGACCTGCGCGAGCACGCCCCGCACCGATTTCACCCAGAACCAGTCGTTGAAATCGCCGAGGACGACGGTCCTTTTCGGCTTCACAAGGCTCACCACGGCCTGAGCCTGCGCATAACGCTCGTGGATGCTGAGGCCGAGATGCGTTGCGACCACCCGGACATCGCCGAAAGGCGTCAGCAATCCCGCCGCGATCGCCCTGCGCGGCTCCCGCTCCCGATACGACACGTCGACGATTTCGGGCACGCTGGAGAACGGAAACCGGCTCATGAGCATCTGGCCGTAGTCACCGTCCTCCGTGACGATCGACTTGGCATGAACGCGGTGATCGCCGACCACGCGCGCCAGCTTCGCAAACGGATCGTCCGACCGCGATCGGGAATCAACCTCCTGAAGCGCGACGACATCCGGCGACCATTTGCGGATGATGGAGCAAACGCCCTCCAGATCGAACGTCGGATTGAGATTGAACGTGCCGTGCACATTCCACGTCATGAAGCGCATCGGCGCCATCAGCGCCTCCCGGCGAGCCACGTCGCGAGGAATTGAGCGCCCGCGCAGACGCCGAGCCAGCCGAGAAATGCCAGCGTGAGCAGCAATACGTTGCTCCATGACGCGTTCCTGGCCAGATCTGCGATCTGGGCGCCAAGAACGGCCATGGCGAGAATGCCGGGCGTCATGCCCAGCAGCGTTCCAACCAGGAAATCACGGAGCGGCAACGTGCTCGCACCGGCCGCGACGTTCACCAGCGAGAATGGTGCGATCGGAATCATTCGGATGACCACGACGGCCAGAATCCCCTTGCCGACGACGCGTTCCTGGATGCGCGCGGCACGGCGTCCCAGCAAGCGCTGAAGGCGCTCTCGGCCCATGAACCGCCCGATCGCAAAAAGGAGGAGCGCGCTCAGCGAGACGCCCGTCATTGCGGTGACGAAACCCAGCCATGGCCCCAGTGCGGCAGCTGTCGCAGCAATGAGCACGAGAACGGGAAAGATGACCAGCCCGCCGACGACGAAGGCTGCGATCGCCAATGGCGGTCCCCAGCCGGACTGCGAATGGGCGGACAGGAACGACGAGAGACGGCTTGCGTCGGCGTAATCGCTCAGGGACGTGTACGACCAGGCCAGCGCCAGTCCAAGAAGGGCCAGCGCGATCGAGGCGATTCCGATGATCGTCTTCGTGCTCCACATGCGCGATGCCGCGCGCTCCAGATGAAGCGGCAGCTCAGGGTCCGCCACCGGCTGAACCAGGGTGGCGAGCGTGCTGGTCAGAACCGAGGCCTCCACATGTCGCAAGGCCTTCGCTCCACCCGTTTTCGACACCTCGTCAAGCAGGGCAAACAGCCGATGCTCGTTTTGCGCGACGGCCTCTTCGTCGAGATCGCAGAAGTGAGCGATGAGGCGCCGGCGGACCGAGGCGATGAAATCCCGATGCTGCTCGGATTCGGCTTCAAAGATGAGGTCGCATTCGCTGTCGGCGCCCATGGAACGATTGTTCAGATTGGCCGAGCCGATCCGCAAGATCCGGTCGTCGACGACCATGAGCTTGCTGTGCACCATCACCGCCGCTTCCTTGTTGCCGCTGCGGGAGACTGGATAGACGAAGCGGATGCGATCGGCCACGCCAGCCGTGCTGAAGCAGTCGATGAAGGCGCCACGGCCGTTCTGCATGGCTTGGGACTCAAACCACGAGGAATGTAGTTTCGGAGCGACCACCAGAACCCGAAGCGACGGCACGCGACGCATCTGCTCCGCGAGTTCGTGCGCCATCCTGGTTGCGCTGGTGAATTGATTTTCGATGTACACGAAGCTCGTTGCCGACCGGATCGCTGCGATGAAGGAGCGTTCGACCTCCTTGATTGTCGATCCTGCGGGACAGACCACCTCGGTCCTGGCGATCCCGACCGGCAAGTGCTCGGCCTCGACAGGCACGTTCGCGGGCCAGCGACCAGCCTTGCGCGCGCGCCGTTCATCGGCCTGTTGGCCTGCCGCGCGCCAGCGTTGCTCGACGAGCGCGAACAGCTGCTCCGCGGCGTCGCCGTCGACCAGGCACTGAACGTCGTGAAACGGCGGATACGGCTTGCGCTGGGGGTCGCAGCGCATGGCATTGTCGACGCGGTGGTCACTCGTGTCCCAGCGCCGGATCGTCAGATCGAGGCCGCCGACAAACGCCAGTGAGCCGTCGACGCAGACGATCTTCTGGTGTTGCGCCGAACCAAACGGAAGCGTGGCGTCCAGATGAAACCGGACGCGGCCATCGGTGCCGGCAGTGAATTTCGCCGCGGAATTCCACTCTCGCTCGGAAGCGTAAAACGAGACGAAGTCCCAGACGAGGATGTTGATGCGCAAGGCGGGCCGGCGCTGCACCAGGGCGCGCAGGAAGGGACCAAGCTCCTCAGGCAGGCCATCATCCGCGTGCCCGGAAGCTCCGACCAGGCGGGTCCTGCTATGGATGTCCCATCCGACGATGTAGACGAGATCCTGCGCCTCCAGCAGGGCCTCCCGCAGGGCTGCGAAATAGGCGGCGCCATCGTTCAGAACCGCCACGCGCCGCGCCTTGCACCGCTGCCAGACGGTGTCGCCGGGAGTGAGTGTCGATGCGCTCTGAAGCAGGTGGACCTCGCAATTCGCGTTTGCGTCTAAACGCGCTGGAGGCTCAAGGGGTTCCACGCCGTCAACGGCCGCATTTCGATGCGAATGCCGGATGTGCGGCGCCCAAAGGGCTCGTCACCATTCGTCATTTGGTGCGCACAAACTTCGCACCGGCGCTCCTCAACACATCCACAATCTTCTCAGGGGCATCGCCGTGAAAATCGACGGAAACCTCGATCAGGCCTTCCAGCTTCTGCCGCCCCTCCGGCGTGGGCGCGGTCTTGACGTCAGGACCTGCCGCGCGTATTCCCACCGTATTCGCATCGCCGGCGGGCTGGACGAAGACGTCGGCTCGCGGCACGCCGCATTCCTGCACGACATGCTCCACCGCAAGCTCGGCGCGGCGGCGCGTGTCGAATTCTCCAATGATGGTACTTTCCAAGGCTGCTCTCCGTGTGGTCGAGACTGCGAAACAACAGGCGAGCTGCGGCCAAGTTCCTGAGGGGGCGCCACCGTGACCAGGCCCTTGGCTCGGCTGCGCAGCGCTCCGTCCAATGCGTCATTGAGACAGGTCAATACGGGCAAGCCGAAGCTCTGGAAATCTGACGTCGGCAGATCAACGGAGACGGCCATGTCACAGCAGAGCAGCATGCATTTCTACCTCAACTGGGCCAAGGAGCGGATCGACGAGATGGACGCGGCGTTGGCCTCGTTCGAGGTCAAGGCCGGCCAGGCCAAGGCTGAGTCCAAGGTGAAGACCGATCAGCTCCTGGCCGATCTGACGCAGCGCCGCGACGAGTTTCAGGCGCTGCTCAAGGCCAAGGCGCAGGCGGGCGAAGCGGCGTGGATGGAGGCCAAGGCCGAGCTGGAGCAGCAATGGAACGGATTCGAAGCCCAGATGAAGACCTACTTCGAAAGCGCCGGCAAACAGCTGGAGCAGCAGCAGGCCACGTTCAAGGATCTTGCCGCTGCACAGGCCAAGGCCTGGGGCGAAGCCGCAGAGAAATTCCGCGAGGCCGCGGCCAAGGTCACTGCTGCCCGCACCGTGGACATCGACGCCGCGCTCAAGCAGATGAAGTCCGACGCCTCCGAAGCCGAAGCACGCCTGCAGAAGCTGAAGCAGGCCGGCAGCGAGTCCTGGTCGGTGATGAGCGCCGCACTCGCCGAATCCCGCAAGGCATTCGATCAGGCGAACAAGGCGGCGTGGGACGCGCTGAAGGGGGCTGATACGAAGAGTTGATTTTGGCTGGGGGCTCGTCCCGGCATCCTAAACGCCCGAGCCGGCCCCCTCGCCCGATGCCCTGATCATTCTTTTGCGGCGGTCCCTGACCGCGTGCCGCCGAGGCCGGGATTGATGGCCAGCGACGCTCCAGCAGCGCCGCCGGCTTCATAGGCCGTCATCGACACCATCCGGCTGGTACTGCGCGCGGCCCGGAGCTTGAGGTCAAGCTTTTTCAATTCGGCATCGACGACCGAGGTCTTGAGGACGACCAGCCCGCGGCCGGTGCTTTCGTTGACCTGATCGCGCCCGGCCTTGATCGCCACCAGCCTTTGCGCGATGGACGCCACCATCCCGAGCGCGAAGGAGGCGTTGGCCAGATGCCGCTCCTGGTGCCGGAACCTGCTGTAGTCGACCGAGGTCTTGAAGCGGCCAAGCTCGGCGCGCACGGCGCCGTCGATCAATTCGGCCAGGTAATGCGCGACCTCGACATCCGCAGCCAGACCGAAGAACACGTAGACGTTCTCGCCGGCCGCGTTCTTCTCGCGCCAGACCCGGCAATCGCAGAAATGAGCGATCGCGCCGATGCAGTCGTCCAGGGGAATTCGTTTCTTGCGATGGGTCTCAAACACCCTCCGTTCACACGGCGAGGCGCGCAGCTCGACGTCGGAGAGCGACAGATCGTGGCGATCCAGCAGCTCGGCCACCTTGGCGGCGGCCGACAGCGCCTCGTCCTCGGTGCAGCCATTGGCGATCGTCTTGGCGCGCAACGCCTGGATGCGGAGCTTGAGCTTGTCGAGCCCGTCCGGATTTAACGCCTGATCCACCGATCACCTGCTCTGGAAAGCCCGACCGAGAGACCCGGTTCGGACAGATTGGCGGAAGGGGTGTCTTGTCAACTCTGTTGATTGTGCACGCTTTTCTGCGCAGGTGCGAATGAATACTACGGTGTTTGCAACGGTCGTGTCAGCACTACCGTAACCGCAGTTTTTGACACAGAGGTGGGCCCTTCCCTGGCAAAACGGGTGAAGTGCAATTCGCTGTCTCTACGGCAAAGTGTGCAAGAGAGCGGACCGCTGAGCCCCGCGAGCCCTCTCCAGTGCCGCCGGTTCACGCCGCGGGCTTGCTGGACGCCAATGTGATGACTGTTGAGAAATGCCGTGTGAAGTAGTTCACAAGCGGGAGGTATCTCTGCGCGTAGCATGGGCGCCTCCACTGAAGGGGAGCGCAATGAAGTGGAACTTGGCAACCTATCGAACGCTCGCGCTGACCACCGCTGTTCTGGTGGCGGCTGTCACTACTTTGGCCATCGGTACTCCTCGTGGAGTCCATGAACCAATGTTGGGATCCGATTGGCAATGCAGCCGGACCATGCTGCTCGTGACCACGTGTGCACTGAAGCACCGAGCGGAATAGCCGCAGCTCGCTCGGTAAAGCATCGGGCGCTCGTTCACACATCTCGGCCCTAATGAAAATCGGCCTAACAATCGGTTAAAGAAGAACTCGTAGCATGTTCCGCCGTTGACCTGCATCCCGTCACCGCATGACGAGGTAGGTCCAGGACGGGGCCGATACCATGGCGGACCTCCGCGAAAAATTGGACAAACTCCGTGCCGACGCCGCGGATTTGTCCCTTATGAGCAGACGAACGAGCGACTCGCAAAAGCGCGCACTTTTTCAAAGCTTGGCAGATAAGCTCGCCATAGAGGCTCTCGAACTCGAGCAGGTGGTGAAGCTGCAAAGCCGGCGCGCCAGTCACAGCGACATGGACAACGTCGTGCCCCTCCAGGCGCGTCCAGATCGTCGCTGATACAATCCGCTTCCTTCGTGGGCCGCCGCCTCAACTCGCGGCGCCTCGTTCACAGCTGGCGAGCGTTCCATGCTGCAACTGCTCACAGTCCGTCCGGTCTGGTCTACGGTCCAAACTCCTCCGGCTCCAAGGCCGCGGGTAATGGATTAGCCGTCCTGACATGTGATGCCGAGGCTGTCGCAAGTGAGTGCGAATAGATCTTTTAATTTTGAATCTTCAAAGCAGAACCTGGTGCCGATCTCCGCTCGGTCGGTCCACCAGCCGGCATTAGCTCCCTTGGCGATGCGGGCAGCTTCGCCTCGTAACAGGTCCAGTCGTTTCCCGGCGGCACGAACAATCAGGCAGCTCTCCTTGGGCATAAACGTCCTCCAACGGCAACTTGGATTCCGCAAATTGTCGGTACAGAAAAATGTAGAACTTGCGGCCATGGACACAAAGCTTGTTGGTGATTATCGGGGTAGGCGCGGCCCATCTTCGTAGCTATCTTCGGATGTCGTCCGACTGCTGATATCGCGGTAGCGCGTCGGAGGAGATGGCTAAGCAGCTCCAGTCGTCGTTCCAACCAGTCCTTCTCCGCCAGAAGCCTAGCGGCGAGGATATCGTTGACGAGCCTGTGGAGTTGCCACAGCTCTTCAAGCGGCATGCTCTTGGATGGCTTCTGTTCCATGAATCCCCCTGACCCACAGTGCCATAGTTTGGAGTGAACAGACGGGCCGGGTAATCGACGCCGGATGAGCGCGAAGGCTTTCTACACCTCGTCCGATCCCTCTCCACCGAGCCAAACTCGCCTGAACAGGATGGGCGCGCTTAGGCTCAAGATGATGAGCTTTCGTTAGACTGCTTCGGTTGCAACCGAACTGTTTCAATCAGGGATGGGAAGCGGCCCAGCCCCGAGGCAACCTCCATATTCGGAGCGTTAGGCGCCAAGTCGGCTGAAAGATCCACCGGCTCGTTCGCACCCCGTGCTCAGACGCCGCATAGCTACAGAACAGGATGCGACGCGACTTCCATGACGGCCATGATGCGCTGAGCTGCCTTCCGCGCGGTGACACCCGCCTATGGATCCGAATACCCCCAGAACTTGCGCCCTGCTCCGCCATATCGCCCAGAGATAGCTTCGCCATCCCTCGGATCGTGCAAGAAGAGACCACCAAACCGATGATCCTCGGCTCGCTCTTGTCAATATCAGCTGTCAGCGTTCTCGGAAGGCACGATTCATCTGATCAGTGAATGGTTTCGCCAGATACGAGGCCGCGGTTCTCTCCAGGGTCGAAACAAATACCTCGGCTGGCATGCCGGGCACCAGCTTCATGCCATTTAGTTGAACTACCGCATCCTCGGTCGGAAGCAGCTGAACGTGCGCGATGTAGTGCTCTTGGCCGTTGGAGGGATCGCGGGCCGAGGCCGGCGACACCATCGCGACCCTGCCCTTGAGTTCCGGCGTGGTGGTGCGGTTGAAGGCGGACAGGCGGATGCGTGCCGGCTGTCCAACTCTAACTTGGTCGATATCCGCAGGCGAGATCCGGATCTCGAACTTGAGGTCGGCGTCCTCTGGCACTACAGTGGCGATCTTGGCCGCGGGCGTGATGACGCCGCCGACGGTGTAAGCAAACAATTCATTGATATACCCCGACACCGGAGAGCGTATCTCGGTGCGGGACAGGCGGTCCTCGACAGCGAGCTTGCGTTCCTGGAGTTCAGCGATGCGTGCCTCCACCGTGCGAAGATCCTTCTGGGCCTCGGTCGAAGCGTTCTGGTCCACGGCGATGATTTGCACACGGATTTCGCTGGTCCGCACCCTGGCGCGCGCGATGCTCGCCTGGATCTCGCCCTGCTCACCCATGATGCGTGCATAATCACGCTGGGAAGTGTAGACACGCTGATACTCAACGATCTTGCGGTCGAACAATGACTGCAGCTTCTCGCGTTCGGCGCCGACAAGCCTGCCTTCCTCCTCCTTGGCGGCGAGGCGGGCTTCCATGCCTCTAATTTCTTCGCCTGTCTGGGCGATGCTGAGCTCGAGCTGCTCCTTCTGGCTGTCGCGCGCAGTCTTGTTACCGGTGAATAGCCTCGTCTCCCCGTGGATCACCGCCCCGGCAGTCGATGGAAACAGCGTGTGCATGTCCGAGGGGAATTCGATCGACGGCAAGTTGTCGCGCTCGGCCACCAAGCGGGCGCGGCGTCCGAGCGCCTCGACCATCTGCGCACGCACGATCAGATGCTCGGCCTTGATCTGGACGTCGTCCAAGGTTGCCAGCACCTGACCTTCCCGCACCTGGTCGCCCTGGCGCACCGCCAAAGTCTTGACGATGCCGCCATCGCGATGCTGCACCTCCTTGAGGTTCTGGTCGACCTTCACGGTGCCGGCCGCGACCACAGCGCCTTCCAGCATCGCCCAGGCCGCCCAGCCGCCGCACCCGGCCACCAGCAACGCAGTCAGCACAAGACCAGCCAGAATGCGCGGCCACAGTCGCAGCGGCCGTTGGCGGACCGCGTCCCGCCGCGGGACCGGCTGCACGAATTCGGATGCATCGACGTGCTTCATGGTTTCGCTCTCAGAAGTGGAGTGGAGTGAATTGTAGATTGTGGTGGCCCGCGACCTCGATGGTCATGACGTCCTCGTCATCGCTGCGCGCGACGTCGATCGCGGTGTATTTGCTATCGGCGAGTTCCTCAAAACGGAAGCGCACGGACCGGTTTTGCTGGCTGCCATCCTTTTCGTCGAGGTAGATTTGCTCGAACAAGTCGGCGACCTTTTCCTCGGCATCGTCGCCGTCCTTGATGGTGATCTGATAGGTAGCCGCCACGATTTTGTCGCCGACGGTGAAGTCGGTGATCTTCTTCACGGTGTTCAGTTCCGAAACTCCGTCGTCGTCGCACTGGAACGTGAAGCAGTCGTCACCTGCGCCGCCGGTCAAAACCACCGGTCCATTTCCGGCGTAAATCATGTCGTTGCCCGAGCCTGCGATGATCTCCTCGAAGCCGTTGATCAGATCCTTGCCGATTTCGACCCCTTGCGCGGTGCCATTGCGCAGGTCAATGGTGACGGTAATCGTGGTCTCCGAATAGTCTAGGACGTCGTTGCCCGAATTGCCCTCGTATTGGTCGTCGACGCCGTCGGCGGACGCCAGCACGACGTCGTCGCCGCAACCGCCCTCGACCTTGTCCGAGCCCGCGCCGTCGGCGATGGTGTCGTTGCCGGCGCCGCCTACCAGCACGTCGTCCCCGGCGCCGCCGGTCAACCCATCATCGCTCGCACCGCCGATGACGATCTCGAGTTCGACAATGTGGTCCGCGCCGATACCCGCGCCGGAGGCCCGCTGCGCGGCGAGATTGACGGTTACGGCGGAGGTAGCCGAAGCATAGCTCAACGTATCCGTCCCGGCTCCGCCCTTCAGCGTGTCGTTGCCCGCGCCGCCGGTCACGACGTCGTCGCCACCGCCACCGTCGATCGAAGCCGCGGTCGCCCCGGCCGTCAGTTCGTCGTTCGCCCCGCCGCCGATGACGGCCTCGATGTCCGAAATCACATCGTTGCCGATGTCGGCGCCAAAGGCCCGGCCCGCGGCGAGATTCACGGTCATGGGTGAGCTCGCTGCTGAATAGTCCAGCATGTCGTTGCCCGTCCCGCCGCTGAAGTTGTCGTCCGCGGCGTCTGCCGACGCCAGCAGATGGTCGTCGCCATCACCGCCGTGAACCTGGTCAGGGCCCGCCCCGTCGGACAGGATGTCGTTACCTGCACCGCCCGCTATTCGGTCCGCGCCGCCGCCGCCATCGAGGGTGTCATTGCCGGCGCCGCCGTCGAGAGTGTCGTTCCCGGCTCCGGACAACAGGATGTCGCGGCCCGCGCCGCCATCGAGATGGTCGTTGCCGGCGTCACCGATCAAAGTGTCGTCGCCGTCCTCGCCGAACAAGCGGTCGTTGCCGGCGCCACCGAACACCACGTCGTCACCAGCGCCCGCAAATACGATATCGTTGCCGTCGCCGGCATAGACCACATCGTGGCCAGCGCCCGCCAAAATATGGTCGTCGCCGGCGCCGCCCGAGATGCGGTCGTCGCCACCTCTGGCGTCGATGTTGTCGGCGCCGCCGAGCGCCACAATGGTTTCGGCGCATTGGGTGCCGAGTAGGTTTTCGTCCGCATCGGTTCCTGTGATCGGCAGCGCCTCGACGACGTTGAAGTAGGCCGTCTGCATTACGACGTGGGTGCCGTCGCTGATCGCATAAGTCAGCTTGACCTCACCGAGCATGCCTTGGTCGCGGTCGAATTCCCAGCCGTCCTCGGCCGGGGTGAGCGTGCCGGAGGACGAATAGATGCCGACCACGGTTAGGGTGTCGCCGTCCGGGTCGATGGTGCCGGCCAAGAGCGCCGCTAGCGATATCGCCAGCCCGTTGCAAGCCACGGCGTCAGGAAGGTGCACGGCGCCCGAGACGCGCGGAGCGCGGTTGCGGTGATCAGGTGACGGAGGCTCGCGCTCAGTGCGCGGATTTGGGCGCCTGTCGTCGCCCCCTCCGCCACCCCCACCGCCACCGCCAGCTCCTCCTACAGAAGGGTTCTCCTGGCGCGGCAGCGGTCGGTTGTCATTGGCGATCTTCGGGCTTTCACCCGACCCTCTTTCCAGCATGGGTCTATCAGTGCGAGCCCGAGCACTGAAATCGGTTGCTCCGGACGAGCCGGGTTGCTCGTCGGTAGGGGCCGAGATCCTGACCTTGTCGCTTCGCCCGGACGCTTCGGCGGGCGCGGGCTCCTCTCCAGGTCCCGGCTCCTCGGCGGTCGCCAGCGCTTCCTCCCTCAAGGTCCCCTCCTCGGCGCCCGAGCCGCGGGGCTGGCCGCGGGCCTCGCCGCCGTCCAGCGTCGCGGGCAGGAAGCTCTTGAGATAGGCCGAGAACGAGCCAACGATCAGCAGGAAGATCAGCGGCACGAAGCGGCGGCCGCGATCCTCCTTCTCCTGATAGTCCTCACGACCAGGCACGGCCGCCTTGGTACTCTGCCGGGTGGCCTGGACGTTGATTGTCATGCAGGTCTCCGGATCTTCGGCTCGGGCATTTTGGGATCAGGAAGCATGTCGGCCGGCGCCGTCGGCGCAGGCTGCAGGGCCGGGGTCATGATGTCCTGCTTCTTGCCGAAGGCGATCATGCGGCCGGCCTGGACGATGGCGACGAGATCGACCGCCACCAGCGCGCTCGGCCGGTGCGCGATCACAATCGCAATGCCGCCGCGGGCACGGATGCCCTCGATGGCCGCGGTCAGCGCCGCTTCGCCCTCGCCGTCGAGGTTCGAGTTCGGCTCGTCCATCACTACCACGAAGGGGGCGCCATAGAGCGCTCGCGCCAGCGCGATGCGTTGGCGTTGCCCGGCAGAGAGCGCGCTGCCCTGCGGCCCCAACCTCGTCCGGTAACCTTCCGGCATCTTGACGATCATTTCGTGAACGCCTGCGGACTTGGCGGCCTCGATCACTTTACGGTAGTCGGGATCGGGTTGGAGACGACAGATGTTCTCCTCTATGGTGGCGTCCATCAGGGCGACCTCCTGGGGGAGGTAGCCGATGTGTCTGCCGAGGTCTTCCTCGCGCCACTGGGTGAGGTCGGCGCCGTCGAGCCGGACGCTGCCGCGCACCGTTGGCCAGATGCCAGTCAGCGCCCTCACCAGCGTAGTCTTGCCGCCGGCGCTGGGGCCGATGATGCCGAGGGCCTGTCCAGCCTCGAGTTCGAAGCCGACCTCGCTCAGCACCACCTGACCGGATCCCGGGACGGCGATGGTGATCTTTTCGACGGAGAGGCGTGCAACCGGGTCGGGCAGCTGCATCGGCTCGTCGGCAGCGGCGAGTGCGATTACAGTGTCGCGCAGGCGATGATAAGCCATACGCGCAGCGATGAAGGCTTTCCAATTGCCAATTGCCAGATCGACGGGCGCCAGCGCGCGGGCAGAAGCGACCGAGACGGCGATGATGGCGCCGGCCGAAAGCTCCCCCTTGATGGCGAGGTAGGCGCCGAGCCCGAGCAGAGCCGACTGCAGTATCATGCGGAGCACGCGCGAGATCGCAGCGAAGGTACCGGTGATGTCGTTGGCCCGGGTCTGCAAGTCGAGATGCTCGGCATTTGCCTCGTTGAAGCGGCCGACGGCGCGGCCGGCGAAGCCCATCGCCTTGAGGACTTCGGCGTTGCGGGCGTTGCAGTCCGCGATGCCGTTGCGTTCCATCGCCGCCTTGCGGGCGGCCAGGATGAGGCGCCGAGTCATGACCTCGCTGACGACGGTCAGCACGACGAGAACCAGAGCGCCGGCGAAAGTGAGTGCGCCGAGCAGCGGATGGAGGAAGTAGATGAAGGCGAGGTAAATCGGCATCCACGGTAGGTCGAACAGCGCCGAAGGGCCCTGGCTGCCGAGAAAACCGCGTACGGTGTCGACGTCGCGCCCGCGCTCCAGCGCTTCGGAAGTAGAGAACCCGAAGCGCGGCATGTCGATGGCAACACGGTGCGCCAGGGGCGCGATCTTGCGGTCGATCCGGGCACCGACCCGCACCAGCACCTGGGAGCGGACGACGTCGAATCCGCCCTGACACAGATAGAGCCCAATCGCGAGCGCCGACAGCACCAGCAGGGTCGGAATGCTGCCGCTGGTCAGAGCGCGATCGTAGATTTGCATCATGTAGACGGAGCCGGTGAGCGCCAGCACGTTGATCATGCCGGAGATTACGAAGAGGAACAGGACAATGCCGCGGAAACCGCGCGTCAGTTCGGCCAGGCGCCGCCGCTTGGCGGGGGTAAGCTCTTTTGACTTCGGCATTTGACAGGAGCCATGTGGTACGAGGGAGCTGACACGGGCAGGAACGGGAGGCAGCGCGCCTCCCGTTCCGACGACTCGTGGGCTAGAGCGTGACGTTGGAGCCGAGGTTCTGGTGGCCCGCGATCTCGATCTTGAAGTCAGCGGCGGCGTTGCCGTCGACATTGCCCTGGACGACGGTAAATTCCTGGCCGTCGCGCGTCTCGAAGGTCACGGCGAGCTGCCCCGCCGCGGTGAAGGCGGCGTCCGAAACCAGCGTAAAGCTCTGGTTGCCGTCTGCGGCGTAGTTCGCATCGATGCCGCTGAGGTCGATCCGGTCGCCCGGCTCGAAGTCGACGATGGTGTCGCCCTTCGCCGCTTCCACCGAGTTGAAGCGGAAGGTGTCGTCCCCGAGTCCTCCTTTCATCACGTTGACGCCGGTGCCGGCGACGATGACGTCGTTGCCGGAGCCCGTCGTGACGTTCTCGATGCCCCATAGCGTGTCATTGCCGGTCTGGGAGCTCGAGGCGCTACCGTTCATCAGAGGTCCGGAGCTCAGATTGACGGTGACGGCTACACTCGCCGCCGACATGTCCAGCGTATCGTTGCCGGAGCCGCCGGTGCCTTCGTCGCCGAAATAGGCGTCGTTGCCGTCTCCGATCTCGGTCACGATCAGGTCGTTGCCAGCACCGCCGAACACCGTATCGTCGCCCTTGCCGGCATTGATCAGGTCGTTGCCCTCCTCGCCGAAGATGCGGTCCGCTCCGTCATCACCGTAGACGATGTCTGCATCCGACCCGGCCAACACGTGGTCGTCGCCCGCGCCGGCGGAGATCACGTCGCGGCCGCTGCCTGCGTTGACAAAGTCGGCACCCTCGCCTGCCACGATCGCATCTGCCCCGGCACCTCCGATGGCGATGTCATCTCCGGCGAAGGCGACGATGTTGTCGTCGGCCGCGGTGCCGACGAGCGTGTCGGTCTGCGCGGTCCCGGTCCGGACTACACCGGTTGCCGTGGTCTCCTCGTCGTCGCCATCATCGTGCGGCGTTTCGTTCTCGTCTTCGTCCGGTTCGTCTGTCCGGAACTGGGTGGGCACGACGCCGGTGAAGGTGACCGAATGGGTCCCGTTCGAGATGGTTCGGGTGCCATTCTGGTTCTCGACCAAGTGGTAGGTCGTGAGATCCGCTCCTTCCGGAAGCTCGATCACATCTTCGGCCTGCAGGGCGCCTATGATGGTATCGTTGCCGCCGTTGGACTTGAACACGATGCGATGGGCCGAAGTCAGGGCCGAGATGTCGATCGTGTCGTCACCTTCCTCACCATCGATGGTGATGGTGTTGAGGCGCAGGCTGGTGCCGGAGAAGTCGCCGATCACCTGGATCGTGTCGCCGCCTGCGCTGCCGCTGCCGACGGGTTCCGAGTTGTTGATTCGGATCTCCTCGATCTCGCGCAACTCGGCGATGACCGAATTGGCAAAATCGGTATTCGCGCCGCGCGTGACGACAATCTCCGTGGCCCCATTGAGGTTGGCCCCGATGTTGCCGGGCAGCGCATCCCAGGCGGCACGGGTGTAGATGCGGTAGGCCTCCGCGACGGCGGCGTTGCCGGTGATCACGAAGGTATCGCCCAGAGCTCCCTCGGCTCCGCCGTTGACGATATCGCGACCGTCGGAGTTGGTCAGCGACGTCGCGGTCGCGGTGTTGGCGTTCCAGTTGAAAGTGTCGTCGCCATCATCGCCATTCAGCGTGTCGTTGCCGGTGCCGCCATTCACGATGTCGTTTCCACCACCGGCATTGACCGAATCGTTGCCAGCAAGGGCATTGATCGTATCGGCATTGACGGTCCCGTTCAGCGGGACGTTGTTGCCTGCCGTTCCGTTGATCGTCGAGGCCGGCGTCGTCGCCAGGGTGAAATCGTTGATGTCGATGGAGGCATTGCCGATGCCATTGATCGTGATCGTGCCTTGGATCGGCGAGGCCGCACCGCCCTCCCTGATCGTGAGCACGGTGTTGCCACCGGACGCGCTCTCGAAGACACGGGTGGCAAAATTGGCCGCCGTGACTCCAAGACCCGAGAGATCGATCTTGTCCTGGGTGGCCGCGGTGCCCCCGTCTGCATCGAAGCTGCTGATGGTATCGTTGCCGAAGCCGCTCGCGTTGTAGACGATCGTGTTGAAGCCGGTGCCGACATCGATGAGGTCGTTGCCTTCGCCACCTATGATCACGTCGTTATTGTCGCCGCCGGACAGGGTATCGTTGCCGGTACCACCGTCGAGCAGATCGTTACCGCCATTGCCCGTCAGGACGTCGACACCGCCGCCACCGAACAATTGATTGGTGGCGTTGTTTCCGACGATCGTGTTGTCGAGAGCGTTGCCGGTTCCGTTGATCGTACTGCCTCCGATCAGGTTCAGGTTCTCGACGTTGGTGCCAAGAGTGTAGCTGATGGACGAGTCGACCCGGTCAATACCGCCCGAACCCGCGGCGACCTCATTGACCACGTCGCCGACATCTTCAACGACGTAGATATCGTTGTCGGCGCCGCCCGCCATGGTGTCGGCGCCGACACCGCCATTGAGCGTGTCGGTGCCGATGCCGCCGTTCAGCGTATCGCTATCGTCGCCGCCGTTCAGCGTATCGTTGCCGTCGCCGCCGAGCAGGCTGTCGGCGCCGAGCCCGCCGTTCAGCGTGTCATTGCCAAAGAGTCCGCTCAGGGTGTCGGCGAGGTCGCCACCGGTGATGACGTTATTGAGATCGTTGCCAGTACCGACGAACGGATCGGCATCGATGCCCGTGTACGCCAGGTTCTCCACGTTGGCCACCGCTTCGATCGACAACACGGCCATTTCGGTCTCGATCGTGTCGGTGCCTTGGTTCAAGGTTTCGACCACGAGGTCTGCGATATCGTCGACGACGTAGGTGTCGTTGCCGTTCAGGCCGACCATCACGTCGGCATCGAGCCCGCCGTCAAGAAGGTCGCCATCACCGGCTCCCGAACCGCCGACCAGAAGGTCTTCGCCGGCTCCGCCTTGCAGCTCGTTGTCTCCGGTGCCGCCGAAGATCAGGTCGTTTCCGCTGCCGCCGATGATCTCGTCATTGGTAAGGTTCTCGCCGGCGATGAAGTTGTTAGCCGTCGATACCGCGAGGTTGATCGTGCGGCTGAAACCGGTCGGATCGGCACGGTTGACGACGTAATCCTCGAAACCGAGCAGATAACCATTGTATGTGGCGCCGGTAAAGTTGATGCTCTCGATACCCCGCTGCGGATTGCCACCGTCGAAGTGATTGATGGCAGTCACCGTCTGCCCGTTCACGGCGACGACAAGGTCGCCATTGGCCGTGCCAGTATCATTGTCTGCGGCATTCAGCGCCGTGAGCGCAACCGGCAGGTCCTCTGTGCTGCCCGTCTGGATCACGAGCCGATCTGCCGAGCCGCCGTTGTCGAGTTCGGTGAGCGTGTCGTTCCCGTCGCCCAGGCGGACGTTGTAGGTGTCATTGCCGAGGCCGCCGTTCAGCGCATCGTTACCGAGGCCGCCGTCGAGCGCATCATTACCGTCGCCGCCGTTGAGCGTGTCGGTTCCGTCGCCGCCAATCAGGATGTCGTTGCCACCCAGACCATTGAGCACGTCGTTTCCGCCGAGCCCGACGATCAGATCGTTGCCGTTGTTGCCCACAGGGGCGCCCGGATTGGTGCCATTGAGAGCCGGATCGTTGCCCGGCGTTCCCATGATGATGTTAAATGACTCGCCGCCCGCGAACTCGACACGCTCGATGCCGCGCAGCTTGTCGAATCCGTCGCCATCCGCAACGGTGTGTGTCACCTGTATGGTGCCGTCGGCATTGCCGGCGAAGATGTACTCGCTGGCAGCGCCCGAGAACACCGCGGTATCAGTGTCGACGACCGCGTCTCCACTAGCCAGGATCTCGCGCACGATCACGAGCTGACCCGGATTGTACGTGCCGGCAAACATGGCGGCAGCGAGCGTCGTCATGCTGCTGTGCGAGTCGATTTCAGGACCGGTTCCGTCCGAGTTTTGACGGACGCTGATTCGGACGTTCAGCCACTTGTCGCCATCGATGATGTCATCGCCCGCGCGGCCCGTGATCCTGTCGCTGCCGTCGCCACCGAGGATGATGTCACCCGCGGAGTAGGACGTAACGCCGGTGCCCAGGACGGCGTCGAGGCCGTTGATCAGCGCAAGGCTCTCGGCCGTGACGGTGCTGCCGGTGTAGCCTTCCGAACCGCCGAGAGATGACGGCAGACGATCAGCGGCCAGGGTATCGGAGCCGGTGAGGATATCGTTGAACCTCGAGCCCGACACGCCCTCGACCGACTCGTAGGCATCGAGCGTGCCGTTCACGGGCGGGTTGGGGAACTCATCGAACACAATACCGCGCGTCAGGTCCGCGTCGACGCCGAAGGTGTTGTCCTTGTACGTCACCCAGTCCCAGCCCGACATACCGGCCAGCTTTCCACGGCCTGGACTGCCAACCATGACGTCGTCGCCGCCTTCGGCAATGAACTCGTCGAAACCGCCGTCGCCGAGGAACACATCGTGTCCGACGACGCCATCGCGCGCAAAGAGCTCATCGAAGTTGTCGCCCGGCGCACCGTCGAAAGTGCCGGTCTCAATCCAGTCGTTGCCCTCATTGCCCAGAAGGCGTTCGGCGTTCTTGTTTCCGTAGATGAAGTCATCGCCTTCACCGCCGAACACCTCGCCGCCGGCGTCGTTGCCCAAGAAGACAAAGTCCTTGCCTGCACCGCCGAGAACGAGATCCAGCCCCGGTCCCGAGTTGATGACGTCGTTGCCGGCGCCGCCCTTGATGTTGTCGTCGCCGCCGAGGTCCTTGATGATGTCGTCGCCGTCCCCGCCATTGTGGACGTCGTTGCCGGCGCCACCCTCAAGGAAGTCGTTGCCGGCATCGCCATGGAGCGTGTCGTCGCCTTCGCTGGCGATAAGGATATCGTTTCCGGCGGTGCCGCCGAGCACGACGTGCTGATCGCCCGTGTATCGTAGGTAGTTGGTATCCGCACCCGGCGTGGCCGGATTGTTGCGGATGACCAACGGAGTGAGGATTCCGCCGCCAACCGGATCGTTGCCGAGATTGTCGGCGCTCTCATCGACTCCAACGGTCAGCGGATCATCCGCCAGGATGCCATCCGCACCGGCCGTCTCACCTAGTCCCGGATTGTATTGCTTGGTTCGGTCGATCTCGAGAATCAGGCCGGGGACCGAGAACACGTCCGATGGCAGATGGGTGGCGTCCGTGTTGCGCATGATCATGGCGGCGAAGGAGTTCGCCTCCATCTCCCCGAACAGATGCAGGCCGTCGAGCCGCTGCAAGTAGTAGAAGCGGTCGCCGTTCTGAAGCTGCTCCAGCGACACCTCGAAAACGAAGTTGAAGGTTGAACCCAGCATGCCGCCGAACGGCAAGATCTTTTCGGCGAGGCCGCCGATCCAAAGATCGACATTCTCCAGGCCCCCCAGGGCGTTGTCGACCCCGTAGGCACCGATGCCGTTGAGGAAGTCCTCGGCATCCGCGGGAACCAACAGGCCGCCGATCGATTGCCCGGTGATGATGGTCAGCGCCGCGTCACGCTTGCCCTCGATGGTCGTCTGGCCGGTGATCAGCGCGTGGTTTCCGTACGCCGCGATGAAGTTGATGATCGACGCCTCGTGCTTGAGGTTGGCAGCGAACTCAACCCAGCTCTCGTAGGGCTTGAGCTCGGCCGCGCTGTTGGTCACCTCGTAGAACTCGCGCCGCGCGGCGTTGAGCGACGGCACGCCGGTATCGCGGCCACGCGCCAGATTGATGGTGGCGAGATCGAGCGGCAGGCCGAGCAGGTTGTTGCGCAACGCGCTGGTCACGAACTCGTCGATCTCGTTGCCGACCTGGCGGGTCATACCCCGGATGATCGCGCCGGCCGCGACTTCGTCGGTGACGCCGTGCGCGGTACCGCCCACTTCGTCGAACTCGAATGGATTAAGGAAGCCCTCGATAAGGCCGATATGGCCGGCGTTGAACGACGGATCGAACCGGTCAATCGTCTCGGTCAGCATCGAGTGACCGAAGCGGTAGACGACGTGAGCGAACTCGGCGACAATCGACGGATTGATCGTGACGTCGTAGCCGTCGGGAACAACAAACGGGTTGATCTGGGGCTGAACCTTGCGTGCGAATTCCTCGAACACGAGATGCTGGTACTGCATTTCGGTGCCGAACTTGGCGGCTTGGAACAGTCGTTCCCCGTTCCATTCCAAGTCGCTGACGCCGTCACCGATCACGGCACCTGGCACCAGCCATTCCTGGATGAACGCGTTATCGCCGGTGGCCAGAATGACCGCCTTGGTGTGCTCCACCAAGCGGTTGTGCTCGGCGTGGAAGACATGATGGACCGCGGTCAGGCCGATGTTCTCGTTCACACGGCCGTCGCCCGCGATGAAATGCGCGTCGAGCAGCTCGTTGTCATATGCGCCGGGATCTGCCGGTTGATTTCCTGGATTGCCGAGCCCGATCTCGATGTCGCCATCCGCCAGGCCGGTCGGAACTGCATCGTGAGCGATGTCAGCGAGGAAAGCGTGGCCAATGCGGATGGCACCGGCAATGCCGACAGGAGCATCCGGCGTCCCGGAAATCGTCACATCGTCGGCGGTATTCGGGATGCCATCTGGGCCGATGCCGATGATGACCTGCGGTGTGCCATTCGCTCCGGGGATGAAGTTGCCGTACTGGTCGGTTCTCAGCAGGGGCACATTGCCGACGTCGGAGTCGGTCAGGATGATCCCCAGCATATCGCGAGCCTGAGCCTTTAGCTCGCCCCAGGTCGCCATGCCGCCGTTGGCGCCTTCGATCAGCCTGCCGGTAGCGACCGGCTCTCCATCCGCGTTCAGCACGTATTGCCGCAGGAACACCTGATGCGAAGAATGGGAGGTGTAGGTCTGGTTCTGATCGACAAACGATGTCGTCGTGTTGATGGGTCTAACATCGTCTGCCGTACCCATGATGCCATCGGCTCCAGGCGTAACGGTCGCGCGAGTCAGCACCATGAAGTTGGTGTGGCTGCCCGGGACATACAGCGGATCGTCGGGCTGCAGGGGAATATAGACCGTACCGCTGCCGCCCTTCCCCACCAGGTCGAGGCCGTGGTCGAAGAATTGGCCGAACAGAGTGAACCACGAGTTGAAGGATGCTGACAGGCCGCCGTCCGGCGCGATGTTGGGCAGGCTGATGTTCTCGCCGTCGAATTCGATGCCGAATTCAGCCAGGGTTGTTGCCAGTCCTGCGATAGCCGCCGCTGCCGCCGCGTCTGCCGCATCGCTGGCGGCTTCGGCTGTCGCCTCGTTTGCCACTGCCGTCGCCAGCGTGTCGTTGGCGGCTGTCAGAGCGGCAAGAGCTTCCGCGACAGCATCGGGATCAACCAACGCAGTCAGATCGGCCGTGAGACTCTCGGCAGGCGCAACATTCTCATCCGCCAACGTCGCCGCAGCAGCGATCGTTGCAAAATGCGGTGCTGCAGACTGACCTTCGATCAACGCTCCCCGGATCGCCACCAACTGCGAGTGCAACGTCAGCGCGTTCGACTGGACGGCCTGCGCGTCGGCGAATTCGGCATGGCCCACAGATAGCCCAGTCACAACGGCGGCGGCAGCGTTGGAGGCGGCGAGCGCCGCTGTGACTGCGGCCTCGACCGCGGCGATGTCCGCAGCGCTGATGTTGCCACCGACGAACAGTGCAATCGCGGCAGCTTCTGTCGCAGCATCGGCGGCCGCGGCCGCATCGTCGGACGTGGCGGCCAGCGCTGCGACAGCCGCGCCGTTATTCGCAAGGGCAGCGTCATAGGCGGCCTGCGCCGCAACCTGAGTTGCCGTTGCCGCCGCGACGGCTGCTTCGGCGGCAAGCTCGGCAGCCTGTGCAGCGGTAGCGGCAGCGGTTGTCGTGATGATCAGCTCGGCTGCGTTCTGGACAATCACCAGGTCCGCAAACGGATCTGCCGAACCGGCGCGCTCAAGCGCCGTCACGATCGCCGCTGGATTGTTCAGCGTCTGGTCGACGATAAGGTTAGAGATCGTACGGATGCTGCCGTCGACGACAAAGGAGTTCGGATCGTTGGAGGGCGCGTAGGTCGACTGAGTCGGGATCGGGGGCATTCCTCCCGGGCCGTCGAAGTCCAACGGCGTGCCGCTCGCCGGCCGGAAGTCCGTCCCGAGCCCTTCGGGGAATTGGATGTCAGCAGCACCCCACCGCTCCTGCCCCGGCAGCAGATTGTTGTAGGTGCCATCAACCGTACGAAGACCCAAAGAGAGGTTGTAAGCCGGCACAAGCCCACCAACGCCAAACAGCGGCTGACCGCTCGCGTGCGCCTCAGAAATCTTGATCTGCTCCAGGATGAATTCCAGATCGCTCTTGATGTAGGAAACCATGACGCGCTCCCGATGTTGGGCACAGACGCCGCCTAAAGGAGTGAGGTGTCCTGAAGGTGCAGCCGTGAACTCTTTAGCAACTTTGAGGCTTGGAAGCCGTGTGCGGAATGGAGGAAGGTCCGACCGCATTTCAGACAAAGGTCGGAATGATCTTCAGACCTTGGTCCGAAGGAAGAGACTGGCCACAGCCAATTTGAAGTTTAAGAACCTTCAGCGCTATAAAACCCTTCGGTGCTATAGGTGGCTTCTGCGCCAAGCCTTGGCGAGGGGAACCGGTCTCATATAGCTGAAGTGTGCGCATGGGCTGCGGAGCGGCAAGAGCGTCCCGGGCAAATGTCAGGACGAGCACCTCGCAAACTCGGCTCATCCAGTGGGTAGAGGGTGGGATGAACTGTTTTCGATGCGAACGCCACTTGCGATGATACAAGGTCCCGAAGTCGGATATTCGTGGTCACCGCGTCGGCTATCCCAACATGCGGCAAGCTTTCTGCTGCTACCAACCAGAGGCGCGAGCTCCTGCCTAGGAGTCCATCGGCCTTGAATTGCTGTGGTTCAATGAGCCTGCTGCCAACTTCTTGGCCATGCTCGACGCAAAGAGCGCACTGACAGATCTTCTCGACGCTTCTTCGTTCTGTCCCGTGAACACCATCCATGCATGAACCAACATGGCTTGTGCAAGGACCTGGTCGGAGACGCCCTTGTTTCGCGCTTGAGTTTTGGCGAGCTGGATGAACTCACGTGCCCAGAACAAATGCTCTCTCGTTGAGCCATTTCGTTTGGTTGTTTCGTTTTCTTGCTTGATCATTGGGATCATTCCGAAGTTGATCGGCAGCATCGATGTGGAGTTTCTCAATTGAGCGTGTGCGCGCCGAAATTGGAATCTTGCATCTTCTGAGCGGCGACAACGACCTCCAAGCGATTGCGAGCATTCATCTTTTGCATGAGGATCGTCATATAATGTTTCACCGTTTTATCGCTCAGCTTAAGGCGCGCTGCGATTTCCTTGTTCGTATTGCCACGGACCAGAAGCTTGACGATTTGCTCTTCACGGATGGTAAGGTTGATGATGGCTGCAGCCTTCCGCCGAAGCGTTTCATCCCGCAACCCCGCAATGACTTGGCTGGCAAAGCTCCGGGTGATGTAGTTTTCACCCCGTGCAACGGCTTGGATGGCTTCGATCAGCTCGCAGGACTGACCTGCCTTCAAGACGAATCCAACAGCGCCTGCGTCAAGCGCTCGAATCGCACTTGCAACCCCGACCACTCCTGTGAAGGCCACAACTTTTACGGTAGGTACGCTGCTGACTACGTTGGTGATTGCCTCGAAAGCATTGCCTGGCATACCGACTTCAACAATCAAAATGTCAGGTCTGCAGTCAGTCGCGAGTTGGAGAATATCGGGGACGCCCGATCCGGTCCCCAGCAGCTCCAAGTCGGCGTTGCGGCCAATGACGCTGACAAGCGCTTCTTGTGTAATCGGATGATGATCAACGATGGCCACCGAAATGCGACGCATCAACCCCCTCCATTTAAAAGCGAGATAAATATTAAACCAAGCGCAGAGATAAATGATTTTAAATATAATGTAAACGGTCCGGTACCGGCAGTAGGCATGGAGGAAGAGATAATGAAGATGGGATTCGCCTTATCTCGCAAGTGCGTAAAAACTGCGAAGACTTTGGCCCGGTTGATGACGTGAACACTACAGCGGAAGGATCTTTGCAATTGTGTCGGTCCCCTGGCGCGATGCCGAGACTGCATCGGGTAAACGGGGCCGCTGATTGCTCTCAGCTAGGCGGACTTTCTCTCTCAGCCTCTCTAGGTTCTCCATTGCTTTAAGCAATCTCACCAGATCGGAGACCATATGTGCCAAAGTGGGCTTGCGCGGCTTTGGAACTCGAGATTTCTGCTTCATCGCGAAACGGCTCCCTGCCAGACCGACGGAGATGTGGCTTGATCCGCAAGGACGGTGCCAACGCAAGCCGACCGATTCACGCAGAGAGGGGCTGTAGGCGGCGCGAGGTTATCGGGGGGGTGAACTCAGCGCACGGCACGTCGTGCAAACAGAAGAGGATACTTCCCATGCTACCCATGAAGCCCATGATCGTCGTGGCGGCATTGAGAGTGCCAAAGCAAAATGCGCCGATTTCGTAGCTCCTCACCGTAGCTCCCCGGAACACTTCAAGCTCGCTTTCGAAAGACTGGCGAATAACCAATGGCTTGGCTGTAGTAGTTTGGAGGAGTGGATATCAACGTTCTTCGCAATGATCGTTTCAATCCGGCCGCGAACCCGGTTTGCAGTCTCGCGCTTCTCCACCCAGATCGGCTTGAGCAGATCGTGAACGTGGCTCGGCTTGATCTCCGGGATGGTCAGTTTGCCGATTGTGGGATAGGCGTAACGCTTGAGGGACGATGGCCACTGATCGCGATGCTTCTCGCTCCAGGTCGACCAATTCGTCCGGATGTAGGCTTCCGCGCATTCCTCGAACGTTGGCAACACAACCTGGGCCTCGACGGCTTTCGCTTCTTCACGCGCCTTTCGCCTCTCCTGCACTATGTCCTCGCCGGCGCTGCTGCGATCGCCTTTCACGCGCAGCCTCGCCGCTCCCGTGCCAGCCGTGCATCTTTTAGCGACACTTCCTTCAAGGAGCCCAGGCCGTGCCAGCGCTCTTTGCCGTCTTTCCAATATCTGTATGACCAGCTCTTCGACGTTGGTCCGGTGATGATCAAGTAGAGCCCATCACCATCGGCGTATTTACCGGGCTTGCTTTGGCGCTCTACGTCGAGCGGTTTGAGCCTTCCAGCCATTGTTCCTCCAGGAAAACCGTCCTCCGAACCCACGGGCTAATGCTACGGTCAGTGCCCCGATTAGGGGAAACACCGGCGAACTGCAAAGTACAGCTCTTCGGCGCAAGCCACTGATTTTGTTGTGGAGTTCGAACGACTGCGAACAGTGGAGAACAATATACTGGCGGAAGGGGTGGGATTCGAACCCACGGTACCCTTGCGGGCACGCCGGTTTTCAAGACCGGTGCCTTAAACCACTCGGCCACCCTTCCTGAGCCTGGAATGGCTGTCGCTTAACCCAGTCGCCCGCCCAAGGCAACGCGAAGTTCGCCTACCCTCGCCTTCAGCCTGTTGTCAGGCAAGCGTCAGCCTGTGCGCTTAGGCTGCGCCCTCCGCAAATCCGCGGGACACTGGCGACCTCTCCCAGGGCGTCGCCGGTTGCGAGGCCCGGCTGGATTGGTCTCCATACCCGGGCCTCGTTTGCGTTTGCCCCAAAAGCAAACGGCGCTCCCGCTAGAGAGCGCCGCTCGAAGCGTTCTCTTGCGTGGCGTCAGTAGCCGCAGGACGCGCAGTTCATCTGCACCGGGGCGTAATAGGAATAGCCGGGCGAGACCATCTCGACGCGCTGGCGGGTGGCGTATTGCGGCGGGATTTGCTGGTACTGCACGCTCGGCGGCGCCACCATCACGGTCTGCGGCACCATCACGGTGCGGTACTGCGCCGGCGTGCGGTGCGCGACCACGGCGCCGGGCGAGACCATCACGGTCTCGTCGACGGTGCGGTATTGCGGCGGCACATATTGCTGCTGATAGCAGGTCGTGCACGGCGGCGGCGTGTAGCAATTGTAGCAGCCGGCGGAGGCTGCGCTCGTCATGGAAATCGCGGCGACGGCGGTCGAGAAAACGACAGCGAGAGTACGAGACATTGCGGTGGTGCCCCAGTTGCCCGAAATGGATTTGCGAAGGTAGCCGCAGTATACGCCGCAAAGCGCTGCCTTGCCGAACTTCGTCGGGGCATCCTTAACACGAACAGCCGGCTTGCGCCGGCCGTTCAGAACTTGTTGACCATCTACGTCGGGCGAACGGCGCGCGTGCTCACTTTCCGCGCCGCTTGACCTCGCGCACCGCGCCGCGCGCAGCGCTGGTGGTGAGTGCAGCATAAGCCTGCAGCGCAGTGGAGACGTTGCGCTTGCGGCCCGTCGCCTGCCACGCTGCATCGCCCTTCGCCTCCTCCGCCGCGCGGCGCTTGGCAAGCTCCTCGTCGGAGACTTCGAGGCTGATGCTGCGGTTCGGGATGTCGATGGCGATGATGTCACCGGTGCGGACGAGACCGATGTTGCCGCCTTCGGCGGCTTCCGGCGACAGATGGCCGATCGACAGGCCGGACGAGCCGCCGGAGAAGCGGCCGTCGGTGACGAGCGCACAGGCCTTACCTAAGCCCATCGATTTCAGATAGCTGGTCGGATACAGCATCTCCTGCATGCCGGGTCCGCCGCGCGGGCCTTCATAGATGATGACCACGACCTCGCCGGCGACGACCTTGCCGCCCAGGATACCCTCGACGGCCGCATCCTGGCTCTCGAACACGCGCGCGGGGCCGGAGAATTTCAGGATCGAGGCATCGACACCGGCGGTCTTCACGATGCAGCCGTCCTGCGCGAGGTTGCCGTAGAGCACGGCGAGGCCGCCATCCTTGCTGAAGGCGTGTTCGAGGTCGCGCACCACGCCCTTCTCGCGGTCGGCATCGAGCTCGTCGTAGCGGCGCTCCTGGCTGAAGGCGACCTGCGTCGGGATGCCGCCGGGCGAGGCGCGATAGAAGGTGCGCACCGTCTCGCTCTTGGTGCGCTTGATGTCCCAGCGCTCCAGCGCCTCGTTCATGGTCGGCGCGTGCACGGTCGAGACCGATGTGTCGATCAGGCCGGCGCGATCGAGCTCGCCGAGGATGCCCATGATGCCGCCGGCACGGTGCACGTCCTCGACATGGACGTCGGCGACCGAGGGCGCGACCTTGCACAGCACGGGCACGCGGCGCGAGAGCCGGTCGATGTCCTTCATCGTGAAGGCGACCTGCCCTTCATGCGCGGCGGCGAGCAGATGCAGCACCGTGTTGGTCGAGCCGCCCATGGCGATATCGAGCGTCATCGCGTTCTCGAACGCCTTGAAGTTGGCGATGTTGCGCGGGAGCACGGACGCGTCGTCCTGCTCGTAATAGCGGCGCACGAGATCGACGATGGTGTGGCCCGCCTCGACGAACAGCCGCTTGCGGTCGGCATGGGTTGCGACCACCGAGCCGTTGCCGGGCAGCGCGAGGCCCAGCGCCTCGGTCAGGCAGTTCATGGAATTGGCGGTGAACATGCCCGAGCAGGAGCCGCAGGTCGGGCACGCCGAGCGCTCGATCACCTTGACGTCCTCGTCGCTGACCTTGCTATCGGCCGCTGCCACCATGGCGTCGATGAGGTCGACGGCCTTGGTCTTGCCGGCCAGCTTGACCTTGCCGGCTTCCATCGGGCCGCCCGAGACGAACACCGCGGGGATGTTGAGCCTGAGCGCGGCCATCAGCATGCCGGGCGTGATCTTGTCGCAGTTGGAGATGCAGACGAGACCGTCGGCGCAATGCGCGTTGGCCATGTACTCGACGCTATCTGCGATCAGCTCGCGCGACGGCAGGCTGTAGAGCATGCCGTCATGGCCCATGGCGATGCCGTCGTCGACCGCGATGGTGTTGAACTCCTTGGCGACGCCGCCGGCCTGCTCGATCTCGCGTGCCACGAGCTGGCCGAGGTCCTTGAGGTGGACGTGGCCGGGCACGAATTGGGTGAAGGAGTTGACCACCGCGATGATCGGCTTGCCGAAATCGGCGTCCTTCATGCCCGTCGCGCGCCAGAGGCCGCGGGCGCCCGCCATGTTGCGGCCGTGGGTGGTGGTGCGGGAGCGATAGGCTGGCATGGCGGTTTCCGTCCTCGGGTTTGGTGGCCTGAGCGGGAAAATATGGAGCCGCCTCAGGGCCTTTCCGGCCGGATAGCGCACGGACCCGGCGGGCGCAACGGGAACTTGGGCATGACAGGGCTCCCCTGCTCCCGGCGCGGGGGGCGCTCGTGCCCCGGACGCAGCGCAGCGTCTCTTTGACGATGCGCTGCCGAGCCGGGGCCCATGTGGCAGCACGTGCTTGGTCTGCTGGGTCCCGGCTCGCGCTTTGCGCGTCCGGGACACGAGACCTGCACCCTACTGCAGCGTCGGATCGAGCCGGTCGCGTAGCCAGTCGCCGATCACGGAGACCGCCAGCGTGGTGACCACGATGGTGGTCGCCGGCGCCAGCATGATCCAGGGCGCGCGAGTCAGATATTCGCGGCCGTAGCCGACCATGTTGCCGAGGCTGGTCATCGGCGGCTGCACGCCAAGGCCGAGGAAGGACAGGCCCGACTCCATCAGGATCACCTCGGGGAACACCAGCGTGGTCGAGACGATCAGGGTCGAGGCGATGTTGGGCAGGATGTGCCGGAGATAGATCCGCGATGGTGTCGCCCCTAACTGGCGGACGGCGGCGGCATAGCCCTGCGCATTGGCGGAGATGGCAAGGCCCCGCGCGATGCGAGCATAGCGTTCCCAGCCGAACAGGCCCATCAGGCCGATCAAGAGCGGCAGCGAGTTGCCGAAAAAGGCCAGCACCGCCAGCGCCATGATCAGGAACGGCATACTGGCCTGGAAATCGGTCAGCATCAGCACGAGCTGCTCGACGGCCCCACGGAAGTGCGCGGCGAGGAAGCCGAGCATGGTGCCTGCTACGGCCGAGATCGCCGTGGCGCCGAAGGCGATCAGCAGCGAGATGCGAATGGAAACGAGCAGCCGCGACAGCACGTCCCGGCCGAGCTCGTCGGTGCCGAGCCAGTGCGCGGCATTGCCGGGCGCAGCGAGCCGGTTGCGCAGGTCGAGCTGGGTGAAGCCGTATGGCGCGATCTTGTCGGCGAAAGCCGCGATCAGCAGCATCGCGACGATCCAGCTGATCGCCAGCGCGACAGAGACCGGAATCGCCGGCAGGCTGAAGCGGCGTGAATACGCTTTGGTGTCCTTCAGCGTGGCGTCAGTCATGCATGCGCTCCCTTGCTGCGCAGGCGCGGGTCGAGGAAGCCGTAAAGGAAGTCGACGATCAAATTGGACGTCACCATGGTCATCGCAACCAGCAGCAGGATGCATTGCACGACGGCGAGATCGCGATTGGCAACCGCAACGACGAGAAGCCGCCCTACTCCCGGCCAGGCGAACACGCTCTCGACCACGACGGCGCCTGCGATCAGCGTGCCGACCATGAAGCCGAGAATGGTGACGGTCGGGATCGCCGCGTTCGGCAGCGCATGTGAGGTCACCACCCTGCGCCAGGGCACGCCCTTTGCGGATGCGGTGCGGATATAGGGCTGGCCGAGCACCTCCAGCATGGCGCTGCGGGTGAAGCGCGCCAGCACCGCCGCGCCGCCGAGGCTGAGCGTTGCGATCGGCAGAATCGCGTGGCGCCAGCTGTCCTGCCCGCCCGAGGGCAGCCAGCCGAGCTGCACGGCGAAGACGAGCACCAGGATCAGCGCGAGCACGAAGCTCGGGACGGTGAAGCCGGCGACCGCCGTCATCATGACGGCGCGGTCGATTCCCGAGCCGCGATGCAGCGCGGCGTAGATCCCTGCGGGAACGCCGAGCGCGACCTTGAAGAAGAACGCCGGCAGGGTCAGCGCCAGCGTCGCCGGGATGCGCTCCAGCACCAGCTCGATCGCGGGCCGGCCGTCGCGCATGGAGCGGCCGAGCTCACCCTTGGCGATGGCGCCGAAATAGTCGAAATATTGCGCCCAAATGGGATCATCGAGGCCCCACGCCTTGCGGAATGCCGCGAGCACCTCCGGCGGCGCCTCCGGCCCCAGGATCATCAGCGCGGGATCGCCTGACAGCCGCAACACGATGAAGGCGAAGGTGACGACGAGCACGATCGTCAGCGCGGCGCGTCCGATCCGGATGGCGAAATAGCGTCCCATCAGGCGGCGTCCCGTGTCGCAGCGCCGGTGACGAGATGGCAGGCGACCTGCCTGTCGCCGCCGACGGCTTCGAGTGCCGGCACCTCGCGCGCGCAGCGCGCAATGGCGCGCGGGCAGCGCGGATGGAAGGCGCAGCCGGTGGGACGCGCGGCCGGGTTCGGCGGATCGCCTGACAGCACGATGCGGCCGGCGCTGCGGCGGCCCGGCGCGGGCGAGGCCGAGACCAGCGCCTGGGTGTAGGCGTGCTCGGGCCGCGCGAACAGATCGTCGGCGCTGCCGATCTCGACGATGCGGCCGAGATACATCACGGCGACGACGTTGCTGATCTGCCTGACGACGCGCAGATCGTGGCTGATGAAGAGCAGCGTCAGCGACAGCTGCGCCTGGAGATCGCAGAACAGGTTCACCACCTGCGCCTGGATCGAGACGTCGAGCGCGCTGACCGGCTCGTCGCAGACCAGGAATTCCGGCTTGGTGGCCAGCGCCCGCGCCAGCACGATGCGCTGCCGCTGGCCGCCGGAGAGCGCGCCGGGATAGCGCGCGCCATGCGCCGGCGTCAGTTCGACGGCACGCAAGAGCTCGCGGACGCGATCGTCGCGCTCCGCGGGCGTGCCGAGGCCGTGAATGTCGAGCGGCTCGCGGATCTGCGTTGCGACCGGCAGACGCCGGTCGAGCGCGCCGAGCGGGTCCTGGAAGATCATCTGCATCCGCGCGCGCTGCGCACGCCACGCCGTCGTCCCCGGCGCGGCCATCGGTTTGCCGGCAAACCGCACCTCGCCGCTATCAGGCGGCTCGAGGCCGAGCACGATGCGGCCCGTGGTGGACTTGCCCGAACCGGATTCGCCGACGAGACCGAGCGTCTGGCCCCTGGCAATCGCGAGCGACACGCCGTCGACGGCATGCACGGCCGCAGCTCGCCCGAACATTCCGGAGCGCATCGCATAGGTGCGCGAGATCGCGGAGACCTCGACCAGCGGCGGACTCATTCGGCGGCCATCCCGAGCAGCGCGCGGCGCGAGGCCTCGGCGCGAACGCAGGCGACGCTGCGGTCGTCGGCGATCGGCGCGAGGGTCGGCGCCGCGAGGCCGCATGCTTCCGCAACCAGCGCGCAGCGCGGCGCGAAGGCACAGCCGCCGGGCATGTGCGCGGGATCGGGCACCGTGCCGGGAATGGCGGTGAGGCGCCGCCGCGGACCATCGAGCGGCGGCAGCGCGCCGATCAATCCTTGCGCGTAGGGATGCACGGGATCGGCGAACAGCTGGTTGCTCGGGGCCTGCTCGACGATGCAGCCGGCATACATCACCGCGACACGGTCGCAATTCTCCGCGACGACGCCGAGGTCGTGGCTGATCAGCACCATCGCCATGCCGAGCTCGCGGCGGACGGTCGAGAGCAACTCCAGGATCTGCGCCTGGATGGTGGCATCGAGCGCCGTGGTCGGCTCGTCCGCGATCAACAGATCGGGATTCCCCGCCAGCGCCATCGCGATCATGATGCGCTGGACCTGGCCGCCCGAGAATTCGTGCGGATAGGCCTCGAGCCGCCGGCCCGCGTCGGGAATGCCGACGAGATCGAGCAGCCGCCGCGCCTCCGCCTTCACGGCGTTGCCTTCGAGATTGCGATGCAACGCCAGCGCTTCGCAGAGCTGCTTGCGGATGGTCAGCACCGGATTGAGCGCGCTGGCCGGGTCCTGGAAGATCATGGCGATGCGCCCGCCCCTGACCTGGTCGAGCTCGGTGGCCGGCGCGCCGAGAATCTGGCGCCCGTCGAGCCGCACCGAGCCAGAGACTTGCGCATGGCGCGGCAGCAGCCCCAGCGCGGCGAGCCACGTCACCGACTTGCCGGAACCGGACTCGCCGACGAGGCCGACGGCCTCGCCCTTCTGCAAGGCAATATCGACGCCGCGCAGGACCGGCATGCCATTGAAGGCGACGCGCAAGTCCTCGATGCTGACCAGCGGCGGCACCGTCAGACCTCGAAATTGCCGGCGCGGAAATCCATCGCGAAGGCGGGCGCCGCCTTCCACTTGATCGATTTCGGCTTGGCCGTGAAGGTCGCGTTCTGGTGCAGCACCGTGTAGGCGGGATCTTCGCGCTCGGCGATCTCCAGCATGCGCTGGAACGCCTTCTTGCGCGCAGGCCGGTCGGTCGAGGTTTCCAGGAACTCCGAGAGTTTGTTCAGCTCGGCATTGGTCCATTCGCCGATCTGCTGCTGCTGGCCGTTGGGGCCGTGCTGGGCGACCAGCGAGGACACCGGATCGTTGAAGGCGGCCGAGTTCGACCAGTCGCGCACCGCGCGGGTTGGGCTACGCTCCATGATCTGCGACCAGTTCTCCTTGGTCTCGATCTGCACGTTGAGGCCGACCGACTTCCACATCTCGACCAGGATCTGCGCAGTCGCGACCTGGTTGGTGTAGTAATTGTTGAGCAGGCGATACGGGATCGGATCGCCCTTGTAATTGGCCTGCTTGAGCAGATCCTGCGCCAGCTTGGGATCATAGGCCGGCACGTTCCAGTCGGCGTTGAACATGTCGCCGTAGAACTCCCATTGCAGGCCCTTCGGCACGCGGGTGCGGCCGGACCAAAGGCTGTCGACGATCGCCTGGCGATCGATCGCGTGGGTGAAGGCACGCCGCACGAGCGGATTGGCGAGCACGGCGTGGTTCTTGTCGAACACGGTCAGGCGGTGATTCTGAATCGTGCCGCCCTGCACCTCGAACGCGGAATTCTTCTCGATGCCGGCGATCTGGTCCGGCGGGATGTCGCAGGCGAACTGGTATTCGCCCGAGAGCAGTCCGTTGATGCGGCTCGCGACCTCCGGCACTTCGAGAAAGCGGATGCGCTTGAGCGGCGGCCGGCCGCCCCAATATTCGTCGTGCGCTTCCAGCGTCAGCGACACGTCGGGCTTGAGCTCGACGACCTTGTAGGGGCCGGTCGTCACCGGCTTGCGGGCCCAGTCGAGATAGCTCGCCGCCTCTTCCCAGGCGCGGCGGTTCATGATGTCGGAGCCGTAGCGCGACAGCCGGCCTTCGATCGTGACGTCCGGCGTCGCGTTGTAGAAGCGCACCGTGTACTTGTCGACGGCATCGACGCGCGCGAGGTCGGGCCAGATACGGCGGGCGACCGCGGGGACATCGGGCGGCAGCTCCTTGCCCGGGCGCGGCGTCGGGATCTTCTCGAACGCCTTGATGGTGGAGCGGTTCTTGGCCTCGGTCTCGCCGAACATGCGCTCGCGGCTGAAGGTGAAGACGACGTCTTCCGCCGTGAGCTCGTCGCCATTGTGGAACTTGACGCCCTGGCGCAGCTTCACCTCGACGGTCTGGTCGTCGATGCGGCGCCATTCGGTGGCAAGGCCCGGCACGGCTTCGAGCTTGCCGCGCCAGTTCTTCGAGATCAGGCCTTCCCAGATCGAGGAGAAGAACACCCGCTCGCCGACGTTGGACTGCTCGCGCAGCACGTCGAGCACGTTCGAATTGGTGACCTTCTGCACGGCGATCGTGACCGACGGACGGTTGTCGCCTTGCGCGATGGCAAAGCGCGGCAGCAGCAAGGTGCTTGCGGCGGCGCTGCCGGATTTCAGGATGGTGCGACGGGTGAGCTTGCTCATGATGGTGACCCTGCCCTTTGTGATGTCGGTTATTCGGCGAGACCGAGCGCGGCGAGATGCGCCGCGCCCTTGCGGACGTCGTCGTGATTGCGGAGTTCGAGGATCAGCCGCGGATTCGACGTCAGCCGGCCGAGCGCGCGGAATACGGCGACCCAGGGAATATTGCCCTCGCCCGGCGCCCAGTGCCGATCGGCGAAGCCGTCGGTGTCCTGCAGGTGCACATGCGTCAGCATGTCGCCGGCGGTCTCGACATAATAGTCGACCGGCGGCGCGCCGGTCGAGATGTGGGCGTAATTGGCGTGCCCGGTGTCGAGCGAGACGCGGACCTTGCTGCTTTCCAGCGCCCTGGCGAGGCGCACGCGATCGCGCGGATCCTTGTCCTCGATGTTCTCGATCACGATCTCGCAGCCGATCGTCTCGGCGCGCGCGATCACCTCGGCGAGCGTCGCCTTGACGCGCTCGACGATATTGGCGCGATTGTCGGGATAGAGATCGAGATTGTTGTGGTCCCAGGTCGTGAACGGCGAATGGATCACCATCTGCGTCGCGCCGAGGAACTCGGCGGCCTCAAGGCCCTGGAGCAGGCGCTTGGTCACGGCCTGACGGATCATGGGATCATGGCTGTCGATCTTGAAGCCCCAGAACGGTCCGTGGATGCCGAGTCGGCCGGTGTGGCCTGCGAGCATCTGCTTGATCTCGCCGGCGGTTGCGCGCCAGTCGCTATCGAGCAGATCGGCGCGGAAGAAGTCCTGGATCTCGAGATCGCGCTGCCGTTCCAAAAGCCAGTCGCGATGCGCAGGAATTGACTTGATGGACAATGCGGCGCCCAAAACCGGCTTCGACATGGCATGCTCCTTCGTCGTCAGCGATGACGGGGAGCAGCGCTAGACCAGTTCAATGACAGGCCGGTGAAATGCGTCTTCCGCAGCGTGGACGAGATGTGGACATCCTGCCCGGGCGTGCTGCGGCTCAGGCAAAAGCGATCGCTGCGAGCGATGCCGAATGGGCACATGGCAAGCGCTATCGTGCCCGTAGTGATCCGGAATGGAATCCTAGCCGACCTTCGCGTACATCGCGGGACATCGATCGGCGGCCACTTCCACGGGCATCACCCTCTGATCGCGCTACATGGGGTTGGGGGACCACATGGGGCGGGGGATTGAAGGCTGGGGCAAGGTGACGAGGTCCGGACTCCTAGGCACTCCGGACCTCGAAACTTTTTAGATTGAACGCAGCAACGCGCCGTCCGGTGGGGCATCCGGGCGGCGCGTTGTCGTTTCAGCGCCTTTTTGCTTCGGCGCTCAGCGCGTCTGCGGCTCCAGCGTCACCGTGCAATCGCCCTGCCCTTGCGTCGCGACCACGATGTTGCCCGCGGGAGCGCCGAGGGCGATCGGCGCGGACGAGCCGCCGCCAGGCATCTGGACGATCACGCTCAGGGAATCGGTCCGCGCGGTCGAACCCACGGTCGTCGGCTCGGCCTGGGCGACGTTGCCGGAGGCATCACGTCGCATGATCTGGCAGTTCACCATGTTGTTTCCGCCGGCCGCCGCCATGCTTGACGACGAGGAGGCGCTGCTGCCCATTTGGGCCCGGGCGCGCGACGGATCGCGGGGGACCTGGCTGACAATGCGATGCGAGCGCGGCTCCACGATAATGACCTCGTCTTCGGTCGTGAAATACTCATAGCCGCGATATTGCGGCTCGATCGAGATGATCTCGGGCGGCAGCCGATGCAAACGCACGCGCGAGGGAATCGTCTCGCCAACCCGGATCGAGATGTTCAGATTGCGCTCTGGCTGCGCCAGACGCGCGCGGCTCACGGTTTCGGAGATCCGCACCTGCCTCTCGGTCGTCACCTGAGCCTGCTGGTTGACCTGCGTGTTGGTCTGCGTGGTCTGGTTGGTCTGCGTGCCCGTGGCGCCGGGCGCGGTCTGCGCATTGTTGGTCGGAGCCGCGCGGTTGGTATCCGTCGCGGTGGCCGGTGGCTGCTGCTCGGCGGCACTGCGCGGCGGCTGGGCCTGGTTGCGCTCGTTCTGGTTGGCCGCAGCTCCCGTGCGCTCGTTCTGCTGGCCAGCCGGGCCAGTCGTCGGACCGGTCTTGGATTTCTCGGATTCGGCGGTTGATTTCTGTGGCGCGGCCTTGTCCTGCTTGGTTTCCGCACTGCTCTTGCCCGCATCGCGTCCGGGCTTGGCGCTCTCGGCCTCCCGGTTGCGATCGCGCGAAGGCTCGCGAGAGTCTTGTGCCTGATCCCTGGCTTTCGGTTGGTTGCGGTCCGAGGCCGTCGCCGGCTGGCGCTTGTCGTCATTTGCCTCGTTCTTGACAGCGCCGCCTCGATCCTCGCGGCCAGCGCCCTGGAGTCGCTCCTGGGCGCCCTGCGCGCGCTCTTGAACGCGTTCTTGAGCCGCACCACCGCGCAGCGGGGCAGCGCCCTTGGCCGGTTCCTCGGTCCGTTTCGGCTCGTCCCTGCGCTCACTGGGCGCCTGGGCATAGGCAAGGCCGGATGCGAGCATGAGCCCGACGGCCGCAGTCGATAACAGCAAATGTTGACGCATGGTCCCTCTCCTCGACAATTCGCAACAACAGACGCGAACGTTCTGTCTGTGCGAAGGTTCCTGAGCAGGAACGCAGTCGTGGAAGTGGGCCGATCAGGCCGCCATTACATCGCATCCTTCAGCGTCAGTCGTGCCGTGAACGTCACGCTGGTCTTGCCGACCAGCGCCATGCCTTCGACTTCCGCACCGCCGGGGAAATAGTCGCCGGAAAAGCCGCAGGTGACCTCCCTGCCGCCGAATGCGAGCGTCCTGCCGACCGCCTCGGTGTGCTGATTGACGATCATGTCGCCCCTCCACTTGCCGCTCCGGAAGGTGTAGCTGCCGGTGTAATAGAAGTAGCTGTCGCCGCCCATGATGCGGCCGTCGCAGAGCACGACCACGCCCCTGGCCTGCCCACGCTTGCCGTCCCGCATCTCGATGTCGAAGACGTAGAGGCCGTTGACGACCCTGGCCTCGTCACCCGCTTCCGCCTCATCGCCAGCCGACATCCGATTTTCCCCCGCCGATCCGCTGCCCCGATCAGTTCGGCACGTTCCGCTCGAGATCCTCGAGCCATGCCGCTGCACTCGAATCCGAGGGCGCGCGCCAGTCGCCGCGCGGCGACAGCGAACCGCCGGCCGAGACCTTCGGCCCGTTCGGCATGGCCGAGCGCTTGAACTGACTGAAGGCGAAGAAGCGGCGCAGGAACACCTCGAGCCAGCGGCGGATCTCCTTGAGGTCATAGGCCCTGCGCCGGTCGCTCGGGAATGCCGGCGGCCATTCGCCCTTGGCAACATCCTTCCAGGCCTGAAGCGCCATGAAGGCGATCTTGGACGGCCGCATGCCGAACCGCAGCGTATAGAACAGGTTGAAATCCTGCAGCTCGTAAGGTCCGACGGACGCTTCCGTGCTCTGCGGCTTCTGGCCGGCCTCGACCGGCACGAGTTCCGGCGAGATCTCGGCCACGAGGATCGAGCCGAGCGTCCGATTGACCTCGTCACTGAACTGCTTCGAGGAGATCACCCAGCGGATCAAATGCTGGATCAGCGTCTTGGGCACGCCGGCGTTGACGTTGTAATGCGCCATCTGGTCGCCGACACCATAGGTGCACCAGCCGAGCGCAAGCTCGGAGAGATCGCCGGTTCCGATCACGATGCCGCCGTGATGGTTGGCGAGGCGAAACAGATAATCCGTGCGCAGGCCCGCCTGCACGTTCTCGAAGGTGACGTCGTAGACCTTCTCGCCCTTGCCGAAGGGATGGCCGATATCCTTCAGCATCTGCGCCCCCGTGGGGCGGATGTCGAGCTCCTGCCAGCTCGTCTGCAACGCCTTCATCAGTGCGAGCGCGTTGGTCTTGCTCTCGCTGCCGGTGGCAAAGCCCGGCATGGTGTAGGCCAGGATGTTCTCGCGCGGCAGGCCGAGCAGATCGACCGCCTTGGCGGCGACGATCAGGGCGTGGGTGGAATCGAGACCGCCCGACACGCCGATCACCACCCGCTTGGTACCGGTGGCGCGCATGCGCTGCACCAGCCCGGCGACCTGGATGTTGTAGGCCTCGTAGCAGTCCTGCTCGAGCAGGTTCTCATCGCTCGGCACGAACGGAAAGCGCTCGACCTTGCGCAGGAAGCCGATATCGGCCGCCGGCGGTTTCAGGGCAAATGTCACCTTGCGGAAAAACGCCTCGCGCTGCCGCCGGTTGTCGTCGAACGTGCCCATCAGCGCGCGCTCCTGCCTGAGCAGGTCGAGGTCGACGTCGGCCAGCGTGATCTGGCCGCCCTGGCGGAACCGCTCGCCCTCAGCCAGCAGCACGCCGTTCTCGTAGATCGAGGTCTGGCCGTCCCAGGCGAGATCGGTGGTGGATTCCCCGGCCCCGGCTGCGGAATAGACGTAAGCCGCGAGGCAGCGCGCCGAGGTCGATTGGCACAGCAACGCGCGCGAGCGCGCCCGGCCGATCGTGATCGGACTTCCCGAGAGGTTGATCAGCACGCTCGCGCCCGCAAGCGCGAGCTCCGAGGCCGGCGTCACCGGGATCCACATGTCCTCGCAGATCTCGACGCCAATGGTGAGGCCCGGAACGTCCTCGGCCGCGAACAGGAGATCCACGCCGAACGGCGCATGCAGGCCGCCAAAGGCGATGGTCTCGCCGGCGATGCCGGCGCCGGAGGCGAAATGCCGCCCCTCATAGAACTCGCGATAGGTTGGTAGGTAGGATTTCGGCACGACGCCGAGGACGTTGCCGCGATGAATGACGACGGCAGAATTGTAGATGCGATTGCCAAAGCGCAGCGGCGCCCCCACGATCAGCACCGTCATCAGCCCGGCGGAGGCTTCAACGATCGCTCCGAGCCCGCGCTCGACCGCATCGAGCAGCGGATCCTGCTTCACCAGGTCCTCGATCGCATAACCGGACAGGCACAGCTCGGGAAACACCGCGACCGCGACCGACTGCTCGTGGCAGGCATTGGCCGCCGCCAGCACGGCCTTCACGTTGGCGCTGGGATCGGCGACGTGGGAGGTGGTCACGCAGGCCGCCACGCGCGCAAATCCGTGGGCGTAAATCGAGTGGAATGTCATCGAGCGCAGTACCCTCAAGTCTCTTGCCGGCGGCCACCGCCGTCAGCTCTGATCATATGTAGCCCATTGGTCTGGCCCCGTGCAGGCCATCCGCCATCATCCATAACGGATTTGCGCCCCGTCCGGTCCAGTGCCGGCGAACTCAGGCGCTGCGGGCCAGCACGCCGGGCAGATCGCCGCGCAGCCACCCGGCGATCCGGGGCCAGGCATGCGCATGGGTCCGCGCGCCCATGAACAGGCCGAGATGGTTGCTGGGCTCGGATGCCGCCGCGACGAAGGCAGGCGGCGTGCCGACGAGCCCCGCGGTGGCCAGCGCCTGCGTCGCCGGCACCACATCGTCGTCGAGCCCGGCGAGCAGGAAGATCGGCGCCTTGACGTCCTTCAGGTCGATCGGGCGGCCGAGCGCGACGAAACGGCCCTCGGCGATGCGGTTCTCCCGGAAGATCGCGTTGACGATCTCGAGATAATAAGTGCCCGGCAGGTTGAGCGTCTCGGCATTCCAGCGGTCAAACCGCGCGAGCAGCTCGGTACCCTGCTCGTCCGAGAGATCCCGCTGCAATGCCGCCGCGATATCGTCGTGGTCAGGGGCTTTGGACCAGAAGCGCAGCATCTCCTCGCCGCTGACATTGCCGCCACCGCGCGCGACGAGCTGGTCATACACCAGCCCGGGCGCGTTGCGGGCAAGCCGGGACAGCGTGGATTCGATCGACAGGTCCACGGGAGCACCGACCAGAACCAGCCGCCGCACCTTGGCTGGAAAGCGCGCGGCATAGAGCAGCGACAGCCATCCGCCCTGGCACAGCCCGACGAGATCAACCGGCGCACCGATCTCATCGATCGCGACATTGAGATCGCCAAGATAGCTGTCGATCGAGAGATAGCGCATGTCCGGCGTCGCCGACCGCCAGTCGGTGAGGTAGACCCGGTCGATGCCGCCGTTTTGCAGAGACTGCACCACGCTGTGGCCCGGGGCGAAATCGGCGATCAGGGCGCGGTGCAGCGCATAGGGCGCGCAGACCAGCGCCGGCTGCCCGGACCGGGTCTGCGAGCAATCGCGCAAGTCCATCGTTGCGAGCTCCAGCGCAACGCTGCCCGGCGCCGTCCATGGCAAGCTGCCGTCACCCTGTTTCTCGGGTGCCCGCTCCAGCCACCAAAAGCAGGCATCCATGGCGAGCTGCGCCGCCGCAAACGGCCAGAGCCGAGGATCGTCAGGAGCCTGCCCTGGCCCGCGCGGCGGTTTGGCGGTCTTGTCCACCATGGCTAGCTCGACATCCTCACAGAAATGCCTCGAGACTCACGACGGCAATGCCGAGGTCCCGAAAACTCCGATGGGTCGCCGCGACCGAGCCGTCGAGATCGATGCCGCGACAGGCATCCTCGATGACGGCGACCTCCAGTCCGGCCTTGCGCGCATCCTCCGCCGAGAAGCGGACGCAGAAATCCAGCGCAAGACCCGCGACAAAGATGGTCTTCAGCTCCCGTTCGCGCAAATAACCGAGCAATCCGGTCGGTGTCCGATGGTCGTTCTCGAACAGCGCCGAATAGGAATCGATGCCGCGGCGAAAGCCCTTCCGCACCACGAGACTCGCTTGCGTCACGTCGAGATCGCGATGAAATGCCGCGCCAGCCGTGCCTTGCACGCAATGCGGCGGCCAGAGCACCTGCGGTCCGTAGTCGAGCTCGATGGCCTGGAACGGCTGCTTGCCCGCATGGTTGGGCGCGAAGGAGACATGATCAGCCGGATGCCAGTCCTGGGTCAGCACCACATTGGCGAATTTTTGGGCGATGCGATTGATGGCGGGCACGACTTTCTCGCCCCCTGGCACCGCCAGCGCCCCGCCGGTGCAGAAGTCGTTCTGCACGTCGATCACCAGCAGCACGTCGCGGTCGGAAATCTTCATCGCCGTCCCATTCGATTTGCCGGCGCGAGGTCGCCAGGCGAGCCACCCCAGTGTCGGCCTTCATGCGCTGCTTCGCAACCACCTGGCGCGTGCGAGCTGCGCGAATTGGTTACCGTAGGCCACGATGCAACGGATTGACCTCGTCCGTGTTGACTAGGCGCACCCAAGGGCAGAGTCTCGCACCGCCCGCCCCAGGCGGATCGGGTCGAAGCAGCGGAGGACAGGGCTGCCAGGACCTGAAGGTCGTGGCGGCGGTGAAGTCATGAATATCGGCAAGTCCGGAAATATTCTTCTCGCCGATATCGGCGGCACCAATGCGCGCTTCGCGCTGAGCCCGAGCGGTCAGACCGGACCGATCGACTATGTCAAGGTCGCGGACTTCCCGACCGTCCGCGAAGCCATCGCGGACGTTCTGGCGCGCCGGTCGAACGGCGAGCAGCCCCATCGCGCGGTGCTGGCGGTGGCAGGTCCCGTCACCAACAATCGCTGTGTCATGACCAACAGTCCCTGGGTCATCGACGGCAACGAGCTGCAGCCCGCGCTCGGCTTCGACAGCGTCCATGTGCTGAACGATTTCGAGGTGGTGGCTTGGTCCCTGCCCGCCTTGGAGCCTTCTGACCTGGTCCCGCTCGGCGGCGGCGACGGCCTGCTTGGGGAGCCATTGCTGGTCGTTGGACCCGGAACCGGATTTGGTGTCTCCTGCCTGGTCGACCGCCATGGTTCGCGACTGGCCGTCGTCACGGAGGCTGGACACGCGACCCTGCCGGCGGAGAACGAGCGCGAGGAGCGCGTAATCGCCTGCTTGCGCCGGCGCCTCGGCCATGTCTCGATCGAGCGCGGCGCCCTCTCTGGCTCCGGGCTGCAAAACCTGTACGAGGCGTTGGCCGAGATCGACGGCGTTCAGGTGCCGCATCGCGATGCCGCAGGGATCACCAAGGCTGCGCTGGAGAACAGCTGTCCGGTCAGCCGCGCGACGCTGGAGATGTTTTGCGCCATCCTCGGCTCGGTCGCCGGCAATCTCGCAGTGACCTTCGGCGCTCGCGGCGGCGTTTATGTCGCCGGCGGAATCGTGCCGCGCTTCCGCGAGTTCCTCGCAGCCTCTGCATTCCGGGCACGCTTCGAAGCCAAGGGACGATTCCAGGACTATCTGCGCGACATCCCGACCAGGCTCGTGATCAAGCCCGATGCGAGCTTCCTCGGCCTGACGATGTTCGCTGAGCACAATCCCGGCTGAGTTCCAGGCGGCGAGTTCCCGTCATGCACAGCTGATTGCGGCACACCTGCGGTTCCACGCAGGTTCCTGCTTGCCTGCATGTTCCCGATGAGAAACAATCTACCGGTGTGTGGCGTAGTTGCGGGGGCGTGACATGCGTAAACAGGATTCGGGTTTCGACTATCACCGCTATCACCGCCTGCTGCGCGAAGCGGACAGCGAGGACAAGCGGCTGGCGCTCATCGAGATCCTGATCGAGGAAAAGGCCCGCGACCAGCTGGCTGCCCAGCGCGCTTCGGATCGCGCGGCCATGACGGCTCACACCATCGCCACGGTGCTGAAGAACGGCCGCAACCCTGCCGGTTGAGTTCTTCCCACCAGGTGGCAAAAGCGCGATCGGTCAGCCCGGGATAGTGGCCGACGGCTCCGGAAACATCGAATCGATCATCGCCTTGAGCTGGTCCAGCGCGATCGGCTTGCGCAGGATCGGCCGGCGCCGGAGCAAGGACGGCAGCAGTTCCGGACCATAGCCCGTGGCGAACAGGAACGGCTTGCCACGACGTTCGATCAGGTCGGCGACGGGGTCGACATAGACGCCCATCAGGTTGATGTCGAGGATGGCCAGATCGTACTGCGCGGTCATGGCAAAGGCGCTGGCGTCGCGCACATTGTCTGCTTCCGCAACGACATGGTGGCCGAGTTCCTCCACCATGTCGGCCATCATCATCCGGATCAACGCCTCGTCTTCGACCAGGAAAACGGAGAGTCCGTCCGCCATATCAACCCCGCAATCAGCCTTGCGAAGCTAAGCATAACCGAATTGCGCTGTAGATACACGAATTCGTGGCAGGCGCCGTTAATTGACACGCGCCCGAACCTGCTCAACTTGATCAATCCAGTCCGCGCTCGTGGCTAAGGCGCACCATTGCCTGGATGAACACCTGCTTCTGCTTGTCGTCGAGGCTCGAAAACAGCGGCTCGGCGGCGTCGGCGACGTTGCGCTGATCGCCGGCGCGATCGATCAGGAACTGGGCCTCGTTACGCATCTGCTCGATGATGTCGTCGGGCGGATCGCGCTTGGCGCGCGCAATCCGCAGGTTGAGCCGCTCTGCGCCATTATGCCCGAGGTAGTGCATCGCGCTCGAGAAACCGTACCAGTGCTTCTCCTGATCCGGCGTGAGGTTCAGCTCGCTCTTGATCCGCTCGATGTAGGAATCGCTGTTGGCGACGATCTGCTCGGCGGTCAGCTGCGGCGCACCGGGCTGGGTCAGAACCGTGACTTCCTTGTTGTCTTTACCCTTGGTGTCCTGCGGCGCGTTCTTCGCCTCCTTGGTCGCCTTGGCGCCCTTGCCCTTGGCGCTCTTGCCGTCCTTGGCATCCTTGTCTTTGGCCGCGCCCTGCTGCTTGGGCTCCTTCGCCGCGTCCTTGCCGGCCTCCTTGGGCGGCGGCGCCTGATTGCCGGTGTTGGTGTTGCCGACACCGAGCACGCCGGTGAAGACGCCGACCACGCCGCCGATGGCGCCGCCGAGCACGCCTCCGACCGGACCTGCCGCCTTGTTGCCGGCCGCAGCGCCTTCCTGAACGCCCTTGACCAGACCCTGGGCATTCGCCCCCTGGGTGGCGGCGAGCAACAGCGCGAGCACAGACCCCAGCGCCAGGCATCGCCGCAGGTGAAGCCGCGCGGGTGGCGCCTGTTTGATCATTCTCGTCTCCATCATCAATCTGGCCTAGCAGCGGGAGTCAGCCGCCAGGCGCAATTCTATCGTTTCCGCCGCTTCGAGGTCCAGACGCGGCCAGTTGCTGTCCACCCCCGAAAAGTCTTTCGCGCGAAGCGGTTATCCAGGCTTATGCGGAACTGAGGCGTAAATGCGCACGCAGCGTTTCAATCCGCCTGCCGCAAAGTGTGCGTCGCAAAAAACCGTGCCCTGCGCCTGCGCCGTGCCGCATCGCCACGCTTCCCGACACACCATTAGTTTTAGACGCAGAGCCGTTCGGCTTTCTCGACAGACGCGATCAATCATGATCTGATCGCGCTACCAATTTTGCTGCGACAGCGTGAATTGCCCACGCGAGCCGACGGCACCAACAAGAAAATCGAGCAACAAGAACTCAAGAAAGAAAGTCTCAGAGGAAACTCCAACAACACCCAAGCGAGGAAACGAGATGTCACGCAAGAAACTGACGCGACGTCAATTTGTGGCTGCCACTGCAATGTCCTCCGCGGCGCTGATCACCGCGCCCTATGTCCGGGGCGCCTACGCCGCCGGCAAGCTCTCGATTGGCTTCTGGGACCATTGGGTCCCCGGCGCAAACAAAGCCTCGACCGACATCGTCAACGAATGGGCGGCGAAGGAGAAGGTCGAGGTTTCGATCGACTACATCCCAAGTCAGGGTAACAAGCTCATCTTGACCGTCGCCGCCGAGGCGCAGGCCAAGTCCGGCCACGACATCATTGCGATGCAGACTTGGTTTCCGCATGCGCATTCCGAACAGCTTGAGCCCATGAACGAGTTGATGGGAGACCTCATCAAGCAGAACGGCGAGCCGAACGGCACCGTGAAGTATCTCGGCCAGGCCGGGGGCAAATGGCTTGCGGTTCCCGCGAGCGTCGGCAGCCAGATCAAGGGGCCCTGCTCGCGCATCGATCTGATGAAGAAGCATGCGGGCATCGACGTGCAGGCGATGTATCCGGCGGGCGCTGCGCCGAAGGCTGACAACTGGACCCTGGACACGTTCCTCAAGGCCGCTGAAGCCTGCCACAAGGGCGGCGTTCCCTTTGGTATCGGTCTCGGCGAGACCACCGACAATGTCGATACGGCCGGCGCGATCTTCCAGTCTTTCGGCGCAGCCCTTGTCGACGAGAAGGGCAACCTCACGGTGAAGACCGACGCGGTGCGTCAGGCTCTGGACTACTACAAGAAGCTGATCGCGTTCCTGCCGCCAGATGCTGGTGCCTGGGATGACGCCTCCAATAACAAGTGGCTCGTCTCCGGCAGGGGCGCCCTGATCATGAATCCGCCGAGTGCCTGGGCTGTCGCCAAGCGCGACGCGCCTCAGGTCGCCGAGCAGTGCTGGACCCACGGCTTCCCGGCCGGGCCGAAGGGCCGCTTCGCGCCTTACCTGGGCTACTTCTGGGGCACGTGGTCGTTTTCCAAGAACAAGGAGGCGGCCAAGAGCCTGCTCAGGGCGCTTTCGCAACCCGAAGCGATCGAGAAGATGGTGGTGGCGAGCGGCGGCTACGACCTGCCCTGCTACGAGAAGCTGACGACGCTCAAGGTGTGGCAGGAGGAAGGGCCACCGAAGGGTACGCTCTACCACTACCCCAACCCCCACAACCATCAGACGCTTTCGATCGCCGCGGCGCCGGCTCCACCGAAGATCGCACAGCAGATCTACACGCAGGCCACGCTAACCAAGATGTGCCTGCGCCATGCACAGGGCGAGGCGATGGAAAAGACGCTCGCCTGGGCCGAAGGCGAGTGCGAAGGCTTCATGCGAAGCTGACGGACCGGACACGATGGCGGCCGGCCGATCGCAGGCCGCCATTTCTGCATCCGTCACGACGCCGGCCAATAAAGACTTTAAAGGGATGAAAACGCACCATGGCTGATGTCGTATTGCAGCCGAACCGTGCCGCTACCGCAAAAGCTGCGCGAAAGCGCTTCAGCCTCCATAACGCGCTGAGGCGCAAATCGACCGTAGCGTTCCTGATGACGCTGCCGCTGATCCTGCTGATCGCGCTGCTCGTGATCTATCCGGCATTCTATGCGATGCATCTGGCGACCCTGAACAAGTCGATGCAGCGGTTCATCGGACTGAGCAACTTCGAGTTCCTGTTCAAGCGCGAAACATTCTGGCTGGTCGTCAAGCAATCCTGCATCTTCGCCATCACGGCCGTCCTCTTCAAAGCGGTGCTCGGATTCATCATTGCGCATTTCGTTCACAACATACCCGCCAAGGGCCAGCGCAAATGGCGCGGCATGCTGCTGGTGCCATGGGTGATACCGCCGGCGATGAGCACGCTCGCCTGGCTGTGGCTGTTCGATCCTTCCTATAGCGCGTTCAACTATACGCTGTCGTTCTTCGGTATCGGGCCGATCCCGTGGACCGGCGATGCGCTATGGGCGCGCTTCTCGGTTATTCTCGTCAACATCTGGGTCGGCGCACCGTTCTTCATGATCATGTATCTGGCCGCACTGAAATCCGTTCCCGAGCAGCTCTATGAGGCCGCCGCAATCGACGGCGCCAATTGGTGGCAGCGCATCTGGTATGTGACGCTGCCGATGATGCGGAACATCATCGCGATCACGACACTGTTTTCGCTGATCGTCACCTTCGCCAATTTCGACATCGTGCGAATCCTGACCGCCGGCGGTCCGCTCGATCACACCCACATCTTCGCAACCTGGGCGTTCCGCGTTGGTATCGAGGGCAGCGACATACCGCTCGGCGCCAGCGTTTCCCTCTTCATGGTGCCGATCCTGGCGGTCGCGGCAATCTTCATCCTGCGCGACGTCAACAAACGCGGGAATGAAGCCTGATGACCACGGTAACCATCGACAAGGCCGCGCGGACCCCCAAGGTCAAGTACGGCAGCATGAGCCGCGACCGCGCCTGGGCGCTGCGCTGGTCGTATTTCTTCCTGGTGATCTTCGCGATCTTCTTCCTGACGCCGCCGGTCTACATGCTAATCACGTCCTTGAAGAGCAGCGCTGAGATTTCGGCGGCGACCAATCCGTGGTGGGTGTTTCATCCGACGCTGGAAAACTACACTTCGCTCCTGACGTCGAACCAGTTCCTGCGCTTCTTCTGGAATTCGGCGATCGTCTCGATCTTCGTCGTCACCATCACCATGCTGATATCGGTGCCGGCCGCCTTTGCGCTGTCGCGGATGCGGTTCTGGGGCTCGGCGACGCTCGCCACCGGCGTATTTCTTACTTACCTCGTTCCGGAGACACTGCTGTTCATTCCGCTGTTCAAGATGTTCGCGGTGATCGGCGACTTCACCGGCATCCAGCTCATCAACAAATGGTACGTGCTGCTGATCCTCTATCCGACACTGACGGTCCCGTTCTGCACCTGGATCATGATCGGCTACTTCGCCTCGATCCCCAAGGAGCTCGACGAGGCTGCGATCATCGATGGAGCGTCCTGGTTCCAGACGCTGACCCGGATCTTCATTCCGGTGGCGCTGCCGGGGCTGATCGCCGCCACCATCTTCGCCTTTACCGTCTCCTGGGCGCAATTCCTCTATCCGCTCGTGTTCACCACCTCGACCGATCAGCTCGTGATGCCCGTCGGCATTATCACCACCCTGATCAAGGGCGACGTCTTCAACTGGGGACAGATCATGACCGGCGCGCTGCTCGGCGCGGCACCGCCGCTGATCATCTACGCCTTCCTGATGGATTACTATATTGCCGGCCTGACTGCCGGTGCGACAAAGGGTTGATGACGAGGAGCTGAAGTTCGATGGCCGACGTTTCCTTGCGGAAGGTAGTCAAGCGTTACGACGATGTCGAAGCCGTGCGCGGCATCGACCTCGACATCGCCGACCACGAGTTCATCGTGCTGGTCGGCCCCTCCGGCTGCGGCAAGTCGACCACGCTGCGCATGATCGCGGGCCTCGAGGACATCAGCGACGGCGACATCATGATCGGCGGCGACGTCGTCAACGACGTGCCGCCGAAGGACCGCGACATCGCCATGGTGTTCCAGAATTACGCGCTCTATCCGCACATGACAGTCGCTGAGAACATGTCGTTCGGGCTGCGCCTGAAGCATTATCCCAAGGCCGAGATCAAGGCGCGGGTGACGGAAGCCGCCCGCCTCCTCGACATCACCGACCTGATCGACCGCAAGCCGAAGCAACTCTCCGGCGGCCAGCGTCAGCGCGTCGCCATGGGCCGCGCCATCGTGCGCAATCCCAAGGTCTTCCTGTTCGACGAGCCGCTGTCAAATCTCGACGCCAAGCTCCGCGTGCAGATGCGGATCGAGATCAAGAAGGTGCACCAGAAGGTGCGCACCACCACGGTCTACGTCACCCACGACCAGGTCGAGGCGATGACGCTGGCCGACCGCGTGGTGGTGATGAACAAGGGCCGCATCGAGCAGATCGGCACGCCGAACGAGCTCTACCACAAGCCGGCAACGCGCTTCGTTGCCGGCTTCATCGGCTCGCCCGCGATGAACTTCATCCCCTGCCGGCTCGAGGATGTCGGCGGCACGCTCCAGATCCGCCTCACCGACCGCATCGCCTTCGCGCTGCCGCCGGCCCGCGCCGCGCGCTATAACGCGCTGCCGCGCACCGAGAAGCTGCTGCTCGGCATCCGTCCCGAGCATCTCACGGAGTCGCATGCGCATCTGGCCCCCGGCGTCGAGACCTTCGACACCGTGCTCGACGTCACCGAGCCGATGGGCATGGAGACGCTGGTCTATTTCGGGCTCGAGGGCACGCCGGTCTGCGGCCGCGTCGATCCCAATGCCGGCGCCAAGGACGGGGCACCCATGCGCCTGGCGATGGACCTCAACAACATGCACCTGCTAAATGAGGAGACCGGCGTCGTGCTGTGACGCCGCGATCCAAGAAAAGCGAGCAGGCAGGGGAGCAATGGCGACCAACAAGAAGAAGATTTTCGTTACGCAAACCTTGTCGCAAGGGGCTCGCGCCCTCCTCACCCAGCGGGACGATATCGAGCTCGTCGAGTTTCCGAACCTGATCTCGGCGAGGGATTTCGAGGCCTTGTTGAAGAGCCATGCGCCGGTCCACGGCGTGGCGCTGGGCGCCACCGCCTTCGGCGAGACCGAGCTCGAGGCCGCGCGCGATATGAAGGTGGTGACCCGCATCGGCGTCGGCTACGACGCCGTCGACGTGCCCGCCCTCTCCCGCCGCAAAGTGCCGCTGATGGTCGCCGGCAGCGCCAACTCGCCCTCGGTTGCGGAAGCTGCGCTGTTCATGATGCTGACACTGGCCAAGCGCGCGCAGGAGCTGCATTCCTGCGTCAAGGAGGGCACCTGGGCCGACCGGCTCGGCATGCTGCCGTTCGACCTCTACGGCAAGACCGTGCTGATCGTCGGCTTCGGCCGCATCGGCAGCCGCACCGCCAAGCGCTGCCTGGCGTTCGAGATGAAGGTGCAGGTCTACGATCCCTACAAGGATGCCGCCGACATCAAGGCGGCCGGATGCGAGCCGGTCACCGACCTCGACGCCGCGCTGCCTCACGCCGACTTCGTCACCATCCACTGCCCGAAGACGCCGGAGACCGTCGGCCTGTTCGATACGATGCGGATCGGCTGCATGAAGGATAGGTCCTACCTCATCAACACCGCGCGCGGCGGCATCGTGAAGGAAGCGGCGCTCTATGACGCGCTGACGTCCGGAAAGCTCGCCGGCGCCGGAATCGACGTGTTCGAGGTGGAGCCGCCGCCAGTCAGCAACGCGCTGTTCGCGCTGTCCAACGTCATCATGGCCCCGCACGTCGCCGGCGTCACGGTCGAGGCGGTGAGCCGCATGAGCGAGCAGACGGCGCGCAATATTTTGAGCGTGCTGGACGGCGATCCCATCAGGCAGAACATCATCAACCAGGACGTGCTGGGCTGAGGTCACGAAGGTCGGCGGCTCAACCCGCCCGCCTTCGGGACGCCAGAAAGCGTCCCATTTTGGTGCAGATCGGGCCCCAACTCAGCCTTAATCAAACGCGCGTAATGGGCTTGAAACGCGGCGGCGGTGGGACAGACTGGCCGGCGCGGCGAGCTGGAGGATGGACCCCTTGTCAGAGATCGACCCGACCGACCACGCGTTGGCGACCATCGCCAGCATCCTGGAGCACCCCGAGCCCGTTCTCGTCATTCGCCAGACCGAGACCGAAATCGTGGTCGCCGGAGAGCGTGAGCACATCGCCTCTGACGAGCCGATCGTGGACGAGCATCCGGCGATCGATGCGCATCCCTCGGTCGAAGAGCATCCCGTGGTCGAGGAGCAGCCGCTGGCACCGGAGCACACCGATGCCGATGGCTACAGCAAGGTCGGTCCCGGACCCATGGTCGCGATCCGCCTGAAATGGACGGTCCACCGCGGCGATGAAGGCCAGTACTACGTCCACGAGACCATCGGCGAGCAATCCGCGCCCGTGGTCAGCGGTCCCATGACGAGCGAGGCCGCGGTGCGTTTCGTCGACACCCAGCAAGATGAGGCGAACAGGCGCTTCGAAGAGCTGCGCAGCGAGATCGCCGGCCGCAGCTCGCTTGCCGACTACGAACGCAAGGGCGAAGCTTAAGGCAGCGGGCTTTCACACCTGGTCTCTCTCCACCTCTCCCGTAGGGAGAGGCATAGGCCGCCTTCGGCGGCCGTTCACAAGGACGCCGAAGCGGAGCTTCGGCTATGGCGCATCGAAGATGCGATCCGGGTGAGGGGCTGAGGTTTTACCGCGCGTTGCGGCCTCTGACCCGGATTGCGTGCGCAATCCGACCTCTCCTCCGCTTGGGGAGAGGTAAACCGCGAGCTCCTACTTCCTTCCCAAAAAGTCCTTCTTCACCAGCTCGACCCCGGCGTGCCGGAGCAAGTCGTACGCGGTGGTGACGTGGAAGAAGAATTGCGGGACGCTGAACGTCAGCAGCAACGTCCGCCCGGTGAAGGGCAGCTCGGTGCCGTTCTTCAATCTGAAGAAGACATTTCGTTCCGCCGCCGCATCGATCTCCGCGCGCGGCAGGCTCTCGATGAACTCGATGGACGTTGCGATGCGCGCCTGCAGCCCGGCCATGTCGTGCTCCAGCGCCGGCAGCGCCACCGGCTCGCACGGCGCCAGCAGGGCCGGCGCGACCGTGGCATGGCGGCAGGCTTCGCCGACCTGCTGGGCGAGGTCGTACATGTTCGGCGCAAGGCGCATGCCGAGCAGAATCGTCGGGTCGAATTTCCGGGCCTGCGCATAAGCGACGCCCTTGTCGAGCAGCGCCGACAGGTTGCGCAAATAGGGCACGAACAGGCCGACCGAGGCCTCGTATATCGGGATCGTCACCTCGAGAATTCCCTTCGATTTCTGCCTCGCCAGCGACGGGCATCTGGTCTAAATCCACGTCCGAACGGCTGTACAATGACAGCTCGCGCAGGGGTGGAAAAGAGATGATGGTCCGAATATCCGTTCGAGTCTTGGCGGCTTTGACCGTGGTGTTGCTGGCGAGCCTTTCGGCCCAAGCGCAGCAGGCGCCCTCGCGTCTCGACGAGATCATGAAGCGCGGCAGCTTGCGCGTCGGCATGACCGGCGACTACAAGCCCTTCACCTATCTCGACAAGACCACGCAGCGATTCTCCGGCTTCGACGTCGACATGGCGGAAGCGCTCGGCAAGGCGCTCGGGGTCAAGGTCGAATTCGTGCCGACGGCCTGGCCGAAGCTGATGAAGGATTTCGAAGCCGACCAGTTCGACATCGCCATGGGCGGCGTGTCGGTGACGCTCGATCGGCAGAAGAAGGGCCTCTTCTCCACACCGATCATGCGCGAGGGCAAGACGCCGATCGCGCGCTGCGCCGATGTCGGCAAGTACCAGACGCTGCCCGAGATCGACAAGAAAGGCACCCGCATCATCGTCAATCCCGGCGGCACCAATGAGCGCTTCGCCCGCGCCAACATCAAGGAGGCCGAGATCACCGTCTTCCCCGACAATACCTTGATCTTCGACGAGATCGCCAAGGGCAATGCCGATCTGATGATGACGGACGCCTCCGAGACGCGCTACCAGCAGAAGCAGCACGCTGGCGTGCTCTGCGCGGTGCATCCGGAAAAGCCGTTCGATTTTTCGGAGAAGGCCTATTGGATCCAGCGCGACGTGGCGCTGAAGGCCTTCGTCGACCAGTGGCTGCACATTGCGATGGAAGACGGCACCTACAAGAAGATCTACGCGGCCTGGTTCGACTGACATGCGAAGGGAATTAGCGGTCGCAATTGTGCTCGGGATCAGCGGGGTCCACGGCGCGCTCGCGCAGACGAAGTTCACACCCGCGACCGGGCCGACATGCAAGGACGAGTCGACAGAGGAGCTCGGTCTTTGGACCTGCCCGGGGCCGGCCGGCTACGTCGTGCGCTTTGCCGACGAAGGCAACATCGTATCGCTCACGATTGCGCCTCGGCGCGAAATCGAGAAGGTGTCCGGGCCGACCGCGCAATGGCGTGGTGCCGGCAAGTCGTTTGGCGAGAAGGTGCAATGGATCATGCGTGCCGGAGTTCCGAGGGCCGCCGTGATCCGCACCTGGCGAGCAGTCGACGAGGATGAGAAGGAACTCCAGGAGCTCTCCGTGTTCGCGATCAATGGCGCAAATGCCTGCCTCGTGGGTTCGGTCGATATCCATGCCGACAAGGCGAACGATGCAGCGCTGGCCCGCGCCCAAAGGGCGGCGAGCGAGGGATGTCCGAAGAAGTAGACGCGGCGCGCTGATCCGATGCCAGTCTGCACCGAATTGGACAGGGCGCGTCGCCGTCCAACTCTGGACCGAGTTCGGCGTTATTGAACCAAGGTCCGTGCGAGCACGACACATACCGAGAACAGTGATCTAGATCACTTTTTGCAACCGAGCCGGCGCGTAAGCGTCGGTACGGGGACAACCTGTTCAGGAGACGGAAATGAGGAAGCTGTTGGCCACGGCCGCATTCCTTTTGGCGAGCACCGCCGCGCAGGCGCAGTACACCTTCGAATATGGCGGGCGCACCATCCGCATCGATCCGGACCGCGGCACGGTGCAGATCCCCGGCGTCTACGACAACACAGGCCAAGGCAAGCCCAAGAAGGCCAAAAAGAACGAGACGGCGCCGCAGCAGGCCACGGTCGATCCGCAAGCGCCGTCTGCTCCGGCCCCAGCCCCCGCTCCTACCGCGCCGCCCGCAGCCGTGCAGGCACCTGCGGCTGCCGCCGTCGCGCCGGCTCCTGTGCCGCCGCCGGCTCCCCCCGCAGCCACGACCGCGACCAACACGCCGGCCCAAACGGCCGTGGCACCGCCGCCTGCACCGCCTCCGGCCCCCGCTCCGGCCGAGCAGCAAGCCGCGCC
>NZ_JBYGYN010000014.1:0-190392 GCF_057651995.1 Bradyrhizobium sp. USDA3516 | reverse complement strand
CTCGGCTGCCCCGTCTGCTTCACTGCCATCGCTACCCTCCAAGGCTTTGCCCTAGGGAATCACAAATGGCGAATTACGCAACAGGCCCCTTGTGGGAGAGGCTGGCTCGCCGCGTTAGCGGCGAGACGGGTGAGGGGTATCTCTCCCCGAGCCCAGCTCTCAAACGTTTGAGAACCAGGAGAGAGACCCCTCATCCGGCGCTTCGCGCCACCTTCTCCCACAAGGGGAGAAGGAAGATTGCGCCGTCTGTGCCGCGATAGCTCAAAAACACCTCACCTCGGCTTCCGCCTGCGCGCGCCTCAAGTCATTCACGGCCGAGTTGGCCTGCTCCGAGGTGCGAAACTGCACGCCGAGATCACTGCGCACCTGCGACATGCTGAGCGCGGTTTCTGCGGTAACATAGCGCTCGTAGGGCACGATCGAGGCGACCACGTCGATCGAGCAGGAACATTGCTGGATCGACTGCCGGCTCTCGCCATTCGCCTTCATGCAACCATAGACGTACTCCGCGCGCGCCGCGGTGGGATAATCATTGGCCTCTTCGGCCCCCGCCACGCATACGCTCGCAGCGAGCACCGTCAATGCGGCGACAATCGGTCGTAGCCGTCCGGCCAGATTCATGCGCGTCCTCCCGCTGGTTGCGACCAAGGCTATGCTATGCCTATTGTGCTGAAAAGCACTCTGTCAGAGGAAACGGCTCACAAGGTGATGAGAGTTTTGGCACGAATATCGGCGCTCGCAGCCGTGCTGGCGCTGACGCTGGCCGCACCGGTCGGCGCCGCGGATACGATCCGCCTTGCGGTGCAGAAGACCGGAACATTCTCGTGGGAGCTGGCCGCGATCCGCAGCGCCGGACTCGACAAGGAGGCCGGCCTGTCGCTGGAGGTCACCGAGCTCGCGAGCACCGAGGCCGGCAAGATCGCGATGCGCGCCGGCAGCGCCGACATCATCCTGTCGGACTGGCTGTGGGTATCGCGCGAGCGCACGCTCGGTGCCAAGCTCACGTTCTATCCCTACTCCAGCGCGCTCGGCGCCGTGATGGTGCCGGCCTCTTCGCCGATCAAGACGCTCACCGACCTCAAGGGCCGCAAGCTCGCGGTCGCCGGCGGGGCGATCGACAAGAGCTGGCTGCTGCTGCAGGCGCGGATGAAGCAGGACGGCATCGACCTGAAGTCGGACGCAACGATCGTGTACGGCGCCCCGCCGCTGATCGCCGCCAAATCGCTGGACGGGGAGATGGATGCGAGCCTCAACTTCTGGAATTTCTGCGCCCAGCTCGAGGCCAAGGGTTTCAGGCGCCTCGCCGGCATCGAGGACATCTTGCCGAAGCTGGGTGCCAAAGGCGCGGTCGCCGCGGTCGGCTATGTCTTCGACGAGAGCTGGGCCGCGCGCCATAAGGAGGCCGTCGCGCGCTTCATCGCGATGACCCGCAAGGCCAAGGAGCTGCTGGCGACCTCGGATGCGGCCTGGGACAAGGTCGCGCCGCTCACCGGCACGACCGATCCTGCCCTGCTCAGGACCTACCGCGACCGTTACCGCGACGGCATTCCGCGCCGGAGCATCGATGACGAGGAAAAGGACGCACGCGTGCTCTACCGCGTGCTGGCCGAGATCGGCGGCCGCGATCTCGTCGGCCCCGCAGCCGAGCTCGATCCCGGCACCTTCTATCACGCAGTCCCCGGAGACTGAGGTGCTGCGCCTGCTGTCGTTCACCCTGCTTCTCGCGTTCTGGTGGATTGCCGCGCTCGTGGTCGGCGGCGCGAAGCTGCCCTCCCCGCCGGCGGTGCTTCAGGTGATGATCGCGGAAGCATCAAGCGGCGCGCTGTTCCTGCATCTCGGCGCCACGCTGGCGCGCGTCGCGCTCGCCTTCACCCTGGCGATGTCGCTCGGCAGCGCCATCGGCTACCTCATGGGCCGCGTGAAGCTCGCCGACCGGCTCGGCGATCCCTGGCTGATCCTGCTGCTCAATTTGCCCGCATTGGTCGTGATCGTGCTGGCCTATATCTGGGCCGGGCTCACTGAGGCCGCTGCGATCGCGGCGATCGCGATCAACAAGCTGCCGACCGCCATCGTCACTTTGCGCGAGGGCACGCGCGCGCTCGACCGTTCGCTCGACGAGATGGCGAGCGTGTTCGCAATGCCGCGCTGGCGCGCCTTCCGCCACGTCGTGCTGCCGCAGCTGGCGCCCTATATCGCGGCCTCCGCCCGCTCCGGCCTGTCGCTGGTGTGGAAGATCGTGCTGGTCGCCGAGCTGCTGGGACGGCCGAACGGCGTCGGCTTCGAGATCGGCGTCGCCTTCCAGCTGTTCGACACGCCGCGGCTGCTGGCCTATTCCCTGACCTTCGCCGCCGTCGTGCTCGTCATCGAAACCTTGCTGGTGCAGCCGTTCGAAGCCCGCGCAAACAGGTGGCGGCCCCGTGCGGCTTGAGGTCGATATCACGGGCAAGACCTTCAGAAGTGCCGCGGGCGGAACGCACGAGGTGCTGGCGCCCGTCAAATTCGCGCTGCAATCGGGCGAGGTCGGCGTGCTGATCGGCCCCTCCGGCTGCGGCAAGAGTACGATGCTGCGTATCATCCTGGGACTGGACCACGACTTTGCCGGCCGCGTCGCGCGGCCGCCGGAGGCGCGGATCGGCATGGTGTTCCAGGAGCCGCGCCTGCTGCCGTGGCGCTCGGTCGAGCAGAATGTGCGGCTTGCGGCACCGCACGTTACCGACGCGAAGCTGTCGGAGCTGTTCCGGATCCTGGAGCTGGAAGCGCATCGCGACCACTATCCCGGCGAGCTCTCGCTGGGTTTGGCCCGGCGCGTGGCGCTGGCCCGCGCCTTTGCCGTCGAGCCGGATATTCTGGTGCTCGACGAGCCGCTGGCATCGCTCGATGACGCGCTCGCCGGACGCCTGCGCGATGAGATTGCAACGCTCGTCGCGAGCCGCCCGGTGATGACGCTTTTGGTGACACACAGCCTGGACGATGCAGTGCGCCTGGGCGACCGGCTGTTCTTCCTGTCGCCGCGACCAGCGCGGATCGTCGCAGAGGTGCCTATCGGCATCCCGCGCGATACACGCGGCGAAGCCGAAATTGCGGCGATCAAGGCCGGCCTCGCGCAACGGACTCAAGGCGACAGAACTGAGCGAGATGCCTCATAGCCGGTCGCCTGGCGGACGTGCTAGATTAGCGGGCGGCGGAGCTGATGATGACACGGACAGTCGCCCTCGCAACGCTTGGTCTTGCAGCGCTCAGCCTCGCACTCGTTGCGGTGACGGCGGGCGCGCAGGACATGATGCGTGGCGTCGACCTCACCTCGCCCGCGATGGTCTCGGCTGAAATGACGAGGCCGGAGGTCGAGGCCATGTTGGCCAAAGCGAGCCCAAAGCAGCCTGCCGATTTCACCGGCAAACGCCTGTCGGGTCTCGATCTCTCGGGGCTGGACCTGTCCAACACGGTTCTCCGCGCCGCGCGGCTCAACAAGACAATACTTCGAGACGCCAGGCTGGACGGTGCGATCCTCGATCAGGCGTGGCTGCTGGATGCGGATCTTACCGGCGCAAGCCTGAAGGGCGCCAATCTGTTCGCCTCGCAAATGGCCCGCGCGCGCCTCGACGGCGCGAACCTGTCAGGAGCGCGCATCGCTGCCGACCTCACCGGCGCAAGCCTGGTCGGCGCCTCGATCGCGGACGCGAATCTTGGCGCCGATATGCGCAACCAGTCGATGGGGCTGATGCGCGCGGTGCTTAGATCCGCCAAGCTTGAACGGCTGAACGCGCGCAACGCCGATTTGTCGCGCGTCGACCTAGAATTCGCAGTCCTCAGGGGCGCCGATCTGACCGGCGCATCACTGAAAAACGCCCAACTCGGCGGAGCCGATCTGACCGGCGCCATCGTCATCGACGCCGATTTCGACGGCGCCGATCTCGTCTCGGCGAAGCTGATCGCACCAAACGGCCTTGACCGCGCCAAGAATTTCGACAAGGCAAAGAACCGCGAGCGCCTGATCAAGGAATGACGGCGCCCTTTGGGAGGACTGGCTGATGCGTGGGGTTCTTGCTTTGACCGCGTTGTTGACGCTTGCCGGCGAAGCCGCCGCGCAGACCAAGGGCAAGGGCATAAGGCTCTGGAATCTCACGACGGAGACCATCTCCGGCTTCCAGCTCGCACCCGCGGGCAAGACCGACTGGGGTCCGAACCAGTGCCTGAATGACAAGGACAAGGAGGTCGACCACGACGAGCGGCTGCGCATCACCGGCGTCGAGCCCGGCCGCTACGATGCCAAGGTCAGTTACCCCAATGCACGGCAGTGCATCGTCCGCGATATCGAGATCAAGGCGGATGCAGTGTTCTCGATTGCGGACAAGGATCTGAAGGACTGCACCAAGTAGCGTTCGAACAGCTCTTGCAGCTCACGCCTTGTCGTTCGGGCGCGGATATTCGCAGCGCCACTTCACCGCGTGCCACTTCGGATGCTCACCGACCCATTGCGCGATGTAGGGCGGCGCGGCCATCGCGCATTGCCGCGGCGACCCGGAATAGTGGAACACCAGATGCTGCTCCTCGCAGGTCGCAGGCGAGAGCACCGCGCACACAGTCACCACCAGGTCAATCGGGTTCATGCCGGGATCCTCCCGCAAGGGGGCGATGGAGAGATTAGCACATGAAGCTACGCGCGAAGGAGGGGGAAGTTTCAAACGGGGTGAATTCCTTCTCCCCTTGTGCGAGAAGGTGGCGCGAAGCGCCGGATGAGGGCTTCTCACCGCGACCCCAAACGCGAGTTGGACTCGCAGAGAGAACCCCTCACCCGTCTCGCCGCTATCGCGGCGAGACACCCTCTCCCACAAGAGGGGAAAACGCACCGCTAGAAATTCACGCCGAACACCAGTCGTGCCTGATGCCGCTCGAAATTGACGAGGTCGAGATTGCCGCCTGAGCCGGCCGGGCGCCCCCAGGCCTGCATGCTCCAGCTCATGGTGAGCCGGGAGCGCTCGGAGAGCTGGAAATAGGCGGTGGGGCCGACAAACAGGGCCTGGCCCGAGAACTCGCTAAGCCCGATGCCCTCATATTGCCGGAAGTAGCGCATCTCGCCGCCAAGCAGCACATTAGGCCGCACCCGCACCAGGCCGGCAAACGCGGCCCCGATCGCCGAGCTCTTCTCGGAAGCCCCTCCAATCTCGAAACGCGCCCATTCCGGCTGGTAGATCAGGTTGAGGGCGCCGATGGCGAAGTTCGGGACGAGTTCGCGATCGAAGGCGAGCGTGAATTCCGTGCCATACATCCGCCCCTTCGCGCCGCTGGTCTCGTCGATGCGGTCGCCGTGGAGCTCAGCCGCAATCGTGAAGCCGAATGGCGCGCGCTCACGGTCGAGCAGGCGATAGCGCAGGTCAAGCGAGATGCCCTGGAAGTTGAACTGGCGGCGGTCGTCGATGTCAGGGACGCCGGTGATGTGGTGCAAGCTGGCGGTGCCGCCAACCTCGACACGAAAATTCGGCAGCGGCACCACCTCGATCTCGACCTCGTGTTCGAGGGCGCGATAAGCGGCCGCGCCTTTGCCGAAGCGCCCCGTCGTCTGGGTCTGGAATTCGCGCTCGCCGACATTGCCGATATCGGTGCCGATCATGAAGCCGAAGATGTGCTCGGTATCAAAACCTGCCTCGGCGCTGCTGCGCGCCGGCGCCAGCACGATCGCGCACACGATCACCGTCCAGAACTTGCAGGCTCTGCTGCCCATCCCGTGCCCCAAAGGCGCGCGCCGCTATGATGCGGCAACAGCGCTGACCGGGCGCCAGCGTAACACACTGCCGCAGAGCACGGTCGAGTTTTTGCGGCGAGAGAATTGAAGCCCGTCCACGCGCGGCTTTCGCGTCAATCCGCAAAGCATGCAGCACGGCGAGGCGAGGTCCGACACTGCCACGGCTCCGACGGCGTTCGCCATCGAAACCGCGGCAGGTCGTCAGTCTTACTTGCGCGAGGCGCAGGCGTACATGTTGATTTCCATGCCGACCGGCACTTCCACGATCTTCGGAGCTTTCCAAGCCATTCGGGTCTCCCAAGGTATTGAGCGCGACATCGCGCGGCGAAAAACCTAGGGCTGCGTCGAGTGCAGTTCAAGCCTCGTTCGACGCACCTGTGCCGATTCTTCGCAGCAGCATTTCTCTCTCGGACAAAGCAAGTTCCCTCTCGGTCAAAACGCGACCATCGAGACACTGCCTTGTGCAACGCACCGCGCGTCGAGTCGATAGGTGCCGTCAGCAGCCCTTGCCGGCCATTTCGGCGTTCGGCTTGGCGCCTGCGGCGCGCTGAGCCGCCGTCGGCTCGCTCTGCATTTGCCGCTGCGCATCCTCGGACGACGCCGGCGATTCACCGCTGGCACGGTTCATCGTGCTGGTCGGCGGATGCTGGCTGGTATCGCTCGCTGAACCGGACGTGTGCGATTGTGCGGAGCCCACCGTGACCGGGCCCGAACCGGCATCCTTGTCGGTGCTGGCGCTGCCGGTGTTGCAGGGACCGGCGACGGCAACCCCGGCGCTCAGCGTCAGGATCGCGCAGGCAGCAAGAAGGGAACGCTTCGTATTCATCTGCATCTCCTTTTTCTCCCGCAGCGCAGCCCCGGCGCCGGCAGGACATGCGGAGAAACAGGCCGAGCGGCCTGATGTTCCCGAGCATCAGGCCGGAATGGTCGCAAACGTTGCGCCCGTCATGCCTGGTCCGGTCTGGGCGCTCACCGGAGCAATCGCACGAGCGCGCGACCGGCGCGCGAATTCAGCTCCTTCGCATCCAGCGTTCCGTCCTTGTCGGGATTGGCTGCGTTGAAACGCTGCTCGACCACCGACAGATATTCGTCGAGGGTGAGGGTCCCGTCGCGATCGGGGTCGGCTGCGGCGAGTTCTTTCGCGCTCAACCGTCCCCGCAATTCGCGCGCATCGAGCGTGGCGTCGCGATCGGGATCGAGCTTTGCGAACATGGCGGCGGCGGCCTTCTTCACCTCGGCAAGATCGAGCGTGCCGTCATTGTCGGTGTCGAACAACTTGACCGCATTGCCGGAGGCCGACCACGCCGGACCGGCCGAAACTGCAATCACAAGTGCAAGGACAAGCGAGCGAGCCGACATCATCGAGACCTCCTGACATGGAGCCCCGGATCGATGGGGCAGAGCCGAGATAAACCCGCAAGCGGCCGTCGGTTCAAGTCCGAACTTGCAACTTGCGCGCGCCACAACCGGTGGAAATGCGTTGACCTGTTCACGATCGCGCTTCGCGCCGCGGAATTTCTCAGCGTCTGCGCACAAGTTGGAGTTGCCTTTGTCAGGTTTCCGTCAGGTGACCGCCGACGATATCGGCACGGCAGTTACGACTTTCGTATTGACGCGTTTTGGTTTCCGACGGAGTGTTGCAGCCGCAGCGTCAAAAGGCGCGCATATTGGGAGGAACGGATGAAACGCTTTGCGATGGCCGCGGGCCTCGTCATGCTTGCGTCAACCTGTGCAAATGCACAAACCACCGAGCAGTTGGTCAAGGGTGCGACCGACACATCGAACGTTCTCAATTACGGAATGGGCTACAATCTCCAGCGCTTCTCGACTCTGAAGCAGATCAACAAGGATACGATCAAGAACCTGGTCCCGGTCTGGAACTACTCCTTCAACGACGATCGCAGTGAGGAGTCCCAACCCATCGTCTATCAGGGCGTGATCTATGTGACCACGCACAATGCGACCATGGCGGTGGACGTCAAGACCGGCAAGCAGATCTGGAAGAGCAAGATCGAGTATCCGGCGGAGACGCCGCGCATTGTCTGCTGCGGCATCATCAACCGCGGCGTCGCGATTCACGAGGGCAAGCTGTTCCGAACGACGCTCGATGCCCACGTGGTCGCCATCGACGCCAAGAACGGCAAGGAGCTGTGGCGGCAGAAGGCGGCCGACATCAAGGAGGGCTACTCCATGACGGTGGCTCCGCTGGTCGCCGACGGAGTGGTCATCACCGGCATTTCCGGCGCCGAGTTCGGCACACGCGGCTTCATCGACGGCTGGGATCCGGCAACGGGCAAGCATCTCTGGCGCACCCATTCGATCCCCTCGCCGGACGAGCCCGGCGGCGACACCTGGAAGGGCGACACCTGGAAGCTCGGCGGCGGCTCGACCTGGATCACCGGGTCTTATGATCCCGAGCTGAACACGATCTATTGGGGTATCGGCAATCCCGGGCCGTTCAACTCGGCAGTGCGCCCCGGCGACAATCTCTACACCTGCTCCGTCCTGGCGCTGGATCCCAAGACCGGCAAGATCAAGTGGCACTACCAGTTCTCGCCGAACAATCCGTTCGACTACGACGCCGTGGCCGAGATGGTGCTCGCCGACGTGAACATCGACGGCAAGCCGACCAAGACGCTGATGAATGCCAACCGCAACGGCTTCTTCTACGTGCTCGACCGCACCAACGGGAAGCTGCTCGCGGCCAATCCTTACGTGAAGGTCAATTGGGCGACCGGCATCGACATGAAGACGGGACGTCCGATCGAGACCGACGTGTCTAAGGACGCACGCGAGGGCAAGAAAGTCACCGTCTATCCCTCGATCCTCGGCGGCAAGAACTGGGAGCCGATGTCGTTCAATCCGCAGACCGGCCTTGCCTATGCCAACACGCTCGCGTTCGGCGGCAGGTACAAGACCGAGCCCGTCACCTACAAGCAGGGCGAATGGTATCTCGGCATGGATCTGACCGACCTCTGGGAATACGGCGACGGGCCGCGCGGCCATCTCAAGGCCATCGACCCCATGACCGGCAAATCGAAATGGGAAGCGCCGAGCGACATTCCACGCTTCTCGGGCGTGCTGTCGACGGCCGGTGGCGTCGTATTCTCAGGCGCGCTGACCGGCGAATTCGAGGCCTTCGACGCCGACACCGGCAAGAAGCTCTGGCAGTTCCAGACCGGCTCCGGCATCGAGGGACAGCCGGTGACCTGGCAGCAGGACGGCGTGCAGTATGTCGCCGTGACGAGCGGCTATGGCGGCGTGTACTCGCTGTTCTCCGGCGACGAGCGGCTTGCCAACGTGCCGCCCGGCGGCTCGCTGTGGGTCTTTGCGGTCAAGCAGTAACAAGGGCACGATGCTGAAAGTGATCTCTCACAAGACGGCGGCGATGATCGCCGCCGTCGCGGTGCTGTCGGTCGCGCTTGCGGCGACCGGTCGTGCCGCGGACGACGCGAACGGCAATCCATTGCAGGCTCAGATCGACCACGGCAAGTCGACCTACGCCTCGAAATGCTCGCACTGCCACGGCCCCAATTTGATGAACTCCGGCACCGTCACGCCCGACCTTCGTGCCATTCCCGACGACAAGACGCGCTTCGTCACCACGGTGAAGAACGGCAAGAACAACAAGATGCCACCCTGGGCCGACATTCTCAGCGACGACGAGATCGGAAATCTCTGGGCCTTTGTCTCCAGCCGGAGAAAGCCATGAGGGGCCGGCGCGTTGCCTGGAGCGTTGCGGCCGTTCTGTCCGCGATGGCGTCGGTCGCTCTCGCAGCCGACGATCCCCTGAAGGTCTGCCTCGACGAGGACCGGCCGCCGCTCTCGATGCATCGCCGCGGCAAGCCGGATGCCGGCTTCGACGTGCTGCTGGCGCAGGCGATCGCCGATCGGATGGGACGCCCGCTGAAGATCCAGTGGTTCGAGAGCAGGCTGGACGAGGATTCGAGCCCGCAGCTCGAGGCCAATGCGCTGCTCTCGGACGGGCGCTGCTCGCTGGTCGGCGGCTACGCGCTGACGCAGGATTCGCTCGTCGCACCCGGGATGAAGACGGCGCGCTTGCCGGATTTCGCCGGCGCCACGCGCGAGGATCGGCGGCGCCGCGTCCCGCTCGGCGTGCTCGCGCCGAGCCAGCCCTACATCTATTCGCCGATGACGGTGGTCCTGGGACCGAAGGCTCGCGGCCGCAAGGTCGGCGACATCGGCGATCTCGCCGGCCTTCGTCTCGTCATCGAAAGCGGATCGCTGGGCGATGCCATCCTGATGACCTTCGACAAGGGGCGCCTGATCGACAACATCACCCACCTCGTCCCCGGCCGCGACGATCTCCTCGGCGCACTCGAGCGGGCCGATCATGACGCGACGCTGATCGATCTTGCCCGCTTCGACGCCCATCGCGCCGCGCAGCCGGACACGGCGATCACGGCGTCCGGCTACTACTACCCGATCGGAGCCAATCGCGGCTATGTCGGGCTCGCCGGCGATGGCGCGCTGATCGCGGCCGTTAACAAGGCGCTGACGGAGCTCACGGCTGCGGGCAAGATCGCCGAATTCGGCAAGCAGGCCGGCCTCACCTATCTGCCGCCGCGCGAGCCCGCGATCCTCGGCGATGTCTGGACCAAGATCATCCAGCGTTGAGGCTCTCGCCGCCCGAACACAGTGCGGGCCAATGCGCCAATCTGTCTCGCCTGCGACCGATGGCAGCGACGGCCTGATGCAGTAGGTTCGGCAAAATCAGGGAGAGAATCATGTCCGCCAAGCCCGATCGCCGCCACTTCATCGCCGCCGGTACCAGTGCACTGGCGATTCCGTTCGTCACGCGCGGCGCATCGGCACAGGGCAGCTGGCCGGCGCGGCAGATTCGCATGATCTGCAGCTATCCCGCCGGCGGCCAGACCGACCTGCTCGCGCGCGCCTATGGCGAGTTCATCTCCAAGCAGGTCGGCAAGACCGTCATCATCGAGAACAAGCCCGGCGCCTCCGGCGCGATCGGGACGGCGGAAGTCGCCCGCGCCGAGCCCGACGGCCACACCATCCTGTGCTCGATCTCGACCACCTACATCATGAACCGGGTGGTGATGAAAAATCCCGGCTACGACATGGACAAGGATCTGACGCTCGTCAGCGTCATTCCCGGCGCGGGTCTGTTGCTGGTCGCGAACCCGAAAACCGGAGTCAAGACGCTGGAGGATTTCGTCGCCTTCGCGCGCAAGAGCGGCAAGGTGAACTTCGGCACCTACAGCGCGGGCTCGGCCCCGCACATGACGATCAACGAGCTCAACAAGCAGTACGGCCTCAACATCGAGCCGGTGCATTATCGCGGCGAGGCGCCGATGTGGACGGGAATGCTGGAAGGCACCCTCGATGCCGCGATGGGCAGCTACACGGCCGCGCAGTCGGTCCTGCAAAGCGATCGCGGCACGGTGTTCGCCGTGCATTCGAAGAAGGTCGATGCGATCCCCGCGATCAAGACCCTTCCCGAGCAGGGCGCGACGTCAAAGTTCTTCACAGTGAGCGGATTCACCGGCTGGGCTGTGCCGAAGGCGACGCCGCAAGCCGTGGTCGACCGCCTCGCCGAGCTTTGCGTCGCCGCCAACACCGATCCCAAGGTGAAGGAAGTGCTCGCGACCTTCGTGCTCGAACCCGCGATCGGCTTCAAGGAAACGAATGCGCTGTATCAGCGCGAGCTGCCGATCTGGATCGAGAGCGCGAAGTCGTTGGGCCTCGAGCCGGCCTGACCTTCACACCATGGCCGGGAGGCCGGTTGCTCCCGCCCCGGCCCGGAGTCCGACCAAAGCCCAGTGTCGGAAGCGCGTTTTCCCGTTATGATCGTACCCTTCTGTGGACTGGGAGGGTCGATTTCCGTGTCACCTGATGCAGTCGCCGTCGCCGTGATGATCATCCTGCTCTTTCCGATGAGCTATTTCACGCTGGCATCGCCCGCCTTCCTGCTGGTGAGGCTCGACATCCAGCCCGTCGCCCAGCTGCTGCGCGGCATGTTCAACGCTCATTTTCTGGTGATGCGGGTCGCCGGCGTCATTGCAACGGGGACTCTCCTGCTCGATGGCCGCCTGCTTGCCGCGCTCGGCGTCGGCATGGTCGCGGCCCTGGCGATCTGGGGCCGCCCCTGGTTCATGCAACGGTTCGATGACCAGCTCAGCGCGCGAGACGCGGGTGATGCCGAGGCCGCGCGCCGGTTACGCCGGCTGCATTGGAGCGGAATGCTGGGAAACGCGGTGCTGCTGGTCGCTCTCGTGGCCGGCATTCCCTATGTCGCCATGCCGGCGTGATAGGCGCCGACGCCGCACGAGCGTTCGCTTGAAACGTCTAGTGCTCGCCCGAGCTCGCCGCGCCCTGCTGTGCCTTGTGGATCGAGGACGGCACCACGCCGAAATATTTCCGGAACACCCGGCTGAAATGCGATGAGCTGGAGAACCCCCAGGAGAAGGCGACGTCGGTGATGGTCTTGCCGGCGTGGGCCTCGAGCTCCTGACGGCAGTTCTGCAGCCGCGCCTGCCAGATGTAGTCGCTCACCGTGGTGCCGCGCTCCGAGAACAGCATGTGCAGGTAGCGCTTGGAGCAGCCGAGCTCGGCCGAGATCTGGTCGATGCACAGATCCGGATCGCGCAAGTGCTCGCGGATGAAGAACTGCGCGCGCACATACATCGCTTCGGGCCCGACACGATCGAACATCGTGTCGGCTTCGCGTAGCGGCAGCAGCAGCAGGTCGATCAGCGAATCGGCGACGCCGACCGCGCTGTTGGCCGACAGCTTTGCCGCCTCGTCGAAGGTGGCGTGGACGAAATCGTGGGCGATCCGCCCGGTCCCCGTCTTCGCCGTCAGTTTGCAGGCCGGCATCCGCTGCGACGGGAATCCGCGATCGCGCAGCAGCGCCTTCGGCACGATCACCACGTCATGACGGGTAAAGGCAGGGCTGATGATCGAATGCGGACAGGAGACGTCATAGGCGATGATGTCGCCCGGGTTGATCTCGATGTGACGGCCTTCTTGTTCGAAATAAGACACGCCGTAAGTCTGGAAATGGATTTTTATGTACGGGTGTTCATTGGCCTTGGCGCGCGCCAGCGTGTGCGCGATGCGATGCTGGCTGACCTCGATCTGGCAGAGCTTCAGGCGCGAGACCGTGGTGTAATCAATTCGACCTTCGAGCGAGGACGCCTCCAGCGGATCGACGTCGAAATGCCCGCACAGGCTCGTGAGCCCGTCGATCCAGCTCTGGATCTGCCGCTTCGGCGTCATTCCGGTCGTCGAGAGCGTGTGAATGGTGTCGGACATTAATCCAGCCACTGATTTGATCCGGAGATTCGGCGCGAATCACGACCAGCGCTGCCGGAGCCCTCAGCCGTGATTGCGTGACGTTTACCTCGCATTTGAGCGGTCTCTTGCAACGAGCGCCATCGTTTCATTGCCACTCTCGAACTTAATCCTCCGCCTTAGTTGCAGCGCCGTCAAGGGGAACCTGAGCGCAGAGACGGCCTCGAGGACGCACCGAAGCCGCTGAATTCGCTACTGCAAAATCAAAATCTTCACCTCCGTGCGCTGTCGAGCAAAGCGCCTTCGCTCTTGGGCAAGTTTCCCGATGGCGAAGCCGTTAGGGATTGCTGCAGGAACAACAAGAACGGGCCGCTCCTGCACGTGGACCCGTAGCTCTCATCAGGAGGAGGAAACAGCACAGCATCGTTTCTGGTCCCCACGCGACCGCCCTGCACGAGCAGACGCCGGACGAGAAGCCCGGTGATTGAGCAATGCTTCGGAAACAATAAACGAGACCAACGGAGGAATGACTATGCGCAAGGTGCTACTGGCGACCTGTCTTGGTTCGGCGGCGGCTCTCGCCGTCGGCAGCGCTTCAGCCAATGACGAGCTGATCAAGATGTCGCAGAACCCGAAAGACTGGGTGATGCCGGCGGGCGACTACGCCAACACCCGCTATTCGAAGCTGAACCAGATCAACGCACAGAATGTCGGGAAACTCCAAGTTGCCTGGACCTTCTCGACCGGCGTGCTACGTGGCCACGAAGGTGGGCCGCTGATCATCGGCAACATGATGTATGTCCACACGCCGTTCCCGAACAAGGTCTACGCTATTGACCTTTCGCAAGAGAACAAGATCGTTTGGAAATACGAGCCGAAGCAGGATCCGAACGTCATCCCCGTGATGTGCTGCGACACCGTCAACCGCGGCCTGTCCTACGGCGACGGCAAGATCATCCTGCATCAGGCCGACACCAACCTCGTCGCGCTCGACGCCAAGACCGGCCAGGTGGCCTGGTCGGCAACCAACGGCAATCCCGCGAAGGGCGAGACCGGCACGTCGGCTGCGCTGGTCGTCAAGGACAAGGTTCTGGTCGGCATTTCCGGCGGCGAGTTCGGCGTGCAGTGCCATGTCACCGCATACGACCTCAAATCCGGCAAGCAGGTCTGGCGCGCCTATTCCACGGGCCCGGACGATCAGATCAAGGTGGATCCCGTCAAGACGATGTCGCTCGGCAAGCCGGTCGGCCCGGACTCTTCGCTGAAGACCTGGCAGGGCGATCAGTGGAAGATCGGCGGCGGCTGCACCTGGGGCTGGCTCTCCTACGACCCCTCTCTGAACCTCGTCTATTACGGCTCGGGCAACCCATCGACCTGGAACCCGAAGCAGCGGCCCGGCGACAACAAATGGTCGATGGCGATCTTCGCCCGCGACGCCGACACCGGCATGGCGAAGTGGGTCTACCAGATGACGCCCCACGACGAATGGGACTATGACGGCGTCAACGAAATGATCCTCAGCGACCAGCAGATCAACGGTCAGAACCGCAAGCTGCTGACGCACTTCGACCGCAACGGCCTCGCCTACACCATGGACCGCGAGAGCGGCGAACTGCTGGTCGCCGAGAAGTACGACCCGAAGGTGAACTGGACCAGCGGCGTCGACATGGACAAGAACTCGCCGACCTACGGCCGTCCCAAGGTCGTCGCACAATACTCGACCGAGCACGGCGGAGAGGACAAGAACACGAAGGGCATCTGCCCGGCCGCGCTTGGCACCAAGGACCAGCAGCCGGCGGCCTACTCGCCCGACACGCAGCTGTTCTACGTTCCGACCAACCACGTCTGCATGGATTACGAGCCGTTCAAGGTGAGCTACACCGCGGGTCAGCCCTATGTGGGTGCGACGCTCTCGATGTATCCGCCGCAGGGCGAAAGCCACATGGGCAACTTCATCGCCTGGGACAACAAGACCGGCAAGATCGTCTGGTCGAACAAGGAGCAGTTCTCGGTCTGGTCGGGTGCGCTCGCGACCGCCGGAGGCGTGGTGTTCTACGGCACGCTCGAAGGCTACCTGAAGGCGGTCGACGCCAAGTCCGGCAAGGAGCTCTACAAGTTCAAGACTCCCTCCGGCATCATCGGCAACGTCACCACCTATGAGAACGGCGGCAAGCAGTATGTCGCAGTGCTCTCCGGCGTGGGTGGCTGGGCCGGCATCGGTCTCGCCGCAGGCCTGACCGATCCGACTGCAGGTCTCGGTGCGGTTGGTGGCTACGCGGCCCTCAGCAACTACACGGCGCTCGGCGGTACGCTGACCGTGTTCTCGCTGCCGAACTAAACCCGTCAGCATCGCTCCGGCGCGTGGATCGCTCCACGCGCCGGCTCGTCTCCACCGAATGTCGGCCGAGGAAACAATCTCTTGCGTAAAATCTGCTTTGTCATTGCTGCGACGATCTTGGTTGCGTCCGCAGGAATTGCGGTCGCGGACGGTCCGGGCGATCCGGCCGCCGTGAAGAAGGAAGACGACGGGAAGTGGCTCGATAAGGAGGGAATTCCGACCTACAAGATTTCGGCCGACGGCACCGTGGACTGGTTCACCTATTCCGGCTATCGCCGCTATCACTCCGACTGCCACGTCTGCCATGGCCCGGATGGCATGGGCTCCACTTACGCGCCGGCGCTCAAGGATTCCGTCAAGTCCATGAGCTATGGCGATTTCCTCGGCGTGGTCGCCTCCGGTCGCAAGAACATCTCGACCGCGCAGGAGAACGTCATGCCGGCCTTCGGAGACAATCCGAACGTGGCCTGCTACATGGACGACCTGTACGTCTATCTGCGCGCCCGCTCCACCGAAGCATGGGGCCGGCAGCGTCCCGCCAAGAAGGAAGAGAAGACAGAGGCGTACAAAAAGGCGGAAGACGTCTGCATGGGCAACAAATGAACGTTACGAGGACTGCCAGGACCAACTTCTTGGCGTCCGATGAGAATTTGAGGAGCTACCGATGAAGACACGTGCCGCCGTTGCTTTCGAAGCCAAGAAGCCGCTCGAGATCGTCGAGGTCGATCTGGAGGGACCGAAGGCCGGCGAAGTCCTGGTCGAGATCAAGGCGACGGGCATCTGCCACACCGACGCGTACACGCTCGACGGCTTCGACAGCGAGGGAATCTTCCCGTCGATCCTGGGACATGAGGGGGCCGGCATCATCCGCGAGATCGGCCCGGGCGTGACCTCGGTGAAGCCGGGCGATCACGTCATCCCGCTCTACACGCCGGAATGCCGGCAGTGCAAGAGCTGCCTCAGCCAGAAGACCAATCTCTGCACCGCGATCCGCGCGACGCAGGGCAAGGGCGTAATGCCCGACGGCACCAGCCGCTTCTCCTACAAGGGCAAGCCGATCTACCACTACATGGGCTGCTCGACCTTCTCGAACTTCACCGTGCTGCCCGAGATCGCGGTCGCCAAGATCCGCGAGGACGCGCCGTTCGACAAGAGCTGCTACATCGGCTGCGGCGTCACCACCGGCGTCGGCGCCGTCGTCAACACCGCCAAGGTCACGCCGGGCTCCAACGTGGTGGTGTTCGGCCTCGGCGGCATCGGCCTCAACGTCATCCAGGGCGCCAAGATGGCCGGCGCCGACAAGATCATCGGCGTCGACATCAACGATTCCAAGGAGGAATGGGGTCGCAGGTTCGGCATGACCGACTTCGTCAACCCGAAGAAGATCACCGGCGACATCGTTCAGCACCTCGTCGGCCTCACCGACGGCGGTGCCGACTACACCTTCGACTGCACCGGCAACACCACCGTGATGCGCCAGGCGCTGGAAGCCTGCCATCGCGGCTGGGGCACCTCGATCATCATCGGCGTCGCCGAGGCCGGCAAGGAGATCGCCACCCGCCCGTTCCAGCTCGTCACCGGGCGCAACTGGCGCGGCACGGCCTTCGGCGGCGCGCGCGGGCGCACCGACGTGCCGAAGATCGTCGACTGGTACATGAACGGAAAGATCCAGATCGATCCGATGATCACCCACGTGCTCAAGCTCGAGGAGATCAACAAGGGCTTTGACCTCATGCATGAGGGCAAATCCATCCGTTCAGTCGTCGTGTTCTAGCCCGAAAACGTCACACCAAGGAGGATCGACCATGACTGTTGCACTCCATCCCTCGATCGACAACGGCATCAAGCAAGGCAGCGGCAGCTTCGCCGGCGGCACCCTGGTCTGCAAATGCAGCGACCACCCGGTGAAGGTCGGCATCAAGGGCGACGTCGCCCACAACCATGCCTGCGGTTGCACCAAGTGCTGGAAGCCGCAAGGTGCGACCTTCTCCGTCGTCGCCGTTGTGCCGCGTCAGAACGTCACCGTGCTCGAGAACGGCGACAAGCTCCAGATCGTCGACCCCTCCGCCGTGATCCAGCGCCACGCCTGCAAGGCCTGCGGCACGCACATGTACGGCCGGATCGAGAACAAGAACCACCCGTTCTACGGCCTCGATTTCATCCATCCCGAACTGTTCCAGGAGCAGGGCTCGCAGGCGCCGCAATTCGCCGCCTTCGTTTCTTCCGTGATCGAATCGGGTGTGAAGCCCGAGCAGATGGCCGGCATCCGTTCGCGGCTGAAGGAGATCGGCCTCGAGCCCTACGACTGCCTGTCGCCGGCCCTGATGGACGCGATCGCGACCCATGTCGCGAAGGCCAAGGCCGCTTAGGGAGGCGCCGAGGAGGGCTGCCTGGCCGGCCGCCAGACCTTGGCCATACCATCTTCGGCTCGCTGGCGCCCGCCGCCGGCGAGCCGCACCGGTCTCCCGCTGCCGGACCAATGCGGCGCGATGCCGCGCTTCTGCACCACGCGTGAGTGAGGGCCATCGGCTCCTCAGTCCTGGTCTCTGAATGACTGCGCAGGACCGTCCGCTTCCCGCTTGAAGTTCGCGGCGCTCTGCGTTCTCCCTCCCTCGACTGAGGCCTACTGCTTCGTCCGTTCGGTGCAGCTGGCGGACGAAGCTTTTTTCGTTGTGCCCATTTGATGCGCAACGTGGCGGATGACGCGCCCTGCTTTTGACAAACCGTCGATGCAATCTTTTCCCGGTGAGAACACCCGGCTGTGAACGCCGGGTCGGCGCGATCTCTGCTAGGGTCGCGGCGTCACGATGCCGCACGACACAATCAATCAAGAAGAAAACGGGAGGTATCGAGCACATCCAGACATCGCCATCCGCGTTTCCGCCTCCGTCCGGGATTTGCCCGCGCGGGACCACGGCGGGATGTGGCGAGACGCTGCACGAACCGTCGCCGACCGGCGTCGGCGGAGTTTGAATTTGGCATGCTTATGAAGAGCGAGGCACGATCATGATCAAGGTGAAGATCAACGGCCAGGAACAGAGCTGGGACGGCGACCCGGATCTCCCGCTACTCTGGTTCCTGCGCGACGAGGCCGGGCTCACCGGCACCAAATACGGCTGCGGCCAGGCCCTGTGCGGCGCCTGCACGGTCATCGTCGACAAGCAAGCGGTGCGCGCCTGCATTACCTCCGTCAACGACGTCGCCGGACGCGAGGTCACCACGATCGAGGGGCTGCATCCGAACGGCGATCACCCGGTACAGAAGGCGTGGCGCCAGGTCAACGTGCCCCAATGCGGCTTCTGCCAGGCCGGCCAGATCATGCAGGCCGCGGCGCTTCTGATGGAAAATCCAAAGCCGTCGCACGACCAGATCCGCGAGGCGATGGCCGGCAACATCTGCCGCTGCGGCTGCTACCAGCGCATCGAGAACGCCGTCCATCTCGCATCGACGGGAGTGTGACATGAATTTCATCGACAATCCCCGCAAGCTTCGCGGCTTCGAAAAGCACATTAAGGTCCAGAAGGTGTCGCGCCGCAGCATCCTGAAGGGGCTCGGCGTCACCGGCGGCTTCGTGCTCGCCGCCCCCGTGATGTCGCGCCAGGCGCTCGCCTACGAGACCGGCGCCGGCAAGATGCCGCATGGCGTCGTGGTCGATCCGCGCGTGTTCGTTTCGGTGGGCGCCGATGGCATCGTCACCATCGTCGGGCACCGTTCGGAAATGGGCACCGGCGTGCGCACCAGCCTGCCGCTAATCGTGGCCGAGGAGATGGAGGCCGACTGGTCCCGGGTCAAGGTGCAGCAAGCCCATGGCGACGAGGTCAAGTTCGGCAACCAAGACACAGACGGCTCGCGCAGCACGCGGCATTATCTGATCCCGATGCGCCAGATCGGCGCCTCAGCCCGCACCATGCTGGAGCAGGCCGCGGCCAAGCGCTGGGGCGTGCCGGCGACCGAGGTCAAGGCGGTCAACCACGAGGTCGTGCACAGCGCCAGCGGCCGCAAGCTCGGCTTCGGCGAGCTCGCGGCCGACGCCGCCAAGGAATCGGTGCCCAGCATCGAGGGTCTCAAGCTGAAGGACCCCAAGAACTTCCGCTATCTCGGCAAGGGCCAGGTCGGCATCGTCGATCTGCACGACATCACCACCGGCAAGGCGCATTACGGCGCCGACGTGCGGCTGCCCGGCATGAAATATGCCGTGATCGCCCGTCCGCCGGTGACCGGCGGCAAGCTGGTCAAGTTCGAGCCGGAGGAGGCGCTGAAGGTCCCCGGTGTCGAGAAGGTGATGCAGGTGCGCGGCTGGCCCTGGCCTTCGAAATTCCAGCCGCTCGGCGGGGTCGCGGTGATCGCGCGCAACACAGGCGCGGCGATCAAGGGCCGCGACGCGCTGAAGCTGACCTGGGACGACGGTCCCAACGGGAAGTACGACTCCGTCGCCTACCGCAAGGAGCTCGAAGAGGCTTCGCGCAAGCCCGGCCTCGTGCTGCGCAAGGAGGGCGATGCGGACGCTGCGTTGAAGAGCGCCGACAAGGTGATCGTCGGCGAGTACTACCTTCCGCATCTCGCCCACGTCGCCATGGAGCCGCCGGTGGCGGTCGCGGACGTCAAGGGCGACAAGGCCGAGATCTGGGCGCCGGTGCAGAGTCCCGGCGGCACCCGCGAGGACGTCGCCAAGACGCTCGGCATTCCCGAAGCCAACGTCACGGTCAACGTGACGCTGCTCGGCGGCGGGTTCGGACGCAAGTCGAAATGCGACTTTGCGCTCGAAGCCGCGTTGCTCTCGAAGGAGCTCGGTGCGCCGGTGAAGGTGCAGTGGACGCGGGAGGACGACATCCACAACGGCTTCCTGCACACCGTCTCGGTCGAGCGGATCGAGGCCGGCCTCGACAAGAGCGGCAAGGTGATCGCCTGGCGCCACCGCAGCGTAGCTCCCAGCATCGCCTCGACCTTTGCCGCCGGCACGGTGCATCAGGCGCCGTTCGAGATCGGCATGGGTCTGGTCGATATGCCGTTCGAGATCGCGAACATCTCGTGTGAGAACCCGGAAGCCGCGGCGTTCACCCGCATCGGCTGGTTCCGCTCGGTCTCGAATATCCCGCGCGCCTTCGCCGTCCAGTCGATGGTCGGCGAGATCGCGCAGGCAACCGGCCGCGACCAGAAAGACATGCTGCTTGAGCTGATCGGCTCGCCTCGCATCGTCAAGCCCAACGTGAAGGACCTCTGGAATTACGGCGAGCCCCAGGACAGCTACCCGATCGACACCGCGCGCCTGCGCAAGGTGGTCGAGCTGGTCGCCGAGAAGGGCGAGTGGGGACGAAAGGTGCCGAAGGGCCACGGTCTCGGCATCGCCGTGCACCGCAGCTTCGTCAGCTATATCGCGACCATCGTCGAGGTCGCCGTCGACGACAAGGGCAAGCTGACGGTGCCGCGGGTCGACACGGCGATCGATTGCGGCACCTATGTCAACCCCGAGCGTATCGCTTCGCAGATCGAGGGCGCGGCCATCATGGGGCTCAGTCTCGCCAAATACGGCGAGATCACCTTCAAGGACGGCAAGGTGCAGCAGAAGAATTTTGACGACTTCCAGGTCGTCAGGATGGACGACTCGCCTGTGGTGACCAACGTCTACATCGTGCCGCCGGGACCCGACACGCCGCCGAGCGGCGTCGGCGAGCCCGGCGTTCCTCCGTTCGCGCCGGCCCTGATCAACGCGATCTTCGCGGCGACGGGAAAACGCATCCGCGCGCTTCCGATCGGCAAGCAATTGGAGGCGTGAGACGGAACCGGAGCGCGAGGCGGAACACTGGGCGTCTCGCGCCGTTTCCATCGATCTGACAGGAGCAGATCGATGACCAACATCTCAAGGGCGCTCGCAGTGTCGCTGTCGGGCGCCTTTCTTTTGACCGCCACGGGCGCATTCGCCCAGAGCAACACGACACCCCCGGCCACCGCGACGCGCCCCACCGGTCCCGACCAGACTTCGCTGCCGAACGCCAACGCCCCGCCCGCCACCACCACCCAGACCACCGGGCAGCACAATCCGGATCCCAAGATTCGCGAGATGAACCAGAAGGAGAAGGACAAGGTCGACCGCGAGGGGAAGTAGTCCCCGCACCACATGCGTCATGGCGACCAGTGTCGGTGATGCGCGTTGTTGAGCCCTCCCCCCTTGTGGGAGAGGGCAGCGACGCCAGTTGTCACAACCTCGCTTGGGGAGGGGTCTCCATCCTCGCGAACGGTCCTGCGCGTGGAAAAACCTCTCATCCGGCGCTTCGCGCCACCTTCTCCCACAAGAGGGAGAAGGGAAGAAAGCGCGCTCCTTGCCATCTCAGTTAAAACAAATGCGGCGGACGTTGCCGTCCGCCGCATTCGCCACCCCCCTGCTGCTCCGCTTCTGTCGATCCGCCCGCGGAGCTATTTCTTCAGCGCGAAGACCCAGACGACGCCGCCCTGCGGCACGTTGGCCTCGATGCCGATGTTGTTGGTCACGAGCGCATCCTGGATGCGCTGCGCGTCGACACCCCAGCCCGACTGGATCGCGATGTACTGCGTGCCGTCGATCTCATATGACACCGGCATGCCGACAATGCCGGAGTTGGTCTTCTGCTCCCACAACAGTTCGCCCGTCTTGGCGTGGAAGGCGCGGAAATAGCGGTCGTTGGTCCCTCCGACGAAGACCAGATCGCCCGCGGTCGCCGTGACCGATCCGAACAGGTGCGACTTGGGGAAGTTGTGCTGCCAGACCTTCTTGCCGGTTGCGGGATCCCAGGCCTGGAGCTCGCCAAAATGATCCGCACCCGGCTTTGTCTTCAGGCCGATGTCTTCCGGCTTGGTGCCGAGCCAGAGCTCGCCCGGCTTGAGCGGCACTTTCTCGCCGGTGAAGCCGCCGCAGAAATTCTCGTTGGCAGGCACGTAGACGAGACCGGTCCTCTGGCTGTAGGCCGCCGATGGCCAATCCTTGCCGCCCCACAGCGAGGGACAGAACTCGACGCGCTTGCCGATCACCGGCTTGTGCGCGGGATCGACGATCGGCTTGCCGGTCTCGTCGATGCCCTTCCAGACGTCGGTGAAGACGAATGGCCATCCGGCGACATAATTGATCTTGGTCGGAGTCCGCTCCAGCACCCAGAAGATTGCGTTGCGGCCGGGATGGACCAGGCTCTTGATGGTGCGGCCGTTGCGCTGCAAATCGATCAGCATCGGCGCGTCGACCTCATCCCAATCCCAGGAATCGTTCTGATGGTATTGGTGATAGGCCTTGATCTTGCCAGTGTCGGGATCGAGCGCGAGCACTGATGCTGTGTAGAGATTGTCGCCGGGATGCGAGTCGCCGGGCCATGGCGCGGCATTGCCGACACCCCAATAGATCGTCCTCGTCTCCTTGTCGTAATTGCCTGTCATCCAGGCCGATCCGCCGCCGTTCTTCCAGTCGTCGCCTTGCCAAGTATCGTGACCAGGCTCGCCTTCACCGGGGATGGTGTAGGTCCGCCACAGCTCTTTGCCCTCCTTGGCATCATAAGCCACGATATAGCCACGCACGCCGAACTCGCCGCCGGAGCCGCCGACAATGACCTTACCGTCGACGATCAACGGCATCAGGGTCAGGTACTGGCCCTTCCTGTAGTCCTGCACCTTCGTGTCCCACAGCACCTTGCCGGTCTTGGCATCGAGCGCGACCACGTGGTCGTCCGTGGTGGCGAGGTAGAGCTTGTCCTCCCACAGGCCGACGCCGCGGTTGGTCGGATGCAGTTGGAACAGATCGTCAGGAAGCTGCCGTTTGTAGCGCCAGTATTCGTCGCCGGTCTTCGCATTTAGCGCGATCACCTGCCCCATCGGGGTCGTCACGAACATCACGCCATTGTTGACGATCGTCGGCGCCTGATGGCCTTCGACCACGCCGGTGGAGAAAGTCCAGACCGGTGTGAGGTTCTTCACGTTGGAAGTGTTGATCTGGTCGAGCGGGCTATAGCCGTGCCCGTCATAGGTGCGCCGGTAGAGCATCCAGTTGTGAGGCTCGGGGTTTTCCAGCCGCTGCGCGGTGACCGGAGAATAACTCTCGATCGGACCCGATAGGGCGGCGGTCGAGGCAAGACACGTGAAGGCGACCAAGCCGGACAGTAACCATTGCTTCCTGATCATGGAAGTTTTCATGGACGTTCCCCTTTTTCATCCGCTTGAATTCTTGTTGTGAATTCTTGTCGTTCGTCCCGTCGTCCGCCCCTCGGCGGAAGCGGTTAGTCGTGAGGCGGGCCCAGCCCGCAACCGTCCATCATCCTGGCTGTGTGCCACCTACCTTTCCCATGAAATTGCCGGCGACGCTGAGCGAACCGTCAGCGAGCGCCAGCGGCAGCGCTGCAAGCCGCCGCGGCGCCGGCCCGAACACGACCTGCGCGCCCGCGCGGGGATCGAATTCGGAGTTGTGGCACATGCACTTGAACACCTCCTTGTCGCCGACATCGCTCTTCACCCAGGCGGTGACGGGACAGCCGGCATGCGAGCAGATCGCCGAATAGGCGATGATGCCGTCGACGGCGCGCGCACGGGTCTTCTCGTCGAGGTCGGCGGGATCGAGCTTGATGATCAGGATTTCGTTGAGCCGCGAGGCGCTGCGCACCACCGATGTGGTAGGGTCCTTCGGCCAGGCATGGACCGGCGGTCCGCCGACCTTGAGATCGGCCGCAGAGATGAGCTTTCCCTCCTGGTCCCCTTCGGAGAAGACGAGCAGGTCGCCTTGTCGAGGCCGCTCATCGGAGCCGGGCGGATCCTCACCGGCGCGGGCTTGGGCGGAACAGCCGAGACACGCCGTCGTCGCCAGCGCACCGAGCAGCAGGAATCGGCGTGTCTGTTCGGTGCCCGCTTCGACATCGGGTTCCGCAGCATTTTCGGAAGATGATGAATGGGTATCAAACGATGCGCGAGCCATGCCCGCTAGCAGGCGCTGGAACTCTGCCGAAAACAAGGCGAAGACTTGGCGCCGCAGTGCATCAATATGGCTTTGCTCGCTTTGATTGTGCAGGCGTAAATGCGTTCAAGCGCGTTTTCGCGATTTCTACATCGCGTTGCGCGAGTGACATGATGATTTCGCAGATCAGATCCGATGACGGAGGAATTGGTGCGACGCCACGATGCGATGCGGAATCCCACGCAGGCATCGTGTCCTTCACGACCTAAGCACGTGACGTGGCGAAGCGATGCGGCCGGCGATTGTTGCCGACGCCATCTCAAAGCTGTCGGCTATACGACGCGCCTTGTCGATGAACAGCGCAGCCGCCGCCGGCGGACAGACCTCGCGCGCGGTCTGCTCGAACAGATCGAGCCAGCGATCGAAATGGCCGCCGGCCAGGCTGAGCGGCAGGTGTGCCCGCATCGGCGAGCCATGATAGCGGCCGCTCATCAGCACGACCGACGACCAGAAATCCCTGAGCTTGGCGAGATGCTCGTCCCAGTTCTGCACGACGCCGAAGACGGGCCCGAGCAGCGCGTCTTCGCGAACGCGTCCGTAGAACCGGGTGACGAGTTCCTCGATCATCTCCTCGTTGATTCCGGTGCGCTCGATCGCATCCTGGGTCAACAGGCTCCGGCGCGCGGCCGCAGCTTCCCGCTCGGCCTTCAGTCGATCCGACATGTCCTTTGCTATCCGTTCCGTTGTTCCCGCAGGCCGCTTGTCGACATTGTCGGCCGATCGCGCGCGGCGTCTTTGTCGCAGCGCAAATTGCGGGATCTGGCGGCGGACCTGGGTCCGCCGCCAATGCCTTCATCAGGCCGAGTAAGTGTAAAAGCCCTGCCCGGTCTTGCGGCCGAGATGGCCGGCATCGACCATCTCTTTCAGCAGCGGCGCCGGCCGATATTTAGGATCGTTGAAGCCCTTGTAAAAGACCTCCATCACCGAAAGCATCGTGTCGAGCCCGACGAGATCGGCGAGCGCCAGCGGCCCGATCGGATGGTTGCAGCCGAGCTTCATGCCGGCGTCGATCTCTTCCGCCGTCGCGATGCCCTCCTGGAGCGCGAAGATCGCCTCGTTGATCATCGGACACAGGATACGGTTGACGGCGAAGCCCGGGCTGTTCTTGGCCGTGATCGCCACCTTGCCGACGCGCTTGGCGAAATCCAGCGCCTTGGCATGGGTGTCGTCCGAAGTCTGCAGGCCGCGGATGAGTTCGAGCAGCGCCATCACCGGCACCGGGTTGAAGAAGTGCATACCGATGAAGCGGTCGGGACGGTCGGTCGCGGCGGCGAGCTTGGTGATCGAGATCGAGGAGGTGTTGGTCGCGACCAGCGTGCGCGGCGACAGGGTGGCGCAGAGATCCTTCAGAATCTTGACCTTGAGCTCCTCGTTCTCGGTCGCGGCCTCGATGACGAGGTCGCAATCCGACAGCTTCGCCCGGTCGGTGGTGCCGGTGATGCGCTTGAGCGTCGCCTCGCGGTCGGCCGCCGACATCTTCTCTTTCTTGACCAGCCGCTCGAGGCTTCCGCCGACGGTCGAAAGGCCGCGGTTCACCGCCGCATCGGAAATATCGACCATTACGACCGAGAGGCCGGCGGCCGCGCAGACCTGCGCGATGCCGTTCCCCATGGTCCCTGCCCCGATGATGCCAACGGTCTGGATCATTGCGTCACATCCTTCATCCTTGCGGGCGCGCCAGTCGCAGCCCGGCTCCATTGTTCCTGCATTAGGGTCTAGCACCGCCATTGGGCCGGTGCGACCCGATCCTGTTCCTTAGCGCATCCGAGGCCGGAAGAAAGCCCGCCAGGTGCCTCGATTGTGGGTCCTTGGCCGCGTCACCGATCATCCTGAGCCCTTCTCCAACGGCTCGGCGAGGCTGCCCACCCCCTTGGCCCCTTGATTATGGCAGCGGCAGCAGCGAGAAGGGCGGCGCGGGGCTACCGCGGAACAGGGGCTTGCCCGAGACCGGATGAACGATTTCGCACGATCCATCGGTGCCGCCTTTGCGCTGATCGGCGACGCCGACACCGAACTATTGGGCATCGTCGCCCTGTCGTTGCGGGTCAGCCTGACCGCAAGCATCCTCGCGCTCCTGATCGGCGCCCCCTTTGGAGCACTGCTTGCGATCACCCGCTTCCGGGGACGCCAAATCATCATCATTCTGACCAATGCCCTGCTCGGCCTTCCGCCGGTCGTGGTCGGGCTCGCGCTCTATCTTCTGCTGTCGCGGTCCGGCCCGTTCGGGGCGGCGGGCTTGTTGTTCACGCCGGGTGCCATGGTGATCGCGCAGACGCTGCTGGCAACGCCGATCGTGGTGGCGCTGGTGCACCGGCCGGCAAGCCTGTTGTGGGCGGAGTATGGCGACTTGGCGCGGATCGACGGGCTGTCGGCCCTGCGCAGCATGGCCCTGCTGTTCGCTCTCGGCCGGACCTCGCTGCTGACGGCCTTTCTCGCCGCGTTCGGGCGCGCCATTGCGGAAGTCGGCGCCATCATCATCGTCGGTGGCAACATCCGCGGCTTCACCCGCACGATGACGACGGCGATCGCGCTGGAAACCAGCAAGGGCGAGCTGCCGCTGGCGCTCGGACTCGGGCTGATCCTGCTCGCGGTCAGCGTCGCGGTTTCGACCGTCGCCTTCGTCCTAATTGGGCGCGTTGGGGAAAAATAGCTGCTCGCCGCCGACCTTGTACCCCGCGATCGCTTGCTGCCCTTGCGGTGAAACCAGCCAGTCGATGAAGGCCTGTCCCTCCTTCGCCTTGACGTTCGGATGCTTTGCGGGATTGACCAGCATGATGCCGTACTGGTTGAAGAGCCGCTTGTCACCCTCGGCCAGGATGGCGAGTTCGCCACGGTTCTTGAACGACAGCCAGGTGCCGCGGTCCGACAGGAGATAGGCGTTCGACGACGAGGCCATGTTCAGCGCCGGGCCCATGCCCTGGCCGATCTCCCGGTACCAAATGTCCTTGCCGGCACTGAGGTCGACACCGGCCTCCTTCCATAGCCTCAGCTCGGCCGCATGCGTGCCGGACTTGTCGCCGCGCGAGATGAACGGCGCTTTCGCCGTCGCGATCTTGCGCAGCGCCTCGGCCACGTCCTTGCCGCCCGAGATCTGCGCCGGATCGCTCTTGGGGCCGACGACGACGAAGTCGTTGTACATGACGTCGAAGCGCTTCACGCCCTGCCCTTCGGACATGAACCTGTCCTCGGCGGGCCTGTCATGGACGAACACCACGTCGGCATCGCCGCGCCGCCCGATGTCCAGCGCCTGGCCGGTGCCGACGGCGACGACCTTGACACCGATGCCCGCGGCCTTCTCGAACAGCGGCAGCAGATGACCGAACAGCCCCGACTGTTCCGTCGAGGTGGTCGAAGCCACGGTGATGGTGCGATCCTGTGCGGATGCGATGGTGGACCAGAGCAGAACCGCTCCGATGGTGACAAGCTTCCTCATGCGACGTCCTCGGCCAGGCAATGACGGTTCTTGAATAGCGGCTCGCGACGACGACGGGAACCCCAAGCCTGGATTGCAACGAGAGTTGATGCGCGCGGTGCACCTCGTCTGGCAGAAAAAGCGCGCCGGCACGGGCTAGGCGCGCCCGCAAACAAAACTGAAAAAACAACCTCATGCACAGTAGCGATGGGGTTGAAAGGGTTGAGCAATTTCGGTATTGCCGAAGTCTCGCTTGCGGCGTCGGGCAAAACAGGGGTATTATGGCATCATCGGCTGCTGTGCGGGTTGCGTAACTCGGGCGGATGCGGGTGCCCTTCACCTTTTCTCCACGCGCGGTCGCATCCTCCCCTGGAGGGCGCGGCGAGTCTCGGCTCGCTTCCTGCTCGGCGCACGCTATGAAGCGCGCGCAAGATCGCGGGTCGCAATCCTGCAACATGCCGTCACGCGCATCCAACAGATCTGGCGTGGTTACTGCTCCACTAATTTCGACGACCTGACGTTGCACCGGAAACACACTGCACATCGTTCCCGATGCGCGGCAATGATCTGCATTGACCGGTCACCGGCAGTCACATACCGTAACAATCACGATCCGCTGTCGATGATGCTTGGCAATCTGCCGTCCGGGGCACAGCAGCAAGACAACAAGGGCTGTGCGCCATGCGCGAATGCATCGGGGCTGTGGCGTCTTCACGACAATCAAGCGACGATCAGGGCAGACATCCACATCGCCCTTCGTCCTTCGGAGGCAAGCGATCTGCGTTCCTTCGCCTGCTGTCAATGAGCGCCTCGGCGGCCGCGCTCTCGATGCTCTTGCCGGACGCAACAGCGGCGCAGACCTGGACCGGTGCGACCAGCAATGACTGGACGGTGGGCACGAACTGGACGGGCGGAACTCCCCCGGTTGCCGGGGGCACCGTCAACATTGCGCCCGGTTCAACCGTGGTCCTCGGCGTCAACCCTGGCGCGGTCGGTGCGACCGGCAACATGACTGTTCGCACGACAGCCGGCGCCACGACGAGCCTCACGATCCAGAACGGCAGCACGTTGACGAGCACTGGCAGTGTTTCGATGAGCGATCTCGCAGGTGGTACAGCCATCATCACAGTGACGGGGGGAGGCTCGCGGTGGAACACCACGGCGGTGACCGTCGGCACCTCCGGCACAGGTATCGTCAACATTACGGACGGCGCGACCGTCGTCGCGACGAATCGAATCATCCTCGCCACGCCAGCCGCCGGACGCACAGGCATTCTCAACATCAGCGGCGGCACGCTGCAGACGGGCAGCGTTTCGGTCAACAGTGCAGCCAGTCAGGCGACCTACGACAACGCCGTCGTGCGCGCGATAACCAACCATGCGAGCTTCTTCGGCGGAACAGTCAGCCAGCACAGCATCGCCGCAGGCGGGCTGACATTCGACACCAACGGGTTCAACGTCGGCACGCTCGGATTCAGCGGCATCGGCGGGCTCACGAAAACAGGCGTCGGGACCTTCACATTGGGTGGCGCGAGTACGTTCACCGGGCAAACGGTGATTCAGCAAGGCACGCTCGCGCTAGCGGGCGCCGGCTCCGACGATGCACTCGCCAATTCAAGCCGCATCGTGGCCAACACGACCTTCGACATTTCGGGCATCGTCGGCACCTCCCACATCAGGAGCCTGGCAGGAACTGGCACGGTCGCACTCGGTACGAAGGCGCTGGCGATCACGAATGCAACTGACACGTTCGCGGGCACAATCAATGGCACAGGCGGCCTGACGGTGACAGGTGGCGTGCAGACGCTCTCCGGCGCCAACGGCTACACCGGCGCAACCACCATCGCCGGAGGCACGCTGCGCGCCGGCGCGGCGGGCGCCTTCAGCGCCGCGTCCGCCTATGTCGCGGCCGCCGGCGGAACATTCGACCTCGACGGCTTCAACCAGACCATCGCATCGCTGGACAATGCCGGCCTGGTGCGAACCGGCGGCGCGCCGGGGACGACGCTGACGGTGACCGGCAATTACACCGGCAACGGCGGCACGGTTCTGCTCAACACCGCGCTCGGCGGCGACGGCTCGATCACTGATCGACTGGTCGTGCAGGGCGCCACGTCTGGCACATCGACCCTTCGCATCGCCAATATCGGCGGCAGCGGTGGACAGACCGTCGAGGGCATCAAGGTGATCGATATCGCCGGCGCATCGAACGGCACCTTTACGTTGCAGGGCGACTACGCCATCGGCGGCCAGCAGGCCGTCGTCAGCGGTGCCTATGCCTATACGCTACAAAAGAACGGGATCAGTACCCCGGCGGACGGCGATTGGTATCTGCGGTCCAGCCTGATCAATCCGTCGGCATCGGTGCCCGCCGGACCGCTCTATCAGGCCGGCGTTCCCCTGTACGAGAACTACGCACAGGTGCTGCTCGGCATGAATCAAGCGCCGAGCCTTCGAGAGCGCGTCGGCAACCGTTACTGGGGCGGCAGCGAGGCGATGGCGCGCGCGGGAATCGATACCGCGCAGGCCACGGACGGCTCATGGACGCAATCGGCATTCTGGGGCCGCATCGAGGGCGGGCAGTCCAAGCTGCGGCCGTCCAACACCATGGGATCGACCTATGATTCCGACGAGATGAAAGCGCAGGCCGGGCTCGACGGCGTCGCACTCGACAACGCGCGCGGCCGGCTGATCGTCGGCCTCACGGCGCAATACGGCCTGACCACGGCCTTCGTCAATTCAGTGTTCGGCAACGGCCGCATCCGTGCACAAGGAACGGGCGTCGGCGCCACCGCGACCTGGTACGGCCATGATGGCTTCTATGTCGACGGACAGGCGCAGACCATGTTCTACCGTAGCGACCTGTCATCGGCGCTTGTGGGCAGCATGACGCATGGCAATGAAGGCTTCGGATACGGCTTCAGTGTCGAGGGCGGCAAGCGCATCGCGGTCGGCAACGGCTTCTGGCTGGCGCCGCAGGCGCAGCTTGCCTATTCAAAGGTCGGCTTCGATGCCTTCACCGACCGCTTCGGCGCGCTGGTCTCGCTTGGCAATGCCGACAGCCTGCTCGGCCGTCTCGGGCTGTCACTCAATCATCAGCGCACCTGGAACGACGGCACGGGCATCGTCCACTCCGACCTCTACGCCATTGGCAATCTGCACTACGAGTTCCTGGGCGGCACCAGAATCGATGTCGCCGGCACCGGATTCGCGAGCGGCCACGACCGCCTGTGGGGCAGCATCGGCGGCGGCGGCACTTATAGCTGGGCGAACGGCCGCTACGCCGTGTTCGGCGAGATCACCTACCGCGCGAGCGTCGATGATCCCGCTGACAATCACGGCTACAGGGGCACCGGCGGCTTCCGCATCGTGTGGTAAGCTTGCACGCGTGATCTCGATCCGATTGCGCCGCCATATGCGCAGCGGCCGCGCGGATGTTCTGCAATTGGTCCTGCCTCCGTTGACACGGATGTGACGGCCGGGGCAGGTTTTCACATTGCTGGCGAATCAGCGAATGCCTCACGCCGAGTACATCTTGGACAACTCCCAGTGCTTTCGAGACTGATATCGTTGCTGCGCCGCATCCCTGCGGTGAACTGGGCGTTTTCCCGAATCCGGCCTGTGCCGCAGAGCGGCAACCTCAATGTCGCGCCGACCGTCACGGACGCTTCGCCCGCCATCATCGAAGACGTCGCGGTCCCGCCTCAAGCTCGAAGCGCCGAGATCAGCACCGCTTCGGTGCGCGACGACGCTACCCCCGCCACCCAGGCTCCGGTCGCGGAGAACAATGCGGCTGTGTCTGTCGTCGCGGAGAATCCGTCCGACGAAATCCGTATCAGCGGGACCTCTTCTCCGGAGGCGGTACCGGAAATCGAGGCGCCCGCGACGCCGCCAGCCTCCGAGGAGGTGCTGGCTGCATCAGCCGGCGCGGAGAGTGAGCCAGTTGCAGATCCATCGCCTGCTGAGATTCCTGCAGAGATCGACTCCGCCATCCTAGAAGAGGTTGTGGTTTCGTCAGCGGACGTCGCGACCGCCCTGACTGATGTCCCTGATGTCATCATTGAGGCGGCCTCCTCGGCCGACGTTTCCGCCGCCGTCGATCCGGTCGCCGTCGAAGAAGTCGAGCTTCTCTGTGCCGCGGCCGATAGTGTCACGACTGATGTCTCTGAAGCCGGTGCCGAAAGCGAACCGGCGCCCGATGTCGAAAGCCCGCAAGTCCCTACAAACGATGTTCCGCTCGCTGCGGCGACTAGCGACTCCTTGAGCGGCGTCACCGACATCGAGCCGGCTCCGGCCCTCGCATCTCCTTCTTCCGAACTCCGCCGCGTACCGAAGGCTCGCGCGAGAGTCGCGGAGCCCGCCGACCGCGCCGCGCTGATCCGGCAGCGCTGGGCGGAGAGCGGAATCAGGATGTGGAATCCACGGCTGCACGGCACCGGCGAAGCCGCGCTGAACATCCAGGGAAGCATCGGGCTGCTGCCCCCGGTGCCCGGCGAGACGATGCCGCGCTACGACAAGCTGGAATTCAGGATGCTCGGCGGACAGATCGTCTGTGAGGGCGTGATCGTCGAGGCCCCCGTTCAGGCGGGCCATCGGAGTTTCACGCGGCTAGCCGAGCTGCGGACCAGCGAGCGCGTCCGCGAACCGGCGCGCGAGCGCCAGGCCGTTCTCGCCTGATCCTTTCCTCTGCGACGACCGTGGCAATGTGCCAGGCTGATGTCCCGACATCGGAGATCGCAGATGCGCGCTCGCCGCGGGCAAGCGGCCTCATCGCCGACACGATGGTTAGCAGATGGTAGCTGCGGCGATTTCGATCGATGTGTGCCTGAGACGTGCGCACGCTGCGGCCGGACATCCTTAACGGGACCTCACCAATGCACGCGACCCGAAAGTGCCGAGGCAGCGCGCAACCAGTGCTGGCCTGCCCGGGCCGGAATTGATCTAACGCGCCCTTTACCCGTGCCGTGCAAGATTGCCCCGTTTTCAGGGATCCGGGGCTCGTATTTCAATGCCTATTGCCGATGTGAAATCTCATCTTGCTGCCGCGATGCGATTGTTTCGCGTTCCTGCCGACAATCCGGACCTGACGCGCGCGCAGTTCGACGCCTTCTCCAAGCAGATCCCGCTGCTCTACTTCATCCTCATCAGCAACACCATTGCGGTCGCCTACACCTATGTGAACGTGGCGCCGGACTGGCTGACGATGATCGTGCCGGCCGTGCTGACGGTGCTCGCGGGCTTGCGGACCTTTTGGTGGCTACGCCAGCGCCGGCTGGTGCGCAGCGACGCCGACATCCTGCGCAATCTGCGGGCCACCAACTGGCTGACCCTGCCGGTCGGTGCCGGCTTCACCGCCTGGTCGTTCGCGCTCTACCCCTACGGCGATCCCTTCGCCAAGAGCCAGGTCGCGTTCTACATGGCGGTCACCGTGATCGGCTGCATCTTCTCGCTGATGCATCTGCGCTCGGCGGCGCTGATCGTGACGCTGATCGTCGACGTGCCCTACGTGCTGTTCTTCTTCGCCACGGGCGAGCCGACACTGAAGGCGATCGCGGTCAACAACCTCCTGGTTTCCGCCGCAATGGTGACGGTGCTGTTCATCTACTATCGCGACTTCGCCGATCTCGTCGCCAGCCGCAAGTCGCTGCTCGCGCAACAGGCGGCGACGCAGGCGCTCTCCGACGAGAACTTCCGCCTTGCCAATCTCGATTCCCTCACCGAGCTGCCGAACCGCCGCCGCTTCTTCGCCGAGCTGTCGAGCGCCTTCACCGATGCCGAACGCCGGAAAGTTCGAATCGCGGTCGGCATCATCGATCTCGACGGTTTCAAGCCGATCAACGACAATTACGGCCACTCGGTCGGAGACCGCGTCCTGATCGAGGCCGGCCGGCGCATCCGCGAGGTCTGCGAGGGCTTTGGTCCGCAGCGGGTCGAATTCGCCCGACTCGGCGGCGACGAGTTCGGCTTGGTCGTTTGCGGTGACGCCGACGATGCGGACCTGCTACGGCTGGGCCAGCGCATCGGCGACCAGGTCAAGCTCCCCTACCAGCTCGACACGGCCCATACCGGGCTGTCCTGCTCGATCGGTTTTGCGTCGTTTCCCCAATCGGCAACGACCGCGGAAGCACTCTATGAGTGTGCCGACTATTCGCTCTATCATGCCAAGCGCCATCTGCGCGGCCGTACCGTGATCTTCTCGAGCGAGCTCGAGGCCGAGATCCGCAGTCGCGGAGTCATCGAGAACCTGCTGCGCACCGCCGATTTCAATACCGAGATGGACCTGGTGTTCCAGCCGATCGTCGATGCCATGAGCGAGCACACTGCCGGCTTCGAAGTGCTGGCGCGTTGGCGCAGCGACCGCCTCGGCCTGGTCTCTCCGGCCGATTTCATTCCGGCCGCCGAGCGCATCGGGCTGATCCGGCCGCTGACGCAAGCGCTGCTGGTGCGCGCACTCGCCATCGCCAAGACATGGCCCGATCACATCCGTCTGTCGTTCAACCTCTCGGCCCACGATGTCTGCGCGGCGGAAGGCATCCTGCCGCTGATCTCGATCATCGAAAAGAGCGGGCTGCCGCCGCACCGGATCGATTTCGAGATTACCGAGACCGCCGTCACCTTCGACTTCGTCCGCGCGCAGCAATCGATCGCGACGCTGAAGGCAATGGGCTGCGGCATTTCGCTGGACGATTTCGGCACCGGCTATTCGTCGCTGAGCCACGTGCACCGGCTGCCACTCGACAAGATCAAGATCGACCGTAGCTTCGTTTCCGACATCAACCACAATCCCGTCAGCTATAAGATCATCAAATCGCTCACCGGTCTCTGCGACGACATGGAGATCGCCTGCGTCGTCGAGGGCGTCGAGACGCGTGCTCAGCTCGACACCTTGCGCCGCCTGGGATGCGACTTCATCCAGGGTTACTATTTCGCCAAGCCGATGCCGGCCGATGCGATTGGCGACCATCTGGCGAAGGAGAGCCGGCGCCTGGACGGCACCGGGGCCAAGGTCGTGGCCTAAAGCCTCGCCTATTTCGCCAGGCTCGGCAGATCGAGCCCCTTGTCGCGGGCGCATTCGACCGCGATGTCGTAGCCTGCATCGGCGTGGCGCATGACACCGGTGGCGGGATCGTTCCACAGCACGCGCTCGATCCGCTTCGCAGCCTCGGGCGTGCCGTCGGCGACGATCACCATGCCCGCGTGCTGCGAATAGCCGATGCCGACGCCGCCGCCATGATGCAGCGACACCCAGGTCGCTCCGCTGGCGCAATTGAGCAGCGCATTGAGCAGCGGCCAGTCGGACACGGCATCCGATCCGTCCTTCATCGCCTCGGTCTCGCGGTTGGGGCTCGCCACCGAGCCGCTGTCGAGATGATCGCGGCCGATCACGATCGGCGCTTTCAATTCGCCGCGCGCCACCATCTCGTTGAAGGCAAGGCCGAGGCGATGGCGATCGCCGAGGCCGACCCAGCAGATGCGTGCGGGCAGGCCCTGGAACTTGATGCGCGCCTTCGCCATGTCGAGCCAATTGTGCAGATGCCTGTCGTCAGGCATCAGCTCCTTGACCTTGGCATCGGTCTTGAAGATGTCCTCGGGATCGCCCGACAGCGCGGCCCAGCGGAACGGTCCGACGCCGCGGCAGAACAGCGGGCGGATATAGGCGGGCACGAAGCCGGGGAAATCGAAGGCGTTCTTCAGGCCCATATCCTGCGCCATCTGGCGAATGTTGTTGCCGTAGTCGAGCGTCGGAATGCCCTGGGCGTGGAAATCCAGCATGGCCTGGACGTGCTCGACCATCGAACTCTTCGAGGCGCGCTCCACGGCCTTCGGATCGGACGCGCGCCTGGCTTCCCATTCGGCAAGCGTCCAGCCCTTCGGCAAGTAGCCGTTGATGGGATCATGCGCGCTGGTCTGGTCGGTGACGATGTCGGGCTTGACGCCGCGGCGCACCAGCTCTGGGAATATCTCCGCAGCGTTGCCGAGCAGGCCGACCGAGACCGCCTTGTTCGTCTTCGCGGCGTCCGCCATGATCGCGAGCGCTTCATCAAGGGTCGCGGCCTGCCGGTCGAGATAACCGGTCCTCAGGCGCATCTCGATGCGGCTGGGCTGGCATTCGACCGCGAGCATCGAAGCGCCGGCCATGGTCGCCGCCAGCGGCTGCGCACCGCCCATGCCTCCCAAGCCGGCCGTGAGAATCCATTTGCCGGCTAGGCTGCCGCCATAATGGCGGCGGCCGACCTCCACAAACGTCTCGTAAGTGCCCTGCACGATGCCCTGGCTGCCGATATAGATCCAGGAGCCCGCCGTCATCTGGCCGTACATCATCAGGCCCTGGCGATCGAGCTCGTTGAAATGATCGAGCGTCGCCCAATGCGGCACGATGTTGGAATTCGCGATCAGCACGCGCGGTGCATCGGCATGGGTGCGGAACACGCCGACCGGCTTGCCGGACTGCACCAGCAGCGTCTGGTCGGCTTCGAGCTTGCGCAAGGCCGCAACGATCCGGTCAAAACTCTCCCAGTCGCGCGCGGCCCGGCCGATGCCGCCATAGACGACGAGCTCGCTCGGGCGCTCCGCGACGTCAGGATCGAGATTGTTCATCAGCATGCGCAGCGGCGCTTCGGTGAGCCAGCTCTTGGCGCTGATGTCGCTGCCGCGGGGTGCGCGGATGGTGCGGTCATTGTCCAGTCGGCGGTTCATGTGGGCCTCTTCAGACGAGTCGCGGAAACGGATCGGTGGGAAGCTGGGCGAGCGCGGCAGCTGGAAGCGCATCGGCCTCGATCAATGCAGCGGCCTTGGCGAGGTCGCCGGCCATGTAGCGGTCGGCACCGAGCGCAGGCACCCGCTCACGCAACGCGGCAATGACGGCGACCAGCGGCGCGCTGGTTGCATGCGGCGCACGCAGCGTGATGCCTTGGGCGGCGACCAGAAGCTCGATGCCGAGGATGGCGGCGAGATTGTCGGCCATGTCGGACAGGCGCCGCGCGGCATGCGCGGCCATCGAGACATGGTCTTCCTGGTTGGCGCTGGTCGGCGTCGAGTCGATCGAGCAGGCGAGCGCGCGCTGCTTGTTCTCGGCATAGAGCGCGGCCGCCGTCACCTCTGCGATCATGAAGCCGGAATTGATGCCGGGATCGGGGGTGAGGAACGGCGGCAGGCCGAAATTTAGCGCGGGATCGACCAGGGTCGCGATGCGCCGCTCGCTGATCGCGCCGATCTCCGACAGCGCCAGCGCGAGCGCGTCGGCGGCAAACGCCACCGGCTCGGCGTGGAAATTGCCGCCCGAGACGATCTCTCCGGTCTCGACCAGCACCAGCGGGTTGTCGGTGACGGCATTGGCCTCGACGATCAGCGAGCGCGCGGCCTGCGTGATGAGATCGAGGGCTGCGCCTGCAACTTGCGGCTGGCAGCGCAGGCAATAGGGATCCTGCACGCGTTCATCACCTTCGAGATGCGAGAGGCGGATGTCGCTGCCATCGAGCAACGCTGTCAGCGTCGCGGCCGCCGCGATCTGGCCGGCATGGCCACGCAGCACCTGGATTTCGGGGCGGAACGGTGCCGTCGAGGCCATCGCCGCATCCACCGACAACGCACCGGTCACGAGTGCGGCGCGGGCGAGGCGATATGCACGCAGCACGCCCGATAGCGCGTAGGCGGTCGAGAATTGCGTGCCGTTGATCAGCGCGAGGCCTTCCTTGGGGCCAAGGGTCAGCGGTTTGAGGCCGGCGGCCGCGAGTGCCTCGCTGCCGGACAAGATCTTGCCATCGATGATCGCCTGCCCCTCGCCGATCATCACGGCCGTCATATGCGCGAGCGGTGCCAGATCGCCGGAGGCGCCGACCGAGCCCTGCTGCGGCACCAGCGGATAGACGCCACGGGCCAGCATGTCCTGCAACTGCTCGATCACCGCGCGGCGTACGCCGGAGGCGCCACGCCCGAGCGAGACGATCTTCAGCGCCATCATCAACCGCACGATCGGCTCCGGCGTCGGCTGGCCGACGCCGCAGCAATGCGAGACGATGAGGTTGCGCTGGAGCAGCGCGGTCTGGTCCGGCGGAATGCGCTTCGATGCGAGCTTTCCGAAGCCGGTGTTGATGCCGTAGACGGGAACGTCGGCCTGCGCGGCCCGTGTCACGATCTGCGCAGCCGCCTCGACCCGCGGCCAGAAGGAGGGATCGAGCACGACGGGGGCGCCTTCGAGCACGCGCGCGAGATCGTCGAGGCTCACCGTTCCCGGCTTGACGACGATCGCCGTCTCCTGCTCCGTCACTGTCCCCTCCATATCCGCTTGTGCAGCGGATTGAAGCCGATGCGGTAGACCAGCTCGGCCGGCCGCTCGATCTCCCAGATCGCGAGGTCGCACCATTTGCCGGCTTCCAGTGTGCCGGTCTCGTTCAGCAGGCCGAGCGCCCGCGCGCCTTCACGGGTGACGCCGGCAAGGCACTCGGCGACATTCATCCGGAACAATGTCGCGCCCATGTTCATCGCGAGCAGCAGCGAGGTCAGTGGCGAGCTGCCGGGATTGCAGTCCGTCGCCAGCGCCATCGCAACGTTATGCTTGCGGAACGTCTCGACCGGGGGCTTCTGCGTCTCGCGAATGAAGTAGAACGCGCCGGGCAACAGCACCGCCACCGTGCCGGCCCTCGCCATTGCGGCAGCACCGGCTTCGTCGGTGTGCTCGAGATGATCGGCCGAGAGCGCGGAGAATTTCGCGGCAAGCGCAGCGCCGCCAAGATTCGAGAGCTGGTCGGCATGGAGCTTGACCGGCAGTCCAAGTCCCTTCGCCGTTTCGAACACAAGCGCGGTCTGCTCGGCGGAGAATGCGATGCCCTCCATGAAGGCATCGACGGCATCGGCGAGGCCCGCTTTTGCGACCGCCGGCAGCATCTCCCTGCAAACGAGATCGATGTAACCATCCTTGTCGCCAGCGGCCTCGACCGGCAGCGCATGCGCGCCCAGGAACGACGTGCGGATCGTAACCGGCCGCTCACGGCCGAGGCTGCGCGCCGCAGCGAGCTGTCGCATCTCGGTTTCGGTGTCGAGGCCGTAGCCGGATTTGATCTCGACCGTGGTGGCGCCCTCAGCCGTCAGCGCGTCCAGCCGCGGCAGCGCGCCCGCGACGAGCTCGGCTTCGCTGGCCTTCCGCGTTGCCGCCACCGTCGAGACGATACCGCCGCCGGCGCGCGCGATCTCCTCGTAGCTCGCCCCCTTCAGGCGCAGCTCGAATTCATGCGCGCGGTTGCCGCCATAGACGAGATGGGTGTGGCAATCGACGAGGCCCGGCGTGATCCAGCGCCCCTCGCAATCGATCCGCTCGATCGCGTCTGCGTCGAGCGGAAAATCCGCTTGCGCGCCCGCATAGGCGATGTGGCCGCCGCGTGCGGCGATGACGCCATGCTCGATCTCGCCAAGATCGGGACGATCGGCCCGCATCGTGGCGAGGCGGGCATTATGCCAAATCCGGTCGAAGCGCTCTGCCATGCGGCTATCCATTCGCCCTGGGATGCTTGACTTATATGTCTAGACATATAATCGTACGGCGGTTCTGTCCAGCCGGCGTGTAGATCATGACCCGACTGCATTTCGCTTCCGCGCTCCTGCCTTCCGGCTGGGCCAATGACGTGCAGGTGGTGATCGCCGCCGGCGCGATCGCGGCGGTGACACCGGGCGTGGCGCCGGCCGCCGGCGACGAGCGCCATGCCGTCGCGCTGCCGGGACTTGCGAGCCTGCACAGCCACGCCTTCCAGCGCGGCATGGCGGGGCTAGCCGAATTGCGCGGCGATTCCACCGACACATTCTGGACCTGGCGCGAAACGATGTATCGCTTTGCGCTGGCGATGACGCCCGACGACGTCGCGGCCGTGGCGACGCTGCTCTATGTCGAGATGCTCGAGCAGGGCTTTACCCGCGTCGGCGAATTCCACTATCTGCACCACGACCGCGATGGCTCGCCCCATGCCGACATCGCCGAGATGGCCGCGCGCATTGCACAGGCGGCCGAAGCTTCCGGCATTGCACTGACCTTGCTGCCGAGTTTTTATGCGCATAGTTCATTTGGCGGTGCAGCACCCCATGCCGGGCAACGCCGCTTCATCTGCTCGGTCGATCAATTCGCCGCATTGCTGACTGCCTCGCGCCAGGCGATCAGCGCCTTGCCCGGTGCCAATATCGGCATCGCACCGCACAGTTTGCGCGCGGTGACGCCGGACGAGCTCGCCGCGATCATCCCACTCGCCGATGGCGGGCCGGTGCACATTCATGCCGCCGAGCAGGTGAAGGAGGTCGAGGATTGCCTCGCCTGGTCGGGCCAACGCCCGGTGCAATGGCTGCTGGAGCATGCGCCCGTCGATCAACGCTGGTGCCTCATCCACGCGACCCACATGACGAGTGAGGAAGTGACGGCGTTCGCCAGGACCGGTGCGGTGGCGGGCCTCTGTCCCATCACGGAAGCCAGCCTCGGCGACGGCACGTTCTCGGCACGGGAGTTCGTCGACGCCGGCGGCTTTTTCGGCATTGGTACCGATTCCAACGTGTTGATCGGCGCCGCCGACGAATTGCGCCAGCTCGAATACAGTCAGCGGCTCAAGCACCGCCAGCGCAACGTCCTCTCCGGCGGCACAGGTCGCTCGACAGGGCGCTCGCTGTTCGACGGGGCGCTCGCCGGCGGCGCGCGGGCGCTGGCGCAGCCGACGGTCGGCCTCACACCCGGCGCGCGCGCCGACATCGTCACGCTCGACATGGCGCATCCATCGCTGGCGGGGCGCGCACGCGATGCCGTCATCGACGGCTGGATTTTTTCTGCCGGCGGCGCCGCCATCGATTGCGTCTGGGCCGGGGGCCGCAAGGTGGTCGAGGGCGGTCAGCATGGATTGCGCCAAGCCGCACGCGAACGCTTCAACGCATCGATGCGGAGGCTCGTCGCATGAGCCTCGTCACCGACGCCGACAAGCCGACGCTCTACAAGCGCATCCGCGCCGACATCGAGCAGCGCATCCTGACCGGCGAGTGGCCGCCCGGCCATCGCATTCCATTCGAGCACGAGCTGGTGGCGCGCTACGGCTGCTCGCGCATGACCGTGAACAAGGCATTGTCGGAGCTGGCGCAGGCCGATCTGATCGAGCGGCGCCGGCGCGCCGGCTCGTTCGTGCGCCGGCCGCAGCATCAGTCGGCGGTGCTCAAGATCGCCGACATCCGCGCCGAGATCACCGCGCTCGGGCGCAGTTACGGCTATGAGCTGATCGGCCGCAAGCTGCGCGCCGCGACGGCCGCCGACCGCGACCGGCTCGGCGTGAAGAAGGCCGGCAAGGTGGTCGCGATCACCTGCCGGCACAGCGCCGACAAGGTCCCGTTCGCGGTCGAGGACAGGCTGATCGACCTGTCGTCCGTGCCGGATGCCGCGGCCGCGGATTTCTCGCGGGAGCCGCCCGGCTCCTGGCTGCTTCACCATGTCCCATGGACCGAGGCCGAGCACACGATCAGCGCCATCGTTGCGGACGACAGCACCGCGGAAGCGCTCGACATCGCCGTCGGCGCACCCTGCCTCGTGATCGACCGCTACACCTGGCGCAGCGCGCGCACCATCACCGCGGTGCGCCTGCTCTATCCCGGTGACTCTCACCGCCTTGTCGCCCGATTCAAGGGAGGCTGAGAGGACATGTCGGCACAATTCGTGCAATGCATCGGGCAACGGTCCAGCTGGGCCGGCAGAGATCAACAGGACGTCAAATCATCGATCGGCAAGAGGACGACAATCATGCGTAATTCGACAATATTTGCGACAATCATTGCTCTCGCGGCCTCCACTCCGGCGCTCGCCCAGGACGTCAAGGTCGGCATCGGCATTTCCGGATGGACCGGCTTCGCGCCGCTGACGCTGGCCAAGGAGGCCGGCATCTTCAAGAAGAACGGCCTCGACGTCACCATCAAGAAGATCCCGCAGAAGGACCGCCATCTCGCCATCGCCTCCGGCGACATCCAGTGCGCGGCGACCACGGTCGAGACCTGGATCTCCTGGAACGCCAACGGCGTCGCCACCAAGCAGATCTTCCAGCTCGACAAGAGCTACGGCGCCGACGGCATGGCGGTGCGCAACGACATCGCTGCGATCAAGGACCTGAAGGGCAAGACCGTCGCCGCCTCCGCGCCGGGCACCTCGCCCTATTTCGCGCTGGCCTGGATGCTGAAGAAGAACGGCCTCACCACGAAGGACGTGACGGTGGTGAACCTCGAGCCGGCGGCTGCGGCGCAGGCCTTCGTCTCCGGACAGAACGATGCGGCGATGACCTATGAGCCCTATTTGTCGACCGTGCGCGCCGCGCCCGACAAGGGCAAGATCATCGCCACCACGCTCGACTATCCGATGGTCATGGACACGTTCGGCTGCACGCCGAAGTTCCTCACCGACAATCCCAAGGCCGCCAAGGCTCTCGCCGACAGCTATTTCGAGGCGATCGAGATGATCGCCAAGGACCAGGCCAAGTCCTACGAGATCATGGGCGCCGACGTGAAGCAGACCGGCGAGCAGTTCGGCAACTCGGCGAAGTATCTGCGCTGGCAGGACAAGGCCGCGAACCAGAAGTTCTTCGCGGGCGAGTTCCTGACCTTCAACAAGGAGGCCGCCGAGCTCCTGTTCGAGATCGGCATCATCAAGGCCGTGCCGAAGATCGAGGACCTCTACGACGCAAGCTTCATCAAGTAACATTCTCCAAACTGCCGGTTCCGCCTCAAGCGGAGCCGGCGCACCATTCGGATACAGTTTGATGCGTCCCTTGGATCCCGTGACATCGAAGCAGCGTGCGGCCTATGGCCTCGCGTTCTTCGTGCTGTTCGTCGCCCTCTGGTCATGGGCGACGTTCGGTGGGCATGTGTCGAAGACCTTCCTCGCCAATCCGCTCACGATGGTGCAGGAGGGCGTCGAGCTGCTCACCAAGCACGGCTTCCTGTTCGACATCGGCATGACGATCTGGCGCGTCGTCGGCGGCTTTGCGCTCGCGGCGGTCATTGCGGTGCCGCTCGGCGTGCTGATGGGCGCCTACAAGCCGGTCGAAGCCTTCCTCGAGCCCTTCGTCTCATTTGCACGCTATCTGCCCGCCTCGGCCTTCATCCCGCTGCTGATCCTGTGGGCCGGCATCGGCGAATTGCAAAAGCTGCTCGTCATCTTCATCGGCTCGGTGTTCCAGGTCATCCTGATGGTCGCGGTGACCGTCGGCGCCACGCGGCGCGATCTGGTCGAGGCCGCCTACACGCTGGGCGCCCGCGACCGCGGCATCATCCGCCGCGTGCTGCTGCCCTCCTCCGCGCCGGAGATCGCGGAGATCCTGCGGCTGGTGCTGGGCTGGGCCTGGACCTACGTCATCGTCGCCGAGCTGATCGGCTCGTCCTCGGGCATCGGTCATATGATCACCGACAGCCAGGCGCTGCTCAACACCGGCCAGATCATCTTCGGCATCATCGTGATCGGATTGATCGGCCTGATCTCGGACTTCCTGTTCAAGGCGTTCAACGCCTGGCTGTTTCCCTGGAAGCTGGCATGACCATTCTCAAGATCGAGCAGGTCTCGCGCACCTTTCCCGCGCGCCACGGCAACGCGCCGACGCGGGCGCTGGAGCCGACCGATCTCGTCATCGGCAACAACGATTTCGTCACCATCCTCGGTCCCTCCGGCTGCGGCAAGTCCACGCTGCTGCGCATCGTCGCCGGCCTCGACCGTCCGACCGGCGGCCGTGTCACGCTCGACGGACGCGAGGTGACCGGCCCGGGCGCCGATCGCGGCATGGTGTTCCAGTCCTACACGCTGTTCCCCTGGCTGACGGTGCGCGAGAACATCGCCTTCGGCCTGCGCGAACGCGGCGTGTCCGAGGCGGAGCGACACAGGATCGCCGATGCCTTCATCCGCCAGGTCGGGCTGTCCGGCTTCGAAAATCATTGGCCGAAGCAGCTCTCCGGCGGCATGCAGCAGCGCACCGCGATCGCACGCGCGCTCGCCAACGACCCGAAGATCCTGTTGCTCGACGAGCCTTTCGGCGCGCTCGACAACCAGACCCGCGCCCTGATGCAGGAGATGCTGCTCGGGATCTGGGAGCGCGACCAGAAGACGGTGCTGTTCGTGACCCACGACATCGAGGAAGCCATCTTCCTCGGCAGCCGCGTCATCGTCATGAGCGCACGCCCCGGGCGCATCAAGGCCGAAATCAATGTGGACCTGCCGCATCCCCGCTCCTACAAGATCAAGACCACGCCGGAATTCGTCCAGCTGAAGGAACGGCTGGTCGAGGAGATCCGCACCGAGGCCCTGAAGGTTGCCGAACATGCCTGACGCTCGTGCCGACGGACATCGCGTTCTCGCCGACCTCCATGCGCTGCGCGCCTTCGGCGCCTACAAGACCGGTGTGCACAAGCCGACCTTCTCCGAGCCGCACAAGCTGTCGCTGGAATGGCTCGTCCAGAAGCTGCCCGAAGCCGAGCTCTCCGCGACGATTGACGGCATCGGCAATGTGTTCGGGACGAGCACGAAGTCCGGGCCGAAGCTGCTGGCGGGCTCGCACCTGGAAAGCCAGAACTATGCCGGCTGGCTCGACGGCCCGCTCGGCGTCGTCTATGCGCTCGAGGCGGCGCGCGTGCTGAATGCCGACGCGTCCGTGAACGGTGCGGTCGAGGTCGCCGCCTGGTGCGACGAGGAGGGACATTTCGGTCATTTCCTCGGCTCGCGCTCCTATGTCGGGCAGGTGACCGAGGCCGACATCGACGCGGCCCACGACCGCACCAGCGGCCGCACCATGCGCGATGCCCTTGCCGACATGGGGCTCGCCGGGTGCCCACGGATCACCGCCGAGCCGGGACGGCACGTCGGCTATCTCGAGGCACATATCGAGCAGGGCGACACGCTCGAAAGCGGGCGCCTGGCGATCGGCGTCGTCACGTCCATCGTGGGGATCTGGCAGTACCAGATCAACTTCGTAGGCGAGCAGAACCATGCCGGCACCACGCGCATGGCGGTGCGCAAGGATGCTGGCCTCGCCCTGGCCAAGTTCTGCGTCGCGATCGACGAACGTTTCCCGACGGCCTGCGGCCCGCGTACGGTCTGGACCACCGGCCGCATCACGCTCGATCCGGGCGCGCCCAGCATCATCCCCGGTGGCGCAGAGATGCTGTTCCAGATCCGCGACGACGACCCGGCTGTGATTGCGCGGCTGGAGCAGCTGCTGCGGACCATGGCGGACGAGGCCAATGCCAAAGGCCCTTGCACCGTCACGGTGACGAAGCTGCGCACCGGCGCACCCGCGATGATGAACGCGGACTTTCAGGACGCGATCGAAGCTGCGAGCAAGGCCGTCGCCGGCGGCCGGTCCATCCGCATGCCCAGCGGCGCCGGCCACGATGCGCAGATGCTGGCAACCGTCATGCCCGCCGGCATGCTGTTCGTGCCGTCGATCGGCGGCATCAGCCATCACTGGACCGAGAACACCGCGGATGCGCACATCGTGACGGGCGCAGAAGTGTTCGTCGAGGCGTGCCGGCGGATCCTCGGCAGTTAGGTCGAGGCATGCAGCCGTTGAGCGCCTGCCACGCCCATTCGAGCAGGGCTCTGCCATAAAGCCGCGGCAATCCTCGGGCCTGTCGACCGCCTCCTCCCCTGCTTCCCGGAGTTCCCATGTCTTCTGCCGATCGGCCGGCAACCCGCCTCGCCACCCGGCTCGCCTTCCTCGTTGCGGGCTTCGGCATCGCGTGCTGGGCCCCGCTGGTGCCGTTCGCGAAGGCGCGGCTCGCCGTCGACGACGGCGTTCTCGGCCTGCTCCTGCTCAGCCTCGGCATCGGCTCGGTCGTGGCGATGCTGCTGACCGGCGTGCTCAGCGCGCGCTATGGCAGCCGGCCGATCATCGTCGCGGGCGGGCTCGGTCTCACGCTTGTGCTGCCGCTGCTCGCGATCGCAAGCTCACCGCTGTCGCTGGCGCTGGCGCTGCTTGCGTTCGGCGCCGCGCTCGGCTCGATCGACGTCGCAATGAACATCCACGCTGTGGAGGTGGAGCGCGCCGCCGGGCGGCCCCTGATGTCCGGCTTCCACGCCCTGTTCAGCATCGGCGGGTTCGCCGGATCCGCGCTAATGACGGCGCTGCTCTCGCTGCAGCTCGGGGCGCTCGCCTCGACGCTGATCTGCTCCGTGCTGATGCTGATCGCGATGCTGGTGACCTGGCCGCGCCTGCTTCGCTCGGTGCAGGTGCAGGAAGGCCCATTGTTCGTGCTGCCGCACGGATCGGTGCTGCTGCTGGCGCTGCTCGGCGCCATCACCTTCCTGGTCGAAGGCGCGATGCTCGATTGGGGTGCGCTGCTCGTGATCGGCGCCGGGCTCGTCAGCGAGGCGCAAGGCGGCATCGGTTACATCGTGTTCTCGATCGCGATGACCATCGGCCGGCTCGCCGGCGACGCGGTCGTTGCTCGCATCGGAGACCGCACGACGTTACTGTGGGGCAGCCTCATTGCGATCGCCGGCTTCGTGGTGCTGCTCACAGCGCCCGTCGCAGCGGTCGCCATCGCCGGATTCCTGCTGATCGGGCTCGGCGCCTCGAACCTCGTGCCCGTGCTGTTCCGCCGGGCGGCGCAGCAAAAGGTGATGCCCACGGGACTTGCGGTCGCGGCGATCACGACGGCAGGTTATGCAGGCGTCCTGCTCGGCCCCGCCGGCGTCGGTTTCGTCGCACAGCTCGGCGGACTGCCGCTGGCATTCTGGCTGCTGGCCGCCTTGATGGGTCTCGTCACCTTGACGGCGCCGATCGTCACCGCGGACCGGCGCCCGACCGGGCGCTAGCCTCCGACTGCCGCAGCGCGACGCGGCAGCTTCCAGCCGGGCCGGATGAAGTGGCAGGTGTAGCCGTCAGGATAACGTTCGAGATAATCCTGATGCTCGGGCTCTGCTTCCCAGAACTCGCGCGCGGGCGCGACCTCGGTCACCACCTTGCCGGGCCACAGGCCGGAGGCTTCGACGTCGGCGATGGTGTCTTCGGCGATCCGCTTCTGCTCCTCGCTGGTGTAGAAGATCGCCGAACGGTAGCTCGTGCCGATATCGTTGCCCTGACGGTTGAGCGTGGTCGGATCATGGATCTGGAAGAAGAACTCCAGCATGGTCCGGAAGCTGGTCCTGGCCGGATCGAACACGATCTCGATCGCTTCGGCGTGGCCTTCGTGATTGCGGTAGGTGGCGTTCTTGACGTGCCCGCCGGTGTAACCGACGCGGGTGGAGATCACGCCCGGCTGCTTGCGGATCAGATCCTGCATGCCCCAGAAGCAGCCGCCGGCCAAAACTGCGCGTTCCGTCGTCATGTGATGTGCTCCCAATGATCGCCAAATAGCTTGTGCATCATATAGGCTTTCGGCCGCCCGGTCGAAAGCCGCGCCTCGACGCCCACCCGGTCGCCAGGGCTCGGTGCAGCCTCTCCCGCTTGCGGGAGAGGGAGCGCACCTCCGCCTTTGCAGCGATCGAGCCTCAGTCCATCGCCCTAGGCCAGCTTGGCGTCGAGCGTGATGGCTGCGTTGAGCACCTTGGACACCGGGCAGTTCTTCTCGGCCTCGCCGGCGAGCCGGGCGAAGCCGGCATCGTCGAGACCAGGCACTTTCGCCCGCAGGGTCAGCGCGGACTTGCTGATCTTGAAGCCCTTGCCCTCGGGCTCGAGCGTGACGGCGGCTTCGGTCGAGAGCTCGTCGGGCGTGAAACCCGCCATCTGCAGGCCGAAGGCCAGCGCCATGGTGAAGCAGCCGGCATGGGCCGCGGCGATCAACTCTTCGGGATTGGTGCCCTTCTCGTTCTCGAAGCGGGTCTTGAACGAATAGGGCGTTGCAGCAAGCACGCCGGATTCGCTCGACAGGTGGCCCGTGCCATCGCGACCGGTGCCCTTCCAGACTGCTGTTGCCTTGCGGATCATCTCAAGGTCTCCTTGCTTGCCTAAACCGGATCGAACGCGCGGATCGGTGGGAGATTGCCGGTGAACTTCTCCACCTCGACGGTCGTCAACTGGCCGGTGCAGCCCTGCGCCAGGGACGAGGTGCCGACGTCACGGGTCAGCACGTTCGGATTGCCGTGAACGCAGAGCGGCGCCTCGTCTTCGGGATCCATCGGATCGTACCACGCACCGGTCGGGAGCTGAACCACGCCGGGCGCGATGCCGTCGGTGACGCGAACTGCGGCCAGGCACGCGCCGCGCTCGTTGAACAGGCGGATGATGTCGCCATCCTTGATGCCGCGCGCCTGTGCATCGACCGGGTTCATGCGCGCGACCTCGCGGCCGCGATGCTTCGAGCCGAGCGAATGTCCGCCGAAATCGAGCTGGCTGTGCAGGCGCGTCACCGGCTGGTTGGCCACGAGGAAGCACGGTGCCCGCGGCTTGGGAACATCGGTCTTGTCGATCCAGACCGGATGTCCCGGACAATCCGCATCGCCGTGCGCTGCGATCTTGGCCGAGAAGATCTCGATGCGTCCGCTCGGCGTCGGCAAAGCGTGATTGACGGGATCCTCGCGAAAGCGGCGCAGCCGGCCGCCATCGTCGGGTTGCTGCGGCACGACCAGGCTGCCGCGCGCCCAGAATTCTTCGAAGCTCGGCGCCTCCAGCCCGCGCTTGGCGAGCGAGGCGCGTGTCGGCTCGTAGAGATGCTCCAGCCATTGCCGCGACGTGCGTCCCTCGGTGAACGGCTCGCGCGCCCCGAGACGCTCGGCGAGATCGGCGAAGATGTCGTAATCGTCGCGCGCCAGCCCGAACGGCTCGGCGATCCGGTGCATCGCGACCATCAGGGGATCGTTGGTGGAATAGCCGATGTCCTCGCGCTCAAGCGTCATCGTCGCGGGCAACACGATGTCGGCGTGGCGGGCGGTGGCGGTCCAGGCGAGCTCGTGCACGACCAGCGTGTCCACCTGCGCGAAGGCCTTGCGCAGGCGGTTGATGTCCTGGTGGTGATGGAAGGGATTGCCGCCCGCCCAGTAGACCAGACGAATATCCGGGTAGGTTCGCGTCTCGCCGTTGTAGCGATAGGTGGTGCCGGGATTGAGCAGCATGTCGGCGATGCGCGCCACCGGAATGAAATCGGCCACGCCGTTGCGGCCCTGCCCCAGCGTCGGTCCCGGCACGTCGTTGACGCGGCGGCCGTAATAGCCGATCGCACCCAGCGAATAGGCATAGCCGCCGCCGGGAAGGCCGATCTGGCCGAGGGCCGCCGCCAGCACCATGCCCATCCACACCGGCTGCTCGCCATGCTCGGCGCGCTGCAGCGAATGGGAGACGGTGACGAGCGAGCGCTTTCCGGCAAGGCGCCGCGCCAGCTTGCGGATCGCATCCGCACTGACGCCGCAGATCGCGGCGGCCCATTCGGCGTGCTTGGTTTGGCCGTCGCTCTCGCCGGTGAGATAGCGCAGGAAGATTGGCCAGCCCTCGGTGTAGCGATCGAGGAAGGCCTGGTCGTGCAGGTTCTCACTGACCAGCGTATGGACGATGCCGAGCATCAAGGCAGTGTCGGTGCCGGGCACGCAACTCATCCATTCGGCGCCGGCCTCGACCGGCAGATCGTCGCGCAGCGGGCTGACGAGAACGAACTCGCAGCCGCGCGCCCGCGCCGCCGCCATGGCGCCGCGCTCGACATGCTTGCTGATCGAGCCGCCGGCCACCATGGAGTTCTTCAGCGCCATGCCGCCGAATGCCAGCACGATGTCGGTCTCGGCCGCAATCTGCTTCCAGGTGACGTTGCGCTTGGTAATGTCCTCGTAGCCGGCCAGGATCTGCGGCAGCAGCACCGAGGACGCACCCGAGGAATAGGTGTTGACCGAGCGCACATAGCCGCCCATCGCGATATTGAGGAAGCGATGCACCTGGCTCTGGGCGTGATGGAAGCGCCCGGCACTCGACCAGCCATAGGAGCCGCCGAACACGGCGCCGGGTCCGCGCGTGTCGCGAATGCGGCCGAGCTCCTCGCCGAGGAGATCGAGCGCCTTCTCCCAGCTGACCGAGACGAACTCGTCGCGGCCGCGCCTGCTATCAGGGCCCGGCCCGTGCTCGAGCCAGCCGCGGCGGATTGCCGGCTGGGCGATGCGCGCCTGGTGGCGGAGCGCGCCGGGAAAATTGTCGATGATGCCGTTCGGATCGGGATCGCCGGCATAGGCCCTAACCTCCAGCCCGGCCGCGCCCTGGCGCGCGGAGAACACGCCCCAATGCGAGGTGTGCGGCTTGAAGCCGTCCGACAGATCAAGAGCGGGGTCGGGGAAGCCAATCGTATCGTCCATCTCTGATCCTTGTCCGGCGGCGTCGGCTAAGGGTGGTAATATACCGATCCGCTCCGGACGTCGTCGAGATCAGGGTTGACGGGAACGCTGGCCTGCCCCGCGCAAAGCCGGCCTCGAGGCCGTTGACACCCTTGAAGCGTCATCGCGCGCGTCACGTAGCTCGTTTTGGCGCCGACGCTGCATCATCCGCGCGCGCAGCAATCGACCAGCAGATTCCAGATCCGCTGCATCTCTTCTCTTCTGTTCGCCTCCGACACCTTCTCGGCACTCGACTGATCGAACGCGACGATGGTGTGGTGTGGGCGAGGCACGATCCACCGCTCCGAAATCGGGTCGTACCATTTGCCGATATTCATCTCAGTCACGTCGGTCGACTCACAGATTGACAGGCACGATGTGCGCTGCGCGGTCCGCATTGGAGCCCGTGTGGCGCACCACCCGATTCACCAATCAGGAGATCGCATGATCGTTCCCGGCCCGCCGGCGTCAGCCCGGCCGGGCCGGATGCAGCGTGCGCGGATGCCGCTCGTGCAGCAATCGCGCCAGTTCCTCACGCTCGGTGTCGCGGCCCTTCATCGCGGTCTCGAACAGCGCCTCCTGGATGTCGCGAGGCATGTCCCCCCATACGTCCAGCGCCGCACGTCCGAGCAGGCCCACAAGATGATCCACTCCATCGCTCATTCGGCTCTCCCGATCTGCACACGGGAATGGAACAGCGGCGGCCGCTCCGCGTTCCACTGCCATCATTGTGAAAAGGAGACGTCTTTTATGGGATTCTTCACCAAGGACATCAAATCGATGGAAGACCTGTTGCTGCACGGGCTCCAGGACATCTACTACGCGGAACAGCAGATCCTGAAGGCGCTGCCGAAAATGATCGACAAGGCCACCAACAGGGATCTCGTCGCCGGGCTGAAGGCGCATCTGGAAGAGACCAACAAGCAGGTCGACCGCCTCGACAAGGTCTTCGCCAAGCTCGGCAAGGAGCCGAGCGGCACGCATTGCCCGGCCATCGACGGCTTGATCACGGAAGCCGACGAAACCGCGGGCGAGATCGAGGACAAGGCCGTGCTGGACGCCGCGATCGTCGCCAACGCACAGGCGGTGGAGCATTACGAGATGTGCCGGTACGGCACACTGATCGCCTGGGCGGAAGAGCTCGGCCACGACGACATCGTGCGCTTCCTCACCACCAATCTGAACGAAGAGAAGGCCGCCAATACCAAGCTGAACACGGTGGCCCTCCGTAAAGGCGTCAATGCCAAGGCCTCTAGCGCCGCGTGATTGAAGCTACTGATTGAGACGTGGCGGCGGCCGGTAGTGCGGTGCCGCCACGGTGCTCGCCCAGATCAGATAAACGGCTTGCCACCGGTGACGGGCAACGTCGCCCCCGACGTGTAGCTCGAAAGCGGATCGGCGAGCATGACATAGGCCGTCGCGAGCTCTGCCGGCTGGCCTGCGCGCTGCATCGGCACCTGCTTGCCGAAATTCTTGACCCTTTCCTCCGACATGGTCGAAGGAATCAGCGGCGTCCAGATCGGCCCCGGGGCCACCGCATTGACCCGGATGCCCTTCTCGGCCAGCATCTGCGCGAGCCCGCCGGTGAAGTTCTGGATGGCGCCCTTGGTCGTGGCGTAGGCCAGCAGGCTCGGGTTCGGCATGTCGGAGTTGACAGAGGCCGTGTTGATGATCGCGGAGCCCGGCCGCATGTGGGGGACGGCGGCCTTGGCCAGATAGAACATGGCGTGGATGTTGATCTCGAACGTCCGCCGCCATTCGTCGTCGCTGATATCCGCGATGTCCTTGAACGTCGCCTGATGGGCGGCGTTGTTGACGAGGATGTCGATGCCGCCGAGCTCCTCGACGGTGCGACGCACGATGGCGCGGCAATGCTCGGGATTGCTGATATCGCCCGGGATCAGGACGGCCTTGCGTCCCTCCCGCTCGACCAGCGCCTTGACCTCGGCCGCATCCTCGTCCTCGTTCAAATAGGAGACGACGACATCCGCGCCTTCCCGCGCATAGGCGATCGCCACCGCGCGGCCGATGCCGCTGTCGCCACCCGTGATAATGGCCTTCTTTCCGGCAAGACGGCCGGAGCCCTTGTAACTCTCCTCCCCGTGATCCGGTCGGGGCTGCATGGCCCGCGTCGAGCCCGGCATCGGCTGCTGCTGCGCAGGATAAGGCGGCTTTGGATAATCGGTCATGGACAACTCCCGGCGTTTGCTGCGCTAACGGAGCGCCGCCGAAAGTGTTCCTGCCGTTGTCGGGGGTTCTGACGACGCGGTCGCTCCCGTTAGGTGGATAACGCAATCTGCCCCCCGTCGGTTCGGATCAGGTCCGCGGCCGCTTGCAGATCGCAGGATTCGCGAAACAGCTCGCACTTCCAGATCGGCAAGAGGACCGTTCAGGAAGTAAACCGTGGCAGAGGTCATGACCGCGCTTTCTCATCTGTCGCAGGGAAATCGGCATCGCTCAGGGCAAACATGACGCCCGCGCCCGATCAAAAGCTTAGAGAGCGTTTCCTCGCAGCAGAAATCAAAAGAAATTATGCGCTTCGACGGATTTCAGTATGGCGGCGAAGCCGGCATCAAACACGGACATCGCCGCGGAGACGCGCGAGACGGCCCATCGAAGACGATCAGCGGCAAACGGCCAGATGTACCGCACGATGTGCAACCGGAAACGCTTGCAGCCTCGAGCTGCCAGCTTTCCGTTCGCCTCCGGTTAGTGCATAGGGACGTGCTTGACGGAATCGTTGATCCCGCGCCAGACCTTCGCGCACCAATTGCTGACATTTTGAACCAGGACTTTCAAATCCAACTCTCGCCCTCTGTTGTCGCCTGTTAGGAGCAAGAATTGGACCACCGACCCAACAACGAGCAGAGTTCGCCGCTTTATTCCGAGTGGCGGGCATATGGCGCTCCCTAGGGGAGTCGCGCCCTGCTTCAGCCTTGAGAGGGCACATTCTGATCCGTATGGGAGGTCGAGTTCGGCGACGAAACGCCGCGGACCGATGGGGATACGTAGCCGACTCTTGCGGGAGGGTGCAGAAACCACGAGGCTGTTTCAGAACCTGTCACGGGGGGATCCCACACAGATGCAGTTTGACGACGTCATCCTCGGTCGCCGGAGTATCCGCGGTTACAAACCAGATCCGGTACCCAAGGCGCTGATAGCGGAAATCATCGGTTTGGCGATGCGCGCTCCGTCGTCGATGAACACCCAGCCCTGGAATTTCTACGTCGTATCAGGCGCACCGCTGGACCGGATCCGCGCCGGCAACACCGAACGCATGCTGGCGGGCGTCCCGCAGTCGCGTGAGTTCCGCACCGGTCAACCCTTTACGGGCAAGCATCGCGACCGGCAGGTCGGCGTCGCCAAACAATTATTCTCCGCGATGGGGATCGAGCGCGACGACAAGGACCGGCGTCAAGACTGGGTGCTGCGCGGCTTCCGCCAGTTCGACGCGCCGGTCTGCGTGATTATCACCTATGATCGCGTGCTCGACGGCAGCGACGATACGCCGTTCGATTGCGGCGCTGTGGCCACCGCCCTGGTCAATGCCGCCTGGTCTCGCGGGCTGGGCGCCGTGATCAACAGCCAGGGCATCATGCAATCTCCCGTGGTGCGCGAGCATGCAGGGATTGCCGACGATCAGGTCATCATGAAGAGCATCGCGCTGGGCTGGCCCGATGAGACTTTTCCGGCCAATGCGGTGGTGTCGGAGCGCAAGTCGGTCGAGGAGGCCACGGTGTTCGTCGGATTTGAATAGCGGCGCGCGGCGGCCTGGAGGTACAGCGGTGATACGCGCCATGATCCGACACGCAATTGTGCTGGCGGCGGCTTTTGCCGCTGCCTTAGCACCTGCCACATGCTTTGGCGAAAGCAGCAAGCCGTTGCCCGCCAAGGCGACGCAGGAATTGCCGGCCGAGCTGCTCGCGCTCATCGAACAGAAGAAGATGCCGAAATATTCCCCTATCCTTGTGCGTCTCTTCAAGGACGAGGCAGAGCTCGAAGTCTGGAAGCAGGACACTGCCGGCCGTTTCCAACTCCTCAAGACCTATCCGATCTGCAGGTGGTCGGGTGATCTCGGGCCGAAATTGTACGAAGGCGACCGGCAGGCTCCGGAAGGGTTTTATACAATCACACCTGAGTTGATGAATCCCAACTCCAACTTCTATCTCTCCATCAACCTCGGCTACCCCAACAGCTTCGACAGGGCAAACAAGCGAACCGGCAGCTTCCTCATGATCCACGGCGACTGCTGGTCGAGCGGTTGCTATGCCATGACGGACGAACAGATCAGCGAAATCTATTCGCTGGCGCGTGACTCATTCCGCGGCGGCCGGACATCGTTCCAGGTCCAAGCCTATCCGTTCCGCCTGACACCGGCGAATCTGGCGCGCCATCGAAATAATCCCAACCTGCCCTTCTGGGAAATGCTCAAGGTCGGCAACGATCATTTCGAGACGACACAACTCGAACCCAAGGTGGATGTGTGTAACCGCCGCTATGTGTTCGATGCGCAGCCTTCCCCGAATTCACCGCACCCTCTCGTGTTCAATCCGATCGCGAAATGCCCTCCCTTTGTCGTCAATCCGGAAATCGCGCAGCGGGCGCTGGAAAAACAGCGCGCCGACAAGCGCGCGTACGCGCGCTTGCTCGAAGACAACGTGCCAGTTGCCTCGATCTACAGCGGATTCGACGGCGGAATGAACAAGGCTTTTCTCGCACGGTACCCGGGCAGGGTGACGCTTGCGAAAGTGATGCCCTATGCATCCTACCTGCCCCAATTGCCACCGATCCCCTGGACCGACAATGACGGTTCGTTGACGAGCCGATGGTTTGGTACCTGGTTCTCCGCATCGTCTGTGTGTGATACGGCCCGTTCCGGCTTCCCCTCGCGCCAGTGCTGAACACCTGTTGCGACTCAACAGTCCAGCGTGTTGTCGCGCTCCCATTGGGTCAGATGGCGTGCGTAGTCGTTCCACTCCTCATGCTTCAGCTTGAGATAGGCGGGTACGAACTCCCCGAGATGATCCCGCAGCACGCTTGAATGTTCGAGCGCTCGCAAGGCATCGAGCAGATTCATCGGAAGCCGCTTGGCCGAGGTCACGGTGTGCCCCTCGGTATACATGTTGATGTCGAGCCGCTTTCCGGGATCTCGCTTGTTGCTGAGACCGTCGAGTCCGGCGGATAGAACCGCGGCCTGCAGCAGGTAGGGATTGGCAGCACCGTCGGCGAGCCGCAGCTCGAAACGGCCGGCCTCGGGGATTCGGATCAGATGGGTTCGGTTGTTTCCGGTGTAGGTGACCGAGTTCGGCGCCCAGGTCGCGCCCGAGACCGTTCGGGGCGCGTTGATGCGCTTGTAGGAATTGACCGAAGGATTGAGGATAGCGGCCAGAGCGTCGGCCGAATTGATCACGCCGCCGAGGAAATGATAACCGAGCTCGGAGACGCCGAGCTCGCCGCCTTCGTCCTCGAACAGGTTCCGCTCACCTTTCCACAGCGACACGTGCACATGACAACCGCTGCCGGTCAGCGAGATGAATGGCTTCGGCATGAAGGTCGCGCGGAGGCCATGCTTCTCGGCGATGGAGCGCGCCATGTATTTGAAGAAGGCATGCCGGTCGGCCGTGACCAGCGCTTCATCGAATTGCCAGTTCATCTCGAACTGGCCGTTGGCATCCTCGTGATCGTTCTGATAGGGCTGCCAGCCGAGCTCCAGCATGGCGTCGCAGAGTTCACTGATGACATCGTAGCGCCGCATCAGCGCCTGCTGATCGTAGCAGGGCTTTGTCTGCCGGTCGGCGGTGTCGCAGACTTCGCGGCCATCCTCGGTCAGCAGGAAGAACTCGCACTCGACGCCGGTCTTCATCGTCAGGCCGGCGCTCGCAGCCTCCGCGATCTTGCGCTTGAGCATGTTGCGCGGCGCGTGCGCAACCGGTTTGCCGTTCATCCAGGGATCGGCGGCCAACCAGCCGACCTCGCGCCGCCAAGGCAACTGGATGAGCGTATCGGGATCCGGCACGGCAAACAGATCCGGATCGGCAGGCGTCATATCGAGCCAAGTGGCGAAGCCGGCAAATCCTGCGCCGTTCTTGGCCATGCCGTCGATAGCCGCAGCCGGCACCAACTTGGCCCGCTGCACGCCGAACAGATCGGCAAAGGAGATCAGAAAGTATTTGATCCCCTTCTCGCGCGCGATATCCGAAAGCTTCGTCGACATCATCGTCTCCAGGCTACTCACCGTTGAGCAGGTTCAGGCCAGACCCCTCTACAGAGCGTCCTGACCCGGTATCCACGAAGTTCCGGCCAAGGGGACGCGCGCCATTGCCGCGGCCTCGATCGTCAGCGCCACGAGATCCTCGGGCTCGAGATTATGGACATGGCTCTTGCCACATGCACGAGCGATGGTTTGGGTCTCGAGTGTCAGCACCGAGAGATAGTTCGCAAGGCGCCGGCCGGCCTTGACCGGGTCGAGCCGTGCGGCAAGCTCCGGATCCTGCGTCGTGATCCCGGCAGGATCGCGTCCGTCCTGCCAGTCGTCATAGGCCCCTGCAGTGCTCCCCAATTTCCGATACTCGTCTTCGAGGCCGGGATCATTGTCGCCGATCGCGATCAGCGCGGCCGTCCCGATCGAGACCGCGTCCGCTCCCAACGCGAGCGCCTTAGCCACATCCGCGCCGTTGCGGATGCCGCCCGATACGATCAGTTGGACCTTGCGATGCATGCCGAGATCCTGCAAAGCCTGTGCCGCGGGCCGGATTGCAGCGAGGATCGGCAACCCGACATGCTCGATGAACACGTCCTGCGTCGCAGCCGTGCCGCCTTGCATGCCATCAAGAACAACGACGTCGGCACCGGACTTCACCGCGAGCGCCGTATCGTAGTAAGGCCTGCTGGCCCCGACCTTGACGTAGATCGGCTTTTCCCAGTCGGTGATCTCGCGCAATTCCTCGATCTTGATTTCGAGATCATCTGGCCCGGTCCAATCCGGATGCCGGCAGGCCGAGCGCTGATCGATGCCTTCCGGCAGCGTCCGCATCCTCGCGATGCGCGGCGAGATCTTCTGACCCAGCAGCATGCCGCCGCCGCCAGGCTTGGCGCCCTGCCCAATCACGATCTCAATCGCATCCGCTCGCCGGAGATCGTCCGGGTTCATACCGTAACGCGAAGGCAGGTATTGATAGACCAGGATCGACGAGTGCCCGCGTTCCTCGTCGGTCATGCCGCCGTCACCGGTCGTGGTCGAGGTACCGACTGCGGACGCCCCGCGCCCCAAAGCCTCTTTCGCCGGCGCCGACAGCGCACCAAAGCTCATGCCGGCGATCGTGATCGGAATCTTCAACTCGATCGGCTTGCTGGCAAAGCGGCCGCCCAGCACGACATTGGTGCCGCAGCGCTCGCGATAACCCTCGAGCGGATATCTGGAGATCGACGCGCCGAGAAACAGCAGGTCATCGAAATGCGGCAGCTTGCGCTTGGCACCGCCACCGCGGATATCGTAGATGCCGGTCGCGGCCGCGCGCTGGATCTCGGCGATGGCCTGCGGATCGAAGGTCGCAGAGAATCGCGGCGGAGTGGCGGCTTTTGGACTCTGTGCGCTCATCGGGAAGCCGTCCTGCTCAGTATGCATCGACGTTGTCGATGTGGAAATGATAGAGCTTGCGGGCCGATCCATAGAGCCGGAAACCGTCCGGGCCGCCGTCCGAACCGGCCGACAGCCCTGCCCTCTCCAGTACGCTGCGAAGAATGACCTTGTCCTCGTCCGACAGCGGCTTCTCGATGCAGTCTGCACCGAGGCTTGCCACCGATCCGCGCACGAAGAGCCGCGCCTCGTAGATGGAATCGCCGAGCGCCTCGCCGGCATCGCCGAACACGACGAGAGTGCCGGCCTGCGCCATGAACGCACTCATCGGACCGATCGAGCCTTTCACGACGATATCGATGCCCTTCATCGAAATGCCGCAACGCGCCGACGCATTGCCCTCGATAACCAACAGCCCGCCAACGCCGGTCGCCCCCGCCGCCTGGCTGGCGTCGCCCTTCACCCGGACCTCGCCGGAAACCATGTTCTCGGCAACTCCGACGCCGGCATTTCCATGGATGACGATCGTGGCATGCTTGTTCATGCCGGCGCAGTAATAGCCGACATGCCCCTTCACCTCGACGGTCACGGGGGCATCGAGACCGCAGGCGATGGCATGCTTGCCTTGCGGGTGCTCGATCACCCATCGCGTCTCGTTGGTCTCCGGCGTGAGCCGATGCAGCTCGCCATTGAGTTCACGGACGCTGCTTTCTTCGAGATCGACGGAGCGCATCAACGCAATTCCCACGCATAGACCCTGGCCGGCTCCGGCTCGAAGACCCGCGCTTTTTCTGCATTGGGAAGCACGGCGAGCGCGCGATATTCCGATCCGAACGCGACATAGTCGTCGGTCTCCGCCATGACCGCCGGCTTGCAACTGATGGGGTCGCGGAGCACCGCGAAACCACTCTCGGTTCCGACCACGAACGTGAAGAACCCGTCGAGATCGGCGAGACTGTCCGTCAACGCCTGCTCCAGCGACGCACCCTGCTGCATGCGCCAGGTCAGGAAACCCGCGGCAACCTCGCTGTCGTTGTCCGTTTCGAACGTCAGCCCTTCCCGGCTGAGAAAGCGCCGCACGCCGCAATGATTGGAGAGCGAGCCGTTATGAACCAGGCACTGGTCCTTTCCGGTCGAAAACGGGTGCGCACCACGCGTCGTGACGGCGGATTCGGTCGCCATCCGGGTGTGGCCGATGCCGTGCGTGCCGCTCATTCCCGACAGTTCGAACCGCTTGGCGACCTGCTCCGGAAGCCCGACCTCCTTGAACAGCTCCATCCTGGCGCCCACGCCGACCAGCGTCACGCGACTGTCGCGCGCGATCAGCAACCGTACCTCTTGTTCACGCGCCGACGGCACTGAGACCACGGCGTGGGTGTCGTGAAAGACCGGGTCCAGATCGCTCGCGCCCGCCTTGCCGAGAGCCGCCACCGCCTCGCGAATCTCGACGGCCGATGCTGCACGCAGCGTAAGCTTGACGTGGTCCGCTTGCGAGCTGCCGTAGACCGCGAACCCAGCGCTGTCGGGACCGCGATCGCTCATCACGCCGAGCATGGCCGCAAGGTGAAACCCGAGCTCCGGATACAGCCCCGGGTTCTTGAGGAATAGACCGACAATACCGCACATGCCTGCTCTCCATCGGGCGAACCATGCATATCGTCCCGTGTGGACGGCTGTCAACTATCGAGAACAATGTTTTCTTGTCAGGAAATATCGCATAGTGTGGACCAGGCCCGGCTTCCATCAACCCGATGCGACCCTCTCCATGCGCTACTCGATCTTCAGTCTCGCTCATCAAGCTCTGCTCGGCCATCGCGGCTGGACGGCGGCTTGGCGCGACGCCAGCCCGAAACCGTCCTACGACGTCATCGTCGTCGGCGGCGGCGGGCACGGCCTTGCGACGGCTTACTATCTCGCGAGACATTTCGGCATCGCCAACATCGCCGTGCTGGAAAAGGGCTGGATCGGCTCCGGCAATGCCGGCCGCAACACCACGATCATCCGCTCGAACTACCTGCTGCCCGGCAACAATCCCTTCTACGAATTCTCGATGCAGCTCTGGGAAGGCCTGGAGAAAGATCTGAACTACAACGCGATGGTGAGCCAGCGCGGCGTGCTGAACCTGTTCCACTCCGATGCGCAACGCGACGCCGCAGCCCGCCGCGGCAACGCGATGCGGCTGCATGGCGTCGATGCCGAACTGCTCGACCGGACCGCCGTCCTGCGCATGCTGCCGTTCCTCGATTTCGACAATGCCCGATTTCCGATCGAGGGCGGCCTGCTGCAGCGACGCGGTGGAACGGCCCGTCACGACGCCGTCGTATGGGGCTATGCGCGCGCGGCCAGCGACCGTGGCGTCGACATCGTCCAGAATTGCGAAGTTACCGGCATGATCCGCGAGGGCGATCGCGTCGTCGGCGTGGAAACGACGCGCGGGACGATCCGCGCACCGAGGGTGGCGCTGGCGGTTGCCGGAAATACCTCGCGGCTAGCGGCCATGGCCGGTCTGCGCATGCCGATCGAAAGCCACGTCTTGCAGGCCTTCGTCAGCGAGGCCGTCAAGCCGTTGATTCCGGGTGTCGTCACCTTTGGCGCGGGCCACTTCTATATCAGCCAGTCCGACAAGGGCGGCCTCGTGTTCGGCGGCGACATCGACGGCTACAATTCCTATGCGCAACGCGGCAATCTGCCGACCGTGGAGGATGTCTGCGAAAGCGGCATGGCATTGATGCCCATGATTGGACGGTTACGGATGTTGCGCTCATGGGGTGGCATCATGGACATGTCCATGGACGGCTCGCCCATCATCGACCATACGCCGCTCGACGGCCTCTATCTGAATGCCGGCTGGTGCTATGGCGGGTTCAAGGCTACGCCGGCATCCGGCTGGTGCTTCGCCCATCTGATTGCCCGCGACGAGCCGCATCCAGTGGCACGCGCCTTCCGGCTTGACCGTTTCGCGAGCGGCCATTTGCTCGATGAAAAGGGCCAGGGCGCCCAACCCAATCTGCACTGAAGGCCGATCGACATGCGCATTCCCTGCCCGTTCTGCGGCAATCGCGACGTCAGCGAATTCGCCTATCTTGGCGATGCCAGCGCCCCGCGGCCGGCCGCCGACGCACCCGACGCCGGTCGCCAATTCTTCGAAGCGGTCTATCTGCGGGACAATCCGTCCGGGCTGCATCGCGAACTCTGGTATCACGCGTCCGGCTGTCGAAGCTGGCTCGAAGTCGAGCGCAATACCAGGACCCATGACATCACCAACGCCAGCTTTGCCCGCGACCGGGTCCGTGCATGAGCGACAGCAGCGCCCCGCAACCGAACCGAATCGACGGCGGTCTGATCGACCGCAGCAGAGCATTGCGCTTCCACTTCGACGGCAAGCGCTACCAGGGCTTTCAGGGCGATACGCTGGCATCCGCTCTCCTCGCGTCCGGCGTCAGGATCGTCGGCCGCTCGTTCAAATATCATCGGCCGCGCGGCATCATGACCGCCGGCGCCGAGGAGCCGAATGCACTCGTGGAATTGCGGAGCGGCGCACGTCGCGAGCCGAACACACGCGCCACCACCGCCGAACTGTATGATGGGCTCGAGGCCCAGAGCCAGAACCGCTGGCCGTCGCTGCGTTACGATATCGGTGCGGTCAACTCGCTGTTGTCCTCCTTGTTTGTCGCCGGCTTCTACTACAAGACCTTCATGTGGCCCGCTTCGTTCTGGGAAAGGGTCTATGAGCCTCTGATCCGACGTGCCGCTGGCCTCGGCAGGGCCAGCCTGCAGCCCGATCCCGACCCATACGAGAAGGCGTACGCCTTCTGCGACGTGCTGGTCATCGGCGGTGGCCCCGGCGGTCTCGCTGCGGCGCTCGCAGCGGGTCGCGCGGGCGCCCGGGTCATCATCGCCGATGATGACTTCATCCCCGGCGGCCGGCTGAACAGCGACGTCCACACCATCGACGGCCTCCCAGGCGTCGAATGGGCCGAAAACACCGCCAAAGAGCTGGACGCACTTCCGAACGTCACAATGATGCTGCGGACCACAATTTTCGGTGCCTATGACGGGGGCACGTTCGGCGCGCTCGAACGCGTTTCCGATCACTTGCCCGTTCCCCCCGCACACCAGCCGCGGCAGCGCCTGTGGAAGATCGTGGCACAGCGATCCATCCTTGCGGCAGGCGCCATCGAACGGCCGATCGTGTTCGGCGGCAATGACCGCCCCGGAATCATGCTGGCCTCCGCGGTGCGCACCTATCTCAATCGCTACGGCGTGGCGCCCGGCAAGGCGGCGACCCTGTTCACGAGTTGCGACGATGGCTGGCGCACGGCGCTCGACCTCGCGCGTGCCGGAGTCAAGGTCCAAGCCATTGTCGATGCACGATCCGAGATCTCCCCGTCGCTTGTCGACTCCGGCCGGACGATCGGCGCCAGACTGTTGAAGGGCGCGCACGTCGTCGACACGCGCGGCGCACATGGCCTCAGCCAAATTCGCGTGCGGACCAATAAGGGCGACGACATCGCGATGGAGTCCGACCTGCTTGCGGTCAGCGGCGGCTGGAATCCGAACCTCGCGCTCTCGACCCATCTCGGCGGTCGTCCGCGCTGGTCCGAGGAACGCTCGGCCTTCCTGCCCGGCGATCTGCCGCGGGATCTCGTCGTCATCGGCGCCGCGAGCGGCGCACTGACGCTGGCAGAAGCGCTGAAACAAGGGACGGCTGCCGGGGCGGCCAGTGCGGAGGCTGCCGGATTCAAATCCGGCACCCGGCCCGAATTCGTCGTCGACGACGAGAGCATCTCCGGCGAGCCGCTGTGGCAAGTCGCAGCATCCCGATCGAAGGCTTTCGTCGACTACCAGAACGACGTGACGGAGGCCGACATCGCGCTTGCCGGCCGCGAGGGCTTTACGTCGGTCGAGCATCTGAAGCGCTACACCACGCTCGGCATGGCCACCGACCAGGGCAAGATGTCAGCCGTGATCGGTCACGCCATGATGGCGGCGCTCACGGATCGTCCGATGCACCAGGTCGGCACCACCATCGTGCGACCGCCCGTCACACCGGTCGCGATCGGCGCCTTCGCCGGCCGTCATCGCGGCCAGGATTTCCGCCCGGTCCGGCTGGCGCCGAGCCACCGCTGGGCCGAACAGCTGGGCGCGACCTTCGTCGACGCCGGCCCGTGGCGGCGCGCGCAGTGGTTCGCACGAGCAGGCGAAGCGGACTGGCTTTCCACCGTGATTCGCGAGGTCAACACCGTGCGCAGCGCCGTCGGCGTCTGCGACGTCTCCACCTTGGGTAAAATTGACGTCCAGGGCGCGGATGCCGGTATCTTCCTCGACCGCATCTACATCAACACTTTCTCCACCCTGCCCGTCGGCAAGGTGCGCTATGGATTGATGCTGCGCGAGGACGGCATCGCGATGGATGATGGAACCTGCGCCCGCTTTGCGCCCGATCACTACGTGATGTCGACGACGACGGCGAACGCAGCGAAGGTGATGCAGCATCTCGATCACGCCCGACAGGTGCTCTGGCCTGAGCTCGACGTCCAGGCCATCTCCGTCACCGAGCAGTGGGCCCAATTCGCCATTGCCGGACCGCGCGGGCGCGATCTCCTGGATCGTCTTCTCGGCGGCGCGATCGACATATCCGATGCCGCATTTCCGTATCTCGCCTGCGCGGATTTCCGCTGGAGACAGCGGCCCGCGCGGCTGTTCCGCGTCTCCTTTTCGGGCGAGCTTGGCTACGAGCTCGCGGTTCCCGCGCGCTTTGCTGACGAGACGATCCGCGCCATCATGGAAGCCGGCGCCGGGTACGGCCTCGCTCCATATGGCACCGAAGCGCTTGGCGTGATGCGTATCGAGAAGGGGCACATCGCCGGCAACGAGCTGAACGGCACCACCACCGCGCACGATCTCGGGCTCGGCCGGATGATGGGCAAGAAGGACTTTATCGGCAAGGTGCTTGCGCGTCGGCCCGGACTCGTCGATCCGGACCGTCCGGCCGTGATCGGGTTAAAGCCGATCGATCGCCGGCAACGCCTGCGCAACGGCGCTCACCTGCTCTCGCCCGGTGCAGCCGTCAAGCTCGAGAACGATCAGGGATACGTCACGTCGTCGGCATTCTCGCCGATGCTCGGCCATTGGATGGCGCTGGCTCTGCTGGCACGCGGCCGAGAACGCATGGGACAGATCTTGCGGGTCGTCGACCCTCTGCGAGGTGCCGATTTCGAGGCCGAGATATGTTCTCCCGTCTTCTATGATCCGGAAGGAGCGCGGCTGCGTGGCTGATCGTCTCAATCATGGCTTTGCGGCGTCCTCCAACCCGGGCGTTACCGTATCGATACGCAATGATCTCGGCTGCGCGACCATCATGGTTCGGCGCGGCGCGGACGAGCGATTGAAACAGCGCGTCAAGACCGCCTATGGAATCGATCTCGTTCCCGGTCCGCGCCGCAGCGCATCTGGCGATGTGGCCTTTCTCGGGATCGGGCCTACGACCTGGCTCGCGACGCAGGACGATGGCGGCAATGGATTTTCCGTCTCGTTGAAGCAGGCTGTCGGCGATGCCGCATCGGTGACCGATCAGACCGACGGCTATGTCATCCATCGCGTCAGCGGACCACGGACCGGCCAGGCTCTCGCCAAGGGTTTTCCGATCGATCTGCACAACCGTGCATTCGCGCCGGGCGCCGTCGCCGTGACAGCCGTTTCGCACCTCGGCGCCATCATCTGGCGGCTGGATGATCTGGAAGACGGTACACCGGTTTTCGAGATTGCGGTCTTCCGCAGCCTTGTCGACAGTTTCCGTCGCTGGCTGGATGACAGCCTGGCAGAGTTCCGCCTCGCACGGAGCTGATCGCCCGTCAGAAATGCATCGAAGCTGCGTGGTGCTTCAATCTTGGTATACTGGTCGACCGGCCCTGGGCCATGCTCGGATCTCATCTTAAGGACCTATCTGATGGCGAGGGCCAAAAGCTCGAAAACAGTCTCACGCGAGGCTTCTGAATACCGCACCGGCTCCAACGCGCCGCAGGATCCGCGCAACCTCGAACGCGCCCTGGGTGCCCAGATCCGAAAGTTGCGCCGGGACGGCGATCTGTCGGTGCTCGACTTATCGGCCGCATCGTCGATCTCGGCCGGCATGCTGTCGAAGATCGAGAACGGGCAGATTTCTCCGTCACTGGCGACGCTTCAGTCGATCGCCAAGGCGCTCAACGTCCCGCTCAGCCTGCTGTTTGCAGCCTCCGAAGAGCGACGCGATTGTTCATTCGTGCGCGCCAAGCAGGGCGTCGTGATCGAGCGGCGCGGAACCAAGGTGGGGCATGTCTACCAATTGCTCGGACATGTCATCGGCGGCGACGTCGTCGTCGAGCCGTACATGATCACGTTGAAGGAGGACGCCGAGCCCTTCACGGCATTCCAGCACGCCGGCATGGAATTCATCTACATGCTCACTGGCGAGGTCGACTATCGGCACGGCGATAGCAGTTACCGTCTGCGGCCCGGCGATTCCATCCTGTTTGATTCCGGCGCGTTGCACGGTCCCGAGAGGCTCGTCAAGCTGCCGATGACGTATCTGTCTATCATCGTGTATCCGCGCGGCTGATCTTCGCTATCTTGCTTGTCGAGTTCTGACGTGCCTGCTTGTTCCGAGGGCAGCCCCGGACGTTCCGCGAAACCGCGCGGTTCGGAAAGGACCACCTCCGCGAGGGCGCAGGTCTCATTTGGCGGCTCGCTGCGCATTGGCGCCATGATGGTGGAAGCACAACCCAAAAGGCAGTGTCGATTTGTAACGAACCGGATTTCGCCCCCAACGAGGACTAGCCACGACGTGGACTACCGCTGCTTCGACCTCAAGCGGCTTGCGATGCGCTGTGCGATATCCGCCTTGGGCTTTGACTAGTTTGACGGACAAGGGTGTGGCTGAGAGAGTGTCAGTCAATCCCCGTTGAAGTAAGAGCCGTTCTGGAGCGGTACGGCGATCCTGGGCGCATCGCGGCAATGCGCCGGATCAAGACCGCCTTTGATCCGGCTGATATCATGAACTCCGGCGCGGTCGTTCGTCCGCTGGACGAGACGCCCGGCTCTTGAACCACCGTCCGGCGAGCTGGCGATACTTTCGTCCAGGCCCAAACGTTGCGCCCTCGGCTAAGCCCCTTCGGTCATCCAAATCGCTTTCTAAAGAAAAAGCCACCCCCAAGGAGTGGCTCAAGTTGGGGAGGAAACGCTCCTTCGGAACTGCCGACTTCCGGCTCGATCTTCAGATGGCGGAGATGTCCAGCTTCGAGCCGTCGACCAGACGCGACAGCCGGAACGGTGTAGGATCGACGCAAGGCGTGTCGTTGACGACAAGGTCTGCGGCCAGATAGCCGAGCCCCGGGCCCAGACCGAAACCATGACCCGAGCAGCCCGCCGCGAGGACGAGGCCTTTCACCCCATCCACCTGCGACACCACAGGCACCGCGTCCGGCGTGCAATCGACGAAGCCGCCCCAGGCGCTATCGATCTTGATTTCGCCGAGTTGAGGGAAGGTTTTCCGGACACTCTCCACCACTTGGCTCACCAGCCATTTCAAGGGCGGAGGATCCAGCACGCGATTCCGTTCGAAGATCCGCTCATCGTTGGTCAGCAGCGCGGGCAATGAATCCGGCCCCGACACGAACGAGTGGCCGACGCCGAGCCTGACGTTCTTCAGGCGACGCAGGAATTGCGGCATGAATTCCCGGCTATACCTGATAGCCTGAGGTGTAATCTCGAGGTTCGCCTTGCCGCTGATCGCAAGCGTATAGCTGCCGTCCAGTCGACGTGTGATGGTGCAGTAGGGTGTGGAGACCGCTTCGCCTATGTTGATTGTCGGGGTAGAACGCAGCGCGGTCTGCCGGATGCTCGCTTGGGGGAAACTGATGCCGAGCGGCCGAAGGAAGCGCGAGGACCAGGCGCCGGCGGCGCACAGCACCGCGCTGGTTCTGATGTAGCCCTTCTCCGTGTGCACGCCCGCAATCTTGCCGTTGGCCAAGTCGAGCGCCCGCGCGGCGCATCCTTGGTGGATTGTGGCGCCCAGAGTGCTGGCCGCTTCAGCGATAGCCGGCGCAGCGAGCGCAGGTTCGGCCTTGCCGTCCCGCTCCGAATAGGTCCCGCCCACCCATTTGTCGCGCGCTTCCGGGACACGCTCGGCCACCTCCGCCCGGCTCAGCACGCGCGTGTCGACGTCGTACTCCCTGGCGATCTCGCGCCACTTTTCCCAGCCGGCGAGCACAGCCTCGTCGTGGGTCGCATAGACGAGACCGCAGCGACGAAAACCGAGGTCCCGATTAATATCGCGCGTGAGCTCGTCCCACAGCCGCATGGACAGCACGGAAAGCGGCAGTTCGCGCCGGTCGCGGTTCTGCTGGCGGCACCAACCCCAGTTTCGGCTCGATTGTTCACAGGCGACGTGGCCCTTCTCGAGCAGCGCCACAGAGAGGCCGCGCTTTGCCAGGTAATAGGCGGCCGTAGAGCCGAGAATGCCGCCGCCGACGATGACGACGTCCGCCTCGGCGGGAAGACGCTCATCGCTGTGAATGCGCTCGACGTGGGGCGACATGTTCCACCGAACCTCGGCTGCCAGGAATGCGGAAGCGATCAACCTTTCATCGCATCGTGCGCGCAACAGAATGTGCTGAAATCATCTAGAACTTCGCAAGATGCTCGGGTTTTTGACGGCTTGATTGATACGAGCTGCTCAAGCGCTATCGAATCCCAGTTCGGCGCAGGGGCGGCGCGACTGCTCGCCCGTTGGATCGCACTCGACGGCGTTTAGAAACTCCCGTTTGCGTCGCGATGGTCGGCGACGCGAAACAGCGGCATCTGAACGTCAACGCCAATGTCGTCGCCTTTGATGAGCGTGACGAAGGGGCCTTTGGCATGTCCTAATCAGTCTTGTTACAGGCGCTGCAATCGAAGGTTTTCGAGGATGGCGAATCATTTGCAGCCTCTCCCATCTGGTCCCTATCGCTGCTGTAAACGCCGTCTCACGTTTTCAACTCCAAGCACGGGGCTTGTCAGAACTGGAAGACTGTGGGCCGTGCCCCGCACTGCACGAGCCATCGAGGCCTGCGCAAGAACGACCACATCAACCTTCTGCGACAGCCCTTCGAGAGCTTGACGGATCTGCGCGTCATGGGCTTCGACGTCCCCATCGGCGAGGAGTTGAAACGCTCCCTCAACAAGCACATGGTCGATCGCTATCGCCTTGCCCGCCTCGCATGCCTGGCGCTCCAGCAAATCCACTGTCGGCACCAGCGTTGTGGATAAGGTCGCTAGGACGCCTATGCGGTTTCCAAGCTCAACAGCGGCTTTGGCCATACCTTCATCAATACGGAACAGCGGCACAGGGCAGAGCGCCACAATGGCATCGACTGCCGGTCCGAGAGTCGAGCATGTGACGACAACCGCATCTGCCCCGGCGTCGGCTGCCGACCATACGTAGGTCGCGAGCCTCCGCTTCGTCAGATCGGAGAGCGACCCGCACTCAATGGTGTTTCTCAAGAGGCTCTCGTCGAGGATCGCGAACGGCTTCCAATCGGGCAGATGTTTTTTGGCGAGGCCCTCGAACTCGGAAACGACGCCGGAAACCGTATGGATGAACGCCACCGTTTTGGCGGAACCTCTCGTACTTTGAACTGACATACATAATTTCCATCTAGTCGCTGAGAGCTGAGTTGGCGGAAATGGATGTTTGGACCAGTTGTTCAACCTGTGCAGCGTGAGAACCCTCTTCTGGCGGAGTTCAGCAGATGCTTAGAAGTTTCTTCCACTTCCTCGCCTCCGCAAACGGCGATCTCCCGGTCTTGGACTGCAATACCTGGCCGTGATTTGCCGGAAGGATTGCAGCATAGCTTTGGGGGGACGTCCGGATACGGTCCCCAGGTCGGAATGCGGTTATAGATCGTGTCGGCGCCTTCGGCGCGGACAGGATGTTGTTGCGGCGGCAGGCGCGCTCCAGTGCGCTGTGAACGACGGCTGGAACGTTCTTCGGGGGTGAAGGCGCATCATCAAATAACCGGCCGATCGCAGCGCAGACCAGTTTTGCGCGGCGCCAAGCAGATGTTGCCAGCATTCATCGGTAAAATCCGAGGACGGCCTTCGTCTCGAGATACTCCTCCATGCCCTCGATGCCGTATTCGCGGCCGTTCCCGGAGCGCTTGTAGCCGCCAAAAGGTGCGTTGGGGTCCCAGTCGGGATAATTGAGATGCACTTGGCCCGACTGAATCTGATGGGCGACCGCCCGTACCGTCTCCATATCGGTGCCCTGCACGTGCGCGCCGAGGCCGTAGACAGTGTCATTGGCGATCGCGATCGCCTCGTCCACGGTGTCGTAGGGAATGATCGACAGCACCGGGCCGAATATCTCCTCCTGCGCGACCCTCATGTCGGGACGGACGTTCGAGAAGATGGTCGGCCGCGCATAGAAGCCAATCCGAAGATCGCCGGGCCGCCCGGGCCCGCCGATGACGAGCTTGGCGCCTTCTTCCAGGCCGACACCGATCATGGCCTGGACTCGCTCGAATTGTGGACGGTTCGCAATCGGACCATGAGTCGTTCTTTCCGCAAGGGGATCGCCGACCACCAGTTCTGAAGCGGCAGCTGCCGCCAAAGTCTCGACTTCTTCCATGTGCGAGCGAGACACGAGCATACGCGTCGGTGCGCTGCAGGATTGGCCGAGATTGCGGAAGGCGGCGCCGACGCCGAGCGGAACAGCACGGCTGAGATCGGCGTCCGGCAAGATAATATTCGGCGACTTGCCGCCGAGCTCCTGGGCAACGCGCTTGACGGTGGGCGCCGCCGCTTGCGCAACGAGAACGCCGGCCCGCGTCGAGCCGGTGATCGAGATCATGTCGACCTCTGGATGCGACGCCAGAGCGGCGCCAACGATCGGACCTGTCCCATTGACGAGGTTAAAGACGCCGGGCGGACAATCCGCAGTGTCCATCAACTCCGCGAATAGCAAAGCGCTCAGCGGCGACAGCTCACTCGGCTTTAACACTACCGTACAGCCTGCTGCGAGCGCCGGACCGACCTTGGCTGTGATTTGATAAAGAGGCCAATTCCATGGCGTTATAAGGCCGCAGACGCCGATTGGCTCGCGCATAATCGCGGTGCCGCCGCGCGCGGCGAGGAAAGGATAATTCGCGAGATTTTCGCGGGCGACGCGGATATGTTCGGCGGCCAACGGCACCTGAGCGCGACGCGCGTAGCTAATCGCAGCTCCCATCTCGCAGGTAAGCGCCTGCGCGAACAGCTCCAGGCGCTCAAGAAGCAAAGCGTGAATCCGGTCGAGCAACGCCGCTCTCTCAGCGGGCCGTGTCGCGGACCAGCCGGCGAAGGCTCGTCTGGCGGCTGCGACGGCGCAGTCCACGTCATCGTCATCGCCGAGCGCGACGTCAGCAATCGGCTGCTCCGTCGCCGGATTGACCACGGTTGCTGTTGCCGCGACTGATCCAATCGGCTTCCGCCATTCTCCGTCGATGTAAAATTTTCCGAGGAGGCCAGCTTCCGTCAGGTGTCGAAGGGGCGAGGTCATTGGAAGCGATCCTTTCGGCGGCCTACCAGCCGCGCATCCGGGGCCATCGCGCTTCGATCGCCTCGCTGCCGGCGGAGACGACGTTGTACAACTCGTGTTGCGAGGCCGTCGCACAGGCGTGATTGGGAAGAATCCTGACCTTCGCGCCGATCGGGAGGTCGGGCAAAGCGCCCGACGACCCGGGCCTGATGGTGAGGATGCCGTGCTCCTGGCTCGCTTGCGAAACGATCAGGTCCGGATAGACCTTGCCGGCCACGTCGCAGACCAGACCATATCCCTGGTCGACCCGCTGCGCCGCGGTGCCGCGGTCGCGCGAGAGCGCCATCCAGCCCGCATCGACCAAAATCCAACCCTTCTCAGACTTGGTGCCGATCACGGTAGCGAGCACCGAGATGGCGATATCCTCCGTCGTACAGACACCAACACCGTGCATGACCAAGTCGAAGAACATGTAGACGCCCGCCCGCATTTCCGTGACGCCGGTCAGGTCTTCGGCGAAATGCGCTGTCGGCGTCGAGCCGACGCTCACAATTGGGCATTGGTGCCCGGCTGCCCGCAAGGCCTCCGCGGCGGCAACCGCCACCGCTCTCTCATTCTCCGCGGCCGTGACGAGAGCCTCGGGCGTGAAGAGGCTGTAGGATTCGCCGGCATGGGTTAGAACGCCGGCAAGCTTGACGCCGGCCTCGCCTAGCGCGACCGCGACAGCAATGAGCTTTGGATTGTTCGCGGTCAACCCGCCGCGGTGACCATCGCAGTCGATCTCGATGAACGCGGTCGGTGTCACACCAGCGGCACGACCGGCGGCGCCGAGCATTCTTGCCTGCTCCGGGGAATCGAGCAGTACTTTAAGGTCAACGCCTGCTTTGCGCAGACGCATCGCTCTTTCAGCTGTGTGGGGCGCCAGACCCACCGCATAAGTCATGTCGCGAAAACCGTGCCGCGCGAAGTAATCGGCTTCCGCCAGGGTAGAGACAGTAATCGGCCCCGATCCGGACGGATAGGCGCGCCGGGCCACATCAATCGATTTCGCGGTTTTCATGTGAGGACGCAGCACGACGCCCCGCTCGGCCATGCGCGAGGACAGGCGGGTGAGATTGCGATCGAGCCGATGCTCGTCGAGCAGGAGTGCCGGCGTTGCCAATGTGCCGATCGTTGCGGCCGCCTCGCCGTTCTGGTGATCCGCCCCACTCATCTCCTCGCGTCGCACGTCGATGTCTCCTAGCCGAACGACTGATTGGGAATCGCAAACACGCGCGCCGGCCCGCGCGATAGCGCCGGCGTGCCCAGGATCATGGTGGTGGCAACGCCGACCTGCTCCAGGCCGATGCCTTCAAGCCAATCCCCGAGTTGCGATGTGGCAGAGGTGTCGATGCGGACAAAAACACTGCCGAGCCGCGCGAGCGCAGCCTCGATCAGTGCCTGCGCATCGGTCGCGGTTTCGGCGACGACGGGACCGATGACATGCCCGCGGCCGAACAGCCGGGAAATGGCGTAGCCGCGGGCCGTGCCGTCGCGCTGCAGGACATAGCCATCACCGCTTTTGAGCAGCTTTTCGAGCATGTGTCGTCTCTCCAAGCCCGTAGCGTCGCGATCGAGTCGCATGATCGCCTCGAAATCCGAGGCAGCCATCGGCCTGACGAGCCCCGGCGGCGGCTCATGGCGTCCTCTGGGAAGTCCCTGATGCTGGTGGATGACCCCGACGGGGACGAAACCGCGCCGCTGGTAAAGCGCCTGGCCTTCGGCGGTCGAATTCAGCGCAATGCTTCGTGGACGCGCGGACGTCAACAACGCATCCATGAGCCGGGCCCCATAGCCACGGCCCTGAGCAGTCTTCGCGACGATGATCATACCAGCGGAAGCATGGGTCTCGCCATACGGCCACCATGCCGCGGTCCCGATCACCGTCCCAGCGCGCTCCAGAACAAAGCCTTGGCCCAGTTGTAGCGCGACATCCCAATCTTCGAGCCGATAGGGCCAGGACATTTCCTGCGAGAGCTTCAGGGCGCCTTCCAGATGCGACTTGGCGAACGGAACCAGCACCGCGGCTCGATCGTCGCGATCTCCGGCTTTGTAGGCTGCGCGCTTCATCATTGGTCGACGTTTCTCTTGCTCGCGGTACTTGTCGCCAGGACCTGATTGACGGTGAGGGCCACCTGATCCTCGCATCGTCCGCACTGTACGTTGCACCAGACAGCATTACCCAATTGGACTGGAGCAAAGTTCGGCATAGAATTTCATTGTTCGTGGCTCGAGGCGGCCAATCTGCGGTCAGCGGCGGGCGCGCCAGGACGCCGTTCGAAGGCGGGCCGTCGGAGCTGCCGCGGCGCGGAGTTCGGAAGTCGGCGTCATACTTACCCCCCAATCGTCGCTAGGGCGCCATTTCGGCGATCATCAAGGGATCTCTCCACGCAGCACACGCAACATGCGCTCGAAGTGACCCGGATCGTGTGGCTTTAGGAGCGTCGCTTTGTGGGGAAATATACGTCCCACAGGCGCGACGGTAAGAACCGAAATGCCGCAGCACGCTGCATCGCGGGAAGCAGCAAGCGTTCCGAGGGAGTTAGTTTGCTTCTCTCATATCCTGCCGTGCACAGCCGCGGCTTGGCGCGAGCTGATCAGATGTGGTCGTTTCGAACATCGAGGGCATCGCGCAAGCCATCGCCGATGAAGTTAAAGCTCGTCACTGCGATCGTGATCGCGGCGCCGGGAATGATGGCGAGCCATGGAGCGCTCGCCAGATATTGCTGGGCGCCGTTGAGCATGTTGCCCCAGCTCGGCAGCGGCGGCTGAATCCCATAACCTAGAAAGCTGATATAGGCTTCGAGAAGGATCGCGCGGGCAACCGTCAAACTGGCGGCGACGATGATCGGGCCCATGGCGTTGGGCAAGATCTCTCTGAACATGATATGCGTTCCACTCAAGCCGAGCATTCGACTGGCCTGGACAAACTCGCGTTCGCGTAGCGAGCGAACCTCGGTCTCGACGATGCGGGCAACTTCCATCCATTTCGTGAGCGCAATGATAACCGTGATCATCAGGGGGCTCGGCCGCAAAGCTGCAGCCAGCGCCAGCACGAGAAAGATCGACGGAAAGGACAGGAACCCATCGACCGTCCGCATCAGGACTGCGCTGATCCAGCCGCCGCGATATCCTGCGACCACGCCGACCAGTGCTCCGATCACGATCGATATCAGCATCGCCGAAAATCCCACCAGCAGCGAGATCCGTCCTGCCATCAGCAGTCGAGCCGCCAGGTCACGTCCGAGCGGATCGGTGCCAAGATAATGATTTCCGGTCATCGGAGGAGCGAAGCGTGCGCGCAAGTCAATGTTGAGAGAGTCATATGGCAGCAGGTACGGGCCCACGACGCATGCCAGCGTCAGCAGCGTGATCATTGCCAGACCCAGCAGCGCCAGGCGATGGTTCATGAAGCGGTATGCCGCGCGGCTGTGCCACCATCGGCTTGGCGCTGTGCTTACGGCGAGAGCGGTCATAACGGTCGCCTCCTTGCAGGGCGTTGCGGATTCAAGCCAGACGTATGCGCGGGTCGACAATAGCGACGACGATGTCGGCAATCAGGTTTCCGAGAATGACCAGGACGGCGGAGAACATCAGCAGCCCCATCACGACCGGGTAGTCGCTGTAGTTGAGGCTGTCCAGAAACAGGCGTCCCATTCCCGGCCAGGTAAAGACGGTCTCGGTCACCAATGCGCCGGTCAGAATGCTGGGCAACTGCACTCCAGCCAGCGTGATCATTGGCAGGAGCGCGTTACCGACGACATGCTTCATCAAGACGCGGCGCTCGCTCACGCCTTTGGCGCGCGCCGTCTTCACGAAATCCTGGCTGATGGCGTCGAGCGTTGCCGTCCGCATGTAGCGGCTCCAGACCGCCACATGGACCAGCGACAGCACGATGCTCGGCAGGATGAGGTGATGCAGATAGTTCAGCGCCGAGCCGTCGCCGATCGCGTACATGTTGCCCGCAGGCAACCAGCCCAGCCGCAGCGAGAAGATGTAGATCCCGACGAGCCCGAACCAGAAGGTAGGAATCGACAGTGCGACCATGGCTCCGGCGGTCGCCAGATAATCGAACAGGGAATAACGGTGCGTGGCGCCATGAATGCCGATCCAGGTGCCGACCGCTATCGCGATCATCGTCGATGTGCCCATGAGAAGGAGCGTGGCAAAGACGTGCCGGCCGATGACCGTCAGCACCGGCGTGCCGCCGCGGAAGGAATGGCCCCAATCACCCTGAACGAGGCGCCACGCCCAATCGAGATACTGGATCCACAGCGGCCGGTTGAGCCCGAGCTGCTCCTTGATGCGGGCGATATCCGCCTGTGTCATCCCTGGATCGAGCCCCTGTTGCGACAGGGGGCCGCCCGGGCTGATGCTCAGGATGACGAAGCCGATCATCGAAACGATCACCAGCAGCACGAGGCTCTGCGAAAGACGGCTGAGCAGGAATGCGCGCATTTGGCCCTCAGTAACGTGATAGTGCCATTGGATGGCCGCCGGCCTTCCCGAAAGTTGAGCGGCGGCCGCCGTGCTCAAGCCGTCCGATACCAGCTCGCGGCATTCCACGATTCTGTGCGGGTGTTGGGGTTCGGTACCACGCCTCGAATCGCGCTCTTGCACCCATGGACGGACGTGCTCTGGTACAGCGGCATGAAGGGCAGGTCGCGACGGACCAGTTCCTGGACCTTGTGGTAGATCGCACGCCGCTCATCGGGATCGAAGGAGCGGGCGCCCTTATCGAGAAGGGCATCGACTTCCGGATTGGCATACTGAGCGGTGTTCGAGCCACGACCGCCTTTCGCAGCAATTGCCCGCGAATGAAATCGATTCGTCACGTCCGGATCGGCGCCGATCAGATAGGTGATGCCCGCGAACATCGTATCGAATTGCGACTTGACCCAGAAATCGCCGAAGATCACCGCTGAGGGCAAGTTCGATATCGTCATCTCGATGCCGATCTCGGCCAGTGACTGCTTGAGGAATTGCTGAACCTGCTCGCGCAGATGGTCGCCTGATGTCGCCGAATTCGCGAAGGACAGACGCACCCCATCCTTGGCGCGGATACCGTCGCGCCCCGGTAGCCAGCCCGCCTTATCCAGGATCTCTCGCGCCTGCTTCAGGCTGAACTCCTGAACCGGCAAGTTCGGATTATGATAGAAGGATTGCTGCGGCATGAAGGTTTCCGTGGCGTTCGGCACGCCATAATAGAGCCCTTCGAGGATTGCTTTCCTGTCGATGGCGGCATAGATCGCCTGGCGGACCGCAAGCTCTTTGAACTGCGGCCGCTCGAGGTTGAAATAGATCGTCTCGACCGAGGACCTCGGCACCAGCGTAACCACACGGTCCGGCAGCTTGCGGGCCTCCTGGTAATTATCAGGCGTGATGTAAGCCTGACCGACGAGGTCGATGTCGCCACTCTTGAATTGAGTGTAGAGGACCGTGAGATCAGGGATGTACTTGAAGACCAGTTGATTGATGTAGGGACCTTCGCCGAAATAGTCGGGATTGGCGACAAGCTCCAGATGGTCGCCTGCTACGCGTTTGCCCCATTTGAAAGCACCGGTGCCGACCGGAGCTTGATTGAAGGCGGCTGTGTTCGGGTCCGCCTCCTTCTCCAGGATATGCTTGGGGACGATGAAGGTTTCGGTCAGGAATGACAGGTAGGGCGCGAAGGCCTCTTCCATGCGCCAAGTGATCTCCTGTGGCGATACCACCGTGATGTCGCGGACGAGGGAATGACCCGCGGTGCGCCAACTGCGGAATTTTGGGTTGGTGATGAGCTCGAGGGTGAATTTGACATCCTCGGCCGTGAAGGGAGCGCCGTCGTGCCAGCGAACCTTGTCGCGCAGGCGGACTCGCCATTTAAGGCCGTCCTCCGAGATACCGCCGTTCTTCTGGCTCGGGACCTCCGCGGCGAGATTCGGCTGGATGACGCCCTTGGGATCGACGCGGAACAGGGCATCGAAGACGGAGAAATGAACGCCATCGTCGACCTCGATCTTCACCATCAGGGGATTGAAGATCGTGGGCTCCTGGGAAAGCCCGACGATGATGCGGCCAGTCGGCTTTTCCGGACGAGTCTGGCCGTAAGCCGGCTTGCCGAGCAGGTTGGGCGCGAGCAGGCTGGCTGCCCCGCCCATGGCCATTACGCGCAGCGCGTCGCGTCGTGAGTAGCTCGCATTTCCAGAGCGTTTTGTCATCGTATCTCCCTCCAGATGGCGCTGTCCGCCGTGGCTCTCATGAATTTGCCGCTAAGGCCCGTGCGCCGCCCTGCTGCTCCCCGGGAATCGCTGCGACCAGTTCGCGCGTGTAGGCCGACTGCGGGCGCAGAAAAATCTGCGACGGCGGCCCCCTCTCGACGACCCGGCCCTTGTGCATGACCGCGATCTCATCACAGATTTGGCTGGCGACACGCAGGTCATGGGTGATGAAGATCATCGAGACGCCGGTCTCGCGCTGGATCTGGTCCAGCAGCTTGAGGATCTGCGCCTGGATCGACACGTCGAGCGCGGAGACCGCCTCGTCGGCAATCAGGAGCTTCGGCTTGAACATCAGCGCGCGGGCGATGCCTATGCGCTGACGTTGCCCGCCGGAGAACTCGTGCGGGTAGCGGCCGAAAGCTCCGGCATCGAGACCGACACGCGACAGCAGCGACCGTGCCTGGTCGCACGCCTTCGCGTAAGGCATTCCATGCGCGGCCGGACCTACGATCAGGATCTGTCCGACCGTCGAGCGCGGATTGAGCGAGGCGAAGGGATCCTGGAAGATCATCTGGATTTGCGGCCGTAGCGGACGGAATTCGGCCTCCGAGAGCTTGGCGACGTCGCGACCTTCGAACAGGATCCGGCCGTCGTCGCTGTCGAGCAGCTTGATCAACAGCCGGCCCAGCGAGGACTTGCCCGAGCCGCTTTCGCCGACGACCCCCAACGTGCGTCCGGGCGCCAGATCGAACGATACTTGGTTCACCGCCGGCACGATCCGCTGTTTTCCGAACAGCGCGCTGCCACTGCGGTAGGTCTTCACCAGCCCCTCGACCTTGAGGATCGGCTCGTTGGCCGGAGCTTCCACAAGAGCACGGTCTTCGCCCGTCAAGTGCGGGACTGCTGCGATGAGGCGCCTTGTGTAGGGATGACTGGGCGACTGCAGAACCTGGACAGCGCCGCCCTGTTCAACGATGTGCCCCTTCTCCATGACCAAAACGCTGTCGGCGATTTCGGCCACGACGCCGAAGTCATGGGTGATGAACATGACGCTCATCCCCTTGCGGCGCTGAATGTCGCGGATCAGCTTGAGGATTTGCGCCTGGGTCGTGACGTCGAGAGCCGTCGTCGGCTCGTCCGCGATCAGGATGGCGGGCTCAAGCGCAAGAGCCATGGCGATCATCACTCGCTGCCGCTGCCCGCCCGAAAGCCGGAAGGGATATTGGTGATACATGAGCTGCGGATCAGCCAGACCCACTTCAATCAACAAGTCTATGGCCCGGCTGCGACGCGAGGCCGGCGTGCCGACGTCGTGCGCTGCCATCACTTCCTCGATCTGCGCGCCCACGGTCATCAGCGGGTTGAGCGCCGAGAGAGGATCTTGAAAGATCATCGAGACGACGCGGCCGCGCAGGCTACGGAGCTTGTCGGGCGAGAGGCCCACGATGTTCATTCCGTCCAGGTGAATCGCACCCGAAGGGATCCGGATCGCCTTCGGGAGAAGGCCCATGATCGCATTGGCGGTGACCGACTTGCCCGATCCGGATTCCCCGATGATACAGAGAATCTGTCCGCGCTTCAGATCGAAGGAGATGTTCTCGACGGCGTTGGCCCGCTCCATTCCTTCCGGCAAACTTACGGTCAGCTCGCGCACCGACAGCGCGACATCGGCGGGACTTGCCACCTGGATGCCAGAGACCATGCGAGCATCCTCCTCTTTCAAGCCAGTGCCGTCATCTTGGTGCGGCCGGCGCCTTCGGCTCCTTGCGCCTCCACGCTCCTTGGACAGGTCAATAATTCGCCGCTCAACTTGCCATTCCTTCATTGGAGGCTGCGACATCATTCAGGTCTCTTCGCGCACGAAGCAAGAGCTGTTGCTCGGAGCGCAGTGCCGACCTGATCGGCCACCTCGATCGAAGCGAACCTCAGACGGCGCATCCGCATCATGGCTTGATCGCTTCCGCGAAGGCCTGCTCCTGGACACGGCTCATGAAGTTGCCTCTATGGACTTTGGCCGATCGATCAGTTGGTTCTGTCGATCTTGACGATTTCAATCACCGCGGAGTCGCCGAAAGCCGGCATCCGGGCAGCACGAACTTCTGAAAACGAAGTCCGATTTGGCATTTCAATCTGCGCGGCCGGGCCTGTCGTGACCCCTGCAAGCAAGGCGCGCGACGGATCGCAGGACCACGTGCATCGGTATCGCCGCCTGCAAGCTGCGACGCAAGCAAGGTATTTTCGCAATATTAGCCTGCGTCAAAGGCAGTAAACCGCAGGATATTCGGTCTCACGACGAAAGTCCGCGGGGGCTGCCGCAATTCCTCGGTTACGCTACGGCGACCACCGGAGATCCCTGTCGGATGAGCGCGCCGCTCCTGCATATCGAATCCAGTCCGTCCCTTCCTCGTGAAGCGGACGTCGTCGTCATCGGCGGCGGCGTCGTAGGTGTGTTCACAAGCTACTATCTCGCGCGTCGCGGCCTCAAGGTTGCCTTGCTCGAGAAGGGCCGCGTCGCCGCCGAGCAGTCCAGCCGCAACTGGGGATGGTGCCGCCAACAGAACCGCGACGCACGCGAGCTGCCGCTTGCGACCAAGAGCCTCGATCTCTGGGAACGAGTTGCCCAGGAAACGGGTGAAGACACGGGCTTTCGCCGCTGCGGCCTGTTGTATTTGTCGAACGACGAGAATGAGCTGGCAGGCTGGGCCAAGTGGCGTGACTTCGCCAGGACCGTTGGCGTCACGACGCATATGTTGAGCTCGGAAGAGGCGAGCGGTCGGGGCAAGGCGACGGGTCGTAAGTGGAAGGGCGGCGTCTTCTCACCGACAGACGGGACGGCGGACACTTCAAAAGCCGTCCCCATCGCCGCGCGTGCGATCATGGCGGCAGGCGGTACCGTGCACCAGCATTGCGCGGCGCGCGGCATCGAGCTCAGTGCCGGGCGGGTCAGCGGGGTGGTGACTGAAGCCGGCACGATCCGGACGAAAACGGTGGTGATGGCAGGAGGCGCGTGGGCTTCTTCGTTCTGCAACCAGCTTGGAATTCGTTTTCCTCAGGCATCGGTGCGGCAATCCATCCTCGCCGTCGCTCCTGGCGCAGCCGGCCTGCCTGATGCTCTGCACACTGCGCAGCTGTCACTCACACGGCGCGGCAATGGCGGATACACGCTGGCCATCAGCGGGCGCGCGCGGATCGATCCGACCCCGCAGCAGGTCAGGTTCGGCCGCGAATTCCTCCCCATGTTCGCCCGCCGCTGGCGAAGCCTCAGCCCCGGGGCCTTCGAGGGCATGCGGCAGGGCCATGAGACGCTGGCTAAATGGGGACTGGATGAGGTGACCCCGATGGAGCTGAATCGAACGCTCAATCCCCGCCCCGACATGAGGCAGATTCGGCTGACGCATCGACGCGCGTGCGAGCTGGTTCCTGAACTGCGGCACCTCGCCATCTCAAGCGTCTGGGCCGGCTACATCGACAGCACACCGGACGGCATTCCGGCAATCGGCGAAGTTGAATCCATTCCAGGCTTCATCCTCGCGGCGGGGTTCAGTGGCCACGGCTTCGGGATCGGGCCCGGCACCGGGCACATGATCGCCGACATCATCACCGGTCGGGCACCGATCGTCGACCCGCGTCCCTACAGGCCGGAACGGCTGAGAATGAGCGCCTGGGGCAAGGTCAGCGAGTTCTGAGTTGCAGCTTCCGGCTCGTTAGGAAAAGCTGCTGGTTGATGCTATGAAGATGCATATGACGCTGAAGACTAAAAGCCCCGACGCCGTCGTCGGCCCCATCTGATGGCATTGCTATGAAGCTCGATAAGATCGACATCAGGATTTTATGCGAACTGCAGAAGAACGGGCGCATTTCCAACGTCGAGCTCGCAGAGCTGATAAATCTTTCGCCGAGCCCGTGCCTGATGCGCGTCAAGAGGCTCCAGACGGAGGGCTTCATCACCGGCTATTCCGCCCAGATCGATGTTGCCAAGCTCGGACAAACTCTGACGGTCTTCGCTGAAATCACCTTGAAAAATCACCGGCAGATCGATTTCGCGCGCTTTCTCACGACGATTGAAAAGATCGATTCCGTCGTCGAGTGCCATCTCGTTTCGGGCGGATACGACTATCTCGTCAAGTTCATCACGGCGGGGATCAGCGAATACCAGGCGGTCATGGAACGCCTGGTCGAGATGGATATCGGTATCGACAAGTATTTCAGCTTCGTCGTGCTGAAGTCTCCGATCGTGAAATCTCATCTGCCGCTCGAAAGCATCTTCAATGGCTAAGAACAATGGCGCCGACCGGCAGCGCAGCGATCATCCCTTCATCGCCGCGCGGACGTCCTTGTCTTCGAGCGTCTGGTCCAGCGTAGTCTTTGTCCGCTCAATAATGCCGTCGATGTCGTCATCGGTGCAGCACAGCGGCGGCGCATAGCCCAGCACGCCTTGCGCGAAGGCGCGGATCACGAGACCATTGTCCCATGCGCGGTCAAAGATGCGACGCGCCGCTTCGGCTTCCGCCGGCAGAGGCGTCTTGAGCTCCTTGTCAGTCACGAGCTCGATAGCAGCCAGCATACCTCGACCCCTGACATCGCCGACAAGCGGATGATCGGCAAGCGCGCGAAGACCTTCCATCAGGCGGTGCCCGGCCTTCCGGCCGTTTTCCAGCAAGCCGTTTTCATAGAGATCAAGGCACGCAAGCCCAACGGCTGCGCTGACGGGATGAGCGGAATAGGTGTAGCCGTGGCCGACGGCCGCCTTGCCGGCGCCATCGGCAATCGTGTTGTAGACGCCGTCGGACATGAGAACGGCCCCCATCGGCACATAGCCCGAGGTCAGCCCCTTTGCCGTGGTCATGAGATCCGGCACGACGTCATCCTCTTCACAGGCGAAGAGCGGACCGACACGGCCAAAGCCGGTGATGACCTCATCGGCAACGAACAGAATATCGTGCTCCTTGCAGACAGCGTGCATGGCCTTCAGCCAAAACGGCGGCGGAACGAGGACGCCTCCTGACCCCTGTATCGGCTCGACATAGAAGGCAGCAACACGTTCGGCGCCGAGTTCGGCGATCTTGGCCCGCAAGGCCGCGACCGACGCCGCAATGATTGCCTGGGGATGGGAGCCGACAGGATTGCGATACGCGTAGTGCGACGGGATCTTGTGCTGCCAATTGTATGGCACGCCGAAGCCCGCATGAAAGGCCGGCAGTGCGGTCAGGCCGGCCCCTGCCGTCGACGATCCATGGTAGCCAGACTCGACGGAAATGAACTGGTCCTTCTGTGGCATACCCTTAGCATGATAATAGTACCGGATGAACCGGATCGTGCTGTCGACGGCATCTGAGCCGCCCAAAGTAAAATAGACATGGTTGAGATCGCCAGGCGCCAGCTCAGCCAGCCTTGCAGCTAGTCGGATGGCCGGATCGGAGCCCAGTCCGAAATAACCCGTCGCGTAGGGAAGTTCGCGGAGCTGCCTCGTCGCCGCTTCAACGATGCTGTCCTGTCCGTAGCCGACATTGACACACCACAAACCCGCGAAGCCATCGAGCAACTGACGCCCCGAGACATCGGTCACCGTCGCGCCCTTCGCTGACTTCAGCACACGCACACCCGACTCCTCATGGCTGCGATAGGATGAGACCGGGTGGATCAGATGCGCGCGATCGAGTTCAATCAGCGAGTTGCTCAACATGTGGTCCTCCAGATCGGCCGCGATGATTGTGCGAGCAGCCCGTCGCGTCTGGCCTCAACGTAAACTGCCGAAGACAGCACTTGCTCCCAGGCAGGACATGGACGGAGGGCGTTTTGACTTTGATTGGGCACCACTGCGGCATGTTATGCCGGCATGGTGCGGCGACGGCATCGAGGCTAAACGGGGAGAGCCGTCGTCGCGCAACTCTCTGCCACGGCACCGGTGAGATGCGACACAATCTGCTCCCGACCACCGCGACATCGGCGCTTTATCTCGTCGGCTGCTCGCTATGGTGCGTGTCGTACCGGCAAGCGGTGCAAGATCGCAAGGATTGGAGCTATGGCGACATTCAGACCGAAATACATCACGTTCGACTGCTACGGCACGCTGACCAATTTCGACATGGCCGGCGCCGCGACCCGAGTCTACGGCTCGGAGCTTTCGGCCGCGGCGATGGCAAAGCTCATCAAGGACTTTGCAGCCTACCGCCTGGACGAGGTTCTCGGCGCCTGGAAACCGTATTTCGAGGTCGTGCACAACGCGCTGGAGCGCGCCTGCAAACGCAATGGTGTGGTCTTTAAGCCGGAGCATGCCCAGCGCATCAATGAAGAGATCCACACATGGGGTCCACATCCGGACGTCCCGGCTGGCCTGGCCAAGGTTGCCAAGGAGATCCCGCTGGTCATCTTGTCGAACTCCATGAAGAACCTCATCATGTCCAACGTGGAGAAGCTCGGCGCCCCCTTCCACACGGTCATCACGGCCGAGGAGACTGGCGCCTACAAGCCGCACATGAAAGGCTTCGAATACATGTTCGACAAGCTGGACTGCGGCCCGGAAGATATCACTCACGTCTCCTCCTCGTTCCGCTACGATCTGATGACCGCCTACGATCTGGGTATCAAGAGCAAGGTATGGGTGAACCGCGGTCACGAGCCGGCGAACCCCTTCTATGAATACACCGAGGTCTCGGGCATCGGCGGCTTGGCTGCCGCAGTCGGCCTTGAGCCTCTTCGCAAGAGCGCCTGAGCGCAATCCTTTCGGGATTCTCTCGCGCCACTTCAGTAAGAGAGATCTGCGTTGGTCAAGGAAAAAGGGGGCGGTTCAGCCGCCCCCTTTTCTTGTTTCAGATCCGATGGACGCTCAGTCCAGGCCGCCGACATGGAGAGCCTTGCTCTCGAGATATTCTTCGATCCCGAGCTGAGATCCCTCGCGTCCCAGTCCCGACTGTTTGACACCGCCGAAGGGCGCAACCTCCGTCGAGATCAGACCGGTGTTCAGGCCGACCATGCCGAACTCCAATGCCTCGGCAACACGCCAGGAACGCTTCAGGTTCTCAGTGTAGAAATACGCCGCAAGGCCGTATGGCGTGCCGTTGGCGATCGCAATCGCCTCCTCCTCGGTCTCGAAGCGGAAAAGCGGTGCGACCGGCCCGAACGTCTCTTCGGACGCCAGGAGCATCTCGGTCGTCGCGCCGCCGAGCACGAGTGGCCGGGCATATTGCCGACCTTCCGGCACCGCCTCACTCTCCGAGATGATCTTTGCGCCCTTGTCCAGGGCATCCGTGACGTGCCGCTTGATCTTGTCGATCGCCGCGCCGTTGATCATCGGCCCGATCGCGACCCCCTCTTCGGTGCCGGCGCCGACCTTCATTTTCGCGACCTTACCCGCGAGCTTCTGTGCAAAGGTATCGTAGACGCCCGATTGCACGAGAATGCGATTGCAGCAGACGCATGTCTGTCCGCCGTTGCGAAACTTCGACGCAATCGCGCCCTCGACGGCCCGGTCGATATCGGCATCGTCGAAGACGATGAACGGCGCATTGCCGCCGAGCTCGAGGCTGAGCCGCTTGATGTTGTCGGCGGCGCCTTTCATCAGCAGCGCGCCGACGCGGGTCGATCCCGTGAACGAGATCTTGCGGACGGTCTCATTGGCCATCAGCTCCTTGCCAATGTCCGCGGGCATGCCTGTCACGACGTTGATCACGCCAGGTGGAATTCCTGCCCGCTCCGCCAGCACACCGATCGCGAGGGCCGAAAACGGCGTGAATTCAGAGGGCTTGATGACGACGGTGCAGCCCGCAGCCAGCGCGGGCGCCACTTTGCGTGTAATCATCGCGTTGGGGAAGTTCCAGGGCGTAATGATCCCGCAGACGCCGACCGGTTCTTTCAAAACCAGAATGCGGCGATCGACCGTGGGTGATGGGATCGTCGATCCGTTGATCCGGCGCGCCTCTTCCGCAAACCATTTGACGAATGATGCCCCATAGCGGATTTCGCCGAGCGATTCCGTCAGTGGCTTGCCCTGCTCGAGCGTGAGCAGAAGAGCCAAATCCTGCTCATGGTGTCGCATGAGCTCATACCAGCGCTCCAGCAGGGCGGCACGCTCTGCATGGGCCTTGGTCTTCCAATGCTTGAATGCAGCGGCCGCAGCGTTGATGGCAGCCCTGGTCTCCTCGCACCCCATATCCGGGATGGTGCCAAGAACTTGCTGGCTGGCAGGATCGATGACATCCACCGTCGCCTTCGCACTCGCGTCGCGCCAGTGGCCGCCGATCAGTCCCTGCTGGCGAAACAGATCCTTGTCTTTCAATGCAACCATGTATTTGTTCCCTTACCCTTGGGGTCAAACCGCCATCACTGCTGGATATGCGATTGGCGAGACAAAGCCGTCTCAACCGAGCGATACAGCACCGCGCGCCGCATTTTTCATCGAGAAGGAAGCGTCTGATGGCGTCGAATCCGGTCAGACGGGATCTCGAAAGTCGATTGTTCTGGCCGTCGTTCAGTGACGCCGCCGTCGCGCACCGTGCTCAGTCATAATGGCAGACATAAATCTTTCGCACGGTCTCGATCGTGCGCCAGACCCCGACAAAGCCCGGCTTCATTACAAAGCTGTCGCCGGCGCGGAAAGTCTTCGTATCGCCACCCTTTTCCTCGACTTCGATAAGACCCGAGATGATGTGGCAGAACTCGAAGGTGGTGCCCTTGATCGAATGGGTCTCGCCGGGAGTTGCCTCCCAGACGCCCGTCAGCACTTTCTCACCCTTCGAGGCGTCCTGCGTCCAGGTCTTGAAGGACGGATTGCCCGAAATGAGCCGTTCCGGATCCGGCACGGCCTTCTTCGGTAGAAAATCCGGATTGGTGTCGATGGCAATCAAAAGTGACATGGCATCTTTCCTGTTAGTAGCCGAGCGTTCGATCGACGAGGCCGATCGGATTTCGTCCGGCGCGGTGGCGCCGGATGTTCTCTATGACGGATTGCGCGGCCGTATGCGGCTGCGTCACGGACGCGATATGCGGCGTGATGATTACCTTCGGATGCGACCAGAGCGCATGGGCTTCCGGCAGCGGCTCGGGATCGGTCACGTCGAGCATCGCTGCGGCGAGGCGCCCGCTGTCGAGTGCTTCGATGAGTGCGCCCTGGTCAAGCTGCGGACCGCGGCCGACATGAAGCAGCCTTGCTCCAGCCGGCAGGAGAGAGAACAGCTGTGCGTTCAAGATGCCGCTTGTTTGCTCCGTCAGGGGCAGGAGACAGACGAGAATGTCCGTTCCTTTCAGGAAGCTGTCAAGCTGACCATCGCCGTGGAAGCAGGCGACGCCCTCGATCGTCTTGTTGCTGCGGCTCCACGCGGCAAGCGGAAATCCAAACGGCTTGAGGCGATCAATCGCAGCTTGCGCCAACATGCCGAGGCCCAGAAAGCCGACGCGCCGATCGGCAGCCTGGGTCGTTGCAAGAGCCTGCCAAAGGCCTCTTCCCTGCTGCTCCCGATAGGCAAGCATCTCGCGATGGAGTGTCAGCACCCCAAGCACGACATACTCCTGCATCATGCGTATGATGCCATCCTCGACCATGCGCACGAGCTTGATGTGGCCAGGTATGGTCTCTGGCTTGAACTGGTCGACCCCGGCGCCGATGGAAAAGAGCATTTCCAGATTTCGAAAGCGCGAGACGTCGTCTGGCGCGTTCCAGGTTATTAGGTACCGTATCTTTTCCGGCTCGAAGCATTCGCTGGAATGATAGAACCCGTGATCAGGGAGCTCGCGCGCAAAGGCCTGCCGGAAAACAGCCGCCCGAGCAGCATCGGAATTGAAAAGGAACGCCATCGACGTGGTCCTCTCAGGTCCCCGCACGGGATTCGGCGCGTTGAGACCGGCCTGGCCGGCCACCGAGGGCTGGAAAGGCGGCAAGCCCTCCAGCGAAGCCTTCAACGTTCACTGGGGCTCACCCTGCGTGCTGTTGCCGGATATCGATAGGCGGCAACCAGTAGCTTTCCCTGCTGAATCGAGTTGCACTGGCGGCGAAACATTCCGAATACCGCCTGCCAAACAGGCGAAACCTGCTAGCGTTCCGCGCTATGCTGCTGCAAAAGAGGGCGTGTGCGGCACGCAGCAGAAGGCCGGCGGACAAAGGCCGCAGGCTTTGAGCCCCGCAAAGGAATGGATGAGCTAAATGGGACGAACGGTACGCGTGAAGTCCTTTGAACTGGTGGCCAAGGACATCAACGACGTTGATGTGAAGCTGCTCCACGCGCTTTCGATCGGTGTCGGCTGGCCGCATCGCCCCAAGGACTGGGATTTCCTGCGCCGCGCCGGTCACGGCATCGTCGCCGTTGATGGCATAGACCGCGTTTTCGGCAGCGCGATGTGGTTCCCTTACAGCCAGGAATTCGCGACGATCGGCCTGGTGATCACATCGCCCCGAACCCAGGCACAAGGTACTGGCCGCTGGCTCATGGAGCAGGTTTTCGAGCGGTGTGGCGACCGAAATTTGGCCCTCAACTCAACCCATGCCGCCTATCACCTGTATCTGTCGCTGGGGTTCACGAAGGAAGCCACCGCATATATGTGGCAGGGAGAACTCGTCTCACCACCTCCGCCGGTGCCGGCTCTCGACGGTGAATTAACTTCACTGTCTACGGCGAGCATCGGAGAGATCGCGGCACTGGATGAACGCGCCTTCGGAACTAACCGGCAGAAGCTGCTCGCATTGCTTTCCGAAGGCGCGTCAATCTCCGTCTTGCGCCGCGGCGGAGAGGCCGTCGGTTTTTCGATGAAGCGCGAATTCGGGCGCGGTCATGTGATCGGCCCGATCGTCGCCAGCAACGATTGTGACGCGATCCATCTCACCGCCGTGCATCTGAGGGATCTCGCGGGACAATTCGTCCGCGTCGATACGCGGGAGCAGACGGGTCTGTTTGCCGACTTCCTTCAACAGAGCCGCCTCGCGATCGCCGAGACCGTCACGACGATGTCTAAGGGCCGGCCATTCCTGAACCGCAAGGAAAATGAGCCATGGGTGTACGGGCTAGCCGGTCACGCATTGAGCTGAGCTGCTCAAACGATTTTTTCTCGCCAAGTCATTGATTTGCTTGGTGGGCGCATCAGGGCTCGAACCTGGGACCCGCCGATTAAGAGACAGCTTCGGGTTGAGAATAATCAACGACTTAGTCGTCGTGCCACTGGGGTTGTCCGACCAAAAATGGGCATTCGTCGCACAATGCTATTAGTACACTGCCTGATATCCGATCACGGCTAGTGTGCTAACGAATTCATCTGCGACTATGCGAATTTTGCGCCTGCATCGATCTCGCAACGTGAGCGGCTCAGTCCTTTCTAATAGAACCCGTTGGATAAAGACGCGCAATCCCTGGATCTCAAGAGCGTTGGTCCCATTTCCCGAACGGCACTCCGTCATAGTTAGCGAGGACGAATTCTGCGCCATCAAGATATGCGACTGGCCATCCATCGCTGCAGCCACGAGCAAAATGGCCGAAACCGTCGCCAGGGTTCTAACGCCAGGCAGTCTCACGGACAATGGACCCTGGTCTGGTCAGCAAATGCGGCTCCGAGACTGCTATTGGCATTCCCTGACGAATTTTGCCCCTTGAGCTTCTCCGTGCTCTCGTCGTCGGTCGGACTGTGGATCGTCACCGTACACCCGGCGGGTGCGCCGACCAGCCGGACCGGCTCTCGTTCCTGCAACGCAAACTCGATGAAATAGTCTGGATCGAAGACTTCCAGAGCAAGTTGCTTTGGCTTAACCGGCGTTTGAAACGGAAGGGTGAAATGCAGGACCAACGCCTCGTTGTTGTACTCGAAATAATAGTCGATCGGGCCCGCAAGCTTTTGCTCTTGCCCATCAACCTCTACGGAGGTGAAATAGTCGGCATCCTTGAGCGATTTGATGTTTGTTCGCGCGAGTGGGTCTAACTCTTCGCGACTGTAGGCGCCACTCGTCTTGGCGTGGATCCCCTGAAGCGCATAGGCTGTAAACATATCATCGAAGGCCCAGGCGTGCCGGATACCAGTGATTGCTCCATCCGCGTCGTAGACGATCTCGCTGGCAACTTTGATCCAGACATGGGGGTGAGCCTGCGCGGCGCGCGCCTGAAGGGCGATGCCTGCAGCGATTGCAATGCAGTAGACGCCGACCCGCCGGATCACTTTCGACTCCCATCGACGAAGTTGCAGTCTTTCGCAATTGCCGTCACGCTATGTCGGCCTCGAAATATTTGCCGATCTCCATTCTATCAGAACGCTGTCCTAACGCTTCTCAGTGCTTCAAGTATCTGATTTGGAAGTCGTCGCCAAGCCACAGCGCAATTGCCATCAAATTTGGGCACTTGGCGTTCCTCCTCGCTTGGTGAAAAACCCGCCCACGCAAGGGGATAAGCGAGGCGCGCGCTGGGACGCGATCGAGCTCAAGCCATCGATAAACGGAACTTGAGTGCGGACTCTGCGGCTTGAGCTCGGGAGTTAGGCGACCAGCCGCTGGATAGGGACGACATTCGGCGCAGGCCGGGGGCGGTGCGATTTGGTTTTATGTTTCCGTATCGGCGACACCCGCCATAGAGCAGTCGGATGGCAATGAGCCAGCGACCAAGAATGCGCGCTGGAATTCGAAGCCAGTTCCACCAGAGGCTCGTGCGTTTGACGCGACGGCCGCGATGATCCAAATCCCGAGCACTACTTTCGCCAGGGGATTGCATTATCGTGAAGGCTTGGGCCGTCACCTCCCAGCATGCTTCCGACGGCGACGAGCAGAAGCCTTGAACGCAGTCGCGCATGGAGCAGCGCGAGTGCAACCGATGGCCCCGATTCAGTTTGAAAGGGAAGAGGACAGTTGCCTTAGATTGTGCCGAACGAGATCAATATATGTGGGCGCATCGCCATTTTGATCCGTGAGGGCGTCGGAGTACAGCGTGCCTCCAATCCTGGCACCGCTTTCCGTCGCAATCTGCTGCATGAGCCGCGGGTCCGTGACGTTTTCCAGGAATACCGCAGGTGCCTTGCTCTGCCTGATGGCGGTAATGATCGACGCCATGCCTTTCGCGGAGGGTTCAGCTTCCGTCGAAAGCCCCTGAGGCGACGCAAACTTGATGCCGTACTCCCGCTCGAAATATCCGAACGCGCGATGATCCGTAACGATCAGCCGCTTGTCGGCCGGGATGTTTGAAATCGTCGATCGTACGTCACGATCGAGCTGGTCGAGACGGGCGAGATATTGCCGTGCGTTCTCCTCATACGCCGCCTTGCCCGCGGGATCGGCCGCAACCAATCCATCGCGAATGTTCTCGACGTAGGTTTTTGCATTCGCGACCGATTGCCATGCATGAGGATCGATGCTGCCATGACCGTCGTCATCCGGCTTCGCGGCTCGCTCTTTCGGTTTGATCCGCGCGGTTGCAACGATGATCGCCGCCTTTGTTCCAGAGGCACTGATCAACCTGTCCAACCAGCCCTCGAGCCCCAAGCCGTTCACGACGATGACACCTGCATCGGCGAGCTTCTTCGCGTCCGTAGGCGATGGTGTATAGACGTGGGTGTTGCCGTTCGGCCCAACAAGCGTATTGACGTAGACCCGGTCGCCGCCGACGTTTTTCACGAGATCGCCAAGGATGGAAAACGTCGCGACGACGTCGAGCTTGTTACCAGCGCGGGCGCTCTGAATCCCAAACAGCGTCATGATGACGGTGAGGATAAGCGCATATCGTGACATCGCAGGAACTCCAATCTCGCTCGGGCTTCGGTACACTGGTCTATTGACGCTTGGATCCAGCATCGCGAATGAGCGCCGAGGAAAGCTGTGCCAGCATGGCAGAGACCCAAAGCGGCCCGTGCTCATGGATCAAGCGCGGCAACGTCTCGCTCATCAAGACCGCGTGAAGCGTTTCAGCCGGAATGCCTGCCCGCTCGATGCGTTCGATCGCCAAGCCGATATGATCGCGCGCTTCGTCGAAGCGGGGTGGTACTGCTGACGCGTCTGCCGCTTCGGACGTGTGTAGCATCTCTTCCCGCGAGCGGCCGATCATTCGATTTGTCATGCGGCGTCCTTTGTCCAGGACGGGAATGGGTCTGGCAAACCGCGCCACGCTTCCGGGGTGAAATGATCGGACTCTTCGACCAGGCAGCTGTCGAGACGGCGACGGATGGACGCCTCGTCCATCGGATCGATCCCGATGATCACGATCTCCTGCCGCCGGTCGCCCCACACCGGGTCGAGATAGGGCTTCATGCTCTGACGCCAGCCGGGATCCTCAGGCCACCGCTGCTGCGGAACGGCCGACCACCACAGCCCCCGTTTCGACGTTCGGACCATGGCCCCGGCAAGCGCCAGTTCGCCGACAAAATTCGGGCGCGTTGCGAGCCAGAAGAATCCCTTGGCGCGAATGACCCCCGGCCAGGGTTCATTGCAGAAAGCCTGGAACCGTGCGGGATGAAACGGACGGCGGGCACGATACACGAAGGACCGCACGCCATATTCCTCCGTCTCCGGGATGTGGTCCTTGAAGCCGTTGAGCTCCTTGAACCAGAGCGGGTGGCGATGAGCTTTCTCGAAATCGAAGGAGTTGGTCCCCAGGACCTGATCGAGAGGCACAGTCGCGAAATCTGTCTCGATGATTCTGGCATCGGAGTTCAGGGACCGGATGATCGCGCGCGCGATTTCGAGATGCTCTGCAGAGGCCGCCGAAACCTTGTTGAGCACGATCACGTCGGCAAACTCGATTTGCTCGACCAGAAGGTCGACGAGCGCCCTCTCGTCCTCGGGGCCGGCAACTTCGCCCCGATCCCGAAGGAAGTCCTGACTGGAGTAGTTCGCAAGCAGACTGGCCGCATCCACGACCGTCACCATGGTGTCGAGGCGAGCAACATCGGAAAGGCTGGCGCCCTCCTCGTCCCGGAATTCGAAGGTGGCCGCGACTGGTAGCGGCTCACCAACCCCGGTCGACTCAATCACCAAGGCATCGAAGCGGCCGCTCGAAGCCAGTTTCCGGACTTCGATGAGCAGATCCTCGCGGAGCGTGCAACAGATGCACCCATTGGTCATTTCGACCAGTGTTTCATCGGTCCGCGTGAGGCCTCCATCCTGGCGCACAAGCTCCGCATCGATGTTGACCTCGCTCATGTCGTTGACGATCACCGCGATCCGGCGTCCCTCGCGGTTGGCGAGCATGTGGTTCAAGAGCGTCGTCTTGCCCGCGCCAAGGAACCCGGACAGAACGGTGACAGGAAGATTTTGACGAGCCATCATGAGCCTCCGCTTGTGCCGCAGGTTTAATCGTATATTATAACATCCGTCAACCGCCCTTTGAAGAGTTGAGGAGACCTCAATGAAGCGCGCGAATGCAAAGGCCCCAAAACATCAGCAGATCTTGCGTATCCTGCAGACGGCAGGAGGGCCCATGACGGCCTATGAAGTCCTCGATGCCGCCCGCAAGCATGAGATTTCGGCGCCGCCAACGGTCTATCGTGCCCTCAACAAGCTGATCGAACAGGGAGTTGCTCACCGGCTTGAGACGATCAACGCCTACGTCGCCTGCGTTGACACCCAGCATCGGCATGGGGCTGCGGTGTTCGCAATCTGCCGCGACTGCGGCAACGTGGAAGAACTCGATGAAGCCGATGCCTTTCGGCGTCTCAGAGCGACAGCGGACAAACATGGTTTCAAGATCGAAACCGCAGTCATTGAACTCAAGGGACAATGCAATGCGTGCGTCGGATCGCACGCCTAGATGGTTGCGGCACAATCGACACCCGTCATCGTGCTTTCCGGCTTTCTCGGTGCCGGCAAATCGACACTCCTGAACGACCTTCTCCGCGACCCGGCATTCGGCGACACCGCCGTCATCATCAACGAGTTCGGAGACATCTCGATTGATCACGATCTTGTCCGCGTCGGCGAACGCGAGCTGATGATCACGACGATGGGCTGCCTGTGCTGCACCGCCGGCAGCGACATCAGAACCTCGCTCTTCGAACTCCATGAGAGCGTCCAGAAGCAACTCGGCCGCAACTTTTCAAGGGTGATCGTCGAGACGACAGGTCTTGCGGATCCCGCCCCCGTGGTCAACCAACTCATTCCTGGCGGCGCGCCCGCCACGGGTTTGCGCGATCACGTGGTGGCTCGGCGGTTTCATTTGGCGGGTTTTGTCTGCGTCGTGGATGTTCTGGCTGCTGAGCAAACGCTGGACCGACATTTCGAGTGCCTCAAGCAGATCGCATTTGCCGATCGGATCGTCCTGACCAAGACGGACATGGCAGGGGCTCCAACTGAGGACCTGCGCCGGCAACTTGCCGACATCAATCCAACCGCGGAGGTCATTGACCGCCACGGCGCCGGTTTCGCCATCGCGCATCTGTTCGAGGCTCGCGAATTCGTGACTTCGCAGCGCAAGGAGGACGTTGAAGACTGGCTTGCGCTGGATCGCGTGCTCGCAGCCGAGCAGTCGGGCGGGCATGCCGCAACCTCCAAGGGCCGCCACGCCGGCCGGATACAGACGTTCAGCATCATCAGAGACGAGCCGGTCTCACAGACGGATCTGGATGGATTTCTCTTCCTGCTCCAGGGAGCCGCTGGCGACCGGCTTTTGCGCGTCAAGGGCCTGATATCAGTTTCGGATGATGTCGATCGACCAATTTTGACTCATGTGGTGCAGCACAAGGTCTATCCCTTCCACCGCCTTGAACAATGGCCGTCCGAAGATCGCCGAACTCGCATTGTCGTCATCTGTCGGGATATCGATCCCAAGGCCGTCCAGCAATTGTTCGATGCGTTGGCCGGACCGAAGAGACCGAGAGTTGCGTCCGTCGCGCTCGTGCTGATTGCCGCAGCGTTTGTGATCGCGATAGGCGCAGCCGTGCTGTCGGTCTCAAACTACTTGTCGGAACATGAGCGCGCGGGCCGTCGCGATTGCAATCCCTTATATGAGCCAACAGGGTCTGTTTGCACGCCGACGCATTTGTCCGAAATGAGCTGGCAGGACCGTCGTGGGAGTGTGCGGAATCAGCCTGTTTTCGTTTTCTCTCCGTTCCAGACGCAGGCCTTGACGGCCCCTTCGACAGAAGCAACTGTCATAATGTAACGTCAGTGAATGGACGCCATGCACAACATTTTCGAACGAAGCGGTTGGGCACAATGACGGCCACGAACTCCAAGCCGGCCGCGATCCGCGACAACGATATGTCGCGGCTTCGCTTTTCGCCGCTCCGCACCGGCGTCGCTCACCGGCTCATTCCGATCACAATGTTGGTAGCAATCCTTTGGTTGGCAATCGCGCTGGTCGTCAGATCATGAGGCCGGCCATCGCATATTCCGTTGTTCCGAAGCCGAACCACGTTCCAGCGAAACCGGCGCGGTTATCAGTGGAACGCTCTACTCGGATTCGCTTTCGGCTCCCGACGGCCCTGCACCGACCTATCTAGACATATTTCGTTCCAACCTCCGGACCTTGATCTCTGCGCTATCCGAATAACGATTGTCGATGCGTATCGTATATTATACTATCCCCTGATAGACTGGACGAGGCCGTGTGGATTTTTGGCCCGTCAGACCCGGAGTGTTCACGATGACAAACCTCGACGTTCAAACGCCCGTCACTGTTCTCACGGGTTACCTCGGATCGGGCAAGACCACGTTGTTGAACCGAATTCTGACCGAGACCCACGGGAAGCGCTATGCGGTGATCGTCAACGAATTTGGCGAGGTCGGCATCGACAACGACCTCATCGTCAATGCCGATGAAGAGATCTTCGAAATGAACAACGGCTGCATCTGCTGCACCGTTCGTGGAGATCTCATTCGCATCATCGAAGGCTTGATGAAGCGCAAGGGTAAATTCGACGGCATCATTGTCGAAACGACAGGCCTCGCCGACCCCGCGCCGGTTGCGCAGACATTCATCGTCGACGAAGAGGTTCGCAAGAGGACTAAGCTCGACGCGATCGTCACCGTCATCGATGCCAAGCACCTGCTTGGCGAAATCGAGAGCGCGCACGAGGCTCAGGAGCAGATCGCATTTGCCGACGTCATTCTCATCAACAAGACGGATCTGGTAACCTCAGACGAAATCAAGCAGGTTGAAGCTCGCATCCGACAGATCAACCCATACGCCAAGCTGCATCACACCGAGAAGTGCTCAGTCGAGCTTGGCAAGGTCATGGGCATGGATGCGTTCGATCTGAATCGAATCCTGGAATTCGAGCCCGACTTCATGAATGAAACGCACGCACATGAGCACGACAGCCACGTCAAGAGCTTGTCGCTGAAATCGAACCGAGACTTGGACCCCGATCGTTTCCTGCCATGGATTCAGATGATCATCCAGAAACTCGGCGTGGACATCCTTCGCATGAAAGGCATTCTGGCTTTCAGGGACGACCCCGACCGATTTGTCGTCCAGGGCGTGCACATGCTGATCGATGGTGCCCCGCAGCGACCTTGGAAAGAGACCGAGCCGCGCGAGAGCCGCCTCGTCTTCATCGGAAGGAATTTGCCGGAAGACGTGTTGCGCACGGGTTTTGAGGCCTGCCAAATCTGATCCGCAATGCGGGACCGAATTGAACAGGCGGGTTGAGGCACGACATGTCATCGCCATTCGTAAATCTGTTCGCCCGCAAAGCGAAGATTGGATACCCGGAATCCGTCGCGCGGCTGAAGGACGAAGCGCGCCGGCACCTGGACCTGACGGAGGACGTCACAATCTCCGTGACCGAGTTGAATTGCAGCGATCAGGGTTGCCCCGACACCGAGACGGTCGTGGCGGTCCTCATCAACGGCGAGAAGCCGCGTCTGGCCCGCATCCATAAGCCGATTCCCGAAGTGACGTTGCAGGAATTGGTGAAGGCTTTTGGAGGCGAAACCGATCTTGGATCTTGACGGATGCGACGCGGATCACGCGTACGCCACCCATCCTCGCCAAGTGAAGGCGGCGTAGAACTGGCTGACATTGGAGAATCCAGCCTCCCGCAGAATCACTTCGTCCTGCTCGGGGATGAGCATATCCAGGTTGGTCTCGACGATCCCACGCGTCGACTGAGCGCGCTCGGGATCCACACCGGAGGCAATTGCGAACGCGGCGTACCTCGACAGCCAGAGATTCCGCTCTCCTCCACCTTGTGGGAAGCTGGTATGAGCCGTCACGAAGGGCGCGCCCGGCTTCAGCCGACGTCGTATTTCGCTCAACGTGCATCGCCGCTCGTCGGGCGCCAGAAAATGCAAGGTGAGCAGGCAGGCCGCGGCATCGAACGGGCCTTCCGGCGCGTCGTCAATATAGCCTTCATGAAGACGCATGGCAGTCAAGCCTGGGCGTGGAATCTGGCGCCGCGACAGGCTTGACAGCACCCAGTCAAACCAATACTCCATGACTTGTTGGATTGATGGACTTTGAATGGCTCGCCATACGCATCACCATTCTCCACGACCGATCGCAAAGCTGCCGAGCGACCTCCAGCTTGAGGAGGCATCTGCGATGTTTCGCGCACTCGGCGATCCAGCCCGGTTGCGTTTGCTGGCCCACCTTGCCAGCGGCGAGGTCTGCGTGTCGGAACTGGCGGAGTTGGAAGAGGAGAATTTGACCACGGTATCGGCGCGTCTGAAGACGCTCCATGCGGTGCGGCTGGTCAAGCGCAGGCGAGAGGCGAAGCACATCTACTATGCGCTCTCCGATGACCATGTTCTTCGACTGGTTGAGAGCGCCATCGAACATGCCGCCGAAAGGCACAACATCTGATCTCGGACGATTCGGGATCAACACAGAAGGAGTAAACAATGAGCGCGTGTCACGAGAAGCACCATGCCAATCACACCCATCAGCATGGTCCGAACTGCGGACATACCGCCGTCCGGCATGACGGCCATGTCGACTATCTGCATGACGGTCACCTGCATCACATGCACGGCGATCATGTCGATGAGCATGTGATCGCCGTCGACGCCACAAACCCTGAGCGCTGCACGCCCGATACGAAATGCGCCGCTCATACCCACGGCCCCGGTTGTGGACATGAGGCAGTGCCCCATGGGGACCACATCGACTATCTCGTCGACGGACGCTTGCACCACGTCCACGGCGACCATTGTGACGATCACGGCCCCCTGACGCTGGCCTGATCGCCTCGAGCGAAATCAGCCGCAGTGTAAATGAGAGCTGCGAGGAATTTTCCCGTCGCAGCGGCACAGGTCCGCCTTGGCCTGACGCGGACCGTGGCAAAGACGAGCCACGGTCCATGACTTAATGGGTCTTCCCCCTCCGCGGGCGCTAGCAACCTCGCTGTTTCCCGGTCCGGCGATCAAGCCTCCGCCTTGCCGCGCCCCGGGGCAGATCATTTCCAGATATCAGCGAAATTCCAATCGCAGTCGCCGCCAGGCAATCAGGATTCCTGTGACGCTGAAAGCTGCACCCAAAGCGCACGGAACAACAACGTGGGCCGTACGCAGGTCTGGGCGTGCCATCAAGACGGGAGATCGAGAACAGCAGGCATAGCGGAATGCTCAGCCAGCGATGGACAGGAACTCAAGCGGACCGCCATCAGAACTTGAACGACGTCTCGATTTCGTATCTTCGCCTTGCTCCCAGGAAGATCTGGTCAGGATAGAATGGGTCACTCCAGGCAGCATAAATCTTGTCCGTGAGATTCCGGACCCGGAACGTGACCCGCGTGTTGTCGAACGTGGGGAACGTCCGGGATTTCGGAATGTCGACGAACGCAAATACGTCAGCCGTCGTATATGCCAGCATCTTCACCGTGTTGGCATCGGTGGTGTAGCGGTCACCGACGTGACGCACCGAGAAGCCAGCTTCGACCGGCAGCCAGCCCGGATTGAGGAAGCGGTAGGATGCTCCGCCGTTCGCCACCAATGCAGGAATGTTGGGCGGCGTGTTGCCGGAGAATGAGCCGCCGGTGAAATCATAATCCGCATAACGGGCGTGGACGTAGGCGACGTTGCCCCAGAGCTTGAGCTCGGGGACCGGCCGAACCGCCGCAGCGAACTCGACACCTTGCGATTTGACCTTTCCTGCAAGGTTGAGCGTCTGGCCGGCCTGCGCCGTGTAGACGTTGTTGCGCTCGATGTCGAAGGCGGAGAACGTCCATTCGGCCCGGCCGTCCCACAGCAGGTTCTTGACGCCGGTCTCGTAGCTGCGCGCATTCGTGAGGGTCAGCTTCTGCGTCGGGCCCAATAGAAAGATGCTGCCGGCCGACAGGTCGCTCGCGGTCGCGTACTGGCTGTAGAACGTCAGCCCGGGAAGCGCCTCCCAGGTGTACCCGATCCGTCCCGTGACCGGATCCCAATTCGCCGAATAGGGGAAGCCGGCCTTGCTTACACCGGAGACGTCGGTCGAAGTGCGATCGAGCGTGAACGGATTGTAGCGCAAGCCGCCGATCAAAGCGAAGGTCGGCGTCAGCTTCAGCCGGTCTTCAACATTGAAAGCGACGCTGTCGATCGTCGCGGTCTGACGCTGCGTCGTTAGGAGGCCATAGTAGCCTCGCTGCGGATCTACCAACGCCACCTGATCGTACGGGAAGTTCGCCGCTCCAGGCCGCGCGAACTCGAGGTGATAAGCCTCGACACCGGTGACGAGACGGTTTTCCATGCCAAGGAAACTGGAATTCCACGTGACATCGGTGTGGTTGCCGATCGTATTCTGATTGTGATGAACGAAGAAGCGCTCCCGGTCGATGGGATTGTTCACCCGCGCCGGGTCGTTGTTGAAGGCACTGACCTCGCTGTTGTACCAGTCGCGGCTGGCATTGTATTCGTAGGTCTGGCTGCGCAGCGTGACGTCATTGCTCAGATTCCACTCGAAGCCGCCGCGCGCCCAAGTTTCCTTGATGGACTTGTGGTTGTCGAGCACGTTGTAGTTCGTGTTCAGCGTGCGGCTGTCGATGGTGACGTTGCCGAGGTTAGTTGGGTTGTAATCCGACGCCTTGGCGCCCGACACAATTCCACTGGTGGCGTAGGGACCGCTATAGGAGACCGGGACCAGCGGCGTGCCCTCGTAGACATGCGCCCTGTAGTCCTTGTACTCGATGGCTCCGAACATCTTGAACGTCTCGGAGAGACGATAATCGAGCTGGCCCGAGACGTGCAGATTCTGCGTGTCGGTGTCGTCGATGAAGCCCTTGACGTCGGAGCGACTGATGTCGAAGCGATAGTCCAGGCCCTTGACGTTGGTGCTGCCGCCGGAGCCGTAGCCGGTCCGGTAGCTGCCGTAGGAATCGAGGCCGACGAACGCTTCGTTTCGGATCGGACCGGTATGCGGTGCCTTTGTGACGTAGTTGATGGAGCCACCGACCGCACCTTGCCCCGTCATCAGGGACGACGGCCCCTTCAAGAACTCGACGCGATCGAGATTGAACGTCTCCGCCGTCAGAAAGGTGAAGCCGGTCGGGCCGACATTGATGCCGTTGTAGGTGACGTTGATCTGGTTGCCCTGGAAGCCGCGCATCGCGAACGAAACGTCGTTCGGCGCGTCGCCGGCAAGGACGCCGGTCGCACCCTTCACCGTGTCGATCGTGGTGTGATAGCCCTGCTCGCGGATCGTGTCGGCGCCGACGACTTCGACTGTCGCCGGCGTTTCGCGCGGCGTCAGGCCGAGCCGGCTCGCGCCTTGGGCCACGACATTGGTGTTGAGCGGCGTCGTCGGCCCTTGCTGTTGCCCTTGCGACTGCGGTGACGCTTCGGCAGTGGTTGGCGACCGCGGATTTCTGCTCGCACGCGAGGCTCGACCTCTCTGCGCGCGCGACGGCGTCGCCACCCTGGGCGTTGATCGCGGCTGTGGCGCATCAACGGTGACCGGCGGCAACGAAGTTGATGGCTGGCCGGTTGACGACGAAGGCACCTGAGCTTGCGCCTTGACGACGCCGAGAGAAAAAACGTCTGCCGCTATCAAAAGCGTTGAAAGAGAAACCGAACTCAACAGATAACGCACACTCGCCCCCACAAACCACCTCGTCCCATACCGAGGCTTCACAGCAACCGCGATGTAATGTTATAATATTACACTGGTCAAGAGGCCGCTTCATCGCTTACAGCGTGATCCCTCGCCACTGCTGGCGGACCGCACACTACACCGTCGCCGCGCGGTGGTCGATTGAGGCAAGGGATCCATGCTCGATGCTATTGAAGTGACGAAACAGTTCGGCGCCAAGAGCGCTTTGGACAAAGTTTCCCTCAGTGTACAGCCCGGCGAGATCTACTGCCTGCTCGGGGCCAACGGCGCAGGCAAGACGACGCTGATCAACCTGTTCCTGAATTTTCTACAACCGACGTCCGGGAGCCTGCAGATCGGCAAGCTTGACGTGGTGCGCCAGCCTCTCGAGACGAAGCGGCTGCTCGCCTATATTCCCGAACAGGTTACGCTTTATGGCGTGCTCACAGGTTTGGAAAACCTGGCATTCTTCTCGTCGCTGGCAATTGGTGAGCACTTGCCGCGGCCGCGGCTGCTTGAGCTGCTCGAAGCCGCGGGTCTGCCTCGCCAGGCAGCCGACGACAGGGTCGCGACCTACTCCAAAGGCATGCGCCAGAAGGTGGGCATTGCCATCGCGCTGGCCAAGAACGCCAAGGCCCTCCTGCTCGACGAGCCGACCTCGGGACTGGATCCATCTGCCGCCAATGAGTTCTCCGAGCTTCTCGTCAAGGCGAGCAACGACGGCGTCGCGGTGTTTACGACGACGCACGATCTGTTCCACGCGAAGCAGACCGGGACCCGCATCGGCATCATGAAGCACGGGCGGCTGGTGGAGGAGCTCAGGAGCGAGGACGTCAGCCACGCCGATCTCGAAACGCTGTACCTCAAGCACATGAAGAATTGACGTGTTTGCAATCGTCGCCCTCAAGGATCTGCGTGAGCTGGCCCGCGATGGGCGCCTGCTCTGGGCTGGAGGTCTGGTCGTCGTCCTCATGCTGGTGGCCCTCGCGGCCGGATTGAATCGGCAGGTTCAGCTGAATAGCGAACGGTCGGCCGGGCAAGCCCTCGACTATGACGCCTGGCTTCAGCAAGGCTACCGCCACCCGCACGATGCGGCTGAACAGGGTATGCACGTGTTCAAGCCTGAACCGGCGCTTACCGTCTTCGATCCCGGCATCGGGCCGTTTGTCGGCTCGACCGTCTGGCTTCAGGCGCATCGCCAGAGCGAAGTCAAGTTCCGACCGGCTCAGGATGCCACCGGATTGCAGCGGCTCGGCGAGCTCTCACCGGCCTGGCTGCTCCAGGTCTTGGTCCCGCTGCTCATCATCGTCATCGGCTTCAACGCGGTGAGTGGTGAACGCGAACGCGGAACGTTGCGCCAACTTCTCAGCCTGGGCGTACCGGCGCGAAGCCTTCTGCTCGGCAAAGCGGCTGCGCTAGCGAGCTGCGTCGGCGTTCTGACTGCTCCAGTCGGCATCGCCTTTACGGTGCTCATCGTGGCTCGCCTGCCCGCTGGAGAGCGGCTCGACGTGGTCTACCGGATCGCGTGGCTCGCTGTGGGATATGGGCTCTATCTCGGCTTTTTCATATTTCTGACGCTCGGAGTATCCGCTCTCGTACGATCATCGCGGGCGGCCCTGGTCTTGCTGCTGAGCTTCTGGGTCGCTGCAACGTTGATTGCTCCGCGCACCGCCTCGGAAGCAGCGAATCTGCTTTATCCCACTCCGTCCCGGCTCGACTTCGACAATCATCTCGCGCACGACGTGGCGGACGCTGGCCGCAAGGCCTGGTCAGCTCATTTCGGCGCACGAATGCCGTGGGATCCATCGGTTCCGCTCAACAAATGGGGAGCAGCACTAAAGGTCGACGACGAGGCCGGCTACGGCGCCCTTGATGAGAACTTCGGCAGGCTGTGGGACACGTTCGAGCGTCAACAGCGCGCGCAAGAATGGGTCGGTCTCGTTGCCCCGATCGTTGCCCTCCGCGGATTCTCGATGGGCTTTGCCGGAACGGACTTTTCGCAACATCGCGACTTTTCAACCGCAGCCGAAACCCAGCGGCGGACGATTCAAAACATCGTCAGTGAGGATCTGATCGAACACGCCGATCGCCTGGGTAATGCGCACTTCACCTATAAGGCTGGTCCCGAGCTCTGGGCGCGCGTGCCGCAATTCAAATATCAACCCCCGTCTGTGTCGTTTGCCTTGGCGCACCATTGGGCGAGCCTTGTGCTGCTCGCCGTCATGTTCTGTCTCTCCGGCGTGCTCGCGCTGTACGCGCTCACCCGTCCGCTGATGCGCTAGGTATTCCAATGAAGACGATGACGTCTCGACCGCTCTCGACCTTGTCGCTGATCGTAGCACATGAAGCCCGCATCCTTTGGCGCGATCGCACGCTGCCGTTGGTGTGTTGCGTTCTGGCCCTCATGGTCGGTTACGGACTATTCGTGGGACTGGCGCAAGCAACGCTCCGCGACCGCATGGTCGACCAGGTCCTGAAACACGAAAAAGAGACCCAAACGGCAAATAGTGAGACGCTCCGGGCCGTTCTCGACGGCAAAACAGCGCTGATACCTTTCTCCAATCCAGCGAACCCGGCCGCGATGGCGGGCTCCCTGTCCGGGCGCTACGCCACAATGCCCAACGCGCCGCTCGCGACGCTGGCGATCGGTCAGTCGGACATGATGCCCAATTATTACCGCATCACCTATTTGAGCAAAGTTCAGTTCATGTACGACACGGAGATCGAGAATCCGTGGAATCTGCTCAGCGGGCACTTCGACCTCGCTTTCGTCATCGTGTTCGTATTGCCTCTGCTGGTCACGACGCTCGGCTACAACCTGCTGTCGGCGGAGCGTGAACATGGCACCCTGCGCATGCTTTGTTCGCAGCCTCTGTCCGTCGGCACCTTGCTGACCGGGAAGATCGTCGTGCGCATGCTCGCGCTGCTGGCCGTCGCCATTCCCCTGCCACTCGTCGCGCTGGTTCTTGTCCGCCCCGAAACCCGTGGCGCGGAGCAACTCGTCTTGATGCTTTCGTGGTCAGCACTGGTCGCGGCTTATACCTTGTTCTGGTTTGCGGTCGCGGCCCTGGTCAACGCCAGCGGTTATTCCTCTTCGACGAATGCCTTGATCATGGTGGCGACCTGGACAATTTTTGTGCTCGTCTTGCCCGTGACGATGAACCTTGTCGTCGGTCTGGTCAGCCCGGCGCCTTCCCGCACGGAATTGGCGAGCCGCACGCGCGTTGCGACGGCTGAATCATTGCGCGAGTACGAGGACCTCTATAGCGCGGACTACCGCTACGCCTCCGATCCCGACGCGCTGCTGGTGAGAGACGAACGCATCGAAGTGCCCTCGCGCATGCGTGCGTTTTTTCTGGCCAAGCAAAAGGTCGACGAACAAATCGAGCCGTTACTGAAACGCTTTGATCAGCAATTGCTGCAACAGCAGGAACTCGTCGACCGACTGAGCTGGCTGTCGCCGGCGATCCTCGTCAACGAAGCGCTGACCTCCATCGCCGGCACCGATTCACGCCGCTTCCTCGCATTCAAGGATCAAACCGAAACTTTTCACAACGGATGGCGGCAGTACTTCTCTCCGAGAATCCTGGAAAGCCGTGTCATGACGGTGCAGGACCTTTCATCCTTGCCGGAGTGGCGTTGGATTGAAATACCGGCAGGCGAAACCAGATGGCGCGTCTGGTGGCGAATCGCGGTGATGTTGATCCTTGCGTTCGTGCTAGGTGGCCTCGCATTCTTTCGCTCGTCTCGCGGATCAATCGCATAGTTGTCAAACACGCTGAATTCGCGATCTCCCACCAAGCTTGACAAGGCCTACACGAGGATTGAAGCGTTCCGAGCGGCCATCGTCGATCTGAGCCAGTGGAAGGCATCTTGATTCAGGGGCGATCAACGGCGAGATGTAGAGGTGATGCGATTGTCGTGCCGACAAATCCTCCCTGGGCTTGAGCGAGATTGACTGATCTTGCCCGTGCCCTTGGGGCTAGCGTTCAGTGCCCGCGCATTCCGCACACTCGCCTTCCACCTCGATCATCGGATGTCGGGGCCTGAAGCCGGTTGTCTTGGCTGCGCCACGCAAGCCGCGGGCCACCATTTCGGACGCCGCCTCCTGAACTGCGCCGCATTGCGCGCAAATCATGAACACAACCGTTTCGCCTTCTCCGTGCAGATGATCGCAGGCGAAATAGGCCGAGCGGGACGCCAGCCGATGGACGCACCCTGCCTCCTGCAGGAATTCGAGCGCACGGTAGACTTGCACGGTCTTCAGTCTTTGCGCATCGCTCAGTTTCTCTGCGATCTCGTAGGCGCTCATCGGCTTTCCAGACGTCGCGAGCAAGGCAAGCACGCCTTGGCGCATCGGCGTGAACGGGACCCCTTTCGACACCGCATACGAGCGGGCGCGAGACTCGACTGCGTCTCCGCCGACCGGGTGGCCATGCTTCTTCACGTGCGCGCGAGTTCCGCGCTTATTGGCGTCGCGGTGCATTCCCCACCTTGACTGTCTGAGGTGTAACAGTATAACAGGCATTGTGTTGTAACGACATTACACCGGGGGCCGTTCATGACCAAGTCCCAAACTGAGGAGGAGGCCCTCCTCCCTGCATCTATTCCGTCCCGCGTCTTCAACGGCGAGAAGAGGGTAACGGGTCAGATCATCCTCGGAATTGACTTCAAATCGAAACGTCGGGAACGAATTTACGACGCAGACATGGTATGGTCTGGAGAACATACGGTCCTGGACTACACAGAGATTTAGGCTCCGAACGTGCCTCACTGCGCGGCCACGACCATTCTGGTGCGATCGGGCTGCCGCACATCGTTCAGCGACATGAGTGAGACGAACATCGACGCCGATCTGGTGCGATGGTGGTACCAGCGTCAGCATGGACGGAGGCGATATCCGAGCTCGGCTCGATGCCTGCCTCCTGCCGGGCAGACTTGCAACGGATGTTGCGGAATGGGCAGAGCCAAAAGATCCATTTCCTGTATGGCGACTGGCCGACCAAGCGGCCTGAACACCCGTTAGGGAGGCGTTCTGTTGCATTGTGGATTGCCCTTTCTCTGGCGTTTCGCGCTCGGCGTGACGATCGCCGCGCGGCTGGCGTCTGGAGCCTTCGCGGCAGAACATCCGTCGGAGATGCCGGGCTGGCTGAAGAGCCATGTCGGTGAGGGCGAGGGACAGATTGCTCCGGTGGTCTTGCAAAGAGCGCGCGCCCTGTACCTGCGCAAAGTCGCAGCAGGGATCGTCAAGAACCCCTGCTATTTCGCCATGGATGCGACGCGGCCGAGCGAGGGCGGATCGGGTAAGCGCTTCTACGAGATTTGCGAAGCCGACCGGTCCTTTCGCGCGATGCCGGCGGGGCACGGCAGCGGCCGCAATATCAAGGGCGCGGTGAACTTCGCAAACGGCAAGGAGTGTGCGAGGAATTTCGGCAATGCGCTGGACTCGAATCTGACGACCGGCGGCTCCTACGTGACCGCCGAGACGAGAACCTCATTCAAGGGTTACTTCCGCAACGCCGCGAAACAGGAGTCCATCCTGATGCGCTCGTTCGTTCAGTTCGATGGCGAAGGAGAGACCGCCAATGCCAGAGAGCGTGCCATCGGCGGGCATCCAGCCGTCATCCTGAAAGCCATCCATTATCGAAGCATGGCGCACAGTCCCTATGCCAATGTAAATGGCTGCGTTCCGGTCGGAACCCTTGTGGACTACGCAAGCGGGCGCAGCAATGGCTGCACGAGTTGGTCGCGCTCCGACGCGGAGCGAATCATTCCAAAGCTCGAGCAACCGACGACGGTCTACATCTACCCGGAATCGCAGGACATCAAGGCGATCGCACAGGCCGTTGCGGCCCGCCGATCGCTTTCGTCGAGCAGCCCTTACTGGAACGCCTTTTGCCGGAAGCAAATCGGCGCCCCGAAGTTCTGGTCGAAAGAGGCGCTCGAACCGATCCTCGCCCGTTACCGCCGAGCTCCTGAACCGGCCGCTAGTCCGGTGCCGACTTGCAAGCCGTAGCCTCTTCGTTCCCAGGCAGCCGCCGCGGCAACCGGCGCCAGCAACAAGACAATGCGAGGTTTGGTCATGGGCATTTCACCAGGATCTTGTTGGCAAAGGTCTCGCCGTAGGTACTCAGGGGATCGAGCGGCGTGCTGTCGAGCTGGCTCAGTCGCAACTGTTCGGCAGGTGTCGGCTGATGCGGCAGATCGTAGGTCGCAACGCACTGGGGAGCGCCACTCACCGACACGGGGCTGTCCTTGGCGAACGCGAAATCGACAAAGATCGAGGGATCGTAGATCTCGATCTGAGTGGCTTTGCCGGCGGCCGGCGCCTTCAATGGCAGCGTGAAATGGAGAACGAGAGCCGGATCCTTGTATTCGAGCCAATAGTCGACCGGATCCGAGAATTTCAGCTTCCTGCCGTCCGCCCGCGCGAAAGTGAAATAGTCATATTCCTTCAGCGACTCCACGTTCAACTGAGCGAGCGAAGCAAGTTCTTCGCGCGTGTATGCCCCCTTCTTGGCATGATGGATGCCCTGAAGAGCGTAGGCGGAGAACATGTCGTCGAACGCCCAGGCATGACGCACACCAGTCATGCTGCCGTCCGCGGCGTAAAGCACTTCGCTGTGAAACGTCACCCAGACATGGGGATGGGCTTCTGCGCGGCCGGCAAGGAGCCAGATCAGCAGCACCGCCAAACAGTATCGATAGATCAGCTTTGTCATGATAGCCCACCATTCGCACAATGGCATCAACGCTGACAGTCCGCGCGTCTGACGCGGCGCGGCCCGGTCAACCGCAAACCTTTCTCACGGCACAGCCGCTCAAACTCTTCATTCAGCTTTGATTTCACCAGCGCCCTATCCGGTGGCGCCCGTCGCAGCTTGCCCGCGATCACACGAGACCTCCCCTAGTCGTTTCCGGCAGTTCCCGCACCTCCAATCGTGCGGCATCCAGAGGTCCTCCTGCTTTTGCAACTTAGTTGCAAGAAGTTGACTCCAGGAACAGGCATGCTATTTCCTTATTGCAAATCACTCGCAACAAGGGGCGAACTGACATGCGGTTGTATCGATGGGCTCTGGGGGTGAGTGCGCTTGCCTCGTCGGCGGATGTGCATGCCCAGACGGTCCAACTCGACGAGATCGTGGTCACGTCGCCCAGCCCAATCGCACAATCGGGCCGGACTAGCGGCGAGAACGTCCCTTGGTGGGCCACCTCTCAATCGATACCGGCGACGCCGTCATTCAGCTCGGTGTCGGTGGTCACCCCTCAGCAGACCCTGAGCCGCGGCGCAGCGTCCCTTGGCGATACCCTGAGTACGACGCCCGGCGTTTCATCGACATCGTTCTCCCCTGTCGCAAGTCGTCCGGTGATCCGCGGTCTCGGCGGCTTCCGCGTCCGCACGCAGGAAGATGGCATCGGCTCCGGAGACATGGCGAACCTGGGCGAGGACCATGCGGTGACAATCGATCCGCTCATGAGCGGCCAGATCGAGGTCATTCGCGGACCCGGCACTCTGCGCTATGGCTCGCAGGCCATCGGCGGTGTTGTGAGCGCCAACAACGGGCGTATTCCAACCAATATCCCGGCAAACGGCATCGCTTTTCAGGCGCGTGGCGGTCTGAACAGCGTCAGCAACGGCAAGGACGGAGCCGTCCTGCTCGACGCGGGCAGCGGAAACTTTGCGCTCCACCTCGATGCATTCAAGCGGAGCGCCGGCGACTACCGCATTCCGGGCGGAGTTCAGGAGAACTCAAGCTACTCTTCCGAGGGACAAAGCGCCGGCGGTTCTTACATCTTCAATGATGGCTTCGTGGGGGTATCCTATCAGAGTATGGCGATGACCTATTTCATTCCGGGCGCCGAGTCGGCCCGGGTGAAGAACCATATCGACCTCCGCCAATCGAAGTGGAGCAGCCGCGGCGAGTGGCGGCTTCGCGAGGCCGGAATCGACACGATCAGGTACTGGCTCGGCTACACCGCCTACAAGCACCTGGAAATCGACGGATTGGGCGCCGCAGCGGAAGTTGGTTCGACGTTCAGAAACCGGGAATTCGAATCGCGTGCGGAAGTCTCGCATCTGCCCGTCAACACCGCCTTGGGCGAGCTCAGAGGCGCCCTCGGCTTGCAATGGGGCCGGCGCGATCTGTCGGTCGGAGGCGCGGAAGAACAACTCCTGGCCCCCGCCCGCGCACAGAACATCGCGGCCTTCGTGTTCGAGGAACTGCAGGTCACATCCGCGCTACGCGCCCAAGGCGCTATCCGCGCCGAGCGCACGGACATCAACGGCACCGGCGCGAGCTTCCCGGCCTCGTTTCTTCCGCCCCCCAACGATCCGACGCTGTTCCCGGTCAACCGCAATTTCGTGCCGGTCAGCGCCAGCGCCGGACTGTTGTACGACCTCCCCTACGAGATGGTCGCCCGGGTTACGGGACAGCATGTCGAGCGTGCTCCCGATCCGATCGAATTGTTCTACAAGGGACCGCACGATACACCGCGGACGTTCGAGATCGGCGACCCAACCATGACGCTCGAGAAAGCCAATTCGCTCGAGCTCGGACTGAAGCGCGGTCGTGGCGATACCCGGTTCGATGCGTCGATTTTCTACACGAAGTTCGACAACTTCATCTTCAAGAATTTCACTGGCGTAAAGTGCGGTGACGACTTCGCCTCCTGCGGCACTCCCGGGGCGACATTCGATCAGATCATCTACTCGCAGCGCGACGCGAAGTTCGTGGGCGGCGAGCTTCAGGTCGAGCATGACGTTGCCAAGATCTGGAATGGCGCATGGGGTGTCGAGGCACAATACGACTTCGTCCGCGCCACTTTTGCCGACGGCAGCTTCGTTCCCAAGATTCCGCCTCACCGGCTGGGTGGCGGAATCTTCTATCGGGATCCAAACTGGATCGCGCGCATCAATCTGCTGCATGCTTTCGCGCAACACAATCTCGGAGCGTTCGAGACACCGACTGCTGGATATAATCTCCTCAACGCGGAGCTGAGCTACACGACCACTGTGCCGACGGGATCCCTGCCTATGGAAGTGAGCCTGGGCCTGAAAGGCGAAAATCTCCTGGATGACGACATCCGCTTTCACCAATCGTACAAGAAGGATGAGGTTCTGCAACCGGGGCGCAATATCCGGGTGTTCTCCTCCATAAAGTTCTGAGCGGCTCGGATCTGTCGCTAAACAATCGAAAGACAGGCCGCGCGATGTCCGGCAGTCATTGCCACTGCGGGCATCGCTCGCGCGATGAGGAAGGACTTGGGTTATGTTGGGTGATGCTGGGCCTCGTGCTGTCGGAAGGACCACCGCGTCCGTACTTCGCACCCTCTTGGTGACTGCGATCGCCGTCGTCAGCCTGTCCTGCCCGCTCCAGGCGCAGGCGCCGTCGCCGGCGGCCCGCGCAGAAGTCCCAGCCGAATCTTCCGATGTGGCAACGTCAAGCCAGGGATTGCCGTCTCCCAGCAATCCGACGGTCAACCCTGGGGGCGTCACGTCCCGGCCCCCCGCAACACACGCCACGCTGCCTCACGACTTGTCGCCGTGGGGAATGTTCATGCAGGCCGACATCGTCGTGAAAGCGGTGATGATCGGGCTGGCTTTCGCCTCGCTGGTGACCTGGACGATCTGGCTTGCCAAAGGCCTGGAATTAACGGCCGCCCGGCGGCGGGCGCGCAGTTGCGTGCGCAAACTCGTCCGCGCCGGCAATCTGGAGGCCGCGCGCGAGGAGATCGAGGCCGGGTGGACCGGCAAGGGCGACGTCGCCGACCTGATGGAAGCCGCCGAGCGCGAATGCCGTCGCTCGCCGAACCTGTCGGCTGACGGCATCAAGGAACGGCTTGCGATTGCGCTTTCGCGCATCGAGGCCAGGGCCGGCCGCGACATTGCCCGCGGCACCGGATTGCTGGCGACGATCGGAGCGACTGCCCCGTTCGTCGGCCTGTTCGGCACCGTGTGGGGCATCATGAACTCGTTCATCGGCATCTCGCAGTCCAAGACCACCAACCTTGCGGTGGTCGCGCCCGGCATTGCCGAAGCGCTGCTGGCGACCGCACTCGGCCTGGTGGCAGCCATTCCGGCCGTCATCATCTACAACGTGTTCGCTCGCGCGCTCGCAAGCTATCGAGCGCTGTTGTCCGATGCTTCCGGCGAGATCATTCAGCACATCTCGCGCGACTTGGAGCGGCAGGACCGCGGGCTGCTCTCATCGGTGGTGGCGCTGGAGCGCGGCCGCGCCGCTGCGGAGTGAGCTGCCATGGCCGTATCACTCAAGGACCCGCAGGACGGCGGCATCGATGAACTGAGCGAGATCAACGTTACGCCGTTCATCGATGTGATCCTAGTGCTGCTCATCATCTTCATGGTGGCTGCACCGCTGTCGACCGTCGACGTCGCAGTCGATCTGCCGGTGTCCAATGCGAAGCCCCAACCGCGCCCCGACAAGCCGCTATTCCTCACCGTCAAGCAGGATCTGAGCCTGGCGCTCGGCAACGACGAAGTGCCGCGCAGCGCCTTGCAGGCAACGCTGGATCAACAGACCGGCCATGACCGCGAGCAGCGCGTCTTCCTGCGTGCCGATGGCGTCGTCGCCTATCGTGAACTGATGAACGTGATGAATCTGCTGCGGCAGGCGGGTTACCTCAAGATCGCTCTGGTCGGCCTCGAAGATACCGGGCAGGCGACGATCCCGGTCTCGGGCGCCGCGACGCAGCCATGACGGCGATCGACTGGCGCGACCCCGACGGCGGGATCGGCGGCAAGGTGACGCTGCCCTCAGCGTTGCGCTGGACGGCGGCGGGCCTTGCCGTGGTCGCGCTGCATGCGGGGGGCGTGTGGCTCAGCATGAACTGGCCGGCGCCGCAAGCGATGCCGGGCGGGCCGCCGGAAGCCATCATGATCGAGCTCGCGCCGCTCACCGCCGCGCCGGAGCCGACGACGGCCGACATCGCTCCCGAACCGCAGGTGACGGAAACCCCGCCCGATCCAATTCCTGCCCCGCAGGAGAAGCCGGCGGAAGAAGCGAAAGAAACGCCCTCACCCATCGAGCCGCCCGCCCCCCGGAATCTCGAAGTCGAAATTCCCAAGCTGCCGGAGACGGAGCGTGCGGATGCTGTGCTGACACCGCCGAAACCACCTGAACCACAGCCCAAGAGGCCAGCGTTGAAACGCGCCGCCCCGCAGACGAGTGCGCCCAGCGTCAGGACGCAACAGCGCGCGGACAGCTTCGCCGCCCCGGCGCCAAGCGCAGCGCGCGCCCCGGCTGCATCTGCCGCAAGCTGGCAAAGCGCCCTTGCCGCGCACCTCAATCGACACAAGCGCTACCCCCCCGGCGCTGGCCAGGGGGTTGCATCGGTCATATTCACGATCGACCGGGGCGGCCGTGTCGTGTCGGCGCGTCTGGCGCGCTCGTCGGGTGACAGCGCACTCGACAGCGAGGCTGTCGCCCTCGCGCGACGGGCAAGTCCGGTGCCGGCGCCTCCTGCCGGTCACGGCGGAGACACGCTGACGATTTCCGTGCCGATCAGGTTTGATCGTAGCTAACCCAACGGTATGACATAATCGGTCGTGGCGATGCGACGCGACCGCGCAGGCGGAGGAACTGGGCAGGACGCTGAGCGATGCGTTCCTGCCCACCGACAGCTTCAGGCTCAACCTGAACCCGCTTCTGCTGGCAATCGGCGACAGGAAAATCCTGATCGAGGCGGGTGCTGCGCAAACGCCCGGCCGATGGCGGACATTTGTTCCGCAGTCTTGCGGCCATCGGCGCAGAGCCCGAGCACGTCGACGCCATCGTGATCACGCGCCGCGACGGACCGCACCCCGGTGCTTGGCTTCCATTTTCCGCTTCCGAACGGACGGCGGCTATCGCTGGGCGCCGGCGACCTGGCGGTTCGAAGGCTGAGCGAGCACGAGATTCGAAGCCGGCGCGGAGAAGGCAGCCAAGCCACTGAATTACTGGCGGCAGGACTCGATTCTGCAACCGGGACGTTATGAGCCGCCCCCGGCTATTTCCGAGATGAATCGCCCGCAGCGCTCGACGATCAGATCCTTGTCGTTGTCGAGCGTGGCGACATGATAGGAATTGTCGAGCCAGAGCAGGCGCACGTCGTTGGAACTGATTTCCTGCGCTATTCGCTTGCCGTTGGCCGCCGGCACGACATGGTCCTCCCTGGAATGAATGGCCAGCGTGGGGCAGCTGACCTTGCGCAGCAGGCTTTCGGTCGCAGCAATCAGGACGTGGACCTGCCGGAGGCAGGCGACCGGGACCTCCTGATAGGCGAGCTCTGTGACGCCGGCTGCCTTGATGTCCGATCCGATGCCTGGAACACGCCTCGGCGCCGCGCCGTCCGATACGAGCTCGGCCATCGCGCCGTCGAAGATTCCGACCGCACCGTTGATCGGCACGGCGCCCGCCACGATGTTCGGAAACCGTGCGGCAAGGTTGAGCGTCAGCGTACCTCCCATGGACAGGCCGGTGACGAAGACCTTGTTGCCCTTGCTTGCCAGCTCGTGAAGCGCTTGCTCCGCCGAGGCGAGCCAATCGAGATAGCCGGTCGTTTCCATGTCGTCCGGCGAGGTGCCGTGGCCGCGCAGGCGCGGGCCGCTCACGGTAAAGCCGAAGCGCCGGTGAAGCTCTTCGCCGAGATACCGCATGCTTTGCGTCGTTCCCGTGAAGCCGTGAAGCACGAGGACCGCGGGCCCCCTGCCTTGCATGAAGAAGGGTTCGGCTCCAGCCATCATACCTGCGTTATGCTTCTCGATCGGGCTGGCTGCGACTTGCTGACAATCTGCGACATCACTGGGCATTCAAACCGAAGCGCGCAGACCATCGTGAAGCATTACCGCGCCCGAAATGAGGCTCGCGCTGATTCTGGCATCGACAGGCTCGGACTGCAGGTTCGAAAGGAAGGAATGAAGGGCTAAACGGACCGGGGCAGAATTTCGTTTGTCCGGCTGTGCCTTAAGATCGCAGTCGCCAGGGGGGTAGCACTTGATCAATCCCGCAACGCTTTCCGCCTTCGTAAGACGAGACGTACGCTTTGGCATTGGGTCATCCAACTCTGCCAACGCCGTCCGCGAGCAACGACCTTCTGCGCTCGTTCCGATGAATAAGGTCCCGAATGTCTGTCACGTCGCACGGCGTGTGACCACTAAAAGCATCGCACGAGACTCGAATTGTTCTATTCAAGAAATGAAAATAGCCCTTGCGGGCCAATCTCTTAGGGTGGTGGGCGCACCAGGGCTCGAACCTGGGACCCGCTGATTAAGAGTCAGCGACGGGTTGAGAACGACCAATGATTTGCCGGTCGCGTTACGGGACTGACCGGCCGAAGAATGAGCCGCTTCCGCACATTCATGGATCGTTGCACCGATTGTCCGAGTGATCAGACATTCTTCCGCAATAGTCCGACGCCGAATGATTCAGGCTGCGCTTGCAGTCCGCGCCTTACGCGCTCCTCGTGGCGAGGGTGTTATATACACCGTCATTGGAACCATATCTTCAGTGGCCGGTTGGCTTGCTGTTGGGCCATCGTCCTCCAGGGCAGCCCGACAACCGGCACGAGTTCTAGCCGAGCATCCGTCGGGGACCAATCCCATGATGGACCACGGAAGTAGGGTTGGAAATCGGTTGTTAGCAGCGTTGCCGCCGGCGGATTTTGCTTTGCTCGAACCTCATTTGCGGAAAGTCGTGCTCGCGCGCGATGCCATATTGGTTCGATCGGGCGATCGGATCGAACACCTTCTCTTTCCCTGTAGTGGCGCGATCGCCTTCATCTTGGACTTGCCCAATGGGCAGACGGTCGCCACGGCGGTGATCGGCCATGAGGGTGCCATCGGTCTGTCGTCTGCGCTTGGCGTATCTCGCTCACCCGTGACAGCGGTCGTCCGCGTCCCAGGGGCAGTGCTGCAGATGCCGGCAGCGAAATTTCTGGCGGCTCTGCGTCGCAGCCCGGCGATCGCATCCATGGTGCAGATTTTCACGCGATCGCTGTTGACGCAATTGCAGTATGTTGCGGCCTGCAATGCCCTGCACTCCGTCGAAGCCCGGATGGCGCGCTGGCTGCTCCACATTCACGACCGGGCAGATGGCAGCAATCTCATCCCGCTCACTCAGGAGACCATATCGGAGCTACTGGGCGTCCGCCGCACCACCGTCACGCACGTCGTGAGTGCGTTGCGGGCGTCAAGAGGATTGAAATCGAATCGGCGGGGCCAGCTCGAGATTGACCGGCCGCGGCTCGAAGCCGTTGCGTGCGAGTGCTACAAGCTGATGAGCCGCAAGATCGATCGGATCGTGTCTCAGGGCGCAGCCGAGGTTCTTCACGCCACGACGGCGCGAGACGCTTGCCAGCTCCCCGGCTGACCATCCGGGGCAGGCTCGTAGACCCAGGCCTCTCTCGCGAACCACTCGTGTGTAGTCGCACAGAGCCGGCAATAGGTGCGCGAAAAGAAAACTGCACTGGATCGGAACCTCTCGCGATTGGTCTCGATACCCGTTGAGATGGCGCTCCCCGTTTCCGGGCACTTGATCATCACCATACCCATCTTGATTTCCCGCAATCTTTTGCCGCCCCGCTACGCGAACCCGCCCTCGGCTGGACCGCACCTCTCCTTCGCGAGATGCCTGTCCAGCCGATCCGCACGGCTGGTAGCCTCGATTCAGACAGTCTTATGCGACGGTCCTGTTCAATACCCGGTTGAAGCCGGCCTTAATGGGATCGGTCGTGTCGATCGCGACCCGCTGCGCGAGCTGCCAAAGCTCCCGGTTCTGTGCGGAGGCGACTTCAAAGGCTTTGCGGCTTTGGGCCGTCGAAAGATGGACGACTTCCGGCAACGACCTGGTCTCAGCGAGCCGGGACAAGAACTCCAGACTGGAACTGGTATTGTCCTTGGAAATCTCCATGACCCTGGCGCCGTAATCGACAACACCCTTCACATTCATGGAACAAGCTTCGCGGAGAACGTCGCTGATCTCCTCGGAAGTCGCCTTCATGCTCTCGATATGTTTCTTGGCCATGGCGGCGCCCTGCTCGGCGAAATCGCGGAAGACTTCCTGGAAATTCATGATCGGTAAATCGAACCTCGGCTTTGCTCCATTCGCAATATCATTCACTGGATCGGAATGCGTTCCGACTTTCACATTGGCATCATTCACGAGCTTTCATCCCTTCAAGCGAAACTAGGTGATGGATTGAAGACCCCTACCGCTCCTGGCGTTTGCTGCGTCAGAAGCTCAGTGCCCCTGTTCTTGGCGTAAGGATGCCGCTGCGGATGAACCGCTCGTCCCCCGTACCGGCAACGACTATGATCGATTAAAACCGGGCCATCCGTTCGCTTTCGGACACTCGCCGCGATAATTCGATGGAATTGCGACCCAGCGGCGCGGGCGTGGATTTCAAATATACCAATTTGCAGCGCACGCTCGCTTGCCCTCCGAGCTGACTCGCTTTCCGGACATGGCCCGGCCCACACCGGCCGCGCTGCCGGTCTTCTTCCCGATCAACTCGGTCTCTGAGACTCTCGAGTTCTGCGAACTGCGAGGCCAGCGCTTCGAGACGTTGCAGAAGAACAGCAGCGGAGTGGTTCGATCGAGCGCGCATGGCAGGCCTCCTCTCGAAATGTCCTGGAAAATTCCCCAGCCTTGACGACCGGGAAAAATATGCAATTGATCGAGATGCCGCGCACTAACATTTGGCATGCTGCGTCGCCCAAGCGATGTGGCGGCGCGTTAGGATCGCGCTCGGCGCCGTGCACCAATGCTAGGAGCCGGTTGCGCTCGAAACGCGCGTGGCCGGTCGTTCGCAATCGGGATTGCGCTTGCGCGCATTGTCATCTTCATCCGCACAATCAACGCTTCCGGCTGCGCTCGGATTTCCAGAGCCCCCCTCGGTCGCGACGGGACCGTTACTGCCCGATCCCCCTCGACCACCGGATCCACCGCCGGACGTCCCGCCGGCTCTGGCTGACCCGCTCTGGCGACCGCCGGATGCTCCACCACCCCCGGATCCGCCGCCAGTGGAGCCGGAGCCCCCTGACGATCGATCGTTGTCGAAGAATGACCGCCCCCCGTCATCCCCCCGCGCCGCGCCGCGCAAACCGCCTGAGCGTGCAATGGCTGTCGATGTGAGGGAAGTGGACAGGAGTAGGGTCATGACCGGGGGTGTAACAGCCGCGAATCTTCCGCAGGTTTTCAAGAATGTCCGCCGATCGTCATCTTTATCGTCGCGGGTCACGATGCGCGCTCCTCTATTTAATAACTCGCTACCACAATATTATAAATTAAATAAAGGCTCAACAAATATTTAAATGGCGCCGGTACCCACGTGCAGCTTGGTAGAGACCTCGGGGCCTGCAGCGGCTTGCGGGTAGCGGCACGCCCCGTCCAACAGGGCGCCCGTCCCGGGTAATTCTACTGCGTGAACCCCAGGGCACGCCCAAGCGCAGGAAATTCAGCTTGCATCCCCAATTTTATATATTTAATTATATAATCACTTCGTCGAATTTAACCACCGCCGACGGATCATTGCCACATGCCACTGCAATTTCACCGTCCCGCTGCCGAGGGCATCGAGATCTGGAGCGCAAGCAGCGACGGCTTCTCTTTCGTGATCAGCTTCGGCAGCCCCACCGGTCCGGGCTTTCATGGACGCTCCGGCTACTTGGCGAGTTGGCGGCCGCTTTTCGAGAATATTGGAGCCATCAAGATCAGCGGCTCGCCGTTTCGAACTCTGGCCGAGGCCGAAGGGGCCTGCCGCAGCATGCTTGAATGTCTAAGCGCGATCGCCGACGCTGAAAGCACGAATCGATGACCAATATGGAAGGAAATGCGCGCTTGACGCCGCCCAGGTCATTTTGCGCTGGCGGGATCTCGCTGTGGTAGGCCGGAAACGTCGATTTCACGAGCCTCCAGATGCAGCTCGTTCCGTGAAATCGCCAGCGCCGCGAGAACGGTCCGGTTGCTGATATCCAGCTTCTGAAAGATGTGATGGAGATGCACTTTGATCGTACCATCCGTAATTTTCAGGCAACGACCGATTTCCTTGTTCGATAATCCCTCCGATACGAGCCGCATGATCTGCCGCTCCCGGCCGGTAAGCTGCGTCAGTGACTTCTCTTCACCAGCCTGAGGTTCCTCGCCGAGCTCTCCGGAACTGGCCGAACGTGACGCCAAGCGTTGGCTCTGGGCTATCTTCCGCAGGGTCGCGACCAACGTCTCCAGCTTGGCGTCCTTGCCGAGAACGAGACAGGAGCCGTCCACAGCCAAGCTTTGCAGTTCGCGAACGTCTGCCGCATCTGCGAAGAGAACCACCTGAGTACCTTGGCCCCCGGCGTTTGCGAGGGCAAGCAAGTCCGGCAGCCTGATATCAGGCATTGTAGCATCAATCAGCGCAATGTCCGGCACAAGAAGCCGTATTGACTGGGCGCAGCTTGCTGCATCTCCGCAGGAGGCCACGACCGCCAGATCGCTCTGCATCGAAAGGAGGCTGCTGATCCCCCGCAGGACGATCGGGTGTCGATCCGCGATGACAATTCTGGTGCGGCGCATGTTTCTCTGCCCGAAGATCAAAACCCGCACGTCGGCGGTTTATTCCAGCAATGCCGCTGCTGACGCGTGACGCGCGTTAACCATGAAGCCGGCCCGCACCGCAAAACTCGGCATCTGCCACGGCACGTAGCGGCCGGAGCACCGTAACTTGCTTCGGATATGCCTGCAGCACCGTATGAACGCGGGCTCTGCTCGCCCAACCCAGCCATGAATTCGTGTAAAGTCAGGCCCATTGGACAATTTTAAATAGGTGTGCCAAACAAATTCTCGCAACGATTATTTGCGTCGACATCGACTCGTCGTTCACTGCGGATTATTACCAAGGATATATAGTTGCGCTCGCGATTCAAATCTAACCTTCAGCAAAGTTTCGCCGAAAGTGAGGCGCAACTGGAAGGCAAGAAACGTTTACCTATCCACCCAGACGGGGGTGCGTATCGGGTACAAATAGCGGCAATCTTTTGTTTTTGGCCGTAGCGCCGGGAGGCTCGAAATGAGGAGCGCAAATTTTCTCAAATGCCCGACGTCGAGGGAAGGAGGCGGACAGACGCTTTTCCGATTATAGGAGCGCTGATCGGCAAAGTGGATCGGCTCATCGCCAGGCCGACGAACTTCGCCAGGCGGTCATCGGTAATCTTCAGTAGCGAGTAGGTGGTCACATGTACTCTGCGGCGATTCTGCGTCAAACTCATCAAGCTTTGATCGTTCAATTCACTGAATTGCAAAATTTGCGTAGTCGCGTGTTGAAGGCCGAGCAGCGCATGTTCGGCAGAGGGCGAGCCAGCCGGCGAATCCTCCTCAGGAGACGCCCACTCGGTCGGAACGCCGTCCCCAGTCGGTAGCGCTAACAAAGCTTGCCCGACCGGGCTTGGACCTGATATGCCCCACTTCCTGCTTTGAGACTGGAAGTAGTGGGGACAGCTTCCAATGGACAACGACAACTGGACGTCCGCCAGTACGGCGGAGCTTTGGCGGTTGTACGATGAGGTGACTGCGGTTCTTAGCCGCAGGATGACCGCAGAAAAAGTCAAGCTCGAAGAGCGACTTCGCAGGCTGGAGGGCACTGCCGATGGCCACGGGGCACGGGAACGCCGCCCCTACCCCCCGGTGCTGCCCAAGTATCGGAATCCCAAGAATCCATCCGAAACCTGGTCGGGCCGCGGCAAACAGCCACGATGGCTGAAAGCGCAACTTCGCGCCGGCAAGAAGCTGAATGACCTGCTGATCAACCGCCCATCTGGACAAAAGCGCCGCCGGACCGTCTGAAGTCCCGACTATCGCCGGGACGACGGCGGCCGACATTGTCGCAGGCGCCACTTTGACGGGTACCGTCCTCCTTCCCGCTGCGGCTGCCATCGTAGCCATTGTTGCCCTTGCCATTGCTGCCCTGCACAATCGCCCGCCAGAACCAGCGATGGCAGTTGAGGTCAGAACGGTCGAAAACAGCAAAGCCATCGCTGAAGGGGTAACGTCGGCGAATTTCCCTCAGCTCCTCAACCCCCGACGCTCGACGATCGCGGCATAGGGTGAGCCATGCCATCCTCCCGCCGGCCCAGCCCGTCGGCAAAAGACCGGCGCCCGGGCATCGCACATGTTGCAATTTAATCTGTCGCCGGAAAAATGGCCTTACCTGCCGGCACCAGTCGGACATCCGGCGCACGCTCGGAGACTATTTATTTTGACATTTTTATTTTAGGATTTAAAACTCAAATTAAATATGGAGCGGCCGCGGATGAGAGTAGGACAGACGGGGCGATCGAAGGCTTTTCCTGAGCGACGCCTTGCGCCGAACATGCAGGCGCGAAACCTTGGCGCACATTTTCATCGATGATGTCTTTCCAGCAGAGTTATTTGACATGCCCGCGGGCCGAATGCACAGCCCTCAAAGAGTCCCTCTGACGCCCACGAACAGCGGATTGGGGCCAGCCCTCCAGCATCTGTTGAGCCCGGCGGATCGTGCTCGCTTCCGAGAATTCGCATCGGCAGCACCATCTGAGCGCTCATACGCGATCTGTTCCACATCGCGCTCCGGACAGCGCGCGGTTGGTTTCCAGAGCGCGCCGTTCAAAAACACGATGAAGCCGGCTTCCTCCACGGGCAACAGCGGGGCAGATCGATGACTGTGACTGGAACGACGGTCGCGCAATTGCAATCCGGCGATGCGGGCATGAGAGCTTTTCGCAGACCGGGCTTCTCCCCCGTTCGTCTACGAACGCTGATGAAGCTCGCCGTCGCGGAAACGGGATTGGACATGTCGGGAATGACCGTGCTGACCGAAGCCGCAACTGGCGCTTATGCCGTGACCCCGGTCCTCGCAGCGATGGCCGGAGCCAAGTGCGTCCACGCGTTCACGAGGCCCGGCCGCCATGGGACCGTGCTCGATGCCAAGCGCGAGACTATGGAGCTCGCGGCCCTTCTGGGTGTCGCTGACCGCATCGAGATTTTGGAACGCATCAGCCCCGAGATACTCCACAACGTCGATATCGTGACCAACAGTGGCCACCTTCGTCCTCTTACTACCGAACTGATCGACCAGCTGCGCGACGACGCCGTGATTGCCTTGATGTTCGAGGCCTGGGAATTTCGCGGTGAGGACCTCGATATCAAAGCGTGCGCCCGGCGCGGAATCCCCGTGGTCGGAGTCAACGAGCGGCACCCCGCCGTCGACGTCTTCTCATTTCTCGGCCCGCTCGCCGTGAAGCAGTTGCACGACTGCGGTCTGGCGGTCCTTGGCAACAAGATAGGCCTGCTCTGCGACAACGACTTCCTTGCTCCGCTGCACGCCGGGCTGACAAGCCTCGGCGCGAAGGTCAAGACATTCGACAGTGTTGCAGCTGTCCACCCCGACGCGTGGGACGCCTTCGTCGTCGCCTTGCAGCCAGCGACCACGCCACGCGTCGGCCAGGCAGAGGCGACACATTTAGCCGCCTGCGCGAGCGCCGGCGCTGTCGTGGTACAGTTCTGGGGCGATATCGATCGAACGGCGCTGGCGCGAAATGGCTTCGCTGTCTGGCCAACGAGCCCCGTCAAGCCAGGCCACATGGGCATTCTGCTCTCGGACATCGGCCCCGAACCGATCGTACGATTGCAGACCGGCGGCTTGCGCGCGGCCGAATGGGTTCGGCGCGGCGGCGCCGTAACTCCGGATGGCTTCGCCCAGCTCGTACCGTGGCCGGCGGCGACATGACGGAACCCCTGCAGCCCGATGTCGTGCTCCTCGCGGACGGGCCGACGGGCTTCGCGGCGCTTCGCTCCTTGGCTGCGCGGTGCCGCGTGGTCCAGATCTTCCGAAAACCGGACCAACCTGAGGCCCGCGCGTTGAGCGCATTCGCAGAAGCACGGGGCATCCCGGTTGCGGCGTTGCTGGAGTTGAACCAGCTCCAGAAAGTGATCGAGGACCAGCGCCCGGCGGCCGTTGTGATCTCCTCGTTCGATCGGATCATCCCCCCGCGCATTCTTGCATCGTGTCGCTTCGTCAACGTGCACTATTCCCTTCTGCCGCGTTATCGCGGCCGCGCCAACGTCAATTGGGCAATCATCAACGGCGAGACCACCGCCGGCATCAGCATTCACCTCGTCGTCCCGGAGCTTGATGGCGGCAATCTGCTGTTTCAGAAGGCCATCTCGATCGGTGCGAACGACACGGTCACCTCTCTCTACGATCGCCTCAACGCGATCCAGGAAGATGAACTCGGCGGGGTCGTCGTTCGAGCGATCACCGGCTATCAGGGCACAGCTCAAGATGCCGATCAGGCCTCCTATGGCTGCACCCGTGTTCCGGACGATGGAGAGATAGACTGGCGGCAACCGACCGACACCATCGATCGGCTGATCCGCGGCTTGACGCCGCCATTTCCTGGTGCCTTCACCCACCTTGCCGGGCAGCGTCTCAGCATCACTCACGCCTCCCCCCAGCTTGATGCCCGATGCTATGTCGGCCGCGTGCCAGGCCGGATCGTAGGGCGATCATCTTCCGAAGGCTGGGTCGATGTGCTGACTGGCGACGGCGTACTGCGTATGTTCAGCGTCCTCCTTCCCAACGCCGAGCAGCCGTGTGCCGCCGCTTCCGTCATCGGATCGACGCGAGCTACCCTGGGGCTGTCGCGCCTCGATCTTCTCCGCCGGATCGTCGCGCTTGAAGATCGGCTTGCTTCGCTTGAGCAGCTGAATAGCGCTCACAAGTAAGCGCAACCGGTCTGGCCAAGGCAGCCTCAGGCTCCGGCGTCGCCCATGCCTCATACCCCTTCGCGTCCAACGGTGGCCCACAGCCCGTCATTGCCTGCGCTTTGCACGCGAACCCAGCGATAGGGCGTCCGCGACCACGGCTTGACCCGTGGCGTGAGATTGTCGAGGACGAAATCGCCGCTCCTGGTCCGCACCAGAAGCACCAGATGATGTTCGCCGGACCTCATGACCACTTCGCTCAATAGGAGGACGCGCGCGGGCCAGCCGCGCCGGAGCAGCTCGTGACGCTTGCTCACCGCGTAATCGTTGCAATCGCCACGATCGGGGTTGATGGTCCACTCTTCGCCGGCGAGACCGAGCTCGTTGCGAGCCGGTTCTATCGCCTGATTGACCGTGCGATTGATCTCCTGCAGGTCTGCCCAGCGCGTCTCGGTCAACCGGATCGGGCCGCCGCGGAACGAGCGCCGCGGACGACATTCGGCCTCATACCGCAGGCAAAACATCGTATATGTGAGAGGCGGAAGCGTTGGGCGTCCGAGTTCAATGCGCGCAGGAGCTGGCGGCGCCCTTGGCACGGTCAACAATCCCGCACGAGCCCACTGAACGCCTCCGATCATAACGGCAATGGCTGCCGCAACGGCCGGCCCCGAGGTTCGCTGCATCCGCCGCCCCCTGAGAACGCCAACTAGGTCAGGATTCGCTGCTTCGAGCCTCCCGGTCGCCAAAACGGTCCGGTCGCTCACACCATTTGATATTAATTCTATTTAATTTAAATAACAATAATGAATGCACATTAAATCGACGCGAATGCCGCACGCAGACGCCCCCCAGGATGTCCGCGGAGCCCTGCAGATGAAGACATCAGGACGAGTGAATAGCGGGAAAGTTTTGGGTCGGTCGGGCCACCCGACGGAGGGGCCCGATCAAGAACGCCGCGAGGGAGTTGCCCGCGCATCCAGCGATCTCAAGATTTACCGCCGCATATGATTCGAGTTCTTGAACGCGGGCGTCAAACCAGGTCGTACCCTCCGTCGCGGGGCGTGATGCGCTTTCGTCACCGGCGCCCTCGGGTGGGGCGCCGGCGACGCATGCTTGCGCGAAAGATCTCAACGCTCCTTGAACGCGTGCCCGGCCTGATCCTGCAGCGGCTTGAGCAGGTATGACAATGCGGTCCGACCTGCCGTCTTGATGAACACCTCGACCGGCATGCCGGGCAGCAGCTTGGCCGAGCCGAGCTTCGCCAGCTCCTCCGGCTTCAGCAGCACGCGACCCGTATAGTAGCTCGTGCCGGCGCGCTGATCTTGCGTAATATCCGCCGAGACCATGCTGACCTCCCCATCGACTTCGGGCGTGGTCTTCTGGTTGAACGCTGCGAAGCGCATCGTTGCGGTCTGTCCCACATAAACCTGGTCGATATCGCGCGGTGCGATCTTGACCTCGATCGCAAGCGAATCTGCATCAGGTACGATCAGCATGATCTGCTCGCCGGGCGAGATGACGCCGCCAACGGTGTGGACGTTCAGCTCGTGGACACGGCCCGATTGCGGAGCCCTGATATCGACCCGATTCAGCTGATCAACGGCGGCAGTCTTGCGCTCGCTCAGTTCGGCGAGCTTCGAGCGCGTGTCGATCAGGTCCTTGCCGACTTCCGTCCGCAGGTCCTGGTCGATCTGAATGATCTGGAGCCCGATTTCCGAGATCTTGCCCTTCGACTGAGCAATCATTCCGGCGAGCTGGCTGCGCTCGCCTTCGATGCGCGCGGAGTCGCGCTCGAGGGCATTGAGCCGCGTGATCGGCACCAGATTCTTCTGCCAGAGGCTACGTACGCCCTCGAGCTCCTGGCGGATGAATTCGACCTCCTTCTGCTTGGCCTCGGTCTGCCCCATATAGCCCTTGATCTCGTTTTCAAGCTGCGCGCTTTTCTCCTGCAACTGGGCTTTCTGGCCGCTCCTCGCCTGACGCCGCAGGTCGAACAGCTTGCGTTCCGCGGTGATTGCACGATTCGCCTCGGAGTTGCTTTCCTTGGAGCGGTCGAGCAGCACCTTGGGAAACACGACCTGGTCGGCGCCATCGCGCTCGGCCTCGAGACGAGCCTGCCGCGCGAACAGCTCATCGATGCTGTTGGTGACGATCGTCGCATTCGCGAGCGTCTGGGTCTCATCGAGCCGGATCAGAATGTCGCCTGCCTTGACCCGGTCGCCTTGCCGCACGCGCAACTCGCCCACGATCCCGCCGGTCGCGTGCTGGACCTTCTTGACGCTCGAATCCACCACAACCACGCCTTGGGCGATGACCGCGCCCGACAATTGGGTCGTTGTCGCCCAGCCGCCGACCCCGAAGGTCACCAGAGCCAGCATGATCATTCCGACGATCATGTAACGCTGGATGGATTGCAGCGCCGGCGCTATCTGACCGCTCATCGGCCACCTCCTTGAGCTTCCCCGACGACTTTGAGCGGTACCGGATTTCGCAACACTTTGTTGAGAACCTCCTCTTTCTTGCCGAAGGACTGAACCCTGCCGTCTCCGAGACACAAGACATGGTCAACCGCTTCCAGCGCCTTCGGGCGATGGGCGACAACGGCGACAATTCCTCCCCGGCGGCGCACGTTCATGATCGCCTCGGTCAAGGCCTCCTCGCCCTCGGCATCGAGATTGGACGAGGGTTCATCGAGCACGACCAGGAAGGGTTTGCCGTAAAACGCGCGCGCGAGCCCGATGCGCTGCCGCTGCCCGGCGGACAGCGCCAGTCCTCCCTCGCCGATCTTCGTGCTGTATCCGTCCGGAAGGGAGAGGATGAGGTCGTGCGCGCCGGCGGAATGTGAGGCTTCCAGGACAGCGGCGGCGGTTGCCTTCGGGTCGAATCTTGCAATGTTCATGGCAATGCTGCCGTCGAACAATTCGACATCCTGGGGCAGATAACCGATGTGCTTGCCGAGGGCGTCCGAAGACCAATGATCGAGGGCGGCGTTGTCGAGCCGAATCCGGCCTCGAACGCACGGCCACACCCCAACCAGCGCACGTGCCAGCGTCGACTTGCCGGACCCGCTTGGACCGATGATTCCGACCGCCTGCCCGCTCCGCAGCTGGAATGACACTTCACTGAGGGTCGGCCTCTCGCAGTTCGGAGCGCCGACATAGAGATGCTCGGCGGTGAGGGTTCCAACGGGCGCAGGCAGCGCCAACCGCTCCTCCTCTTGAGGCAGAAGCTTCAGCAAGTGATCGAGCCGCTGTCCCGACTGTCGCGCAGCGACGAAGCCTTTCCAGTTCGCAATGGCCATCTCGACGGGCGCCAGTGCCCGCGCAGTGAGAATCGATCCGGCAATGATGATGCCGGCGGTCGATTCCTGGTTGATGACGAGGACGGCCCCGACGGCCAGAACCAGCGATTGCAGGATTGCCCGGAAGATCTTCGAGGCGCCACCGAGTCCGTTCGCGACATCGCTGGCCCGCTCTTGCGCCGCGAGGTACTTCGCGTTGGCATCGCGCCAACGCAACGCCGCCTGCTGGCGCATGCCCATGGCCTGCAAGACTTCGGCATTCCGCCGCCCCTCGAGCACAAGGGCAGTTCTCGATACGGCCAGACGCGAGGTCGCCTTTGCCGGCCCTCGGGTTCGAGTTTCGGTGAGGATCGTAATGCCGACAAGCACCAGCGCGCCGGCCAGCGCAGTGACGCCGATCCAGAAGTGAAAGAGGAAGCAGACGCCGAGATAGATCGGCATCCAGGGCAGATCGAACAGCGCCGTCGGCCCGCCGCTCGACAGGAAGCTGCGGACCTGATCAAGATCCCGCACAGGCTGCAAGCCGTCGCCATCCGCCCTGGTCTTGAGAGGCAGGCGAACAAGCGCGTCGAAAACGCGAGCGCCGAGCATTTCATCGAAATACCGCCCGACCCGGGCACTTATCCTGCTCCTGATGAGGTCGAGCCCACCCTGAAACAGGTAAAGCACCGTCGCCAGGACCATCAAGGCGATCAGTGTCGGTATGCTGCGCCCGGGCAGCACCCGGTCATACACTTGCAGCATGAAGAACGAACCGGTGAGCATGAGGAGATTGCTCATCCCGCTGAAGGCCGCGAGGGCCCAGAAAATCCGGCGGCAGGACCGCAGGAAGGCCGACAGCTCCGATTGCGAATCGTCATAGTCATCCGCCGGCCGCGGGCGACCGGTGAATATTCGTTGCCGCAGAGCTTCGATCGGGCGCCTTGCCCAATCGAGCAGCCGCGATGTCCGCAGCTCGGCGCTTTCCGCCCGCTGCCGTCCAGCCGCCCAGAGCTCCGATATGTGAAGAAGTGGAATTCGAATGAGATTAGCGGGCGGGGGGAATGCCCCCCGCCGTCCAAAGTCCATCATGGTAGCCGCCCTTGAACCATGCCTTTGTCTGAAGATCCCCCAAGAGATCCCCAAGGCAGTTGTTGAGTACTACTCGGTGTGGATGCCCACACTTTACGCGAAGTGGAAGTCCTGGCTGGTCAACGAACCGACCTTCATGTTCTTCAGCGTGAGCGTGTCGCCCCCCGTCGCGATGACGACGTCCTGACCCGATTGGGTCGCGTGGGATAGAACACTCGCAAAGCTGTCGAACACGCTCTTGCTGAACTGGATCGTGTCGTGAGCAGGTCCGCTGGCAGTGAAGTCCTTGATGACATCGTTGCCGAAATTCGCGGCAAACGAGAACGTGTCGGCCTTGGTGGTGCCAACGAAGGCGTCATTGCCTGGCGTGCTCGTCTGTACGTTGCTGCTCGTCGAGCTCGAAGTCGCAGCGAGCTGAGTGGTGCTCGTGGACGACGTAGCTGCGCTCGACGTACCGACCTGCCCATCGCCGTTGAGATCCTGATGGAAACTCGTCTCGAGCGATTTAAGGCCGGAGTTCGTACCCGACACGGAGCCCCCCTTTGTGGAGCCGGTCAGGCTGCTCAGGTGGGAAACGTAGTTACCGTTGTTGTCGGTGTTCCACGCCGTATACTGACCGCTGCTCGCCTCCTTCCAGACGACCTGATAGCCCGTCGCCGTCTTTTCCGCGGCAATGGGAGCCCAGGTGTGATCTGATCCCTCGATGAAATCCGCACCGCCATGCTTCAGCGTGGGGCCCGTCCCGGTGCTGCCGTTGAGGTAGTACTTGTCGCCACTCTCAACGAGACGCGTCGCACCGGCCGACTCAATCACCGTGCCAGCGGCAGGCGACGTCGGTGAGGTCGGAGACGTAGGTGTGGACGTGGTGGAAGTACCGATCTGTCCGTCACCGTTCAGATCCTGGTGGAAGGTCGTCTCGAGCGATTTGAGGCCAGAGTTCGCACCCGACACGGCGCCGCCCGACGTGGAGCCGGTCAGGCTGCTGACGTGGGAGAGATAGTTGCCGTTACTGTCGGTGTTCCATGCGGTGTACAGGCCGCTGCTCGCCTCCTTCCAGCCGACCACGTAACCCGTTGCCGTCTTTTCCGCGGCAATGGGCGCCCAGGTGCCATCCGACCCATCGACAAACGCCACTCCGCCCTTCTTCAGCGTGGGGCCTGTCCCGGTGCTGGTGTTGAGGTAGAATTTGTCGCCACTCTCAACGAGCCGCGTCGCACCGGCCGACTCGATCACCGTGCCGGCAGTGGGCGACGTCGGCGTGGTGGGGGTTGTCGGGGTGGTGGGTGTCGTCGGTGCGGTGGGCGACGTCGAGGTGACGCTCGCCGTGACAACGGCGGACGCCACGCTGGTGTTGCCTGCCACGTCCGTGGCCTTCGCCGTGAGGCTGTGCGCACCGACAGCAAGGGCTGCGGACGTATAGGCCCACACACCGCTGCTGTTCGCGGTCGCGGTCCCGATCTGGGTCGTGCCGTCGAACACCTTGACGACGCTGCTCGCTTCGGCATTGCCCGACATCACCACCTGATTGGCGGTGTTCACCTTGTTGCTGACGATGGTCGGGGCGGTCGGCGCCTTGGTATCGACGGTGACTACCACCGCAGACGACGCCGCGCTGGTCTGCCCCGACGAGTTGGTCGCCGTTGCGGTGAGCGTATGTTTGGCGTCAGTCAGGACCTTGGTGATGTAGTCCCAATTCCCGCTCGAATCCGCAGTCGCCGAACCGAGCTGGGTCGTACCGTCGTAGACCTTGACGGTGCTGCCGGCAGCGGCCTTGCCCTTCAGCTCGAGGGTGCTGTCGTTCGTGATGCGATCGCCAGCGGTGCCGCTATCGTTCGAGATCGAGGCGATCGTGGGTGCAGTCGAACCGGTCGGCGGTGTCGGCGACGTGGGTGTCGTCGGCGACGTCGGTGCATTTGCGTCCTGAAGGACGGCACCAGTCTTCATGTTGACGTTGTGGATATAGATCGACTTCGAGCTGGAGTCGTTGGGACCGCCCCGGACACCGCCGAACGCCAGTCCCGAAGACGAACTGGACGGATCGAAGTAGTTGTCGTGGACGGTGAACGTATTCTGGATATCCGCCACCGTGACGCCAGTGAAGGCGTTGACGCTGCCGGTGAATACATTGTTGCCGATTTCGCCGGAAACGATCGTGCCCGGGCTGCTGCCGATGTCGGGCTCCACCATGAAGCCCTGGCTCGCTCCGCCGTTCTGGGTGGTGGTGTTGTACTTGATGGTGGCGGTGAACGGCCCGTCCATGAACTCGGTGTAGTCGCCGTGCGCACCGGATGCCATTCCGGCGTTCTGAAGCAGATTATACTCGACGACAAGGCCGGCCGACTTGCCGCCATTGTGCATTTGAATCATGTCGCCGCCGGCATTCTTGAGCCAAGAATACTCCACGGTCAACGTGCCCGAACCGCGGTTCTCGATGAGGCCGCTGACGTTGCCGTTGTTGTTGCCGTCAAGCGTCGAGTACATGACCGTCAAGTTCGACGAAGAATCCGTCGCCAGGATCGGCTTGAGGCCATTGGACCCGACCTGGAAGTTGGAATTCAGAATCTTCGTACCGGCGCCCTGGACGACAACGCCCCAGCCACCGTTGAGCGAGAAATCATAACCGTCGAGCGTGACGTTGCTGCCCGTCACCGTGATGGTGTGGTTCGCCGCATTCACCGATACCCCGGCCATCGAGATCGTCGCCGGATTCTTCAGCGCTAATCCCGAAGGCGTCCCCACGTGATAATCCACGCCCGCGACATTCCATCCGGGCCGGTTCGCACCGTAGGAATCGAGCAAGTTCGGAAGCTGCGGCGTTCCAACTGGAGCATTTGCGGAGCCGTCGTTAATTGCCATCTACCCTGTTCTCCTGATTATACTAGACGATAGGCACGCGCTCAACCGCGAGGTCCCCCGAGCGACACGCTATCCTTAGAAGCCGATTATCTCGGCCGCGGCGACTCTTGGCCGAGCACCGCGGACTTTTTTTGGACTAGATCGAGGCTGTGCTGGGGTCATGTCTTGTCTCAGACCGCCACACTCACGTGCATTAAATAATTAAACACGCGACTTGCATGAACGCGCCGGCACGAATCGCAGATCCACAGACAACATCGCACTATAACCATTGATAGAGAAGACTGGTAGCCGATTTGCCAACGATGAATCGACGCCAAGGGGAGCGCAAATAATCGCGCAGCCCAATTGTGTCATATTCCGAAATAATGATTTTAAATGTGCACATAACCAGGCTCAATGCAGGAAAGTAAATCGGTGACCCCGATCGAAGGCATCACGCCAAGCCCACGCCACAATATCCGGGCGATCCTGGCCTTTCCTAGCGAACGAGTTCGTGGTGGTCGATTGAGGGGACGGGTCGCCACGACCCGGGCCGCCCGGACTCAAACACGGGCTCTTGTGCGGTCAATCCGAATTGCACCACCCGAGCCGCGCCACTCAATTGGCGCGCTCGCCAACCTCGCCGCTCGCGAAGATGAGCACGCGCCGCCTCTGCGATTGAAGCTGAACGTGCGCAGCGCCTAGCCGGGCTGAGGCAATCGCACGGAAGCGTCGGGTTTCCCGGACTTCCCCTGGGCGCCGTCCATCAGACCGACGAGGGTGACTTTCGCCGCCAAAGGCGCGCCAATGACGACGTACCTGACGGCGTGCAGCAAGCCCCAGCCAAAGTGAAGCAGCCACCGCCGTTTGGCCCACCGGCGCGCGAAGAGGATGCTGTTACGCGCCGACAGATAGACCGAAAGGAATGATTGCTTTCTCGGATCAATCGCAGAACCAATGGCGGTGCCGCCAACGTGGCGTATGATCGCCCGTTCCGCGAAGCCTATTCTGTGCTTACCGCGGCGACGACCCCAATCCACATCCTCCATGTAGAGAAAATAGTCCTCAGCCATCAATCCGACGTCCTCGATGAACGCACGCGTGACCAGCACGCAGGCGCCGCTGATCGTATCGATCCGTGAGAGCACCTCGGGCGCCGGAGACGTGCCGGCTGCCAAGTTTCGGCCGATGGCGAGAACCCGGCCGGTGACGGGCGACCATTGAAGTCCGTAGTTGATGATCTTGTCGGGCGCATCGTCGAAAACGAGGGTACCACCAATCATTCCGAAACCCTGGTCCGCCTTGGCCATGAATTCCGTCAGGCAGTTCTCGTGCACTTCGGTATCCGGATTGAGAACGAGCACTGCCTCCCAGCCGCGCGTACCCAACAGGCGCTCGAGCCAGGCGTTTATCCCTCCGCCATAACCGAAATTATCTGTCGCAAGTCCAAGTCGGACAATAACGGCTCGATTCTGGAAACGGAATTTGACGACAGAACTGAACCGCCCGCCGGGCGCATCCGCGACATCATCTTCGTCCGGGATACATGGCAGCATCCGCTCCTGACCGAGGAGTGCGGCCGCCAACGTTTCGAAGGCTTCCTTCCCTCCATTTTCGCAGACGAAGATTTCAAACTCCTGCCAATCGGACGCCGCGAGCGATCTCAGACACCGCAGAATGTCGTCGGGATTGCGATACCCGACGATCAGAACTGCGAGCTTTGCGCGATCAGAGGCCATGGCCAAGGCATTCCTTGATCTGCTGACGACGCCGACTGGCGACGTCGGCCCAGACGAAACGCTCGGCGCGACCGGCAGCAGCCTCCGACATCGTCCGTCGAAGCTCGAGGTCGCCTGCCAGCGAACGAATGGCCTCGACCCAACGCGCCGCATCGTAGGGATCGAGCACGAACCCCTCATGACTGTCTCGCACGAAGCGCCCTGCCCCCATCTCCGTAGTGACGACCGGAAGTCCAGCGCCGCACGCTTCGTACATGACCAAAGGACTTCCCTCCTCCAGCGAAGGAAACATGAAGACGTCCGCCGATCGATAAAGCGCGCCAACGTCCTTGAGATAGTCGAATACGATCACGTCATCCCTGGCAAGAAGGCTGGCGCACTTCTCCCTGATGGTCGGCTCCATCTCCCCCGCGAGCACGAGCCTTCCCTTCACCCCGCTCTGTGCCCAATAGTCCAGAAGCAAATGGGCTCCTTTCCGCACGCATATGGCGCCGACGAACACCACCGTGACGCCGGCGCTCGGTTCGAGCAATGGCTGTTTTCCGACAAGCCGCGCCGGCTCCCAGCCGTAACTCGCGTTCAAGAACTTGGATCGAGGCACGCCGTTCTCCAGCAGCGAGGCCTCGACCAGTGGGCTCGGACAAAACACGTGATCCACCGCCTCGAGGACCTGCGCCTCACGATCGACCTTCGCAGACGTGATCCCGTGCGCAGGCGCGACTCCAAGCCGCTCGTACGCATGATCGAGAATTCTCTTTGCCGTCCCGGTATGGCAATTGAACTGTTCACGAAACACCGCAACACCGCGCCGCTTCAAGTGCTGGATCGTCTCCAAGCTTGCGTCCGGCCAGAGATAGGCTGCCGGCCTCTCGGATTCAAATTGATCGATGCAAGAGAGGAATACGCGCTCGATTGTACGGCCGACCCAACGTCGCACGAGCCGATATGGGACGTATCTCGCCCAATCCGGCAGTACTTCGACGAGTTGTACCGGTGGCAGCGCCAACTGCGCCCGCGGCGTCACGATCGTCACATCGAAGTTCTCGCTCGCCATCCCCTTTGCGAGGGAGCTGCACGTATAGCCAACCCCCATTCCATTGAGCGGCAGCGGCATCAGCACACCCAGTGAGATGCTCTTTGCAGCTGCGCGCTCAGAAGCCCGATCCTGCCTCTGACGAGCAGATCCAGGTTCTTCCGCAAGAACTCCGGGACGCACGTCTTGCCTTGCCTTGGGGCCGTCCATGGGCTTCACGATCATGACGGAGGGGCCCGATAAGACGGTTGACTGCTGACCCCGGTCCGCCACTTTCGCTTGATCCCCGCAAGCCAAGAGCTCCGCAGCAAACTCTTGGCCAGACGATTGAACCCGCCGATGGAGGTGCGCAGGAGGTTGATGCAAACCGCCTTCGATCGCGGGGCAAAGATATAGACCGTCGACTCCTGTCTCGACAGGTTAGCCAGCAATTCCTTGTAAGTTGCATCGCCGATGCCGAAGTCGACCAGTCGCACCGGCCGGCTCGAGGACGCCTGTAGTTCTTCCAATACGCTCAGAATCAGATGAAGGCCGGGACCGTACTTCGCATAGGCAGGATCGTAGGAAACGTACTCGCTGAGAAAGACTCCATTGCGTAGCGAGCCGATCCAGAGAGCGACCGGTCGGCCGTTGAGGTACAGAATGTATCCTCGCAGCCAGCCCTTGCTTGCTTCGAAACGGAGACGCGATCGGATGACGGGACTTTCGGAGAACCCCACACCCAGCCCCCGCTGATAGGATTTGGCTGCAATGGTCTCCGCGTCCCGCATCAACTGATCCAGTTCAGCGGGGGAATCAAATCGCTGGATTCTTCTGTCCGCAAAATCACAAGCTATGCTTTCGACGCGCTTGCGCTCGTTGTAACGCCCCTTCTTCGGAAGGCCAGCCAGGAACGAGCCAGCCTTCTCCGGAAGTTCGCACAGCCGATGAGCTTGTGGGCTGATCAAGTGATCAGCGCACCACCAGGAAGGAAGATCGCGGGCGAATTTGACAAGGGGAGAATTGACGTTCGGAGAGTGGAATGAGGCAGCATCGGCCTCCCCGGCTGCCAGCGACTCTGTAATGCTCCCGAGCAGCGTCCTTGCGTTGTGCTCGGAGATCTCTCCCAGCCAGCCGCCATGAACAATCTGCAATATCCTCAACCTGGGAACGGGAAGAGCAAGATACCCCAGCTTGACCGGCACGTGGCTGGTCTCCAAGCGACCGACAAGAAGTGCGCGGGGAAGCCCGCCTTCGTAGAGAACCACGACGTGCGGTCGCTGAACCTGCGGATATATTTCCAGGATGAACAGGAAAAAGTCGATATCCGCGTCTCGAGCGGGATTGCACGAGTTCCAAAACTCTCGAAGTTCTTCGACCTCGGAGCGTGTTCTGACAACCCTGACTTGGTGGCGCGCAGTGATTTCGTTCATGGCATTGACCTGATGAACACTCCCTCGGCCCTCATTCCCACCTCAGCACCACGCTGACGGAGCGAGGCAGACACGACCTCGACGATCAGCGGCTAGAAACTCCACCTGCCTTGACATCCTGCACGACGGCGCCCGTAAGCATGTTCATGTTGCGCACATAGATCGACTTGGCGCTGTTGTCGTTGGGTCCGCCGCGAATGGGACCGCCAAATGCCAGTCCCGACGAGGTCCTCGAAGGATCGAAATAATTGTCGCGGACCGTAAATGCGTTCACGATATCGGCGACAGTGACGCCGGTGAATGCGTTCACTGCGCCAGTCAACGTGTTGTTGCCGATTTCGCCCGAGATGATCCTGCCGGCATTGGAGCCAATGTCAGGCTCCACCATGAACCCCTGGCTCGTCCCTCCGCTCTGGGCGGTCGTGTTGTACTCGATGGTCACCGTGAACGGCCCGTCGATGAACTCCGTGTAGTCGCCGTGCGCGCCGGGCGCCATACCAGCATTCTGAATGAGATTGTATTGGAGAACGAGGCCTGCTGCCCGACCGCCATTGTGCATTTGAACCATGTCGCCGCCGGCGTTCTTCAGCCAGCAATACTGGACGGTCAGTGTACCCGAGCCACGGCTTTCGATGAGGCCGCTGACGTTGGGCTCGTTGTGGCCGTCAATCGTGCAGTACGCGACCCTCACGTTCGATGACGACACCGCCGCAAGGACGGGTTGGTTGCGATTGCCGCCGACGAGGAAATTGCAGTTTTGAATCGTCGCATCATCCCCCTGGACCACGACGCCCCAGCCGCCATCGAGGGAGAAATCATAGCCATCCAGCGTGATGCCGTTTCCGGTTACGGTGACGAGCCGCTTTTTGCGATCGACCGTCACCCCGGTCATCGAAATTGCGGCAGGATCCTTGAACTCGATCGCCGCTGGATGACCCACGCAATAGTCGACCCCTGCAACACGCCAAGGCGGACGAATGCGATATCGGCTAAGCAGCGAGGGATACTGAACGTCGCAACGCGGCGCGCTGGGGGCCCCATCGCTGTTCTGGTCGTATGCCCGCGACGCATGTGTGTCCTCGGCCGCTGTTGCGAGAGAGAGACCTGTATGCAGTGCCACTGCGGCAGCAAATGCGCAGGCAAGCAAGCCTCCAACGGTGGTTGTCAAAGGCGACTGCATGGACACACCTACCATCGCCGCGCGGGTGCCGGAGCATAGACCGGAGGACCATACCATGCAGGGGAAAGCTCGCTGAGGTGTCTCGTCCCCCAAAAATGTTCATAGAGTGAAGCCCGTACTCCGATATACGCACCCCAAACCATCCACATGGTGTTCCAGTAGTGCACGGTGAGTCCAACCAGCACCAAGGTCATGACCGCGAGCGTAAAGCCCGAACGCATCCTGTCCATGTACTCATCCAACGTCGGGCCAACGCTCTTTCGCCCGAACCCGACGTAGAAGGAGGTCACGTTGGCCAGCAGCATGAAGACTACGATCGGAATACCAAACCGGAGCGCGATGACCAGCCAAACGGCGTCCACCGAAGCATTGTCGAAAAATTCCAGGCCTGCGCCAATATCGCCAAAACCAAAGCCTGCCCAGGGTGCGAAACCGATATTGTAGAAGGCTCGATCCCAAGTGGCCTTGCGAAAATAGCCCGTCGAGGGATCGAGCGTGAGGTGCGCGACGATCCAGGAGGTCGGATTGTTGGTGGTGAGATAGATGAAGGCGAGCACGGCTCCGATGACGCCTGCGAACGCCTTCCATCGCCATGGACTGGATTTCATGAGCCGGTCATAACTAAAGACCGACAAGACGACCATGAACATCAACATTGGAGCTGAAGACATCGCCAGGAAGCATCCCAGGAACGCAACCCCAACCCAGCCGATCCGAGACAGCCGGCTCTCCGAGTACAGAAAGATCGCTCCGGCAGCCGTGCAGAACGTCCCATAGGAGATCGCGTGCGGAAAGACCGACGCCGCTCTCATCAGGCCATTTCTGAACTCCGGCTCGCTGTTCAGCCCGAGAAAGCTGTTGACGACGAGCTTGCCCGACATGTGGTCGACCATTGCGACAGCGACGATTATCGTCACTGCGATCTTCAAGCCCTTGATGAACTCCGCGACCGCCAGGCGTCCGAAAAAGAACGCGCGTCCGACAATGTAACCGCCCAGCAGTTCGAGCGTCACCGCACCCGCCGAGGACAATTCGGAGGGACGGTTCTCCTGCGCTGATACTCCCAGCATCCATACCGCCGCCAGCAAGACGAACAGATCGCAGGCAACGAACCGCCGTCCCTTCTGCAGCAACAAGAAGAGAGCCGGAATCAACAGCAGAGCGATGACCAACCGTTCGGGATTGAACTTCGCGCTCCCGAGCAAAAAGCTCATGTCGGCGGGCAACACGACCCCGGCAAAGAAAAGCCAGGTCGCGAACGGATGGGAGCGTTGCGGAACCGCACCGGCACTCGAAAGCAGCGAAGGCTCACGCTCGATCGAGCCCGTGGCTAGCGCAGCGCTGGCGAGGCGGATCCTCAACGAATGTCTCCCGACCTGTTGGAGCGATTAGCTCCCCGTGCCTGCCCCAGGACGCTCTTCACCATGCCAAAGCCGCCGAATGGACGTCAGCGCCTGAACATTCTCGGAATCTGCCAGACGATGGGCGGGATGAAGGGCTTGATGACCTCGAGGGTCGTTCGCTTCCTGACCTCGCCCGGCCGCATTTTGAAGATCGTCGTATGGTCTTCGGACATTTCGTCTTCCGGTCGACCATTGGTGTAGTAGTAGAGCGCGATCGATCTGCGATACTTGCCTTTTGGGCTCGTCAGGGGATCGGGATGCCCGTGATATGCGGTGTCGGTCGTCGAGAATACAACGATCCGGTTCGCAATCGGAAAATAGGCCTTTTGCTTTGCCTTGACGTCCTTGTCCCACAATTCGAGGGCGCCGCCCCACTCCTGCTTCCAATCATGGTTCAGATAGACCAGCAGATTGAGCCGGCGGTCCAGCCTCAGCTTCTTGTGCTTGTTGAAGTCTGCGTGAATGGCGAGGCGACCACCGCGCGGAATCATGTGCAACCCGCCGCCAACGAGGTAAGGATCGGGAATGAGACCCTCGATGCCGGTGAGGCGCTCCAGGAAGTCCAGAAAGAGCCGCGAGTTCAGCGAACTGACGAACTGCTGAATGTAGGGAGGAAAGTCCTCAAAGCGGTCGAGTCCGAGCTTCTGCTCCTCATACGCGCCGGCATCGAGAAAGGTCCGATTCCACGAGCTCTCAAATTCTCCGGGAAACTCCGCCGCGACCCTTCTAATGACCTCGTCATCAAAAAAGGTATCGATTCCGATGTGAGGAAAGGGTTGGTTGTCCCGGTACTGCTCGGCCCATGCATCGGCCTGGCGGCGCATTTTATCCAACGGAAGGAAGGACTTGCTATCGAGACATTGGGACTCCGCAGACAGCGGCAGCACAGCTGTGGCAACCATTTCTACCTCTTTCCCCGTTCAGCGGGGTAAATGACGTCGCTCGAAGTCCGTCCTCTCGAGTGGACGGCCGCACTATTAAATCACAATACATTATAATATTATATACGACAAGCCAATTAAATAAATTCTGATCATGAACGTTAATGCCGAGGGGAGACACCGAGCTCGCCACGGGAAAGCGGATTGAATCACGCCGGCGTCAGGCAACCGTTCTCCGACAGCGAAGCCGCCAGCATCCGGTCCATCCCCAACTCCTTAGAGATTGCGCTGGGATCCGACGCCCGCTGCGTCGAATACGTTGACCTCCGGAACATCGCCTTGTGGCGCATGCGCAGGCGACGCATCGGCAAGACGAGCGGATTGCGGGTGATCGTCCCGCACGTGGTCTGGACGGGAAGGCGATCCCGCCATTTCCGCACCATGTAGCGATAGGCTCGAACGTAGTCGCGCCCCAACGAAAGCTGTGCCTTGGCGTTGTGGATCAACGGCAGGTCCAGACCGTAACAGGATCTGCCCAGTCTCTCGGCTTCGAGCACGATGTCTGCCCCGTAAAGGTGAAACTCCGGCAGCAAGGGATCGAAGGACACGCCCGAGTCCCGGCGAAGGATGATCGCCAGTTCGTCGACGCTGACCGCCCGTACAGGTACCTTCAGCTCCCCCCCATGAATTCCGCCAGTTTCGGGAAATAACGGGGCAAGCGAGGCATCCCACGTGCGACCGACCACGTCCCCTGCCGCGGTGACGCTGCTCAATCCAGCCACGGCCCACCGGCTGTCTTGCTGCGTGAGCCGCCGGATTTCCCAATCCAGCCGTTCAAACCAGTGTTCGGGGAAGAAAACATCGCAATGGGCAAAGATGAGGATATCCTCCTTCGCACTTGCGATCGCCCGGGCATAGGCGCCGGAAGCGCTAGGCTGATTCCACAGGACCGTGAGCTTTACGTTGCCCCTGGCAATCGCCGGCGAGCGCCGAAGATCACGATCGAGGATTTCAACGTCCGTCGATCGCGCACAGGTATATACGTGGAAATTAGCGCCTGGGAACATAGCGAGATCACCATATAATAGAAATTAAATAGGCCATTCATATTAACTTGGGACGAATCGCAATCAAGCCTCGACGAATAAAGTAAGGGTCGTTTGTTCGGCGCTCGATCCTAGGCATTTCGCGAATGGGGGCGCGCATCGCGCTCTGACAGCCCGGCGGCGGCGAACTGCGCCCGGACGGCAGCGGGATGGAGAATGCCGGCAGGGCATGGCGCTGCTGCTACTCCGTTCTAATTTCGCGCAAGCCAGTGAGACTTTCACCCGGAGCCGCGCCACTTTTCCGTCTCATCGCATCCTGGATGAGTGATGCTATCGCTCGTCCCCCCTGGCCGGGGGTATGGTGCGTCTCAAATTTGCGTTTCGCCGCGCGTCCCATCTGCTCCCGCAGCGAAGGGGACGAGAGGAACTCGATGACCTTCCTGCTCATCTCCGCAACATCGAATTCGGTCACGCTGAAACCGGCGTCCGGCTCGACAAACCTCCGCGCTGCAGCGCTTGCGTCGAAGCAGATCGTGGGCGTGTTGCGCCTCGCTGCTTCCAGAACCACAAGGCCAAACGCCTCCTCGCGCGAGGTCAGAAGAAAAACGTCGGATGCGGCAAAATATCTATCGACGTCGGCTTTTCTCCCAACGAAGCGCACCTGCGCGGCCAGCGCCTCGCTCTTGAGCCTGCGCTGCATGGTCTTGACCTTGTCCGGAGCGCCGCCCACCCACACGAATTGGACATTTCGCCCACTGACGGCGCCGGCAACCTGGCGAGCGACCTCTATGAACAGGTCCGTGCCCTTGCGCATCTCGATCGAGCCGCAACCGCACACGATGCTCACGTCAGGCGGAATGTCCAATTCGTGCGCAAGCCCGAGGCGCGCTTCCTCCGCGTTGGGGGAATCCCCTTCGAGTTCGGGAATGAACGGCTCGACGACCTCGATCCGGTGCGGTGCGATGTCGAACTCTTCGATCAGGCAATCCCTCACGGCGTCGGACACCGCAATATATCGGGGGCGGCGCCGCTCGAGCGTCGCGAGATTGGTCAATCCGACGCTTCGGATGGCTCCCGCAAGCTCGTGGACGTGACAGAGGACCTCGCAATCCCCGATGGGCAATCGTTCGAGCAACCGCCCGGACGCTATCGAATTGACATAGACGAGACCGAAGCGGTCCTTGGAGAGATCCTTTTGCAGGCGGGCCAGATGATTTGACTGCGCGAAATGATGCATATCGAAGCGCCTCATCGCACGATAAAGCAGATCGCCGGGTTCGACCGAGTCGACCTTGCCGAGCATGGCGAATTCCCTGCTGAGGTCGCCCGGGCTGGCAGTCACGGTACGGAAGGAAATGGAATCGTTGCGCCGAAGCCATCGCTGGATGTTGAGCAGCATGATTGGCGCCCCCGTCCGCGAGGCCTCGTGGCTGAGGAAGAGCACCTTGTTCGTCATGACCTAGCTCTGGCGGTCCCTGTCCGCGCCTAAAACGGGAATGGCGGCTGAGGTCTGCAACACCTTTTGCCGTCGCACCCTCGACTTGCCCATCAAGGACAGGAGCCTTTGGCGCCCCTCCGGCCCGGGCATCCGCAGAAGCCGCCAGACCGGGGGAAGGTAGCGCATTCGCGCATCCAGGCTCATGGCCCAGCGCAGAAGCGTAAAGCCGCTGTCCATGCGCCCCTGTCGGATATAACTGATCCCGGTGTCGAAGGCCTGATCGGCGAGCGCGTGCGCCACCTGCCGCTGCAACAACGGCATGTCCCGGCGTCGATCGTGACAGGTCTCGAAGAAGCTGTCGAACGCCGCTTTCCTCTGTCCATACTCCGTCATCATCTCCGCGAGATAGGGGTTCGACATAGCGGAATCGTGCTTTCGGTAGATCCCCTGCACCGTCTCGATCCTGGCAACTTCCGCATGCACGCCAAACCGGAGCCACATCTCCAGATCGCCGCTGTGAGGAAGCGACGGTCTATAGCCGCCTACAGCCTTCTGGACGCTTGTTCGCGCGATCGCCGTCGCCGTCGCCACGAAGTCGGAGCCGGTCCGGCACATGTACGCTACCACATCTTGCTTGGTCCATCGAAAGTCCTGGACCGAGTTGACGAAGGGCCGAGGCGTGTCCCGATGCCACACCAGACATTCGCCATAGGTCAATCCCACTTCCGGCCGCGAATCCATGATTTTCGCCGCGCGTTCGAACGCTCCCGGCACGAGCAGATCGTCCGCGGACAGCAGCAGAAAGTAGTCGCTGTCCGCCCATTCGATTCCCTCGTTGTACGTCGCGATATGTCCCTTGTTGCGTGCGTGAGCCACAACATTTACGCGCGAGTCTCTCTCCGCGAGGCCGCGCGCGATTTCGACAGACGAATCCGAGGATGCGTCATCGATGATGAGGATGCGAACGTCGGCAATGGATTGATCAAGCACGCTTCGTACGCAATCCGTCAGGAAGCGCCCGTAATTGTAGCAGGGGACAAGGACGTCAAACTTGGCCATCGCTTTAATTTCTCCTGTCGTGACGACCTCGCAAGATGAGAGGCGCCTCCGCCGACTCTTGCCCTCTCGGCGACGTTCGGACCGCCTCTGTCATGAGAGCTTCGGCCGTTCTTCCTGGTCATCGGCGCATGCGCTCGAGGGGAAGCGGGACTCGCGTACATTTCCTCGAGTGTCTGCCGCGGGTCTGCGTCGGGATAGCTATCCCTTGGCCAGTTCCGCTTTGAGGCACTCTGCGACGTGAAGCTGCTCTGCCTCGCTCATCTGCGCGTAGATCGGCAGCAGGATCGACCGATCCTGTGCGAGTTCTGAGTGGCGAAGGTCGTGGCGCTGCGCCGCCTTCACGTAAGGCGGTTCGCGATGCGAGCACATGATGCCGCGGCGCGTCGCGATCCCCTGGTCGAGCAGATTTTGCATGACCGAGCGCTGATCGAGACGATTGGGGAGGCGCACGCAATAGCTCTGCCAGTTCGACTTGGCCCATTTTGGCTCTGTTGGCAGCCTCAAACCTTCGAAGTCGCCGAGCAGCTCGGCGTATCTGGCCGCAACAGCACGGCGGCGTGCCACCAGGTCCGGCAGCCGTTCCAGCTGTTTGCGCCCGATCGCGGCCTGCATGTCGGTCATCCGGAAATTGTAACCCGAAACAAGGTATTCTTCGAAGATCACCTGTGAGGAGCCATGCCGCACCGTGTCGGGAACGCTCATCCCGTGCTGGCGCAGGAGCCTGAACTTGCGGTCGAGCTCGGCGTCCGCAGTGGTCAGCATGCCGCCCTCGCCTGTCGTGATCACCTTGCGGGGATGAAAGGAAAAGCAGGCGATGTGTCCGTGCGGCTTGCCGATCCGCTCCCAATTCTCCTTGATCTGGATCTCGCTGCCCGCAGCACAGGCCGCGTCTTCGATCAGGGTGATGCCATGACGGTCCGCCAAAGCCGTCAGGGCTCCCAAATCGCACGGCATGCCCATTTGGTGAATCGCGATAATCGCACGCGTGCGCGGAGTAATCGCATCCGCCAGCCGCCGGGGATCTATGTTGTAGGTCTCCGGATCGACATCCACAAAGATGGGGACAGCGCCCTGATTTCGGATTGAATTGGCCGTTGCGATGAAGGAATGGCTAGCTGTGATGACCTCGTCGCCGGGTCCGACGTCCAGCGCCGCCAGCGCGAGTTGCAGGGCTGTCGTGCAGTTGGACACGGCACACGCAAAAGGCGCGCCGACGAAAGCGGCAAGTTCACGCTCGAAAGCTGCCACTTGCGGACCTTGTGACACCCATCCGGAGAGGACGGCCGCTCGCGCCGCATCGGCCTCTTGCTCGGCAAGGACTGGCATTGCAATCGGAATCATGATGCCGCTGCCTGTCCCTGATCGACAGCTCTGAGCTCGCGTTCGGCCAGCCACCATTTCACGAGATCTGAAAGCCCCTGCTCAAGCGAGATGGTGGTGCGGAAACCCAGCAGACGCTCCGCTTTTCCAACCGACGCCAATCGGCGCGGCACCGGATTGACCGAGCGTTCCGGCGCGAATTCGGGCATCATTCTGGGCTGCCCCATGACGGAAGCGAGGGCTTGGGCAAGCTGCACCAGGCTCGTTTCGGTCCCGCTGCCTACGTTGAACACCTCGTCGGTCACCTTGGCCCGGGCTGCCAATATGTTTGCACGGGCCACATCGCGCACATGCACGAAATCCATGGTTTGTTGGCCATCGCCAAAGATGACCGGTGGCAGACCGGCTTCGAGCCGCTCCATCCACCGGATCAGCACCTCGGTATAGCGCCCGTGAATGTCCATGCGGCTGCCATAGACGTTGAAGTAACGGAACGCCACGTAATCGAGGCCGTACATGTCGTTGAAAGTGCGAAACAGGCCTTCGTTGAACGCCTTCGCAGCGCCATAGAGAGTTCGGTTGTCGTAGGGATTCTGTCGCTCGGTCGTCGGGAACTCCTCCGCCATACCGTACACGGAGGCGGAAGACGCCGCGATCACCTTCTCGACGTCGTGCTTGACGCAGAGCTCGAGCAGGTCGAACGTGGCATCCACCATGACTTCCTTGGCCAGGCGGGGCTCAGCGGCGCAGTGCGTGATCCGCAGCGCTGCTTGGTGAAATACGATATCGGCCGCCTTAACCAGCGCTCCCATGAGCTTGTTGTCGCGTATGTCGCCGTGCACGAGCCGTACCGGCCCGCGCCCGAGCGCTCGCCGCAGATTCGCCGGCCGGCCACGCACCATGTTGTCGAGGGCGACAATCTCGATGCAGCCTTCGTCGCACAGAAGGTCGACGATATGGGAGCCGATGAACCCCGCTCCGCCCGTAACCAAAATGCGTTTGCCCTTGAGATCGATCAAGACGCCCTCCTGTTGATGGGCCCTGCAGGAATTTGATCCCGCTCGCCGTGAAGATCCCGAGCGAATTCCAGCGGCGCGACTCTCTTGAGAGTGGAGACGACCTCGGCAACCTGCTCCGGCAATAGCTCGGGATAGATGGGAAGCGAGAGAAGCTGGTTCGCCAGCATCTCCGTGACGGGGAGATCGCCAGGCTGATAGCCGAGCTCCGCATACGCCTTTTGCAGATGAACTGGAACCGGATAGTGAATCCCGACGTCGATGCCGGCATCTCGCAGCGATTTGAGCGCATCGTCGCGCCGCGACAACCTGACGGCATATACGTGATAGACGTGGCGGCTGTACCAGGGCGGCTGGGGGCAAGCCAAGTGAATATCTGACAGGAGCGTATCGTATCGCTCGGCGAGAGAACGGCGCGCGTCCGTCCAGGACTCGATGTGATTCATCTTGACGTTCAGCACCGCGCCCTGGATGCCGTCCATGCGGTAATTGTATCCGGCAACAACGTGCTTGTACTTCGCCTCCTGACCCCAGTCCCGCAGCAATGACACACGACGCACAAGGTCAGGGTGATCGGTGACGACTGCCCCACCCTCGCCGAACGCGCCGAGGTTCTTGCCGGGATAGAAGCTGAAGCACCCCAGATCGCCGATCGAGCCGGCGCGGCGGCCCTTGTACTCCGCACCATGCGCCTGTGCCGCATCCTCGATGACGACCAGGCCATGACGACGGGCAATGGACATGATCGGATCCATGTCGGCCATCAATCCATGCAGGTGAACCGGCATGATCGCCTTCGTCCGTGGCGTTATCGCCGACTCGATCAAAGCAGGATTCATCGTCCACGTATCGGGATCGACATCGACGAACACCGGTTTGGCACCGCTGTAAAGAATGGCCGCCGTTGTCGCGACGAACGTCATCGAAACCGTGATGACTTCGTCGCCGGCGCCTATTCCGGCCGCGAGTAGCGCAAGGTGAAGTGCCGACGTGCCGCTGTTCACCGCACGGCAGTGAGAGGTTCGGCAATACTCGGCGAAACGCTCCTCGAATGCCGTCACATCGGGGCCGAGCACGAAGTTCGCACTTCCGATGACCCGCTCCACCGCTGCGTCGATCTCAGGCTTGATCTTGGCGTATTGCGCTTTCAAATCCAGAAAAGGAATCAAGGTCAAAAACTTTCAGGTGGCCGCGCTGCATTTAACTCGGTTTAAATCTTATTATCACATTAAATCAAAAGTCAATATGTGATAATCGCCATTTAATGGTTACGGCGATTGCCCGACGACGCGTTCACGCCGCGGGGCCGGTGCGACGTCAGCGAACAGAGGTCGCGCAGGCACTCCAGCCACAATCGCGCCCGGCGGCACGTCCTTGGTCACCACCGCGCCGGCAGCGATGGACGCGCCGGCGCCGATCGTCACACCACACAGAACGGTTGCATTCGAGCCGATGGATGCGCCTCTGCAGACCCGGGTGCGCTGCAAGGTCCAATCAGAGGCGCCTTGCGGCCGGCCATCCGCCGTGGTCGCCCTTGGGTGCTTGTCGTTCGTGAACATGACCCCATGACCGACGAACACCTCGTCCTCGATCGCGACGCCTTCGCAGACGAAGCTATGCGAGGAAATCTTGCAGCGCGCGCCGATCGTGGCGCCCGCTTGGATTTCGACGAAGGTACCGATTCTCGTCTCATCACCGACCGTGCAGCCGTAGAGATTGACCAGTTCCGGATGAAAGATCCTGACATCGCGGCCGAGTTGTACATCACTTGTGATCGGCATCTTCGTCTCCAAAAATCCCAAGACCTCAAAGGGCCGAACGCGACAGTCGTAGCCTTGGCGCAATGCGGGCAAGATCCGCCACCACCTGATGAAGCTGATGCAGCAAGGGATGGCCGGTCAATAGCAGCCCCAGCCACCAGCAAAGCGCTGCAGCACAGGTTGCCAAAACGAGCCCGGCCAGGGGGCTCAGCACCCCAGCTTCCATCAACGTCGCACAGCCGGCGACGCCGAATGCAGTTGCCGCAGTGACGATTACGCTCCTTCTCAGCGCCTGCACCAGGTCCTTTAATCCAAAGCGCAAGTGCCGTCCGATGAAGTAAATCGCGACTGCGGCCTGAAAAGGCAGCGTCACAAGTGCCGCTCCCGCGACCGCCTGCACACCGAAGAAGGATGCGCCTAGAAGGACGAGAAGCGACGGCGGTAGCGAGATGCAAGAGGAGATCAAGGCGTCCCGAACGCTTCCAACGGCGACGAGCACCGGATAACTCAAGCACGCCGCAAAAAGTGCCATGTTCGCGAAGCACAGCAGGCGCACCAGCGGCACGATCTCCAGCCAGGTCGGACCGAGCCAGATCGCAATGATCGGCCGGGCCATAAAGGCCACGAATATCAGGAAGGGCCATTGGGCGACGGAAAGCAGTTGGATCGCCTCGAGGTAGACCGCCTTCAAGTCTTCCCTGGCCTGCCGCTTTGCGACAATCGCCGGCATGATGACCGGGTTCAGGACCTGCGTGACGAGCCTGTCGAAAACCTGCGTCAAGTTGATCGCGCGGCTGTACAAACCGACGGACGCGAAGTCGAGGATCCTGGCCAAGAATAGCTGGGGCGCCAGATTGTAGAAGATGTTGATGACGCTGACTCCACTCGAATAGAGGCCAAAGCTGACGATGTCGCGGTAGGCGAGCAGCGAAGGACGCAGCGCGCCCGGGTCCCGGTGGCCGACCAGTAACGCCAGAGTCAGGGCCACGTTTCCGGCCAGACCGCCCCATACCGGCGCCATATAGCTCAAGCCTGCTACCGCAAGTCCAATCGAGACCAGCGCGGTCACAAGGCCAGACACAAAGTTGCATACGGCCAACGTGCCGAACTTCATGTCCCTTCGCAGCAAGGCAGAATAGGTGCCGGAGATCGGCAGGAGCAGGAAATTCAGAGCTGAGACCTCGATCGCTTCCTTAAGACTATCCTGCGCGAACAACAGCGACAGCTTGTCGGCGAAGACGAACAGAAGAACGCAAACCGCACCCGAAATGATGAACGTCATGGTGAAGGCCGAGCGGACATCTTCGGCCGACAGGTCACGCTTTTGAATCAGATAATTGCCGCCTCCGAACTCCTGGAACGAGGCCGCGATCACCAACGCGATGGCGTTGACGACTGCATAGACTCCGAATTCCGCCGGCGACAACAAGCGAGAAAGGACCGCGGTGGCCACGAAGAACACGACGAGGTTGCCGTAGCGGTCGGCCGCGGAAAGCAGAATGGAACGTTGGACCGAATTCATCGCGAAACCGTCGCTTGTCGGCTCATGGCAATGCCCGCTGGCATCAGGATCTAGGCCGTCGCGCGGGCGCGCTCCCGAACCAACTGCGGTTGCTTGAGAAGGACCGGTTTGCCGTGCTCCGCGATCGAGCGCGACGCCGCCTCCAGCACTTCGATTACCCGCAATGCGGAGGTGCCGTCGGAGATCGGCCGGCTGCCGCTGCGCACGCAGTCCAGAAAATGCCCGACTTCCGTCTGCAGCGCCTCATGGGGCGCGATATGCGGAGCCCACATGTCGCCGGCACGATATCCAATCCGGAACTGGTGTGCGTCCTCGGTGCTCGCATCGAGCGTGATGCCCTTGTCGTAGACCTTGATCTTTTCGGTCGGCTCGAGGTCGTCGTAGACGATCATCTTCTTGCTGCCGCCGATGAAGGTCTGGCGCACCTTGACGGGCGAGAGCCAGTTGACGCTCACGTGGGCCACACATGCGTTGGCAAAGAACAACGTGATATGCGCCATGTTCTCCGGCGAGCCCGCAACGTGGCACGACCCCGTAGCCGAGACGGCGACCGGCTCCTCATCCAGGATATGGTGGATGATCGAGATGTCATGCACCGCCAAATCCCAGATCACGTTCACGTCCTTCTGAAACAGGCCGAGGCTCGATCGCGTGCTGTCATAATAGTAGATATCCCCGAGCTCTCTCTTCAGGAGCAGTTCACGAATCTTCTGAACCGCAGGGGTGTAGAGAAAGGTGTGATCGACCATCAGCGTCAATCCGCGCCGGTCGGCCTCGTCGATCAAATGCATGGCCTCCTCCGCGCTCGCTGCGAGGGGCTTCTCGACCAGCACGTGCTTGCCGGCCCGCAAAGCCGCAAGCGCAAGCTCGTAATGCGTGCGCACCGGCGTCGCGATCGCGATTGCATCGATGGAGCTGTCCTTCAACAGATCGTCATAGCGTGTCGTCGTCTCCACCGCAGGGTAAAGCCGCCTAATCGCACCGAGCCTGCCTGGTTCCAGGTCGCTTACGCTGACGACGCGCGCGGAGGGATTGACCGAGAAATTGCGGACGAGATTGGGGCCCCAATAGCCATATCCCACGACCCCGATTCCCAGCTGACTGTCTCGCATGCTAACCTCGAACCATTTTGGGAGTTGCTGTGTGCCTTACGTCCGCGCCGGCATATCCTGCCATATGCCTCGCGTATCGATGACGTCCAGATGCCGACGCTCTGACAGCGGCACCATTTTGAACTCGTCATGATCGACAAGGAGAACCGCGATCTCGCAACTGCGCAGGGCTTCCTCGATGTTCATGAATGCGACGCGATAGTCGGCCAGTTGAGGGGGCAGGCGACGCAAGTTCGGCTCGACGACCTTGATCCGCTCGCCGTATTTCGCCGCGAGATGCGTCGCGATCTCCATCGCCGGGCTTTCACGCAGGTCGTCGACATTGGCCTTGAATGTCAGTCCGCAGCAGGCGACGTTCGCATAGGGATGATCGTCGATCAGCGCCTCCGCGCGCTCGATGATCTTGTGCGTCTTGGCGTTGTTCACTTCCCGGCTCGTTCGCATCACACGCGCAAGGTCCGGGGCAGAGTCGATGATGAACCAGGGGTCGACCGCAATGCAGTGCCCACCCACGCCCGGTCCGGGGCGTAGTACGTTCACGCGCGGGTGGCGGTTGGCGATATCGATCACCTCCCAGACGTTGATGTCGAACCTGTCGCAGATCAACGAGAGCTCGTTCGCGAATGCGATGTTGGTATCGCGATAGGCGTTCTCGGTGAGCTTGACCAGTTCCGCCGCACGCGCCGTAGTGCCGACGCAAGCACCGCGAACGAACATCTTGTAGAAGCGCTGAGCGAGCCGGGTGCAGGTCGGTGTGATACCGCCGATGCACCTGTCGTTGTTGATGAGTTCGGTCAATATCCGCCCCGGCAGCACCCGTTCGGGGCAATAAGCGACGTAGATCGCTCCGTCCTCCTTGCCGTTCACCCCGATGTGCAGGTCCGGCCTGCGCTCGACGATCCGCTTTGCGATCGCTTCGGTCGTTCCGATCGGCGATGTCGATTCGAGAATGACGAGGTTGCCGGGCGTGAGGAGATCCACGATGCTGTCGACTGCGGCATTCACGCTCGACAAGTCGGGACGGCTCTCGCGATCGATAGGTGTCGGTACAGCGATGATGAAGACGTCGGCCGGCTGCGCCGTCCTGGACGTCGTCAGAGCGCCGCTCGACACGACCTTGGAGACGAGACCGTCGAGATCCGGCTCCGCAATGTGGATTTTGCCAGATGCGACGGTCTCGACGATCCGCTCGTTCGTGTCGATACCGACCACCTGAAGCCCCCGGCTCGCAATCAGCGCGGCCGTCGGCAGTCCAATATAGCCAAGTCCAACGACATTGATCTTTCGAAATTCAGGCATCGAGGAGCACCTTCACGATCCGCTCGCTCGCGTGACCATCACCGAAGGGATTGTGCGAACGCGCCATGGCAGCATAAGTCTCGTCATCGTCGAGCAGACGAAACGTCTCCCCGACGATCCTGTCGTAGTTCGCACCGACCAGCCGCGCCGTTCCCGCTTCAACTCCTTCGGGGCGCTCGGTGGTATCGCGCATCACCAGGACTGGCTTACCGAAGGTCGGAGCCTCCTCCTGGACGCCGCCTGAATCCGTCAGAACCAAATGCGACAGCGACAACAGGCTAACGAAATCGGTGTACTCCTGGGGCGAAATGAGCACGACCCGTGGGTGATCCGACAGCCGGGCCGCAAACAGGTCGCGGACGTTCGGATTCGGGTGCACGGGAAGCACCATCGCGACGTCCTCCCTGCGCAGGATCGTCTCCAATGCGTTCACGATGTTGGCGACGCCGCCCCCGAAGTTCTCCCGGCGGTGGCAGGTCACCAGGATGATGCGCCGATTGCCATGGCGCTGCTTGATGCCGTCCCAGCGGCTCGACAGATCTGGATCGGACTCGACCATGGCTTTCGCGAGAATGAGAGCATCGACGACCGTGTTGCCGGTGACGTGGATGCGGTCATCCGAAACATTTTCAGAACGTAGCGCGCGCGCGGCACGCTCTGTCGGAGCAAAATGTTGATCGGCGATCGAACCGACGATCTTGCGGTTCACCTCTTCGGGCCATGGCGCGAAGATGTCGCCGCTGCGAAGTCCCGCCTCGATGTGCGAGACCGGTATACGGTGATAATAGGACGCCAGTGCGCCCGTCATGGCGGTCGCCGTGTCACCCTGGACGATGACCCTGGTGGGCTTCACCTTTTCGAGCAACTCGCCGATCTGCCCGAGGAGCCGAGCAGTTAGGTTGTCCAGCGTCTGGTTGGTCGTCATGACATTCAGATCGAAATCAGGGACCACCTTGGCCAGCTTCAGCACCTGATCGAGCAACTGTCGATGCTGCGCGGTGGCACAAATCGTCAGGGAAACGTCCTTACGATTTTCCGCCTTGAGTCGGTTGATGACGGGAAAGAGCTTGATTGCCTCAGGCCGTGTTCCCAGAAGGACGAAGAAATGCTTGTGCACGCGTCACCCTCCGATCCGGCTCGGACCCGGCGGCACGGCACCCGGCGCGTGAAGTGCGTGCTGAAACGTCTGCCTGATCAACGCTTGCGCCAGGACGACCGCAAACAGCGTGTTCGTCTTGGCGTATCGCCACCACATCCGTCCTGGCTCCTGATAGATGCGGTACAGCCATTCCAGACCGAGCTTCTGAATCCGGACCGGCGCGCGGCGAACGGAGCCTGCTAAGACGTCGAACGCCCCGCCCACTCCCATGATGAACGGCACGCCGAGATCGTCACGATGAGCGGCGAGAAATCGTTCCTTCCGAGGCGTCGGCATCCCGATAAAAAGGCAGTCGGCCCCGCTGGATTGGATGTCCCGGACGACGTCGTCCTCCTCCTCGCGCTTGAAATAGCCGTCGTGCCAGCCGGCAAAGGCGAGTGAAGGATACCTCTCGCAGGCGGCCTGCAGGGCTTTGTGCAGAACGGCGGGAGTAGCGCCCAGGAAATAGGGCTTGAAGCCTTCCTGCGCGCATGTGGCGAGCAGCTCGGCAAGGAGATCGACGCCGGCAACCCGCGATGGCGCCCGCAGCCCCAACGCTCGAGCGCCCCAAAGAATTCCCATCCCGTCGATACCGACGATATCGCTGTTGGCAACGTCGGCTGCGAGTACGGCGTCAGACCGCATGTTGACGAGTTTGGCGACGTTGAGCGCCACGTGCTGCAGTCGCCGCCGGCTGCGCATGGCCCCGCGGGCCAGATCGATTGTTTCCGCCATCGTCAGCAGATCAACTGGGCATCCCAAGAATGACGCGCGCATCGGAATCCAACTCCCAGTAAAATATACAAATTTTAACAGTTTGCATTTAACTTTATTATCGAGATAATACGCATCTAATATTTAATTGCAAGGTTTAAAATCGAGCAATCACCGTCATGCGCTGCCGACAGCATCAGCCCGGGCGTCAGACGACCACGGTCGAATTAAATGAAGGATTTAACCGATGATCTCCGTCATCATTCCGCACCTCAACCAGCCTGACGCGCTCGGGGCCTGCCTGCGAAGCCTGAATGCGCAGACGTTGCGCCGGGACGCCTTCGAGATCATCGTGGTGGACAACGGCTCGGCGACGCCCCCGGTGGACGTCGTGGCCGATCATCCCGGTGTACGGTTGGAGTACGAACCGCGCTCGGGCCCTGGCCCGGCGCGAAATGCGGGCGTGGCTGCTGCCAAAGGCGAGATCTTGGCCTTCATCGACGCGGATTGTAGAGCTCATCCGGATTGGCTGAGCAGCGTGCTGAAATGGTCTTCGTTATCGCCAGCTGGCACGGTTCTCGGTGGCGACGTTCGTATCTGGCGGCCGGAAGACGCCGAGCTCGACGCCATTGCAGCTTATGAGAGCGTCTTCGCTTATCGCTTCAAGCTCTATATCGAGCGCCATGGCTATTCCGGCACCGGCAACATGGCTGTGTTTCGGCGCGACTTCGATCGGGTCGGCCCTTTCGCCGGCATTGACGTCGCCGAAGATATGGAATGGGGAAAACGTGCACTGCGCGCGGGCCTTCGGTTTAGATACACCCCTGAAATGATCGTCTTCCATCCGGCCCGTAGCTCGCTCCGGGAGCTTTACGCCAAATGGGATCGACACATCGCGCATTATCGAAACATGGCGGAAGCGAAACCGGTCTGGCAGTTGCGCTGGATCATGCAAGCGTTCTTCGTCTTCGCATCCCTCGCACCAAACGCTGTGACCGTGCTCACCAGCGACCGCCTGCATGGTGGCAGCATCCGCCTCAAAGCCATCGCCGTATTGTGTGCTGTCCGAACGCACCGCGCCATGACGATGCTCTCGCACCTACGAGGCCGGCGAGCGGTCGCTTGGAATCGTTAGCGAGAGAGCAATGCCGTCAGGTGTCGCCGAAGGCACGATTGTGCGTCAGCTCTGGCAGGTCGGTGCGCCGGCCGAATGACCACAGGATCCAACCCAGTTCGTAGCTGCGGCATTCAAGCCTAACGCCGACGTCGGCGCTGTCGATCAGCCGCGCCTCGCTTCCGGTCCAGGCGTTCCTGAGTGCGCGCACCATCCGCGGCGCCTTTGTCGTCAATTCACCCTTTCGAACCTGCGAGCGGATGGTCAAGCTCAGCTCAGGCACGAGCATGGACCGGCCCAGCTGGTTGTGGCCAAATACCCAGTTGAAGCCCTTGACCAGAGCCTCCCGCGCCCCCCGCCGCCCGAAGCGCTCGGCCCATTCCAACACTGCCGGGGCCATACCATACTGGTGGACCGAATAGACTTCGTAGAAGTCGAGAACGCGGCCGGTCTGGGCGTCGAAGAACCAGGGCCATTCGCCTTGCGGGCCTTGAAGCGCGATCAGATTGCGCACACAGGTATCGGCCATGACGAGCGCCGACGCCTCGCCGGCGAACTCGCCGTATTGATAGCAGGCGATCGAGAGATATGTCTGCGTGGCAAAAGACGAGAATCGTCGCCGAAAGCCGAACGGCGCATCGAAGAACAATCCCGATTCGCTATGGAAGCGTTCCTTCAAGAAGCGATAAAGAGGCCCGGCGTGGCACCACCACTCGTTCTCGCCTGCCCTTGCCTGGGCGACGATCCCCGTGAGCAACATGCCGAGGTCCTGGGCACGGAGGCTCTTCCACCGGGATTCGTTGGCAAGAAGCGCCTTCAACTCGCGTTTGACCGGGTCCGGTATCTCGATGCCGAGCTCGGCACCGCACCATAGCGCCATGCCGAACGCATATTTGCGCACCGGAAGCTTTGTCAGTTGTGTAACGTTACGATGGAATACTTCGGGAAGGTCAATGCCATCTGGCACGTCGCGGATGCGCGACATTCCGAGCAGGACATTGAGGGTATAGAATACGTCGCTGTTTGGCACCGACTCGTTCGGCGAAGAACGTCCGTCGAGATGATAGATATGCGACCATCGGCGGTGCTCAGGTAGCCAACAACGTTCAAGCCCATTGAGCGCATAGTTCACCAGCGGTGAATTCTCCGACAGTTTACCCGCGGCGGTTGGCACCACCAGCCTTACTCCACAATTCGGACTAATGATCATGATAAATCGCCATCCTGAGCCAGGTTAGTATTCACGGATGCTTTCATCCAATCCGCGCAGTAATGGGTAGAGGAAATAGGAAATCACGGTGCGCTTGCCGACCTTCAGTTCGGCGGTGACTGCCATACCCGGCATCAGTTGAATGCGCTCAGCCGGCAGCCGAAGGTGCGTGTCCGACAAATCGACCAGTACGCGGTAATAGGGGGCTGGCGCTCGGCGCGCACCTTCGGCCTTCGTATCCGGCGAGAACGTATCCTGACTGATGACGCGGACTTCCCCCGTTGCAGTGCCATACTTCTGGAAAGGAAACGCTTCAAACTTGATACGGACTGCCTGCCCCAGCGCGACCTGTCCGATATCCCGGCCCTCGACGTTGACTTCCGCCTGAAGCGGCACGTCACGGGGAACCAGGACAAAAAGCGTTTCTGCTTCGCGAACCACCGAGCCGACCGTTCTGCTCGCGATGTCGAGCACCACCGCATCTGCCGGCGCCTGAAGAACGATCAGCTGTCGACGAAGTTCGACCTTCTTCAACTCCTCTGCCGCGCTATTGCGCTTCGGCAACGTCTCCACCAGCTCCTGATACGTGGTGCGACGAAACTCCTCGGCAAAGACCTTCTGGTCTGCACGGGCCTTCTCCAGCCGATGCGTCGTATCGGCGATACTGCCGCGAACACGCGCCAGATTGCTCTCGACGTCGAGCCGTGCATCACGAGAAAGTAGAAAGTTCAACTTCGAACCGACCTCCTTGTCCATCAACGTGGTGCGCATGGCCTCAATCGAACGCATCGTATCGAGCCGCTGAAGGAGCACCCCCTCCTCGTCCTGCGCCGTCTTCAGATTGGCCCGGGCCGACGCGATCTGGGCGTCGTAGTTCTGGATCTGCGCCTCGTAGGCGGCTCTCCTCTGCAAGAACAACTTTCCCTGGAGGATCTGATCTGCATTGGTGAGGTCCTTGGCTCTATACTCGGCCCCGTTCAGCTCGGCGCCCAGGCGATCGATCGACGCATCGAACCCAGCCACTCTGCCGCGCAATTGGTCGAAATCCGCCTGTGAAAAAGTCGGATCGAGGGTCGCCAGAAGGTCGCCACGGTTGACGCGATCACCGGCCTTGACGTGGATCTCGCGTATCACCGACGTTTCCAGAGGCTGCACGACCAGGTTGGGGCGTGTCGTCGTCAATTTCCCCTGCGCTGTGACGATCATCTCGACTTGCGAGACGGACGCCCAGGTGACCGCGAAGGCAATCAGTGCAAGTAAACCGTAGAGGGTGATCCGAGCGAGCCGCGGGGGCGCTTGCTGCTCGACCTCGGATGCATCCGATTGAAACTCGGCGACCACCGGCATTCGCCTATGCGCCGGCCTGAATGGCTTTTGCCGTCGCTCGACCGATCTGGCGGGGACCAGACCGTCCGGCTTGCCATCCGTGCGTGTTTGGGTCGTCTCCTTCATGCGATCTGCTTCATCTGTTGGTTCCACAAATGCCTGTAGATGGTGCATTTCGAGAGAAGGTGATCGTGGCGATCCACGTCGACGATCCGGCCGCGGTCCATCACCAGGATCTGGTTTGCGTCGGTCAGCATCGACAGCCGATGCGAGACGATGATGACGGTGCGCCCTGCCGCCAAACGGCGGAGATTGCGCCTGATGATCATCTCGCTTTCGGAATCAAGTGCGCTCGTCGCTTCATCGAAGATCAGGATCCGTGGATTGACGATCAGAGCTCTCGCTATCGCGAGCCGCTGCTTCTGCCCGCCGGACAGGTTGGAGGCGTCTTCCTCGAGCTGGGTGTCGAAGCCACGCGGCAACCGCTCGATGAACTCGTCAGCGCCGGCGAGCTGAGCCGCAGCGACGACCTCGGCAAAGGTCGCATCACGTTTCACACAGGCGATATTGTCGCGGACCGTCCCACGGAACAGGAAATTATCCTGCAGGACAATGCCGAGGTTTCGGCGCAGATGTGCCAGATCGAGCTCCCTCGCATCATACCCGTCGATACGCAAGAGTCCCTGCTGCACCGGATACATGCCCGAGATCAGCCGTGTGAGCGTCGTTTTGCCAGAGCCGCTCCGGCCGACGATCCCGAAGATCGAACCCGGCTCGACGGTGAAAGAGACATCTTCGAGCGCCGGCGCTCCTTCAGCTCCGTAACGAAAAGAGACACTCTCGAACTCGATTTTCCCGGCGAAGTCAGGCCGCAGCCCATCTTTCTTACCATCACGCTCCGGTGCTTGATTCATGACCTCGCCGAGCATCTTCACGGCGAGAGCAACTTCCTGGTACTCGTGCACCATGGTCACGAGTTGAACCAATGGTCCGGAGACCCTCCCGGCCAACATATTGAAAGCGACCAGCGCTCCGATCGTCATTTCGCCAGCGAAGACATCGAGGGCTCCGAGCGCTATGATCCCAAGCGTCATGAGTTTTTCGAGAAATCCGGTGAGCGCCTGGGCGCCTGCGGAAATCTTCTCGACACCAAAGCGCATGGCCACGGACTGTGCACAGCGGTTATCCCACACCCTGCCCTGCTCGGGCTCCATTCCGAGCGACTTCACGGTGCGCATACCGTGAACTGTTTCGACGAGCAGAGCCTGCCGCGCACCTTCCGCCTGATAAAGATCGTAAAGACGTCGCCGGAAAGGCCCCATCAGCAGGCCGACGACAACACCGCTGGCGGCGGTGAATGCGAGGACCATCAGAGTCAGCTTGACGCTGTAGAGTGCAAGGACCGGCAGGAAGACAAATAGCGAGAGCGCATCGAGACTCGTCAAGAACAGTCGCCCGGTCAGAAATTCTCGGATGCGGGCCGCTTGCTGCATGTGCTTCACCAGCACCCCTGCGGCCATGTGCTCGAAGAAGGTGACCGGCAGACCGAGAAGATGCGCGAAGGTCTTCGTGGCAACTCGAATGTCGACCTTGTTCGTCGCATAGAGCAGCAGGTAGCGCCGCAGAAAACCGAATATTGCGTCGAAGACGAGTGCTACGGCCGCTCCTGCCGCAAGTACGTACAGCGTGGTGAAGCTCTCATGAACCAGAACCTTGTCGATGACGAGCTGGAAGAAGATCGGAATAACGAGGCCCAAAGCATAGAGCAGGATGGCGGCGATCGCGACATCCCTGAACAATCGCCATTGACGAAGCAACTCCGGTACGAACCACCGTAGGCCGAAACTCCTCCGACCATCCCGAGCCGCCTGCTCGCGCTTGATCAGGATCGTGTCACCGGCCCATCGGGCACAGAATCGGTCCCGGTCGACAACCAAGACCTCGTGCTTGCGGTCGGCGAGCGGATCGAAGACACAGACGACATCGCCCTCAGCGCCCCGTTCCGTACCAAGAACCACGATGCAGTTGCCATTGGCGAGCCGAACCAGCGCCGGATAGGCCTCACCGAGGCGTATCAATGCGCCCCAATCCAGTTTCGTGCTTTTCGCGCGCAGGCCCGCATCCCTCGCCATGCGCAACAGGAGACGCAACGACGGCGGAGCGGCCACGGCGTAGGCGTGCTTCAGGCGTTCGACCGGCAGGTCGATACCATGATGCCTGGAGATCTTAGACAGGCATTCCAAAGCCGTCTGCGTTGCCAGCCCCGGCGCGCCCGCCGCGTGGTCGTTCGCGCCGTCAGCGGGGTCGATTTCAGCGGAAATTCGAAGAGACATTCACAGGCCGTGTGTTAGGCGACATCGCATCACGCGCTCCCGACGTGGCATTTTGCACCTCAGCTGGTGGATTCCTACGCACGACACCCGCGTCAACCAGTCCCTGCAGTGCCTTCTGCATCACGTCGATCGAATTGGCGAAGGATTCGACCGAGAAGATCAGTCGCTGAGAAAACACTCGCTTGGGGGCATTGTTGGCGTCGCGCTCGGTTGGTGAAAGACTGACCAGATCGACCCGGACGATGGTTCCGCTGACGGTGATCTCCTCAATTCCATCGGTATAAAGTTCGGGGTGCATACACGTCCTCCTATGCTGCGAGCTGCGGCCCAGGGGCCCAGCACCGCTATTGGGAAACAAATTGCGTGAGCGCCGTGACTTCGCTCAGATATTTTCCGTAGCCACTCTTCTCCAGCGGTCGCGCCAGAGCGAGAAGTTGATCCCGATCGATGAAGCCGAGCCTGAAGGCGACCTCTTCGAGGCAGGCGATCTTCATTCCCTGCCGCTTCTCCAGGGTCTGCACGAACGTACCTGCATCGATGAGAGACTCGACCGTGCCGGTGTCCAGCCAGGCAAAACCCCGCCCCATACGCTCGACGTGGAGCGCACTTGCCGAAAGATAGCGCATCTGAAGATCGGTAATCTCGAGCTCGCCGCGCGATGATGGCTCGACGCGGCGAGCGTACCGGACGACGCGATTGTCGAAGAAATACAACCCCGTGATCGCCCAGTTCGAAGCCGGCCGTTTGGGTTTCTCCTCGATCGATACCGGGCGGTCCGCCGCATCGAACGCGACCACGCCATATCGTTCAGGGTCTCGGACGTGATAGGCGAAAACCGTCGCTCCTTCCTCGCGTCCTGCCGCCCTGGCAAGCAGATCGCTCAGGCCATCGCCGAAGAAGATATTGTCCCCGAGCACCATCGCGACACGATCGTCTCCGATGAAATCGGCACCGACTATGAAGGCGTCCGCGAGACCGGCGGGGCGTATTTGTTCCGCGTAGCTGAGCCGAATGCCCCATTGGCTGCCGTCACCCAGCAACCGCTCGAACTGATAGCGGTCAGAGGGCGTGGTGATGATCAGAATTTCACGAATTCCTGCCAACATTAGCGTCGACAGGGGATAATAGATCATCGGCTTGTCATAGATCGGGAGCAACTGCTTGCTGACCACGCGCGTGATCGGATAAAGGCGCGTTCCGCTGCCGCCGGCCAGCACGATTCCCTTGAGCATCGGTATCTCCCAGTTGCTCCAGACAAGCTTTCAATGCATGGCGCCACGGCGCCAATCGAATCCCGAACACGCGTTCGGCCTTGGATGAGTCGAGACGCGAGTTCCGAGGTCGGCGCGCAGCGGTCGGAAACTCCTCCGTCGTGATCGCCTCCAGCGCCGGAACTCTCGCTCCGAGACGGGAACGCTCAGAGAAGATTGCCCGTGCGAAGTCGTGCCAGCTCGTCTCACCTTGGCCCGCGACATGAAAGATGCCGGCCGTCGCCCTGCGATCGTCCATTGCCGAGCGCTCTACGATCTGAAGGACGGCCTCCGCGAGATCGAATGCGGAGGTCGGGTTGCCGTGCTGGTCACTGACGACCCTGACGATCTGCCGCGTCTCACACAGCCGCAGCATCGTTCGGACGAAATTGCTGCCATAGGGGCTGTAGAGCCACGAGCACCTGATCACGGTCGCGAGCGGATGCGCTGCCAGTACAGCAGCTTCACCGGCCAGCTTCGACGCTCCGTAGGCGTTCAACGGTGCGGGAATGTCGCTTTCATCGTATGCATCTGGCTTCGAGCCGTCGAACACATAGTCGGTCGAATGATGAATGAGCGGGATATTCATCTGCCATGCGACATCCGCCAATGCCGCCGCACCATCGCGGTTGACGCTGAACGCCTTCGCCGTCTCAGACTCGGCCTGGTCGACCGCCGTATAAGCGGCCGCGTTGATGATCGCGGACGGCGCGATTGACGCAATGAGCTTGTCGATCCCCTCCCGGTTCTCAAGATCCAGTTCCGGGCGCCCGAGAGCCACCACGGGCAAGCTGCGCATTGCGGCAAGTTCACGAAGACACCTTGCCAACTGGCCATTTCGGCCCGCAATGAGGATGGGTCGCACCATCGTCTTCACCTCAATGTTGGGAGGCCAGGAGACCGAGACGCGAGCCGTCATAGGCGCCGCGACGGGTACGCTCCCACCACGCACGGTTCTTGAGATACCAGCCGACGGTCTCCGCCAGCCCCTGTTCGAAGGTTCTCGTCGGCTTCCAATCGAGCTCACGACGTGCCTTTGACGCATCGATTGCGTAGCGCGCATCATGCCCAGGACGATCCGGCACGAAGGTGATGAGAGATCGCCTCATGCCCGTCGACGGAGACAATCGATCCAGCACGTCACAGATCTGGGTGACGACCTCCATGTTGGATCGCTCCGCATCTCCGCCGAAATTGTACTTCTCACCCGGTTTTCCTTCGTGCAGCAGTCTTATCAAGCCGGCCGCATGATCATCGACGTGAAGCCAATCGCGGATATTTTTGCCGTTGCCGTAAACCGGCAAAGGCTTTCGGTCGATCGCGTTGAGGATCGTCAGCGGGATGAGCTTCTCCGGGAACTGGTACGGTCCGTAGTTGTTCGAGCAGTTAGATACGATGACTGGCAAGCCATAGGTTCGAAACCACGCGAGCGCGAGATGGTCCGATGCCGCCTTGCTCGCCGAATACGGCGAGCTCGGTCTGTAGGGCGTATCCTCCCGAAACAAATCGTTCGGGCCCAACGAGCCGTAGACTTCATCTGTCGACACATGGACGAAGCGAAACTGCTTCCGCCTCGGAAGCGGCAGACGTTCGTAGTAGGTTCGGGCGGCCTCCAGCAGCGTGTAGGTGCCAACTATGTTGGTGTTGACGAATGCGCCGGGTCCATTGATCGAGCGATCGACGTGGCTCTCTGCCGCCAAATGGATGATCGCATCCGGCTCGTAGTCGGCGAACGCAAGATCGATGACCTCACGATCGCAGATGTCGGACTGCAGGAACTCATAGGGCTCCAGTCTCTCGAGGCTGGCAAGCGAGGCCAGATTGGCTGCGTATGTCAGCTTGTCAACGTTGATCACTGCGGCACCGGTCTGCAGCACCAGACGACGACACACCGCAGAACCGATGAATCCTGCTCCGCCAGTCACCAAGATACGCATCTACTCGCCTCCATCAGTCGAACACGCAGCCGAGTTGGCTCAGCGCAGGAAGGATCTGGTCCTTCGGCGACAACTGAGCCTCCGAGGTTGTCACGGGCCACTCGATCTCTAGCGCCGGATCGGCCCAATAGACGCCACCGTCATGGCTCGGGGCGTAGACCTGGTCGACCTTGTAGAGGACGACGGTATTGGGCTGCAGCGTGCAAAAGCCATGCGCAAAACCTTTCGGAATGAAAACCTGCTCGCCGCTTTCACCATCCAGTTGAATGGCGATGTGCTTGCCGAAACTCGGCGATGAACGCCGGAGATCCACCGCGACGTCGAGAATGGCGCCGCTCAACACCCGTATCAGCTTGGCCTGCGCGAAAGGCGGACGCTGAAAGTGCAGGCCGCGCACCGTGCCGATGCGCTTCGAGCTGGACTGATTATCCTGAACGAAGTCATGGAGGATTCCCTTCTCCGCAAAGGTCGATCGCTGGAAAGTCTCGGAGAAGTAACCGCGGGCGTCGGAAAACCGATCCGGGCGAACTACTTTGACGTCGGGGATCGCCAAGGATCGTAATTCCAGCATCGAGTATTCTCCTGCGCGTCCAAACACGAATTCGGATTCGATGCGGTAGGCCATAATGCGCGGAATCAATATTCCGCTCCTCCGTCTCACGCCTCGACGCTCGATTTAATATAGCCGAAACCATCAATTACATCGTAAGCCTCAGTAATATCTCGACTTTGACGACGCCAGCTTGCGCGGATTTACCGCGACGGCATTTTTCTCTGGAAGCTACTAATATATGATTTATTTAATTTGGCAATATGATTTTTATCAGATATATAATCGACCGCCGGCTGCAGGTCTCCTCGAATGAGCCCCGCGAGCGGACGGCCGCAACGACCCACCCGTCGAGACAGGTACGTGATGCTTCAGAACAACATCAAAGACACGGACAGACTACGGCTGCCGGTGAACTTGACCCCACCCGGCCAGACCGACGGCGGAGGGATCACCGAGATCATCAATCTCGGTATCGGACTGTTGCGGCGTCAGTATCTGGTAATCCTCGTTACCGCTGCACTCGTCATTGCGATTAGCCTGCTCTATCTGCGACTGGCATCTCCGACCTACACGGCGCAGGTCCAGATCCTGCTAGCCAATCCGAGGGCCCAATTCGTCCAGCAGCAGTCACTTCTCGCCGAACCGCCTTTTGATCTCAATCAAATCGAGACCCAGATCCAGCTCGTGAGATCGAAGGCCACCGCTGCTGCGGTCATCGACCAGTTGAAACTGACCAACGATCCCGACTTGAACGCGTCGGGGCCATCCCTACACTCGCTCTGGCAGCGAATTCGATCATGGGCCAGGGCCGGGTCGACGCAGGACGCGCCATCCGGTAGGCACGTCGAACCATCGGACGCCATCGTCGACGTATTCCTCAGTCGACTTTCCGCCTCACGTGTCGGATACAGCAACGTCATTGAGATCAGCTTCAATTCGAATTCTGCAGCTCGAGCCGCCGAGATCGTCAATGCGATAGCCAACACCTACGTTGCCGACCAGCTCAACGCAAAGTTCGACGCGAATCGCCGGGCAACAAGCTGGCTGCAAGACAGGCTGCGGGATCTCGGAGACCAAGCCCTCGCTGCACAACGTGCTGTCGACGTCTACAAGAGCCAGAACAACATCGTCTCTCTGGACGGGCGGCTCATCGACGAGCACCAGATCACGGAGATCAACAATCGATTGGCCCTCGCGCGCGCCCAGACCTCCGAAGCTACGGCCAAGCTGTCTCGTTACGAAACCCTGCTTTCTTCCTTCGATCCGAAGAAGCCGTCCTCGATGGTCGACCTCGATGCTATCGGAAGCGACGGGCTGAACAGTGCCATCATCACGGCGCTGCGCCAGCAATATCTCGAACTCACCCGACGTGAGGCGGAGTTGACGGCAAGAGTTGGCCGCGACCACTTGGCGGTCGTCAATGTCCGGAACCGCGCGCGAGAGTTTCGCGTCTCCATTTTCGATGAAGTCAGGAGACTTGCTGAAGTCAGTCGAAGTGAATTCGAGCTCGCGAAGCAGCGCCAGGAAGAGATCGAAAAGCAGTTGGCGAAGGCCGTTGCTCAATCCCGTTCGGTCAACTCTGCCGAGCTGACGATCAAGGATCTCGAGAGCCGGGCAAAAGGCTTACGCAGCTTGTATGAGACCTTCCTGCAGCGTTACATGAGCTCCGCGCAGCAGGAGACATTTCCCATCTCGGAAACGCGGGTTCTTTTCCCCGCTTCGCCGCCATCGAGCAAGAGCAAGCCGAAGACACGATTGGTGCTGGCGCTCGGCATCGTTGGTGGTCTCGCACTCGGTATCGGCTTGGCGCTCCTCAGAGACCTCATGGACCGCGTCTTTCGTACCTCTTCACAAGTGGAGACCGTGCTGGAATTGCCGTGTCTTTCCATGGTCCCGTTCTTGCCGAGCCGCAAATCTCAGAAACCGGCAGTTCGACTCCAGAAGACCGAGGATGATGTTCAGCAACGCATAGTTTCACCCCCCACCGCCATCCATCGAACCGTGGTTGGGATGCCACTTTCTCGATATACCGAGGCAATTCGTTCCATCAAGCTTGCCATCGACCACAATCCTGAGAAGATCTCCTCGCAGGTGATCGGTATTACCTCGGCCCTGCCCAACGAGGGGAAGACCACAATTGCGGCCTCGCTTGCGCAGTTGATCGGCCACGCCGGCAAGAGCGCCATCATCGTCGATTGCGACCTCAGGAATCCCTCACTGTCTTCAATCTTTGCGCCCAAGGCAGCCTGTGGAATCATCGAGGTCGCAAACGGGAGCCGATCGCTCGCCGACGCAATCTGGCGGGATCCGACGACCAATCTCGCATTTCTGCCCGCGGTGCGGCGAGGACCTCTGCTTCACACCAGCGAAATCCTCTGCGCCGACGCGATAAGCAAGCTGTTCGACCGTCTGCGTGCCCAATATGACTATATCATCGTCGACCTTCCTCCCCTAACCCCGTTGGTTGATGTCCGGGCCACGTCATCTCTCATAGACTGCTACATCCTTGTCGTTGAGTGGGGCCGGACCAAGATCGACGTCGTGCAGCACGCACTGCACACGGCTCCCAACATCCAAGATTCACTGATCGGAGTCGTTCTCAGCAAAACAGATACCAAAGCAATGGCCCGATACGATGGTCATCGGAGCTACTATTATCACGACAGCCACTACATCCGTTACGGTCTTTCCGGCTCTTGAATCTGTCTCCAGCGGCCTGCCCGTTCTCCGGCCAGCGGACAGCGGAGTGGCCGCACCACACGATGGTGTTCGATGATTATCCGGCTTGTCATGTTGGCCGAATTGGTGGCCATTGCCGCGGCGCTCGCAATGCCGGAAGACTTGCGAAGCTGGGTGATGGTAGCCTTCGTACTTGCGACGGCCTCGCTGATCGTGGCGATTTTTCTACCGACCGCCTCGCTCGGGCTCGCCAAGCTGCTCCGGCCGGGGCTGGTCATCATTCTTGCGACTCCGGCGTTCTTGATGGCCCTACAGGCAGTGCCCTTGCCGATCGGCACATTGGGAAATCCCATCTGGGCAACCGCATCGACGGCCTTGAACGAGCCCCTCGCCGAAATAATCACTGTCGATACTGGGGCGACCATGTTCTCGCTCGCGCAGTATTGCGCCGTCCTCGCCGCAGCCCTGGTCACCGCGGCCGTCGCGCTTGACCGGATTCGCGCAGCCCAAGTCCTGCATCTTCTGCTGTCGCTCACCACGATTGCTACGGCTCTGTGGTTCAGCAGGGAAACAAATGGCGCCGCTGGCCCCGATGGTGCGACCCTCGTGGTACTCGGCGTCTTGGTGTCGACCGCCTCGGCGATACGCTCGGTCGATCAGTTGCGCAGGCTCCGGCGACCAGGAACAATTGCGTCGGCCCCCTACCCTGCTCTGTTCGCCGCGATCATCACCATGATCGTCTGCATGGCCGCGCTGCTCATTCGGGGCAACTTGGCCTCCATCGTCGCCGCCCTCCTCGGATCGGGACTATTGCTCTCGGTATTCGCTATTCGCACGTGGTTCTTGGGCGTGTGGGGCACCGCCGGCGTTCTGGCCGCCGCCATGATCATCTTCATTGCCACTCTAACCGTCATTCCGCTCAGAACGAACACTGATCCAACGATTGCGTTATCGACGAGCAGCCAGACCGCAACCGAGCGCATGCTGCAGGATGTCGGGCCGGCGGGATCCGGTGCAGGCGCTTCGACGGTCCTTCTGCCGATTTATCGGGACGCTGGGGCGAGCGCCTCGCGAGAGCGGCCAACAGCCGCCGCCACCGTCGTTATAGACATGGGGTGGGTCTTCTTTTGCGGCGTCCTGATTGTTGCAATGCTAGGCGCAGGTGCTCTGATCTGGCGTTCTCTGTCGCGAGTTCATGACTACTCATATCCAGCCCTGGGGGCCGCAGCTTCAATCTCGCTGATGATACTCGCCTTTGCCGACCATGGAGTTCTGGGTTTGGGCGCGTCGCTTTCGGCCGCCGTGCTTTTCGGACTTGCGTTCGGTCAAAGCGTCCCCGGCGCAGGGCGCGATGCCCTGTCTTTGGAATCGAAGGAGGCGCCCAACCGAGCCGCCGATCGAGTTCCAGCTTCTTACCCCAAGTTCGCGTCGGCGCTTGTCGCCGCTTGGCCCCGGGTCACTCTGATGGTGCTAGGGGTCACGCTGATGATGCAGGCAGTATGGATGGTCGTGCCTGAGTGGTATCTTGGTGGTCGACCTTCTTTATCGAAGATTGTGTCGACTGCAACGACATGGCCGAACGGGATATCGAAGCCGGCTTCGATTGCGGCAGCGCGTGAAGACTCGTGGATCCGAGGGGGATCAAAACCCGACGCGAATTCGACTCCTTCTGCGGGCGAGCAAGAGACGGCTCTTCCAGAACTTTCGAATGCGCTTGCTCGCGCATTGCGCTCGTCGCCGCTCCGCGGAGACATTTGGCTCATGCTCGCGGCGGCGTCCAGGCACGGTTCGCCCCAGCCTGGCACGGCAGCAATGCTCAAGATGTCGTACTACACTGCACCGAACGATTTGGATCTGCTGCCGTTGCGCCTATCCGTCGCGCTCGCTACAGATGCTGTCGTACGGGAGCCGGAATTTCGCGACTTGATCAAGCGCGACGTGAATCTGGTCGTCGCGCATCGGCCAGCCCTCAGACCGGCGCTCGTGAGCGCGTACCGGTCAGCCTCGGCCGACGGCAAGACCTATCTCGAGAGCCTGATTTCCGAGCAGGATCCATCATACCTCGACCAAGTGCGCGCACGCCATTTCCGACAGGGCTCTCGGTAAAATCTAGGCACCGGCGCCCTGTTTCGACGGACGATGGTGCACCGGCGGCAAGACAGCGCACGGCCAAAATTAATTTGGCGCAGACGTCATATTTATCTTGATAATTTTGGTTAATTAATAATAAATTAAATATTAAATTGCAGGGCACGCGCGATGAATTTCGTCAATCGACATTTCCCTGATCGTGAGATTGCCGATCGTGTCAGTCCAGGACTGCCAGCATTCCGCCGGCACAAATGGCCTCTTCGTTATGACGCGGTCGAACACGTGGCGGTCTGTGTGGACATTGCGGCGGTCCTGTTTGCTGGCGTCGTTTCCACATTTCTGTTCCAAGCTCAGAAAGGGCGAGCCGCCGCCGATCTGAGTGACATGATTGGCCTGGCGCTGGTCAGCGCAGCTTGCCTCGTTGGCCTGCTGAAGACCCAAGGCCTTTATCAGCCGGTCGAGCTCCTCCTCCTTCGAAACCAGATACGCGCTGTCTGTATGGCCTGGGCGTCACTGCTGGTCTTCTTTTGGGTCCTGCATGGCTTAGAGGTTCGCACGGGGACCTCTCAGCAAGCGGCCCTGCTTTTCGGCGTCGTCGCCTTGGGCCTGCTTACGGCCGAGCGGTGGGCGGTCAAGGTGCTGCTCGGAAAGGGCCTGAGCGGCAGAAAGTTCGCCAATACGAATATCGTCCTGATCACCGACCAACCACTGTCGACGAACGCCGGGCTGTCAGAAACCCTCTCAATGCACGGGTATTGCATTAAGGGACGGTTCAGCTTGCCTCCGCTCGGCTTCGGTCCCGCCTGTCGAAAGCGGCTGAGAGCCCGTGTGATCGACTACATTCGCAATTGCCAGCTCGACCAGGTGGTGGTCGAAGCCGACCCGGAGCGATGGCCCGAACTGCGAGCCTTCGTTGCCGAGTTGCGAGTATTGCCCTTCCCGATCATGTTCGTGCCCGTCGGCACGACATCCGAATTGCTTCGGCATCCCACCCGGACGCTTGGAAGTGCCGTTTGCGTAGAACTCCAGCGTGGCCCCCTTACGCCGCTGGAATGCGGGGCAAAGCGGATGATCGATCTTATTGGCGCGGGCCTCGCGTTAGCGATATTTGCCCCGTTGCTGGCGCTGGCAGCGGTCGCGATCAAACTGGATTCTCCCGGTCCGGTATTCTTTCGGCAGCAACGCTGCGGCTTCAACGGCCGGGTCTTCTTGATCCGTAAATTCCGGACCATGGATGTGCTCGAGGACGGACCCGTGATCCTTCAGGCCAACCGCACGGATCGGCGCGTCACCCGCGTCGGCAAATGGTTACGCCGGACAAGCTTCGATGAGCTGCCACAACTGCTGAATGTTCTCGACGGAAGCATGTCGTTGATCGGGCCGCGTCCTCACGCCCTGGCTCACGACGGAAAGTTCGACAAGCTCGTACGGAACTACGCCCTTCGCCGCAGGGTCAGGCCGGGATTGACCGGATGGGCCCAGGTCCATGGCTGCCGCGGCCCGACGCCCACGGCGGCCATGGTCGAAACGCGGGTGCAATACGATCTCTGGTACATTGATAACTGGAGCTTGCGGCTCGATCTCGCAATCCTCCTGCGGACCCCGGTCGAGGTGTTGAGGGCACGCAATGCCTACTAGCGGCTCAGCCTATCGGGCTGTGCCGTCGAGCTCATCCGAACCATCCGCTCGAAGAGAGATTGCAAGCCGGTCAAGCCCGCTGACGGAGCTTCGACCCCGCATCCCCAATACGAAACTCCTCAATCCGCTTGCCGGACTTCATCGCAGCAACCAACCACCGCGGCCGCTTGCCACGCCCTGACCAGGTCTCGGACGTCTGGGGATTACGATACTTCGGCAGCACGCGCGGATATTTGCGCCTTGGCTTGCCGGTCTGAGATAGGCCTGACGCACTTGAGTCTGCAAAAGAAGCTGCCCCGCCCCCGAGAGCGGCCAGGCGTTTCTCCAACTCCTGCTTTTCCGCCTTGATCCGATCGGACAAGATCCCGCTGATTTCCTCATGCAGCGACCAAAGATCGTCGAGCGACATGGATTCTAATTCGAGTTTCTTTGCCGACATGATGCCACCGTGTAGTTGTGCCCAACTGATAATATTCCCGCCAACATTAATCAAGCCGGAGAGTTCAAAGGTTTACAAAAAAATACATGGAACCGTGCGGAAACCCGTGTCCACATAACCGCGCCGCACTGACTAATCAAGCCAGAAAATGAAGGATTCGCACAATTAACTGCGGGGTGGGGTTATATTGCACGCCAGAGATGCAGCCGCGGAACCGTTCACGCGACATCGCCCCACGTGACGGGTGACATTAAACAGGTCGCGCGAATGGCCTTCCCCGCCACCCCCTCGATGCGCCGCGTGGGGAGCTGCCTTTCGCTCGTCGAGACACCCTTGTTATTGGCCGGCCGTCCCATATTTGCAAACGAGAGCGAATAACTTCGATATCCCGGAGCGCACGACGTCGGAGCTCAATTTGGGATCTCAACGCCTGGATATCCAAGCACGCAGCCGAGGGAACGACAAACCGGCTGACCGAATCCTGAAGACGTTCAAGAGGATACTCAATCAAAACAATTCCTCCGCGATGCGCGCCTTGAGGCGCCTCGCCTTTTTCAGGCGTATAATAAAATAATCATCGTAATAATTATTAAATACAATATAATGATTTTTATTGCCACGTCAATTTCCACACTGACGCAGCTGGGAGGATGGTGGATGAATGACCAGTCCGTCGAGCGGTGACGAGGATGCCATGCGGAGGCAGGATCTCGAAGCCATGGGTTTTGAGGAACTTTGGCTCCTTCACGAGGAGCTCACGAAGATTCTCGCGGAAAAAATTTCAGCCGAAAAGCGGGAACTGGAAAAACGCCTTGCGCAGCTGAACCAGCCGGACCAGTTCGGTGACCCTGAAAACGCGGCGACCGAAACGGGAGCAGGCCAGCCGCAGCCGCGCCGCAAATATCCGAAGGTCTTGCCGAAATACTGCAACCCGCTCCAGCCGACCGAGACCTGGTCCGGACGCGGCAAACAGCCTCGCTGGCTAGTCGCCGCCCTTCGGTCCGGCCGCACGCTGGATGAATTCAAGATCCGCGAGAACGGCGACTCGCCTGACCGGAACGCTGGTGGACGGGAACATTCCTAGCTCTACAGCCACTGGGAAGAGGCTCCCTTCATCTCCAAGGTCGATGTTGTCGTCGCCGATCCCCTAGACCTTCCCCGCACGAACTGCGGCGGCCGCCTTCAGCAGAAAGTGCAAGGTGCCCGCTTTTGGGATGGACCACAGCCCGCGGCGCGCGCTCCGCGCGGAGCCAAGGGACGCATCGCGCCGGTAGTTTCTGAGATCCAGAACGGTCATCGCGAGGAGGGGCACGCGTGAGCTCGGAAAACGCGCCTGCGTCAATTGGCGAACGAACTGCAGACGCGGAATCAGTCGGGAGCGCAGCGCATGCGGGATCTCGACCCCAAGCAACTGCGCCAGGGCGACCAGCTGGGTTTCAACCGCGTTCTTCATCAGTTCGCCCGAGCTATGGGAGCTGAGTTCCTCCCAATCGAGACCTCCAACGGAACTGTTCAGATCGCGTAGTTCGACCAAATGCCGAAGGTCCAGGTCGCCGAGCCAATAGCCGTAGTCTTGAAATTGATCATGGATGATCAACATGAGCGCCCGGTCCATGGGCGTCGGAATTCGCACGCTCCCCCGCCCCAGCGCCGCAGTGACGCAATGGCTCAGCGCAGGGTCGCGGTAGAAGTGGGCGGGGCCTGGAGCGGCCTGTTGCAGATCGATGGTGCCGACATCCGTCGATCGGATCAGTTCGACGAACCATCTCCGGCTTTCTCGAGACGCCTGAATATGAATGCCATAGCCAACTTCACGAAGAGCAGCAATTGCTGCTTCAGCTTCATCCGGCATGACCATGATATCCAGATCGGACATCAGCCGAACTCCGCGCCGCTCGCGAGGCGCGGCAGCCAGCGTCGCGGCCCCTTTTAGCAACACGGGCGTCACTCCGCGGCCATTCATCGCAACGACGGCTTCCTCCAATTGATCCAGCAACCGCTCGTTTCGATGAACATTCCGACGATAGATCTGGCGGACATACCCGCAGAGGTCCTCAGGTAGCACCGATTCATATCGATCAACGAAGTCGATAAGCGCGGGTGTCGTCAGCGTCTGGTTCGCGAGCCCGATTACGGACATCCAATCCACGTTGACGGGCGGCGCACCTCGCAGGCAATCACAAAGGCTGATCAGCGCCCTACTATGCTTTCCCATCGCACAAATCCACCAACAGCTCCCGAGCTTCTACCGCTTCGCAATAGGTAAGCAGAAATGATCGTGCACCAGAAACGATCCCCTTCAACGCGGAAAAGCCGGTCGTCGAAAGCCTTCCATCGGCGGCAAATGCGCCCTCAATGAGCCGCTTCATCGAATCGAGTTGATTCAAGGCGGTCAGCTTCGGCGAACCGCTCGCGACCCTGTTCAAGAAGATGATCCAGTTAACCGAAAGACTCCCGTTGTACGCATTCGGAACCTGCAAGTACCGCACCTGAGCGCCATCGGCTCGGCGATGCGTGACGCCGTCCCAATTGCTGCGCAATACCGACAGCCACTCCCACGATCCTTCCTTGAGGGTGAGGGCAAATGGGACACCACAGGCAGTGCCGTCATCATTGATCAGTACAACATCATCGCCGGAATATTGAAATTCCGCGTCCACCAACTGGAGTGTAAGTGTCGACTTGCCGGCTCCCGCTTCCCCGCATAACAGCAAGCCAGCCCCATTCTTCGCAAGAGACGCAGCATGGAGAGCGAAGACCGACCGATCACTTCGGATAAGCCGGTCGGTGAGGTGAGCTTTGATTGTAGGCGCAAGTGCCTCGACTCCGCACCTATGGAGGCCAGCGTCGCTTCCGCCGAAGAGCACGTGATCATCCAGCATCATCGCCTCGACCGCAATATCGGCTTGGCCGCCCACGTTGGGGTCCGAAGCACAAAACAGCGAAACCATCCGCTGCAAGAGCTGCCGGCTTTCAGCCCTCACGCTGATACGATGCCGCCCTAGCACCGCCGAGAAGGCGCAATTCGTCGACATTCGCCGATCGACGTCCAGCAACCCTCGATCGATCCAAGCGCTTATGGCCTGCCGCACGAACTGGCGAGCTACGGACTCACCAATGTCCAGCGCGCCCAGTTCGTGATACACGGCTGCCAGAGACGCTCCTTGTGCCAACCTGCACCAGATAAAGCCGCCTACCTGGTCCAGCTGATAGATCTTCTGCCCTGTGGCGCTGAACAGCACCGGCTGACCATCGAACAGCGCAAAGACCGCATCGATCGCCGGCTTGAGCACCACTTCCGCGGAGGATTTTTCCAGCACGAATTCTACCAAATGAGCAATCGACCTCGTCCCTGTATCGATTCAGCGGCGAGCAGATCCTCGCCATACTATGCGCAGCATCGCTCGAAAGAACAGCCAACTCGGCTTGGATGTGTTTCGAAGGCGATCCAGGCCCAACGCTCAACGCCGGCATACATCGCTGCCGGCGCCTCGTTCGAACGCGGATGCCGCACCCGATCAGACGGCCAGCCGATTGCTTTCGCCCTTTCCGATTGGTGGGATATTCAACACGTCTTCATCAGCACTTGGCCACGCAGCCACACGATGAGCATCGAGTAGATATCGGTAGACTTCCCGAGTGGCGCTGCGCTCCCTAAGTACGCGCTCTTTCTCGCCGATAATTGCAAGCTCCTCGCGCATTTTCGCCAATTGCTGCGCAGTAGCCCTGGAATTACGCATCTTAAAAATTGATTGAGACATCGTTCCCTCCCAACCGAACGAACCCAGAAAAAAATAGTTTACGTCATCCGCCCAAATTAACAAACGAAAAGCGATAATATAAAAGAACAAAAATTTTGTTCTTTTGGCTGAACCCGCAGCATTCCCTTCGATACAAAGAAGCGCCTGAGACTCGCTGTTCCAGCCGGAATTAATTCAACGGCGTCACATAAAACGTCGATCTCGAAATGAAACAAGGCGTTAGATGCTTAATCAGCAAATTGAATTTCTGCTATGAGTGTGAGCGCATGTAAGGGGGGAATGAACTGTGATTGGCCGGACCGAGATATCTGTCGCGCACCAGGACAGCCCCGCGCAAGCAAGCCCGGTCGATTGGCAGAGCACTCTCGTGTGCAAACGCGCCAAGTAAACCCGCACTCACGCCGCAGCTCACCTTTCATCCACCAGCGAGCTATGTCCAGGAACGGTCACATGGGTATGATTATGGTCAAATGCCCCCAAACCGATCGCATCATTCCCACTGGAATTGCGTGTGATCGTGAGACGTTTCTGCGAAGCGCGGTATTTTTCGGCAATACTCATTGCCCGGTCTGCCGCGTCGATCACAACTGGTTCGCTCGCGAGGCCTGGGTCGAGGAGCCGGTTGCTCCGCCCTGCGAAGATGCTCAGCGCGGCGCGGCCTTGCTGACCACAGAAACTCGGTGCACGTTGGGAACCGATTGGCGGCAGCCTGCGAGCCCAAGCAGGCGGCTATAGATTGGGTGCTGCGCTCGTGAGTTTCCTCGATCTCTCGTCGCTGCGTCCCCCGCCCCCACGCACCAGTTCACCTCCCCGGTGCGGGCCATCGGGCGCAAATGCGGATTGAAGGCCGCTGAGCCGAAACCCACCAGCCTTCGTCTACGGAACCGGTACGCAGCTAAGCCGAATGAGGATTGACGATGGTGTACCCTTTGAGGGAGCGCGCATGGATTCTCGTTGCGCGCCCACGCGAGTTTGCGTCGTACGCCATCCAAATGTCACCGGCGACGTGGCGCTCCAGGACGAAGACGTGTCCGGGCCGTGCGGCAACCATTCCCGGTGCCGGCGAGGAACGGGGAAAACGCAGCCAATTGGCCGCGAGATTCAGCTCGGGCACGATGCGACCAAACACTCGTATGGCCGCACCACACCCGCAGAATGATCGAGGGCAACCCGCCGGGCGACCACCGACGATCTTGGTTCCAGACGAATCCAAGCTGCCGAGGGACATTCGAAAGCTGCGCGCGCCATGTCGCTCTGGATTCCGGGTTGGTGCGATGACTCTCTGGGTATGCATCACCGAGTATGAAAAATCGCAAGGCATACTCACATTGCATTCAGGCGGGGGAGTGGCCCGTAGAGGGCGCGCCTCCGAGGAAATAGTGGCTGCCAACACGACAGCTGACGCAATGACTATTCGGCCGAATATGCAGGACTCCAAGTTTGATGGGCCCTGCCCCGACGCAGAAAGGGCGATGCATTCTGTCGAAATTAAGTCTTAAATCCCTCCAATTAAATATCGACGGCGAGATTATTAAATCATTCCAGTCATCTCTACTGGGCTTTCCCGATCATTGTCGCTGTCGACACTTGCGGCATCTTTCGATCTTCCACGGCTGACGCGCGTGGAGCCATTCTTGACTGGAAAGGTCGGCTTTGCCGTTTGGTCCAGTGCAGCAGACAGGCCCAGCTGCAGAGCGCGCGGGCGCTGTTTAGCCTTCACCATCACTGGCGTCAGCGCAAATCATGCGCAGTTCGTCCCCGCGCACATCGCAAAGGGACGGCATTCGAGGCATCACGCGGAGTATAGCTTCTTCGAAGTTGCCGACATGAGCCCTCTCGGATCTACTCTTCCCGCCAGCCTCTATTGGGTACCTTCACGTTCGACGCCGTTTCTGCAGTTCGCCCGCGCTCATCGAGGTGACGGACTCGTACGCGGCTTCCCTTCGGCTGCGCTTGGATTCGCCCAGACCGGCGTTTACTTTTCAAACGTGCAGTGTACGCAGCGGGATCACCGTCGGCTCGCGTCATTGTCAGCCGCTGCCCGGCTATGCAGACAGTTGCGGACGGAACAGAACATCCACGCCGTAACTCGATGAGTTGTAGGTGTTGGTGGGGAAGAGGCTGTTTGATCCATACGCATACACCCCATTGCCCCCGCTCGAGGCCGAGGATGGCGCAGTCAGCGGTCCGTTTGTGACCTCCGAACTAAACAGGTTGGGATCGACTGAGTAGTTTCCTGACGTGTGATACGATGCAACATACGTCGTCCCTGGCGTGAGGGTGACGGCCGTGGGGAAGTTGACTTGCTGCCAGCCGCTCGCCGTCTCATTGGTGAAGGTGGTTGTGGCCAGCAGGGTGCCGGTGCTGCTCCATAGATTGGCGGTATGAGTGCCGGTGTTCGACGGGCCCTTGTAGAAGCGTAGCCCGGTGACATCGCCGGCGCTCGACGCCCGGAATTTGAACCCAAGCTCCACCGAGTTCGGATCATTGACCGATACCACACTCGGCGGATTGTTGCTGAACAGACTTACGATGCTCGCAGATGCCGCGTTGACGGTCAGAGAGGCGGACGCGCTTGCCGTCCCGCCTCGACCATCAGAGATTGCATAGGTGAACGACGCCGGTCCTGTGTATCCCGAGTTCGGTGTGAAAGTGACGCTGCTGGTCTGCGCGTTGTAGCTCGCGGTGCCGCCGGCGCCGTTGCTCACGCCCGTGATGGTCAGGGGATCGCCGTCAGGATCGGTATCGTTGGCCAGCAAGGCCGAAGCTGGGATCGAGATCGCAGTGTTCTGAGTAGCACTGAACCCGGAGTCATTCGTCGCAACTGGTGTTCGGTTGGCACCGCCGCTCGTGGGACTATACACCACGTCCACCCAGTAGTTGGTTGCCCCGAAGGTGCTCGTTGGAAACAGATTGCCGGTGCCGTAGGTGTAGACGCCATTGTTGCCGGCGGGCGCTGTGAGCTGACCATTGACGCGCGGGGTGGTAAAGTAGTTGCTCGTGGACGTGTAGTGCCCATTGCTGTGGTAGCTTGCCACATAAGTCGTGCCGGCGGCGATCGAAACCGGATTATTGAAGAGGACGGTCTGCCACCCACTGCTGGTTTCGTTCGTGAATGTCGCGGTCGCCAGCAACGTGCCTGTGCTGCTCCACAATGACCCCGTATGGGTGCCGGTGTCGCCCGTCCCCTTGTAGTACTTGATGCCGTTGATGGTGCCGGCCGCGGATGACGTGAAACGCACCCCGAGATTGACCTGGGCCGCGTCAGGATCCGACAGAATGGCCGGCGTGTCGGAACTTGAAAACAGGCTCACTGACGGCGTGGTCACCGTCAAACTAGCCGTTGCAGTTGCGGTGCCGCCGCGACCATCCGAGATGGCATAGCTGAAGGATGCGGCACCGGTGTAGCCGGTGGTCGGCGTGAAGGTGACACGATTGGTCTGGGCATTGAAGCTGACGGTGCCGTTGACACCGGCGCTCACACCCGTGATCGTCAGCGGGTCGCCATTCGGATCGGTGTCGTTCGCAAGCAGGGCAGACGCGGCAATAGTGAGAGCCGTGTCCCGCGTGGTGCTGTAGCCGCTGTCGTTGTTAGCTACCGGCGGCTGGTTCGCTGCCGTATTTACCGTCAGGCTGACCGTTGCAGTCGCGGTTCCGCCCTGTCCGTCGGCGATGGCATAGCTGAAGGAAGCCGCACCGGTATAGCCGCTGCTCGGCGTGAAGGTGACCGTATTGGTCTGGCTGTTGAAGCTGACCGAGCCGTTGACGGCGCCGCTCACGCCCGTGATCGTCAGCATCCCGCCGTTCGGATCGGTGTCGTTGGCGAGCAGTGCCGCCCCTGCAATCGCAAGTGCCGTGTTCTGAGTGGTGGTGTAGCCGCTGTCGTTGTTGGCAACCGGCGGCTGGTTGCTGCCGCTGGACGGCGTGAACACAACATCGACCCAGTAATTCGAAGCGTTATAGGTGTTGGTCGGGAAGATGCCGGACGTGCTCGTGCCGCCATAGGAGTATACGCCGTTGCCACCGGCCGTCGTGGTCGAAAGCGCGGTCAAGGGGCCATTGGTGACAGCCGTAGTGAAGTAGTTGCCGGTCACCACATAGGCGCCGGTGGTGTGATAGGAAGCAACATAGGTCGTGTTGGCTGCGATCGAAACCGGGGACGGCAGGGTAACGGTCTGCCAGCCGCTGGCCGACGTATTGGTGAAGGTGGCCGTGGCAAGGCGGGTGCCCGTTGACGTCCAGAGATCAAGAACGTCGGCGCCAGTGTCGCTGGCGCTGCGGTAGAATTTGAGAGCCGTAATCTGACCGGCGACCGAGGACGTGAACTTCATCCCGACTTCAAGTTGGGATCCGTCGTTGAGGTTGGTCTGCGCTGGTGTATTTGACGCGCTGAAGAGGCTGAAGGGGCCCGATCCGAGCGGGGCCACCGTGAGGCTGACATTGGCCGTAGCCGTGCCGCCGCGCCCGTCCGAGATCGTGTAGCTGAAGCTGGCCGGGCCACTATAGCCGGCGTTGGGCGTGAACGTGATGGTGTTGTTCTGCGGGTTGGGCTGAGCATTGAGGGCGACCGTGCCGTTTGTCGCTGCGCTCACGCCGGTTACGGTCAGCAAATCTCCATCGGGGTCGCTGTCGTTAGCGATCAGCGACGCCGCCGTGATCGTCGTGGGTGTATTCTGTGTCACGTTCGCGGTATCGTTCGCAGCCACCGGCGCCGTATTGGTGGTGGACGGGTTGAACATGACGTCAACCCAGAAATTGGTCGATTGGAACGTGCTGGTCGGGAACGCCGTATTATTGCTGTAGGTATAGACGCCATTCCCATCGGCGAGGGCGGTCAGCGGACCGCTCGTCACATTGCTCGTGAAGTAGTTCACGCTGGAGGAGTAGTGGCCCACATTGGTGTGATAGGACGCGACATAGGTGGCGCCTACCGTTAGCGGAACCGGGTTGGAGAAGGTCACACTCTGCCAACCGCCCACCGTTTCATTTGCAAAGGTGGCGGTTGCCAGCAAGGTGCCGGTGCTGGTCCAGAGTTCACCGGTGTGGATGCCTGTATCCTGGCTGCTCTTGTAGAAGCGGATCCCGCTGACGGTGCCGGCGGTCGACGTTTGGAACCTCACACCGAGCTCGACGGCGCTTGCATCGGTGGTGTTGACCGTGGCGGGCGTTGCAGAGCCCGGAAAAAGCGAGACGTAGGACGGCGCGGTAACATTCACCGTGCGACCTGCCGAAGGCGTTTCCAGATTGATGCTGTCGTCCACCGCGCGTGATTTGATGGTGTAGGTCCCGGCAACCTGTGGCGACCAGGTATAAGTCCACGTCTCGTCACCGATCGCGTTTTGCCAACTCAGTCCGCCATCGGTCGAAACTTCTACGCCGGCGATCACGCCGCCGCCGACATCCGCTGCCGTGCCGGAAATCGTGACCGCAGTCCCGACGCTGAAACTTGCCAGTGCGTTGATGGCGGACGTCGGAGCCGTCGAGTCCGTCGAGGCGGTACCCGCAATCATCCCCGGCTGTAGCGTTCCCGGTTGAATCCCCATCTCGGCGAGCAGGTTGATCATCGCCTGTTGCACGCGCGGATCGGTTGGCGTCGGCGCCAGATCGTGATTGTCGCTGAGGCCCCACGACCAATAGACCGTTCCGGCGCCGAAGACCAATGCGCCGCTCGGAGCGCGGTAGAGCGTCAGATTATGGGTCGAGACGCCAGGTCCGGTCGTGTTGCCGTAGTCAAGCAGGTAGGTATTGACCGGAACGGTCGTCGAGGACAGCCGGACCAGGCCGGCCGGATCGAATCCGTTGTCGGGGGCCTCGTCCCACTCATAGCCGAGATAATTCTTGGTCAGCGTGGCTGTTTGCCCGGGCTGAAGATTGGCGACGCTGGTGTTGCGCCAGAATCGCAGGTTGGCGTCATCATAGGGAATGGTGATCGACTGGAGGCCGCTGCCTTGGCCGACATCATCGACCTGGAACATCTGCCCGATCAGGGCATTTTCCGGAATTCCCCCGCCGACCGCCGGCGGGCTGAGGCGTGGATCACGGAACGTCCCGGTCCACTGATCGCTCGGATCGATCGAGGCTCCTGGTGACCAGGTCTCCTTGTAGGAGATCAAGGTGCGGTAGGCCGCGGCGTCGCTGCTTATGCTGTTGCCCCAGCGCGTACGCCAATACATCTCGTTGCCGCTCCAGAACGCGAGATTGACGCCGGCATCGCGGGCCGCCTGGACGTTGGCGCGTTGCTGTCCTGACCAATATTCGTCGTGTCCGACATCGAGGTAGAGCTGGTGGTTGAGGAGGAGACTACCGTAACGGTCTGCATCGACTCCCGACATGTAGGAGACGTCGTAGCCATTCTGCTCCAGCCAATAGATCGCTGAATATTCGGCGCCGAACAAATAGTCCTGCGGACCGGCGAAGGTACCGACGTTGCCGCGGGTCGCGATCGGCCGGTTGTAACTCACCGCATAGGCGCGTCCCGCGCCTTGTCCGGTCGCGGGACCGTTGCCGCCATAGAAATTGGCGCCGCCCCAGCCGTTATAGGCCTGCCAGGTCGTGTCCGAGGTCTGGAAGACCACATCGCTGGTGCTGCTGTCGTCTCGAACGATGAAGGGGATGTGATTGGCGCCGGCAGTTCCATCCTGGCGCACAAGCTTTGCAATATAGACGCCGGACACGGCATCGGCCGGAATATCCCAGGAGGCTGAGACCGACCAATTGCCCGCATCGACCAGGCCGGTCGCGGCGTCGCGCAGCGGTGTGGGCTGATTTTGCACGCCCGTGTGCTGGATGGTGTGGACCTTTCGCGCGCCCATTCCGCCATAGTAGCCGAGGCGGTAGATATCGATCCGGTAGTTTGATGAATTCGTATTGATCTTGAAGTCGACCCGATTGCCCCGATTGACGCTGATGTCGGTGGCGAAACCCTCGATGTTCGAACTGCCCGCGCCAACGATATCCCATTCGCTTTGCGGGTTTCCCGGCTTCTGGTTCTCGAGAACGACCGGATTTGTAGAAGTCGCTGCGGCGGCAAGGCTGGTCGATTCCGTCGTGGCGGCCTCCCGGCCGGCCGGGGGCGCAATTGCGGTCGTCACCGCGCCGGACAGAATTCCGATTTGACCCGGCGGTGTCGCGTTTCCGATCTCTCCTCCGCCTGGCAGGACGTTCCAGTTGGCAAGCGGCGCAACGTGCTGCAATGACATGGCGGCACTGGTGGAAGCTCCCATGATTCCAGCCTGGCCGGACAGCACGAAATCCGCTCCGCCAGACACTCGAGTGCCCTGCAACTGCCCGCTGTGGGCTGCACTTTGATCGAGCAATCGTGTGGGGGCAATGAAGTAGCCGCAACCACAAACCTGCGCGGCCGCCGGAATTGTCGACGATCCGACGATACTCGGGGCCAAGGTTGCCGAGGGGATCCGGCCCAGGATGACGACGGGGTTTGAAGTCGTTTGGTCGGATGCCGCAGAGGTTGGCGTTCGCAATCCTGCGGTCACGCCTGCGAGTTCGGCATTCGAAGCCATGCTGGATGAAGATAGCGCAGCGGTATCTGAGGCGCGCAGGCCCGTTTCCAGCGGATTTCGCGCTGGGTGCGGTGACAGTCTCTCGTCCTCGGCCTCTGGATCAGACGCCCAGATAGTTCTCCGGTGCGGTGTCCGTGGCCAAGTCCGCAATCCGAGAGCTAACTGGCTCAAGCCAGGCTTTTCGTACAAGGACCTCATGACATCCTCGCGAGAGATTGGGGAAATATGAACGACGAGTTCTGACGCCGGTCACCCAGCCGACTGCGTGGATGTCGAAGCGACATCTCCAATGTTCGCGAACGAGCCAATTTTAAACTGACAGGCGGGGCTCTGGAGCCGGAAGCGAGCGCGAAGCCGCACTGCTCGATCTGCCTTTCGGCTGCGGTTGCACCGTTGCTCGTAGTGGCTGCTATGACCATGGTTGCCAAAAATTCAATCGCGGCGCATTAAAGAGGATATATTAACTTATTAAATATTTAATATCAAGATTCTTCGTATCACATGATCGCCATCCGGCAGCATTGATGTAGTTGGAATGCAATGCGCCTGCGCGCCGCTTAGCTTGCGTGATCAGGATACTGCCAAGGCGGAAAGGGATCGCTGAGATTGCGCCAGCTCTGGGGATCGAACCCATTCTCGGAATCGGCAAGGCAGGCATCCAGCGAGGCTCGAATGGACGCTTCGTCCATGCCTGAACCGATGAACACAAGCTCCTGGCGGCGATCGCCCCAGGTGTTGTCCCATTGGTGATCGAGATGTCGTTGGATCTCGGGATGGCTCGGCCACGTCGACTTCGGGACCGTCGCCCACCAATGTCCCATGGGCTCGCATCGACGCTGCATCCCTGCGACGGAGAGAACACCCACCCAATCCGGACGGGTCGCAAGCCAGAAATGTCCTTTGGCGCGTATCACGCCTGGCCACGGCTTATTGAGAAAGGACAACAGGCTGTGCGGATCGAACGGGCGTCTTTCCAGGTAGACGAAACTCGATACGCCGTACTCCTCGGTTTCCGGAACATGGGAGGCGGGACTGTATAGCTCCTTGTTCCAGAGAGGATGAGCCGCAGCCTTCGCTTCATCGAAGAGGCCGGTGTTGAGAATTGTGCGGATGGGAACGTCGCCGAAGTCGGTCTCGATTTGGCGCGCCCGTGGATTGAGCGCGGCAACGACCTTGCGAATCTCCGCACGCGTCGCCTCCGTGACTTCTGACACCTTGTTTATCACAACCACGTCAGCAAATTCGATCTGCTCAACAAGGAGATCAACGAGCGTACGTCCATCGGAGGGATCGCGTAACTCGCCGTGGTCGCGCAGCAGATCGCGGCTGTTAAACATGGCGAGCAGGTTCAAGGCGTCCACGACGGTAACCATTGTATCAAGGTTCGCCAGATCAGAGAGCGAGGCACCGGCTTCGTCGCGAAAGGAGAACGTTGCGGCGACAGGAAGGGGTTCAGAAATCCCGGTACCTTCGATCAGAAGGTAGTCGAAGCGCCGCTCTTCGGCCAATCGCCTGACTTCCAGCAGGAGATCGCCGCGCAGCGTGCAGCATATGCAACCATTACTAAGTTCCACGAGCGTTTCGGTTGTATGCGACAGATTCGCGCCACCGTTACGAACCAGATTTGCGTCTATGTTCAACTGACTCATGTCGTTGACGATGACCGCAACTCGGAGGCCCTCGCGATTCCTCAGCACATGGTTGAGCAATGTCGTCTTCCCCGACCCCAGAAATCCACTGAGCACGGTGACTGGTAGCCGATTGGCGGCGCGTGCTGCCTCTTTCATAAGCCTCCCGGCTGGCTGATAACTTGCGGACCGAACGACGTTGATGAAGGCAGGCACTGGTGCAGAGGCTCACATCGCAACCATTTAGACGTCGCTTTGGCTACGCCCGCCCCTGCCTGCCCCTCTCTCGTGAATGGGCAGCTGCATTGCGCCTCATGTGCATGCGACGACACCCCACTCAAGAGGGCGTGAACCAGCCGCACGGGACGAAAACACACCGCGTCAACTATCGTCACTCACGGTCCTCTGCCCCACATCAGCGAGGCGTAGAGGTGAACCGCGAACAAAAAAAATGGCCGCGTACCCCACGAAGAACAGCATTTGAGGCATCGCGCGGAGAATAGCTTCTTTGATATTGCCCATAAGAGCCTCCAGGGACTACCCGTTCCCTGCGATGAGCTTGGAGGTCATACGCTCTTGCCTTCGAAACCGCTTTGCAGATCGCTATGCTCCTTCAGGAGTTCGCGAAGACGTTCTGCATTGCCAAGTTGTGTTTCCTGCCACTCAATTCGATCCTCTGCAGTCCACAAATAGGACTCGCGATCGAACCGAGCCTTCTCCTCTCTCTCGATTCTTACGTATACTTCGATTTCACGCTCAACACTGGTCAATCGCTCTTGCAGATCACCTCGTCGGCTCGGCGGGCACGACTCGTTTTTGTCGGACGCCCGTTTAAATCTGATCGCCGAATGAAGGGTTTGGGTGCATTCACTCTCGCGCCTTGTGAAAGGCAACGTTGGGGCCTGTTCGAAATACAGCCTGTTGCGTGTGGCAACGAATTTGCCCCTCAATGAGTGCACCGTCATGAAACGCACCTTCTCAACGAAGCGAAATAATCCAAAGTTTAGGCCATTCGAAAATATGGAATATATATCTTAAGCTATAGCCGCCGCTCGTTGCCGGCGCCTCGGGCGCAGCACCACAGCACGCTGGTGGCCGGCTTATGCGCTGCCTCACCTCGAATAGGCAGGCGCCTCCGAGGTGGATTCGCCTGGACCCAGATTGCCAGCCTGTCAGCCAACCACTGCTCACGGCGAAACCCACCAGCCCTCCGGAAAGGTCTCTAGCGGCTCCTGAGTTGCATTCTCCTCCGCCGGCGCATCAAGGGCCGGTTCAGATCGTAGGTCGAAACCTTGGCATTTGCAGAAGACAAGTCCAACTGATGGCCGCCAGGTCACCGCTCTCTCTTGCAGAACGTGCACAGCGTGATGTCGGTTTCTGCTCATGTTGCCCTATGGGTGATCGTTACTCTGTTGAGCAAAGCATGGTCTTTCCTGGCACGCGACGGGGTATGCCACCAGTTGCCTTGAACCACTTCAACGGCAACCCGAGGAGATAGCCTCGCCTCTTCAACTCATCTTCGGTTCTATTCAAAGCCTGGGCGATAGAGCTCGACGATGCTCGGGAATTCACCAGCTTTCGAAAAAGCTCATCTTCCCGGCTCGTCCAGCGATTAGCGGTCGTATTCATCTCGGGTCCTCATCACCTCCCGCACTCGGGATGGAGCTCCCCGGCACCGACGCGATTATAATCGCATTTCAGGCGATTAAAATATTTAATTTTAAGTATAATTAATTAATATGGAGACAAACACCGTCCCGCTGTTCGCCCCTTTTTCCGATTTGCTCGCCCGAATATCCTGTCCTACGACGAGCCCGTAATCGGGCTCCCCATTGGAACCTATTCGCTCGATCGATGAAGGGACAGAAACAGGGAAAGTTGCACGCGCGACAGACTTTGCGACAGCCAGCCACAGACTAGTGTGCACCACGCTCAAAGAACGAAGGAGCGCCGGTCTAAACTCTGATATGCCAGAGTATTTTATGGTGGGCGCACCAGGGCTCGAACCTGGGACCCGCTGATTAAGAGTCAGCGACGGGTTGAGAGCAATCAATCACTTACCGGTCGCACCCCAGAGCTTATCTGGCGGAAGATGGGGATTCGTCGCACGATTATAGTCGACAACAATCTGGCTACCAGCTAGCGCCGATCTCCCACTTTTCGTTTTTTGACCCGCGGCATGAGCTGTTCCAAGGTGTCGAGTCAGGACGGGGGCGCAAGAACGTAAGTCGACTTCTGGATGAGCCGCGAAGTCAGTCGCGAAGCATCTTCGTATCGTTGAAAAACAGTATCGTGCAGATCTGATCGGCCGCGACACGGAAGGTCTCTTCATAGATCTCGAAGTCTTCGGCTCCCCTCCGGTCGAACCAGGCATCGGCCCCGATGCGCCTAGGACCGCTTTTGTCCTCATGTTTTCCGAATAGGGCGGAAAACGCATAGCTCTCGTGATCCAATTCCTGCCTCGGAAACCAGTGTTCCGGCACGCTCGGCGCCTTCCTGAACCAGGCACGCCCCTGTTGCGAATGGGATACCAGCATGATCGGAAAGAAATCCGTCTCCGCGATCTTCAACGCCGTGGCGGTCAGGCTTACATCGAAAGCTTCAGCAGTCTCCCTCACGGCCTTGAGTGTGGGTCGTCGCAAGGATCTGAGCATCGGCTCGAGCAGATACCGCGGCAACAGAAGGTCCGACGCATAGTCATCGGCGACCCGCTCCGGATCGGTCGCGGAACGCTTTCGATTACCGATGTCGTCCGACCGGCAGATGAGGCAGCGTCCTCGATGATGATGCCAATGCCCCAGTTCATGTGCGATCGAAAAGCGCTTTCGTCGGGGCGACGCCTTGACGTCGACGGTGATGATCGCCCGATCGCCCCGTCCGACGATCCTCGCTTCGCAAGAGTGCAATTCGCGAACGTTGATCCGAGCGCCCAATTCCCAAGCGATGGCCTGCAGATCGATCTCTTCGGGGCGATCTATCCCGAAATCCTGTAGAAGCAGCTCCGGCAGAGTGAGGCGACGGCTCACGACTGGTCTCGATCCTCCGCTTCCCACGCGTCGAGCTCCGCGAGGTCCTGGTCCAGGCTAGCGGCATCCGCCTCCGCGTTCGCCGTTCCGCTCCTAGCGGCTAAAGTCATCTTCTTGTCCAGAACGGGATCCGATTTTCGCAAAGATAGCACCCGTTGGCCGTCGGCCCTCATCCCGCTGCGGGCCGTCGCAGCACTGGCGACATGGAGCGCGACATCAGTCTTCGCACGGGCCAAGCGCAGTTTTCCGACCATCGCTTTCGCTCGGAGTAGGTCTTTACGGGATGCGGCGACGTCCTCCTTGCCGACGAGCCCGGCCGCTTCCGAGTCGCTCAAACCCAGAATTTCCTCGATTATGGCCTCGTCGAGCCGATCGACGCGCTCTTTTTCGCTCATGGTCGTGTCCTCAAAGCGGTACGCCATCGGGGAAACTTACCTGCAATTTACGAATCCATCGTTTTCGGGCGGCAGCCAACCCCTTCGTGTCGGTTCCGAGCACGTCTTCAAGTTCTTTTCCGCGCTGGCCGTCGGCCAACGCCTCGACCAAAAGTTCGAGTTCGTAGTCCCCGGACACCAGCTGCCCTGCTCTTTCGATCTCTTTCGTATACATGGTCCGTGCCAAAGCCTGAGCTTCCGGAGACGGCGTGTTCTGATCTTCCGGCTCTTGGACCTCGCCGACGCCGTACTCCGGTACGTAGACGAGCTCCAGCCCGGCGTTCTCCCGTGCCCTTTTGCGGGACCTGGGCGTTTCAGACGCGATGCTGCGGATGGTGCCGGCGAGGAACTCTACTATGCCGATCCCGACCTTACAGGTTCGGCTCGACAGGACCCTCAAGAAGGCCTCCTGCCTCAGATCGTCTTCCGACATGTTCGTGCGGGGTGCGAAGTGACGCGCGACCATCGTCAGCCGACGGTGGTCGTCGTCACTCAACCCATCGAGCGCCGCCCGGATCTCTGCCGCCGTGTAGCGGATAGCACCCGGGCCGGTTTCTTCGGAATCTTCGGACCGCATGAGGCCCCCTGTTGGGCAACCTACTTTGAAATGCGCCAGCGAAAGCGGATTCGGACAAAAATATTCTTCCGTCCGAATCCACCCCGGCGAGCGCATTGGGTTGTAGATGGCAGCATGTCAGCTGTCCACGATACCGCGGGCTTTGGCCCGGAAAGGTTAGCTAACATGTCGGAATCGGGAAATAAATCGGCCGAACAGCTCGAGCGCGAGGCCGAGTTCTTGAAGAAGGAAATCGAGGGCGTCGACGAGGTCATTCGATCCGAGGAAAAGATCAAGCACGACCTCGAAAAACGCGAGCATGAACTCGAAGAAGAGGCCCGTCGCGAGCGCGAAAAGCACGATCGCGACCATAATCATGGCCATCTCGTGCGGATCACCATCGTGGTCAATGGCCAGCCGGTCGTCATCGAGGCCGAAGAGAAGGAAAAGCTGACCGAAGTCCGGCAAAAGGCACTGCAGGAGACGCAAAATTTGGCTCAGCCGGCCGAGAACTGGGAAATCAAGGACGAAGCCGGAACCGTGCTGGATCCGGAAAAGCGCGTCGGCGAATACCACTTCGGCAAGGAAGTCACCCTCTTCCTCAGCCTCAAGGCGGGGATCGCCGGCTAACCGTGACACAGGTCGTTGAACCCGAGGTATCACGAGCCAAATTCGACCGGGAAGTCGCCGCCTATCGTAACCTGGAGGCGACCTACCGGAAGCGGGGATGGCTGCTGCTCGATGCCGAATTTCCCGAAGTCTTCGTCGTCTTCGCCGCGACGAAGCTTCGACCCGCTCCCATCGTCGCCGCGGTCGTCGTCGACTTCACGGACTACGATCTGCAACCGCCGTCCGTCCGCTTCGTCGACCCGTTCACGCGCGAGAAATTGCTCGCCTCGACCGTGCAGTTTCAGATGCTTCGGCGTCCGCCGATGCCAGGCATTCCACCGGAAGCCATGGCGGAGCTGATGCAACAAGGGGGCCTAAAGCTGTCGAGCATGATCCAGGCCAACAGGCCGGATGACTACCCCTTCGTCTGCCTGCCGGGTGTCCGGGAATATCACGACAATCCAGCGCATACGGGAGACTCATGGCTGCTGCATCGGGGTTCTGGCGAAGGCTCTTTGGTCTTCATTTTGGAGAAGATCTGGATGTACGGAGTCGATCCGCTCTCGACGTACAACCTCCAAATTCAAGCGCAAGTGACCGGGGTCATAGCGCATCTACAAGGAATTCCGGAGTGAAGCGGCTGGCCGACGTAGAAAAGGTCATAGTCAAACGGCGGGACGCGCAACTCGTCCATTCTCACCTTCGCGACGTCGGTCGCCAGGGATACGAGGGCTTGGGGCTCTGGGCGGGTCGGCAGAGCGGATCCTTATTTCAGGTGGATCGAGCGATCATACCGGCCCAGCGCCACATCCGCACCGCCGACGGCGTGTGCGTCATCACTGGAGCCGAAGAACTCCACCGCCTCAATGTCTGGCTGTACCGAAACGGCCTAACGTTGATCGCGCAGATCCACAGCCATCCAGGACGCGCCTATCACTCCAGTACTGATGACGAATTCGCGGTCGCCACCACGGTCGGTTGCTTCTCGTTGGTCGTGCCGGATTTCGGGACCGGACCGCTCGAGATTGGTCGGTTCGCGTCGTATCGGCTGGATGCGTCGGGCAGCTGGCGCGAAATCCCGGCATCGCGCGCAGCCCAGACGATCGTGATCGAGGACTAGAGATGGCCTTCGCGAATTTCTTCGACCGCACGGTCACAGCCGCGTCGCAGGTCCTTTCGAACTTCAACCTCGACACCTACAAGGTTACGCTGTCCGGACATCAGATCGGTTTGTGCTTCGACGAGTCGGCGGCAACGTCGCCCGAAGGTCGCGCGACATTGGAAATGTGCGTCAGGATCCTGGCGCGCCTCTATCCGGCGATCGTCATCGCCGGCGTTGGCAGCGAAGCGGAGGCTCTTGGAAAGGAACTGGCAGCGCTGGCCATCGCAATCAACGACCGCATAGATCTGCCCACCGACATCGCGCGGTCCACGGTGGCGATCGTCGTCGGCGCGACGGACCCGACCAACGACATGACCAAGATATTCGCCGGATCGGATGGCTGGCGTGCGCGTCTGTCCGCCGACGCCCCGGTCGGATCAGGGCCGACCACGAACCCGTTCGGCGCAGGGGCCGCAGCCTGTTTCGCCACCGCGAACGTGTTTCGGTTCGTGTTTGCACCCCAGCTCGTGTGCGGCGGTCTCGATCGCCAGATCGACCTCTCACTGTTCGACTATCGGCAGGAGAGCGGACCGGGTCTGCGGCTGCCCGATCATATCGATTTGGGAGACGCATACCTGGCCGGCCTCGGCGCCATCGGACACGGCGCGATGTGGGCGATGGGCCGCCTGCCTAGTCTTGCCGGCACGCTGCACACCGTCGATCACGATATGGTCGATCTCTCGAACCTGCAGCGCTACGTCATGGCCGTGCAGAAGGATGTCGGCACGCCGAAATCTAAGCTGGCTCGCAGGTTGCTAAAACGGGACGGCCTACGCATCACTGCGCATCCCTTGAGATGGAGCGATTTCGTCGCCGGGCGCCGGAACCGACGTTTCGAGCGGGTCGCGGTCGCGCTCGACAATGCTGCCGACCGCATCAGCCTCCAAGCGTCTTTGCCTCGTTGGATCGTGAATGCCTGGACTCAGGAGCTCGATCTCGGGATTTCGAGACACGGTTTCGATGACGGCAAGCCCTGTCTTGCCTGCCTTTATCTGCCGTCCGGCATGGTCAAGAGCGAAGACGAACGGGTTGCCCAAGAGTTGAGATTGCCCGAAGCGAAGCAGGAAGTTCGCGAGCTTCTGCAGAAAGGTGAAGGTGTATCGGAGAACTTCGTGCAGCGTGTCGCGACTGCCTTCTCTGTTCCTTATGCCGAGCTGCAGCCGTTCGTCGGTCAGCCGCTGCTCAATTTTTATCAAAGAGCGATCTGCGGTGGGATGATGATCGGTCTGACGGGCATCGGGAATGTTGGGACGGCTGTCGTTCCAATGGCGTTTCAATCCGCGCTCGCCGGAGTGGGGCTTGCCGCCGAGTTGGTGAAGCACGCCGCAGGCTTGCCGATACCGCAATCGACCAGTACGCGAGTGAATCTACTGCGGCCTCTGGCTCCTGTACTAGCCGATCCGCGTGCTCGCGACACATCGGGCAGGTGTATCTGTTCCGATCAGGATTTTCTCTACGCATACAGGCGAAAATACGCCCTTGGCGGGACGGCTGGTCGGAACAGCCCGCGACGATAACTGGTTGCAGTCCTGCGATGGCCTGCATTGCGCTATCTGCCCGTTGATCGTCTGACGAGCTTGACGATCTCAGCCGGGTCGGCCGTCAAGCCTTATCGCCAGAGGATGGCGTTCTGTAGATGCTGGTGGCGAGCGATGGTGGCAAGGATCATCATACAGCGAAGAGCGGAAGACAGAGCTCGCGCGGTGCTTTGCCGTCAAAAGCGGCGCGCCCGGAGCGGCAAATGATTCTTGGCATCGCGCTTAATGCCGGGCGTGAAAGGAAGCTCCGAGGATTTTATTTTGGGCACGTCCGAATGGATCGCCGCCGATCTGCCAAGGCAGAAGAATTCCAGAAGGAGGGCCAATACTGCGTCGGGCAGCATGCGCGGCTGGATAAGAAGGAATATCCGGAAGCGGCAAAGCCCGGCGGTTTGAGTGATCGCTAAGGCGAGCCCCTATTCCTTCTTCTTTTCGGGCGCCTCGAGCTTTTTCATCATTCACATCGCCGCAAGTTCATCGTCGCCCATCGCGATGGTCTGGCCGGCAGGCATGAATGCGGTAATCAAACCGCACTGCGTCATCAGGCGGACGTGGTGTTCGTCGACCCAGGCCAGCAGGCCGCCGGCGACCAGTTTTGCGATAGCGGCATCGGCGTCGAACGCCTGTTCTTCCGCCCACTTACGAAAGCCGCGGCTCCGGACATCCAGTTCGCCTTTACGCGCGACCTGCTGCAAAATAACCGCCTCGTTGTCATCACCTCGCGGGGGCCGACTGGGTTGACTGAATCGCGGTCAGTTCCTTCTTGTCGAGTTCATAGTGTTGAAGCTCCCACGCGATCGCCGACTCGAGTTCAACGACGCGCGTGAGAAAGAAAGGCGCGAACCGTTCCGGCTGCAACATGTCGTCCATTGGAATGTATTTCTTGAACTGATTGGAGTCGCGTCCAAATCAGTTCAAGGAGGATACGGATAGGATTCTCGTGATTGAACACGAGCGCGATCCACCACCCCTTCTCAAGGGCTGAGATGTAGGGCTGGCCATTCATCTCGAGCAGGCTGTTATTCCGACACATCACAAGATTGGGATAGGACTCCAAGCCAAAGCCGCGCGCCTCGTTGTTCTGTTCAAGATAATCCGCGAAGGGGGGTTGGCGCACTGCTGGACGGAAAAGAGATCGAGGAGCTCGCCGACCTTTCGCCATGTTGCCTCGACTGTCGCGGGGACATCGGCGATATCGATATCGTCCCCGCTTGAGAAGCAATCAGTCCACGAACCACCCGTCCGTATCGACAGTTGTTGGGAGACTCATCGCGGTGCGAATGCCCTCGCTCACCCTGTTCACCGCCCAAGCCACCCCTGAAAAGTAGTCGCAGAGCCACGCGATATCCCGAAAGGTGGCCAATGCCGAGGCAACCTCCGAAGACTTAAGGTTTGCTTTTGCCCCATGGATCAGTTCATTGCGCAGCGAGACAGCCGCCTTAAGATTTTTGATCAGCCCCACATCAAATCGTGGCGCCCCCGGGGGGAGGAGCTGCGGTAGATATTCCTCGAGAATTCGGAAGATCGGCGGCGAAGGAAGGTTCTGGACGAGCCACGATGTCTGGGGTGCCAGCTTCGAGACAAGAGCTTTGACGGCTACCTCGGCTGCGGTCGCGCCAATGGCGACGGCGCTCCTTGGATTATTCTCCAACAGACTTTCTGCCTCGCGCAACAAGCTCTGATAGAGCGGTTCATCCTCACCGGTTTCAAGGAACCGTTCTATATCGGTGCGCCGGACGTCGGATACGACCAAGTCGGGCCCGAAGGCAGAGAGAGGCATCGCCGGACGACATACGTCGGCTCTCCAGCCCTTGCCATCCATAGACCACTCATGGGGTCCTAACCTTGGCAAATCAACTGGGCCAGGACGGTTGCATCGCCACCGAGCAAGCCCCACGACCCTCGATACTTCCCGCTCGATCTCTGCCTCCGCAGGAGCTATGGCATCCTTCAGAAAAGCTGGCGCGTTATGACGGAAAACCGGATCGGTCGACCTGTTCCACATATCTTCAGAGAGGGACAAATCGTTGGGATCAATCTCGTCTGGGATCTTCCCCGCCGAGAGTGCCTCGTACAAGGCGTAGGCTCGCCGAGACATACCCCAATGTACGGTTCCTATGCATTGGACCGAAGGAGAACGCCACCAACGCCCCTCTACCCTCTGAACATTGGCAAAGTCGACGGACACGGCATACCTGCCTACGTGTTCGAAGCGGACTTTTTCTTGCGGATGAAGACACATGTCTTGGGCAAGGAATGCCATTCGAATAAAGACGCCCTTTTCCCCAGGGGCGCCAAATCCCGACGATTCCCGATCTCCGACTCCTTTGGACACAGGCTCACTCCGTCCATCTGACCGATCTTACGGTCGTCTTTGGACAGTACCCTGCCCCACGGTGGTTTGCGACCGTCGCGAGGGGGGATGGGCGGCGCGACTGCGATTGTCTTCTGCAAAATCGCCCCGTGCCGCCCGCGATTTGACTCTATTCGCGAGCGACGACTAGACGCCTTGATGATCGCGCGGTTCCTTGCGAGACGCGTCACGCGGTGACGGGGCTCGTCGAGAGCAGACGTAAGCTACAAGTGTCCTGCGCTCAAACTCCGAGGGAGTGGGCATCCGCCTTCCACCGCATAAGGTGCCGCTCCAACGCCTCGAGAACGGCATTGAACGCCAGGCCGATCACAGTGATGCCAAGAATGCCGAAATACATCTGCGGGATCAGGAAACTGTACTGGCTGTTGATGATGAGATAGCCGAGACCAGCTTTGGCACCGACCATTTCGGAGGCGACTAGCACGAGCATCGCCGACGCGCTCGCAAGGCGAATGCCAACGAAGATGGTCGGAAGCGCCGCGGGGAGGATCACCTTCCGGAATAACTGTTGTGGCGTCGCACCCATCGTCCGCGCCGATTTGATCAGCAGCGGATCGACTTGCTTCACCGCGGCGACTGTGTTGAGCAGCAGCGGCCAGGCGCAGCTATAGATCACCATGGTGATCTTCGACATCTCACCGATGCCCAGCAGCAAGATGAACACCGGCAGCAACGCCAGCGGCGCGGTGTTGCGGCAAATCTCGATGAACTGGTTCAGGAGATTGCCGAGCCGGGCGTACCAGCCCACAGCCAAGCCAAGCGGAACGATCAAGGCGACCGAGATCAGGAATCCGCTGAGCGCGCGCAGCAGGCTCGCCGAGACATCGTCGTAGAGCTCGCCGGTTTGCGCGAGCTGCCAGCCGGCGGCGATCACCTCGGAGAATGGCGGTAGGAACACGGGATCGATCAGGCCGAGCCTCGGGGTCGCCTCCCACACCGACAGCAACAGGATGAGCAGCAGCGACCGGTGCCCGAACGCGGCGAGCCCGCGCATGGTGTTACGAAGCCCGCTGGCGATCCGGGACGGTCCATGCCGCCCACCGGCTATCGACGTCGGACGCCCATGCGCCAGCTCCAGCAGCGTCAGTGTTTCCAGGCTAGACATGGGCAACCTCCTTCGCCTCGGAATTGATACGAAGCGCGCCGACGCCGCCCCTCAATTGTCCCTGCTGCGCCTTCTGCACCTCGTCACGGAGCTGGCTCCAGATTTCATGCCGCACCTGGCCGAACTCCGGCAGCGAGCGCACGTCGTCTGCCTCGTTGCGCAGCGGGGCGGGAATCTCGATGAGCTGCTTGATGCGGCCCGGGCGCGACGTCATCACCGCCACGCGTTGGCCGAGCACGACCGCCTCGTCGATGCCATGGGTGATGAAGACGATGGTCTTGCCGGTGGCGCGCCAGATCCGCAGTAACTCGCCTTGCAGCGTCTCGCGGGTCTGGGCATCGAGCGCGGCGAATGGTTCGTCCATCAGCAGCACTTCCGGGTCATAGGCGAGGCTGCGCGCGATCGCGACGCGCTGCTTCATGCCGCCGGAGAGTTCGTGCGGATAACGATTGGCAAAGCCGGACAGGCCGACGAGATCAAGGAAATGGTGTGCGATCTCGCGCCGCCGACGAGCGTGGAGCCCGCCGATGTCGAGCCCGAACTCGACATTCTCCGCGGCCGTGCGCCAGGGAAATAGCGCGTATTGCTGGAACACGATGCCGCGGTCGCGACCAGGACCCGTGATCGGCCGCCCGTCCAGCAGGATGCGGCCACTGGTCGGGGTCGTGAGCCCCCCGAGCAAATCGAGCAGTGTCGATTTCCCACAGCCACTCGGGCCGACCAGAGCCAGGAACTCGCCTGCACGAACATCCAGGGTAATGTTCTCCAGCGCAGTGAATCGGTCCGGCGGGCGGCCTGCTTCACCTCGCGCGACGAAGTCCTTTCGGACCCGCTCGAAGCTGATCTTGACAAAACTCATTGCGCATCCGCCGTCTTGC
>NZ_JBYGYN010000013.1:58384-275941 GCF_057651995.1 Bradyrhizobium sp. USDA3516 | reverse complement strand
GTCGGAGCCGCCGGCCGGCCGCGATCGCCAGGGTGCGCGGCGTCCGCCGGACGTCGGCCCCCCGCCGCCGCTGCCGTCCTCGCCCGGCGTGCGCGGCTTCCGCGACATCACGGCCGATGCCAACGATCTCGGCGGTGCCGCCGCGCAGGCCAGCCGCGCCGCGCGCCGCACCTACGCCAACGTGCCGTCGCCCTCGCCGGAATTCGACCGGCTGGAGCCGAGCCTGGAAAACCGCGCCGGCGAGTCGGAGGCGCCCTATTCCTACGACGAGTCGATCGAGGAGGCCGAGCGCTACACGCCGCAGCCGCCGTCCCCGCGTCCGCGCATCGCCCCCGATCGCGACGTCAAGAAGCGCGCCCGCACCGGCTCCGCCTTTCCGTTCAAGAGCGCGATTGCCGTCGGCATCGTGCTCATCCTGGTCGGCGCCGGCATCCTCTGGGGCAAGCAGCTGCTCCAGATCGTCAACGGCTTCCTCAAGCCGTCCGCAACGCAAGTTGCGGATACGCCGACCCCGGCGCAGCCGCAGAGCAAGCCCAAGATTCCCGATCGCGTCGGCCAGCCCTCGGCGGACCAGCCGGTCGCGCCGGTGGCGCAGAAGGTCGTGCTCTACGACGAGGATCCGTCCGATCCGAAGGGCAAGCAATATGTCGGCTCGGTGGTGTGGCGGCTCGAGCCGATCAAGGCCTCGGGCAACCAGAAGGCCGACGTCGCCGTGCGCGCCGACATCGAGATTCCCGACCGCAAGTTCAAGATGACGATGTCGTTCCGACGCAATACCGATTCCTCGCTGCCGGCGAGCCACACCGCGGAGCTGACCTTCATCCTGCCGCAGGATTTCCCCGGCGGCAGCGTCTCCAACGTGCCGGGCATCCTGATGAAGTCGAACGAGCAGGCCCGCGGCACGCCGCTCGCCGGCCTCGCGGTCAAGGTCACCGACGGCTTCTTCCTGGTCGGCCTCTCCAATGTCGATGCCGACCGCGCCCGCAACGTCCAGCTCCTGAAGGAGCGCTCCTGGTTCGACGTGCCGCTGGTCTACGCCAACCAGCGTCGCGCCATCATCGCCATCGAGAAGGGCGCCCCCGGCGAGCGCGCCTTCAACGACGCCTTCGCGCAGTGGGGCGATTAGGCACTTCTATCATTCCGGGGCGCGCATAGCGCGAACCCGGAATCTCGAGATTCCGGGTTCGGTGCTGCGCACCGCCCCGGAATGACGTCCTGATAGCTACTGCGCCGCCGCTTCCCGCTTCCGCGATGCGGCGGCGGCGTGCTCGCGGTCCATCACGGCGCGGCAGCCGGGGCTGACCTGCGCCTTGTTCCGCACCATGCAGGCGGTGATGCGCGGGATGTCGGGAATTTCGCTTGAGCACAGCCGCATCGCGTCGCCCGAGCACATCTGCTGGGCTTCTTGCGAGAAGGCGAGACTGGGTGATGTCTGGAGAGCGAAGGTGGTGGCGAGAGCGAACAGCGAAGCGATGGTCTGAAGGCGTGTCATGTGGAATGGGTCCCCGAGTTCCCTAGGGCTTGAGCCGCTTGGTTTTGGGGCGCCGCACGTGGCTTGATCTGCCGCATGTCACAGCCTTCACGTCGGGAGCTTCGGTCCCGAGTGTGGTCGCTCGATCTCTTGATGCTCGAATCGAAAGTGCTGCGCCGCCCGAGCGAAGTATGCGCCATTGTCACGCGCCCGCAATGGCCGGCGGAAAGGAATTCGCAATTGTTGCACGACAGTCACGTCGCGGATCGGATCAGCCGATCGGAGACGCTTGTTCCGCATCGCTCGCGCCGAGAGCGGCGGCGTGCTCCTCGACGGCAGTGACGCCCTTGGGCGTCAGCTCGAACAGGTCGCCGTCCTTCATCACGTAGCCGTCGGCGATCAATTGCCCCATCTTGCCCTGCCGGTCGTCGGCGAAGGCAACGGACTGGCTGATGTCCCGCAGGATCGAGAGCTCTTCGTCGTGCAACATGGCTTCACTCTCCGTTCGCGGGGATGGGTCCGTCCTCACATGCCGTGGCTCTGAAACACCTTGCTGCAGGACTTCGACAGCTTGGCCCGGTTGGCTTGCAGGCAGCCTTGCACCGCCATGTCGTTGCCGAGGTCCTTGCGGCAGAAACGCTGAGCGTCTCGCGTGCAGGCCTTTTGCTCCTGCGGCGTGCCCATGTGGCCTTGCGCGAGAGCAGGCACCTCCGACAGGCAGGTCAGGGCTGCCAGCGTAGTCGTCGCCAGGAGAAATTTGCGGGCCATCGGCGCTCCAATCAAACAGAGGTGAATTCAGGTCCAGCATGAACTCATCGCCTTGCCTCTTGTTCCCCTCGGGCTGAGCCCGGCGCCCGCTGTTCAAGGTTCCCGCTACGCTGCTATAACGCCTGCAGAGTGTGAGGTGCTTGATGAAACGCTATCTGGTGTTTGCGCTGGTCGGTCCATTCGTCGGCGGGTTCCTGCTGCTGCTGACGACGACCTACCAGTCCGGCTATTGGACCCAGACCAATCTCGGCGAGGTCGGCAAGCTGTTCGCGGTGTTCTTCAAGACCCTGCAATACAGCTACCTGTTCGGCTTCCTGCCCGCGCTGATGATCGGCGCGGTCGACGACATCCTGTGCCACATCCGCCGGATCGGTCCGCGCTTGCGGATGCTTCTGGTCGGCCTGTTCGCCTTCGCCCTGGCCTCGCTCACCTACAGCTCGCGCGGGCCGGATTCCGGTGCGGTGCAGTTCATCCTGTACGGGCTCGTCGGTTTCGTGCCGGCGGTGATTTCATCCTGGCTCGTGCATCGCTACGTCGATGAGCCGCAAGCCGCGCCGGCGCCGACCTGACGCGCGGCGTTCGAGCGCGGGCAGCAACCTCCGCCGCGCTGGCGCGTTCACTGAAGGCCATGGCCATGCAAGACGACGACATCCTCGCTCCGCGCAAATCCCGTTCCGGGAGCGGCTCGCATGCGCGCTTTTCGCGCGACGAGGCGCGCGGCCCGATCATCGACCAGGACGGTCACGAGATCAGGCCGGAAAGCCTGGAACAGGGATTTCGCGAGTTTCGTTTCGAGTTCGGGCAAGGCAGCCCGTTCGGCAATCTGACGCGCGAGCAGCGGATTGCGCGGCTCGAGGCGATCGCCAAGCTGCTCGACGTCGCCTTCATCCTGCCCGGCACCAACATCCGCTACGGCATCGACGGGCTGATCGGATTGATCCCCGTCGTCGGCGACATCATCACCACCGCGATCTCGCTGTGGCTGGTGCGCGAAGCCCGCGCGCTGGGCGCGCCCTGGCACATCACGGCGCGCATGCTCGGCAATGTCGCGGTCGACGGCGTGGTTGGCCTCGTCCCGTTCGCGGGCGACGCCTTCGACGTCATGTTCCGCGCCAACACGCGCAACGTCCGCCTGCTCCAGCGCTGGCTGGAAAAGCAGCCGCGGATGTAGGACCGTTCCTCTCGGCAATGGATGAAAATGATCGAGGTCGTCATGCCCGGGCTTGTCCCGGGCATCCACGTTCTTGCTGCCGCTCGGCAAGGCGTGGATGGCCGGGACAAGCCCGGCCATGACGTTGTGGAAGCATGAAAGCCCCAAAACACAAAAGGCGCGACGACCTTTCGGCCATCGCGCCTTCTGCGCACATCGAACCTTGTTGCGAAAGCTACGCCGCGTCGGCGTCGGTCTCCGCGGCCGGGGCCGGCTTGGGCCGGCGGGGCAGCGGGAAGGCATCGCTCTCGTACAGCGAGCGGATGCCGTTCTGGTCGAAGCGCGCTTCCTCGACCTGGAGATAGGCGCCGTTCAGCGAGTCCGTCGGCAACTGCTCCATCGCGAACTGCACGGCCTCGGCCGCAGTGCCGAACCGCCGATAGGTGAAGCCCGCGCGCTTCTTCTTGCGGATGGCGGCGGGGAAGAGCTCGGCGGAGGTGTTGAAGTTGAACGGACGCAGTGGACGCATGGTCAAAGACCTCGTGATCTTCTCTGGGGCTTTAAGCGCGTGGGGTTGGGGAGGGCAGGGGCCGCAATCGAGCGGGCCCGCCGCATGTCATTGTCGCCCTCTAATATAGGCCGATTTGACAAAAATGCGACCCCCGCGATGCGAGATGATGAATCCATGCATGGCAGCCCCGCGGAGACGATATTAATCAATATTTCAAGGACTTATATGGCTTAAACTTTGCCAAGAAGTAGTAGCACGATCAGGATCACCAGCACGACCCCGCCGATCCCGATGCCGGAATGACCAAGGCCATAGCCGTAGCCGCCGAACCGGCCGGACAGGCCGCCGACGAGATAGATGATCACCAGGATGATCAGGATGGTCCCAAGCGCCATGGCATCCTCCCTGGCGGCCGCCGAAATGCGGTGATCGGCCGCACCGCCAGAGCAGAAAAGCACATCATGCCGCCGGGTTCCACGGGGGAACCGGGCGACATGCCTGGTTATTTGGGCTGGAGCTTCAGCGCTGCGGAATTGATGCAGTAGCGCAGGCCGGTCGGCCCGGGGCCGTCGGGGAAGACGTGGCCGAGATGGCCGCTGCATTTGGAGCAGAGCACCTCGGTGCGGATCATGCCGTGGCTGGTGTCCCGCTCCTCGTCGATGTGGCTGTCGACCGCGGGCTGGGTGAAGCTCGGCCAGCCGCAGCCGGAATCGAACTTGGCGTCGGACTCGAACAGCACATTGCCGCAGCCGGCGCAGACGTACGTGCCGGCCCGGTGCTCGTGCTCATATTCGCCCGAGAAGGGACGCTCGGTCGCCTTCTCGCGGAGGATGGCATATTGCATCGGCGTCAGCTCGCGCCGCCACTGCTCTTCGCTCTTGATGACCTTGTCGTCGGTCGCTTTGGTCTTGGTGTCGGGCATGGGTCTCCCGTTGCTTTGGTGATCTCAAGCTCAGTTGGTGGCCTTGCCGGCATTCACCAGCGTCGGCTTCTCGATGTAGTTATCCGCGAACAGCTTTTTCAGGTTCTCGACCTTCGGGATGTCGTTATAGACGATGTAGGGCTGGTTCGGATGCAACGTCAGATAGTCCTGGTGATAGGCCTCCGCCGGATAGAACGCCTCCAGCGCGCCGACCTTGGTCACGATCGGCTTGTTGAACACTTTGGCGCCGTTGAGCTGGGCGATATAGGCTTCCGCGACCTTCTTCTGCTCGTCCGAGGTAGTGAAGATAGCGGAGCGATATTGCGGGCCGACGTCGGGACCCTGGCGGTTGAGCTGGGTCGGGTCGTGCACCACCGAGAAGTAGATCTGGAGGATCTTGCCGTAGGAGATCTTCTTCGGGTCGTACTTGATCTCGACCACCTCGGCATGGCCGGAGCGGCCGCTCGACACGGTCTTGTAATCAGCGGTCGCCTTGGTGCCGCCGGCATAGCCGGAGACCGCGTTGACCACGCCGGCCGTGTGCTGGAAGACGCCTTGCACGCCCCAGAAGCAGCCGCCGGCGAGCACGGCGGTCTGGACGCCGCTTGCGGGCGCCGTGTCCAATGTGGGAGCGGGGATCACAACCGCCTCCTCCGCGGCACGGGACGGCATCAAGAAAGCCAGCGTCAGGGCGGTGGTTGCGGCGAGCAGGGTGGCGAGGGCGGTTCGGCGCATGGCAATCCTCTTTCGGCAATCCCTCTTTCGCGAGGGCTGACAGTCTAGGGCGGTCGGGACCGGGCGAACAGCCTGCCCGGCGTTTTCGCATCATCCGAGATACGGGCCGAACCGCGGATTGTTACGGCGGGGCGGACACGAGACCGTGAGGACGCGGTGGGCGCGGCGACCGGCCGGCTTGGCGGGATGCGGAACTCCGCGCTAGATGAACCGGCGCGATCGATGATCGACCAAATGGTGGCTGGAGCTGGCCTGACAACATGCTGCGCGTCGTACTCCTGATCCTTGCCGTCCTCGCCGCCGGCACTTGCATTGCCGCGGCCGATCCCCGAGCCGGCGACGATCTCGCTTTGTGCCGCGACCGCCAGGCCGAGCTGCAGGCCCGCGCCACCGCCTGCGAGAACCTGCTGAGCGCCGATCGTCTCACCGCCAAGGACAAGGCGATCGCCCTGTCCGCGCGCGGCAATATCCAGCTCAACAAGCGCGACTATGTCCACGCGATCGAGACGCTGTCCATGGCCGTCGACCTCGATCCCGACAACGTCGTCGCCCTCAACCTGCGCGGCCTCGCCCATGAGCGCAGCGGACAGGACGATCTCGCGATGGCCGACTACAACCTCGCGCTCCGGAAGCGCCCGGCCTATGGCGTTCCCTACAACAACCGCGGCGTCATCCACGCGCGCCGCGGCGCGCTGCAGAGCGCGATCGACGATTTCAGCCTGTCGATCAAGTACACGCCGAAATTCCTGCTCGCCTGGACCAATCGCGCCCGCGCGCGCACGCTGATGAAGGATTTCGACGGCGCCATCGCCGATTTCGCCGAGGCCGAGAAGCTCGATGCGGCGGCGCCGCAGATCGCCGGCAACCGCTGCGTCACCTACGGCATGATGGGCAAGTTCGATCGCGCCCTGGCCGATTGCAACGGCCTGATCGAGAAGCAGCCGAGGAACGTGTTCGCGATCAACAACCGCGCCGACGTCAACATGATGAAGGGCGATTTCGACGCCGCGCTGAAGGATTACAACACGGCTCTCCAGATCAACCCGAACAATGTCCGCGCCCATTCCGGCCGCGGCCAGATCTACGAGCGCAGGAAGGATCTCGCCCAGGCCCGCGCCGATTATCGCGCCGCGGCCTATTCGCTGACGAGGTTCGACGAGACCGAGGTTGCGCGCGCCCGCGCCATCGCGCAGGAGCGGCTCGCCGCCCTGACGCCGAAGGAGGCGGCCACGACCGGCCGTCGCATCGCGCTGGTGATCGGCAACGGCGCCTACAAGCATGTCCATGTGCTGCCGAATCCGCCCCGCGATTCAAAGCTGATCGCGGGCGTGCTGCGCGGCCTCGGCTTCCAGACCGTGATGGACACCAGGGACCTCACCCGCGATGCGTTCTTCCAGACCCTGGCGGCCTTCGCCGAGGAAGCGGAAACGGCCGATTGGGCCATGGTCTATTACGCCGGCCATGGTTTCGAGATCGGCGGGGTCAACTATCTCGTTCCGGTCGACGCCAGGCTCACCGCCGACAAGGACGCCGAGACCGAGGCCGTCGCGCTCGAGCAGGTGATCGCCGCGGTCGGCGCCGCGCGGAAAGTACGCCTCGTTGTCCTCGATGCCTGCCGCGACAATCCATTCGCGCCGGCCATGCAGCGCACGCTGTCGCTGAAGCTGGTCGAGAAGGGCTTTTCCAACATCGAGCCCGGTGCGGGCTTCATGGTGGTCTACGCCGCCAAGCACGGCGAGACCGCGATGGATGGCGATGGTAGCCCCAACAGCCCGTTCGCCACCGCGCTCGCCCGCGAGATCAAGCAGCCGAAGGTCGAGATCCGAAAATTGTTCGACATCGTCCGCGACGACGTCTGGGCCGCGACCAGGCACGCGCAGCAGCCGTTCACCTACGGCTCGCCGCCGGGGCGGGAGGATTTCTACTTCGTCGCTGGGAAGTAGCCGCGCTCACGCCAGCGAATTGAACCAGTCGAACGCCGTCGACTGTCCGTTCAGAACGGCCGCTTCGCCATAAAGGCTCGACAGGAACGTGCCGCGATGGCTTGCGCCATTGACCGCGACCCCCGCGGCGAAATGCCCGCCGGCGGCGATCGCGGGCCGCACCAGTTTGGGATGCAGGGCCTCATCGGCCAGCCCGTAGTAAAATCTGATCGGGGAATCGTACTGCCAGAACGTTGCAGCATTGCCGCCAAGGCGGCGCAGCAGCGCGCTGTTGGTCTCGTTGGTGAAGCGATCGAAGAAGCCTTCGACCAGGAAATCGCCCGCCGCAGGAATGCTCTTGGCGATCTCGCCCTCGAGGCTGTAGTCTGACCAGTATTTCTCCGCGAACGCCTGATACTGGGGCTTGACCGCCGCCTTGAACAGATCGTTCAGCCCGTAATAGCGCCGGTAGCTGCCGAGCAGGACGATCAGGCACGGCGTGATCCAGGCCGGCGGCATCGGGTAGGAGGTTTCCGAGGCCGGAATATAGGCGGTGGGGTTCGCCCAATAGTGAAAGCTCTCGGCGAGATCATTGAACGGACTCTGCGTGGCGATCGCCCGCACCTTGATGCCGCGGCGCTGCACTTCCTGCTTGAGCCATTGCGTGTTCAGCGCACCTTGCGACCATCCGTTCAGGAATAGCGATGATTGGCGCAGACCCAGTGTCCGCAATTCGTGCAACCCCGCCATCAGGATGTCGAGGCAGCATTGCACCGTCGCGCCCTTCACGGCATAGGCTTCGCTCCGGCCATTGCGATAGGGGCCCTTGCCGACATAATCGGCCGCGACGACCGCATAGCCGTTGCCGGCGAAGCGCTGGACATTGAACAGGGTCTCGATCGAATCGACATTGTCGCGCAGCTCGTAAGTTTCGTCCTTCAGCCGCAGCAGGTTCGAGGGGACCTGGTCGAACGAGAGGATCGTGCCGTGCTGCCATGACAACAGCGGCAAGGCGCCGCGCGCGCCGGCCGGCACCGCAAGCAGGCCGCTGACCTTGACGCGTTCACCGGTCTCCGGGATGCGCGTGAAGGTGACGATGCGCCTCAGCTCCACGTCGTTGCGTGCCGCATATTTTTCGGGGAAGGCGGCTGGCAGGATATTGCCCTCGTTGAAGACGGCATAGAACTTTGCGGCCAGCGCATTGAGCCGTTCCTTGGAGACGCGCAGAGGCTCGCCCGCCGACGCAGCAAGAGTTGTTTCCGGAATTGTGGCCGACAGCGCGAGGCCCGCTGCCGCGCTCGCGGATTTGAGGAGGCTCCGGCGGCTCAGGGTACCACTATCGAGGTCATCAGGCTTCGTCGCGCGCGAGGTCATGCGTTCCACTCCGATGCAGATCGCAAGCTGATACAGCACAAAGCCTAGCGGGCGGTGAACGCACCTCGTTGCGGCCGCTCATGTGTGCGGGTGTGGTCCGGATGAGCGCAGCTACATGCGGCTGTTTTTGTACTGAGTATCGGTCGAGCTACGGCAGCTTCATACCACCACGCTCAGCCGTTTCGCCGCCCGCGTGATGCCGGTATAGAGCCACCGCGCCCGCGAATCCTGAAACGCAAAGCTCTCGTCGAACAGCACGACGTCGTCCCATTGCGAGCCCTGCGACTTGTGCACCGTCAGGACATAACCGTAGTCGAACTCGTCATAGGGCTTGCGCTGCTCCCAGGCGATCTGCTCGACGCCGCCATCGAAGCAATCGGCGCGCACCGAGACCTTGGTCACCTTGTGACCGAAATCCTCGTCCGGCGACAGCCGCATCGAGAGGATGCGCGATTTCGAGCGCGAGGTGTTGCGCGACTTGACGCGCCACAGGCCGCCGTTGAACAGGCCCTTCTTGCGGTTGTTGCGCAGGCACACCAGCTTGTCGCCGGCGACCGGGAATTGGTCCTCGATGTTCTGACGCTGGCGCACCCGCATGTTGTAGGCGCGTCTGGTGTTGTTGCGGCCGACCAGGATCTGGTCGGCCCCCATGACGCGATCGGGGTCGAGCTCCTTGCGCGAGACCACCTCGCTCTCGCCGTAGCGGCCGATGTCGAGCTCGCGTCCCTCGCGCACGTCCATCGACATCCGCACGATCGGATCGTCCTGGGCCTGGCGATGCACCTCGGTCAGCATCGCGTCCGGCTCCGAATTGGTGAAGAAGCCGCCGCCCTGGATCGGCGGCAGCTGCGCGGGATCGCCCAACACCAGCAGCGGACAGTCGAACGACATCAGGTCGCGGCCGAGCTCGGCATCGACCATCGAGCATTCGTCGATCACGATCAGCTTCGCCTTCGACGCCGGCGCATCGTCCCACAGCTCAAAACTCGGCTGCTCCTCGCCGGATTCGCGGGCGCGGTAGATCAGCGAATGGATGGTGGATGCGCCGTCGCAGCCCTTGTTGCGCATGACGAGGGCGGCCTTGCCGGTGAAGGCGGCGAACTTCACCTCGCCGTCGACGCCTTCGGCGATGTGCCGCGCCAGCGTGGTCTTGCCGGTGCCGGCAAAGCCGAACAGGCGGAACACCGGCGGCGTGCCGCCCCGTCCCGGCTTGGCCTTGAGCCAATCGCCGACGGCCTTGAGCGCAGCATCCTGATGCGGGGTGAAAGTGGCCATGTCTGTCTTGAGGGAGCGGCGAAAAGAGGCGATTCGCCATGCCCCAAAACTAACCATTCATCCAGCCTGTTCAAGCGCAGAAGGCCGTTCCTTGCGGCCCATCCTTCGAGACGCCCGCCTTTGGCGGGCCCTCAGGATGAGGGCGGAGTTCGTGGGGCAACTTTCGGCAGGCGATGATGCCGATCAGCCTCATCCTGAGGAGGCTGCGAAGCAGCCGTCTCGAAGGACGAGGCGCTTGCTCAGGCCTTCCCTACTGCCACCCCGGCACGCCGCGCATGTCGGGCAGCTGGTGGGCGATGCCCTTGTGGCAGTCGATGCAGGTCTTTTCCTTGGTGAACAGGAAACGCTGGTGCGCCACCGAGGCCCGCGGCGATTGCTTGGTGATGTCCATGGAATCGGCGCTGTGGCAGTTGCGGCATTCCAGGGAATCATTGGCCTTGAAGCGCGCCCATTCGTGCGCGGCGAGCTCGAGCCGGTGGTCCTGGAACTTCTCTCTCGTGTCGATCGTTCCGAAGATCTTGCCCCAGACTTCCTTGGAGGCCTGCATCTTGCGCGCGATCTTGTCGGTCCAGTTGTGCGGCACGTGGCAGTCCGGACAGGTCGCGCGCACGCCGGAGCGGTTGGAGAAATGGACGGTCGACTTCAGCTCGGCGTAGACGTTGTCCTTCATCTCATGGCAGCCGGTGCAGAACTTCTCGGTGTTGGTGATTTCCAGCGCGGTGTTGAAGCCGCCCCAGAAGATCACGCCGGCGACGAAACCGGCCAGCACCAGGGTGCCGAGCGCGAACACCGAGCTCGGCCGGGTCAGCACCTGCCATAGCTCGAGCAGAAACGCCCAGCTGCGCGCGATGACGCCCCGCTTGGCATTCAGCTCCGCGTTGGGATCGTCGGCCGTCGTCGTCATCTGCGGCCACCCGGGCTTGCGCGCGACAGCAGCGTGTCGATGTCGGTGAAGTCGTTGCTGACCGGCGGATTGGCGGTGTTCTGCGGCACGTGGCATTCGGTGCAGAAGAAGCGGCGCGGCGAGACCGAGGCCAGGAACTGGCCGTCGCGGTCCATGAAGTGCGTGATCGAGACCATCGGTGCCTGCGACTCGGCGGTGCGCGCCCGCGCATGGCAGGACAGGCATTTGTTGCCGTTGAGGTCGACCTGATAGCCGTCGATATTGTGCGGAATGACGGGCGGCTGCTCCGGATAGTTGCGCACCTCCTTCTCGGAGGTGTTGCGGTTCGGCAGCATCGGCGGCGCCGGGCCCTCGTCGTTGAGCGGGGTCGGGCCGCGCAGGCCGGAAGTTACGGTCTGCGCCGTCAGCGAGCTCGTGCCGGCTGCGATCGCGAAGGCGAGCAGGATGATTGCGGATCGCTTCTTCATGACATGTTCACCCGCTCGATGCGCACGGCGCATTTCTTGAAATCGGTCTGCAACGAGATCGGATCGGTGGCGTCGAGCGTCACCTTGTTGATCAGCTTGGATTCGTCGAACCACGGCACGAAGACGAGGCCGCGCGGCGGCCGGTCGCGGCCGCGCGTCTCGACGCGGGCGCGGATGAAGCCGCGGCGGGAGACCACCTTCACCTCATCGCCGCGGCGGAGCTTCATGTCCTGTGCATCGTCCGGATGCATGAAGCAGACCGCTTCGGGAAAGGCCTTGAACAGCTCGGGCACGCGGCGCGTCATGGTGCCGGAATGCCAGTGCTCGAGCACGCGGCCGGTCGAGAGCCAGTAGGGATAGTCGTTGTCGGGCGATTCCGCCGGCGGCTCGTAGGGCAGCGCGAAGATGCGGGCCTTGCCGTCGGCATGGCCGTAGAACTGCACGTTGGTGCCCTGCTTGACATAGGGGTCGCTGCCTTCGCGGAAGCGCCACTTGGTCTCCTGGCCGTTGACGACGGGCCAGCGCAGGCCGCGCTCGCGGTGATAGGTGTCGAACGGCGCGAGGTCGTGGCCGTGGCCGCGGCCGAACTGGGCATATTCCTCGAACAGGCCCTTGTGGACGTAGAAGCCGAACGCCTTGGATTCGTCGTTGGCATAGCCCGGCTCGATATCGGTAACCGGGAATTTGTCGACCTGGCCATTCTTGTAGAGCACGTCGAACAGCGTCTTGCCGCGATATTCCGGCTTCTTGGCGATCAGCTCCGCGGGCCAGACCTCCTCGATTTTGAAGCGCTTGGAGAACTCCATGAGTTGCCAGAGATCCGACTTCGACTCGCCCGGCGCGGGGACGAGCTGGTGCCAGAACTGGGTGCGCCGTTCGGCATTGCCGTAAGCGCCTTCCTTCTCCACCCACATTGCGGTCGGCAGGATCAGGTCCGCCGCCAGCGCGGTCACCGACGGATAGGCGTCCGAGACCACGATGAAATTGTCGGGGTTGCGGAAGCCCGGATAGGTCTCCTCGTTGACGTTGGGACCGGCCTGCAGGTTGTTGTTGACCTGCACCCAATAGGCGTTGATCAGGCCGTCCTTCAGCATCCGACTTTGCAGCACGGCGTGCGCGCCGTTCTTGTCGGGGATGGTGCCCTCGGGCAGCTGCCAGATCTGCTCGGCGTGGTCGCGATGCTTCTTGTTGGTCACGACCATGTCGGCGGGCAGGCGGTGCGAGAAGGTACCGACCTCGCGCGCGGTGCCGCAGGCCGAGGGCTGGCCCGTCAGCGAGAACGGGCTGTTGCCGGGTTCGGAAATCTTCCCGGTCAGGAGGTGGATGTTGTAGACGAGGTTGTTGCACCAGACGCCGCGGGTGTGCTGGTTGAAGCCCATGGTCCAGAACGAGACGACCTTCGTCTTGGGATCGGCGTAGAGCTCGGCGAGCGCCTCGAGACGGTTGAGCGGCACGCCCGACATTTCGGCGGCTTTCTCCAGCGTGTACTCGGACACGAACTTGGCGAACTCGTCATAGCTCATGTCGGTGGCGTCGTTGGGCTTGCCCGCGCCTGTCGCCTTCTTCTGCAGCGGATGCTCGGGCCGCAATCCGTAGCCGATGTCGGTCTGGCCGCGCTTGAACACGGTATGCTTGGCGACGAAGTCCTTGTTGACGCGGCCGGTCTTGATGATGTGGCCCGCGATGGCGTTGAGGATGTAGAGGTCGGTATGCGGCTTGAACACCATGCCGATGTCGGCGAGGTCGAACGAGCGGTGCTCGAAGGTGGAGAGCACGGCGACGCGGACATGCGGTGCGGACAGCCGGCGGTCGGCGATGCGCGTCCACAGGATGGGATGCATCTCCGCCATGTTGGAGCCCCACAGCACGAAGGCATCGGTGGCCTCGATGTCGTCGTAGCAGCCGGCCGGCTCGTCGATGCCGAAGGTGCGCATCATGCCGGCCACGGCCGACGCCATGCAGTGCCGTGCATTGGGGTCGATGTTGTTGGTGCGGAAGCCGGCCTTGAACAGCTTCGATGCCGCATAGCCTTCCCAGATCGTCCACTGGCCGGAGCCGAACATGGCGACGCCGTTCGGGCCGCGCTTCCTGATCGCCTCCTTCCACTTCAGCTCCATGATGTCGAAGGCTTCGGTCCAGCTCACCGGCGTGAACTCGCCGTTCTTGTCGTACTTGCCGCCGGTCTTGCGCAGCATCGGCTGGGTCAGGCGGTCGTGGCCGTACATGATCTTGGAGAGGAAGTAGCCTTTCACGCAGTTGAGGCCGCGATTGACCTCGGCCTTGATGTCGCCGTGGGTAGCGACGACGCGGTTGTCCTTGGTCGCGACCATCACCGAGCAGCCGGTGCCGCAGAAGCGGCAGGCGGCCTTGTCCCATTTCAGTTCGCTCTCCTTCCGCTCGGCGGCGAGGTTGGCGGCGAGCACCGGTACCGGGAGGCCGGCGGCGGCCGCGGCGATCGCGGCGGCCTCGAGCTTGAGCATCTGGCGGCGGTCGAGCTTCGGCGATGTCATGATGGCTCTTCCTGACTCAGGCTGTTTCGATGGCGTGGAACACCAGCGCCGCGGAATAGACGTGTTGCAGCGATTGGATGGCGTTGAGCATGGTGCCGAGGCTGCCGGCATCCGGCGCTTCGGCGACGACGACGAGCTTTCCGCGCGCGTCGCGGGCATGGATCTCGCAGCCGGGAAGCGCTGCGATCTCGGCTTCCAGTTCGGCAAGGCGCTCGGGCCGCGCCTGCACGATGATGCTGGCGATCTCGGCGCCGGGCGGCGGCACGATGCGCTCGGCGGTGAGCACGCGGCCGGTGATCAGGGCGCGGCGGTTGAGCTTGGCACTGCTGAATGCGGCTTGAGCCATGATGCCTGTCTTTCGCTTCGAGCGGATCAATGCGGGGAGGGTGGCGGACCGGGAGGACCGGCGAACATCTGGTAGATCCAGACGCCGAGCCCGTAAGTGCCGACCGTTCCGACCGCGAGCGCCGGCATCACGATCGCGGTCAGGAACAGGAACGCAAAGATCTCCATGCGCTTACGGCGCACGCGCGACGTCGTGTCGTCAGGGGCCGACATGTCCGGTCTCTTGAAATGCTGTGGGGAATCGAGACGGCATCCGGGCCGTCGCCTTGCTGCACTTTAGATACGTTCAACCCGACGGCGCGTTGATTTGGATCAAGTCGGTTGGCTGCTTCCTGCCGCGCCGGAGGATGGATCGTCTCCCATGCGGCGGAATTGCGCGTCCGTAGACAGCGCCGCCTCGCGCATTAAGATGCCGTTAACAACAATAAGCGGGAGAGCGACGCCATGAAGTTCGGCATCTTCTACGAGCTGCAGCTGCCGCGGCCTTGGGCGGCCGGCGACGAGCTCGCCCTCTATCAGAACGCGCTCTCGCAGATGGAGCTCGCCGACAGTCTCGGCTACGACCATGCCTGGGTGGTCGAGCATCACTTCCTCGAGGAATATTCGCACTCGCCCTCGCCGGAATCCTTCCTGGCTGCCGCAAGCCAGCGCACCAGGAACATCCGGCTTGGCCACGGCATCCTCCAGCTCACCACCAACCATCCAGCGCGCGTCGCCGAGCGGGTCGCGGTGCTGGATCTGCTCTCCAACGGCCGCTGTGAGTTCGGCATGGGCGAGAGCGCCTCGATCACCGAGCTGGAGCCGTTCGGCCGCGACATGGAAACCAAGAAGGAGGTGTTCGAGGAGGCGGTCGCGGCGATCTTCCCCATGTTCAAGGACGCAGGCTCAGAGCATCACGGCAAGTATTTCGACATCCCCTTGCGCAATGTCGTGCCGAAGCCGGTGCAGAAGCCGCATCCGCCGCTGTGGATGGCCTGCTCGCAGCTGCCGACCATCGAGCGCGCCGGCCGCCACGGTTTCGGCGCGCTCGGCTTCCAGTTCGTCAGCGCCGACGCCGCCCATGCCTGGGTGCACGCCTATTACAACGCCATCACCAAGCGCCTGCACAAGCTGGCCGACTACGAGATCAATCCGAACATGGCGCTGGTCTCGTTCTTCATGTGCGCCAGGACGGACGAGGAGGCGCGGGCCCGCGCCGACGGCGCCACCTTCTTCCAGTTCGCGCTGCGCTTCTACGGCGCTTCGCAGAGCCGCCAGCGCCCCGCGCCATACACGGTCAACATGTGGGACGAGTACAACAAGTGGAAGCGAGACAATCCGCAAGCCCAGGAAGCGGCGCTGCGCGGCGGCCTGATCGGCTCACCGGAGACGATCCGGAAGAAGCTGAAGCGCTTCCAGTCCTCGCACATCGACCAGGTCATCCTGCTCAACCAGGCCGGCAAGAACAGCCACGAGCATATCTGCGAATCGCTCGAGCTGTTCAGCCGCGAGGTGATGCCGGAGTTCCAGAACGATCCGGCACAGGCCGAATGGAAACAAGGCGTGATGAGCGGCGAGATCGAGCTGGAGGAGATCGACACGGAAGCGTTCACGGACCGCTACGGCAAGCTCGCGATCAATGTCGCCCCGAAGGTGGCGGCAAGCGGATAGTCCCGTCCAGGACTGGATCGGCGTCTCATGCGACTTGCACGGCGCCGGGGTCCAGCAGAATTGCTGCTATCGCTTTGCGGAGTTCGAGGATGCCGTAAGGCTTGCGCAGAAGGACGAACCCCTCGTCGGATGCGGACTGAGCCTGCTCGCTGTAACCCGTCGCAAGAATGATCGGAAGGCTTCTGTTGGTCGAGCCGCGCACTCTGCGCGCGAGCTCCAGTCCATTGATGGGTCCGGGCATGACGATATCGGAGAGAAGGAATCTGTAAGCCTGATCCGAGGTCTCCAGGTGCTTCAGCGCACTCTCCGCGTTCGTCATCAAGTCGACGCTGAAGCCGAGGTCCTCGAGCAGGCCACGGGTGACTTCCGAAACGTCGCGATTGTCCTCCACCAGCAAAACCTTGCCGGTAAACCGTAGCTCGTGCATCACTTCGGTGGGGATTGCCGAAGCGCTGTCGTCCCGTGTCCTTGGCAGATACATCGTTACGCACGTGCCGCGGCCCTGCTCACTCTCGACGGTTGCCGTCCCGCCGGATTGCCGGGCGAATCCATAGACTTGGGAAAGGCCAAGTCCGGTTCCCTTTCCAACCTCCTTCGTCGTGAAGAACGGTTCGAACACGCGATCGAGAATTGCTTGCGGAATGCCGCAACCTGTGTCCTGAACTGAGATTGCGACGTACTCCCCCGACAATTGCGGCGGAGCCTGGAGCGCATCGACATTTCGCGCAGACACGATCAGTTGGCCGCCCCCGGACATGGCGTCGCGCGCATTGACCGCGAGGTTCAAAAGAGCAAGTTCCAGTTCGTTGACGTCGATCTTGACGCGGCCGAGATCGGGAGCGATGTCGGTTCTCACGACGATGTCGCCGCGAAGACTGGCCTGCAGCATTTCCTGGATTTGCGGAAGCCTGAACTTCAGGTCCACGACCACGGCGTCTTGAGGCTGCCGCCGCGAGAAGGACAGCAGCTGCCTCGTCAGCGTGCTGCCCCGATTGACCGCTTCTTCTATCGCGTGCAGCGATCGCGTCAGCCGGCTGTCTGCCGACAAGGTTCGCTTGATCCTCTGCGCGCTGCCTTGAATGACCATGAGCAGGTTATTGAAGTCATGCGCGACTCCCCCTGTCAGTTGCCCCAGGGCCTCCAGCCGTTGCCCCTGCTTCAGCGCGGCTTCCGCGGCTTCGCGGCGCACGACTTCGTCGCGGTAACTCTCGGCACGGCGTAATGCATAGAGGGACAGCGCCAGAAGGCTGAGCGAGATCGGAACGCCGACCGCAAGATGCAGCAGCGTCGTCTGCCAGAACTCCGCGGTGATGGCCGCCTTCTCGATGCCGGCCACCACATAAACCTCGTAGCCGCGGACCTTTTGATAGCCGAGGATGCGCTCCAGCGAATCCAGCGGGGATTTCGTCTCCAGGAAGCCGGCGACCGGGTCTTTTTCCATGGCTCGAGAAAAATCGTTCGGCCCGCGAATGTCCTCGAATCGGCCCTCCGGAAACCGGGCAAGCACAGTACCGTCGGAGCGAACCAGGCCGAATGCGTCCCGTCCCCGGGACAGCTTCCGGTAGAACTCGGAGAAACTGTCAGGAGTGACCGTTATTCCGATCACGCCCTGGAAGCCTGCAGCCGGCTCACCGGTGCGGCGGCCGCTGACGACGAAGAACCGCTGCGTTCCGACCCGCGCGCGCAACACTTCGCTGACGTAGGTATCGTATGAATTCAGCTGAGCGCGAAAATAGCTGCGATCCGAGTTGTTCAAACCTCGCGGAACGGGCAGGATGGTACTCGAGACCAGGGGATGCCCATTCTTGTCGAAGGCCCAAATCGACTCGATCTGCGGGAGGGCTTGCTGGGTGCGCTTGAGCCTGAGGTAGAGGTCGGACTCGGAGGCCCGGATCGCCTCGTCGGACATGCCTCGAAGCACTTCGTTGGTTTCCGAGATCGATCGTTCGACGGTTTGCAGGGACTTTTGAGTTTGCTCGTGAAGCACGTCGAGCGAGCTCTGGATGCGCTCTCGGGCTTGGACATGGACGGAGCGCCAGTTCTGCCAGCTGGAAAGCGCCAAAACCGCCAGAGGCAACACAAGGCTCAGGACGGCAATCAGCCGAAGAGGCCAGAAGAGGCTCTGCTTTGATTGGTCCACGCTTGCCCCGGCACCTTTTGAGGAACATGGAACCCTGCTAACCTCGGGTTGGTTCCCTATCTTCGCGAAGTAGTCGCATGGAGCGGGTCGGTGGGTAAGGTAGGAGTGTCTTGGCTTGCCGGTACGATGGTCGCCTTGCTGGGGGCGGGTGCGCCAAGCATCGCCATGGACGGTACAGGGGCACCTCTGCCGCTGACGGCGAGGGGCCAGCCGGTCGTTGGTTTTCCCGAAGGCGTCCCCGCCACACCTCCCTTGCCGCCGGTCTTCACGCCTGATGAACTGACCAAACTCCGCAACGGGCGCTACCGGGCGGCCATCGCGATGCAAGCACTGGACACGCCCTGGAATTCCCTCCAGGTCCAGGGCATATCCGATACGTTAGCCAAGTACGGCGTCGAGCTTGTTGCAGTGACGGATGCTGCTCAGGATCCGGCGCGGCAGGCGGCCCAGTTGCGGGCATTGGCCGATCAAAGGATTCACATCCTGTTTTCGGTCCCGATTGATCCGGCCACGCAGACGCAGGCTTACAAGCGCATCGGCGAAGCCGGGATCAAGCTCATCTTCATGGATAACGTACCCCACGGGCTGCAACCAGGTAAGGACTACGTCACGGTTGTGGCTTCTGACAATGAGCAGAACGCCGTCTTTGCGACCGAGGAACTCGTCAAGGCGATGGGTGGACGCGGAGACGTCGCTCTCATCACCTACAGCTTCGACTCCTATTACTCGATCGCGGCGCGCCGCCGCGGCTTCGAACGAACGTTGGCCGGATACCCCGATGTCCGCTTGGCAGCTGTCGAGAAGTTCACGCAGCCTGGCGAAGTCTATCAAAAGACGATCGCATTGCTGGCGGCCCATCCGGGCATCAAGGGCATCTTCGCAGTCTGGGCCGATCCTGCAATGCAAGCAATTGCGGCGGCGCAGGCCCTGGGGCGCCAGGACATCGTCGTGACGACGAACGATCTGGGGCCGGACAGTGCGCTCTACCTCGCCCGCGGCCAAATACGGGCCACCGGTGCGCAGATGCCCTATGATCTGGGTGTGGCAGAGGCGAATGCGGCGTTGTACGCTGTCCTGGGCAAGCCCGTCGCTCCTTACATATCCATCGCGGCGCTCGGCGTGAAGCAGAGCAATCTGCTGTCTGCTCTGGAAATGGTGACGAAGCGAACTCCTCCTCCCGAAGTCGTTGCTGCCTGCGGCGATAAATGCGCCGGGGTGACGGCACGGTGAGCGGCACCAAATATCGAGGTCCACCTCGGGGAAGGCGGAGGAGACGATGCGGGCTCATGCGGTCGGTGAAAATCCCCCAATAGGCGATGTCACGGCCGCGGTGCTCGCCATCGGCCGCTCCGATTTTCCAGACGTTCTCATCGACACGTTGCGCCGGCAAGCTGATGTCGGCCATTGCATGGTGTTCGCGCTGAGCCGGGCCGGCGCGGCAAGCTGCCTGCTCGATGCCGGCAACATCCCGATCGGCGGCGATCTCGGCGCCGCCTATGCCGGCCAGTTTCACCAAACCGATCCCAATCGCGATGCGCTGTTCGAAGGCGAGGGTGGTGCGCCGATCCTGCTGCCTCACTTCGCGCCGCGCATGTACGGCGCGCGCTACCGAAAAATCTTCTTCCAGGATTCCGGCATCGTCGACAAATGCGCGACCGCGATCTGGACCGGCGATACCTGCTTCTACGTCAACTTCTATCGGATCGCCGCGCAGGGCCGCTTCAGCCCCGCTCAGCGCGAGCGGCTCGAGGCGATCGCACCGGCCATCGCGGCGAGTGTCGCGCGCCATTTCCAGGAGCAGCCGACGTCCGACCTTGCGACCCTGTTCGCGACGCGCAAGCCGCTCTCCGCGCTCACGGCGCGCGAGCAGGAGGTCTGCCGCCGCATTCTCGCAGGCTTCAGCTCCGAGGCGATCTCGCAAGCGCTCGGCATCAGCCTGCATTCGACCCTGACCTACCGCAAGCGCGCCTATGAGCGGCTCGGCATCTCCTCGCAGAGCGAATTATTTGCGATCGTGCTGCGTCTGCTGACGCACAGTCTGAACTAAGGCGCCGCCAACCCTGAGCGCCTGCTATACGGACAGCCGGGAACGATAGGGCGCCGTGAGCAGCAGCATGAACAGCGCTCGTTCGGCCTGGTACTTTGCGGCCGGCCGGCTGGATTCCCGGCCCCGCATCACCACCGCGCCCTGAAGGGTGCAGACGCTCCAGCTCCATGTCCTGCGCCTTCGCTGCGCCAGGGTCACTTCGAAAATCGGAAATTCCGGTCCCGCCATCGCCGCCGTTTCTCGCCAGACATCCAATTCGGGCGGAGTTGAACCCGGAGGGTCGGCCTGTGTCTTCACCCATTTGGGTGAAGCGGAGCAGTGCCCGGGCAGGGCAACCGCATTTGAAATTGCAGAGGTCGTCATGCCCGGGCTTGTCCCGGGCATCCACGTTCTTTGTGCTGCATGGAAGGCCGTGGATGGCCGGGACAAGCCCGGCCATGACGCCGTGGAGACAGTCGGTGCCGTAGCCCACATCTCGTATGCGAAAGCCCTGCTCGGGGCTCCGGCTGGACCGGTCTGGCCTCAATCCCTCAGCGGCAATTTGGGGATCGCGCCGAAGAGGGCAGCTGCGCTCTTCTGGTTCCGCGTTCCCGTCTTGGCGAGGACGGCCTTGACCTGCGTGCGGATGGTTTCGCGGCTCAGTCCGTGGTGCGCCGCGATGTCGCCGATCGTCTGTCCTTGCGCAATTCCGCGCGCAACGCGCGCCTCGCTCGGGGTGAGATCGAACAGGCCACGAATGAGGGCGAGGCTCGGGGCCTGGGAGGCGGCGACCGGCGTCGCGATGAGGAGGCCAACCGCCCCATCGAAGAGATCGCGGGCTTCGCCCGGCATCGCAACGAGATGAAGCACCACCCGATCGAGATCGCTGCTGCGGCGCGCGGCGAAGGAGCACACGGCCTCCTGCGGCGCATCGAGTTGAGCGAGGCCGGCGCGCAGCAGGGTGTCGGCTGCGCGGTCCTTGATGGCGATCCGGTCTTTGGGCAGCCATTGCAGAACATCCGTCATGGCTTCGATCAAGGCGTTCGCGGCCAGAACCCGCCCCGAGCGCGTGATCGCGAGGGCGGGCAAGCCGACCAGTGACAACGCCTCGGTTGCCGCCCGCATCCGGGTGAGGCGCCAGCGCGTCGCCAGCAGAGCCGCCCGCGCGAGATGGGGGCGAAAGCGGTCGAGAAAATCGAGGTCCTGCCGCGAAAAGGCGGGGCGGCCGGCCAATCTTTCCATGTGGAAGACGATGATCTCGCCGGACGGGCTGCGGACCGCCGTCGCGCAGGCATGCTCGAAGCCCCACTTCTTGTTCCATTCCACCCGATATGGATCGCGCTCCCATTCCTCCGGCGAAAACGCCTCGTGCTCGCCGACGAAGCCGGGATGATCGAGCGCCAGGAGCCGCGGGGTCGTCTCCGTCCGGCTGGGAAGGTCGCCACTCAGGAACGCCGAGAAGGCCTCGCGAATCGACGGCGACGCCACGGCGCCGTTCCAGACACCGGACCATTGATCGGAGTCCGAGGTGATCATGACCATTCCATGCGCGCCCGCGGCATGAGCGATCTTCTCCAGGACATCAGGCCAGAGCTCTGGAACGGTCGCTGCCTCGTGGATGCGGTCCACAATCTGCTCGAAATCGATGCCCGTCATTGTCCCCGACAGACCCATCAGGCTCGCAGAGGCGCGGCGTGCACGCCCTCTGTAGTGCTTCGCTTCGTCCAAGCCATTGATAACAATCCCCTTCAGAGAAACTCAATTGCTACCATTTTCTCGACTGCGCTGGGCGGACGCATCCCGGACGTCGTGGTTCAATATTGTAACTATTTGAAAATTCTCACGTTTATCCTGCCGGCGGCCCGTGCTCTGGCAGGCCCGGCCCGAGGGCCGCCCGTCCCAATCGTTGGGGACAGACGGCGGCTCGCGAAGGCGCTAGCCTCGGCACCTAAGGAAACGACAAGGGAGCCAAGCTTGAGCACCGCGCCGCGCATCGACATCGACCCGGCGGCCTTCTGGGCCGACCCCTATCCGATGCTCGCCAGGATGCGGAAAGAGGCACCGATCGCCTTCGTGCCGCAGCTCGGCTCGACGCTGCTGACGAGCCGCGACGACATCTCGATCTCCGAGAAGCAGATCGACGTGTTCTCCTCGCACCAGCCCGCCGGCCTGATGAACCGGCTGATGGGCCACAACATGATGCGCAAGGATGGCGAGGCGCATCTCGTCGAGCGCCGCGCGATGTTTCCGACGATCTCGCCGAAGACGGTGAAGGGCTACTGGACCGCACAGTTCCAGGCCCATGCGGATCGCATCATCGCTTCGCTCGAACCCGGCCGGATCGATCTCATGCGCGACTTCGCGCTGCCGTTCTCCGGCGAATGCCTGAAGTCGATCACCGGCCTCACCAAGATCGGCTTTCAGGACATGGATGCGTGGTCGCAAGGCATGATCGAGGGCATCGCCAATTATGCCGGCGACCCCGCCGTCGAGGCGCGCTGTCATGCGGCGACCGCGGGTATCGACGCCGCGATCGACGACATGCTGCCGGTCGTGCGCAAGCATCCCGACCAGAGCATTCTGGGCGTGCTCCTCGCCTCGGGCATGGCGATGGAGAGCGTACGCGCCAACGTCAAGCTCGCCATCTCCGGCGGCCAGAACGAGCCACGCAAGGCGATTGCCGGCACGGTCTGGGCCCTGCTGACCCATCCCGACCAGCTCGATTTTATCAGGCGCGGCGAGGTGTCCTGGCTGCAGGCCTTCGAGGAATATGCCCGCTGGATCTCGCCGATCGGCATGTCGCCGCGCCGCATCGCAAAACCCTGGACCATCCGCGATGTCGCGTTCGAGCTCGACGAACGCGTATTCCTGATGTTCGGCTCCGCCAACCGCGACGAGAAGCATTTCGAGCGCGCCGATGAGTTCGACGTGCGGCGCGACACCTCCAAGAGCGTCGCCTTCGGCGCCGGCCCGCATTTCTGCGCCGGCGCCTTCGCCTCGCGCGCCATGATCGCCGACGTCGCTCTGCCGACATTGTTCGCGCGCGCCTCGCGCATCGAGCTCGCCGAGGATGAAGAGGTGCGGATCGGCGGCTGGGCGTTCAGGGGCCTGCAGAACTTGCCGGTGAGGTGGCTGCACTAGGCGCGGTGAGCCCCGATCCGAACGCTGCCATGATGCCATTCTGCCCCCGTTTTGCCCGACGGGTCAAGCAAATTTCGGATAAATCGTAAGTCATTGATCTTGCACGTCTCGGCTACTGTGCATGGGGTTGTTTTCACGTTTTATGTTCCGCCCGGCGAGGGCTCGACCAAATCCGTGCAGCTGTCACATTCTCGTGCAGAAAAATTCCAACCTCATTTGCTGCGCCGCTTGAAAGATTAATCGCGCGCGCAGCCAGCACCGCAGTGCTCGCATCGCTATTTTCCCGGACGTCTCGACAGCGTCGATGACGCGCACCATCATTCCGCAAGCGTGAATGATGACGGCCGCACGCGGCCGGGAGTGTGGAATGCAGCGTCGAGACTTTCTGAAACTGTCGGTTGGAACGGCGGCCGCCGCTGCGTTCGCATCGCCCGTGATCGCGCAAGGCGCGGTGAAGGAAATTCGTATCGGCTACCAGAAGACCGGCGTGCTGGTCATCGCGCGCCAGCAGGCTGCGCTGGAAAAACATTTCACGTCGCAAGGCATCGAGGTGAAATGGATCGAGTTCTCCTCGGGGCCGCCGATGATGGAGGCGATGAATGTCGGCAGCGTCGATTTCGGCGCGGTCGGCGATTCCCCGCCGGTGTTTGCCCAGGCCGCGGGCGCGGCGATCGTTTACGCCGCCGGCCAGCCCATCACCAACGGACAGGGCATCCTCGTCCCGAAGGATTCGCCGATCCGCGACATCAAAGACCTCAAGGGCAAGCGCATCGGCTTCACCAGGGGCTCCAGCGCCCATAACGTCGTGGTGCAGACGCTGGAGAAGGCCGGCCTCACCTATGCCGACATCACGCCGGTCTACCTGACGCCGCCGGACGCCGGCCCCGCCTTCGCCAACGGCAGCATCGAGGCCTGGGCGATCTGGGATCCCTATTTCGCAATCGGCGAGACCAAGCAGAACGGCCGCATCCTGATCAATGCGCGCGAGGTCACCAAGACCAATTCCTTCTTCATCGCCAACCGCGAGTTCGCGAAGAACCACGGCGCCATCCTGCAGCAGATCGTCGAGGTCACAGCTGCCGCCGGCAAATGGGCCGAGCAGCATCGCGACGAGGTCGCCAGATCGCTCGCCGCGATCACCGGCGTTCCCTTGGATATCCAGACCGTCGCCGCCGACCGTGCGAACTTCCTGATCGGTCCCGTCACCGACGAGATCGTCGCGACCCAGCAGGGCGTCGCCGACCGCTTCTACAAGCTCGGCCTGATCCCGAAGCCGATCGTCATTCGCGACATCGTCTGGCGTAACCCGGCAGCCTGACCGTGCCGACCGATCTCCCTATCCACAAAGGTCTGAACATGAAGCGCATCGTTCAACGCGTGATCGCGGCCATCGTGCTGTCGATCGGCATCGTCGCCGCCGCGGTCGGCACGACTTACGGCTAGGGGCACATCGATGAGCCAATCAAACGCCAACATCCTCTGGTTCCTGCCGACGCACGGCGACGGCCGCTATCTCGGCACCGGCATCGGCGGCCGCGAGGTCAACTTCAACTATCTGCGCCAGATCGCGCAGGCCGCCGATCAGCTCGGCTATTTCGGCGTGCTGTTGCCGACCGGACGATCCTGCGAGGATTCCTGGATCGTCGCCTCCAGCGTCGCGCCGTTCACGGAGCGGCTGCGCTATCTCGTCGCCGTTCGTCCAGGCCTGCAATCGCCGAGCGTGGCCGCCCGCATGACCGCGACGCTGGATCGCATCAGCAATGGCCGGCTCCTGGTCAACGTCGTCACCGGCGGGGATCCCGTCGAGAACAAGGGCGACGGCATCTTCCTCGGCCACGACGAGCGCTACGAGGTCACACGTGAGTTCCTGAACGTCTATAGCGACCTGCTTGCCGGCAAGACGGTGAATGTCGAGGGCAAGCACATCCGTAGCGAGGGCGGCAAGCTGTTGTTTCCGCCGGTGCAGTCGCCGCGGCCCCCGCTCTATTTCGGCGGTTCCTCCGATGCCGGCATCGACGTCGCCGTCGACACCGTCGACAAATATCTCACCTGGGGCGAGCCGCCGGCGCTCGTTGCCGAAAAGATCGCCAAGGTGAGGGAGGTCGCCGCGGCCCGTGGCCGAAAACTCTCCTTCGGCATCCGCCTTCACGTCATCGTCCGCGAGACCAACGAAGAAGCCTGGCAGGCCGCGAACGAGCTGATCAGGCATGTCAGCGATGACACCATCGCGCTGGCGCAGAAGAACTTCGCTCGCATGGATTCCGTCGGCCAGCAGCGCATGGCACGGCTCCACGGCGGCAACCGCGACAAGCTCGAGATCGCGCCGAACCTGTGGGCCGGTGTCGGCCTGGTGCGCGGCGGCGCCGGCACGGCGCTGGTCGGCGATGCCCAGACGGTGGCGGCCCGCATCAAGGAGTATCAGGATCTCGGCATCGATACCTTCATCATGTCGGGCTACCCGCACCTTGAGGAAGCCTTTCGCTTCGCCGAGCTGGTCTTCCCGCTGCTCGCGCTGGAGCAGCCGATCAATGTGACGAAGCTGCATTTCAACGGTGGACCGTTCGGCGAGACGGTCGGCAGCGATTTCCGTCCGCAGCACCGGGTGTCGCAGTCATGAGCCTGATCGACAGCATTTCGCCTCCGCGCAGCATCCGCCTGCCGCGGGCCGACGGCCTGATCCAGTGGATCGTGCCGCTCGCCATCATTGCGGTCTGGCAGGTCGCGAGCGTCACCGGCTTCGTGCCGACGCGGGTGCTGCCGGCCCCCAGCGACGTCGTGCTCGCCGGCTGGAAGCTGCTGGTCTCCGGCGAGCTCGTCCGCAACATCTGGGTGTCGTTCTGGCGCGCATCGATCGGCTTTCTGATCGGCGGCAGCATCGGGTTCGCCTTCGGCCTCGCCAACGGCCTGTCGCAGCTTTCGGCCAGGCTCACCGACACCACGCTGCAGATGGTGCGCAATGTGCCGCATCTGGCGCTGATCCCGCTGGTCATCCTCTGGTTCGGCATCGACGAGAGCGCAAAGCTGTTCCTGGTGGCGCTCGGGGTGTTCTTCCCGATCTACCTCAACACGCTGCACGGCATCCGCACCGTCGATCCGCAGCTGATCGAGATGGGCCGCATCTACGGCATGACCGACGGCGAACTGTTCCGCCGCGTCATCTTCCCGGGCGCGCTGCCCTCGATCTTCGTCGGCATCCGCTTTGCGCTCGGCATCATGTGGCTGACGCTGATCGTCGCCGAGACCATCGCGGCCTCTTCCGGTCTCGGCTACATGGCGATGCAGGCGCGCGAGTTCATGCTGATCGACGTCGTCGTGCTCTCGATCCTGATCTACGCCCTGCTCGGCAAGCTTGCCGACAGCGCCTCCCGCGTGCTGGAGCGTCTGACGCTGTCCTGGCACCCCGCCTTCCAGAAACGTTGAGAAGAACATGCAGACAGCTCTCCGTACGGCTCTTCCCGAAACCGAGCTCGCCAGCAACGCCAATTTCGCGCCTCACGCTCGGGTTGCGCGCGAGGAACGCCTGGTGCAGACAAGTGGCCTGCCGCTGACTATCCGGGGCCTGCGCAAATCCTTCGGCGACAATGAGGTGCTGCGCGGCATCGATCTCCACATCCCTGCCGGCCAGTTCGTCGCGATCGTCGGCAAGAGCGGCTGCGGCAAGAGCACGCTGCTGCGCCTGATCGCCGGCCTCGACAACATCGATGCCGGCAGCATCAGCTTCGGCCAGGACATTCAGCCCGAGGACATCCGCGTGATGTTCCAGGAGCCGCGGCTGCTGCCCTGGGCCCGCGTGCTCGCCAATGTCGAGGTCGGCCTCGGCCGCGACCGTGCTTCCAGCGATGCGCATGCCCGCGCCGAAAAGGCGCTGATCGAGGTCGGCCTCGCCGACAAGCGCGACCAATGGCCCTCGGTGCTCTCAGGGGGCCAGAAGCAGCGCGTCGCGCTCGGCCGTGCGCTGGTCTCGCGGCCGCGCGTGCTCGCCTTCGACGAGCCGCTCGGCGCGCTGGACGCGCTGACCCGCATCTCGATGCAGCGTCTCTTGGAGCGGGTCTGGCGCGACCAGGGCTTTACCGCGATCCTCGTGACCCACGACGTTGCCGAGGCGGTCGCGCTGGCCGACCGCGTGCTCGTCATTGAGGAGGGCCGCATCGCCCATGACGTTACGGTTAACGCGGCCCGGCCGCGCCAGCGCGGCTCGGCCGAGCTGGCCGGGCTCGAAGGCTCGATCCTGAGCCACCTGTTGTCGGCGGACGATCGTACCTAAATACAGGGAACCCCGCTTGCGGGGAGCAACGCCATGAATGTAGTGCCCCGCGATCTCATGACCGAAATTCCCGTCTCGTCCGCCGACTTCCGCGGCGCCATGCGCCATCTCACCGGCGGCGTCAGCGTCATCACCGCCGGGCGGGGCAAGGACATCACCGGCATGACGGTGACCTCGGTGGCCTCGCTGTCGGTCGAGCCGCCGACGCTGCTGGTCAGCATCAACCGCGACGCCTCCTCGTTTCCGCTGATCCGCCGCATTGGCGCTTTCGGGGTGAACATCCTCAATGCCGACCAGCTCGAGGTCGCCGAACGCTTTGCCGGAAAGGGCGGCTTGAAGGGTGCGGATCGCTTTGCAGGCAGCCAGTGGGTGACGGCAGTCTCGGGGGTCCCGTTGCTGGTCGGCGCGCTCTCGGCCTTCGATTGCGAAGTCGAGGAGATCGTCGAGCGCCACTCGCATGGCATCGTCATCGGCCGTGTCAGGGATATCAGGAGCTCCACCCGCAATGCCGCGCTGGCCTATTGGCACGGCCAGTACGTGGCGGTCGATCAGGACGAAGACGCGGCCCGGCTCGCCGATGTCAGCCTTCCCGCGCGCGGCCGGCGCGGCATTTGACCGCCGCCGGCGAGCCTCGCGCAAGGCTGGTCTTTTCCGCCTCATCGCTCTAGAAGCGCTCCTCGGCTGTCCCGCCGGACGGATGGAGCGGAACGATGAAGCGCTTGGCAACCTTTATCTTCTATGCCGTCGGGGCGCTCGCGATCGCCTATCTCGCGCTCTACGCCTACGCGATGTTCTCTGGCTCTCCGATCGTGCCGGGCGATCCCATCCACATCTTCCGCAAGCCGGATGCGCCGAGTTATTCGTAGAACTTGGTCGGTCTCGTAGGGTGGGCAAAAGGCGCCCTTGCGCTGCGCCCACCATCTCTCCAAGGCAGCAACGGAACGGTGGCACGCTTCGCTTTGCCCACCCTACGGCACCTCCGTTCACCCCCTTAAGATCGCCAGTGCCAGCGCCTGCGCGCGCGGAACGATGCTGTCGATCTCGAGATATTCCTCCGGCGTGTGCGCGAGCCCGCCGACCGGGCCGAGGCCGCAGATGGTCGGCGTGCCCATTGCGGCGGTGAAGCCGGAATCGGCGCAGCCGCCGGAGAATTCGCCCTGCAGCGTGGTGAGGCCCACCTGCCTTGCGGCCGCCTGATAGCCTTCGAACAGCGCCTTGGACTCCGCGCTCTGCACCACCGGCACGAACTCGCCCTTGATCGTCAGCGTCGCACTGGTGCCGGGCACGTAAGGCGTCGCGACGATGTTTTCGATCGCGCCCATGATCCGCGCGCGATCGGCCGGATCGACATAGCGCAGGTCGATCTGCCCTTCCGCGTAAGGCGCCGTCGTGTTGACGGACTGCCCGCCCGAGACGAGGCCGACATTGAGCGTGATGCCCTTGTCGAGGTCGGTGAGCGCGTGGATCTGCACGATCTTGTGCGCGAGCTCGCCGATGGCGCTGACGCCGGCGGCGAAGTTGGCGCCGGAATGCGCGGCCTTGCCGGTGATGGCCATGTGCATGAAGATGCCGCCCTTGCGCCCCGTGACGACGTTGCCCGTGGGCCGGCCCGGCTCGGAATTGAACACCGCGCGTGCCGCGCGTCCCTCGCGCTCGATCACCGGGCGCGAGGAGGGCGAGCCGATCTCCTCGTCGGAGGTGATCAGCACCTTGATCGGATGCGGTGAGCCGCCGAACTTGTGGAAGGCGGTGGCCACGAACACGTTCATGACGAGGCCCGATTTCATGTCGGAGACACCGGGTCCATAGGCGCGGCCATCGCGGATCGTGAACGGCCGCCGCGCGGCCTCTCCCTTGCCGAACACGGTGTCGCGATGCCCCATCAACAGCACCGGCTTCTCGTTGCTGCCGGGCTTTGCCACCTCGGCATGGATCGCGTCGCCGAACGTGCCGTGGCTTTCGCGCCGGAACGGAATGCCGTGCTCGGCAAAATGCCGCTCGAACCGCGCACCGACCGCATCGACGCCTTCCTTGTCGTAGGAGCCGGAATCGATGTTCACGACGTCGCGGAGCAGGTCGATCATCGCCTGCTTCTGCGACGCCAGCCAATCCGTGATTTGAGCTTCAGACATGTGGTCCCTCGCGTGGTTCTCGGGCGGGGTTATAGGGCCTGACGGAGGCGCGACCTAGTCACGTGGCGCGCTTCCGTTATGCGAGGAGCGCTCTCTCCGCCGTCATTGCGAGCGCAGCGAAGCAATCCAGTCTGTCACCGCGGAGGGATTGTGGATTGCTTCGCTGCGCTCGCAATGACGAGGGGCCTGCCTCAAGCGAAAATGCCCGGGCACCAGCCCGGGCGTTCGCATCTTTCGATCTTCGAAGGAGCCGCCTACGCCCCCATCATCGGCATCCGCGGATATTCCCCGGGCGTGCCCGCCGGCGGGATCGGGATGCCGCCGTCAGCATATTCGTTGAGCTTGTTGCGCAGCGTGCGGATCGAGATGCCGAGGATGTTGGCGGCGTGGGTGCGGTTGCCGAGGCAGTGCTTCAGCGTCTCCAGGATGAGGTCGCGTTCGACGTCGGCCACGGTGCGCCCCACCAGTGCGCGCGTCACCTGCTCGGCGGCCATGGTGGCATGCGCCACGGCCGGTGCGGTCTTGGCGAGGTCGAGACGGTCGCCATCCGGCGTGATGATGGCGTCGGGCCCGATCTCGTCGCCCTGGGCCATCAGCACCGCGCGGTGCATGGTGTTTTCGAGCTCGCGGACGTTGCCCTGCCAGCGGTTGGCGGAGAGCACGCGGCGCGCCTCGGCCGAGAGCGGTCGCAGCGGCACGCCGTTGGCGTCGGCATATTTCTTCACGAAGTGCTGGGCGAGCTCGAGGATGTCGGCGGGACGCTCGCGCAGCGGCGGGATCTTCAAATTCACGACGTTGAGGCGGAACAGCAAGTCCTCTCGGAACGTGCCCTCTCGCACGGCCTCGGCGAGATTGCGGTTCGAGGTCGCGATGATGCGGATGTCGACCGGAACCGGCTTGGTGCCGCCGACGCGGTCGATCACGCGCTCCTGGATGGCGCGCAGCAGTTTGGATTGCAGGCGGACGTCCATCTCGGAGATTTCGTCGAGCAGCAGCGTGCCGCCGGTCGCCTCCTCGAACTTGCCGATGCGACGGGCGACCGCGCCGGTGAAGGCGCCCTTCTCGTGCCCGAACAGTTCGGATTCCAGCAGGTGCTCGGGGATGGCGGCGCAGTTGATCGAGATGAACGGACGCTTGGCGCGCGTCGAGCGGGTGTGAACGTAGCGGGCCAGCACTTCCTTGCCCGTGCCGGATTCGCCGGTGATCATCACCGAGGCGTCCGAGCCGGCGATCTGCTGGGCGAGCTTGATCACCTTTGCCATGGCGTCGTCACGGTAGACCAGCTCGCGGGAATCGTTGGCGACGGCCGCCAGCACCGCGGCGATCAGCTCCGGATCTGGTGGCAGCGGGATGTATTCCTTGGCCCCCGCATGGATCGCGGCGACCGCGGCGCGGGCGTCGTTGGTGATGCCGCAGGCGACGATCGGGGCGTGGATGTGCTCGGCTTCCAGCCGCAGCACGAGGTCGCGGATGTCGAGCGCGACGTCGACCAGCAGGAGGTCGGCGCCCTTGCCCCCGCGCAGCACGCGCATCGCCTGCTCGTGATCCTCGGCATGGGTCACGGTGGCGCCGTTCTCCATCGCGATCTTGGTGGCGGTGGTGAGCTGGCCCTTCAATGTGCCAACGATGAGAAGCCGCATGTCAGTCTCCTGTCCGTCTGCTCGCGCCGTCGCGCGTCATGTCCTTGCGTGTCAGCCGCGTTCGGCCTTGATGATTTCCGTCATGGTCACGCCGAGCTTGTCCTCCACCAGGACGACCTCGCCCCGGGCGACCAGCTTGTTGTTGACGTAGATGTCGATGGCCTCGCCGACGCGCCGGTCGAGCTCGAGCACGGTGCCTGGCCCGAGCTTCAGGAGCTCGCCGACGTCCATCTTGGAGCGGCCGAGCACGGCCGAGACCTGCACCGGTACGTCGAACACCGCCTCGAGGTCGGCGGCGGCACGGGCCGCATATTCGTCCTCGTTGTAGCCGACGTCGGTGCCGGTGGGCGGCATCGGGCCGTTGAGATCGGGCAGCGGGACCTGTCCGTCGGTGTCGCTCATGGTTTAGCTCCCCCTGCGGGACGCGATATAGCGTCCGACCATTTCGTCGATCTTGGCCGCAATGGCGCCGCGCTCCAGCACGACGCCGCCATCGGCCCACTCGATCCGGCAGTCGCCGGTGGCAATTTCCGGCTCGGCCAGGATCACCAGCCGACCCTCGAAGCCGCTCTGCTTGGCGAGCCGCTCGATCTTCTCCCGCGCGCTGTCGTAGAGCGCATCGTTGATGCGGACGACGAGATGCGGCGTCGCGACCAGATGCGAGAAGCAGTCCTTGACCAGCGCGATGACCTCGCCAAGCGGCTCGGCGGCGACGAGGTCGGCGCACAGCTTGCGCGCCACCGCGACCGCGACCTCGACCGCCTCGGTCTCCATCTTGGTCTCGATGCTGCCGATGCCGGCCGCGACGCCGCGGATGGCGATGTTGATCTCTTCCATCGCGAGCGCGACGCGGCGGTCGCTCTCGGCCTTGGCCTCGCGCTGGCCGGCGGCAAAGCCGTCCTGATAGGCGCGCGCCTCGGCTTCCGCGACCTTCTGCGCGATCTCGGCCGCGGTCGCGGCTTTCTCGCGCGTCGAGCGCTCGGGCGCCGCGAAGTCGGTATCGAACAGAAATTTCGCCGGAGCGGCCATCAGTACACCAGCTCGTCGTCGGCGCGGTTCTTGGTCAGCATGATCTCGCCCTTGGCGGCGAGGTCCTTGGCGAGATTGACCAGCAGCGCCTGGGCCTCGTCGACGTCGCGCAGGCGCACGGGGCCCATCGCTGCCATGTCGTCCTGGAGCATCTTGGCCGCGCGCGAGGACATGTTGCCGAAGAAGAAGTTGCGCACGTCCTCGTTGGCGCTCTTGAGCGCGACGCCGAGCTTGTCCTTGTCGACGTTGCGCATCAAGGTCTGGGCGGAGCCGGAATCGAGCTTCACCAGGTCGTCGAAGGTGAACATCAGCGCCTTGATGCGCTCGGCGGATTCGCGGTTGTCCTCTTCCAGCGAGGTGATGAACCGGGTTTCGGTCTGGCGGTCGAAATTGTTGAAGATTTCCGCCATTACCTCGTGGGCGTCGCGGCGGCGGGTCTGCGACAGGTTGGACATGAACTCGGTGCGCAGCGTCTTCTCCACGCTCTCGATCACCTCCTTTTGCACAGCCTCCATCTTCAGCATGCGGTTGATGACGTCGAGCGCGAGCTCCTCGGGCAGGATGGCGAGCACCCGGGCGGCATGCTCCGACTTCAGCTTCGACAGCACCACGGCGATGGTCTGCGGATATTCGTTCTTGAGGTAGTTGGCGAGGACCTCTTCCTGCACGTTGGAGAGCTTCTCCCACATGTTGCGGCCGGCGGGACCGCGGATCTCGTCCATGATGCCGTTGACGCGTTCCGGCGGCAGATATTGCTGGAGCAGCCGCTCGGTGGCGTCGAAATTGCCCATCAGCGCGCCCGAGGCCGACATGCGCGAGACGAATTCGAGCAGCATGTCCTCGACGGTGTCGACCTCGACTGTGCCGAGCGTCGACATCTCCAGCGAGAGCTGGCGCACCTCGTCGTCGTCGAGCAGGCCCCAGATCTTGCCGCCATATTGCTCGCCGAGGGCCAGCATCAGGATCGCGGCACGCTTCGGCCCGGGCAGCTGCTCGAGGCCTTTGCCGTCGGCGGCGCGGCTGCCGGCGCGCTGACCGAGCGTGGAGATCACGCTGGTGATGTCGTTGGAGTTGGCGTTTTGCAAGGAGGCGGCCATGTCAGATCACTTCTTGATGCACTTGGCTTCGGTTATTTCGCCGGCTCGGTCAGCCACTGGCGGATGATTGCGACGGTTTCGTTGGGGTTGCGTTCGGCGAGCTCGCCGACGCGGTGAACGGACTGGGCGTGGACCTGGCCCTGAATGGTGGCGACGTCGATGGCGCTGGCGGCGCCGCTCGGCAGCAGCGGCTGACTGGCGGGCGCCGGCTCTTCCGAGGCGGCGGGGCCCGACAGCACGCCGGAGATGGCGGCGGCGACCTCGTCGGAGGCGAGGATGCGCTTGACCAGCGGGCGGATCACCAGGAACAGCACGACGAGGCCGAGCAGCATCATCACGCCGAGCTCGACGAAGTACATGACGTCGTCCTTGGTGAACTGCAGCATGCCGAGGAAGCCGCCGGGCTCGCCGATCGGGGCGGTGGAGGGGGCGTCGGCGAAGCGCAGGTTGACGACCTCGACCTGGTCGCCGCGCTTCTGGTCGAAGCCGATCGCCGAGCGCACCAGCGTGGCGATGCGGTCGAGCTGCTCCTTGGTGCGGTCCTGGTAGGCGAGCTCGCCCTTGTCGTTCTTGCTGTAGATGCCGTCGACCAGCACCGCGACCGAGATGCGGTTGACCCGGCCGGCCTCGGTCACCTCGGTCTTGGTGGTGCGGGAGATCTCGTAATTGTTGGTCTCCTCGGTCTTCTTGCTCTGGTCCTTGGCGGCAGTGCCGTTGTTCTGCTGGTTGCCGGGCAGCTCGTTGTTGACGGTGACCTGGCCGTTGTTGTCGGCGGTCATGCTCTGCTCTTCGCGGGTCTGGCTCGAGCGCAGCACGCGGCCCTCGGGGTCGAACTTGTCCGAGGTCTGAGTGACCTTGTTGAAGTCGAAATCGGCGGAGAGCTGCACGCGGGCGCGGCCCGAGCCGACCACGGAGGAGACGATGTCCTCGACCTGCTTGCGCATGCGCTTTTCGAAGGCGATGCGGCGTTCCTCGCCGACCGCCTGCTCCGGATCGGTCTGGGCTCCGTCGGCGAGCAGCTGACCGGCCTCGTCGACGATCGAGACCCGCTGCGGCTTCAGGCCGTTGACGGCGGAGGCGACGAGGTGGCGGATGGCGCGGATCTGCTGCGCTTCCAGCGAGCCGCGGACGCGCACCACGATCGAGGCCGACGGCTCCGGCGCCTCGCGGGCGAACAGCGGCCGCTCCGGCAGCACCAGATGGACGCGGGCGGCCTGGATGCGGTCGATGGCCCGGATGGTGCGGGCGAGCTCGCCCTCGAGCGCGCGCAGGTGATTGATGTTCTGGACGAAGGAGGTGGTGCCGAGCGCGTCCGACTTGTCGAACACCTCGTAGCCGACGCCGCCCCCCTTGGGCAGGCCGCCCTCGGCGAGCTTCATCCGCAGCCGCGTGACCTTGTCCTTGGGCACCATGATGATGGAGCCCTCGTTGCGAATCTCGAACTGGATGCCCTGGCGTTCCAGATCCTTGATGATGCTGGAGGAATCTTCGACGGACAGGTCCGTGAACAGCGTCGTCATCTGCGGCGTGGTGACGCGCATGATGACGAAGGCAAAGAAGCCGATGAGCGCGGCGGTGACCGCGATCATCGCCCCGAACCGGGCGGCACCGATACTCTTCAGAAAGTCCGCAAGCCCTTGCAAGCAACCGCCCCACAGCTTCGGCCACCGGAAGGCCGACTGGGCAATTATTGCCTAGGTGATGGTTTCGATATGGTTAACGAAGGTTAAGAGGTCGGACAAAAGTGCATCATGAAAAAAAATCGGCCTCGCAGGGCGAGGCCGATTTTCGTCAAAAGCCGCAGATTTCCGGATCGCCTACTGGCGATATTGCTGGATGCGGGTGGTGCGAAGACCCGCCAGACCGTGCTGGTCGATGGAAAACTGCCAGGAGAGGAATTCGTCGACCGTCAGGGTATAACGGCTGCAGGCCTCCTCGAGGGAGAGAAGTCCGCCACGGACAGCGGCGACGACTTCGGCCTTGCGGCGGATGACCCAGCGTTTGGTGCCGGGTGCAGGCAGATCCGCGATCGTCAACGGACTGCCGTCCGGCCCGATGACGTATTTTACCCTCGGGCGATGGGGTTCTGTCATGGCGTACTCACAAACTCTCAACCACTGAACTCACGCCGTAACCGTAGCCCCCGCGGCTTAAAAATCCGCTAAGCCTAAGGGTTCAATACAATTCTGGTTGAATCTTGCGGGAACGCGGCCGGTTCGGCGGGCGGCAGACGCAATCTCGGCCGGCTGAGCGGGGCAGAAAGTAAATATTTCACTAACGAGCGGGGCCTGCGGTGGTGTCGCAAAGACCCTGATAGTCATCCGGGGCGTGCGCAGCGCGAGCCCGGGATCCATAACCCCAGGGCGTGGTTTGTCGAAGACTCGGGGTTAAAACCTCATTCCAAACCGCTCCTTTGGTTATGGATCCCCGCCTTCGCGGGGATGACACTGAATCTGTTGCTGGCGGTGTCCGCTATCAATTGCTGCCCGTCGCAATGATGCTCTTGACCTGGCTCAGCGTGTAGCTGGCGCCGTCGATGGTGAGCAGCGGCGGCGACTGGGTCAGATCGACCGACGACACTACGCCCTGCACCTGCGCGGCGATGCCGACATTGTTGTTCGCGACGTCCTTGCCCGTGGCCGAGATCGTGTACTTGCCGTCGGGCCATTGCGTGCCGTCATTGCCCATGCCGTTCCAGGTGAAGGGGATGTCGGTGCCGGCGGCGGCGGTGTATTTGCCGGTGAACACGGTCTGGCCGCTCGAATTGGCGATCGAGATCTCGACCGTGGAGTCGGTCGGCACGTTGAGATGCCAGGTCGCCGACGAGCTCTTCATCGTCGCGGTCGAGCCGTCGACCAGCGCGGTCTTGCCGACGAAGCCCAGCGCTTGGGTCGCCTGCGTGGTCTGCTGCAGGGTGACGAGCTGGGCCAGCGATTCGTTGGTCTTGAGCTGCTGCTCGACGCCGGCGAACTGCACCAATTGCTGGGTGAACTGGTTGGTGTCGAGCGGATCGAGCGGGTTCTGGTTCTGCAGCTGTGTCGTCAGCAGGGTCAGGAAGGTCTGGAAATTGCCGGCGAGCGTCGACCCCGTGGTCGAGCTCATCGACGAATTCGACGAGGATTTCGGCAGGTCGGTCGTGCCGGAGACGACCGGGGACGAAGTTGCGGCATTCGTGGTGGTCATTGCCAGATACTCCTCACACTCTGATGTCGACGCCGCTGCTCGATCCGAGCATGCGGCCATAGCCGCGCCCGATGGGCGCCGCGGCAACGCTGTCGTCCTCGCTGACGATCAGGCGGCGGGCATTGCCGCCATTGTCGTTGTTCTGGCCTGAGTGCTGGCCCGATGAATTCTGGTCGCGCAGGCTGAAGGACAGACCGTTGCTGCCGGTCTTGAAGCCGGCATCGTCGAGCGCGCGCTGCAATTGCGGCGCGTCCTGGCGCAGCATCTGCAGCGTCTCCGGCTTCTCCACGGTGAGATGCGAGGTGACGTTGCCGGCGCGGTCGATATTGATGCGGACGTCGATCTTGCCGAGCTCGGCCGGATCGAGGCTGATGTCGAACCGCGACTTGCCGGAGCGAATGGCGGCTGCGATCTCGATCGGGATGCCGCTGATCGGCACCGCGGCATGGTGGGTCGCCGCGGTCGCGGTGAGTGTCGCGGTCGATGCTGTCGCGGCCGAGGTCGTATTGGTCAGCGGCGCCTGCACGGCGGAGGCGGCCTGGGCGCTGGCTTCGGTCGGAGCGATCGTGGCTTGCGGGGCGGCATGCGCCGGCGCGGCCGACGCGCCCTGGGCCGGATCGGCGGCGCGGTCGGCGGGGCCCACCTTGGCGTCGGTCGCGAGATTATCGGCCTGCGGCTTGACGCCTTGCGCATGGGCGGCATCGGCGGCCGGAGCCTGCGCCGCGGCGAGGTTCGCCTTGCCGGTGTCCTGGCCGATATTGGAGATGTCGGTCTGGGGCTGCGCCGTGGCGGCATCCTTGAACCCGGTCTTGGGCGTGCCCTGGCTGACCGCGGCGATCAGTCCGCCACTGGCTTTTCCATCGGTTGAGGTGGTCTCGGTCGTGCCGGCGGCGGCCTCGCCAAGCGTCGTCGTGGTGTCGGCATCGACCTCGGCGCCTGCGGCTTTGGCGCTCGCCGTGGCGGTATCGGTCTTGGTGCCGGCGATCTGGGCCGCGATGGAGGCGCTGGCGGCAAGACCTGCCGCGGCGATTGCGAGCGGGGCGGCGGCGGCATCGCCAGGCTGGTTCGCAGCTGCATTCGCTTCGACCGGAACGACCGGCGCGGCAACGATGATGCCGGAATCGGGCAGGGTGGTCTGCGTCGTCGCGGCCGGCGCGGCAACAGCCGCCTCGACGGCGGCGGTGAGGACCTCGGTGCCATCGATCGTGTCGGTCGCGGTCTCGTCGGATTTCTCCGCCGATGTGGTGTCGGCCGTCTCGGACTTGTCCTTGACCTTGCCGGCGTCCATGGCCGGATCGCCGGGCGCTTCGTTGTCTTGCTCCGCCGGCGCAGACGGGTCGGTCTCGTCGCTCGCCTTGCTCTGCGAAGTCTGCTCCGTCGATGGGGTCTCGCGCGACGGCCGCTCGGCCGCCTGGGAGGACGAGGTCTGCTCGCTCCGGCGCGGCGGGCTGTCCTGCGTGGCGTTGCTGCTGGCCTGCGTGTTGCTGTCGACCAGCGAGCCGAAATCATCGCTCGCGGGCGCGTCCTTCGGGGCTTGCGACCGGGCAGGCTTCTGCTGCGCGCTCTGGATTTGCACGCTTGCCACGACATCTGACATCCGACCGACCACAGGCAACCCCTTGCAAGCAACTTCGCATCAAGAGGGAGCAAGGAGCGGGCCAGCGTCCCAAGGCAGTGATTTATGCAATCTAATCAACGCCTTGATGATATGGGCCCATCGCCGGCCAGCCGGCCCGGACCCCGCCATTTCTGCCGCCCCGGCAAGAATTGCCCTAAGCGGGGGGCCCGCGTGATTGCTTCACCGGAATGCCGCCTATATTAAAGAGGTCACTCTCAGCCGCTTTCGACCAGGGCAGTCGTGCTCTTCGGGAACCAAGGTTCCGGGGGATCGCCGCCGTCCCCGGAGGAAGCACAGCAATCGCCGATCGCGCGTCGCCGCCGTCACAACGCTTTAGGCCCATGCTCAACAGTCTGGATCTCGAAGGCCGTCCCGAGGACACCAGGGTCGTCGTCGCCATGTCGGGCGGCGTCGATTCCTCGACGACGGCTGCGCTCTTGAAGGCTGAGGGCTACGACGTCGTCGGCATCACGCTGCAGCTCTACGATCATGGCGCCGCCACCCACCGCAAGGGCGCCTGCTGCGCCGGCCAGGACATCCACGACGCCCGTGACGTCGCCGCCAAGCTCGGCATTCCCCATTACGTGCTCGATTACGAGGACCGCTTTCGCGAGTCCGTGATCGACAATTTCGCGGACTCCTACGCGCTCGGCGAGACGCCGGTGCCCTGCATCGAGTGCAACCGCAGCGTCAAATTCCGCGACCTCCTCAAGACCGCGCGCGAGCTCGGCGCGAAGGCGCTCGCCACCGGCCATTACGTCGCCTCGCGCCGCCGGAGCGACGGCTCGCGCGCGCTGGTCTGCGCGGCCGACGCCGACCGCGACCAGAGCTACTTCCTGTTTGCGACGACGCAGGAACAGCTCGATTTCCTGCGCTTTCCGCTCGGCGACATGACCAAGCCCGAGACGCGGGAGCTCGCGCGCCGCTTTGGGCTCGCGGTCGCCGACAAGCACGACAGCCAGGACATCTGCTTCGTGCCGACCGGCCGCTACACCGACATCATCACGCGGTTGCGCCCCAATGCGATGGACCCCGGCGACATCGTCGATCTCGAGGGCCGCGTGCTCGGCCGGCACAACGGCATCGCCAATTTCACCGTCGGCCAGCGCCGCGGCCTCGGCATCGCAGCCCATGCGCCGCTGTTCGTGGTGCGGCTGGACGCCGCGACCCGCCGCGTCGTGGTCGGCCCGCGCGATGCGCTGAAGATGCACCGCATCGCACTTCGCGACGTCAACTGGATCGGCGACGGCGACATCGACCGCGCCATCGGAAGCGGCCTTGAAATGTTCGTGCGCGTGCGCTCGACCCGCAGCCCGCAAGCAGCCTGGCTGCGCGGTAGCAACGGCCGTTACGAGGTCGAGCTCGTCGCCGGCGAAGAGGGCGTCTCGCCCGGACAGGCCTGCGTGTTCTACGACGCACCCAGCGGCCAGGCCCGCGTGCTCGGCGGCGGCTTCATCCAGAGTGCCGCGGCCAAGGTCGGCACGGGCACATCGCGCCCGCTCGCGGAAGCCGTGCGCGGCTGATCATGAGATTGGATCGCACTCTCGCGACACCGGACAAGCGCGGGAGAGGCGCCAGACCGCGCGCGGGGCAGAATCCATTTTCACCAACACGCATCACACGCTAGAAGAGCGCAAGGGCAGGGGGCATGGCAGCAGACATCTCGCGGGCCGGGGTCGAGAAGGCCTATGGCCGCTGGGCGCCGGTCTACGATCTCGTGTTCGGCAAGGTGTTCGACGCCGGCCGGCAATCGACCATCGCGGAGGCCGACCGCATCGGCGGCCGCGTGCTCGACGTCGGCGTCGGCACCGGTCTTTCGCTGTCGGAGTACAAGCGCACCACCAAGATCTGCGGCGTCGACATCTCCGAGCCGATGCTGCGCAAGGCGCAACAGCGCGTGCGTTCGCTTCGTCTGTCCAATGTCGAAGTGCTCTCGGTGATGGATGCGAAGAACCTCGCCTTCCCCGACGATTTCTTCGACGCGGTGGTGGCGCAATATGTCATCACCGCCGTGCCCGATCCCGAAGGCACGCTCGACGAGTTCATGCGCGTGCTCCGGCCGGGCGGCGAGCTGATCCTGGTCAACCACATCGGTGCCGAGAGCGGCCCTCGCAAGCTGTTCGAGCTCGCTTTCGCGCCGATCGCCCGCCGCCTCGGCTGGCGCCCGGAATTCCCCTGGGCCCGCCTCGAGGGCTGGGCCAAAAGGCACGGCGGCGTCGCGCTCACCGAGCGCCGCCCCATGCCGCCGATGGGCCATTTCTCGCTGATACGTTACCGCAAATCGTGATGGCGAAGGTGGGGAACAGGGGGCCTCGCGCGCGCGTTTGCCTCCCATGCGCACGACAAACCTCATTCTCGCGGGCCTCCTGATCGCCGCCTCCGCCCCGGCGATCGCGCAGGCCCCGCCCGCCCCGGCGACGCCGCCGCAAGCGACCGCGCCGCCATCCCCGCAACGCGCCGCCGGCTGTGCCCCATCCGATCGGCTGGCCACCAATCCCGACGGCACCACCACCGGCCAGTCCCGGGAACCGCTCGGCGACAAGCTCGCCAAGACGGACGGCGTGCTCTGCCCGCCCTCGGGCGTCGACCCCGATATGCACGCCCCCGCGCCCAGCACCGGCGCCAACACCCCGGTGATCCCGCCCCCCGGCACCCCCGGCGGCGACCCCAACGTGCGGCCGAAATAGCGCGTTCCGCGTCCCCAGCTTCCGTCATGCCCGGGCTCGTCCCGGGCATCCACGTTCTTGGACGAGCGAAGAAGGGCGTGGATGGCCGGGCCTTCGCCTCGCCGAAGCGGCTTCGGCCGCGCAGGCGGGACAAGCCCGGCCATGACGAACTCATTGAAAAGAGGCCGCATTCGCAAGGCGGCTCATCCCGCCCTGGCCTCGGCAAGGGCGGAAAAAGGCGGGCCACTTTGCTTGACTTACCCCCGCCCCCTTCCTTATATGCCGCGCGTTCGCGAGATCGGCCTCAGTTGCCGCCGCGATCCCTGTGGCGGGGTAGCTCAGCTGGTTAGAGCACGGGAATCATAATCCTGGGGTCGGGGGTTCGAGTCCCTCCCCCGCTACCACCTTTCCCCACACTCCTTTGACTTTATTTGGATAGGCCTTTTCGCCGAGCAGGGAGTTCAGCCGGCCTGCTATCTCGACGGCTAAACCACCTGGGCGTCCCGGTTGGCGGAGCACGGTGACCGTCTCGACCAAGTCTCTAATGGCTTCCGCGGCCTCTCCGTCGCCCGCACTGACACCTTTACCCACTGCTTCTTCAAGCCGACCGAGTTGCTCCTCATATCGTTTTAGGATGGCCGGATGCAGCGCAATTTCGTTCGGGGCGGGTGGTTCGCTTTGCAACTCCTCAGATATCCGCTTTCGTTCGGCATCTAAGGCAGTCGATCGCGGCCCGAGAACAGACGGATTGCCATGTCCCTTCGCGATCGCATCGACCAGTCGTTCGATTTCTCGAGTCAACTGCCCTAGCTGCTGCTCGAGGCGGTGTCGCTTTGCCTGTGATGTAGCTAGGAGGCGCTTCCGCTCCTCCAGATACGTTCGTACGTATTCCGAAAACACCTTCGGTGCACGCAGTTCGGCCCTGAGCCCGCTGAGGACTGCACTCTCGACCGCATCTAGATAAAAGGTCTTTGCATCAGAACATGTGCCGCTCTCTTTCGACGCGGAGCAGCGAATACGAGTGCGCCCTGACTTATCGCGTCCATTGGTTGCCATACCCGAACCGCATGAGCCGCACCGGAGCAGTCCGGATAGCATCCGACGAGGCCGACGTTGGTGGCTGGGGTGGATGTGACCGCGCTCTTCCTTGCGTTGCTGAGCAGCCGTGAATAGCTCTGGATTGACAATTGCAAGATGCGGCACTTCAGCCATCTGCCAGTCACTCTTCGGATTAGGTCGCGACAGGCGTTTTCCCGAGTCGGGGTCCTTCACCATCCTGACCTTGTTCCAGACAAGGCGCCCCACATAAAGTTCGTTTAGTAGAATGCCGGCGCCCCTCTCATGATTGCCATTGATTGTTGACGCATTCCAACCTCGTCCCCGCGGAGGAGATACCCCCTCGTTGTTGAGATCATGCGCGATTTCCCGAGGCGTACGGCCGTCCACGTATTCCTGAAAAATGCGCCGGATCACTTGTGCCTCGGCCTCGACAACCACTCGTTCACCACCTCTTCCAGGGACCGCTGCGTATCCGTACGTCAGGCCGCCACCAGCCAAACCTTGCTTAACCCGCCCCGCTTGGCCGCGACGCACCTTGTGCGCATTGTCCTCGCGATAAAGTTGTCCGACCAAGCCGCGAAGGCCCACCAGCACAGTGTTAACGACGCCCTCGTGGACCGCCCGGATCTCGATCCCGAGAAATGACAGCCGTTTATGAATGCCAGCCAGATCTTCCATGTCGCGAGAGAGGCGATCGAGCGCTTCGACGATCACTACGTCAAAGGATCTTTCCCGCGCCTGGTCCAACATCTGTAGCAGGCCTTCGCGGCCCATGACAGACCCGCCCGAACGAGCCCGATCTTCATGGGTACTGATAACAATTAATCCTTCACGCTCGGCATAGCTTTGACAAAGTGAAAGCTGATCCTCAATCGATCGCTCGTTCTGAAGATCGGTTGAGAATCGAGCATAGATCGTCGCTCTTTTCCTCGTTTCGATCGATGAGCTGTCTTTCATGATCCTCCCTCGCGGCCACACGGGCAAGTACTCGCGCGAGACGTAAGATCGCCTTGTCTGGATTCGTCGGCAAGGAAAATTTGCAATCGGCCTCCCCCACGATCGAACCTCTAGGTTATCGCGCAGCTCAACGAGGTGCACGCACCTGCGCTGGCGCCAGTCGACAAGACGACGTGGGGCGAACTGATCATCTCGAGCATCCTTGCTCGGATCATGACCAAGTGTAACGCCCTCCATGAGCTCGTCGTGCAATCGGATGCCCAGGCGAAGAAAAAGATACGAGCGAACGGCGTTGCATGGAACTGATACTGCTAGGAACCGCACAACCTCTCCATTTAGCCAAGACCGAAGTGGAAATCCCGGGCTTCGCCACAGGGCTCTATTTCCGCCGTCGAATTCGCCACCAGTTCCGCCGATTGGAGTACTTAGCTAGACCGTGGGCGAGGAGGCGGTGGATGGTTCAACCGTCCTTAGGCAGGTCTACCTCGCGAGGGGAAATGGCCTTCGCCGTTCTCGCAACGTTCAGACATACTGCTATGGCTCGACCTATGGCCTGGATATTGCGTCTTTGTCTCCAGGTGCGCTCCAATGATGCTGAAGTCGGGAATCGGATCCGTGGCTAGGGTGAACAAGCCAGAAGCTCATTGCCCCCTCGCGATAAGCGGCTTCAGGATTGGGTGCGGGGGCAGGGGTGGTCGGCACAACGCGTCAGTTTCTCCCTCGCAAGCCAGCTCAGCCGACCAAATCTGGCAGGTGCCTTGCGGGACGTCTCGGCGATAAAACGCAGGGCGCCCCGGGCAGCCGCCCAAGGGTGCGAGGTGGCAGCGTTGCAGTACCGCGGCGCTGGCGAGCGAAGTTAGTGGCGCACGTGATAGGGACAGCGCTTTCCGAGGGCCTCTTTGACGAGCGCCGAGTCACATCGTCATTTAACTCCGCTGGCAGCGCGGAGTTGGCGGTTTCAGAGCTTTGAACAGCGCGGAGAGCCGGCCCGCGCTGCCTCCCCTTTAACTCTAAACCTTCTGGGCTCGGAATACCTCAACACACCAATGGGTGAGCCATGCCCGATCCTGACCGTCGATTGCTGTGAGCCAGAACCTTGCGATGTTCTCGCGATCTGCTGCATAAGCCGGCGGACACGTTCCCTGGCAAGCGTCAGCATGAGTCGAGGCGGCTGCCCCATGTCGAGCGCCGCTGAGATCGCATTTGTCACCAATGGACGGTTTCTCTAATCTGGATCAGAGACGTCGATTGGCGCCTTCTCTGCAGAGAAGGCCGAATTATCCTGGTGCCGCGAAACGCCGCCGATTGCGGTTCGGCAGGCGACGGATCTTTACCGCGCGTACGAGACATCGCAGTTTTTGGCGAGAGCGAAGAGGCAAGCGCGTAAATCAAATGCCTATCTGATCATTGCGCAGCTACAGGGTCCTTTTCGATCGTCTTCGCCGAACAGATCATGGCACGCCGCTCAACGACGGCGGCAGCACTTCTCTTCCGCACGTATTTGCGCAGCCGATCCCGCACATTCGCACTCTTCGATGTTGCGAGTTGTTCCGCCGAGTCTCGGCGAAGCAAAATGGTGGCACGCCGTTGAGGAACCGGCAGACGCGAATTCAATGCTATGCTGAGCACAAATAACATCAACGCTGATCGCCCGCAGCCTCACAGGTTGAGGCCGCGCGTTCTCGGGGATCCATCGCGAAAGATCCTGCGGGAATTCGGAGCCACGCGCTCACTGTACGCCAGAGGCGCGACTGCACTGCGGCACGCACAGCCGTCATTGCGTTGCTCGTGTGGCTTCATTTTGGGAACGCAAGCCGTTTGGTCGCTCGCGAGAGAATGAATTGACCGATGCTTGGTGAAAGAAGAGCATGCAGACGCTTGCGCCTCTACAAAATCAACCTCTGCCCGACATCGAGCTGTTCGGCGCGAACTTTATCGCGCAACTGCGCTCCAAAAACGGCAGGAAGCCTGCCGCAGACGCTAGCCCGAGGGACAAACGCCTGGAAGCCAACGCTCGCCGCCGCAAGCCGTGCTGGCCATACCTTGGTCTCTCGCAAAGCAAGGGCAGCGTAGAAGCGCTGGGCTACGAGACCTTCGCCAGAATGGCGAACAGCGCCCGGAGCTATATCGGGGACAAAGGCCGCGGTGTAGTGAGGGAGCTCCAGTGCTTATACGCAAAGACGCTCTGGATAACGGCGTTACGGAGCGACCGATACCGCCGAACCCCGCGAAGCCTGCTGCCTTCATGCAAGGTAGTTCAACGCGGCGTGCTTGCTCATTCGCGCCGCCGTGCTGTGCATGACTACCAATGCTGGTAGGTTACCCGAGCCCACTCTCTCTCTAAAGTCCCACTGTACCCTGAGGCGGCGGGCCTCACGGGAAAGCCGGGTGGGTTAGCCTTGTGATCCCCCGAGGCTGACTACTGAGCCAGCGGTACGTGATAGGGACAGCGCCTTCCTTCCTCCAATGGGGGGTGCCGAGTCATGTCGCCCCCAGCGTTCCGGCGAAGCGGATGCGACAGATTGCGCATTTATCCACCCTCCCTGGTGGACATCGGCGCCGAGTCGCATCCGCGCTCTTTCTCTCGAACTCGCTAATTGCGTCTAATTTTCGCGCCTGACAGGGAGGTAGGCTGACGAGCTCATTAAGCATTTTGACGAATCGAAACCCAATCGTCCTCCACACGCGAACCCAGCGTGGAGCACGAGCCGGTAACGGCGCGAGGTATTCGAATTCGAAAGCAAGTGTGCGCAATCCGAATGGCCAATCCTGCATCGAAGAGCCCACGAGCCAGGGGGCGTGAAGTCATACGGCGATCAGTCATTAAACGCGCGGTGGATTGGTTGAGTGTCAATCCGGCGCGTGGTCCCAATGCGGTTGCCGCTCATCGCAAGCGCGCCGAATTGCTGATCTGAGGCGTAACGGCGATATCGCTGCCAGCGGCAAGCGGCCCGCGCCACATGCTCGCCTTCATTATTTGATTGCGCAGGTCTGTCAGCTTTCGGTAAGCCAGCCCCGATAAAAAAGCGTTGGGTTTAACGGGGCTTGGCAGGGACAGCGCATGAGCTGAAGGACCACCATGCGCCGAGTCACGCTTCCGTTAAGCTCATTGCATTGCGGATGCGGCAGAGTGGTGCCTCATGATGCCCCCAGGCTGCCAGGCGCCGAGTCGCGTCCGCAATGCTCACAACTCGCAGGTTAGTTCTCCTCTCGATTTCGATCGTTTTTGCAAGCAATCAGCTTCTTGCCGCCGCTTAAAGCTCAGTTTGGAGCAGTTAGCTGGGTGGCAGGGAAAGCGTTGCCAACTGCATGCGTGGCGAAAAAGTGCTGATTTATGTTCTGCTAGTTCAACAAGGAGTCCGGGCGGGGTAGGGACAGCGTCTGCTCCAGCGCAACCAAACGGCGCCGAGTCGCACCCACACTGCTTCCGATCAATTTTCGCCAACACTCAGGAAGGGAAAGGAGAGTGCTTTGGCTTAGTCCGGTGCGCTGTTGTCTTGATGCAATTGTGTCCGCCACGTGTGGCAACGACGACGCCCGCAGCGTCGTCGATTCTTCAACGCGGTACTTCCTGTCGCGGCTTTCAAGGTCTCGGATAATCTTCTCATTCTATCGCGCTTCGTCTGGACTTGCCCTGCCAACATTCTTGCGCCTCTCATGTGCGTTCGGCCTGACATTGTCTTTTATGCACTGTTTTCTATCTACGCCCACGTGTCTGGTCATGCTGGTGTCTCCAATCGCTTTAAGGCAAAGGCCCAGTTTAGAGGGGCGACGATGAGATGGGGCCGACCTATTTTGGTAGGTGCCCTTCATTACTTCTCGCAGATATAACTTAGTCACCCTTGAGAATTTGAGCCTCATGGGAGCAAAGGTGGCCAGCCCCAGTCCTTGTGACCGGGTTGGCCGCCAGCGCTTGCGACACCATGCCCAAGGCAGCTACAGGCCAAAAATGCATATATTGGAGCGGCATATCACCACCCTGCGGTCGCAAGCGCTTGCGGTGCTTGTAGCCAAGCAGGTCCGTGCCTCCGATCAGTCTCTGGGACTATCAGATCGCAAGGTCGCCACATTGAACATGGACGAAGTCCAGGCCATGCTAACCATACTCGATTGCATGAAACCCAACCTGCGGCCGAAGGAAGCACGGCAGATCGCTGCGCGCATACGCGCGCTTTTAGAGGGGGCGCATGAGTGTCAGCCGGTTCGGGTAGCATGTCTGTGAGCCCCCTAGTGTGAGCTCTCGGTAGGTTGTCCAACAGGTCGTGAACGAGGAAGCTGGAGTTAGCGAAGCTTTAGCCCACTCCTGGAGAATTGATAGGCACGCATAAGGATGCGGCTCTGACGCCGAGAGATCGGGAAGCCATGGTCCCGAGCGTGAGAGCCTGACAAAGGCCAACCGCGCTGCAATTCGGGCCAAGTCCGTCGCCAAGTGGGTCAGGCGTTCCGCAAGGGCAGGTGTCAATAGCGTGATCGCTCTACAAGGTTTCTTTGAACGCCGAGCCAAACTCTGCCTGCCACATGCGCCGAAGTCGGAGTGCGACGACCGCGCTATGCCGATTGCGCAGCTTGATCCGGCCGAACCGGTGCGGCGCTATGAACGTGAACATCCCGTGAGCTGACACATCGATATCAAAAAGCTGGGCAAGTATAACTGTGCCGGCCGGTTGAAAGAGCAGCCTGCAGGTACGCGGCGAAGAACCTGGCCAGGATTATGTCGACATCTGAATCGAGGATGCCTCAATACCTCCAGCAAGGCGATGAAGAGCGATCGTCAGGGCTGCGCCGCGGCCGTCCTCAAGGCGAGGACGCCACAAGCGTCGGCGTCAAGACCAGCAAGTCAGGACCGACAACGGACCCCGCTACGAACCTTTGCTTCCCGCTAAAGCGGGCGAACGCCTCGGCCTCGAGTAAATCGGCACCAAGTTCTATTGGGGCTCTTTAGCGACCGAGATCTGCTGCTGCGGTGCTTGGAAATGCGATCTTGTCAGGCCGCAGTATTGCGCACCTTGGCGGACCTCAAGGCATTCTACACTGCGCATCGTCGATCCAGCCCGTGAGCTGCTCTAGAGCAGACCGGATCGCTTGCCTACAGAGGCAGCCGGTAGGCGAATCGGCGGAAGCCGACGCACGCCTGCATTACTAACAGACAAGCGAAGAAAGTCTCGCGGCGATGATGGCGCAACCAAAAGGATTTTCATCCATTCCCGGGCCATTTTTGAGCCGTCGATTTCTTTTTCTCTTGTGCAAGTTGACAATTTTCTTCCCCGCTCCCTAGGAAGTACCGTTTGCGCGGAAGGCTGAATTTCTTCAAACGAGAACAGTATACGCCGCGAAGCATGAGACGGAGGCAATCTTCATTACCACGGCTCCATCAGCCCTCGATCCACCCCCTTATCTCGCAGCGGCCCTCCACCAAGGAGTTCGTAAACATCCGCAACAAGAACTCCGGGACGCAGTCAGTTAAGCTAAAGCCGAAGAGGTTCACCTGCGTTTCGCAGCAACTAGACTGCTGATCACCCGACATATTCGATCATTTCGTCGCTGTGGATAGCTATGACTTCGGAGTCGTTGACGAGTTAACCGAAGTTCAAGCTTTGCCACATTCGCACCTGCAAAATCGAACTGAGGTCCAAATGAGCCACGTTTCGGAGAAGCCGACCGATCGCATCACAATTCCCATGCTGCAGCGGTGGAAGCAGGACGGTCGGCGTCTCGTCATGACGACTGCCTACGACGCGGTTGCGGCGCGTATCGCGGATCCGTCCGTCGACATCATTCTTGTCGGTGACAGTGTGGGTAACGTTTGCCTTGGATTCGAAAATACGCTTCCAGTGAGCGTTGCGATGATGAACCATCATCTGGATGCGGTGGTACGTAGCAAGCCTCGTGCTTTACTCGTCGCCGATATGCCGTTTCTAAGCTTCCACGTCAGCGTCGAGGAAACGATACGCAATGCTGGCGGATTCCTGCAGCGAGGCGCAGCTGCAGTGAAACTCGAGGGCGGTGGCAAGAGAATCGAGATAGTACGGGCGCTTGTCGATTGCGACATTCCTGTGATGGGTCATCTCGGTCTTATGCCTCAGAGCGTCAACGTGATGGGCGGCTTCAAAGTGCAGGGTCGGAAAGCGGATGAAGCGTTGCGTTTGCTCGATGATGCTCACCTTCTGCAGGAGGCCGGCTGTTTCGCCTTGGTCTTGGAGGGCATTCCGGCCGAGCTTGCTGCTCGAGCGACCAAGTCCTTGACAATACCGACAATCGGGATCGGCGCCGGCCCGGACTGTTCAGGCCAGGTGCTCGTGTTTCACGACGTACTGGGCCTCACTGGAGGTCATCGCCCCAAATTCGTTCGCGCCTATGCAGAAGGCTTTCAGCATTTGCATGATGCGCTCTCGCGCTGGGCCGCGGATGTCCGCGGTGGTGCATTCCCGGGACCGCAAGAGTCCTATAGGCTTCCCGAAGACGTCGGAGAGTCAATTGCCACCTGGGCGCCGTCCAACCCAACTTGATATAGAGCTACACATGCAAACAATCACGACGGTCGCTGAACTTCGCCGTACTCTCGCTAAATCCCGCGGCGCCAATCGACGGGTCGGATTGGTGCCGACAATGGGCTATCTTCACGATGGCCACATGGCGCTGATCGCAGCGAGCCAGGCGCAATGCGACCTCACGGTCGTCAGCATCTTCGTCAACCCCACTCAGTTCGGACCAAACGAGGATCTCAGCAGCTATCCGCGCGACTTTCTACGTGATGAGGAACTGTGCCGTGATGGCGGTGTTCCTCTTCGCGCCGGATACACAGGAAGTTTATAGGAGCCATTTCGAAACCTTCGTTGAACCGGGCGACCTCGCCAAACCTCTGTGCGGAGTCTTCAGGCCTGGGCATTTTCGCGGTGTGGCGACCGTCGTATGCAAGTTGTTCAACATGGTGCAGCCCGATGTCGTATTTTTTGGGCAGAAGGATTTTCAGCAATGCGCAGTCGTGCGTCGCATGGTGATTGATCTCAATCTCCCGATCGAGATGGTCACTGTACCAACCGTTCGCGAACGCGATGGGCTCGCAATGAGCAGCCGCAACCGCTATCTCAGCAAAGAAGAGCGTCAGCGGGCCCTTGCGATCAACCGGGGACTATCCGCCGCGCTCGACGAATTTCGCTCGGGAGAGCGCAACGTAGAAATGCTGATTGCGGTCGCCAAGGGGCATTTAGAGGCAGTTGACAGATTGCAGTATCTTGAACTTGTCGACGGTGACACGCTCAAAACCGCCGATAGTCCACTGCGGCGCCCCGCGGCGCTTTGTGCGGCAGCCTACGTTGGCTCAACGCGTCTGATCGACAACGTCTTACTGGGTTGCCAACTCGGTAGCGAAATGCGTAGCTAAACCGCGCGCAGCATATTGAGTGGCAAGAAATGCTCAAAGCACCTCCGAAAGGCGCGTCGAGCTGGCAGCGAAGGGCCAACTCCAACGCGACTTTGTTTAGCGACTTAGCGAGGATAGGTAGCCGGTGCGTATGGAATATTGTGGGACCTAAAACTTTGTGTCTGGCAACATCACCAGATTTGCTCTACGGCGATCAGCGATCAATTCGACAAACCTTCGTATAGTGCTCTATAGCTCAGGCTATATCACCCATTTACCTTTGTAGAGTTGAGCACCCGTCACGTCGCGTGTACTTTCGACGTCGAACCTCAATCATTGGTCTGCGGGTCAGTGCGAAACCTGAGCTGCTGCCTTGCTATAATTCGTTAAGCTCCAATCAGTCGTTACGACGAACATCTGGAGTCAGGACCTCCGGCTGAGAAGACAGGGGCTTTATAGCAGGCGCCGATCATCGAGATGGGGATTGAGCCATCAGAGCAGCGGAATAACATTCACTCGAGCGACGAACATGGAAGCGAAGGATAGTGCGTCCGCACCCGCGAGCACGTGAGCTCTTAGAGTAGCCAATAGCGCGTCCCTCGTACCGGGGGCTAGCACAGCCGCAGCATTGGTGATCATTGCCGCTTTATAAGTTGCGGCGAATCTGCATCCCACTCTTGATACATGAGTCGATATGGCATTTACCGAGCTTTTCATCAAACGTCCGGTATTGTCTATCGTCGTCAGTTCCTTGATTTTGCTGATCGGCTTGCGCGCGGCCACCGTACTGCCGATCCGGCAATATCCCAAGCTATCTAATACGGTCGTCAATATCACGACGTCCTATCCTGGCGCTTCTGCCGACATGATCCAGGGGTTCATCACCTCTCCCCTGGAGCAGGCTGTCGCGTCCGCCGAGGGGGTTGACTACATTAGTTCCTCGTCTGTGCTTGGTACTTCGACCATCAAAGTCTACATAAAGCTCAATTTTGATCCCAACGAAGCGCTCACGGAGGTGCTCTCCAAGGTCAACTCAGTCAAACACCTGATCCCAAAGGAATCAAGCGATCCAGTTGTTACGAAGTCGACGGGTCAGAAGACTGCTGTCATGTACATCGCCTTCTCCAGCGAGGAACTGGCGGCAAGTGCGATCTCCGACTATCTCTCACGCGTTGTGCAACCGGTTATCTCAACGGTCGACGGCGTTGCAGCGGCAGACATTCTCGGCGGCCAGAATTTTGCGATGCGGCTATGGCTCGATAGTGCGAAAATGGCTGGGTACGGCGTGTCGCCGGCTGAGGTTTCGGCTGCAATCGCCGCTAACAACTTCCAGGCCGCGGCGGGGCAGACCAAGGGCTATTTCACTATCTTCGATGTCACGGCAAACACGGATCTGCGGAGTGTCGAAGATTTCAAGCGCATGATCGTGAAGGCCAATGACGGTGGCTTTGTGCGCGTGGAGGACATTGCGGTAGTGGAGCTTGCCGCGCAGACTGCTGACGTTAGTGTCGCGATGAATGGCGAGCACGCGGTCTTTGTCGGCGTGCAGGCGAGCCCGCAAGGAAATCCTCTAAACATAGCGCGAGGCGTTCGAGGGCTGTTTCCAGAAATCGAGCGTAACCTGCCGCCGTCATTGAGAATGAAAGTAGCCTACGACTCCACCAAATTTATTCAATCATCGATCGATGAAGTTGAGAAGACGCTCATTGAGGCCGTCGTGGTCGTTGTGGTCGTGATCTTCCTGTTCCTGGCCTCGCTGCGCTCGGTCATCATTCCTGTTGTCACTATTCCGTTGTCGCTCGTGGGTGTCTGCAGCATGATGCTCGTGCTGGGGTTTTCATTCAATCTCTTGACCCTCCTTGCAATGGTACTCGCTATCGGTCTCGTAGTCGACGACGCGATAGTGGTGGTAGAGAACATTCACCGCCATTTAGAAGAAGGTGCAACGCCGCGAAGGGCTGCCACAGCGGGAGCGCGCGAGATCGTCGGCCCCATTGTCTCGATGACGATTACTTTGGCTGCGGTGTATGCCCCAATCGGATTTCTGGGCGGCCTCACCGGTGCGCTGTTCCGCGAGTTCGCGTTTACGCTAGCTGGAGCGGTGATCGTCTCGGGCGTGATCGCTTTGACGCTATCGCCGATGATGTGCTCGCTCCTCCTGAAGCGCGACGAGGGGGGACGGTTTGCACGATTTGTGAACCGTGGGTTCGCCGCCATGACACAGTGGTACGGCCGCAAGCTCGACCGCTCGCTTGACTATCGACCGGTTACGGGCCTGTTTGCGCTAACCATGCTTGGCCTCGTCGGCTTTCTCTATATGCACACTTCCAAAGAGCTCGCCCCCGAGGAGGATCAAGGGATCGTATTCGCTTTAACGAAGGCGCCGAAATACGCCAACATCGACTACCTCGACTATTACGGCACCAGGCTCGAAAACGCGTTCCAGAAATTTCCAGAGACTGACTTGAGCTTCGTGCTCAATGGCGTTAGCGGCCAGCAGAGTGGCCTCGCGGGCATGCTGCTCAAGCCCTGGGACGAGCGCACGCGATCATCGATTGTACTAAAGTCCCTCGTCCAGGCCGAGCTGTCAAAAATCGAAGGCATCAACGCGTTTGCCTTTAGCTTGCCTCCGCTTCCGGGCGGTTCGGACGGGCTACCAGTGCAGATGGTGATCAATTCGACCCTCGGCTTCCAATCCATCTATGAGCAGATGTCAAAGCTGAAGGATGCGGCGCGTAAGAGCGGCCTGTTCATGGTGAGCGACTCCGACCTGGAGTTCAACCAGCCGGTGGTACGAATCAAGGTCGATCGATCCAAGGCTAACGAGCTTGGCATAACCATGCAGACCATCGGGAATGCGCTTGCCACATTACTGGGGGGAAACTATGTGAACCGCTTCAATTTGCAGGGCCGCTCATACCAGGTGATCCCGCAGGTTCCCCGAGGGGAACGTCTGGTGCCGCAAGCAATCGGGAGCTATTACGTAAAGAACGCGACAGGCTCAATGCTTCCACTGTCTACCGTAGTCTCCATCGAGACCGCCACCGATCCGAACGCGCTCACCCACTACAACCAGCTCAATTGCGCGACTTTTCAGGCAGTGCCGATGCCCGGCGTCACGATCGAACAGGCTGTGGATTTCCTGGAAGCCGAGGCGAAGAAACTACCGGCAGGATTCAGCCACGACTTCCTGGCCGACGCGCGCCAGTATGTGCAGGAGGGTAATCAACTGGCCATTACATTTGCATTTGCACTCATCATCATATTCTTGGTGCTTTCGGCTCAGTTCGAAAGTCTGCGCGATCCGCTCATAATCATGATCAGCGTGCCGATGGCAATTGTCGGCGCGTTGATTCCGCCGTTCTTTGGCTGGGCGACCATGAACATCTACACCCAGGTTGGACTGTTGACACTTGTCGGGTTGATTTCTAAGCACGGCATCCTGATGGTTGAGTTCGCCAATGAGCTGCAGCTCAAGGAGAGATTTGACCGTCGCTCGGCTATAGAGATGGCGGCGCGCGTCCGATTGCGCCCAATATTGATGACTACGGCGGCGATGGTCACGGGCTTCATCCCCTTGTTGACTGCAACGGGAGCTGGAGCGGCGAGCCGCTTCTCGATCGGGCTCGTCCTCGCCGCCGGCATGTCTGTCGGCACTCTGATCACGCTGTTCGTTCTCCCAGCGCTTTACGTCGCGATCGCGTCCGATCACCGTGACGACGCGAGCGCCGACCGTGCGAGCCTAGCCGAGCTCGACTTCACCGGCGCTGCTGATGCCGAGATGGCCAGGTAATGACCATCAAATAGATGTGGGTTTGCTTCGTGGTGCGCGCGAAGGAGCCTAGGACCGCTTCAAGTTTCCTGGGACGTCGAGATCTTCGCGCACTTGGTGCCAAGCTGGGAGCTTCTGCTCGGAGAAGAATACTTCGGTGGTCCGCTGCTGGCTGGTAGGCGAAGCGGCGCCGGATATTCACGGCTTCGGAACCAAGCTCGACCCACCGGAGGGGGCAAAAGACAGTTGATGCTCTCTTGATAAATAGGTGGATTTACCAATCATCGTGAATGGCTCGGCCCGCCATTCGGATCGTTGGTGGGATTGCTCTAATCCGTGATGCAGGCTTCCTTCTCGAGAACAAGCCGATCACTCTTGTGCCGTCGATCGCTCTCGATGCGAAACGCCCGGTATGCCAGCTGAATGCCCTCCTTGAGCGAGGTGGTGGCGCGCCAGCCGAGCCCAGATAGCCGACTGACGTCGAGCAGCTTGCGCGGCGTTCCGTCGGGGCGCGACGTGTCGAAGCTGATCTCACCGCGAAAGCCGACGGCGGCGGCAACCATGAGTGATAACTCGGCGATGCTGATGTCCTCGCCGGTGCCGATATTGACCGGTTCTGGCGAGGAGTAGGTCTTCATCAAATGGATGCAGGCGTCGGCGAGATCGTCGACGTAGAGAAATTCGCGGCGCGGCTTGCCGGTACCCCACACCACGACGTTGCTTCCGCCCGCAATCTTGGCCTCGTGGAAGCGGCGGATCAGCGCGGCCATGACGTGGCTGTATTCGGGGTGATAATTGTCGCCAGGCCCGTATAGATTGGTCGGCATCACGCTGATGAAATCGGCGCCGTACTGGCTGCGATACGCCTCGGCCATCTTGATGCCCGCGATCTTGGCGATTGCATAGGGCTCGTTGGTCGGCTCCAGCGGGCCGGTCAGCATCGAGTCCTCTCGCAGCGGCTGCGGCGCCAGGCGCGGATAGATGCAGGAGGAGCCGAAGAACATCAGCTTCTCGCATCTGTTGGCATGGGCTGCCTGGATCACGTTGCTCGATATTGCGAGGTTGTCGTGGAGAAACTCTGCGCGCAGGGTGTTGTTGGCGACTATACCGCCGACCTTGGCTGCGGCGAGGAACACGGCCTGCGGCCTCTTCGCTGCAAACCAGGCAGTCACCGCGGCTTGGTCACGCAGGTCAAGCTCGCTTCGTGACACCGTCAAGAGATCCACCTGCTCGCGTGCCAGTCGGCGCATCAGCGCCGCGCCGACCATGCCGCGATGGCCGCCGACGAAAACGGTCTTGCCTTTCAGCTCAAACGCCGCGATTGCCATTTGCTGCGTCCTGTCTGGCTTGGACGAGATCGCTGGCGACCATTTCCTTCACCATTTGCGAGAACGACGTTTTCGGCGCCCAGCCGAGTTTCGCGCGCGCCTTGCTGGTGTCCCCGATCAGGAGATCGACTTCGGTTGGACGGAAATAGGTGGGATCGACCTGTACCAGGGTCTTGCCAGAAGCCTTATCAATGCCGACCTCCTCGACGCCCTTGCCACGCCATACGATGCTGCGCCCGACCTCGGCAAACGCCAGCTCGACGAACTCGCGGACAGACCGCGTCTGGCCGGTCGCAAGCACGAAGTCACCGGGCTCGTCCACCTGCAGGATCCTGTGCATGCCTTCGACGTAGTCACGGGCATGGCCCCAGTCGCGCTTGGCCTCGAGATTTCCGAGATAGAGCTTGTCCTCGAGGCCGACCTCGATGGCGGCGACGGCGCGGGTGATTTTTCGGGTGACGAAAGTCTCGCCGCGGGTGGGACTCTCATGATTGAACAGGATGCCGTTGCTCGCGAACATACCGTAGGCCTCACGGTAATTCACCGTAATCCAGTAGCCATAGAGCTTGGCGACGCCATAGGGCGAACGCGGATAGAATGGCGTGGTTTCTGTCTGTGGCACCTCTTGCACGAGGCCGTAAAGCTCGGAGGTCGAGGCTTGGTAGAAGCGCGTCTCCTTTTCCATGCCGAGAATGCGGATAGCTTCCAACAGGCGCAGCACACCGATCGCGTCAGCATTGGCGGTGTATTCCGGACTCTCGAAACTGACGTGGACGTGGCTCTGTGCGGCGAGATTGTAGATTTCGGTCGGCCGAATCTGCTGCACAAGCCGGATCAGGTTGGACGAATCGGTCATGTCTCCATAGTGCATTAAGAACGGCACATCGGCGGCATGCGGGTCCTTGTAAAGATGATCGACGCGCGCGGTGTTGAAGGAAGACGACCGGCGCTTGACCCCATGCACGGTGTAACCGAGACCGATCAAATGCTGGGCGAGATATGCGCCATCTTGCCCGGTGACACCAGTAATCATCGCGACGCGCCGGTTTGAATTGTGAGCCACCATGATGTCTCGCTTACTTGCGCCAAAAGAGTTCGCTATGAAAAGCCATTGCGTAGTCGCTTCCCGAAAATCTAGATGGGCACGCGCGCGCCAATCTCACTAAAGGAGCGCGATCGTTAGCCCCTGTCATACACCTCATGAAAGAATACAACACCATATACGTTGATTTATAGGTGGACCTGCCAACACATTGATCTTAAGGGGATGAAACTCAGGCGACGTCGCAACGGTGATGATCCTAGGCAGGTGAGATGAATTGTAAGCGCTGGTGCGCCCGCTCGGGGCGCTTTCCGGCTGGCTATATTTCCAAATGAGACAGATGTCGTCCATCTGTGAGCCTTATCTATCCTCACGCGCATGTATGCATCCGCGCGCTCTCAGGGAGGCGGAGGAGCTGCGGGTTGCGGCTTCCAAATAGGAGACTCAGTCTTAACGGTCGGCATAACAACTATAGTCCCCGCCGGTCCCAAATAGCTGGTTTGCAGCAGGCGATGCACAGCCGACGTAAAACAAATGAGAAGGGCTGGCAAACGTTGGTATAGACCGTCGAACATTTCGATATCGAAAGTTTACGTTAGTACAATGGAGCTTCGACGCCGATCCTCTAATCTTGACCGAACGTAAGTTGCCTCAATCCGAGTATGACAAGTGTCTTGAGCCCGCGCCGGAAATTCGTTCTGAGGAGAACTAGACAATTCAAGCTAGAGCCGCCGCGCAGGTATATCACCAGCAGACCATGTAGAGGATGTGGGCAGCGTTCTTTTTCTGTCTGAGGCGGAGAGAAGCCGAGACCAAACGTGACCGCTCTCGACCCGATCCTGAGACGCATAGACTGAGTTGTTGCGCATCAACTTCATCGCGGGGGGCGGTATCGCTGCTCATTGTTTTGGAAACTTAGAAGGGGCGCGCGAGATGGCTCATGAGTTCGGGTGAGTCTGTTTGTGCCGAGCTGGATGTCGGCGCGCAGGCGCAACTGCACGTTCGGCTCTCGTCGAGGCGGTCACGGCGTTGGCGACACCATCGCAGCGTCTATTCGAATAGCTAGCTAAAGGAAGAAATGAAGCCGATGGCTGGAAAAAGATCTAAATCACGCGGGCGAATGCAGATGCGATAAAGGCGCCCGCGGAAGATTCGAACTTGAACCCCGTTGTTGTCGGGCAAGCGAGTTCTATCACGGGCTCCTATAGCGCGGACGCCAGACTCCTCGAAGTTGGGCTGCATGGATTGATATGTGTGGAATTATTGGCATTTTGGGACGTGGTCCGGTCGTTGAGAAGCTGGTCGCGTCACTCAGGCGACTGGAATATCGTGGCTACGACTCAGCGGGTCTCGCGACTCTCGAAGGTCTCCGTATCGAGCGCCGCCGCGCTCAAGGTAAGCTGAGAAACCTTGAGGAGCAGTTGCGCTATAGTCCCCCTGTGGGTCAAAGCGGCATCGGTCACACCCGCTGGGCGACTCATGGAAAGCCGACCGAGAGCAATGCTCATCCGCATGCGACGGAAAATGTCGCGGTCGTTCATAATGGGATCATTGAGAATTTCCGCGAGCTGCGAGCGGAGCTGGAACGAAGTGGAGCCGAGTTTTACTCAGAGACGGACACCGAGGTTGTGGTGCATCTCGTCGAGTTCTACCTCAAAAACGGCTACTCACCGCAGGATGCGGTGCAGGCGTCGTTGCCGCGCTTGCGCGGTGCCTTCGCGTTGGCATTCCTTTTCAAGGACCACGACGATCTTTTAATCGGTGCGTGCAAGGGGTCGCCTCTTGCGATCGGACATGGTAACGGCGAAGTGTATCTAGGATCTGATGCGATCGCGCTCGCGCCTCTGACCAATACCATTACCTATCTTGAGGACGGTGACTGGGCCGTGCTTACGCGCGCGACGTGCGCGATCTATGGTGCAGACGGCTGTGTCGTCCGACGGGAAACATCAAAGTTTGCTGTGTCGTCTCTCCTTGCGGAAAAGGCTAATTATCGCCACTTCATGGCTAAAGAAATCCACGAGCAGCCGACAGTGGTCGCGCAGACATTGGCGCATTATCTTGATGAGGCGGCCAAGCGGGTAGCGCTGCCGCTCGCATTGCCCTTCGACTTCAATTCCATTCAGCGCATTTCAATTACTGCGTGCGGTACCGCAAGCTACGCCGGGCACATCGCCAAATACTGGTTCGAACGGCTGGGGCGCTTGTCTGTGGAGATAGATGTAGCCTCTGAGTTTCGATATCGGGAGGCGCCTCTGCGCCGGGGCGATCTCGCGATCGTCATCTCGCAATCGGGCGAGACGGCCGACACACTAGCTGCGTTGCGATACGCCAAGGGCCAGGGCCTGCATACGATATCTGTAGTTAATGTCCCGACGTCGACGATTGCGCGCGAGAGCGAATCCGTTCTGCCGACGCTGGCTGGGCCGGAGATCGGCGTCGCTTCCACCAAGGCATTTATCTGCCAGCTGATGGTACTGGCGGTGCTTGCCATCGCAGCAGGGAGAGAGCGAGGTAAGCTGTCTGAAATCGATGAATCGAAGCTCGTGCAAGAGCTCATCGAAGTGCCGCGGTTGGTCGCTGCGGCCTTGTTAGTCGAGCCGCAAATTGAGAAGCTCGCGCGCTATATCGCCCGCGCGAGGGCGGCACTCTACCTCGGTCGTGGCACATCGGCTCCGCTGGCGTTGGAGGGCGCGCTCAAGCTGAAGGAAATTTCGTATATCCACTCAGAAGGTTACGCCGCCGGCGAGCTTAAGCACGGGCCGATCGCACTGGTCGATGAGGCTATGCCTGTGGTGGTGATCGCGCCTTACGATGGCGTTTTCGAGAAGACCATTTCGAACATGCAAGAAGTGGCGGCTCGCGGCGGCAAGATCATCCTGATCACCGATGCGAAGGGCGCTTCGGAAGCGACGGTGGACACGCTCGTGACCATCGTTCTGCCAACAATGGTCGCAAGCTTTACGCCGATGGTCTATGCTATTCCGGTCCAGCTCTTGGCTTACCATACCGGCCTCATAAGCGGCGCGGACGTGGATCAGCCGCGCAATCTCGCGAAATCCGTCACTGTGGAATGAGACTGCAGTGTTGCTATCGAGGCGTCAGGTTTCGGCGCCGACGCGTTCGGTTTGCGGCTCCTTTCCTCGGTTGGTGGGTCATGGATCTCGAAAAGTTCCCAATCCGGAGTCGCTGGTAGCTGCCGTGGGGTCTCGCAACCTCGAGCGATGCTACGGTCAGCCCGCCTCAGTGTAGTAGGATCGGCCACCCTATAGGCGGCTTTGGGTGCCTGTCGGCCTGCAAGGTGCTGGCGAAGCCGTTCAGGAGCCATTTGCAATCCGCCACAAGAGCCAAGAGTTCCACCTTGATTGGCCTGATGATGCTCCAAACCGTATGCTGGGATTGGACGGGTCGCGATGCTGCCGTCATGAAGCGCGCGCTCTACAATGCGCTTCTGCCCAGTATCGCGATCGATGCAAAGGATCCAATTGGCATCGCCAGTGAATCGTGGATCGACCGTTCCAACGGAGGAGGATCCTCGCACTGCTCGCTTCTCATTCAACCTAGTGAATCAATGCGCAAGCGCGCCACGTTCCACTAGAAGCAGGCCCTGCGTCAGCTAACGTGAGGGCGGCCGGCAGCATCACGTCAGATTCTCGTAAGCCTGAGTCCCTATCTGCGCCGCAGGGCCTAGCAAGCCTGAACCAGACGTGGAAATTCATGCCCGACCGGAGCACCAATTGCATGTATAATCGGATCAATGGCTCGTCCTATTTCACATCCTCTCCCCTTGACGAGACTGATGAGCAAAATGACGCAGACAGTTTCGCGGATGCGTTTCGGCGGCTGCGTTTAGCCCCGTCAAACTCCAGCGGCACTTCGTCTTCGACAACACGGCCCTATTGGCTTGATTCAAGCCCGCCTATCGTAGAGCTCGATAAGCGGTCGTTCAGAATGGCGGCACAGGGCTATCACAGCGACGAAATCAGGAAAATCGCCGATAACCCACATGAATATTCGGACTTCGTCTCTCGGAAAGCGGCACGAACTGCAGAGCTTGCACAGAAATATGGAACAGCTTCAGATTCTGATAACGCGCGATACTTCAGCTATCAATTAGGAAGCGAGAGTGTCGGCCTTCTACGAATGGAAGGGGGCGACAGCATGACGAATTTCGAGGTCGAAAACTGGCAGGAGCTGTTTCCCGGCCGATCTGGGACGACTGCTACTGTAGATCTTCAGGTCGTTCATCCGCTTGTCGAGAACGCTGGCGATATTCTGCTCGAGCATCAACTTGGAATCGCCGGTGAGCGGCCACTGCTAAATTTGCGTCCGGCGAATCCGGAGGCAAGAGCCCGTGCTGCAAAGATGGGGTTCGTGGAGGTTGACGCCGATAACATGGTCCTAGACCCAGCGAGGTCAGACAAGTGGGTGAGGAATGGCGAGGGCAAGTGGCAGCGAGAAGGCACCGCTTCGCGGTATCTTCGCAAAGCTGACGACAGCCAAGATCGTAAAATCGAGATGCCAGCGAGTGCTCCAACATACGATTATGAAGATGATTTCATGTGACCATGGAATCACCGGGCATTAGGCCCCTGGTGATCTAGCCTGCTCCGCACTTCCGTGCGGCGGGCGGCGGTTAGCCAGAGTACCGTGCTTAGCTCAGAATGCTCTCTCCTCAATTCTCCTTGGCTGAGCAGTTGCTGACTGTTCGCGCCTGCGAAATTAGGGGCCTATTGAATAAGCCTATTGCTGAGAATGCCCGCCTGCGGCGACGACCTGTTCTGCCCCCCGCCAACCGGGGGGCGGGACGGGTGGCGCCGAGCACGTTGGACGGGCTTGAACCACAAGTCTTCTGCAGTTGAAGCTTGCGAAGAAATAATGGCGTGGACGCCGGACGAGAGTCGGTCGCAACAATGTACAGCGAAGCGGCTGCCCAATGGACGACCCGGGCCCGCTCAACGGACGTAAGGATCTGGTGAGCACGAGGATCGTGCAGAACACTCTCACCAGAGAAGCGGTGCGTAAGACATGAGGGGCTACAAGCGAAGCTCCATTCTCGTCGTCACCGCGGTAGGGCTGAGCATAGCCAATCTCGTGCGTGCCGGGCGCACGCGGGCAACTCCGCTCTGCAATGGAATAAATAACCTCGCTCCAGATGGAGCTAAGAAGGGCTTAGGCGCAACGACGGCTCTGTATTACCATGAGCGTAGGCGTGGAATGAGCCGGTGCCAGCGTCTCTCGCAGGATAGTCTGTTCTGCAGCCGCCCAAATCCGTAAAGCCTGGAGGCGCAAGAAATTGCTGGCCGTAGCATATTTGGAGTAAGCCGGGGTTCGAACTGAGAACGTTGCCAGCCGACTTGATTGTTGCCCACGAGCTTTTAGATCGGACATCAACTCAAGCTGCAGGTTGGAATCAGATACCGCCTCGGGCGCTATATGCCTTCAGTGCGTTGTCGAGGCACTTAAGTAACTCTTGTCCGCCAAATGGTTTGGCGAGGAAGCCAATTGCGCCCGCCTCCAGGGCTGACGTGCGCACTCGCTCGCTGGGGAACGCTGTAATGAAAATGAATGGTGCTTCGTAGCCACGCGTCCGCATTTGCGCCAGCAGCTCCAGCCCGCTCATGGCCGACATCTGCACATCGGTAATGACACAGGATATCTCGTTCAACTGCGGCGACCGCAGGAGCGCCTCGGCCGACGCAAATATCTGCACGACGTAGCCACGCGATTTCAAGAGGTTCCCTGTCGCCGCACGGACTGAGGCGTCGTCGTCAACGACGGAAATCAAAGGCGTGGGCAAGATGAGCTCTCCTGACGCAGGAACAGTGGCTGCCAAAGTGTTAGCCACCTTCGGCGAAAATGGGCTGGAGAGATGAAACTGTAAAATCATACTTGCGTTTGTTCAGGATGATTTGCACGAAGTCCCAGCGTCTCGCTCATCCTGATCAGCTCGGCCAGCGACCGGGCACGCATCTTTTTCATGACGTGACCCCGGTAGATCTTGACGGTGATTTCGGCAAGCCCAAGTTCGGCGGCTACCTGCTTGTTCATCAGGCCGGCCGTGACCAGTTTCATCACCGCCTGCTCTCGCGGGCTTAAGGTCCCAAATAGAGACTGCAAGTTCGTGACGGTTCGCTGAGTTTCCCGCCTCTTGCGATCGCGTTCGGTCGCCGCAACCACGGCATCGAGCAATTCCTGATCGCGGAACGGCTTGCTGAGAAAATCGACCGCACCTCCCTTCATGGCCCTGACGGTCATGGGAATGTCGCCATGACCGGTGATGAAAATGATCGGGATGTGTATGTTCAGCCTGGCCAGCTCGGTCTGGTAGTCAAGGCCGCTGAGGCCTGGCAGCCGGACATCAAGAACTAAACAGCTTGTGACGTCGGGAATTGTGCTCTGCAGCATTTCCCGGGCCGATCCGAACGCAACGACCTCCAATCCTACCTGGCGGAAAAGGTTAGTAAGCGAGCGGCGCACCGAGATGTCATCCTCAACGACAAAGACGATCGCCTTCGTCGAGGCCTCGGCATTGCTCCCCTCACTTGGCGAGTCAAACGGTCCTGTCACTGGAGGGCCTCCTTATGCACTGGCAAGAAAAACTGAAAGGTCGCGCCCGGTTCATCTTTATGAAGAAGCGATAGCCTCCCTCCGTGAGCTTCCACGATAGATCGGCAGATCGAAAGTCCCATTCCAAGGCCACTCGACTTGGTGGTGAAGAAGGGGTCCAACACGTGGTCAGCGTCCTTCTCAGCGATCCCGACGCCGCAATCGGCCACGGCAAGCTGCACGCGCCCCAGATCGTCCTTGGATGATTGAATCAGAAGTTCGCGCGGCCGGTCTGTAATTGCGTCCATCGCCTCGATTCCGTTCATTACCAGATTGATGATCACCTGTTGTAGCTGAATTCGGTCCCCGAGGATCCTAGGCAGAACGGCCGTTAACTCGGTTCGCAACGTCACCCGGTGGCTCACCAGCTCTCGTGTTACCAGCGCGACGACGTCCCTGACGACATCATTAATGTCGAGCGGCACCATCTCAATCTCGCCTTTCTTCGCGAGTGCGCGAACACTACGGATCACCTCGCTTGCACGGATCGCGTCTTCGATGATCCATTCCACTGAAGCGCGCGCTTCGGCAAGATCAGGAGTTTCGCGAGCCATCCATCCGAGGCACGCATCGGCGTTGGTGAGAATAGCGGCGAGTGGCTGGTTTATCTCGTGGGCGATGGAGGTTGTCAGTTCTCCTAACGTCGTTACACGCGTCACATGGGCAAGCTCCGCCTGTGCCTTTCGCAGGTCTTGTTCGGTCTGATCGGCGCGAATAATGGCTGTGATGTCAGTGCTGACGCCACGGTAGCCCAGAAAATTACCGTTTCCGTCGAAGAAAGGCTTGCCACTCGTGCGGACGTAGATCGGAGATCCCATCCGATTCACGGTACGGTAGACGAGATCCCGAAACGGCTGACGCGCCTGCAACGTCGCCCGATGTTGCCGCCACTTTTCGGGCTCCTCTTCGACGTCGCACGCAATCTCCCAGCGAGGCAGGTCCATCAATCCAGTGGCCAAAATTCCTGCAGTGCTGGTGTGCTCGGATAAGCGGGTCACCCGATGATCTGGACCGGTCTCCCAGAGCCAGTCGGAAGCTGTCTCGGCGTAGTCGCGAAAGCGCTGTTCGCTTTCGCGCAGCGCGACAAGCGTGTTTTCCAGGCGTTCCCTAGCTGCGTGTTGATCGGTGACATCCATATGTGTTCCGATCAGCTCGCTGACCTTACCATCACTAGCGGCGACAACATGCGCAACCGAGTGTATGCGCCTTGTCCTGCCATCTGGCAGAAGGATACGGAAATCATATTCGAACCGCTCCTGCTCCTTTTCTCTCGCCTGGCGCTGCACCTCCTGTAACCGTGGCAAGTCTTCCGGATGGATGCGCGAGCGAATGGTCTCTATCGATACCGGCTCTTGTGGGTCAAAGCCGAACAATCGGTCAACTTCCGCGGACCGATAAACGAAATCTAGCCCGTGGACGTCCCAGGACCAGCTGCCTGTGTGGGTGAGATGCTGGGCCTCGGCCAGATAGGCCTCGCTGCGACGCAACTGCTGTTCTGCCCTCCTCGCTGCCGTAATATCGGTAGCTGCCCCAACAAACTCGATTTCACCAGAAGCGCTTCTCGTGAGCCGTGCCTTAGCACGGATGTGCTTCACAGAGCCGTCTGGTAGCAGCAATCGATACTCGTGCTCGAAACCGCTCAAGTCTCGCATCGCTCCATCGATAACTTCTTTAACCGAAGCCCTATCATCTGGGTGAGTGCGATCAACGACAAGCTGCGGCGAGGGGATCGTTTGAGGATCTAATTGGAAAATCCGAAATGTTTCCTTTGACCAGAATGCCTCGCCAGTGGTGGCGTTCCAGCTGAAGCTGCCTGTATGACTCAACTCCTGCGCTTGAGCCAAATGTGCTTCGCTCCGCTGCAGGGCGAGTTCGGTCCGCTTTCGCTCCGTGACATCTTCGCAGGCGATAAGGACAATGGGCCGGTCGTCCGCCCAAAGCATGGCTTTGGCGTTTTCACGTACCCACAACACGGAGCCGTCCTTCCTGACTTTCTGGACGTCCCACGTGCGCGATTGTCCAATATCCTCAAGGCACGCCCGAATGCAGTTGTGAACGAATGCGCGATCCTCCTCAAGAAATATGCCGAGTACGGAGTGGCCGATCAGATCTGCAGGAGCATAGCCGAGTTGTGTCGCGCCGAATGTATTGACGTTAAGGACAGTGCCGGCTTTATCGAGCATGAAGTACATGGCCGGATTGTGCTCGAAGATTGCTCGCCACCGTTTTTCACGATCCTCCAAATCCGCCGCGCTGCGCTGAAGCTTGACCGCAGCTACACGCGCAGCCTCTCTTTCCTGGCGGAGCTTTCCGATCAGGTACGTTCCTACAATGGAGACAAGAAAGAATGCGACAACCACTGGAAGATCGCGGGAGTCATCGATTTGCAGGCTAAACGCCGGCGGCGCAAAGTAGTATGCGAGAGCAGCGATTGCCATGATGCAAAGCGCGGACGACGCGATGAAGCTGCCCATCAATGAAAATAGCAAGACTACTAACAAATAGGCGAACGCCGTCGCGGCGAAATGGGCATTGAGGTATACGCAACTTAATGTAACAGCGGCTAGCGTTATGCCGCCGAAGGTCAACTGAGGGGCTGAACGTTTAAGACTGCTTATCTGGATAGACATTTTGAGACCGTCCGGCCTGTCTCCGGCGGGAGAGCTATAGCATTTTAGGCAAAAATGGGGCAATCCTCGTCGCTTGGGTCGAGCGTGCCCGAGATTGATCACCTGCTGCCGAACTCAGCACGTGCGGGGAAAAAACGCATTATAAACATGCGTATAGTTGTCCTAAACTTTCGAAGAGGTGCCGCTGACGTGCAGCACTCGAAGCTGAAATTTCTGACTTTCCGCCCCTGCCGATAGCCCTCCCGGCATTCGTTCGAGCCTGCCCCGATGCGCCCTCCTTACGCCCCCCGGACCGAGGACCGAGGATCTAGTTCAGCCGAGAGGTTGAAGCTAAACGATCAGGCGCGCCTCCGAACCGGCAAAGAACAGAAACAAGCGGCCGCCCCCGGCACAGTCTGCGAAGGAAAGCACAACCTTCATGTGCCGAGACAGGAACGAAAAGTTGCGCGAGTGCTACCGGTGCGATTGGGCCATCGCGCCTAGCTGCTCGGTCAAGGATACCTCCATCTGAACTGCGGCGAGCCGCCCACGGCACCGTCGGTTCGGTGTCATGCGGCGCTGGATTCCAGCGAAACCCACCCTGAAGAAGCCGCTATTTCTTTGATCGCGTGCTTTTCAGGAGGACCTGCCCGGCCGCGACGCGGGCGCAAGAGCTGTGCACTGGAGAGCGCATGAGAAAGTGCCAGCTCGCCTTAAGTCGGCTTGGCCGATTCGAGTCAATTCGTGTTCGGATGGTGGCGGTTAAGATCCGGGACCTACTTCATTGTGCTTGTAGGGTCGATAGTGGTCGAAGCTGTGGGCTGGTTGAGTCGAGCCTGCAGCGTCCCGTGCTCTAGCTCGTCTTCCCACCAGGATACGAACACGGCCGCGATACCATTGCCGATGATGTTGGTCAGGGCGCGAACCTCGCTCATGAATTTGTCGATCGAAAACACGATTGCCATGCCCGGCACCAGCGCTGGGTTTACCACCGACAATGTCGCAGCGAGGGTGATGAAGCCCGCGCCGGTGACGCCGCTTGCTCCCTTCGACGTTAGCATTGCCACGAGCAAGATCGTGAGCTGCTGGTTAAAGGAGAGATCGACCCCGAGTGCCTGGGCAATGAACAATGTTGCAAGTGTCATATAGATGTTAGTGCCGTCGAGGTTGAAGGAATAGCCAGTTGGCACCACCAGTCCGACGACCGTCTTGGAGCAGCCCAGCCGCTCGAGCTTCTCCATCAATTGCGGCAGCGCGCTTTCGGAGGACGACGTACCGAGCACGATCAGAATCTCGTCTTTGATATAGACAAGGAACTTGAAAATTGAAAAGCCGACGAGGCGCGCGATCAGGCCGAGTACCACCACAACAAACAGCGCGGCTGTTGCGTAAAACAGCGCGATCAGACCGATCAAATTACCGAGCGCTGCCGGCCCGAACTTGCCGACCGTGAAAGCCATGGCGCCGAAGGCGCCGACGGGGGCCGCTTTCATTACAATAGCGATCACGCCGAACACGGCTTGCGCGACGTCGTCAATCATGCCGCGCAGCCGCTCCCCACGCTTTCCCAGCGCCATCAGAGAAAAGCCGAAAAGGATCGCGAACAGGAGAACCTGCAGAACATCCCCGCGAGCGAAGGCGCCGACCACGCTATCGGGAATGATGTTGAGAAAAAAGTCGACGGTCTTCGAAGCTTCCGCTTGCTTGACGTAATTGGCGACCGCCGCAGCATCCGGCTTGACCGTAAGGCCATGGCCGATTTGGACGAGATTGCCCATAACAAGGCCCAACAGCAAGGCAAAGCTGGACACGATCTCGAAATAGAACAGCGCCTTGACGCCGACGCACCCGACTTTCTTCGCATCCTGGATATGCGCAATACCAGATGTGACGGTACAGAAAATAATCGGCGCGATCACCATCTTGATAAGCTTGATGAACCCGTCACCGAGAGCCTTAATCCAGTCGTTGGTGGCTAGAGATGGCCAGAGGCAGCCGACCACGGCGCCAATAAAGATCGCGATCAGCACTTGAACGTAGAGGATCTTATACCAAACTTGCGACGCGCGTGCGGGCGCCGCAGTTGCCATGGTGGTCATGACGCTTCCTTCCCGAATATACTCGAATGCGAGCCGCCGCGCCCTTCAGAGGCGGCAGCGTCATACGAGACTCATCATTTTAGCCGTGTCCGATTGAAGACGGTTCCGGGAGCCGGCGCGTCCTTCCAAAGGCAGGCGCTTAGTTACGTTGTCCATTCTCCTTAAGCAAGATATGCACCAGATGCCTAAACTGCGGCCGATTGATCAGTCGTGGACAAGTCGTCTGCCCGGGCGCATCGGCTGAGTCGAGCGCGGACCGCATGCGCAAGATCGGACAAAATAATTGCAGCGTAGCGCCGCCTTGGCGGAGTTACGTCTCGCCTGGGAGCGTTAGCGTGATCGATATGCACACACTGCTGAGATCGATGCAACAACACGCGGCATCGGTAAAATCGATAGTTTGGATCGAACGCATTTGTCGGATGGAAGCGCGGCTTGGGAATAGATTGTTCTGAAAAGCCTTTGATGGATGAACTGCGTTGTGGCTAGCGACAAAGCTCGCTGTGCACGGGGGCGTTTGTCTCCAGGCCTTTGCTTACGATCCGCATTGGCTATGTCGACCACGAGGCGGCCTTCGCTGGCGGCTCCTCGGGCCTTTGCGACCTCGCAGAGGCAGCGTTACAACGAGTTCTCGGCTAACCGTTCGTGTTGCGGCCAAACGGCGAGCTTGCTTCCGCCCGCTACACTACCGCCGCGGCGAGCCGTCGACCAACCACATAGGATCCTCTTCGGCCGGCAAAGTCGAACGCTTCGTTGCGGGGCCGTCGCTGTTTGCTCGGGAACAATGATGCCGAAAACCTGACAGAGTGTTAGGTCCACTCCAAAGTGACGTCGCCTTCCACTCGACTGTCTCTCGCATTGAGCATGGAGCTGCCACTGTTCGCACCCGGCACAGGAATTGCTGACGACAAATGAGAAGTTGCCCGGTCATATGGACCGAAGCGGACCTGCCACAGGAGTTGTCGATGAGGCTTGCGATGCTGCTCTTGCTCGCACAAAGGAAGCGCGTGAATTTGGCGGCCGCCGCGAGCCGCCGCGCGACCAATTGGCCATTCGCGCCACCTCCCCGTGTGAGCCGCACGTGCAGGCTATCACTGTCAGGATACGTCGGCCCACACTCTCTGGCGGGCTGACGCAGATGGAAGTGGTTTGGGCAGAGATTTCGCAATCCCTTGCGCTCACGATTGAGCTCGCCAGTGTGACGACCGTGATCCTTCTCTTGATTAGTGTGCCCCTCGCTTGGTGGCTAGCGCGCTCAAAGACCTTTGCGAGCGAGGCGGTGGCCACGATGATCGTCCTGCCGCTGGTGCTGCCGCCAACGGCTCTCGGCTTTTGCGTCCTCGTTTTGCTCGGCCCCCACGGACCGGGTGGCGTTCTCGCCTCTTTCTGGGGCGAGCGTACGCTAGCCTTTACCTTCGCCGGAATCGTCGTCGGATCGGTCCTCTCGGCGCTGCCGTTGGTCGTGCAGCCGATCCGTAGCGCCTTTGTTGCGATAGGCGATCTCCCCTTGGAAACGAACGGGCGCGTTCCGCCGTTCTACGCCTTCATTGCCGTCACCGCGCCACTGGCGCGACTGGAATTCATTAAAGCCGCCGTGGTTGGCTTTTCTCATACGATCGGCACATTCGGCGTCGTGATGATGATCGGCGGCAATATTCCTGGACGCACCAAGGTGTTGTCGGCCTACGTCGTAGACTTCGTCCAGGCGTCGCGCTGGCGTGAGGCAGGTGTGGTCGCCGGTGGTATGGTGATGTTCGCCTTGGCGACAATCTTCACTTTGGCGCTCATCGACAGACACTGTGCCAGGAGGGGCACCCAATCGTCTTAGCGCTGCGGCCTGACATTCCGATAATGCCGGGCAGCAGTCTAGCAAACTGGGCCCAGTCATCCTTCCGAGGGTACAATGAAAAAGCTTGCTATCGCCACGGCAGCTGCTGGATTCGCTCTCAATTCGGTGCACTCCGCGCCTCTGCCCGAAGCAGCGGCCGATGAGGTAGGCGTTTCTCAGCAGCGCATTGCCAAGCTAGACGACTTCTTCGCTCGTGAGATCGCAAGTAAACGCGTGCCAGGCGCGGTGGTTGCAATCGCAAGAGACGGAAAGTTGATTCACTACAAAGCGTACGGCCAACTCGACCCCGCAAAAGGAAGGCCGATGCGACTCGATGCGATCTTCGCGCTTGCTTCTATGACCAAACCGATGGTGGCCGTTGCGGGGCTCATCCTCATGGAGCAAGGTCGCCTACCTCTACAAGCCAAGCTTACTGATTACTACCCGGAATTCGCAAACATGAAGGTGGCAGTGCCACAGCATGACGGCTCATTAGAATTCCGAACACAGAGTTCTGCGATCTACATCCACGATCTTTATCGCCACACATCCGGACTCACCTACGGTGCGCCCGGCAGCTCAGACCAAGTGGTGCGTCTCTATCCCGGTTTCGCCGATCCGCCCCTAAGAGGCGATAAGCAGGCTTTCATTGAAGCGATTACCAAGCTGCCGCTAGCGCACCAACCGGGGACTGAATTCGAATACGGCTTCTCGACCGATGTGCTGGGAGCTGTCATTGAACAGGTCAGCGAACACCGATTGGGCGACTATCTCACCCGGAACCTATGGAAGCCCATCAAAATGCAAGATGCCACTTTCCATTTGTCGGAATGGCAACGCGACCGCCTCGCGCGCCCATTTTCGGAGGACCCCCTGACGGGAAAGCCGCAAGACATCGGACTCCTCGAAAGCCAGACGAAGTTTGACTGCGGCGGAGCCTGCGCATTTGCGACAGTGGGTGACTACGTGCGCTTTGGACAAATGCTGCTCAATGGCGGGGAGCTGGACGGGCAGCGAATTCTTGGTCCGAGGACGGTGGGCCACATGATCTCCAACCACCTTGGGCCAGAGATCAAGAATAAAGTCGCCAATGTCGAGCCGCATCGTGCCGGCTTCGGCTTCGGGCTTGGAGTGGCTGTACGGCTAACCGGAGGGCTCTCGGCGGTTCCGGGCAATCCAGGAGAGTTCACCTGGACCGGCGCCTACGGCACACAATTCTTCTGCGACCCAAAAGAGCGTCTGGTCGTGGTGGTCGGAACGGCAGCGCCCGGGGAAATCCGGACGTACTACCGCGAACAAGTCCAATATATCGTCTATGCTGCCATAATCCGATGACTCTCCGCCAAAAGGCTCGATGATCCGTTTTGGGTAGTAGGTAGGCAGTGTTGCTAGTACCCATGGATTTCGACTGAGTCTTGCCGTTGCCATCTATCCGTGTCGGATGGATCGTACCGATGCGTCAAGACGCGATCGCCTTCCGAAGAAGCCCCTGCAAGCCGGTGAGTGTCGCGATGCGCCCAGACGTCGCGCCTTGCCAACGATGGGCTTGCGTGATGAAGGCTCTTTGATGATAACTTTAAACGTCCGGTCTCTTGCCCACAGCGCCGTAGCGATCACGTGCGACCTGCCGCTATTACCAAAGTCAGATCGAGTCGATCCAGACTGTAAAGCAACGTCAGCGGGGCGCATCGCAGCTCGGTCCATTGCCGCCTCTCTTCCTCGCTCGACGGCCGCTTTTGGACGGGCTGCCTGTGCAGTCGCGAGCATCAGAGCTTGAACGCCTCGTTGGTCAGCAATCGGCAAGCCTGATTGGGGGAAGGCAGTGCAGTGCCCGTCAACTGCACCAATTCTATTCGACAATCGGACTGATGAGCGTAGCGATTGTAGGATAGTCTGCGTGCAGAGGTGAGCCATCGTACTGATTTGTTGATGTGCTCACATCTTCGAAACTGAACACCATTAGCATGACAGATCCATGGCAAAGCTACTGGTGGGTGGCTGGGTTCACAATTTCGAAAATCTCAGCGATCGATTGATGTCCTAAGTCTTTCGCTTCGCTGGCCTGGTTCTTGCTGAACCATCAGCAATTCGTAACGGCCACGGCTACTCACTTGGAAGGTTTCATGGATGATGCAACGGAAACGTTCTACAGCGTGATCAGACGTCAGGGTATCACGCGTCGTAGTTTCCATAAATTCTGTAGTGTGACGGCCGCGAGCTTGGGGCTTGGTTCGCTCACCCCAAGCAGTATTGCCCACGCCCTGGAAACCAAACCGCGTGTGCCCGTCATCTGGTTGCACGGGCTCGAGTGTACCTGTTGCTCGGAAAGCTTTATCCGCTCGGCCCATCCCTTGATTAAAGACGCGCTGCTGTCGATGATTTCGCTCGACTACGACGATACGCTCATGGCGGCGGCTGGACATCAGGCTGAGGCCATCCTGGAAGAAACCCGTGCCAAGTACAAAGGCCGGTATGTGCTCGCAGTGGAAGGCAATCCGCCGTTGAAGGAAGGGGGCATGTTCTGCATTGATGGCGGCAAACCGTTCGTTGAAAAGCTCAGGTGGATGGCGGAAGGGGCCATGGCGATCATCGCTTGGGGCACGTGTGCGTCCTGGGGATGCGTGCAAGCGGCCAAGCCCAATCCGACTGGCGCGGCGGCGATCGATAAGGTGATCACCGACAAGCCCATCATCAAGGTGCCCGGGTGTCCTCCTATCGCAGAGATCATGAGTGGTCTCGTGACGTTCATAGTCACGTTCGGAAAACTTCCGGAGCTCGATCGCCTAGGACGTCCAAGTATGTTTTACTCCGAGCGCATTCACGACAAGTGCTATCGGCGTTCCCATTTCGACGCTGGCCAATTCGTCGAAGAGTGGGACGATACGTACGCCCGCAAGGGCTATTGCTTGTACAAGATGGGTTGCAAGGGGCCAACCACCTACAATGCCTGTTCGGCCGTTCGGTGGAACGGCGGCGTCTCATTTCCCGTTCAATCCGGTCACGGCTGCCTCGGTTGTTCCGAGGACAGCTTCTGGGACAAAGGTTCATTTTACGACCGACTCACAACCATTAAGCAGTTCGGAATCGAGGAGAACGCCGACAAGATCGGCATGGCCGCTGCCGGGGTGGTCGGGCTAACGGTCGCTGCTCATGCGGCGGTCACCGCCGTGAAGCGGTTGACCCACAAGCCGGATCGCGCGGCCGATAAAGGCGACCCGAGTTGAGGAGACACGAAGGTGGCCGTCCAGACGCCGAATGGGTTCAGTCTCGATCGTTCCGGTAGGCGAATCGTCATCGATCCGCTGACGCGGATCGAAGGCCACCTCCGCGTCGAAGCCAATCTCGATTCCGACAATGTAATTCGCAATGCGGTCTCAAGCGGGACGATGTGGCGTGGCATCGAAGTCATCCTGCGCGGGCGCGATCCGCGCGACGCCTGGGCGTTCACCGAGCGGATTTGCGGGGTCTGCACCGGCACCCATGCGCTCGCCTCCGTGCGCGCGGTTGAAAATGCACTGGGAATTGCGATTCCGGAGAATGCCAATTCGATCCGTAATATCATGCAGTTGTGCCTACTCGTGCATGATCACCTCGTACATTTCTATCACTTGCATGCGCTGGATTGGGTCGACGTGGTTTCCGCGCTCAAGGCCGATCCCAAGTCAACCTCGGCGCTCGCGCAGTCTATCTCGCCCTGGCCGCTGTCATCCCCCGGCTATTTTAAAGATTTGCAGATCCGGCTCAGCAAATTCATCGGGTCAGGGCAACTCGGTCCGTTCAAGAATGGCTATTGGGGGCATCCGGCCTACAAGCTACCACCGGAAGCAAACCTGATGGCGGTAGCTCATTATATGGAGGCGCTGGACTTCCAGAAGGAGATCGTCAAGATCCAAGCTATCTATGGTGGCAAGAACCCGCATCCGAACTGGCTGGTCGGCGGCGTCTCCTGCGCGATCAACATCGACGGAATCGGTGCGGTGGGCGCGATCAATATGGAGCGACTGAATATCGTATCTTCGATCATCGACCGCTCAATCGAGTTTGTCGAGCAGGTCTATCTGCCCGACATTGCTGCAATCTGCTCGTTCTATAAGGACTGGCTCCACGGCGGTGGCCTGTCGAGCAAAAGCGTGATGTCCTATGGCGACATCCCCGAAAACGCCAATGATTGTTCTGAGAAAAGTCTCAAGCTGCCGCGCGGGATCATTCTTAATGGCAATCTCAATGAGATACTGCCGATCGACCATGGTGATCCCGAGCAGATCCAGGAATTCATCGCGCATTCATGGTATAAATACCCCAGTGATAGCGGTGGGCTCCATCCCTGGGACGGCATCACTGAGCCGAGTTTTAAACTTGGGCCAGAATTCAAAGGCAGCAAGACAGATATCAAGGAACTCGACGAAGGCGGCAAGTATTCCTGGATCAAAGCGCCGAGGTGGCGTGGCCACGCCGTCGAGGTCGGGCCGTTGTCGCGATACATCATCGGTTATGCGCAAGGCAAAGCCGAGTTCAAGGAGCCCGCCGAGAGACTGCTCAAGGGGCTCAATCTCCCTCTGACTGCGCTGTTCTCGACGCTTGGCCGTACAGCGGCGCGGGCGCTCGAATGCCAGTGGGCGGCGCACCAAATGCGTTATTTTCAGGATAAGCTCGTAGTCCAGCTCAAGGCAGGCAATACGGCAACTGCCGACGTTAGCAAATGGGGCCCGGAAAGCTGGCGTAAGGAGGCCAAGGGCTACGGGTTCACTGAGGCGCCTCGCGGTGCACTCGGCCACTGGATCAAGATCAAGGACGCTAAGATCGATAATTATCAATGTGTCGTTCCGACGACGTGGAATGGATCTCCTCGGGATTCCAAAGGCAATATTGGCGCGTTTGAAGCTTCGCTGATCGGTACCCCGATGGCCGATCCGCAGCGGCCCCTGGAAATCTTGCGCACCATCCATTCCTTTGATCCGTGCTTGGCTTGCTCGACGCACGTGATGAGTCCTGAGGGCCAAGAAATGGCTTCAGTCAAAGTGCGTTAGGTCCATGCTGGATAGGGCTCAGAAGCTCCTCGCCGCCGACGGTGCGGCACCGACTGATCGCAGCATTGGCACTGGCGTCGCCTACGTTTATGCGCCGGTGCGACTGTGGCATTGGGCTAACGCGGCGGCCATTCTGGTACTAAGTTTAACTGGCTACCTTATTGGGATCGGCACACCAGCGATGAAGGAAGAGGCAAGCGACGATTTCCTGTTCGGCTATATCCGCTTTGCCCATTTCGCGGCGGGATATGTGGCCAGCGTTGGCTTTCTTCTGCGCATCTACTGGGCCTTGATGGGAAATGCGCATGCCATGCAGATCTTTTGCGTGCCGCTCTGGCGCCGGTGCTTTTGGCGGGAGGTGTATCAGGAGATTCGTTGGTATGCGTTTCTTACAGGGGGGCCTGAGAGGCGCCTCGGGCACGACCGCCTTGCTCAGCTCGCAATGTTCTTCATGTTTACACAGACGATCAGCTTCATGGTCGTCACAGGCTTTGCACTGTATGGGCAAGGTGCCGGTACTGACAGCTGGCAGTACAAGGTGTTCGGCTGGGTGTTTTCAATCTGGCCGAACAGTCAGGACGTCCACACCCTGCATCATCTCGGCCTGTGGGTCATCGTGATGTTCGCGCTGGTCCACATCTACGCGGTGATCCGGGAAGACATCATCTCGCGCCGCAGCTTCTTTTCCAAAAGATCGGCTGAGCGCGGGTTTGGCGATTGACCGGGAAGCGAATGCTCAATCCGAAAGACAAAAAACGGATCCTCGTGCTCGGCATCGGCAATATCCTGTGGGCCGATGAGGGCTTCGGCGTGCGAGTGGTCGAAGAGTTTCATCGCCGCTACGCCGTCGATAATAATGTCACCGTTCTCGATGGCGGTACCCAGGGACTCTACCTCGTCAGTTTTCTTGAACAGGCCGATTGCCTGGTCGTGTTCGATGCCATCGACTATGGATTGCCGCCCGGGCAGTTGGAGCTTGTACGAGATGACGAAGTGCCGAAGTTTACTGGTGCCAAGAAAGTGAGCCTGCATCAGACCGGTTTTCAGGAGGTCTTGAGCGCGGCCGATTTTCTTGGCCGCCGCCCGCGAGAGCTCGCTCTCATCGGCTGTCAGCCGTTGCACGTGGAGAATTGGGGCGGTCCTCTGACCGCGCCGGTGCGCTTTCAGATTGCGCCTGCAATTGAACTGGCTTGTAAGCTTCTAGCGGAGTGGGGCTCGCCGGTGAAACCGCGGAGCGCGCCGCTGCCTGCATCAGAACGGCTGTTGGCAAACAATATTGACCATGCGAGTTATGAGATGAGGGCGCAGCCCGTCTAGCGACCTGCGACTGACAATGTGCCTTGGCTTGCCAATGACGATTGCCGAGACCGACGGTATCACGGCGCTGTGCAAGTATGGCAATGAACAGCGGCGCGTCTCGGTCATGCTGCTCCCCGATGTCACGGTCGGCGCCAAGGTGCTCGTCCATATCGACAGCGCGGTTCGGGTTTTGGACGACGATGAAGCAAGGCTGATCTCGGAAGCACTTGACGGGCTTGAGGCCAGCCTCAACGGCCAGGACAGCAATCGATTCTTTGCGGACTTGATCGGTCACGAGCCACAATTGCCAGAGCACTTACGGTAGCCGTTCCGCCCACTTGCGCCGAGTGAGGGTTCTCACAAATCGAATTCCAGTCGCACGTAACGTTTGCCTGGAAAATATCAGGCGCCTGCCGTTGGCCCGAGCGTGATCCGAGGCCAGACGATGATTGGCATGCGCCTTGCTAACGGCCTGCTAGCAGAACCGAACATCGTCAGAAAGGCGTTTGATGAAATTGCAGCCGGCGCAGCATGGTTCGGCGCGACGCCCCCCGTCTGACGTGGAGGGCGTCAGCGGCGTCGATGCGCGCATAGCCGCGCACGCTCAAGTGACGGTGACTGTGATGCCGCTGTCCGCGTCAGAGCTCCGGATCATCCAGCTCGCATTCTTCCTTCCTGAAGTTGTCAAAAAGTTTCGGCAAGGCATGCAAGACGCAGTGGTTTCCCGCGGCGTTAGTGGCACACGGGTCGGCGGGCTTGGCCGACGTAGACCGTCGATGCGGACCCTATGCCCTAGGCACGATGAAGTCTGCCTGCTCAGCGAGAGATCGGACCGTTTGCTTGGGATCAACCGCATCTCCGTACCGATCATTCGGGCACACGCCGCCAGCCCTTGCGTCGGCAAGTGCATTGCCGCTCGGTGCAGACAACGGAGCATTGCGTCATGAAACGAGCGACCCCCGTTGTATCCGGCGGCGCTGAGCGGGCGACGAGCGAGCTTGCCACTGGCTCTGCGAGTCTCGATGTATTCCATACCGGTCTCATGAGTGCGCTCGCCGGCCCCGCCTGGCGCGACGCGGACGAGCGTGGAAGTCACTATCCGAACGCCACCTTGCTGTTAGCAAACGCCGCTGCTGCCGTTCGCGGTCAGAGAAGCGGTGCTCGGACACAACTGTACGGACTCGCACATCTCGGCGATGGTGAACGCAAGTTGATTGACGAACTGCTCGGAGAAGGTGAGGTGGTCGGCGTGGCTGCGCTCCCGGATGGCTCTTTGGCGCAAATCCGGGAGTCTGTGCTTGCGGGAATCTGGCGCTTGCGCATCGGCACTGAGCCCGCGCATGAATATGTTGAGGTCGGGTCGATACCGCAGATTGTCCGGCGTGCTGCAACTGACCTGACGTCGGCCGATCTTGTGATCGGCTCGCCGCCGAATGGCGCGATGAACGCTCGACCGGTGCTGGCCGAAATACGCGAGCGGGCGAGGGTGTGGCAATTGGGCATGCACGCCCATGTTATCAATCTGACGTCACTGCCAATGAGCATTATCGACTTGGCGTTCCTACAGCAAAGCTTGGGCAATGGACCGGTCCAACTCATGTTGCACGGCTACGGCACCTGCCGAGTACAAGCGACCAGGATTAGGAATGTCTGGTCCGTGCAGTTCTTTAATTCTACCGACGACATCATCCTTGATACACTGGAGGTCGGCGGCGTGCCGGTTGTTACGTTGGCTGCCGATGAGGATTTACAGGACTCAGCCGAGCGCATGCAGGAAATTATCGGGGCGTACTTCACATGAAGAGCTCTCTCGGGCATTCGGCATCGGCTGGGACCCCGCAGACGGCGCATGCGCGTGGACTATAGCTTGCGCGGGATGATGGCGGAGTGTTGTCCATGAGTCTCGTTGCCCGCAACAAAATCGATGTCCGCGTATTGCTAGCTGCCGACGCAGTCGCCTCGGTCGAGATCCTGCCGCGAGTCCGGCCGCCGCTGGCGCGGATGTTCGTCGGAAAGGAGCCCTCGACAGTGCTCAACGTGCTGCCGCGGCTTTTCGCGTTGTGTGTCGCTGCGCAGCAAACTGCATTCTTGTCCGCGATCGAGACGGCGCGCGACGAGGTGATCACCCGCGCAACAAGGCGGCAGCGTATTGCACTTATCGTTACTGAGCGCATCGCGGAGTTGGCCCGGAGCCTTTTTGTCGGACATCTTACGTTAGATGTCGCCAGTGCGGCGACGATCCGCTCCCTGATGTCGGAGTTGTCAGCGTTTGTCCGCTCCGCACAGCCAGCCTGGAGTTCCGCTCAACGCGAAGCAACCGGCCGGATTGTCGCTGCGCTTGCCGTGCTCGGTCTAGATGAGGGGGAGGCGCTGAGGTCTGGTAGCCCGCTGGCGGTTCGCGTTGCGGCGCTTAATGACGTCGACGTGAAGTCAATTCCGGTGGGGCACTCATTCCTGTCTGTTGCTGACGACCCCAGCATCACGAAACGATTGCTCGGGGATGACTCGACGTTCTGCTATTGTCCCGATGTTGACGGAGATGTGCCCGAGACGGGTCCATGGGCGCGCCAGATAAGCCGGGATCGGGTCCCGCTGGAACCCTTCGGTGCGGCCGAGCGGCTGATGGCCAGATTTAATGAAATCGTCCGGCTATGTGCCTGGCTTAAGGCCGGCGCGCAGATTGCCGCCGCGGAGCATGGGATTATCGAAAGATATAAACTAGGGCCGCGCCGTGCAGCGGCCGCGGTCGAATGCGCCAGGGGCCGTCTCTATCACGCGGTTGAACTCGACGCTCAGGGTAGAATATCCCGCTTCGAATTTCTTGCGCCGACGGAGTGGAATTTCCACCGGCGCGGGCCGCTTGTACGGAACCTGCAAGGCGCGGTGCTGACGGCTCGAAGACGCGGAGATGCAGTCCATGCGGTGATTGCATCCCTCGATCCGTGCGTCGCGTTCACCCTCAACCTTAGCGAAGTTCGCGATGCATGAAATGGCGATTTGTCTTGGCATCATTCAGATCGTCGAGGAGAAGGTACACGAGCGATCCTCTTCGCGGGTGCGGAGCATCTGTCTGGAGATGGGAGCACTGAGTCATGCGGCGCCTGAAGCGATCAGGTTTTGCTTTGCTGCCGCTGCAACGCGGACCGTTGCCGAGGGCGCGGCTCTTAATATCGTCGAACTGCCAGGCGTTGCTTGGTGCATGAGCTGTTCGAAGAGCGTCGAAATTGCTCGGCGCGGTGAGTGCTGCCCTTGCTGCGGCAGCTATCACTTGCAGGTGACCGCGGGCGAACAGATACGGGTGAAGGAGCTGGAGATCGATTGATGTGTACTGTTTGCGGCTGCCACGACGGGACGCCGTCCACAAAACGCGCCGAGGAGAATGATGCGGAGAGCCATGAGCGATCCATTCAGGGCGATCGCGATTGCCATTCTGCGCTTCCGCCGGGCGACCGACGGCCGCCGCCGTCAAATCACGCTGATGATAGCTATAATCGCTGTCCTCGCTCAGCCAATTACCAGGCGGATAACGCGCAGGCGCTTCCGAGCGGCCTCGATCCGCCTGATTTGAGGGGCTGTGGCAGGAGCAGAAAACGGCTCGTTGAGATTGAGCGCGATATCCTGGACAAGAATAATGGACTTGCGGCGAACAATCGCGCGCTCTTCGCAGCCGATGACCTGCTTGTATTTAATCTTTTGTCCAGCCCCGGTGCCGGTAAAACGACGCTGCTCGTCCGCGCGGTGTCCGAGCTCAAGTGCAGCCGGTGGGTCGGGGTCATCGAAGGGGACCAGCAGACCTCGAACGATGCCAGACGGATTCAGGCCGCCGGCGTGCCAGCCGTTCAAATCAATACCGGCAAGAATTGTCATCTCGACGCTGCAATGATTGGCGAGGCTTATCGCCGCCTGCCGCTGCTCTCAGGCGGTATTCTCTTCATTGAAAACGTGGGTAATCTGATCTGTCCCGCCGCCTTTGATCTTGGCGAAGCCTGCAAGATCGTAGTGTTCTCGATTACTGAAGGTGAAGACAAGCCGCTCAAGTATCCCGATGTGTTTGCCGCTTCGTCGCTCATGGTGATTAACAAGATTGATCTAGCGTCGGCGCTCGAATTCGATTTGGGCAAGGCCATCGAATACGCCAGACGGGTCAACCCGAAGATCGACGTGATTGTAGTGTCGGCTCGGACTGGCGAAGGTTTTGCCGCGCTCTACGCCTGGATCGATAGACAGGCGGGCCGTCTGAGACGCGCCTTCCAGGACGCGGGGCGATGAGCGCCGCAGCCACCCGCGACGGAACACGGCTGCGCGTCATCGTGAGTGGGGCAGTGCAAGGGGTCGGCTTTCGTCCTTACGTCTATGGACTTGCCATTCGGTATGGATTGGCGGGCTTTGTCATCAATGGCGCTGAGGGCGTTATCATCGAGGTTGAGGGCCACCGTGCGTTGGAGTTTGTCGCCACGTTGCCGCTCGAGGCGCCTCCATTGGCACGCATAGTCGACATCTGCGTTCGCGAGACTGCCGCGCTCTCGGAGAAGGGCTTTTCGATCGGTACGAGCGAAGCCGGGAAATCGTCGACGCAGATCGTCGCTGATGCCGCGGTCTGCCAGCACTGCCTCAAAGAGCTATTTGATCCAGAAAATCGGCATTATCTTTACCCTTTCATCAGTTGCTGCCATTGCGGCCCACGCTACACCATCGCCGAACGGCTTCCGTACGATCGTCGCAACACTGTGATGAGGGCGTTTAGTTTGTGCGCCGCGTGCGTGGCTGACTATGCCGATCCGGCAAGCCGCAGGTTTCACGCGGAGGCGATCGCATGCCCAGCATGCGGTCCTCGGCTCAGCCATGCGATCAGCGATATTGTCGCGGCAATCGCGCGGGGGCAGATCGTGGCGATAAAGGGGCTGGGCGGATACCAGCTTCTTTGCGATGCGCGTAACCAGGACGCCGTGCAGCGTTTGCGAAGGAGAAAGCACCGCCTTCAGAAGCCGTTCGCGGTTTTGGTCGAGTCCATCGAGCGCGTCAGCGAGATCGCGGAGGCGAACGCGCCCGAGCTAGCGCTGCTAGAATCGGTAGCACGCCCCATTGTCCTCCTGCCATCGCGCCACAATCTGGCGCCCGCCATAGCTCCCGGTTTATCGCTAGTGGGTATCATGCTGCCGGTAGTGCCGCTGCATCACCTCATCTTCCATGCGCTTCGTTCGCGAGGTGTGCGTGCGGGTTGTAGCCCGGTCATGGTGGCCACCAGTGCCAATCTTTGCGGCGAACCGCTGTTGATTGACAACGCGCAGGCGCTGCGGCGGCTCGACGGAATCGCCGATCTTATCGTGACCCATGATCGCGATATCTTGGTGCGTGCTGATGATTCCGTGGTTTCGGTGGTGGCTGGCCGGCCGCAATTCGTTCGTCGTGCTCGTGGCTATGTTCCCGAGCCGATCCGGCTTGCGAGATCTGTCCCGCCCGTGCTCGCCGTCGGCGGCGAACTGAAGTCGACGATCACAATCACCCGGGACAACCAAGCGTTCGTCTCTCAGCATATTGGCGATCTAAATACGGCCGAAGGTATCCGTGCGTTCGAGAAGACGATCCGACATCTCACATCGATCCTCGACGTGGAGCCTGTCGCGTTCGCCCATGATCTGCATCCCGAAATGGCTTCTACCAGGTTTGCGGAAGCAAATGCTCGCGCGCTGGTCGCGGTCCAGCATCACCACGCACACGCTGCCGCGGTAATCACCGAGCATGGCCATACGGGGCCAGCGCTTGCCCTAGTGCTCGATGGCCATGGCTTCGGCGCTGACGGCGGTAACTGGGGTGGCGAACTATTGTTGTGCGAAGGGACGTGGTTCGGACGCATAGGGCACTTAGCGCCCCTGCAGATGCCCGGTGGAGATCGTGCAGCCCGCGAGCCGTGGCGTATGGCGAGCGCAGTATTACATGGGCTCGGCAGGGGTAACGAAATCGGGCAGCGCTTTGCGGCGCAACGGCAAGCGGGGTGTGTGTCGGACTTGCTCGATCAGCCGGGCGGGACCACCACGACCAGTGCGGGACGGTTATTCGACGCGGCAGCGGCGCTGCTGGGGATTGCGCATGTGCAGAGCTATGAGGGCGAAGCAGCGATGAAGCTCGAAGCGCTGGTGCGGCGGGCAACGATTCTCGAACCCGGCTGGACGATCGACGGCGGCGTGCTGTCGCTTCGTCCGCTGTTTTCGCGCTTGATTGCTGATGACATTGACGCCGCAGGTGGAGCGGGGCTGTTTCATGGCACTTTCGCCGCCGCCTGTGTCGACTGGGTCACGCGCGCTGCGCGAACAACCGGCGTCAATACCGTCGTTCTGAGCGGCGGCTGCTTCCTGAACGCGGTGCTGTCGGACGAGATCCCGCGCGGTTGCAGCGCAGCCGGTCTTACACCATTGGTGCCGCGGCGGCTGCCGCCCAGTGATGGCGGTTTGAGCCTTGGCCAGGCCTGGATTGCCGCTCTACAGATTGCTCAACAGTCGTCCGCCACGGGAGTAACTGCCTGATATGTGTCTTTCGGTTCCGGCGAAGATCGCGAAAATTCTACCCAGCGACATGGCTCTCGTGTCTATCGATGGCATCAGCTTGGAGATATCGATTGCTCTCGTCGACGAGCTCGATGTCGGCGATTGCGTCCTCGTCCATGCCGGCTATGCGCTCGCTAAGATCGATCAGGCGGAAGCCAAGCGCACGCTGGAGCTCCTGCAGGAGCTAAGCACCGCCGAGCAGGAATGCCGATCATGAAATATTCTGATGAATTTCGCGACAAGACCATCGCGCAGGGACTTGCGCGTGCGATTGACGCTGAGGTCAGTTCGCAAAGAACCTATCGGTTCATGGAATTTTGTGGCGGACACACTCATGCGATCTCCCGCTACGGCCTCGAGGATCTGCTGCCCGCGAACGTCCGGATGATCCACGGGCCCGGTTGTCCCGTCTGCGTTCTGCCCGCGAGCCGAATCGACATGGCGATCCGGCTCGTCGAGCGACCAGAGGTCACTCTCTGCGTCTACGGCGACTTAATGCGTGCTCCCGGGTCGCAAGGACAGTCTCTGTTGCGAGCCAAAGCGCTGGGCGCTGACATTCGGATGGTTTACTCGACGCTGGACGCTATCCGGCTCGCCGAACAGATACCGGGCCGCGAGGTGGTCTTCTTTGCCATCGGTTTTGAGACCACGACGCCCCCAACGGCGGTCATGATCCGGATTGCCGAGAGCAAGCGGTTGGATGGCCTGAGCGTGTTCTGCAATCACGTGCTTACACCCTCTGCGATGCACAGCATTCTCGAGAACCCGAAGATCCGCAACACCGGTGGCGTCCCAATTGACGGCTTCATCGGGCCTGCGCATGTCAGCACTATTATCGGTACGCAGCCTTACGAGCCGCTGGCAGAACAGTTCGAGAAGCCGATCGTAGTCGCGGGATTTGAACCACTCGACGTGTTGCAAGCTATATTGATGCTGGTGCGGCAGGTGAATCAACACCGCTACGAGGTAGAAAACCAATACCGCCGTGCAGTGACACGCGAAGGCAATCTGCGCGCCAAGGGCGAGGTGTCGCAAGTATTCGAACTGCGTGATCAGTTTGAATGGCGTGGGCTCGGGCTCGTACCCAACAGCGGACTGAAGCTGAAGCGGTCTTACGCAAAATTCGACGCCGAGACGCGTTTCGCGATCCATGACATGCCTGTCGCAGACAATCCGGCGTGCGAGTGCTGCGCGATCCTGCGTGGCGCCAAACGGCCGGCCGATTGCAAGTTGATTGGAAAGATCTGCACGCCGGAAACGCCCATAGGGGCCTGCATGGTATCATCAGAAGGCGCTTGTGCGGCGTATTGGACCTATGGCCGAGTTCGCGGTGAACAGGTGAGGCAAAGGTCATGAGCATGAAAGCCTATCCACGTAAGCTCGACGTAAAGAGCGGGCGCGTTGAACTGTCCCACGGATCCGGGGGGCGTGCCATGGCACAGCTGATCTCCGACCTTTTTCACCAAGCCTTCGGTAATGAATGGCTCGCTCGCTGCAATGACCAGGCGGCGTTTGATGTTTCGGCAGGAAGGATGGTGATGACGACGGACGGCTATGTGGTTACCCCTCTTTTCTTTCCCGGCGGCAATATCGGGTCAATGGCTGTGCACGGCACGATTAATGATGTCGCGATGTCCGGTGCGCGTCCGCTCTATCTGTCAGCCAGCTTTATCATCGAGGAGGGTTTCCATTTTTCGGATCTGAAGACGATCGCGGATTCGATGGGCGCGGCAGCTCGCGGGGGCGGCGTTCACATCATTGCTGGAGACACCAAAGTCGTCGAGCGCGGCAAAGCAGACGGTCTGTTCATCTCTGTGGCCGGGATCGGGTTTGTGGCCGATGGGCTGGATCTGTCCGCCGACAAGGTAAGGGTCGGCGATCGTGTGCTGGTGTCCGGAAGCCTCGGCGACCATGGGGTGGCGATTATGTCAAAACGTCAGAACGTCGCTTTTCAAACCGAAATCGTCTCGGACTCAGCCGCCTTGCATGATCTCGTAGCGGTCATGCTTGCCGCCGGCCCTGGCGGCATCCGCGTGATGCGCGACCCCACGCGCGGCGGGCTCGCTGCGGCTCTCAACGAGATTGCGCATCAATCCGACGTTGGGTTCCATTTGCAGGAATCAACCATTCCGGTGAAGCCTGCGGTTGCGGCTGCCTGCGAACTTCTTGGACTAGAGCCGATCCATGTCGCCAATGAGGGCAAGCTCGTTGCGATCGTCGCGCCTGAATCGGCCGATGCCGTGCTTGCTGCCATGAAGGCGCACCCGCTCGCGTCCGATGCAGCTGACATTGGCGAGGCGGTGGCTGACGATCACAAATTTGTGCAGATGACCACCGGTTTCGGCGGCCGACGCGTCGTCGACTGGCTGTGGGGCGAACAATTGCCTCGGATCTGTTGAAGAGGGGCGTATTCTGCGGCTGACGTCGTTTCAGAAACCTCCACTGATAAAATTCCTTCACGCCTTCGACCTCCACGGCCTCGGCGGTGGCCCGCAAGACGTGGCAGCGAAGGTGCTCGCTTCCGACCACACCCACCCTCCTTCGGTCGAGTGGAAGGATTCGCATGCCCGCCGCAAAGCTAACCGGGTCATTCATGATTTCACCGCCCTGCAAGCGAGGCTATCTGAAACTTCTACGCGGCGTGTGGACGCCCCAATCCCCAAAGCCATCGTCCCGATAAGTTAACCCGCGCCCGCGGGTAGCGCTTGGCTTCCCATGGTTGCGACCCTGTTCCTCGAGAAGGCGCTCGATCCGGCACAACGCTGATCGTGCACGGCCAGAACTTCCACGAGCAGCAACCGAATCCGTCCTAACTGTCGCGGACTCCCATACAGCCAGTCTCAGCAGCAGAAGAGGCGGAGCGGAAGGTCGTCGCCCGCAGAACGAGCGTAACTCTCGAGGGCGAGCCTGTGGCTGCCAACTTGCCGCCACAGGGATGATCCACGACTGCACGGAGGTCCGGCGAGAAGTTCGCCTGTTGGATATCGGCTCCAGCTCCTAATAGCGATACGGGATACGGTTGATGGCGAAGACCAAAGGCATGTCTGAAGCCTGGACGTATACGCGTCGTACGATGCTGTTGGGCAGTAGCGTCTTGGGTAGCGCGTTGTTCGGGGGCGTTACGGTGCCTACCCCAATCGGCCGCAGCGCAAGGTTGTCATGGTGTTGAAGGCCGCCGACTCTCCCTTCGTCGTGGGGTGCACACAAGACGGCATTACCTCGTTGCGTTATCGTAACGATGCGTATGACACGGATTATGTCCTGCCTGGAGCCGTGCTGGGGGCGGCTCACGCTAGAGTTCGGCGTGCCGGATCCGAGTGGCATACGCTTCGAACCGGCGCTGATGCAACGAGGCCGATGCATAGCGCGGCCCTTGAACTAGCAGCCCGCGATGCTGGCGTCCTTCTCACGACCCGCCTCGCAGTCGATGAGGCTGGATTGACGTGGGAGATCATGCTGCGGAACGATGGCATGGCGAGCGTGGAGGTTGGCGACCTATATTTACCCATGCCGATGAACACCGAATTTCCGGCAGGACAACCGGTATCGGTGGCTGTTTTGAAGCACAGCTTCATCTCGGGGCATGGATCGCACATCTTCTGGATTCGCGGCAACAGCATCGGTCCCTTCCTCATGCTCTTACCGGAAGCGGACACGTCACTGGAATATTGGAATGTCCATAAGGATTCGGCCGAAGCCAGTGGTAAGTGGTGCGCCTACATCTTAGCCGGGGCGGCCGCCGGCGAGGCAGGGGCGGGCGGGACTCGCTGGCGCCAGCCGACCCATTCCCTGTTCCTGTCGCCGACCGAGCAACGGCGTTACCGTCTCCGCTTCCAGTGGGTTGCCGATTACGAGGCGGCGCGCAGGGCTATCGCAGACGCCGGTCTGGTGGACGTGGAAGTAACGCCGGGCATGACGGTTCCCAACGACCTGCATGTCGACATCGCGCTCGCGTCCTCCATTCCGGTGGAGCGAATCGAAGCGGAATTTACCGACGATACGATGGTGCAACGGTTGCCGGATCGGGCTGGCAGGCGACTGTGGCGGATTCGCTTTTCGCGATTGGGAGAGAACCGGCTGACCCTGCACCAGCCGGGTGCGCGCCAGACCTTTCTTGAATTCTTCGCTACCGAGCCCGTCGAGACGATGATGAAGAAGCGCGCAACCTTCATCGTGAAGCGGCAGCATCGTGACCCGTCCAAATGGTACGACGGTTTGTTTGGCGAGTGGAATATGGAGACGCAGGTCCTGCTTGGCCCGGACAATTACGACCGGATCAAGGGCTGGCGCATCTACGAGGTGACGTGCGACGATCCCGGGCTGAGCAAGCCCGCCTATCTCGCGACCAAGAATGCCGAGCATCCTGATGTGGCGGAAGTGGCGGCGCTAGATCGGTATATAGATACGTTCGTCTGGGGCGGGCTGCAACGTACTACACAGGAGGCATACGCCTACAGCCTCTATGGCATACCCGATTGGAAGCAGAACAGGGAGAGCAGCGATCCCGGCCCAAAGGGCCGCCTGCATATCTGGCGGCCTTATGACTATCCGCACATCTTCGCAATGTATTTGGCCATGCACCGCATCGCGCGTGACCATCCCGCGATACCCACCCGCCAGAGCGCACGAGATTATTTGATACGCGCCTACGGTACGGCGCTGGCCATGTTCACGGTGCCGATGCGCGTGGTGATGTGGTCTGCCTACCGCACCGGCATCTGCAACGAATGTGTGATCCCCGAACTGGTTTCGGCGCTCACGACGGCGGGCTTGACGCGCGAGGCGGCGACGTTGGAGGCGCACTGGGCACGTAAGGTGCGCGCCGTCGTCGATCCGAAGGCGGACCTGTTCAAGTCTGAATATCCGTTCGATTCCACAGCCTTCGAATCAACGCAGGCACTGGCGCGCTCGGCCCTTGACGACCCTGTCGCCATGGGGGTTTCGAAGGCGGCAGCGCGTGCCTTCGCGGAGAGTCAGATCGCTGCAAATCTGTTCTGCCGTGGCTGGCTGGAACCTGCTTATTACTACCTGGGCAGCGATTATCGCCGCACTGCGGGCGACGCCTATACGCTAACTTACATGGCGCAGATGGGTGGCTGGGCGCTGCTTGATCATGCGCTGAATGATGCAGACGACCCGCATCCGCTGCTTCGTCTCGGCTATGCGTCACAACTCAGCGCGTGGGCTTTGCTGAACAGCGGCCCGGCGTCGGCCGGTCATGGCTACTGGTATCCGGGCGAAGAGAATGACGGCGCGGCCGGTGGCGGCTTCGAGCCGGCGCCGAGCGGGACCACATGGCTCGGTCAGCCGCATCACCGTGGAGCGTGGTATTACTCGTGCGAGATCGACCTGGGATTTTGTGGGGCGGTCCGCGCTGCCGCGACGATCGTTGCCGATGATCCCATCTTTGGGCAGGTTTGTCACGGTGGCATCATGAAGACGCTCGCTCACACCCTGCGTATTTGGCCACATGATGGCGTGCGTCGACGGCTCAACGTGCGGCTCCAGTCCTTCCGATTGGACTTGGTGCTGCTCGACGCCCGATTCCGAGCGGATCGACCGATCATTCTGAATTTGGGGGAGGGGTGGATCAGCCTTACGCCTGAGCCCTTTACCCCGTCTGCATCGAGAGTGACGTTCGAATTGCGGTACGATGACGGAAGAAAGCGCAAGGAAGTCGTCAACATCACGGACAGCCAGATCGTCATCCGCTTGCCTGCGGCGCGCTTACCGCGGGTTCAGGTCCGCTAGTGATGCCGATTATCCGGTGCGATCGGCACTTATGGCCTCCCGTTCCAAGAGGCTCCCGAGGCGATGACGATCATCCCCGCAAATTCCGAGCATCTCGGCGCACGTATCCGCATCACCGCGGTGCTGCATTCCTCGGGTACGGCGATGAACCACCATCCGCACATCCACATGATCGTACCGGAGGGCATCGACGACAAATCCAATATCCGTTGACATATGGGAAAGAGTGAATGCCGTGGCCGCCCTCTCCTGAGAATAGCCTCTAGAGTCAATCCGCACTGGAATCGCACCCCCACCGGCGTCCAAAAGGGGCTCTGATTCATCTTTGGAACGGCCCGGCTGCAAGATCTTTCTCTGGTTGAACAAGGGACGACGGTGCGGTCATATGTTCGCCCTGTAAACGGGGCGCTTGGCCGCTGGCCACGACGATATCCGCGGAAGCAATCGCCCAATCAATTTCTCGCGCTCGAAGCGCAGTGAGTCAGGCGGTCTGATCGCTACAAACGCGCATGCGTGAGTGCGAGTAATATGCCGATTCGCTACTTCCCTCGTTTCTTTGCCCCGAAATGCAGCCCATCACGCCGGAAAAATGCGTTCTTCTCTAGAAGCAGCCGGATTGCTGCTCTGAACTCGGAGCGCTGTCACACTTGAGTTTCTAGAGTAAGGTGATCGTCCCACGATGGCGACCGGCTATTTGCCATTGACTAGAATCATAGCATAAAATCCGAATCCTCTATCCTTCGGCAAGAATTAGCGGAGGCGAGATCATGCGCAATCTTCTGTTTATCGGTGTGCTTGCAATCCCCATGGTCGTCAGCTTTGGATCGGCTTCGAGCGCGGCTTCGCGGGGTCGCTCGTACATCCCCTCGGCCCCGCAGGACGTATATTGTCTGCAGGGACGTACCTGGGGATATCCGGGCAATTGCCAGTTCTCGACCTATGAGCAGTGTATGGCCACTGCATCCGGCACCTACGCCTATTGTGGTATCAATCCGGTCTACGCGTTTGCGCGACAGAGAGCGCAATCGCGCTAGCGTGCGAAGGTCGAGCAGTCTGAGGCATGCTTAGATAAATGGACCGGCTGTGCCGGGTTGAGGGACCTGGCCCTGCCGTCCGATCCGGACCTCCCCCGTTCGAGCATCGAGCGCGCCACGCGATGCGTCGCCTCAGATGCGTCGGACGCAAAGCAAAAGCATTAGGCTGCAGTGGTTCATCGGCGTCACTGCAGCCGGGCGTCGCTCTTTATTCAATTCAAGAAAAAAGCAACGCGAAGCGTCAAACAGACATCTGCTTGTTGCGTCTTGTCAGCTTCCTTTTCCATGGTGACCGCTTGACTAATCTACTTTGAGTAGTGTTTGAAGTGAGGCTTTCCAACGCGAAATCTACGCTAGCTGCGGAAAATGAGGGAGATCGCCAGATGTTGGATGACCCCAGCACTGCCTCTTACCCGTGGTTCTCGACGAAGTCTGCAAGAACCTTCCGCACCGAGCCGGAACCGCAATTCGGAACGTGTCGACGCGTTAAGTTCAGGGAGCAAGCTCCCACGGTCCGCTCGGCACCCGTGGGTTTGAAATCCTGCGAAGCCTGTCAATTATCGCTGAATTCCTGCAGGATTTTATCGGCTGCGTCGCGATATCGCTGCTCGCTTCCGATATGAAGGGCGCGTCAGGCAGGGAGTTTTCAAATGAAGGTCGGAGTCCCAAAGGAAATCAAGGCGCACGAATATCGCGTGGGCCTTACTCCTGGAGCTGCCCGCGAATACGTGGCAGCAGGCCACAGCGTGATGATCGAGACCAATGCGGGCGCTGGCATTGGTGCAACCGACGACGATTATCGCAATGCTGGCGCAACGATACTAACTTCCGCCGTTGAGGTATTCGCCTTGAGCGAGATGATTGTAAAGGTCAAGGAGCCTCAGCCGTCCGAATGGTCTCAGCTGCGTGAGAATCATATCCTCTTCACTTATCTGCATCTGGCTCCCGACCTGGACCAGGCTACCGGCCTCCTGGAATCTGGATGCACCGCGATCGCCTATGAGACGGTAACTGATGCGCATGGTGGTCTTCCACTGCTGGCGCCGATGAGCGAGGTCGCGGGTAGGCTTGCGGTCGAAGCGGCGGGTAGCGCCCTAAAGCGGAGTACAGGCGGACGAGGGCTGCTGATCGGTGGGGTGCCCGGTGTTCAGCCTGCCCGAATCGTTGTGATCGGAGGTGGCGTCGTCGGTACGCACGCGGCACGCATGGCGGTCGGTCTCGGCGCAGAAGTGACCATCATCGATCGTTCGTTAATCCGGCTCCGCGAGCTGGACGAGCTATTCGAAGGACGCGTTCGCACCAGGTTTTCAACCATCGAGTCCGTAGAGGAAGAGGTATTTGCGGCCGATGTCGTGATTGGTGCCGTGCTCGTTCCAGGTGCGAGCGCGCCGAAGCTGGTCCGCCGGAGCATGCTGAGCTCGATGCGCAAGAGGGCGGTACTCGTGGACGTCGCTATCGATCAGGGCGGCTGCTTTGAGACATCACACCCAACCACTCACGCTGATCCAACTTACGAAGTAGATGGCATTATTCATTATTGCGTGGCTAATATGCCCGGCGCCGTTCCGCTGACGTCGAGTCAAGCACTGAATAACGCAACTCTGCCGTTTGGTTTGGCTCTGGCCAACAAGGGGTTTTCCGCCGTACTGGACAATCCACATTTGCGCGCAGGCCTCAACGTCCATCGGGGCCGGCTAACTTACAAAGCGGTGGCCGAAAGCCTCGGGCTGCCCTTCTCACCGATCGAACAGGCTGCGGCGTGATCCCAGAGGCCCTCATGGCTGTTCCCTCCGTGACTAAGCCATCCTTTGGGTGGCTTTTTTTTCGGCCACATTAATCGGCTGACCGCTGCCGGCATCTACTCTGACCGCGAAGCGTACGGAGGATCACTAGACGAACACCTGGCTTCAGCCGCGCGCGCGAGGGGAGAAAGTGTACTTTTGCCCCATAAAGCGCATGTGAATGCCGGTTTGCCGGCAATACGGGGCAACTGAAAATGCGTCCCGCGGGCCCCGAGAGGGACGCGCATCACGGGTGTGATTGTATCTGGAGCGGCCGCCGCGGCCTTCTGGCTGTGGCGAGGCGGACTGGTGAGGACCCGCCGGTTGTTGCCCGTGATCCGTCGCGTAAGCGGCGGCTGTCCCGGTGAGTGGAACTAACAAGATGCGCTCTGGGTTAGACGGGCGGGGAACTCTATGATGCCGCGCGGCGCATCGATCTTAGCCCTGGCACGGCGGGCGTTGGGGAGCATCTCAGATCGTTCCGCTGAGTCCGGCGAAGCTGGTTCATCTGATCGCTAATTGATGTGAATTGACCATGCGCAAATCAAAGCATCGAGATCAAGCCGCCACGCCCTTGTAGGATTTGCGACAGCGTGTCGAGGCGGCGATTTGCGTTATCGAAAATACTTCAGACGAATCAAGCTCAAACTGTCTGGCACAAGACTTGATAGCAAGAAGCTGTCCCGCACCTTTTTTATGGAATCGCAGTGATGGCTTACAAGATAATCGCATCCCAGTGCACCGTCTGCGGTGCGTGTGAGTTCGAGTGTCCCAATGCTGCGATCAGCCTGAAGAACGACATATATGTGATCAATCCGTCCCAGTGTACCCAATGTGAAGGGCATTTTGACGCGCCACAATGCGCCGTCGTTTGCCCGGTGCCCAATACGTGCGTGCCGGCAAAGGTCGGTTAGCCGACGAGAGGAGCTCCCGCACGAAACATAATGAAGACGCTATCGACACAGCCGCCTTTCCTATCCGTCTCCTGTTTTTCTCACTTGCTAGCCTCGAGTTCGTGGTGACTTGCGCGAGCCGCTCGTAGAGTGTTGCGACGTAACGAGCGCCGCGCCCCGAGACCCCGGCAAAGGGGCAGGAGTGGGCTTTAGTACTTCTAAATTGTTCTAGCAGAAGTTCTTCACGACTAAATACAGCCGTCGCCACATTGTTAGAGTGAGTCCGCTTTCACTCCGACTGAAGCGACGAGGCGAGATGCCCGAGGCTGAAATGAATGCACGGGAGAGCGACATGGATGGTCGCGGCGATACCAACGGCACCAAGGCCGCTTCGGGAATCGAAGCTGACGATGCGGTCGACCAGCGCCTGGGTGAAACCGTGCGGCTGCTGCGGCAGCGCGCCGGCCTCTCGATCCAGGAAGTCGCCAACAAGACCGGCCTGTCCACCGGCATGATCAGCCAGCTCGAACGCGCACGTGCGATGCCGTCGATCCGCACGCTGCGCCTGCTCGGCATCGCGCTCGACGTCCCCATCTCCTATTTCTTCGAGAGCAGCGATCCCGCCGACGGGCAGCGCTACATGGTGCGCAAAACCAACCGCCGGCTGCTGCGGCTCACCGCCAGCGGCGTCGTCAAGGAAGCGCTGACCCCGGAAGGCAAGGGCCAGCTTGAGCTCTACGAGCTCACGCTCAACCCCGGCGCCTCCTCCGGCACCGACTTCCTGCAGCACACCGGCGAGAAGGCAGGCTACATCCTCTCGGGCAGCCTGCGGCTGTGGCTCGAGAACCAGGCCCATGTGCTGGAAACCGGCGACAGCTTTCGCTTTCCGAGCATCGTGCCGCACATGTTCGACAACCCGACCCAACAGGTGGCGCGCGTGATCTGGGTGACGACGCTGCGCCAGACCGATTCGCCGGCAGGTTGAGGCGCCAAGGCGTGTTCCTGGCATTCCAGAACCTGTCGAGTTTCCGGCGTGACGACAATGAACTTCCTGCGGGGGGCACTGAACGCCCAGGGCAAGGCGCGCGGCGAGCAGGAATTCTCCATCCGCGCCCGAGAAGATACTGGTTGCTTACCCGGAGGAGGGGCTCAGGCCATCAACTTCGTGCGCATGATCGGGACGCCGGCCGAGAAGGGTCGATCATTTCGTTTGAAGTGAAGAACACATGCGCATGATATTGCCACCATCCTTGACCTTGCCGGTTTAGCCGTGCGGGCCGGGGCGCACTGTGCGATGCCGCTGCTCAAGTGTTTCGGCCTGCTGGCGACGTGCCGTGTGTCCCTTGGGCTTTACAATACACGCGAAGAGATCGATGTGCTGTGCGTGTCCTTGTCAGGGCGTGGCAACTGCTCGCGTAACCTGGCGAGCGTTCACGTGGCAAGGCAGCTCGCGTTGAGCTCTGCAGCTTCGGATCGTACACGTCATCATCATCGCAGCAAGCGAGCATCTGTAGGTAAGTATAGAAGCATTGGTAAGCCTGTGTCGGCCAGCCGGCCTTGCTGCCGACTTTCTTCCTTCAATCACAGAGCACTGCAATCGCGGATAGGCTCCAGAACGGGGTGGGAGATTTCAGGCAGAGCTCGCCTTGTTCAATTTCGAACGGGGCCACACCAAGAGTTCTCTGCGAAAGCGCCATGTCGGATTCGCAACAACGGCCTTGTCACCGCACGAGGTGCGGTAAGTAGCTTTGATTGTTGCGGTTTTGGTGCTCAGGAGACGCTGGCATGCTGGTTGCAAAAGTCTTGGATCAAGAAGCCGCCCTCGCAACAGCTAACCTTTGAAGGACATCAGATGAGTCTCGCCACGACCCAGAGCATCGCAGAAATCAGGGCTCGCAACAAAGAGCTGATCGAGGAGGTGCTGAAGGTCTATCCGGAGAAAACCGCGAAGCGGCGTGCCAAGCACCTCAATGTTCACCAGGCCGGAAAGTCAGACTGCGGCGTCAAGTCCAACATCAAATCCATACCCGGCGTGATGACGATCAGAGGCTGCGCCTATGCGGGGTCAAAGGGGGTGGTCTGGGGACCAATCAAGGACATGGTTCACATCAGCCACGGCCCCGTCGGCTGCGGTCAGTATTCGTGGGGCTCGCGTCGCAACTATTACGTTGGCACCACAGGTATCGATAGCTTCGTGACCCTACAGTTCACCTCCGACTTCCAGGAAAAGGACATCGTATTCGGCGGCGACAAAAAACTGGTCAAAGTTCTTGATGAAATCCAAGAGCTGTTTCCGCTCAACAACGGCGTCACGATCCAATCGGAATGCCCGATCGGATTGATCGGCGACGATATCGAAGCCGTGTCACGAGCAAAATCCAAGGAGTATGGAGGCAAGACCATCGTGCCGGTCCGTTGTGAGGGCTTCCGAGGCGTGTCGCAGTCACTGGGCCATCACATTGCGAACGATGCGGTGCGCGATTGGATTTTCGGTCATCTCGAGGACGATGCCAAACCCAAGTTCGAGCCGACGCCGTACGATGTTGCGATTATCGGAGACTACAATATCGGCGGGGACGCTTGGTCATCCCGAATTCTGCTGGAGGAGATGGGTCTGCGGGTAATCGCGCAGTGGTCCGGCGACGGCTCACTCGCTGAGCTCGAAGCAACGCCGAAGGCAAAGCTCAACATTCTGCATTGCTACCGTTCAATGAACTACATCTCACGCCACATGGAAGAGAAGTTCGGTATTCCGTGGTGCGAGTACAATTTCTTCGGACCATCAAAGATCGCAGAGTCATTGCGCAAGATTGCGGGCTATTTCGACGACAAGATCAAGGAAGGCGCCGAGCGGGTAATCGAGAAGTATCAGCCGCTCGCGAGCGCGGTGATCGCTAAATATCGGCCTCGCTTGGAGAGCAAGACCGTGATGCTGTACGTCGGCGGGCTCCGTCCGCGTCATGTTATCGGCGCATATGAGGACCTGGGGATGGAAGTCATTGGCACCGGATACGAGTTCGGTCACAACGACGACTATCAGCGCACAGCTCAGCACTACGTGAAGGACAGCACGCTTATCTACGATGACGTCAATGGCTATGAGTTCGAGCGCTTCGTCGAAAAGCTCCAGCCTGACCTTGTCGGGTCGGGTATCAAGGAAAAGTACGTTTTTCAAAAGATGGGTGTGCCGTTCCGGCAGATGCACTCTTGGGACTATTCGGGTCCATATCACGGCTATGACGGATTCGCGATCTTTGCGCGCGACATGGACATGGCTGTCAACTCGCCGATTTGGAAGAAAACGAAGGCCCCCTGGAAGGAAGCTTCGAGCGCCAAGCTCCAGGCTGCCGAATAAAGCAAATCAACGCTCGGGCAAGCCGAGACGATACCAATCTCGACGACAGTGAAGGATTTCACCAATGGCGCAGAGTGCCGAGCACGTGCTCGATCATGTCGAACTGTTCCGCGGTCCAGAATACCAGCAGATGCTGGCCAAGAAGAAGATATTCGAGAACCCTCGCGATCCTGCCGAGGTCGAACGTATCAAGGAATGGACGAAAACCGCCGAATATCGCGAAAAAAACTTCGCGCGGGAGGCGCTAGCGGTAAATCCGGCCAAGGCGTGCCAGCCGCTTGGCGCCGTATTCGCCTCTGTTGGCTTTGAGCGTACGTTGCCCTTCGTCCACGGCTCGCAAGGCTGTGTGGCCTACTACCGCAGTCATTTGTCGCGGCACTTCAAGGAGCCTAGCTCCTGTGTCTCTTCGTCAATGACGGAAGACGCTGCCGTATTCGGCGGTCTGAACAACATGATCGACGGGCTCGCAAACAGCTACAACATGTACAAGCCCAAGATGATTGCGGTTTCCACCACCTGCATGGCCGAGGTGATCGGCGATGACCTCAACGCCTTCATCAAGACTTCGAAAGAAAAAGGCTCAGTTCCGTCGGACTTCGACGTGCCGTTCGCCCACACGCCGGCGTTCGTCGGTAGCCACGTGACGGGCTATGACAATGCGCTCAAGGGCATTCTGGAGCACTTTTGGGACGGCAAGGCCGGGACAGCGCCGAAGCTTGAGCGCAAACCGAATGGGGCGATCAACATCATTGGCGGCTTCGATGGCTATACCGTTGGAAACCTTCGCGAGATCAAGCGCGTCTTGGAATTGATGGGCATCCAGCATACGGTTCTCGCCGACAATTCGGAAGTCTTTGATACTCCGACCGACGGCGAATTCCGGATGTATGACGGTGGTACGACGCTGGAGGATGCGGCGAACGCGATTCATGCCAAGGCGACTATCTCCATGCAACAATGGTGCACGGAAAAGACGCTGACATTCGTGGCGGAGCATGGCCAGGACGTCGTATCCTTCAATTACCCCGTGGGCTTATCTGCAACGGATGACTTCATCGTCGCGCTGTCACGCCTCAGCGGCAAGGAGATTCCCGAGCAACTTGCGCTAGAACGTGGCCGCCTGGTGGACGCCATCGCCGACTCCAGCGCGCATGTTCATGGCAAGAAGTTCGCGATCTATGGCGATCCGGATCTTTGCTATGGGTTGGCTGCGTTTCTGCTCGAACTCGGCGCCGAACCGACCCATGTGCTGTCTACCAACGGCAACAAGGCATGGCAGGAAAAAATGCAGGCGCTGCTTGCAAGCTCGCCATTTGGACAGGGCTGCCAAGCCTATCCTGGCCGAGACCTCTGGCATATGCGCTCACTCCTATTTACCGAGCCGGTCGATTTTCTGATTGGCAACACCTACGGGAAGTACCTGGAGCGCGATACCGGAACGCCACTGATCCGCATCGGCTTTCCGATTTTCGATCGGCATCATCATCACCGCTCCCCCCTATGGGGCTATCAGGGCGGCCTGAACGTGCTGGTGAAGATCCTGGACAAGATCTTCGACGAGATCGACAAGAACACCAACGTTCTTGGCAAAACGGACTACAGCTTCGACATCATTCGCTGATGAGCGACTGCGCGTGCCATCGCTCAAGCAATGGGCGATGGCACGTTCGCATGGTCGTTGCTTTGCAATTTGTTCGCCCTGAGAGGAAACAGGATGAGTTCACTAGCGGCCAGGGTCCAGGATATCTTCGACGAGCCGGGCTGCGCCAAGAATGGCAGTAAGTCGGAGGCTGAACGCAGGAACGGCTGCACCAAACAGCTGCAGCCAGGTAGTGCTGCCGGCGGCTGTGCTTTCGATGGTGCCAAGGTTGCGCTCCAGCCGTTCACCGACGTGGCTCACTTGGTACATGGTCCGATCGCGTGCGAGGGCAATTCCTGGGACAATCGGGGGGCAGCGTCGTCAGGCTCGGATCTGTGGCGCACCGCATTTACAACCGATTTGAGCGAAACCGATATTGTATTCGGAGGCGAGAAGCGGCTTTGCAAGTCGATCAAGGAGATCATCGACAAGTACGATCCGTCCGCAATCTTCGTTTATCAAACCTGCATCCCGGCGATGATCGGCGACGACATCAACGCAGTCTGCAAGGCGGCATCTCGAAGATTCTCAAAGCCGGTGATTCCGATCAATTCTCCGGGCTTCGTCGGTTCGAAGAACCTCGGCAACAAGCTGGCCGGCGAGGCCTTGCTTGACTATGTGATCGGTACGCGAGAGCCGGACTACACCACCCCGTACGACATCAATCTGATCGGAGAATACAACCTTTCGGGAGAGCTCTGGCAAGTCAAGCCATTACTAGACGAGCTTGGAGTACGAATTCTCTGCTGCATCTCAGGCGATGGCAAATATCGCGAAGTCGCTTCATCTCATCGCGCACGGGCGTCGATGTTAGTGTGCTCAAAGTCCATGATCAACGTCGCACGCAAGATGGAGCAACGCTACGGGATTCCATTCTTCGAGGGGTCTTTCTACGGTATTCAAGATTCGAGCGAATCGCTACGGCAGATTGCCCGCTTATTGGTCGAACGCGGCGCCCCAACAGATCTGCTGGGGCGCACCGAAACGGTGATCGCGCGCGAGGAAGCGTGGGCCTGGGGTGCGATCGAGCCGTATAAGCCACGGCTCGAAGGCAAAAAGGCATTGTTAGTGACCGGCGGCGTCAAGTCATGGTCGGTCGTTGCGGCACTCCAGGAAGCCGGGCTTGAGTTAGTCGGTACCAGTGTGAAAAAATCGACCAAGGAAGATAAGGAGCGCATTAAAGAGCTCATGGGGCATGAAGCCCATATGATCGAGGATATGACGCCGCGCGAGATGTACGAGATATTAAAGGGCGCAAAAGCGGACATCATGCTATCGGGCGGCAAGTCGCAGTTCGTCGCGCTGAAAGCGGCGGTGCCTTGGCTCGATATCAACCAGGAGCGTTGCCACGCCTATATGGGCTATGTCGGAATGGTCAAGCTGGTGGAGCAGATCGATAATTCGCTCTCCAGTCCGATGTGGAAGCAGCTACGTCGACCGGCGCCATGGGAGGCGTTGACCAAGGCGATGGAGCAGATGCAATCGCCCGCGACCGCGCTCGCCGATCCGGCGCTCGCCGAAGAGTCGCGCCGCGCCAGGAAGATCTGCATGTGCAACAAGGTCGATCTGGGCACGATCGAGGATGCAATCTACGCGCATCGCCTGAGGAGCGTCGAAGCGGTCAGGGAGCATACCAATGCGGTCGGTGGCTGCTGCCAAAGACGTATCGAGGATATCTTGGCGTCCGAGCCATCTGCCATGCGACAGGCCGCAGAGTAGGGAGGCGTCATGGCCATCGTCACGGCGCCAACAAAAGCCTGCGCTGTCAACCCGCTGAAGATGAGCCAGCCGATCGGCGGCGCATTCGCTTTCATGGGGCTGGGCGGGGCGATGCCGCTTCTGCACGGCTCCCAGGGGTGCACATCCTTCGGGCTCACGCTCTTTGTCCGGCATTTCAAAGAGGCTGTACCGCTGCAGACCACCGCGATGAGCGAGGTCACGACGGTACTTGGTGGTTATGAGAACCTCGAGCAGGCGGTACTAAACATCTACAAGCGAGCTAAGCCAAAGATCATCGGAATCTGCTCGACTGGTGTCACCGAAACCAACGGCGACGATGTGGATGCCTACCTCAAGCTGATCCGGAGCAAGCATCCGCAACTCGCAAAGTTGCCGCTCGTTTACGTCTCGACACCTGATTTCAAGGGTGCGTTCCAGGACGGCTGGGAGAAGGCTGTCGCGCGCATTGTGGAGGTGCTGGTGGATGGGCCAAATGCCAGTCGCCTGAGGGATCCATCGAGGGTGAATGTTCTGCCGGGATGTCACCTCACGCCCGGCGATCTTGATGAACTCCGTGTCATACTGGAGGATTTCGGGTTGTCACCGTCCTTCCTCCCTGACCTGGCGGGATCGCTCGATGGGCATATCCCCGATGAGTTTACGCCAACGACCATCGGTGGCATCGGCGTTGGCGAAATTGCGGATATGGGCCGCGCGGGCTGGACGATTGCAATCGGCGCGCAGATGCGGCGAGCTGCAGAGGTCATGCAGGCAAAGACCGGCGTGCCTTTTCGTGTCTTCGAGCGGCTGTGCGGTCTCTGTCCGAATGATGAGTTCATGACGTTTTTGAGCGAGATCAGCGGGCGCCCGATACCCTTGAAATATCGACGCCAGCGCAGTCAGCTCGCAGATGCCATGCTGGATGCACACTTCCATATTGGCGGTCGCAAACTCGCAATCGGTGCTGAGCCAGACCTTCTGCTCGATTTGTCCGACATGCTGAGCGAAATGGGCGCGCAGGTGACCGTTGCCGTGACGACTACTCAGTCGGAGGTGATCGAGCGGATCCAGACCAAGGAGGTGATCATTGGCGATCTCGAAGATCTGGAAGACCTTGCCAAAGAGAGGTGTTGCGACCTGCTGATCACGCATTCGCATGGAAGGCAAGCGGCGGCGCGGCTGAAGGTGCCGTTCTATCGTGCAGGTTTTCCGATATTCGATCGACTTGGCGCGGGACACCAGCTGTCAGTAGGCTATCGTGGTACCCGTCATCTGATCTTCGAAATCGCCAATCTCGTGATTGCGCATCGCGACAAAAACGATCAGCCTACGCCAGATAGGTGGCGAACTGCGCGCGGACTGCCACTATGCCCAGGCTATCGCAGCTCCGCTGGCGCGACTGAGAGGTCGGTTGCATGAAAGTTGCGTTTGCCACTCAGGACCTGAGACGCGTCGATGCTCATTTTGGTTGGGCAAAGAATATCGCAATCTACGATGTCGCTCCCGGCGGGCACGTGTTTGTTGAAGCGATCGAATTTGAGGGCGATCTTAAGGAAGACGGCAGCGATGATAAGTTGGCGCCAAAGATCGAGGCCGTCAAGGATTGCGCAATCCTCTACGTCGCTGCCATTGGTGGTGCAGCGGCTGCGCGAGTGGTGGCCAAAAAAATTCATCCTATCAAGGTGAGTAAACCAGAAAATATTCTGGTGTTGCTAGAAAAACTTGAGCGGGTGCTGAAGGGCACACCACCTCCCTGGCTGCGCAAGGTCATGGCAAAGGACCAGCGGAGAACGTTCGACTTTGATGAATGAGGTGATATGACCGCAAAAATAGAGCAGCAGGCCAGCCTTGTCGACGCGCCATTCCTCATCGATTTGGTCAAGATTTGGCGTGCTCAGGATACCAACGGAGCCTGGGAAGGGAAGAGCGATCGTGATCTGCTCGAACCCTATATCCTGAACATGGAAAAGCGGCGCGCATTGCCGATTATCGGTGATCCCGATCCAAAAACACTGTGGCGGCTTGAACTGTTCTTCAATGCAGTTGCGCTGTCGGTAGAGAGGGAGACTGGCGTCATGATTCAGCCGATTCTGAAGCTGCATCATGAAGGCTTCGGGCGCATAGTGCTCATTGCAGGGCGGTTGGTCGCCGTAAACAAGCAGCTGCGCGACGTGCATCGCTTCGGATTCGACAGCTTCGTCAAGTTGGCGCAGGAGGGGGATAAATATGTCAGGGACGGAATCGACCTGATTCGGAAGTTCCCGGACGTGGCAAACTATTGAGGATACTCATGGGGGATCGTGAAACACTGAAGGCCGAACTGAGGAAAGTGTCCGCCAAGGCGATACAGGCCAAGATGGATTTGCACGATCTTTCGGAAGAATTACCCATCAACTGGACCTCGATCATGGTGGTCGCTCAGAAAGCGTACGATTCTTACGCCGAACTTGATCGCACGAGCCGCGCCTTAAAAGCGCTGGAGAATACCTAGAGGGGGCAATGCATGTCGTTTCAAACACGAGACGGACGCGACTGGACGCCACAATACCTGGTCACGATCGATGCAAAGAAATGCATCGGTTGTGGCCGCTGTTTCAAGGTATGCGGTCGAGATGTCATGACCTTGAAAGGAATCAACGAGGAAGGCGAACTTGTCGACCTCGACAATGACGAGGACGATGAGGTCGAGAAGAAGATCATGGTCTTGGACGATCAGGGTGCCTGCATCGGATGCGGTGCGTGCGCCAGGGTTTGCCCGGCCGACTGCCAGACCCACGTTTCAGCTGCAGCCGAAGCTGCATGAGCGAAGGCGCTCTCCGGGGCATTTAAGTGCAGCAGACCCGGCTCGGATTAAAGGAGAGGATTTGCAGGAACAGCTGGGCCGCAACGATATCACGTCCTTGGTAGGTCTTCAGGTTACTCATCCCCGTCGAGAACGCGGGCGAAGTGTGAAGAACGAGAACGACGAGTGGAAGCGCGTCGACGGGCCTACGAGGTCGTCCGTGCTTTAATCGCAGTTACGATGTCAACCCCGATAGTAAACGCGATCCACTACCGAGTTCATGGGTCCTTCGGCGGTCGTCTCCACAGGGGGCCGCCGCATGATCGCGTTCAAGAGGTGTGCATCTCGACGTGGAGAGTGCGGCGCGTAAAGCCCGCAGGCACGACTTCAAGATTGCCACGACCTTCGTCCCGGCAGGGACGCTTGTTCCGCCGAAGGCGCATCTGGTATGGTTTAAGACTGCCTCATCCGGCCCTCACCTGTGGCCGGAACTCAGTGCCATCGGCGGTCAGGAAGAGACGCCAGAGAGTTTTCAGCCAGGCGTGCAAGGTGCCCACCTGCCGCTGAGAGCCTGTGGTTGTGTGGCCGATGCTGGCCGCTCGAAACAAGCTCGTGGAGCTGCGGCGCGACGGCTGTTCTCGCTGTACAGCGGCGGATGTCGATCCAGTCCCAATCGACCTTGGTGGTGAGCTGAACCGCGAGTGCTTCATATTGATGATCTGGTCCAGCCTCGCCCGGAACGGATTGCCCGGACCCGTCGTCCTGTGCTTCGTCGGCCGCATCGCCACCTCTGATGCGACGACGGAACTATGGCTGTCGATTCGACGGAATCCTGAAAATGAAATTCCAAGACTTCCATGCCTGGTGTACCAAACCGTGCATTCGCAGCAGTCCACAACGACGAGATGGGGTTCTAGCTCATTTGCTTAACCGTTCTTCACTCACGAGGAGTGAGATTCCTCTCACAAAAGCCGGCGACAGATGCTCAACCTCGGCGCGTCAGCTCGTAGTCAGCTAGACATCTTACAATCCTCGGTAGGGCTCGAGCAACGCGAGCTCAGCACCAAACCGTACCGACAGGAGAGCGATCCGATGTATGGCCGAATTGTTGGCTCATCTAGCCAATCCACAAGCGCTGCCCAGGGTGATGAAGCAAAGCATTCAGATGACGAGGGCTTTGCGGAAAGGCTTGCAGGCATGGCGCCCGATGCTGGCCCAAGTTCGTCTCAGGCAGCGACACGGCCGTACTTCGTAAGTTCCCAAGCTCCGATCCAAGAGATCGACATCGATGAGTTCGGGGATGAAGTGAAGGCCTTCTATGGTGAGGACATCAAGTACATTGCCGAGCGTCCACTGGAGTACTCGGATTTCATATCCACAAAAGCTCAGCGCGCGGCAAACGTTGCTAGAACCTATGGTCACACAGACGAAGATACGGACCAGGCGCGATATTACGCCTATCGCTTGGGTGACAAAACTGTCGGGCTTCTGAGGACAGAAGGCAAACTTCGGGTAGGAGGAAGGCGATTCAGCGCCCAGTTCCCCGGTCGAAACGAGGTCACATCCCAAGTAGATCTTCGGGTTACTCATCCGCTCGTCGAGAACGCTGGCGATATTCTACTCGAACATCAGCTTCGGCAAGACGGCGAACAAGCATTGATTATGTCAAAACCTGCGCTCCCGGGCATCGAGTCCCGCCTGGCTCAGATGGGCTTTGTTCCTGTGAGTGATAAGAATCACTGGGTACTTGATCCTCACCAGCATCCCGACAAGTGGACGCATAACGACGAAGGTAAATGGCAACGTGTAGGCAAACCTGAAGGATATCTTGCCGCCGAGAGTAGTGGTGCTCAGGCAAACATCAAGCGAGCTTCGAGTGAAGCAAGTGATGAGACAGAGTCGTCAGGCGATGACACGTCTTGGTACTTCGAGCGCCTAAATCTAGGTCCGGGGTCGGCTGCAGAATAGTCGTTGTGGACGAGGTCGGGCCTGAAAGCGGTGGCTACTTGAGCTCATCGAGGATGTTGCTGCAGAAATGGCTCGCCACTTCAACACGCGCCGGCGTTAGGCGGCGGGATCGCGCCCAGAGTGCTGCACCGACGCAGCGCGGGGCCGCTCGCCGCCAACGCGGCTTAGCACTCAGCTGCCTGCCCTTGCGCTGCGCAGCCCGGTGCTCCACCACCGCGTCGGCTAGGGGACGGTCTATCGACCAATCCTGCTTGAGCGGACATCTTGATGCCGATCGACGACATCGGCAATGCACCAAAGCAGAGCCCGTAAGAAGCGGCGGGCGCTCAAAAAGAGCCGGGAAGTGATCATAAAGCCGATCGAGGATAAGGTCTCTCTGCGGGACGGTCAAACCTAGCCGCGAGCCTGGTCAAGGATCGCGAAACCCTGCTGGCCTTCTACGACTTCCCTGCCGAGCATTGGGATCAACTGCGAAGCACGGATGAGATAGACTGGCGATTTCTTCATGGTGAGACGACGATTGCGGCGATCACTCGACTCCCCGTCCGCATCTGGCGCGGTATTGTTCGCAAAGACGTCGATTGCCGCTGCGGGCGGACGTCCGCGTCGGCTCCCAATAGACCTGGCGCGAATCCCTCCTGATGGCGGCTGGCACCGAGAGCGGTACCTTGTCCAAGATATTGGCGGTGTTGTGCAGCACCTAGCATCGCAGGTGTCGGGTCCAGGAAGCCTTCCAAAAGCCGAGCGCGCCGACGCCGACGGCAATTTCCGGGCCCATCCGGCAACCCGCGCTTTGCTTGATGTCGATCAGGAGCTCGCGCCTGATGGAACAGTATTGGTAGTGTCATTCACTGCGTATCGCTTGCTCGAGAGGTTTTGGCAGGCTTAGGGGCCGCTTGCAGGGTAAAGTGGCTGCAACAGCAGCAGCGGGCCAGAAGACGGACATTTCGCCGTTCCATGCGCGGGCGCAAGGGCTAGCCTAAAGGGGGCGCATGTTCGCCGCGTGCGCCCCCCGTTGCGGGTTGGGAGCGAGCGTTCACTTTGTGGGAAGGCACTTGCGATGCCGCGATGGATACGCGATCGCAGGGCATTGCAACCGGCCTTCCGCAGCGTGGCGATTGGCGAGCAGCAAAGACCAGTTGTCAAGTTTAGCAGTCCTGCAAATGGTCCAGAAAGGTTGGAGCTATGCTGGGCAGCCAGGCATGGAAAGGGCAGCAAGGCTCAATGCTCCTGCGAATTGTTCTGAATTTTGCGCGCAAGCGAAAGAAATTGGTATGCTGCGACGGCGAAGCTTTCGATTGGATCGCCGGAAACACGTTCCGGCACTTGTACACTTCTTGCACGGTGATTGCACAACGACAATGAAACGCGCCTTGCAACAACCGGGTGATGAATGCAGCCAAATCCCATCTATGCAATTTGCGGCTTTAACGACATTCCGAGCCGCCAAGCCATGGGATTCCATCTTATGGTCGTCGAAGATGACGGCAAGCACCGGCCGTGGTCCATCATCGTGGTGCGCTGGGGCAAAAAGGTGCTTGGCTATGTCAATAAATGCCCGCACAACAGCGTCAAATTGGACTGGGAACAGAACCAATTCCTCGATTCTTGCGGCACCCGGTTGATGTGCGGCAAGCACGGTTCGACCTTCGAACTCGGCACCGGGCGGTGCGTCGAAGGTCCATGTGAGGGTAGAGCGCTCACGCCGATCGCGTTGGCAGTTCTGGAAGGCGATATCTGCATCGTTGGTGTGCATCTTGTCGAAGACGATGCATGGGCAAATAACTGAAGACTGCGCTTAGACCGGCCGGTTCTCGTTGCGGTTTTTCACCGCTTCCATCCTCTTTAGCCCGTCGTCATACGAGATCTCCTCACACGACAGATCGAGATCCTTCGTGGCATCGAGGAGGCAATCAAGCTTACCCCGCGGATCGAGCTTCTTGATATCATCCTTGTTCAGCCCGACCAGGTCCATCATCTCCTTCCAAACGGTGGATTCATCGCAGGGTAAGACGTGGAAGTTAATATCGCCGAACTTCACTCTGTACTTCGCCAGCAAATCGATGTTGTTGCAAAACATGAAGTAGCCGCCGGTTGGGCTTAAGGTGCCGTCAAGGACGGTCGCGACGTCAGCAAGATATGCAAAGGAATGTAGGTAGCCGGCCAGCACCGGAATAGTGCGCTCTCCGTCCTGCGCGAACGTCAGAACCTGCTCGATCGAATAGTCTGGCGGTCGCTTCTCGTCCGCGACCTGAGTCTGGAACTTCAGTGCGACGTCGCCACGAAAGCCGAACCGGCCCGGCTTGGTAGTCGCACCTTTGAGTACGGCGTTAAGCAGGCGGCCCTCCTTCTCAAGTCTGCCAAGTGCGGTGTTCTCGATTGCAGTCATAAAATGCGTCCTTGATCTAAGCTCTTCACCGACCCGTTGGTCGGTGCCAGATCCGATGCAAATTGCCTGCCGCCGCAGCGTAGCGGCCCACCCTAAGAAGACAACGCGTCATTGGCTGGCACCGCCTAGAGTAGCCTTGTAGGAAATCCGACGCCTGTTCCAAAGCCAACGTGCGAAGGTGCGCATCATTAAGTGTCTGCGCGCTGGCACGTGGCTTGCTCTTGGCTACGTTCAAGCTGATGAGTGAAAGACGTGATCAACCTGACCGACAGCGCAGTGAATGCGATCAAGAGTGCGATATCATCGTCAACGCGCCCGTCCGGCGGTCTGCGCGTCATGATTGAAGCAGGCGGCTGCAGTGGCTTCAAATACAAGATGGGTCTGGCCGAGGAACCGAAGCCTGACGACACCGTGATCGAATGCGATGGGCTGAAGGTGTTCGTCGATAGCAAGAGCTGCGATCGTCTAGTCGGTACGACCATCGATTTCGTCGTGGCGCTGGAGGGCTCTGGATTCACCTTTCACAACCCGAACGCCACCGCAAACTGCTCCTGCGGGAAATCGTTCTGTTGATGAAAAACATTGTTCAGGTGATGAGAAGAAAACATCGAAGCGCGCCGGCCGAGCCAAAACAACTGAGGCAATCGTCGTCCACTACGACAAAGCGGGAGCGTCGCATTCGCGACGCGCTCGAACTCTTCATGCCTCATTCTATAACTCCACGGTGGCGGCTGGCAGCTGATCGGCATCGATGGCAGTCTGTTTATGGCTAGGCTGGCCGGTGCCTGTACGTCGTGTAAGCGTTCGAGGGCGAGCGTGGGACGTACGCACGTGGCTCGTGGGTAAAATCCGCGGATTTGGTCAGCTAATCCTCGTTTCTGGTACTGGTGGGGCAGTGGATTGAGCGAAGATCGAGCGCCGATTTACCTCGATAACAATGCAACGACACGGACTGATCCGTCCGTCGTGCAAGCAATGTTGCCGTTCTTCACTGAGAATTTCGGCAATGCCTCATCCAAGCATGCCTTCGGCAACGACGTCGCAGCTGCTGTGAGGCAGGCCCGGCGAAGCCTGAGGGACTTGTTAGGTAACACATACGATCATGAAATCGTCTTCACCTCGGGAGGGACCGAAGCCAATAATGCCGCGATCCTCTCTGCTCTGGCGACGCAGGAAGATCGAGACGAAATTGTCACTACTTCTGTTGAGCACTCCGCTGTACTTGCGCTAACTCAGCAATTGGCGACAAGGGGAGTCAAGACGCACATAGTACCCGTAGACGCTTGCGGCAGGCTCGATATCGAGGCGTTTCGCTGCGCGCTTGGGCCACGCACAGCCGTTGCCTCCGTGATGTGGGCCAATAACGAGACCGGAACGTTGTTTCCTGTGGAGTTTCTGGCAGGATTGACGCGTGAGGCGGGCGCGCTGTTTCACACAGATGCGGTCCAGGCAATTGGGAAGGTGCGTTTGAACCTAAGGGAAAGCGCGATCGACATGCTGTCGCTATCCGCGCACAAACTGCACGGCCCCAAGGGGGTCGGCGCATTATATTTGCGCAAAGGGACTAAATTCCGGCCGCTAATCTGCGGCGGATCACAGGAACGAGGGCGTCGCGGCGGGACCGAGAATGTTCCCGCGATCGTCGGCCTAGGAAAGGCTGCCGGGCTTGCGGCGGAGCGGCTTGAACCCGAGCGCATTCGCATTGGCGCTTTGCGCGACCGCCTTGAACGTGGAGTGTTGCGCAATGGGGAGTGCGTTGTGCTCGGTGACGTCAGCAATCGGTTGGCGAACACTGCCAATATTGCCTTCGACCACCTCGAAGGCGAAGCCATCGCCCACCATCTCGATCGGGCGGGCATAGCCGTGTCGCTCGGATCAGCCTGCAACTCCGGTTCAATGCAGCCATCGCATGTTCTGTGTGCTATGCAGGTGCCGACGTGGCGGATGCACGGCGCCGTGCGCTTTTCTCTGTCGCGTGAGACCTCGTTGGCGGAGGTCGATGAGGCCGTGTGCGCTGTGTCCGACGTTGTGGCTCGCATGCGCGCCATCTCCGGCGCCACTGTTAGGGAGTAGACCTCGTGAAGATCATGATCCGCCGGTCTCCGGAGGGCCTGTCCATCTACGTGCCAAAAAAGGATCTCGAAGAGAAAATCGTGGAATCCGAGTACGAGACTCTATGGGGCGGCTGGATCAAAGTGGCTAATGGCTGGCTGTTCGATTTGCCTGAGATGGCGAGCGACACCCGGTTGCCGATCACAATCAATGTGAAAAAGCGGGACGAGACCGGGCACAATCCGTGAAGACACTCCCGCAGATCGACTTTGTCGTTGCGGCGGCTGCGTGGGGCGCTCTCGTGGTTTGAGGGCCCCGAGCATCGTTCCATATCGTCCTGGCCACGCTGAATGGCGGAGATCCGTTCTGCCGACCACGCCAGACCGAATGCTCGGCTTCTTCGCCAGCAAGTTTGCGCCGCCGCGGGAAGTTAGGGGCAATACGGTCAGCGGCGACCCAGCATATCGAAATTAGCAAACATAGCGCCGTCGCAACGGAATTGACGACGCAGACAATCGCTCGCTCAGTTGAGCCGAGGCGGTTACACTCCATCCTGCGCCCCGTCGTTGGGCGTCCAGCAGGATCCGTGGTAGCCACTACTGGCCTTGTCGAGCCCGGATCCCCCCGCGTGTAACGGGCTTGCGAGAGCCGCAACGCGGCAAACGCGTTAGATGGAGCGGCGTTCGGGGGAGCTTAGCGCGAGAATGAATGCGCAAGGCATAGAGCTCTGGGTGAGAATAGCGACGTATCTGTCGTTTTGCTAACAAGCTCATCATGGCTGTTGTTGCATGCGCCAGTGCTAACGTAGCACTAACTCGATGGCCTGCTGCTGCGATTGCATCATTCTGGCCATGGCATGCAAGTTGCTACCCAGCTTTATGAGGCTCGCTCACGGATGGTCCTGGGAGAGCGACGATGTCTCCAGGGAAAAGCGAATGAACGCGGTCGTCGGACGCGGAACATATGTCAAAGCTGCAGTAAATCACGGCAAGATTATGCAGCCCACCACCGATCATAAGGGCAGCTGCGCTTCGGCCAAGACCGGGCAGGCGAGCTGCGGCTCGAAGGCCGGCCAAGGCGATCTGCCAACCGAAATCTGGGAAAAGGTTAAAGACCATCCCTGCTATAGCGTAGACGCGCACCATCATTACGCTCGCATGCATGTCGCGGTCGCGCCTGCCTGCAACATCCAGTGCAATTACTGCAACCGAAAATACGACTGCGCCAATGAATCGCGTCCGGGCGTGGTGAGCGAGAAGCTCACCCCTGAGCAGGCGGTCAGAAAAGTGCTCGCGGTCGCGACCACCATCCCTCAGATGACAGTGCTTGGCATTGCTGGACCGGGCGATGCTCTGGCCAATCCAGCAAAGACGTTCGAAACGTTCGAGCTGGTCTCCAAGGCGGCTCCCGACATCAAGCTTTGTCTGTCAACCAACGGACTCGCACTGCCGGACTATGTTGATACCATCGTCAGGTCCAAGGTCGACCACGTCACCATCACCATAAACATGGTTGATCCCGAAATCGGAGCCAAGATTTACCCGTGGATCTTCTTCAACCACAAGCGATACACGGGCATTGAGGCGGCAAAGATACTCACTGATCGCCAGCTGCAAGGCCTCGAGATGCTTAGCGAACGGGGTATTTTGTGCAAGATAAACTCGGTGATGATTCCCAACATCAATGATGACCACTTGGTCGAGGTCAACAAGGCGGTCACGTCGCGCGGTGCCTTCCTTCACAATATCATGCCGCTGATCTCCGCACCCGAGCATGGCACAGCATTTGGCCTCAGCGGTCAGCGCGGCCCGACCGCGCAAGAACTGAAAGCGCTGCAAGATGCTTGTGAAGGGCGGATAAACATGATGCGGCATTGTCGCCAGTGCCGCGCCGACGCGGTTGGTTTACTCGGGGACGATCGAGGCCCAGAGTTCACCACTGATCAGGTGATGAAAATGGACGTCCAGTATGACTTAGAGATGCGCAAGGCTTATCAGCAAAGAGTAGAGAATGAGCGCGTCGCCAAAGCCGAGGCGTGCCAAAAGGAGCTTGAGAAGCTTTCCGGAGAGATCAGCGCGATCACTCTTCTGGTGGCGGTTGCAACCAAGGGCTCTGGGTTGATCAACGAGCACTTTGGGCACGCAAAAGAATTTCAAATGTACGAGCTCTCTACATCAGGCGCCAAATTCGTTGGCCGACGCCGTGTGGAGGTTTACTGCCAGGGCGGTTATGGCGAGGAAGATAGACTTTCCACCATCGTGCGCGGCATCCGTGACTGCCATGCGGTCTTCGTGGCCAAGATTGGCGGCGGTCCGAAAAGCAATTTGATTAAGGCGGGCATCGAGCCGGTCGATCAATTCGCCTATGAGTTCATTGAGAAGTCGGCGATCACTTGGTTTAGGTCATATCTCGACAAGGTGAGGCGTGGGGAAGTCCAGCATGTAGAGCGCGGCGACGCCGCGATTCCGCTAGGAGCTCGGATCTCTGCGGCGTAAGGGGGAATATGTGCCGTTCAAAATCATCGCCTCGCAGTGCACGGGCTGCTCAGCCTGCGAACCCTTATGCCCGAACGTTGCTATATCGGAGAAGGAGGGGAACTTTGTCATTGAAGCGGCGAAATGCACCGAATGCGTTGGCCATTTTGACGAGCCGCAATGTGCAGCCGCCTGTCCGGTCGACAATACCTGCGTGGTTGACAGGTCCTTGCCTCGCTATCAAGCGCCAGAGTAAAGCGTGAGGTCTCATGAGCGGCAAGGTAAGACCTGGTGCTGAATCCGTCGCCCTCGTCGCAGGCGCCGGGTTCGCGCCCTTCGGGACGGCAACCGCTCTGCATTGTCCTGCGGTGGTGCTGCTGGGTCGGCAGCACGGCCTGGCGGCATCTCAGCGGTGCGAGGGCGCTTCGTGGTACGAGAGCGCCCTCCGAGGCAGCCCTCCCATCGTCGATGCGATTGACGATCCGGCGGGTGGGCACGAAATGATGCAGAGTGTTGCCCGCGTAGGCTAGGCGGCTTCTCTGCATCTGAAGAGGGAGCGGTGCATGAGGAGGGGTATATGAGCAGCATTGTTCGTGACAGCGACATCGTCGAGCTCAGCGACCCACCCGTCTTCAGCTTTGGCCAAAAGCTCCGAGCCAATCGCACCATCCGAAACGATGGCACCTATCCCGGCAAGGAGATTGGTGACGTCTTAGTCAAGAAGGGGGAGGTGGGTTACGTCGTCTCGATCGGCACTTTCTTGCAGCAATTCTACATCTACGGTGTGGCATTTCTGGACAGCGGCCACCGGGTTGGCATGAAACGCAAGGAACTAGAGCCGGTGGAAACCTGCGAGGAGATCGATGATCTGCCGTTGCCGGAGGAGTCATGACTCAGCAAGCCGTTCCGAAATATCGACGGGGCCAGCGAGTCAAAGCCGCAGTCGACCTCACCAACGATAGCTCATTTCCGAACGCGGAGCCCGAGGGAGTGTTGCTCACCGCCGGAGCGACCGGCGAAATCATCAAGGTCGCTATCCACACCGAAGCGAACGTGCCGGTCTATATTGTCGATTTTGGTGAGGCGCTGCTGATCGGCTGTCTTGAAGAAGAAATAGCAGTGCTTTGAAGGAGGCTTTCGCCATGAATGCCGCGCTGATGAGGAAAGCAAAGACGGGGTTGCTGCCTCACCCAAACGAGCTCGATCGCAAACGAATTGAGCGCGCCTTGAGCGCGCGCAAGCGCTATCTTTACGTCTCGCCGAAAGTTGGGCCGGTGAGAGGGGGCTACCTCGTCGAGAGCCCTTGTTGCTCGCGCAACATCGACACGGATGGCGCTCTCATCGATGTCGCCCTAATTCTTTATGATACCGTGAGCGGGATCTGGAAGCTTTTTCGCAAGAATCATGCCCAGGGAGTCTGGGAATTTTACAGCCTTTACCTCCGTTTGCCTTCTGCAATCGATGAATTGAACGCGGATCCTGAGCGCCTGTTCTGGCAATAAGGGGCCAGCCTTTTAGTTGAAAAGAAGCCACGATGGCGCTCACTGCGAAAGAATTGATCGAAATCGACCGACCAGCTTGCTGCGGATGGCGCCGGCTTGAGCCCGGGGCCAGTTGCCGCAGATTTATTGGGCCGCTGCGATGCTTCAGACGATCAAACCAGCCGTTCCGACAATTTCATCGTCTCGATCTTCATATGCTCGATCGATCGGATCGCAGATTACGGCCGACCCAAAGCGACCGACTAGCGGCCCGTTGGCGCGAAAGGAACGGTGTGCGGTGAGCACTGAATTTGCGGAGTGTCAGCTGGATGAGCGCACACCTATCATCGCAAGAGATGAGCAGGCGGGGATACGTGCTTTATACATCGTGACCCGCGCTGGAATGCCACCGGCGGCATGTACTCGTTCAGGAAAGGGGGAAGAAAAATGTTCCAGACGAGGGCGGACAAGGCCTGCTCAATCATAACAAGTATCGGCGTCAAGGGCCCGCCTTGAGGCCTGCGCCGAGTGCCCCGGGGCAAGCATGCTATCATCGAGATCGTTGGTCTCTTCGGCCCGTGATCGTGAGTGTTACCAAATAGGGATCGTATGAACTCGCAAGAAATCGTCATCCACGTCCGCTTCGCCCCGAACGGGAGGGTGATACAAATCAGCGAGCGTCCGGCACAGCTCACGCCAGACCAATGGTTTGATGTCCTCAACACCCGTGCCAGCTCGGCTTATCGGCCACTCACTCGTGGCCGCGGGGTTTTTCGGCTGAGTCGGACTGCGGTCGATATCTTCAGGCAGGAAACTGCGAGGCCGAGATGAGCGAACAGCAAACCGGCGGGACCTGATGAGCGAATAGTAGGGCTTGGGCGTCTTTCCGGCCGATGCCATTGACCTGAAAGAAGCCGTGGGGCTGTTAGGCCGGTTGGGGACCGCTGATAGAAGCGAGAAGCCAACGACAGATCGCTTACTTCGGCAATACTTGCGAGGCGCGCCGCCCAAAGCAAAGGATCGTTGCAGAAGTGAACGTTGCACATCTGATGTGATACTTAGCTGACTTGGATCGAGAATAAGCGACGGGTGGATAAACAGATCGACATGACAGGAGCGAGCTTGAAATTGACTAATAGGCGGCGCCGGTACGCGCAGGTCCTATCGCGCTTCTTTGGCGACGACAACCACTATGGCGCCGGCTCATCGCGCCTGTTCCGCAAGCGCGACTGGGACTTATGGTGCGTTCAATCGTAAGAGACTACTGGGCATTACGTGCTCGCACCCCGCTTCTTCAGCATCAACAGAGGATAGGCGCATGAACTCAGAAGAAGAAATGGAGCTTCCGCAGCTGTATCGGCATCATGTCTTTGCCTGCAACACGCAGCGTCCACCAGGACATCCGCATGGCAGTTGCGGCGCCTCGGGCGCGCAAACCCTGTGGGATCGAATGGGCAAGGCGATCGAAGCGCAAGGCCTCAACGATATCGGTTTCACGATGGCGGGCTGCCTTGGGTTTTGTAACTCTGGTCCCTTGCTGGTGGTCTATCCCGGCGGAATCTGGTACCGCGTGACCACGCCTGAGGACGTTGACGAGATCGTCAAATCCCATCTCAAGCAGGGCAAACGTGTCGACCGCCTTGTGATGGTGCTCAAGCGAAGTTAGAGGCGTCCTGGCGACCACTTGACCGGACCCGCAAGCATGGACGGCGTGCTCGTCCAGGAGCTGCTCGGCCGCTCGGATCGTCTGAGGTTGACCGTCCAACCCGAGCTCCGGGTCGCTAACAGTAGGTCATTGACATGTGCGCGGCGCATCTCCTCTTCTGAGGCCAAATAGGCAAAGTTTGTCCTTTGCAACGCGCGCCCACGCAGTAATAGAATTATAACGCGCCCATATGTTCGTATCGTCACTTACGTGCCGCCCGATTCGTAGCTCACAGCGAGAGCAATGCTGGTAATGATTGTCTGCCTCTGGCCAGCTGACGCGGCGATGACGTGTCAGCTAGCTTCCCACTGCACACGATGAGGGTAGGAGACACGCTTGACGCGCTCGCAGCGTCCGAGTCGATAACGGAGTCTCCTTGACCCTGTTCTCGCCCTCAGAACCTGTAAGCGACGCCGCCGCTGACGAGCCATGGGTCGATATTGGCGCGCCCGGTGACGGCAACCGCATTGTTTACGGTCGCGGAGTACTCCGGCCGCAGCCACAGCTTCTTCACGTCCAGGTTGAGGCCCCAGTGACGGTCAAGCATATAATCGAAGCCGAATTGGACCGCCGCGCCGAATTGGTTTCTGATGTGTAGATCCGTGACGGTAAGACCGCCGAACGACAAATTGGCTGCCGATTGGTTGAAGAATGCAGTGTAGTTGATGCCCACGCCGATATACGGCTTTATCGGGCCGAAATCGGTGAAGTGATACTGAAGGGTTAGTGTTGGCGGCAATAGCCAGGCGGTGCCGATATCGAGCCCCGTGAGTGCGCCATTGCCGCTGATGTGATGGCGAGTCGCGCCGAGAACAAGTTCAGCGGCTACGTTTTCTGTGAAGAAGTAGGTGATATCGAGCTCTGGTATGGCTCGCTCGCTAAGCGAAAGCCCTGAACTCGGTGACGACAGCGATGGCGTTCCAGCAACGTTGACTGAGCTACCTGCGGTATCCGGCAGAACGCCGAGCACGCGCAGGCGGATCATCCAGGGACTGGAGGCCACAGTTGGAGGCGCTTTATAGTAGACCGGTGCCGGGCCCAGATCCGCACCTTGGACCGAATTGCTAGCCAACGAGCTCGCAAGCGCGAGGACCGATGCCCTCGTCAGAACTGCTAGTACTCTCATCTAAGTCTCCATTCCAAAACTCGCGCGAGCAGCCGCGCGAGATCTCTGTCACACATGATGAACGGAGTAGTATTTGATACCGATCAAAAACAAAGCGACCGTTAGCACAATTGTCCCGCTAAGTTGCATTAGGATCACGGCCACGAAACATGTTCTGTTTTGATCGTAATAATCCAGTAGTCAGTTTGAACGGACCCTTTGACGAATCTGCTTCGCGGCGTTGGCGCTCCGAGTCAAGGCAGGCCGCGGAGGTCGCGCGTGATAAAGGTTACAGAATGCGACTACGTCTCTCACACGTTACAAAGCGGCGAGCGCGGCACTCCAGTGCAATACCGGCGATGCCGCGCTACGAGCAATCACTCGCGCGCCGTCTTGGCGGAGGTTACCCGCGGTTACTTCGCGTGAAGCAAGCCCGAAGTGAAAAACCACATTGTTGCCTTGCTTGTTCGCTGGCAGGGACGCTCAGCGTCTTCACGCCTGCCGGCACGGCGTGCAGTGTCCTTCGTGCAAGCATAACTCGAGATCATCTTGCGTCTTGCCGCCAAGCAGCGACAGCGCTGGCTCACGATCGAGTCCGGCACTTCGTGCCCCGTCTACGTCGATCAGCGGTCGTCGTATCAGGAGCGGATCCCGTACCATCAATGCGAGTGCGCTTGCCGCGTCGAGAGCATCGGGATTGACTTCGCCTGACTTGATACGGGGCCCGGCTCGGTTGAACCAGGAGTTAACGGGCATATTGCGAAAGAAGCCGCGCAGTTCGTCCGCATGCCATGGCTGCTTCAAGATGTCTTTCACGACCACGTCATGGCCGGCGGTCTTGAGCGCTTGAATCTGGCGCGCGTTATTTGCGCAGCCGGGTTTCTGATAGACGATGATTGTCGCCATGGCCGACCTATGTAGGGGTGCTGAGCTGACCAAGTGGCAGGCCGCTGCGGCTCCCCGCGAGCCCAGTTGAAGTTCTTCGGTCAACCCCGATATCTGCGCACCAAGCGCCATTCCGCATTTGCAACACTCGCCGCTGGTCCGCCAGGTTTCCGTCCGGCATATTCATTCTCCCGAAATCGCTCGGGTTGCGAGAGGAACAGCAAGCTCCGTTCCACAATTGGAGAGATCGGAATAGATCCCGTGATGCCGGCTTTTGTCGTTGATGTTTGTGGTTGTTTGTTTGTTTTCCGACAGGCCGCAGAACCCGTCACATCCGCAACAGCCAACGATCACGCGCCGGCTGGTTGGCTTTTTTTATGTGTAATCAGAAGTTCAATGTGTGGTTCAGGCGCTGGCACGGCTGTTGCTAATGAGCTGCAGCAACACTGAGTGAGGGCTGAGTGCACGCCGACGCCCAAGGCGAGCGATGCGCTCCTTCCCTTGAACCCGTGTGCCCCCGCTTCTGTGAGAGAACCAAGCTCGCACAAGAAGCGCGCAACGTTTGGCAAATCGGTTGATGGAGAGCAACATGTCTTCACTGAGACAAATCGCGTTCTACGGCAAAGGCGGAATCGGCAAGTCCACCACTTCGCAGAACACGCTGGCGGCGTTAGCCGAGATGGGTCAGAAAATCCTGATTGTAGGATGCGATCCGAAGGCGGACTCGACCCGCCTGATTCTGCACGCCAAGGCGCAGGACACGATTTTGAGCCTTGCCGCGAGCGCCGGCAGCGTGGAGGACCTAGAACTGGAAGACGTCATGAAGGTCGGCTACAAGGACATTCGTTGCGTGGAGTCCGGTGGTCCTGAGCCAGGTGTCGGCTGTGCCGGCCGCGGTGTCATCACCTCGATCAATTTTCTGGAAGAGAACGGCGCTTACGAGAACATCGACTATGTCTCGTACGACGTGCTTGGCGACGTTGTTTGCGGCGGCTTTGCGATGCCAATCCGCGAGAATAAGGCGCAGGAAATCTACATCGTGATGTCCGGTGAAATGATGGCGATGTATGCCGCGAACAACATCTCCAAGGGCATCCTAAAATACGCGAACTCTGGCGGCGTGCGGCTGGGCGGTCTGATCTGCAACGAGCGGCAGACTGACAAGGAGCTGGAGCTAGCGGAAGCGTTAGCCAAGAAGCTAGGCACTCAGCTGATCTACTTCGTGCCGCGCGACAACGTGGTGCAGCATGCAGAATTGCGCAGGATGACGGTTCTCGAATATGCACCCGATTCCAAGCAGGCTGATCACTATCGCAATCTTGCAACCAAGGTTCACAATAATGGCGGCAAGGGCATCATCCCCACCCCGATCTCCATGGACGAGCTCGAGGACATGCTGATGGAGCACGGCATTATGAAGCCGGTGGACGAATCCATCATCGGCAAGACCGCCGCCGAACTCGCGGCCTCGTAAAGGCGCGCGACGGATGCCGGTCTCCTCAACGCCCATCCCGGGAGGCCGGCATTCTGACGAGCGACCCTGATCAAAACCAGGTTGCGGCGCGCAAACCTGACCATTGTGGAGACCCGCAAAGTTATGTCTGACGCGCACTTGCTTCCGTCGCTGGCTGCTTGTGCCGTTGATATCAACAGCCAGATGCATAGGGGAATTGCAACCTACCGCATGCTCACCGGTGTGCATCCTGCAGATGCCGATATTACCATTGACAGCAAATTCGATCGCCATGTCGTGGCGTCTATCCTGGCGGCTGCCACAATGGATGGTGGCTCCCTTCCCGAGAAGGCTGGCCTGTCCGGCCTTGAACTGGTGGCCTTGCTGGAGCAGTACTTTCCCACGCTTGAGATCAATCTCGCAAAGCAGCTTTCGGCTTTCAACTGCGAAGAGGACGACGAGATCGCAATGCTGCGCGATCTCTTGCTCAAGCAACGATCGACGGAAGGGGATATCGGCCGCTGGCTGGCTTCGATGATCGCGCGCCGCGCGATAGAGCCGGACCATCTGTGGGAAGCTCTCGGCTTGCGCAATCGTGGCGAACTCTCTCGGCTGCTGAGCCGTCATTTCGCGCCGCTCGCCGCGCGCAATTTCAACAATATGCGCTGGAAGCGCTTCTTCTACCGCATGATTTGTGAGAATGAAGGTCTCGTGATGTGCACAACACCCGTGTGCAATCAATGCAACGACTTCAACATCTGCTTCGGTGAAGAAAGCGGTGAGAGCCGGATGGCCGTGCGCCGGCGCGATTTTCTGTTGTAGGCGGCTCGGCCGGTGGTTGCCGGCGACTGGCCATCTGAACTGCCGCAAAAGTCCGCTATCGCCCAGTCATCCGAGAAAGCCTCGCCTGATTTGGTAAGCCGCGCGGGACGTCGAGCGCGCGGCTGGCGCCGGTTCCATGTGAGCGAGTGAACATGTGTTCAAGGCCGCGGCGGCCCCCAAGTCTCGGCGACAATTCTCACATCCTGGCGAGCCGCAATTGCTAACGTTCAACTTGACGTAACAACAGGCAAGGCGTCCGCTTCATGACTTGTCGCATTTGCGACAATTCATTTGCTCAAGAAGGTCGAGGGCGGAAGCGGTAGGGTCATCAATGGGTTGGCCGGTACGGCAGGCCGGCATGCTGTTTGCTGAATCGTAGGTAGGTCAAATAATGAGGAGCTGTCGCGTGAGCGCCGCCAGCACCCCCGCCAAATCGTTTCGGCCCGACCAGGTGCGCGCCAAGCCGACCGTGCTCAACGACACGACATTGCGCGACGGCGAGCAGGCACCTGGCGTTGCGTTCACCACAGAGGAAAAGCTGGCTATCGCGCAGGCGCTGGCGCGGGCCGGAATCACGGAGATTGAGGCGGGAACGCCGGCGATGGGCAACGGGGAGATCGCCGCCATCCGCGCCATTGTCGAAGCAGATCTTCCGGTGACCACCATAGGCTGGTGCCGGATGCGGGAATCTGATGTCGACGCGGCGATCGAAGCAAAGGTGTCCATGATCAATATGTCGATCCCGACCTCGGATGTCCAGATTGCGGCCAAGCTAGGTGGTCATCGCGGCCTGGCGCTAGAACGGGTGAAGCGATTGGTAGGCTATGCCCGTGAGCGCGGACTTGAGGTCGCCGTAGGTGGTGAGGACTCCTCCCGCGCCGAGGTCGATTTTCTCATCAGACTGATGGCGACTGCAAATCCGAAGGAGAAATTTTCGATGATCAGCTCATCCATGCCAGCCGGTATCCTGGATCGGCTCAGCAAGGCCTCGTCGGCAGAGGAGTTTTTCTCGCTGCTTGGCGTCGATTACGACCCCAAAATCGTGAATGTCGCGCGCCTTCACATCTTAAAGCGCATGGGACAATATTTTGCTGAAGAGCAATTTGCTGGCACCGAAGAGCCGGAAATCAGAGCTAGGTGCAAGGCGATACTGGAGCAAGCCTATGCAGATTTCGTGACATCGTCACCGATCGATCAGCGAGTGTTCAAGGTTTTGAAGGATGCCGTCGCAGACCCTAAGAAGGCCGCGGCCTTTGTCCCGTTGAGCGAGTTGGAGTGACGCTGTAAGCGAATTGCGACCGACCGGCGCCGAGGCGATCCGATATTGGGGCCTTCTCTTTCGTGCTCAACTATCTGAAGCAATGACCGGAGCGGCGGTTGTCGTATTCCCGACCCATGTCTGGACTGCTCGCGTCAAAGGTATCGGCCGTTCGTTGAATTGTGTCGCAGGACATTACTTTCGACTGGCTTTCAATGGTCTTTGCAACTGGTACGACACTTGCTGTTGTCCTGCCATCCAAGCCGACAGATGGCAGTCGACCGCATGAGTTTGAAGGAGGACCTATGATGCTGCTTTTACGACATGCTGAGATCTGCGCTACCATTCCGAGGCCCATAGTCGCGTTAGCTTCCTTGGATACGGGTTTTGACTCGATCAGAGCTCTGCAGCGTCGGTCAGATGCTGGTCAATGGTAAGTCGTCGCTTCGCGTTACTCCTGCAGTCGGTATGCATAACAACATCTGCATCAAAGCGGTCCTCGATCCCGCTCAGATCGGTGCCCATCCCTTGGCGGATGGGAACTGTGCCACGAACAGCGCCAGCTTCGGCCCATACGGAATGCTTTCGTTTGAGGGGTGGGATGGATTGCGTGACAGGAGTGTTGCCAGGATCGCCCTCGTTTTCGCCGCCAATCTGGAGTCGTTGGGCCGAACTGAGTCGCAGGTACTGCGCAGCGTACGAACTCGCCAACTCAGGTATCGAAGCTATCGGTTAGAATCACCACGGCGCCTTGCCGAGCCGCGGTGGCGCTCGTCGAACCCGGCGAGTAACGGTTCGGTTTGGCAGAGCCCTCCAAAATCAGTCGGACGGGTGCTTCTTTTGCGACGACGTGTATTGTTGTCCGGCCGGTCCAAGCACGCAGGCGGCGCAGAGCAGCCAGCCACTTGCTAACCGAAAGTGATCTTCAGTTGACGAAGCGAACAAGCAATCCGTGGCGCCGGCGCCCCTATCGTTGAGGAGGAATTTGAAAGTATGAGCAACGTCAGCAGAACGGCCATGCCAGCGGCCGCCGGCCGCGCAGCAGCCAAAAAAGAGCTGCCGGAGCGCTTTAAGGCGTACAAGCACGTCTGGGTCTTCGTCGAGCTTGAGCGTGGTCAAGTGCATCCCGTTTCCTGGGAGCTTATGGGTGCAGGGCGCGGCCTTGCCGACAGGCTAAAAGTGAATCTTGCCGCTGTGGTTATCGGTCCGGAAGGGCAGCACACACGTAACGCCGCGCTTGAAGCCTTTTGCTATGGCGCCGATCTGGCCTATCTCGTGAGCGACAATGTTTTATCGGATTACCGTAACGAATCCTACACCAAGGCGCTAACCGAGCTCGTCAACACCTACAAGCCCGAGATCCTGCTGTTGGGTGCGACGACGCTCGGTCGCGATCTGGCAGGTTCCGTGGCGACGACCCTGTCGACGGGGCTCACTGCCGACTGCACCGCGCTGCACGTCGACGCCGATGGGTCGCTTGCGGCGACGCGTCCGACCTTTGGTGGCTCACTGCTCTGCACGATCTACACCCTGAATTATCGTCCGCAGATGGCCACCGTCCGCCCGCGGGTCATGCCGATGCCTGAGCGTGTTGACCGCGATGCCGCTCGTATCGTCGTTCATCCGCTCGGCCTTTTCGAAGAGGATATTGTCACAAAAGTATTGTCATTCCTGCCCGACCGCGATGCACAAACGTCCAATCTGGCCTATGCCGATGTCGTGGTTGCGGGCGGCCTAGGACTAGGATCGCCTGAGAACTTCCGGTTGGTGCGCGAGCTCGCAACCCTGCTTGGGGCTGAATATGGCTGCTCGCGTCCTCTCGTGCAAAAAGGGTGGGTTACGTCTGACCGGCAAATCGGCCAGACAGGCAAAACCATCCGGCCGAAGCTCTATATTGCCGCCGGCATTTCCGGTGCGATCCAGCACCGGGTTGGCGTCGAGGGCGCGGATCTGATCGTCGCCGTCAATACTGACAAGAACGCTCCGATCTTCGACTTCGCCCATCTCGCGATCGTCAGTGATGCCATTCAATTGCTACCGACGCTGACGGCTGCATTCCGCGCGCGGCTTTTGCCAGAAGCGCGCGCCCGGATCGCGGTCTAGAGGAGATGAGCATGATTGAAGAGAAATTCGATGCGATCGTAGTCGGAGCCGGTATGGCCGGGAACGCGGCGGCATTGACGATGGCCAAGCGCGGCATGAAGGTGCTGCAGCTCGAGCGGGGCGAATATCCCGGATCGAAGAATGTGCAGGGCGCCATCCTATATGCCGACATGATGGAAAAGCTGATCCCCGAGTTTCGAGAGGAGGCGCCGCTCGAACGCCACCTGATCGAACAGCGGTTCTGGATGATGGACGACCGCTCCCATGTCGGCATGCACTACCGTTCGGAGGACTTCAACGAGGAGCGGCCGAACCGCTATACGATCATACGCGCTCAGTTTGACAAATGGTTTTCTTCCAAGGTGCGTGAAGCTGGTGCGATCGTGCTGTGCGAGACCACCGTCACCGAGCTCGTACGGGACGATCGTGAAAGGATCGTCGGTGTTCGTACAGATCGCAGAGACGGGGAAATACATGCCGACGTCGTCGTCCTGGCCGAAGGGGTCAATGGCCTGCTCGGCACGCGTGCAGGCCTACGCGCGCGCCCGACAGCCGAGAACGTTGCGCTCGCGGTTAAGGAAATGCATTTCCTGCCTCGCGAGACTATCGAGGCGCGCTTCAATCTCAGGGGCGATGAAGGCGTTGTGATCGAGGCGGCCGGCACCATTTCTCGTGGCATGACCGGGATGGGTTTCATCTACGCCAATAAAGAGTGTATTTCGCTCGGCATCGGTTGTCTCGTCGGCGACTTCCAGCACACCGGCCAAACGCCGTACGGACTGCTCGATCAATTCAAGAGGCATCCCTCTGTGGCGCCCCTGATAGCAGGATCCGAAGTCAAGGAATATTCGGCGCATCTCATTCCCGAAGGCGGTTACAAGTCGATCCCGCAGCTTTTTGGGGAAGGATGGGTCGTAGTGGGCGATGCGGCCCAGCTCAACAATGCCATTCATCGTGAGGGATCCAATCTCGCGATGACCTCCGGCCGTATCGCCGCGGAAGCGATAGGTCTGGTCAAATTACGCGGCGAACCGATGAGTGCAACAAATCTGTCAATTTACAAGAAGATGCTGGACGATTCGTTCGTCATCAAAGATCTGAGGAAGTACAAGGATTTGCCGCCCCTAATGCATACTCACTCCCAGAACTTCTTTCTCACCTATCCGCAGCTCATCTCCAAGGCGATGCAGAACTTTGTGCGCGTCGATGGTACGCCCAAGGCTGAAAAGGAGAAAGCGAGCCTGAAATCCTTTGTCAAGGCGCGGTCATGGTCAGGTCTGTTCGGCGATGCTTGTCGTCTTGCGCGGGCCTGGCGCTGACCGCAACGGTGTGAAGTCCAACAATGGAAGGCCAAAGCATGAGTTCCGAACCCGCGGTGCGCGTCGAAGACAAGCTGTATTACAACCGCTATCTTGTCGACGTCGGAAACCCTCACGTCAAGGTCCGTGCGCACACAACGCCATCGCCGCAGCTACTTGCACTTTTGAAAGTCTGCCCCGCGCGGTGCTACGAACTCACCGACAGCGGCCAAGTCGAGGTAGCGGTTGACGGCTGCATCGAGTGCGGTACCTGTCGGGTTATCGCTGAGCCGACCGGCGACATCCAATGGAGCCATCCGCGCGGCGGGTATGGTGTGCTGTTCAAGTTTGGGTGATTGTGAACGAACGGCCATCGGCGACCGAGGCTAGGCGATGGGAAGTCATCCTATCCGTGGCGCATCGCGTGTCATTTGCGGGACGGCGGGAATTCGACCACGACGCTCTTCATAAGGACGCTGCGCAACATGACTTGCCGACGTGCCCCGCCGTGAGGCTCGTTCGGGAGCCGCAAAGGCCTTGTTGTGGCGCCACTGCGTGGCGCCCCAACTGCGTTGATCGAATGGCAGAGTAGAGATCAGCCTCTCGCCTGAGCGGGGACGGGCCCAGCGGCCTCGATAGCGATCGCCACTGACTGCGTGATCGCAGCAAAGCGCACGGCGGTGTGTATCGCTTTGGAAGAGACGCCCGCGGCCCTCAGTGTCTTCTCATGGGCATCAATGCAGACGCCGCAACCATTTATGACGGAGACAGCAAGCGACCACAGCTCGAAATCTGTCTTGTCCACCCCGTGATTGCCGATCACGTCCATACGTAGCCGTGGCGGCATCGTCTTGTATTCCGGGTCGGAAACGAGGTGAGCGAAGCGGTAGTAGACGTTGTTCATTGCCTCCACAGTGGCGGCGGCCTTCGCTGCGGCGATCTCTACAGAGGTCATCACGGCGGACGCCGCGGATTCCAGCGCGGCCACCAGCGCTGCATTGCGGGTGGCAGCCGCACTCGCCAGCAGCAGCCCGTATTTTCGTTGCAGCGAAAACGTCTCATCGGACACCACTGAGATCAAGTTAAGCCGGACATCCTTCGCGAAATCGGGAATCCTTATTTGTTCGATCCACGACATGCTGCCTCAAGCAACTTTCAAGGTTTCGCCGCCGATTTCGCGGTTGCAGGGACAGAGCTCGCCGGTTTGCAGCGCGTCCAGAACGCGGAGCGTGTCCTTAGGACTGCGCCCCACACTGAGATTGGTCGCATAAACGTGCTGGATCGTGTTTTGGGGGTCAACAATGAAGGTGCAACGATAGGCGACCCCTTCGGGTGAACGCACCCCAAGACCATCGACGAGCATTCCCTTTGTATCGGCAAACTGCCAGATTGGTAGATTGTGCAGGTCGACATGCGAACGCCGCCAAGCAAGCTTGCAGAACTCGTTGTCGGTCGAACCACCCAGTACAACCGCATCCCGGTCAGCGAATTCCTTGGAAAGACTGGCAAATTCGGCGATCTCTGTCGGGCAGACGAATGTAAAGTCCTTGGGGTAAAAGAAGATAATCTTCCATTTTTCCGGAAAGCTCATTTCGGTCAGCGTCTGAAATGCACTCTGCCCTTCTTCTTCCTGCGCATGAAAACCGGGCTTCACGCCTGTGATGTCGAATGACGGCAACTGACTTCCAATTCCGAGCATGCTGTCCTCACAAACTTGCTTCTTGTAGATCGTGACCTCACTGATGGAGCAAACTATATGCCACCCGTTCTTAGGTCCGGAATGGGTGCAACAAGGCCAGCCCAGCGGCTTGGATCCGGGCATGCTCGCGCGCTTGGTGGCTCGATCAGCACTAAGCTGACGGTCATCTAAAGCACCAAAGATCGCACAAGGCGTTGGGGCCAATCTGCAAAACACCGCTATACGTCAGCAGAGCAATAGCGACGGTCGCGCTGCCTTTGAGCTCGACGGCACGCGGGCGCTGGTCAGGCGCTTGGCGGGAAGATGGCAGACCTAAACCGTAGCGGTCTCGTCATTTGACCAGCAGGCACTGCAAAGCCGACTATGGACTTAATGTCGGCTTGCGTTATTTAGCGCGCGCGACGTCTCGCCATTGAAGGTCCACAATCGGTACATTTGCAAGACATCAAGGTGGCCAGCAGCGGACGCCGTAGCTAAGGTGGCTTCCGAAATGGCGAAGAGTTCGATGGACGATCGCGGAGCCGACCTGCTCGGCGGCCCCACTGTCACGTTAAGGTCGGCCGATATCGTTGTAACCAAAAAACCGCAGCTCGGGTTGAAGGCCCGGCCGCGTGGCACGTCAAGGCAGCAGCGTGCCAAGTCCGCGGTGAGGCTCGCCAGTCGGCAGTTCACGAGCGCTTCGCAATAGGACCGATCGCCTCCCCATCAGCAAATTCGCCAAAAGAACGAGAAGCAGCTGGTCGGGCCGAGGGCTGCGGCCTCGGCAAGCCTGTTTATATCAAGACAGAACATTGCTCTGCTGCCGGGTGGTTGCGAAATTGAGATCTTTTCTCCCCTGGCAACATCGATTGCGAGTATCATCTGCGTGCCATTTGCTCGCCTCGACTGTCGCTGCACCAGCTGCCGATGCGTACGTTTTGGTGCGCGACGTCCTGAGCCAGATCGGTCAGTAGCCGATCGAGATCGCTTTTAAGGCAAAGAGATACCCGGAACATTATTCGGATTATCTTATGTAGACCGTCGATCACGGCCGGGATCTTGTTGGTGTTCTTCTCGCATCGGGGCATAGCTGTCGAAGGTGCTCATGCGAATGTGGCAGGTGTTGCAAGCAACCGCTCGGCAACCCGAGCGGAACGGCGCGCGCGACCTCCGCGAATACTTCCCCTCCATTGCTAAGCCGTAGCGCATCAAAGGAGCGGCGTGTGATGCGCGCCAAAAGCGGCACGCCAGATCGGCCGGTTTCAAGGGTCAGAACCAAGGTGACCTCAGCCTCGCCGTGCGGCAGAGAGGCTTTTATGCGTGCTGGAAAAACATTGAGGATAGAGCTTGCTCGCCGTGGCTCGCGCGCGATGCTGACGTCGTCGGCAGCGATGCGTAGCCGCAGCTGCGCCCCCGGTGTAAGCGGCACTCCAGGTATCAGAAAGCGCACAGCTTTGAGGCGAAGCTTGATAAGCCCATAGCGCCCGTCATAGCCGCCGACCGTAGTATCAAGACAGACTGCCGCTTCGCCGCGCTTGGCAAGCGCCGAATCACTCTGAAGGACACTGAGCGGACCGGCCGTAGTCACGGCGCCATCCTTCATCATGACGAGATGATCGGCAAAATGCTCGATGTCAGCGATGTCATGGCTGAAGTAAATCATCGGCAATGGAAGCGTTTGCCGCATGCGCTCGAGAAAGGGCAGGATCTCGCGTTTGGCCGAGCGGTCGAGCACAATGAGTGGATCGTCAAGCAAGACTAGCCGAGGCTGGCCCAGCAGCGCACGGCCAAGAGCGAGTCGCAGTCGCTCCGCTCCGGAAAGAAGTGATGGCAAACGCTCGAGCAGTGGCGCCAAGGCGAGCAATTCGACCACACCATCAAAATCGATCAGTGTCGGTTCCGATTTGGACGCGTTGTATAAGAGTATGCGTCGGACAGACAAATGAGAAGAGAGAATCGGTAAGCGAAATACATATGCGACGTGACGCAGATGAGGCGGTCGAAATATAGTCTCATCCTGCCAGATCTCCCCGTCAATTGCACAGAATCCATTCGGCAGGCGCTGGACCCCAGCGATGCAGCGCGCGAGCGTAGTTTTGCCGCACCCGGGGGGACCAGAAATCGCTGTGACGCCTTTGGCTGGTACGCTGAATTGCGTATCTAGCGGAATACTTCCGAGAGAGCCGTTGAAGGCAACTTCGATACAGCCCTTTTTGGCTTCTCTAATGAAGCTTCGCATGTTCTGCATCTTCTCATCTAAATCAGGAGGCCAATGGCAGCAGTGGAGCTGATGGCCATGCTTTCGACGATGCCGTTTATGGCGCGGCAGCACGGCGTTTCCGCTCACGTGAGGAGCCTTGGGTGGGAGGGCGGACTGCAGATTTGTATCAAGCTCTTGTTAGCAGCTCCGCGCCGCTAGGAGTGTGGCAACCGGACGTTGCCCGCTGCGCTTGCCAATCAGAGGTAAAGCGCCATTCCAGCAGCGCAAGGTTGTCAGTCTGCTTGGCGGGCCGAGGGCTTCTAATGAATGTTGGAATGGCGCGGCTTGAAAGGCTTGGCAGTGAAGCTGTCGGAACACGCCGGAGCCGGATACTGGCTCGGGGCCAGAATTCGGCATCACGGATCCCACAGCTTTCCGAGCCGATTTGAAATTTGCGTCGGTCGTCACAATGTTGGCCTTTGCACTCTCAGGTGCGAGTAGCAGCAAGGCTAGGTCGATCAGGATGAATCGAATAAACCTCATTGGAATCCCGCCTCCGCCGCGACCGCTTTCTTCGCGGCAACTTGCTGATCCTTACCCAGCAATCGGCGTGCCGTTTTAAGGAATATCTGGCCGGCTATTTGCCAAGGGAGGCTTTGCATCGGCCTCCACCCTGCGTCTTAAATCGCTGCATCGTATTGTAGGACCTTGGACGTTCAACGTCGCCAACCGTACATGCAGGAGCTATGAGATGGCACCTGAGGGTGAACCATGCCTCTCGCGTTGGAGATGGTGCTTCGGCGAATGTGCGGCCACGCGTCGGTGATGCACAAGTCCCTGCCTCCGGCCGACGCACCTGCGCGAAGGGAGGTCGGCAGCCGCTCGCTGGTAAAAAGCGCTGATATGAGACGATATCCGCCGCCCGCTCGCTCAAAGTGCTTGAATCGATCGTAACGTCAGGATGTAGGCATTGCGAAGCAGAACGCCGTATTGGAGCCAACATCGGCACACAAGCGCTAAACGGCCGATCTCCGTGTGATCCCGGTCTTCGCAATGCGTGTTGCGCCTAGCGGTACGATGATTTCCGAGCGCCGGTATCATTGCGGCGCCCGGAACAGCAAGCCAGTGGCTGCCGAGGCGCTGCAATCCGGTAAACAGATCAGCCTGGCGGGGCAAAGAAAAAAGCAGTGAAGTATATGCGGTTTAAGAGAGGTTTGGTGAATCAAGCGCGACGAATAGGCGGGACTTGCAATGCGCATCGCTATGCAGCCGTCTTTGCTACGATCGCGATAGCAGCGAGCTGGTGCACAGGATACGCTTGCGCGCGAGATCGTCGGGCCGAGGAAGTGTTAGTGTCGTGCAAACCAGACGTGATCCGCTTCTGTGACCGCTTTACAGGCCGCAACGAAGCTGACGTGGCGATGTTTTGTCTAACAGAAAATTTCAAAAATTTACGCCGCGAATGCCGACGCGTTATGCCGACCGCCGCCGCGGGCAGAAACGACCGGTCGAGACAATCTCTCAACAAGCGTCCAGTAGGCCTTTATCGAGAGTGAGGCACGGCAATTGCGAACTCGAACAATAGTGAGATGTTCGGCCTGACCGGGCCTCCGGCTTTGGCCAGCTCGGTGGTTGCAAGTTGATCGGACTGGAGCATCAGCCTGCCGACGCGCGGCTCAACTATCTGAGGACTGATCCGCGGACCAATTGGCAGCAGTCGCGCTTTAATCAGCGCTGCAGCCATTCGGCGACTTCGAGGCTTTCGTGATTCGCGGTAACGGGTCCGATCGACAACTGTGTCAGCTGAGGGAGGAGGAATTGCCGGGATATATGCTGTAAATCCGTACTCCGCACCAAGCTAGACTGTTTGTGGCCGGCGATTAGGTGCTTTTGGGCAGGGGCTATGGGGTAGTAACAGGCAAAAGAGTCGCCCGAATATTTGCGTTGGAGGGTTGTTTCATTGCGGTTTCCCTTGGCTTCTCAGCTTGGGACTACCTTGGGCTGGACTGCCGGGTTCAAGGTAAACAAAGTGAGGTAGCAAAACCGCTTTTGTTAGCCGCTGATCGACTTCTCGAGGCATCCGCTTGATGCCATTGCGGCGTTCTCGATGGGCGCTTCAGGGGAGTCGCTTCGCCCGATCGTGGTGCTCTTGACCGAATACACTTTAGAGCTCAGGGCTAATGGGAACGCCGTCGACAGAAGTCTCTCAAAGGCAGAAAGCTGTTCATGCAGACGCTTCTCAACGGCCTCCCGCTGCGCGCCAGGCAGTTCAGTGCCAAGTGATCGACGGCAACGCCAGATTTCGTTTCGCAACCATCTGATCTCATTTAACGTATCATCAATCGAAGTCATCACAGATATTCGTTCCTGGAGTATCAAGCATGACGATCGTCTGAGCGGCCGTTGCTTGGCTCCGCATTTCTGCCGAATAGTTCAGCCGACGCCCGCCCGTTCGTCCCCGGAGGCGGCGAGCAAGATATGTGCAACTCTTGCCGGTCAATATCACCCTACATCGGGCGTGTGACGGCAAATCGCGGCAGAATTCGCGGTTTCACGGCGTCCCAATCGTGTGTCCTGCACAATTTCAGCGCTCCACAAGATCGGTTGGCCGACGGGCAGTTAAGTAGATCCGGCCTGCTATAGGCATGCACAATCGCCTACCCTAAACAATCTACGGGCGAGGTGGAACTTATCAACAACATGGGAAAGTCATGAGAACGAACTTTGAGGAGGGCAGCGATCCACGGCATGCGCCAGCTGATCAAAGAAGCGAACGCGGTTGCGGTTGGTAGTACAAGACAAAATGTCGATGGACGCAGGGTCGAGGCAGTTGAGCATTCCACAGACGGTCAATGCCGTCGACATCCGCTGCGCACCCCTCTGAAGATCGATTGAATAGCTTGGATCGCACGCTGCACCAGGTTGTACCGTTGCTGATGCGTAAAAGATCAAGGCTCACATGGCAGGCGTTGACGTCCCATCCCAAACGGAGATCACGACGACGACCTGCTAGTTTCCAGTTTGCTTGCCTGCGGGCGATGGCCGGGAAAGCCATTTAAGATGGACGGCACGGAGCGCCCGGCCGGCATCATCAGTACACTTGCCGGTTGGAGCGGCGAGACAGCGTCGATGATGGAATGAAGCGGGCATTAAAATGTGTGTGACCCAGCCAAGCCCCGTCTTTCCATCGCGCCGGGATCCGTCAGCTTACCGACAGCTAACTTTCGTATCATGAACGTCGCTACTCGCTTGCAGGCTCGGCTCAAAGGGCGCAGATCTCGCAGGCGAGACCGGGGCAGATTCCGATATCAACCGATCTGCGAGCGACACGTCGCCTCGTTCGCTGCACTGCTTGCAGTTGCGCGGCGCTACTTGCGCAGGCGTATTCGCGTCAGTCGTGCGGAACTGCCCGGTTGTGGGATTGCACCTCATTTCGGTTGGCCGGTGGAGCGTCAGCCATAGTGGGGGATTACCAGTTGTAAGATGCGCCGCCCCGGCGCGTTCGCTCCATTTTGACACGCAAGAAACGATATCGATGAACGCAGAACAGCTCGGGGCTGGTGCTCCTTCCGCAACTTCCGATTCAGAAAGCTCCGAACCCGGCTCCGCCGCCGCATCGCAGTGGGGCGAGGCGTTGAGGGACATGCACGGGTCCGGCGCCGAGGGGGCCGCCCGGCCCGAGTTGCTGGCCGACTGGGCTGCCGAAGACGGGCAGGGGCAACATGAGGATCGGCAACTGGCAGTAAGTCGAACGAGAGCTTGGCGCGGTACGGGTGATCTCAATGAGCTGCTAGATCTATCGTCCCTCTCCCTGACCGCCTTATCTGCGCCCATTCTGGCCGGAGTGCGCCGCCTGAATGTCGACAACAATCAGCTGGCAAGTCTGCCCGAACGCCTTCCAGAAACGCTTCAGGAGTTGGACGCGAGCGGTAACCGCCTGACCCACCTGCCCCGCCTTCCAGCCGGGCTGCAGAGTCTGAACGTCGATCACAATCAGTTGGCGAGCCTGCCCGAGCCTCTCCCGGCCGCGCTCGAATGGCTCAGCGCCAGCTACAACCGGCTGACCAGACTGCCTGAGACGGTCCCGCACCATCTGATATGGTTCGGTGCCAGCGACAATCTGCTGACCAACGTGCCCGAGACTCTGCTGACGCAGCTAGGCGGTGAGTCGAGCGTTAATCTGGAGAATAATCCGCTCGCCGATTGGGTGCAGGCCTGCCTGGCAGAAGCGATGCATGCCGGACACTATGCCGGCCCTCAGGTTTTCTTCTCGATTACCCCTGGAGCGGTGCAACTTCAGCCGCGGTCCCTGCAAGAGGTCGCCGCGGACTGGCTTGAGGGCGAGCCGACGGCAATGTCCACTTGGCAGCACTTCGCCCATGAGGCGGGGGCCGCGGACTATGCACGCTTCCTCGACCGGCTCCGGGGCACCGTGAACTACCATCATGAGGCGTTCCGTCAGGCGGTTGCTGATGACCTGCGGCAGGCAGCTGTCAGGCCGCGTTTGCGTGAGCAGTATTTCGAATTGGCTTCGGGAGCGAACGCGAGCTGCGAAGATCGCATTACTTTGGTCTGGAACGGCATGCAGACTGCACGCCTGAACGCTGATGTCGAGGACGGCGTCTATGACGGGCGACTGGGCGAATTGCTCCAGAACGGCCGCGTCATGTTTCGCTTGGAAGCGCTTGATAGGATCGCGCGCGAGAGGGTCAATTCACTTCGTCGTGCCGATCCCGACGTCGATGAGATCGAGGTCTACCTTGCCTATCAGACCCGGCTGCGGGACGCCCTGGAGCTGCGGCACACGGCTCCTGACATGCGCTTCATAAATGTCTCTCACGTGACCGAGGGGGATGTGGCCAGGGCCGAGGTATTAGTGCGGGAGCAGGAGGCGGCGGAATTTCCGGACTATTTGGCAGCGCGCTGGCAACCATGGGAAAGCGTGGTGAGGCGCATCGCACCCCAAGACTATGCTGACATGCAGGAGCGGCTCCTCGACGCGATGGGCGTACAGTTTGAAACCCGCTTGGATGAGCGGCTGGCCGAGCATGGTCTGACAGGCGATGCCGATGCCGAACGGGTCCTCGGCGCCCAGATACGAGACGAGATCGCCCGCGAGATCAAAGGCGCGGTCATGCATCAGGTGCTCGGCAAATTCGGCCTGAAGCTATGAGCGCTCCCGAAGGAAGACCTCGTCGATCCGGCTAATCGCTCACAAAGTCAAGGCGGTCATGGTTACTTCGAGGATGGGGCTGTCTGCATCAGCCATGGCGAATGAGCTGCTGTCGATTGCCCCTCGCGCTGTCCGTGCGCACGATTGTAAGGATGGAGATCCAAGCGGAAAAGTCGTATACGCGCAATGCGTTCGCGACGAACGCCATTGAAGTCAGCGGTCAACGAACCACTCATAGGCCGGACGAACAGATGGTGATCAGGCCGAACTCTTAAGTAGCCCTTGTGCAACGTAGGCTATCGATATCCGTTCCCCGTCGACGGTCAGACCTTCGCAGCGTCACATTCGAATCCAGCTCGCGAAACATGCTGTAATTGCGTCGAATCCATTGATGCAGCTCGGTGGACCAATCCTTCTCGTCGCGCAGATATCCAGTGAAGGAAAAGCTAAGCCGGTCTATATATCGTTTAAGGAACAGGGGAAGTGCGGAAATCCGAATCACCCGCTCGTGATCCATCACTTCCGGTAATTCGCCACGCAGCACGAATTCATTGTGGACGGTGACCAGCGACGCCGGCGGAATTCGCCGCCGTAGCATTTCATAAGCGCGAAAGGAGATGCGGTCTGCTCCCGCGACGAAGAGGATGATAGGGGCGACATAGCAGCGCGCTGTCTCCTTCATGAAGCCAATTTCCTCGCACATCTTGAAGAATTCGTCGAAGACGTGAAAGCCGAGGTCAATTACCTTGGGTACCCGATCGTGGATGATCAGAGGGTCCATCAGCTGCATCTTGCCGTAAGTGTCGATCACATCAGCGGTCTCCGTAATGTTGGGGAGATAGTCGAGCAATGAAGGCTCTTTCAAGTTGACATCGAACGATAGCGCTGTGCCGTTTTTCAGCAGCAAGAACTCGCTCATCGCCCGAGCGATGAGGGTTTTACCGACCTGCGGGCTAGGAGAGCAGATGATGTAGATGGGGGTCGCTAACATAGCCAGCAGATCAATTTCGTTCCGTATGTAGGCCCGACCGGAGCTCGCCGGATATGCCGCTACTTTTCGCCGGCCCGGGTGGCGGACTTGGCCCCCGCCAATTCCGTCAAGTTGATGCGATCAAATTCGCTCCAGACATTTGCCAGCCAGTGCCGGACATAGCCGCGCAGGACGAAGGAGTTGTTCGCGGGTTCATCGTTGCGTCCCTTGTTTGCCACGAAGTCTATGAATGGGACGGATGCGACTTCCACCTGCTCATAGGCCATCTCGTTGAGCTTCGGTATGGTCAACTCAGTCGCATGTTTGATGCGGTGAAAATAGGAATTATAAGTCGCTTGATCCCACTGGAAAAATTGAGTGTCGTTGATGAAGTTCTTGACCAGGTAGTACTTTGCGCCGCTCATGAAAGTCGCGGTTTCCGCGATCTCGTCTAGCGAAGCGATGGATGATCCCAGGATGTGGAACACGGCAAATGTGATCTGGCCCGACCGTGCTGAGTCCAGAAAGCCGATGTCGCGCAAGGAAGCCAACGCAGAGGACAGTAGGCCTGCCCGAGCATCGATGACGGTGACGGATAGCCCTGAGTTCAAGGTATCGAAGATCTTCATCTGGTCCGCCGTCGTGGTCATATCGACGATCTCAGTGATCTCGGGATAGAAGCGCTTCAGCGTTCCGCGGGGCGACTCTGTGTCGAAGGCGCGTGTTTGCACGTTGTTGACGCTGAAGTAGTCCAGTAGCGTTCGTGATACGGTCGTCTTGCCGACTCCTCCCTTGTCCGCACCGACCACAATTACAACTGGCTTAACCATCAACATCTCCTGAGACACTCGTTATTGCCGCGCGCAAGGTGCGCAATCGGCACGTCTCTGCTTTTGGGTGCGATCATGGCAGAAAGAAGGGGCAATGAACCTTCGATGCTGGAGCTCTGCAACTGATAAACGTTTTCAACATTGAGCGAGTAACATCGTCCGATGATGCAAGCCGGAGAATGGGACTAATCGCTTGTATTGGTGATCTACGTCAGGTTTGTGGGCAATTGGAATGCGCGGGCAAGAATCAACTGTCCGCCTGTTGTGATCGTTGTAACGACATAGGTTATCCATAGATGCCGTTGCTGTTGTTACTACTTTTCATGAAGCGACGGAAACTAACGTGGCGTCAGATTGGGAACTCGGCAGATCAAGGCGATGCGACGCGGTGCGCCTATGGCTTGGCAGACCACAAAGGTCTGCTGGATCAGATGGTCGTCTTTTCGGCAAAGAGCGAACCGGCTGGTTAATTTCTGAAAGATGATCCTGAACGACCGAGCTCTCACTCTGCTGATGAATGTCGGGACACGCGAAAGGTGGAGCGCGTGGGACACAGATTCGCCGAGCTACGTCCTACCGGTCAAGGAGGTTCTTAGTGGAATGAACGATGGCCATGGCACTCTCGTTGGCCGCTTCCTTGAAGCGGCAGACAGTGTACGCTCCGGCTTTAAAGCGCTTACTTTGGCTAACCCGAAGATCCAACCCGGATTGTCGCCTTGTTCAAACGCGTTTGCGCAAGAGCCGGCCTCGAGCGGTCGCATGGTAGCTGCCTCGCCCTGGAATATCTCCACAAGCTAAAGGCGGGTGCTAGATGCACTCTGCACGCAAGAGCGATGCGCTTGCTAAGCGGCCAGCCCTGCTAGAAAGTTCAATTGGGCGGCGTTGTCGCCCCGGCGTCTGGCTGATCGGCGCCTAGCTGGGGTGTGGTCCCCGTTGGCATGGGGGTGCACTACGCTGCGTCGTTCGAGGAGCGGCCGACGATAATTGTGAGCAGACCCTCACCCCACAGCCGCTGCGCTGCTCTCTTGGCGTCCTCCAGCGTCACCCCATCGACCAGGGCATTCTGCTTTTCGAAATAGTCGATGGGCAGCTTGTCGATCTGATTCTTCAGTAGCGTTCGCGCAAGCTTTGATGATGTGTTGAGAGCCACGTGTTGCGCGCCCTTCAGGTAAGACTTTGCGTCATCGAGTTCCTGCTGAGTAGGTCCTTCCTCCGCGATGTGGCGGACCTGCTTCTCGATTTCCTCAACCGTCTGACCGGCACGATCTGCGCAGGTGCCGCTGCTGCCGAGAAAAATGGCTGAATGGTCCAACCAGACAAGGTGCTCACGGACGAAATAGGCCAGTCCGCGCTTCTCGCGGACTTCGCGGAACAGGCGAGACGTAAGGCCGGCGTCCCCGAGAATGTGATTGACGATGTAGGCGGCCATGAAATCCGGCTCGCTCCGACGGACGGCCGGCCCCCCAAAGGTCACAACTGTTTGCGGCACATCGACCGGAATGAAGACCCGCTGTGGCGGCTTTGCTGCGATGACTTCGGTAACCGGCACCGCTTCTGCGTTGCTCGGCAGGCCGCCAAATGTCTTGTCGAGCAGCTTGCAGACGACCGCTGGATCGACGTCGCCGACAATAGCGATTTTGAGCGTGTCTTTTGCGATCACGCGTCGGACATAACCCTTGAGATCCGCGACCTCGATCTTCGGCACGCTTTCCAGCGAGCCCTCGGCTGGGCGAGCGTAAGGATGATCCCCAAACGCGACTTCGAGAAACTTGCGATGGGCCAGAGACGAAGGATCGGTCGAGGCGTGCCGAAGGCGCGCAAGCACAGTAGCACGGGTCCGTTCGACGTCGGCCGAGTCGAAACGCGGTGAGGTTAGCGCCGTCCGTAAAAGCTCGAAGGCCTCGTCCGCGTTGTCTTGGAGCGTGCACAAGGCACCGCGAAAGTGATCAGGGGTCACATGAAAACCCAACTCAATGGCACGACGGTCTAGCCGCTGATGAAAGGTCTTGAAGTCAAAGTCGCCGGAACCTTCCTTGAGCAGGCCAGACACCATGTGACCGACGCCAGGTTTTTGAGCGGGGTCCTGAGTCGCGCCGCCGGTGAAGGCATATTCCATCGTGATCAATGGGACGGTAGAATCCTGCACGAACCACGCCTCTATACCGCAAGACGAAACTAGGCGCTTGATCCTGGTTCGGCCAAGTGAGCTCGCGGCGGCAACTGAATTTGGCGAAGCGAGCATAGCGATGGAGAGCGACGCTCCGCGGAGAAGGATCCCACGTCGTGTGCAAGGATAAATCACTAGAGCTTCTCCCAGTGTCGTGGAGTAGACTCTTTTATGAGATAGCCGGTCACCGCTCGTTTCTTGTCGAGCCAGTTCCGCAGTGCTTCGTGCACCTGCCGTGCACCGACAGCGCGGATGTCCTCCGGCCAGCGTTCAATATCCTCAATGCATAGTCCCGTCGTCAGGCCGCGGCCATACCGGTGCGCGAGCATTTCCTGACTGTCCTGGGCATAGGTGACTTGCGCAATCAGCCGCGTCTTCGCGCTCTGCAGATCTTCGGTGCTCACGGGATTACGGGCAATGTCGGCGATGACCTCGTCGATGGACTGCTCGATCAGGCTGAGGTGGACACCAGGTTTTGGTATGGCGGAAATCGCGAATAGCGAGGGATCGAGTGCGGCAGATTGGTAGCTCGCTCTGACAGTGACCGCGAGCTGCTTTTCGACAACAAGCGAGAGATAGAGATATGAATTGACACCGCCGCCCATCAACTGCTCGAGCACCTCAAGCGCCGGACCTTCCCCAGCGGCGGCGGTGCGAGCCGACGGTACGAGATAATAGCGGTGCAGGGCTGGCTGCTCGACGCGGGAATCGGCCAACGTCACTCTGCGCTGCGCGGCCGGCGTCGGCTCCTGCGGCCGCAGGCGTTGCACGGGAATCGACGGTTGCGCGGGGATGCCGCCAAACGTCTCCTTCACCAGCGAGAGAATTTCCTTGGTGTTTACGTCGCCAGCGACAATCAAGATCGCGTTGTTGGGTGCATAGTAGCGCTTGTAGAAGCTAAGCGCGTCCTCTCGGGTAAGCGTTTCGATTTCCTGGCGCCACCCAATAACGGGGTGGCCATAGGGATGGTTAAGGTAGAGCGCCGCCATCATCTGCTCAGCAAGCCGGTTACCTGGTTGGTTGGCGACGCGCATATTGAATTCCTCCAGCACGACGTCGCGCTCGGACAGCACATCCTCGTCCTTGAGAATGAGACCGTTCATGCGGTCGGCTTCAAATTCCATCATCTTACCGAGGTGCTCGCGAGGCACGTGTTGGAAGTAGCTGGTGAAGTCGAATCCGGTAAAGGCGTTCTGATAGCCGCCGGCGCGCATAACAGCCTTGCGGAACTCATCCGCCGGATGTTTGGATGTGCCCTTGAACATCAGGTGTTCGAGGAAATGCGCAAGCCCCGATTTGCCAGGCGGTTCGTCCGCGGAACCGACCTTATACCAAATCATCTGAGTCACGACGGGTGTGCGATGATCCGGGATCACGACGACCTGCAGGCCGTTCTGAAGTGTGAAGCATGCTGGTTGATCTGATTTGCCTGGATCGGCAAAGACGCTGGCCTCGTCAGGAAGGTATAAGCCGGTGCCACTCTCCGTTTTGCGCTCGACCGCCGGGGCGGTGCGCGTCGTCGACTCCGACCTTTCAGCGGCGGTGCTTGCCGCCTTGCCGGTGACCGAAAGCCGGTTCTTCATGGCATCGCCTTTCGTTTCATAGTTGTCACTATCGTAGAAAATCCGACACGGCGGGGAGCCGCGCCTCGTCTTGGCAAACAGTGGAGCAAAATCCGGACCAATCGCCGGATGGCGCCTCGCGTACGCAACGGTACACAGCGACCTTGCGCGCAACGCCTCAGGAGAACTTCGCGTCCAATCGAGAATTCAGGTCAATCGAGCACGACGTGACGTCAGCACAACATCCGGCAGGCTCGCCATCACACGTCTCGCTCTAGAAGACGAGTGGCTTGACAATATTTCTCACCGCCCCAACGTGGCAGTCGGCGAGCAGCTCCTTGGAGTACATTGCGCCGAAGTAGTGCAGGACGAAGGTGCCAGAATAGCGGAGATTTTCGGTCGCGCGGATTAGGTTATTCGGTGCGAACCTGACCTCACCAAAGTCGGTCTGGCCAATCGCTCTTGGTAGTTCGTGTACGCTCTACATAAAGTTATAGTCATCATCATACGGATCGTTCGTGGGCATCGCCACGCTTTCGGCACACTTGGCATTGCTGCTGTAGTCTTCTATCGCGGCAAGATACAAAGGCGGTCTACCCGTTCGCTGCCATTTGCCGTCTTTGTTCTTCCATTTGTCCTGGTGCTTGTCGGGATCAAGCACCATGATCGAGTCACCTACCTCAAGAAAGCCCAAGGCTGCTGCGCGGGAGTTCGCTTCCGGATTGAAAGAGTGGGAGAGCACAAGCGGTTTGTTACCGTCGATCTGGACCTGATGTTCAAGCAAGATATCGCCCGCGCTATCGACGAGCGGGTGGGTAACCTAGCGGTCGGCAAGCTAGCATAAGCTTCGCTATCTCCGCCTCCCTCTTCATCGCCACGCTTATCTTGAACGAGCCAATGCGTTCCGGCCGCCCGCCTGCGGTGCTGAGCTGGCATCGCCGGCCTCCTTCTTGCCTTCAAGGGCGAGGGACAGTCCGAAATTGTTGCGCAGCATCGGGTTTGCGGGTTCCGCTGCGAGAGCTTGGCGGTATAGTTCTTGGGCCTCCTGATGGCGGCCCTCGTGATCGAGAACCACCGCTTTGGCATTCAATGCGCGCAGGTCGCCAGGGGCTGCCAATAACACGACGTCGAGCACCTCGAGCGCATCATTCGGACGGTTGCGGGCCAGCAGGGCTCGCGCAAGAGGAATCGCCGCATCGATGTTGTTCGGCTGTTGCTTCAATGCATCGCGCAGAGCCCCTTCATCAGGATCCCGGCCGAGCGCGTACGAAATGCGCTCGCGCACCGCGGGATCGATGTCTTCGTTGTGTGCGAGGCCAGATGTGGACGTCTGCTGCGGTGAGAGGCTATGTTTATCTGGGGCAGCGCAGCCAGCGAGCAGCACAATAGCCAGCATCGCAAGCAGAGCGGGCCGCGGCCCTGGACTGGCGGAACACAAATGCCGGCGGCACCTGGTTTCATTTTGTTTCATCGGCTACTCACGGGGAAGTGCGGCGCATTCTTAGTTTGCAGCTGCTAGGAGCCCTCCTGAGGAAGGCGCCTTGGGAAGCTTGACGGATCCAATCGGTTGGACCGTGAAGTCGGCGGCGAGATCTTGATAAGACAGAACAGGCAGGTCGATGCCGTTGCGCGTGAGAAAACCACGTACGAAACGGCGGATATCCATCGACCCAAGGACGACAGGTTGGCTCTTACTTTGCGCGATGGTGGCATGGATCTGACGAAATTGTGCAAGCAGCTTTTCGCTCTGCCATTCATCCAAGACGAGGTATGGGCCGACGGCAGTTTCCCGTACTGCGCCGCGGATGATTTCCTCGCTCTCACGCTCGATGATAAAGGCGACCACGACGCGATGAGCGTTAGCATACCGAAAGCAGATTTGTCGCTTTAAGGTAGCACGAACATATTCGGTGAGCAGGACGGCGTTTTGCTCGCGCTCGCTCCATTCTGCCAATGCCTCCAGGAGCAAGCGGGTATTGCGGATTGGAATGCCTTCATCGAGCAACCGGCGCAGGACCTCGGCGATCCGAGGGACGGTGGCCGTACGCAGCACCTCCTTCACTAGGTCAGGATATTCCTGCTCCATCCGGGCGAGCAATTGGCGGGTTTCCTGGATACCTACCAGGCGCTGTGCATAGCGTGTCAATGTGGAATGGAGACGTAAGGCAAGAACTTCGCTCAGGCGATGATATCCGATTCCAGCGGCCTTGAGAGCCGCTGCATGCCGTTCTTCGATCCAGACACGATTCGTTTCCGGGTCTTGCTGAAAGGGGATGCCGCTCAACTCGATGTTCGCCACATCGTCGTTGAGCGCCAGGTGCCCGGGATTGATCACATCGCGCTCAACTGGCACACTATCGACATCCACCCTGAATTGCGACGAGGACAAGCTCTCGCCGATTTGGGCCGGGATGCGCGGAATGGTGATGCCAAGGTCCGCCGAGACCAGCCTTGAAACACGCGAAATGCTCTCTTCCAGCTCGTCTTTGTCGATCGAATCCGTCAGGTTCGGCGCAAGGAACAACGCGATCGGAAGTGCTTCCGCATGTGCGGTCTGCTTCTGGGCCGCTGCCGGAGCTGGCGCCGAAGCAGCGGCGCTTGCTCCAATTTTAGCGGCAGGCTTGTCGCCTTTGGCGCCGATCTTGACGAAGCTGGCCGCAGCGAACAGGACGGCCAGCACGACAAACGGGAGCAAAGGAAAGCCGGGAACAAGCCCCATGAATACCAATACGCAGGCCGCTAGCCTAAGTGCCTGCGTACTTGCGGTAAGTTGGTGAACGATATCGGCGCCGAGTTTGAGTTTGGAGGGCCCGTTGACGCGCGTGACAATGGTCGCGGCGGTAATTGACAGCAGCAACGCCGGAATCTGCGAAATGAGCGCATCACCGATCGTCAAAAGCGTATATTGATGCAGCGCGTCATCGAGCGACATACCCTTTGAGAGCAGACCGATGCTGATTCCGCCCAGCATATTGATGCAGATCACGATTAGTCCGGCGATCGCGTCTCCCTTAACGAACTTCATGGCGCCATCCATCGCGCCATGAAGTTGACTCTCTTGCTCCAAGGCGGCACGTCGGCGGCGTGCTTCGTGTTGATCAATGTGGTTGTTGCGAAGTTCCGCATCGATCGCCATCTGCTTGCCTGGTAGCGCGTCAAGCGTGAAGCGCGCAGACACCTCTGCGACGCGTTCGGCACCCTTGGCAAGAACCATGAACTGCACCATGGTCACGATCAAGAATATGACAATGCCGACCGCGATATTCCCTGAAATGACGAAGTCACCGAAGGTGTGAATGATGCTGCCGGCGTCGCCCTCAGCAAGGATCAGCCGCGTTGTTGCAATCGTTAACGCCAGTCGAAAGACGGTGGAGATCAGGATGACGCCCGGTAGCGACGAAAAATCAAGCGGTGTGGTGAGATAGAGCGCAACCATCAGCAGCAATATGGCAAAGCCAAGATTGAAGCCGATCAGCATGTCGATCACGATGATTGGGATTGGCATGATCATCATGCCGATCGCTAGAAGCAGCATCAAGGCAACCATGAAATCCGGGTGGGCCGGAGCGCGCACGATGAAGTCACGCAAGACGTTGGCCATGATAGATCCCTATTGCTTTTTGATGAGGGCGGCCCTGCTCGCGCGCAGTGACACATAGCGCTGGAAGACCTCGCGAGCCTCGGGCATGCGGCCAGCGTGCCGCAGGGCGTGACTGCGCAGCAGCGTCATCGGTATGCGGGAAGAGGGTTGCGTATCGAGTGCGTCCAGTCTGTCCAATACGTCGAGTGCTTCATCACCAAGGCCCTCGGAGATTAGCGCGTAGGCGAGAATGCGGAGTAAACCGATGTCGTTAGAATGCTCGCGAGCTGCAATTCGCAACAGAGCCAGACTTTGTGCGCTCTGCCCGCACGCGAGATGTACATACGAAAGCGCGCAAAGCAGGTCGCGCTCCGGCCCGGAGATCGACAGAATATCGCCGGACTTGGAGAGTTCTGGAACCATGGGAGCGGGCCCATGCTGCAATCCATCAGGATCGGCCATGGCTAGCCCTTGATTAAGCTGTTTTGATTTTGCCGGAGCATTAATAACCGCTGTAGTTCCTGCTGCAGGATTACCAAACACTCTCGTGCCGTATTGTCCTCCGGTGTCGCCTCCAACGTCCGCGTCAAGCGCTCCAAAAGAGCACCATGCTTGTCGGCGCGCAGTACGTCCGGATGACGGAGGCGTGGAACGACGAAGGAGAGTAGTCCGCGGGACAGATTGGGACCATAGAGCAAAGCCAATACCGCGCGTGGATCTAGCTCATTTGCTCCTGCTTCGCTTTCGAATAAAGTGACGCGAGAGATGGCGCCGACGGAGCTGACCTCGAGCGTCGCTTCGCTCGCAACATCAATTGGCAGATCATGCGAAACCGTATCCCGCCACGATGCGCGCTTCGCGCCGCTATCCGCATGGGCGCCTTCGAGCTCGAGTTTATCACCTCGCGAGGGAGACGAGCCGATGACCGGTGCGTGCTGGCCCGCATCTAATCCCTGCGATCCGGTGTCGGGCCCTACGGAGTGCTGGGGCAGCCTAGCCATCGCCTTCTCCTTCTTTCTTGCAGGCTAGAGACCTCAATATGGCAAAGCGGCAGATCGGCCGTTGCGACTGAGCAGAACACGTCCATCCTCAATTCGATCAACGGTCCATCCATTGCTTAAGAGCGCACCGACGAAGTACTTCTGCCCGGCAATAAGCAGATAAGGTTCGCTTCCGCGCCAGACGGCTTGGACAGCAATTGAAGACGGCATCTTCTCCTCTTTCACCGTGACAGCATTCACAAGGGTCGTGGTGCCGTTGGTTTGACGATCGAACCATTGCTGGATCTCTTTCCATTTTACGACGAGGTTCGGCGTAATTGTGCCTTCCGCGGTCACAACGCCGGGGCCGCGCCCGATCTTAACGTCAAGAAGGCCCGCTCGTTCGATCTCTTGCCGCAGCGATACGGCCATTTCATCAGCAGCTCTCGGATCAGAATGATCAACGGTTGGCTTAGTGGCAATCTCGACCGTGCGCGACGAATGTGTACTTGGCACCACCGCTCTATCGCCTGGGGCGAAGATAGTTGAGACGGTGCCGATCACGACAGAGCTGAGCAGAACCAGGCTGAGTGCTAAGGTCAAGCTGCGGGAGCGCTTGCTCGAAGAAACCGGCTGGATATCCTCTGTCGACCAGCGGATGGACATCGCGCCAGCATGAACGACCGCGGGGAGGGGCACTCTGACGCGCTCACCTGAAGCGATGCTCGCGAGACCGTCTATGCTGATGTTGGCGGCGAGCGCCTCGACCTCGATCGAATCGTGCTGCGCGATGACACGAAGGTGATGCGGCTCAAGCCCTTGTTCAACGAAGATCATGTCTGCATCGAAGCCACTGCCAACAATGCTGTCGCCGCCCGCTGCCTTCCCCTTGAGCCCGGTATAGAGTCCCGAAAGCACCTCGAACTCGAGCGAAACAGAGCCCTTCACGACAACCTCCTGAATAACGAGAGAAGCCGTACGGCAGCGCCGTACGGCTCATCCAGATTTCGTCATTCACAACTCGGCGACGGTAGCAACGCGGTGAGCCACCCGTCTCGCAGAATTACTGAACGCGTTCGTCGGCGACCTTCTTCTCGGACGAGAGCTCGGTCGTGATTCGACGCATTGCCACGGCCTGGGCCTGAACCTTCTGGCTAACACGCTCGAATTCAGCCATCTGATTCTGGAAGCCCGTATCGCCCGTCGGCTGCGCCCCAGCAGCGCCGCCATTTCCGCCAACATTGTCAACTGCCATATCTACTTACCTTTCTGTTGGGATAACCTTGGTTCTGACTTGTTACGAGTTGTGGGCCGGCGAGATGATCGCGGGAATTGAGAGGACCATGGGCGTACCGCCGAGCGTGCTGAGCCCAAGGTTCAGCTCCGGGCTCTTGCAGAGGGTATCGGACTTGGGTTGTACCTCGCTCTTGTCGCCGGCGTCTTTGTCGTCTACGGCCTTATCGTGGCTACCCTCGTCGGGCACCAAGGTGTGGACCACCTTGTCAAAGACCTTGTCAACGCTCCCGCCCAGTGCCGAACCAATGGCCGCTCCGGCAGGCCCGCCAAGGTATCCGCCGGCAGCACTTCCGATCATTTCTCCGATCATCGCATTCTCCTATCCTCGTCTTGTTGCGCTCAATAGACGACTGCTCGCCTAGATTTCAGCGGCCTCATGCTAGGGGCGCTAGCTTTCGAAAAGCTGACGAGCCTCATGTTGAGGCGAGTGGGATGATCTTTTGCGGCAGCGTTGCACCTGCTCGCAATCATCGGCTCGCCCGGGCCGTCCCAGCCCGTTTATAATCGGCTTTGCTCAAGGCCCTGTGGGTGGTGCTTAGCTGCGCGTTCAGGAAAGAGTTTACCTTGCGGAGCCTGCGCAGGCGCGTGGCTTGGCGGATAGAGTGCGGAAGCGGGATAAGGTCATGGAGTTGTGCGGGTCTCAGCCCGCGCTAGACTCGTTTGGTCAACATGGGCGGCTTGTGCAAAGTCAGGTTCCGCGAAGATCCTCTGATGCCGGAGAGACTGGTCCGCGCACGTGTTCAACCCATCGATCGCTCCTCGCAGATGATGTGCACGATCGGCGGGAGCGCTGATTGCGCGGTGAGGATGGGATGACTGGTTGATAACCGGCAGACCTCGCGTATCGCGAAGACATAGGGCACCTCTGATAACAGCCGTTTCGTGCGAAGAGGAGGGTTGAAGGTTGCGATACAGCTTGGCGAAGGATGCGTCTCGGACATTCGATCAATGTCAAAGTGGATGCGGCTTCGCTCGCCCATCGTCGTCAGCTTTTCGACAGGTATTCGGGCTACGGTCGCTGTGAGTTAAATGGGCGTGATGTGATCGTGCAGCACTTAGTGTGGTGCGACGAAAGGAAGATCTCATTAGGGCTGCTGGTCTGGCAAGAGAAGTAGTCGTTCGTCCGGATGAGCTAATGGTGCGTTCTCGTGCAAATCGAAGCAGCGTACCTTGGTTGAGTATGCGCGCAGCGCTCGCGGTTTTACAGATTTCGTCTATGCAACAGGAGTAAACTAAATGCCGTATCTTCCCGTGGCTGGCCTTCAGGTGGTGGGCGCGTCCGACTCGATGAACGGAGTGGTGCCAGAAGGCGCGGTTGTCACTCCCGCCTTCAACGCCTTGTTGGGACAGTATGCTCCGGCGAGCTACCAGTACCTACCGGTAGCCTCACCAGCCCTCGTCAGTTCGGTCGCCGTTCCGGTCGTGGTAACGCCAGCCGTCGTTACGACCCAAGCTTACATGATGGCGCCTCCTCCTCCCACCATGCTGATGAGCCAGCTGAATCAAAATTCTGAGCCTGCTGTGGATCCGGTGTGGACGCACGAGGTCAAGGATGGCAAGGCCACGATCAACCTTGGGGACAAGTATACGATTACGGCCAATGAAAAGGATGGCACCTGGACAGTTCGCAACAACCAGACCGGGCATGTCACCGTAATTCATGGCGACCCCCACGTTGATGCCGACGGAGACGGCAAAGATGACTTCGATTTCAAGAAGGATATGACGTTTGAGCTCGACGACGGCACGAAAATTACTGTCAACAATGTTGACTACGGTAATGGTCAGGCCATCTCTTCAAAGCTTACCATTACCAACGGCCACAACGCGATGGTTGTCGAGGGGCTCGGCGACGACAAGGATGGAAAAAACAATCTAAGGGTGACCCAGTCCAATGCTGGCATGACCCTTGACGAGTTGACGTCCGATGGTGCCCAAACGATCCATGAGAGTGGCCAAGGCTGGGTCGATGGGGCCGGACGCGCGGTGAATCAGGCGAGTATCGATGCAGGCGAACAAGGGCGCGGGCCCGGTAATTACCAGTATGGAAGCGCAGCGCGTGCCTCTACCGCCCCCGTCTTCTTCGTTCCTCCTCCGCCGCCGCCTCTTGCGATGGTGCCTGTTGCGGTCGCCCAGGCGCCCACGCAGTCGTCTCAGCCGGCGCCGATCTGGTCGCATGAGGTCAGGGGCAGCAGGGCTGAGATCAAGCTTGGTGATAAGTATTCGATGCTCGTGGACGAGCATGACGGAACGGTGCTCATTCGCAACAATCAAACGGGCAAGATCACAGCGATCAAGGGCGACCCCCACGTCGATGCCGACGGTGACGGCAAGATCGATTTCGATTTCAAGAAGAACATGACGTTCCAGCTCGACGACGGCACGAAAATTACCATCGACACCGTTGATATTGGCAACGGCAAAACGATGGCCTCGAAGCTGACCATTACCAACGGCGACAATGCCATTGTCGTCGAAGGGCTAGGAGACCGCTTCGATGGTAAGAACAATCTTAAGGTGACGCAGTCGAATGCAGGCCGTACGCTTGATCAGCTGACTTCAGATGGAGCACAGACGATTTACGAACAGCCAGGCTCGGGCTGGGTTGATCGGTCTGGACGCCAGGTTAACCAGGCGATCATCGACAGCAATGAGAATCCAGGCACACCGTCGGACGCTTGAGTTGGCCGCAATCCTGGCTGGTCCTGCGAGGCGATCCCAGCTTATCGGGTAAGTCACTGAAGCGGGCGTTAGCGCCCGCTTTTCGTGTTCGGCGGCGCCAATCGTACCCACAGGCCCGCCATGACCCACGGATCAGGTACCCGCAACATTTTTCGATGCTGTTGTCAGCGGACCGGGAGCTGCGCAGGTATCTGCGCAGCGAGCGCCGAAGCTACCGACGTTACGATCTCACAGGATCTCTCTGGCACGCCATTTCGCGGGCGGCTGCAGTACCGATCCAGCACAGCCAGGTGACGGAATTGATCATAAAGGGAGAAGCGGTTGGTTCAGCTTGAAGCGTGCTGACTGAAAAGCGTGATGAACCCTCACTGAGGAGTGAGGCGCACGGCCGCGTAAGCTAGTCGCTGCGGTGTTTTCCGAGAGTTCCAAGTGCGATCGGATTGCGACCGGCCGCACCGCCCACCTGGAGGATCACCTAAGACGCATCTGGCGGCTGGTTTGGCAAGTCGGCGGCTGCGCCAGGTCGTTCTCGGTTCAGCTTGCCTTCCGAAGGTCCTTCCCTGTGCGCCTCTGATAATCCGGACCTTCACCCATCATCTAGCTCGCTCATCGCGTCATCCATATCTGACTGGGAATCGCTTATAACTTGGGTGGCGACGGCAACCAGAGCCTTTTCGAAGGCTCGCTGCAACAATGCTGCGGGCGAGTTTTCGCCGCCGTTCCCGGCGTTATCGGTGGTTGCGCCAGCTTCTGGCGCCGTTGCTGCGATATCGGCTGCGGCTGTGTCCATGTCATAAAACCAAGCTAGCGGGGGTGCCGCGAGATGACCTATTCCAGCGGTTCTAGCAGGCACAGCTTGCAAGAAGCTGACGAAGAGTGAGGCTGGATTGATACCGTGATTCCCTGTGCTCAGTGACTCGGTGGCTCCGCCCTTGGAGTTTTATGTGAAAAGGACGGTGCCGGTTGGAATCATTCGGCCGCTGCGTGGTTACCGAAAATCAACGCGTTCGGTTCGACTCCAGGCGCAGCTGAGAGCCAGTGGATCGGATGGGCATTTGCGTTGCCTGCAATAGAGAGCTGGCCTCTATCTCACGATACGAGCTAAGAAAGCGCACTAGCGAGGTGTGCCTTGCGCGGCTTCTGAAGCAGGCCATCGCGCGGAAGCAGCTGCGTTCGGCGCGGGCTGCATAAAGGAGATGAAGACCTTGGGTGGCGGGCAGAGTTTTCGCAAATCAATCCGGCGATCTTGATGATATTTATGCTTTCGATCACCGGGGGCATACTCTCTGAGAGCTGCTATCAGCAGGCCATTAACGCCAGATGCCAGAGTCCTCGCTTTGCGAATGATCAATCGTTTGCCAGGGAACGAGGACAAGCGGCGGCGTAAGCAGTTCGATGTTGAACGTGCTCAGGGGACGGTCATACCCTGACTCTCCTGATCCGGAACCCCCTTACCCTCGGCTCGACGCACGATCGTCTCGCGGTGCTCCTAAAGCGCAGCGTGACTCGCGGGGCTGGCACGCCAATTCTGAATTCGCAGCTAAATTGCAATGTTCTTCTCCGCGGGCCGTTGTGTTCTCAGCGAACCATATGAAAGCCATTTCGTGCATCCGGCTCGAGAGGTCTTTGACTAGGCCGCTGCCCCTCGCGAGCTGGTCTGGCACTTATGAGTGGCCGGAAAAGAGAAGAGTGGCCGCGGAATACCCCCGGGGCGCCTCTCACCAGGTGTCCTGCCATCTCTAAGTCTTTGTCGGCCGCGGGGAGTATCACCCTGCCGTGGCACGGCTGCAGCCGTCAGCCGATGGGCGAATCTTCCGCATCTATCGGTTGGTCTTGCTCTAACTCTCAGGCCAAAGGGTCGGATCACGCGAAGGTGTGAGACGAATGAAGCCGTCCTCTCTCCATTCGGCCGTGTGAGGCACACCGAGCATGGCGAAAACTGTTCTCGGGTTGTCTTTGCTTGGCTTCACTCCGCTGCGCTCCAGCATGTCGATCTGAGCGCCGGTGGCTGTTTGAGGCGCAAACACCCAAAAGTCTTTGGCGAGATGTCCGTCCCACATGCGGAACTCGGAAAGTTCTGACGGAGCTGCGGAAGACCCAGGTTGGGGCGGTCCCGCCTGCAGTGGCCGGGCATGGGATGGGCCAGCGTGAGACGGCTCACCCTGAAAAGCGGCGGTGTGCGATGGTCCTGCATGCGATGGACCCGCTTGTGGCTCACTGTGCCGTGGCTCGGCATGAGACGGGCCGGCATCCAGATTCTGCCATATCACATCTTGATCGAAGCTGGGATGTTCCTCGATCGCCTGGGCGATGGTCTGGGGCGAGAGATGCTGCCGGTCGTTTTCCTGCCCAGGCGCAGCATATAGATCATCCTGCCAACCCGAGTCTGGCGAATGGGGATCCGCTAAATCCTCGTAAGGCGGATTCAGGTGTCCGATATCAAAGTAGGGAGAGTAGGGGTGACCCGCGTTCAGATACGGTGAATAAGGCTCGCCCTGCAGCACTGGATGGGCGACGCTCTGCGCCAAAGCGGGAGCCTGTGCGCCGCTGAGCTGCTGCTCGAATTCGGTTGCATCTGAAGGCATCTGTGCTGTGTCCGGACCCGGGCTCGTATTCGCCGGGGCGACTGCATTGAAATCCACCCTGTTCCTCCTTCCAACTGATGACACGCATCGAGTTACGCGAAGCCTCAGCTAGCTCGGAAGCACGCGTGCGGAGGCCCGCATTGATCTCTAATACCTCGCGCCGCCTGCAAAAACGGCACTACCTAATTTCCCTTGGGCGTCTGGGTCTCTGGTCCCTCTATCAGGGTTGCTCCAAGCAAGGCAGCCGCCCAAACCTCGCATGCTCAAGCTGGGGACCGTAGCTTTCGAAAAGCTGACGATCGGATGAAATAGGCGTACGCCGGACGGACCGACTTTGCTCGGAGCGGTCTTGCACCTTCGACCTCACTTCTGGCCTGGACCGGTTTCGCGCAAAATGCCCTCATGGTGCGGTGTTTCGGGAGAACCTTCCGGCCGCCCGTCTCGCAAGACCGTGCTCGATGAACCGCGAAACAACATCAAGACCGACTCGCGTTGTGGCCTCTCGGCTGCGACGGGACTGCGCCGTGCCTGCGCTTCCGCCACAAGGCCTTTAAGGGTCTGATCCACCAGCGCAACAAATCGGGGTGGGCCAGAAGCAAGGATGAGGCCCTCTCCCGGAGCTGGTTTCACGATATAGCGTTCATCCGAGATGTTGAGGGCGTCGAGCGCGGAGTTGAACGCATCGAAGCTGATCGGGTTCAATACGATGAGCCGGCTTTGCGCCTCGTGGGCGGCGGAGATGTAAAGGACGAGCCCGTCGTAATACCACTGAAGATTGTACAGGGAAGTCAAACGGTCAAGGAATTCTCGTGGCGGCAAGTCAGGCATTCGCCCGCGAATCCGGCCCCTGACCTCGGCGCTGACATTGACCCTGATATTGAGATTGTTGCCGAACTCCTGCAGCGCCGCAGGAAGATCCTGATCGAGAACGGTGTAGCTATAAGGGGCAGACGGCAGGGAAAGGGATGCAGCAGACGAGCGCATTATGCCGATACAGATTAAAACGCCGGCACAAAGAGTTCTTTTTAGAATATGTACCATCGTAGATCGCGTGAGCATTCCCGGACGCCTTCCGCTCATCATCAAGTTGGAGTTTCGTTCTAGCTTGAAAACCAAAAGTGATCTTTAGATGACGCAGTCAGAACGATCTCCGTCAGGTTTTCGTCAGCTCGCCAGCCTATGAACTTGATCGGTTCATCGGTTAACGCCTAGGTCTCATCACAACAGCACAATGACTCATTCCATGTTGTTAGGCGCAACGCCGATCTCTCCCAGTTCGGCTGACTGTCTTTCCAGTGCCTGCTCGCCCGCAGCCGCTGGCGAGCAGGCGCGCTTCGAGCAGTCCCTGGCGCAAGTAGCTGCAAATCACGGATCTGCTCTCCCGCCCGCGGATCGGCCCGTAGCGGCTTCGCCGATATTGGAGGTCCAGCGTACGAATGTGCTGGCAAGTCCGCCGGGTGACCGAATCCTCCAAACCCTTTCCAGTATGTACCAGGGCCGCGCCGTTCCTCCGGCGGTTGCGTCGGCTGTCGTGACTAGTGTGCAGCCTGGGCCGGCTACGCAGCCGCTTTTGCAGACGGATAACGTCGGTGCACATGCGAATGGTAAACCGGTTGGAGCCGATTTTGAATCGATGATGACGAATCTGCGAGACGTATACAGGGACGTTATTCAGGTTTCCCTTGTCTCCAAGGGCACCAGCGCTGTCAGTTCGTCGCTCAACAAGCTGCTATCGGCCGGCTGAGTAAGCTGATGACTGGCGATACGAAAAGGGGTAGCTGTGGCGGCCGTCAATCGTGGCGGCGGCTTCGCATGTGTCTTGCGATGCCCCTTCTCCTCTCGCTGATCGGCTGTAAGGCTGATCTTTACACCAAAATTCAGGAGCGCGAGGCTAATGAGATGCTCGCGCTTCTCCTTGGCAAGGGCGTTGATGCTGCCCGTGTTGTCGCCAAGGACGGAACCAGTACAATCCAGGTCGAGGAAAAGCAGCTCGCTTATTCGATTGACCTGCTAAATGTCGAGGGGTTGCCGCGCCAATCCTTCAAGAATCTCGGCGAGGTGTTCAAGGGATCGGGCCTCGTTGCCTCGCCGATCGAGGAGCGGGCACGTTACGTTTATGCTCTAAGCGAAGAATTGTCGCGCACGATCAGCGATATAGATGGCGTCCTTTCAGCACGCGTCCACGTCGTTCTGCCGAAGAACGACTTGTTGCGACAAGATGCGACCCCGTCCTCAGCCTCGGTCTTCATTCGCCATGGCTCCAGCGCGAAGCTCTCGGCACTGTTGCCGCAGATCAAGATGCTCGTCGCAAACAGCATTGAAGGCCTGTCCTATGACAAGGTCGCGGTCGTCTTCGTGCCGGTCGAGCGCGCTCCAATCGAGCAGTCTGCCGCGCCGGTAGTCCCTACGGCTCAGTCAGCGAGAGCGGGCTCAGCGCCGTTACTTCCGCTTGCTGTGGGAGGCGCCGGAGCGCTATTCGGCATCGTATCTTGCGTATTGCTGGGCCCGCGCATGCGTCAGTTTGGACGATCATCGCGCAAGCTGAGCATGTTTGGTAGGGGCTCGCGCGTGTCTGCTGAGCAGGGGGCGGACAAAAAGTTGATTGCTGATGCGACATAGTCTGGACGCTCATGTCGGCATCAATGTCATCCACAAAACTCAATCATTCGTTCACGCTCGCAGTCGATCGACTGCGCGAGCTTGCTGCCTCGGTCGATCCCGGTCGTTTTGCTGGGCTTCTTGACCCGCTGCTTTCGCCTTCCACGTTGGCTCGGCTACAGCAGAGTGCCAGGCTGCAGCCAAGGCTCGCCGAACTGCTGCTGGGCAGCAAGGTAGAGGTGAGCTGCGCCGACTGGGACGAAGATGCTCTCCTTGGGCATGATCCGCGGCGGGCTGCGCTGCTCGCGGGCAGCATCTGGCATGCGCGCTCCATCCTCAAGTTGGTTTCCAGGCACGATCTGACGATATTAGTGCAGGTGATCGGTGCCGAAGCGCATGCGTTCGCAGTCCGGCATTTATCCAGTGCCGTCGCAATGACCCCGATCGTCGAACCGGAGCAATTGTCGCGACAAATCGAATACGATGGGCACGCTTGTCTCGGCGCCTGGCTCGAACAGACTTCATCGCTTGGTCGTATCCGCGTGCTTCTACGCTTGCCTGTTGGGACGGCGGCCGAGAGTCCAACTGCTGAACACCGTAGCGCAGCAGGCGCGCTGCTTTCTCTCGTCATGGCGCATTTGCGTACAGAGGCTGCCGGAGTATGACGGCCGATGACCCCGCATCACCCGCGGCCCCGCAGATTCGGCCACTTGGACCGTTGATCCCAGCTGCGCAGCTTGAGATCTGGCACGATGCCGTACGGGCGCGAGCCGCTGCCGAGCGGCATCTGCAGCGGGTTCGCGGGTGGGCACGCCAGGCTTATGAGCGGGAACGGGCGCGGGGTCGCGCCGAGGGCGCAAAGGCTGGCGCAGAGGAAATGGCGCGGCTGATTGCGCAGGCGACTTTTGAAGTGGCCCAGCGCAAGGCGCGTCTCGAGCGGGAATTGCCGCAACTGGTCTTCGAGATCGTTCGCGATCTGCTTGGCGCGTTTGACCCGGGTGAGCTGCTGGTCCACGGCGTTCGTCATGCGATCGAGCAAAGATACAAGAACACGGAGGTTTGCCTCCACGTACCCCCCCTGAGGGTCGACCTGCTCGCCAGTGAGTTCAAGGACTATGACGGACTTGAGGGCCGGCCGAAGGTCAGGATTGAGGCGGATCCGGCGCTGAGTGCGGACCAATGTGTCTTGTGGAGCGAGTTTGGCAATGTCGATCTTGGACTTGCCGCGCAGCTCCGCGCGCTGCGTCTCGGGTTTGGCTTGTCAGAGGAAGCTCAATCGTGACTGTGCAGCGACCAACCTACGATGCCGCCGCCACAGAAGCTACTGTAGAGGCCGCACTCTCGTCCTTGAGATCTTCCGCCAAGCACATCGATACACGCGCCATCCGCGGCCGGATCACGCGGGCGGTGGGCACGCTGCTGCACGCCGTCTTGCCGGAGGCTCGGGTCGGAGAGCTATGCCTATTGCAGGATCCTCGTAGCGGATGGTCGCTCGAGGCCGAGGTTATCGGCCTGTTACCGGACGGGGTGTTACTCACGCCCATCGGGGACATGGTGGGGCTGTCCAATCGTGCGGAGGTGGTGACGACCGGGCGAATGCAGGAAGTGGCTGTCGGCCCCGATTTGCTCGGCCGCGTCATCGACAGTTTTGGCCGACCGCTCGATGGCAAGGGCCTGATAAAAGCCAGCGAAACCAGACCGCTACGCGGCAGGGCGCCGAATCCGATGAAACGGCGCGGGATTGAACAGCCGTTCCCGCTAGGCGTTCGTGTCCTGGATGGCCTTCTGACATGTGGAGAAGGTCAGCGGATCGGAATCTATGGCGATGCAGGTTGCGGCAAGTCGACGCTGATGTCGCAAATCGTAAGAGGCGCGGCGGCCGACGTCACCATCGTTGCGCTGATCGGCGAGCGCGGTCGAGAGGTGCGTGAATTCATCGAACGTCATCTTGGTGAAGCCCTCCACCGTTCCGTCGTTGTAGTGGAGACCTCTGACCGTTCGGCGATGGAGCGGGCCCAATGCGCCCACATGGCGACAGCACTGGCGGAATATTTTCGGGATCAGGGGCTTCGCGTCGTTTTGATGATGGATTCGTTGACGCGCTTTAGCCGCGCCATGCGTGAAATCGGCCTCGCCGCAGGAGAGCCGCCGACCCGGCGCGGATTTCCGCCCTCCGTTTTCGCGCTGTTGCCGGGCTTGTTGGAGCGCGCCGGCATGGGCGAGCATGGCTCCATTACGGCCTTCTATACGGTGCTTGTCGAAGGTGACGGCACCGGCGATCCAATAGCGGAAGAATCACGCGGCATCCTTGATGGCCACATTATTCTGTCCCGCGCGCTGGCCTCTCGGGAGCATTTTCCGGCTATTGATGTGCTGTCAAGCCGCAGCCGTGTCATGGATGCGATCGTGTCGGTGCCGCATCGCAAGGCGGCATCTTTCTTCCGTGATCTGCTCTCACGCTACGCTGAGGCCGAGTTCTTGATCAAGGTCGGTGAATACAAGCAAGGCTCTGATCCGCTGACAGATCGAGCAATCGCCTCAATCGAGCAGCTGCGGGCCTTTTTGCGCCAGGGGCAGGGTGAGGTGTGCAGCTTTGAGGAGACGGTCGCATGGATATCGCGTCTAACGGCCTAAGTCCCGCTCACGCCTCAAAGCTGCGGCTCGTAAAGGATATGCGGGAACGAAGCGCCCTTCGTGAATTGTCCAACATGGAAGCCAAGCGCCACCTCGCGGTTCAAGCTGTCCAAGAAGCTTGCGAGCATCTTGCACATGCCGAAGAGCGCCGCGCACAGCTCGAGGCGGAGCTCTATCGGGAAATGCTAGCGGCCGATGCGATATCTGTGTGCGAATTGCAGCGACGCTATCATCTCATCATCGGGCGGCTCACAGACGAGATCAAAGCGGCGCAGCGGGTTCTTGACGAGGCCCGTGCTGCTCAAGAGCAAGCTGAGGCTGCGGTTCTTGAGGCCCGATCCGTTTGGACCAAGCGTTCAGCGGCGAGCCAGAAATGGCGTGAGATCGATCACGACGTTCGGCGCATCACGGATGCACATTTCGAGGCTGCCGCCGAAATCGAAGCCGATGATGAAGTCTTGCTCCGCTACCGGCGAGGCCGATCAGGGCAGACGGGATGTGAGCGAACATGATTGCAGATCCTCTCCCGCGCGAGCTAGGGGCCTGCGACGCGGAAGCCGCATCCGCGCCATATCGGCCGGCGGAACGCGCAGCCTTCATACCGACGATGATCCTCTCGCGCGCCGTGGCCTCGTGGCTTAACGAGATCGCAGCGTCGCGTGCGCCTCTGCAAGCGCGCCTCGGCGAGAAGCCGATGTCTGTGCGCGTGAGCCGAACCGTCTGGCAGGTGGAGCCGGCTGTGACGTCGATGCTTGACTGCGTCTTCGACGTAAATGGCGAAAGCTTGATTCTGTCCTTGCCAGCTCCGCTTGCGGAAGCGCTGATTGCGACCGTGCAGGATGGCCTTACCTTACCTTCTGAGCCGACGCGTTCGCTGGTCCTGGAACTTGCGCTGGAACCCTTGCTTGCCCCGCTGGAAAGATTGATGCAGCGCAATCTGCAGCTTGTTCGCACCGAGGAGGCGCCGAATATTAGGCCTTATCTTGAATTTGACGTCGCCTATGGTGAGCTCGCCAGCAAGGCGCGGCTGCTTCTATTCTCGCCACTTGACGGTCCCGTTCCGCCGGCTTTCACCGCGCTCGGCGAGCTGCTCGGCCGATTGCCGCGACAAACGGCCAGGCTGCCCTCCGAACTCCCGGTCGTCGTTGCAGGCCAAGTCGGTTCGCTTCGCGTCGCGATCGGCATTCTTCGCCGAGCAGAGCAAGGCGACGCGCTGCTCCCGGACGTAATTCCACTCGCGCGAGGCCAGATCATTCTCGCAGCAGACCGATTGTGGGCCCCTGCAGAGATCGGCGGCGACAGGCTGGTGCTGCGAGGACCATTCCGCTCGCGATCCCACCCCCTAACAAGTGAAGACATGATGCCCCAAAGCCAGGTGCAACAGCAGCCTCCATCAGAGGCGGATATCGACAGCATCGAGATTACACTCATATTCGAATGTGGCCGCTGGCCGATGCCCTTGGGAACCTTGCGTACCCTCAACGAAGGCCACGTGTTCGAACTTGGCCGGCCTCTGGATGGGCCGGTGGATATCCTTGCCAACGGCCAACGTATCGGCCGGGGCGACATCGTGCGGATTGGGGACGAGCTGGCCGTCAGGCTGCGCGGCAGGTTGACGCTTAATGACTGAGGTTCAACCCAGCATCCTTGCGCTTCTTGCGATCACCGTCGGCCTTGGCCTGCTGGCCTTTGCAGTCGTGACAACGACCGCCTTTATCAAGGTCTCGGTTGTTCTCTTCCTCGTGCGCAATGCGCTTGGGACTCAATCGATACCGCCGAACATCGTGCTTTACGGAGCGGCACTGATCCTGACCGTGTTCATCAGCGCTCCGGTGTTCGAGCAGACCTATAACCGGCTTACCGATCCGCAACTTCGCTACCAAAGTTTCGATGACTGGGTGACGGCCGCCAAGGAGGGACAGGAGCCGCTCCGAGCTCATCTGAAGAAATTCACTAATGAAGAGCAGCGCCGCTTCTTCCTGTCCTCAACGGAACACGTCTGGTCGGAGGACATGCGCGGCAGCGCCACGGCAGATGATTTTGCGATTCTCGTGCCGTCGTTTTTGATCTCCGAACTCAAGCGTGGATTCGAAATCGGCTTTCTTCTCTATCTTCCCTTCATCACGATCGATCTCATTGTAACGACGATTTTGATGGCAATGGGTATGTCGATGGTATCCCCCACGGTGATATCTGTCCCCTTCAAGCTCTTTTTGTTCGTCACGATCGACGGCTGGTCACGTCTCATGCACGGGCTGGTATTAAGCTACACGACGCCAGGAGGTTGACCATGAACGAAGCCAGCATCCTTACACACCTGAGTCAATCTCTCGTGCTCTTCATGATCTGGGTTCTGCCGCCGCTGCTCGCAGCTCTCATCTCTGGGCTGATCATTGGCCTCATCCAGGCGGCAACTCAGCTCCAGGATCAAACCCTGCCACTGACGGTCAAGCTTCTGGTTGTCGTCGCCGTGCTCGCCGGGTTTTCTCCCGTGCTCAGCGCTCCACTGATCGACCAGGCCGAGCACATCTTCAGTGAGTTTCCAGCACTTACCGCAAGATACTAGCAGAGGTTGGATGGCTGGCCTGTCACCCGCAGAGGCGCAAGCTCTGGTTCAGGGCACGATCGAGCTCGTGGCCGCAGCCGGCCTGAGTGCGGCCCGCGCCCTCGGCATCATGCTGGTGCTTCCCGTCTTCACCCGGCCGCGCATCAGCGGTTTGGTTCGGGGAAGCCTGACGATTGCGATCGGCCTGCCGTGCCTCGCTCACATCAAGCTAGGTCTGCAGGCCCTGGACCCGAACACGCGCCTAGTCAGCGTTACCATGCTTGGCCTGAAGGAGGTGTTTGTCGGTCTTATGCTCGGCATCCTGCTCAGTATTCCACTATGGAGCATACAGGCAGTCGGCGACATCATCGATACACAACGAGGAATTTCAAGCCAAGTTGCGGGGGAGGATCCCGCGACGCATAGCCAAGCGTCCGGAACCGGTCTTTTTCTCGGTGTTACGGCGGTTACGATCTTCGTTCTGGTCGGCGGGCTGCAGACCATGGTGAGCGGCCTTTATGGCAGCTACCTAGTGTGGCCTGTCTATCAGTTTCTGCCTGCCGTCACAGCGCAAGGGGCAATGGAATGTCTGGCCCTTCTCGACCGTATCATGATGACGACCTTGTTAGTCGCCGGGCCGGTGCTGGCCCTGCTGCTGCTGGTCGATGTCTCGGTCATGATGCTCGGCCGTTTTGCATCTCAGCTCAAGCTGAACGATCTCTCCCCAATGATCAAGAATGTTGCATTCGGGGTCATCATGGTCAGCTACGCCGTTTATCTGCTTGAATACGCCGGAGCTGATATCCTGACTTCGAACAACATGCTCGAGGATCTGAAGAAACTGTTGAAATGAGCTCTACGAGTGAGGAGAAAAAGCTTCCTCCGACGCCCAAGAAGCTGCGCGATGCCCGCAAGAAGGGGCAGAGCGCGCGCAGCTCGGATCTGGTGAGCGGCGTCAGCGCCTGTGCCGGTTTCGCCTGCCTGTGGTGGCGAGCGGGTGCGATCGAGGACAAGTGGCAGGAGACGGTCCGTCTAGTCGATAAACTGCAGGAGCAGCCGTTCACAAGCGCGGTGCCACAAGCGCTCAGCGGTTTGCTAGAACTTTCGATTGCCACGGTCGCTCCGTTGCTCGCCGCTGCCGTGACAGCAGCTCTTCTGGCCAATGTCCTGGCCAATGGCGGCTTTATGTTCGCTTCGGAGCCGCTCAAGCCGAAGCTCGAGAAACTGGATCCCATCAAAGGCTTGAAACGCATCGCCTCGAAACGTTCGGCCATCGAGCTGGGCAAGACCCTGGCTAAGGTGGTGTTGCTTGGTGCGACCTTCTTTCTCACCGTGATCGCGAGCTGGAAAGCGCTTGTGTACCTGCCAGTCTGCGGCATGGGCTGTTTTGGCTTCGTCTTCACCGAGGTTAAGCTGCTGATTGCGATTGCCGCTGGAGCTTTTCTGGTCGGCGGATTGGCTGACCTCCTAATCCAGCGCTGGCTGTTTATGCAGGACATGCGCATGACGGAAACGGAGGCCAAGCGGGAGAACAAGGAGCAGCAAGGCAATCCGCAGGTGAAGCGTGAGCACCGACGTCTGCGGCAAGAATCGGCCAATGAGGCTCCGCTCGGAATCAGTCGGGCCACGTTGATATTGCGGGGGTCGACAACGTTGATCGGTCTGCGCTATGTGCGCGGCGAGACCGGCGTGCCGGTCTTGGTTTGCCGTGGCGAAGGCGAAGCTGCTTCACAACTACTTGGTGAGGCGCGCGCGCTGCGCCTCACCATTGTGGATGACGATGTCCTGGCGCGTCAGTTGCTCGGCAAAGCAAAGCTCGGCAACCCTGTTCCCTCACAATATTTCGAGTCGGTCGCAAAAGCGCTCTATGCGGCGGGGCTGGTGTAGGTCATTCTGTCCTGACGCTGCGATCTGCGGCCAGGCGCTCGATGGACGCTCGGATGTTCCGCAAGGCGACGATGCGCTAGCCCGAAAGCCTCTGGGCCGCGGCCTCGCCGACCGGATCACCGCGTCAGCTGCGGCGCCAAGAGGCGCCACAACCTGTTCGCCCATTTCGAGAGCTTCAGCGCCTACAACTCAGCCGGCCTGTACCGCCGTGGGTAGAGGAGTCCTGCCATTCGGTTGACAAGCCGGTAGTGCTGATCGTCAACTAAGACGGCTGCCATCTGGAGCATGCTCTCTGTCGCCTATCTCGAGCCGCGCTGCTACAGGTTCATAGTCACAGCGTTTATACGTCTCAAGATCGGCCCGAGTGCCACATTGCGCCGCACACGTTCGAGAGCCGCAGGACATAATCCTGCGTGCGGGGAGAAAAGCAAGCCTCCAGCTAAACTCGGGGCTAAGGGTATTGCAGCCATTGTCCATCGACGCCGTCTTCCCGCGCAGGGTGCTTACAACGTCGATTGCTTCACCTAACCGAACTCGCTAGCTGACACCGGACAAGCTTCGGCGAACATCGCAGGTTCGCGCCGGCAGTTAGCTCGTCCTATCGAAGCATGGTTTCGCATTCGGTCGGCAAGAACCTCTGGATGATCCCGTATAGATCGCGTTCACTCCCTCCTTTGCTGGCACGTTACCAAATGAGGCAGGTATCGCGTGTTGGCAATTGTGGTACCTTGTAGGGGATGATCGAAATGAGCCTAGGTGTGGAGCGCTGCAGTGGCTTCAGCTGACCCGCCAAGAGTCCTACGATTGCTCTGAACTCAAGATGCCGCGAATTATCTAGCTCGTATTGCCGTAGATACCTCTGTTTGTCGAATAGATCTCTTGTTGGGCGGAGGGAGGCAGAGGCTGCGCGCTCAAGGGGGCACAGATCCGGTTGGGCGGCCGATGCCGGGATGAGTGATGACGTGATCGCCACAAGTCGGGGCGTCGGCCACTTGGTGGTCTGCCACCCTTCGACGTTTTTGTCGAAGGCAACCTGGCGGAGAACCAAAGCGAAGAGCCGCCTACCGCGCAGAATGCGAGCTCAACGACAAGGAAGAGGCCCTTCTGGTGGCCGCCTGCAGTCCTCCGACAGGCCGGGTGCTGGACACCGGAGCTGCTGGCTGGCGCGATCCTCAGGCTGACGTGGTACCAGAGCCTGTCGCCGGAACGTCGTTCTCACTCTCGACCGCGACTGGCCCACACGGGCCGCTTTCGTTTTGGGAATTTTCGGGTCTCGTCAGCTTTCAGTAATCCAGCCTGGATACAGAGCCGTTGTGGTTAACGGGACGTGGCAGGGACAGCGCTATCTATCCAGAACGGTCAGCGCCGAGTCACGCTTTCCGCTAAACTCAACGGCAGCGCGGGGCGGCAGGGATAGTGCCTTTAGCCAACCCCCCAAGTCGGTAGGCGCCAGGCCGCGCCCGCGCTGCTTCCTGTCGCTGACCTTCTGCAGTCAGCTTTAGTGGTTTTAAGCGTTCGGAGGGGGGACATGACGGCTTCAACTCAACATCTTCGACTTATGCGCCCAAGTGCGGCGCAACCAGCCGTTGCCAAGTTTGTCTCTTTATGTGCCCCCGAGCTTTCAGCACGGAGATCAGTGGGCGCCGGAAGAACTCAAGTTGCGAATGGGTTTGCACAAGCTTCTGCCATCCGTGTCTGAGCCAAAGAAAAGTCTCGCTCTCGGGGACGTGAACTACACAGCCAGTATCGGGCCGCCGGACTCGGAACACGAGATTTTTCTCCGCAGAAACTGAACTGGCTTCCGATTGAAGTCAGCCAAGACGGCGAGTCGTGCCCGCGCTGCCTGCGATCCGAAGCTGATGCCCGAGCCACGTGAAGCGACTACCAGTCTTGGGGCTATAGCTTCGTCGCCTTGGCCGAAGGTCTGCAGAACGCGCTGTGGTGGCTCGGCGGGCCAGCGCGTGAGCATCGCACCGGGCCAAGGCTGCTCAGTGACAATGGTTCGAATTGCGTGGCGGACGATCTGGCCGAGTGGCTCGACCGGAGGGCATGCAGCAGGTGCGCGGCGCTCCGTACGTCATCAAGACAAGGAAGAAGATTCGCCGTTCTCTGACTGGCCTCACTTTTGCTTGCTGCTCGTTCGCTGGAGGGCAGATCTGAGGTGGAGATTAGAATGTCTGCATTGTCGACTCTTAACGTACTTGCGCTTCCTTTGGCGACAATGATTGCGCTATTCCCAGCATCCGCAAAAGCGCCGATCTGGAGTTCGAGCGATCAGTATGGTACTTTTTCCCTTGATGGTTATTCCTGGAACAACGACGTATATGGTCAAGGTGTTGGGCCTCAGACGATCTCAGTGTATTCGATCAATCAATGGAGCGTGCGGTCGAATCAACCTGACACTGATGGCATTAAGAGCTATCCCCACGGAGCTTTCAATGTCGGGAAACCGCTGAGCGCGATCAACGACCTCAGGTCAAGCTTTAACCAGAGCGTCCCGACTGGCGGCCGTTGGAACTTCGCCTACGATATCTGGGATAGCTCAAATGCCTATGAGATAATGCTTTGGACCAACTACACCGGAAATCCCGACGGAAGCGGTGATGTTAAGCCCATTTCTTACAAGTATAACTCTTCAGGGACCGCCGCGATTCCAGTCTACACAGGCGTGAATGTGGGGGGAGCCACTTGGAACGTGTTTGAAGGCTGGAACAAACACAAGGTTATTTCGTTTCTGCGCAGCTCCAAAACCAACAGCGAGACTGTGGATATCAAGAGTATCCTGCAATGGATAAAGTCGAAAGGATACTTCGGCGACATAATCGTCGGCAGCGTCCAATACGGCGTTGAGATAACCTCGTCCCCAGGCGGACAAACCTTCGACGTCAATCATTGGGCTGTAATCTCGAAGTGACTACCTTGGGACCTACGAGCGGGGACAGCGGCAAAGGCAGTGCCAGAGCCGTTGTTCGAGCTGAGGTCGGGAGTCGGACTGGTCCATACTACCTGTGAAGTCGTCGAAGGTAAGGGACGATCGAGGGAAGGGACCAGCCCGAGGGGAGCCTGCTTCCGGCCGGGGCTGAATCCTCACATGGCGCTTGATGCTGTGCATACGGTGATCACGAACCAGCACGTGAACTGGGTGCTCGATGCCGACATACCCAGCTTCTTCGACTAGGTCGACCACGAGTGGCTGTTGCGGATGGGGGCGCACAGGATCGCCGATCCTCGCATCTTGCAGCTCATCGGGCTGTGGCTGCGAGGCGCGTTCTTTAGAGCGGCGAGAAGCAAGAGACGGACAGGGGCACGCCGCAAGCGGCGGGCATCAGCCCGCTCCTTGCCAACATCTTCCTGCACTAAATCCCCGATCTCTGGACCCAGAAATGGCGTCATCGCCACGCACGCGGTCTTATCGTGATCGTGCGTTACGCGCACGACTTCTTCATGGGCTTCGAGAACAAGGCAGATGCGCGGGAAATGCTCTCTTTGCCCTCAAGGCGGGGCTGGCCGGCTTCGGCCTGATGCTTCATGAGGTCAAGACGCGGCTGATCGAGTTTGGCCGGTTCGCGGCTCTCTCGCGTCAGCGGCGGCGAGCGGCGGCCAGAGACCTTCGCCTTCCTCGGCTTTACCCATTACTGTGGGCGGAACCGAGATGGCCGGTTCATCGTGAAGCACAAGACGGAAGGGAAACGCCTGACGCGCAAGCTAACGGCGTTGCGCCAGGAGGCCTAGCGCTCATGCACGCGCCACTGGCAACGCAGCACGAGTGGCTCGCCGCCGTTCTGCGCGCACACTATGGCTATTATGGCAGGCCGCACAATTGTCCAGCGCTCGACGGCTTCCACCGCGAAGTGCGTCCGACCTGGATGTTGTCTGAGACCGCGTAGCCAGAAAAGTCGGCGCATGGGCTGGCCGGAGTTCGAGACCCTGACGGCACGCTTCCGCCTGCCAACTCCACGCATCACTCGCACATGGGCGCAGGCGCGGATATGACGCGGGTTACCCTCGGGAAGAGCCGGGTGCGGGAAAGCCGCCTGACCGGATCTGTGAGGGCAAAGCCAAATGGCCGAGCTCCTCGACCACTTGCTCTGCAGAGCGCCGTGCTGCCGAATGCTTACTTGATTGATAGCTTCTTGAGATCATGGTGGCACTGGAAAGGTCGGATTTGCTCATCGCCCGGCATCGTTGAAGCGTCCATCTAAGATATCAGGAAGGAGGAGCTGTCCGAGGTGCCGAGGAGCCCCTCATTCAGCCAAATTGTGGCTGATGGAAGAGAAGAACGCGGCCTCCCGGTAGGCTTTCTGCCGTGTAGAGCTGACCGTGGATAAAAAAAGCGGTCATTGGGACGTCCCGGCTCGGCAGAAGGCCTAGACTCTGCAGAGTGTCGATCACGGCGGGCGAAGCCTCTTGGGAGGCGTGCGTCCATCCGTCGCCCAAGAACTCTCCCAGTTCAGGCGCTTGCGGGACTGGCTGATGGCCTGATGCAGGTGCGGCAGACGACAGAGGAAGGTTCGGCGCCAGCACCGAGGGAGCGTCCCCGCTCCATTCAAAGGGAGCCGCCGAATCAAGGCCTGGCGCCAGACCGCCGTAGATATCTGAGCGAGTCCTCGGTGCCGCAGGCGTAGCTTCGCCCGGCAAAGCGGGCCGAGGGTGATGAATGAGCTGAACGTCCTTGGGCCCTGCCGGTCCCAATATGGCCGTGTAGCGTTCGCCGCCGATCTCAAAGTTCATGATTGGATGTTCCGCAACAGGCAAGAAGTCCCACTGGCCCAAGGTGGTCAGCATCATGTCGGGGGCCAGCTGGGTGCGATGGGAAAAATTCTTGGGAACGGCGAACGAAACATCGAACGTATCACCGACAGCGGGCGACCGCAGATGGACGAGCTGAACATCATCAAGTCCTCCCGGTCCCAAGACGGCCATATAGCGTTCACCTCGAATATCGTAGGCCTTTACCCGCTGTGCTGCATCCGGCAAGAGGCCCCAGCGGCGAAGCCTGTGCATCATATTCGGCGGGGCCTGAGTCCCATGGGAGAAATCTTCGGGGACGCTCAAAGACGCATCAAAGGGCTCGCCAGCTGCCACGAACGTCTGCTCAAGCGTGGTCTGAGCCCCAGCGCCTTCGTTCATCATCTGCCGAAAGTGGTCTTCAGAGGCGGAATTCGGCTCCCTCGAGCTCGCCTGCCAAGTGGCGGCATCGAAAAGCTCTTCCTGAGCAACACTTTGCATCGGCGAGGGGACGGTTGAACTCATCGTTGGCCAAGGCAGCAGTGCATCGAAGGTTGGCGCCGGCATGAGGTTCTCGCGATCCGCGGCATCGAAAAGCGCGTCCTGAGGGACACTTTGCACCGGCGAGTGGATGGTTGAACTCATTGTTGGCCAAGGCACCAGTGCATCGAAGGTCGGCGCCGGCATGAGGTTCTCGCGATCCGCGGCATCGAAAAGCGCCTCCTGAGGGACACTTTGCACCGCCGAGTGGATGTTTGAACTCATTGTTGGCCAAGGCACCAGTGCATCGAAGGTCGGCGCCGGCATGAGGTTCTCGCGGACCGCGGCATCGAAAAGCGCGTCCTCAGGGACACTTTGCACCGGCGAGTGGATAGTGGAACTCATCCTTGGCCAAGACACCGGTGCATCGGAGGTCGCCCCCGACAAGAGCTTCTCGCGGTCCGCGGCATCGAAAAGGGCTTCCTGAGCGACACTTTGCACCGGCGATTGGGGCATTGAACTGACCGTTGGCCCAAGCATTGTCGCGGGCAAGAGGTGCTCGCCATCCGCGGCATCGAAAAGCACATCCTGGACGACACTTTGTACAGGAGAATGGGCTAACCCCACTCCATGCCAGACCTGCGGAGCATTGAACCCGGGCGGCAATGAGCCGCGCCCCTCCGCAACGTTTCCTGTCGGCTGCTCATCGGCCGGCCGCATGGGCGAGGAAGCGGACGGCTGAGTGACCTTGCGCGAACTGCCTCCTTCCCCGCCCAAATTGTTCTGCCTGATCGCGCGATAGTCGCGAAAGGCGTTCAAGGCGGCGATGAGGGCCCTGTCATTCGGAAACAATTTGTGCGCGTGGCCAAGCAGTTTATCATCATTGAGCTCGGCAATGGACAGGGGGCGGAGCGCTGCCGCCAACTTCCGCAGAGCGCTCGCATAGCCCTCGGCCCGACTCTTGCCGATCCGTCGACCAAAGCGTGCCTCGGCGGCGTCCCTGATGAGATTCTCATCTTTCCTGGAAGGACGATAATGTGTTGAGAGGGGGCCAGCGTTGGCGTCGGGCTCGCGATACCGACTGACCATTGACAATGCTGGGGCGATGATCTTATCGCCTGGCAGCAGCTTCTCAGCGTAGCGGCTCAACGTATCGTCATCCAGCCCAGAAATTGATTTGCCAGACTTCTTCAGTGCGTCCGCCAAGTTGCGAAGCCGACGATCATACATTTCGACGGTGGTTTTACTCGGCGGCTGCCCTCGATCGAGAGCCGCGGCCGACGCCGCTTGGATGAGGCGATCGTCTTCCTCAGTGACATCATATAGCGCTGCGTGAGGATATACGGGGCCCGCTTCTCGCACGCCTGCCAGGTGCTGCTCAAACGCAGCATTCGGCTGCTCCGGCTGTTCGACGGTCGCGTCTGACGCAGTGAACTCTTTATCGGCTGGGTTGATCGTGTTGAATCGGTCCATGGTCAGTCCGCTGGCATCGTTCTCTCGTTACTCCGCTACTCACGTTAGCTTTCCAAAATCTGACGTGGCCAGGCGGAAAGGTAGAATGAAAGGGGAATACGGCCGGCGGGACATTCCATCGATTGGATGGGACGACGATGATGCAAACCAGCTGCCGAGCGGGTTACTGAAATGGAGCTAGAAATGGGCGCTCCCTAGTCATAACGCCGTGGGGTCAAACGACCGGTGGTCGCCACGCCTAAGTCACCCTCTTGGACACGCCCCATAGATCGCAAACTCTCTCTTCCGGCGTCGATCTCGCACAAGCAGGTCCGGTCACGGTTTCACTGTCGAAGCGCTCAGGGTGATGATGGCGACCTTCTTGAGCACGCGCAGGCGACGTGGAATTTCCGGACGAGATCCATTGGTGCGGGTGAACAAGATCCACCACCCGTTCTCGATCTGAGCCATGCGGCACGTTGCGCTTGATCGTCACCACTCCCAAACCATAGCGCGGCTTTGCGCGTCACGATCGACTCGTCTCTCCTTGCTGACCACATGGAGGGCAGCGGTGTTGATTTCCGGACATTCGCCAAAAACTGCTATCGGAGCGGCTGTACATTCGGTGCTGTCGTTCCCGCCGCGTTCGGGGCTCCCGTACCTGGTCCCTCTTCTCCGTTGCTCTTGTTACGCGGGGGGAAGGTACCGTAGTTGGCCAGAGGAATGGCGGCGCGATCGCCATTACTTGTGATGACAGACCGATTATCCAGCAGGTCGAGCGGATCGTTTACCATAACTGCCAGATTGTTCTTGGTCGAGCAACCAAGCGTGGGTTCGAACGAATTGTCGTTCACGGCTGGTCCGACGATCAAAAGCGACGGACAGATCGGAGGATGGGCATCAAAGGTGATCGCCTCGATCCTCACGCCGGAACGGAGCGGCAAATCGACGGGGGAAGCGGACAGGCGGATGTTATAAGGAGCAACGCCCATGGCGCGGGCCTCGTGCGCCACTTGGGCAATGAGCCTGGGTGAGCCGGTGACATCCACGTGGAGTGCATCCCGCCGGCCGCCGCTGACGTTCGCGATAAAGCTCCGCAGCTGACGCTTTTCGGAGCCACGTAGGCTCTGCAGGAACAAGATACGTTTCTTCTGCTCTACTTGTATTGCTTGTTCAGCCGGCCCGAGATGGACCGAGGCACTATTTGCGCAGCCGCCCAATGTTGTCCCAATAACGATCAAGTGACACAAATGTCGTAAGGTCATTGACGATCCTCATTCGATGATAAAGCCGGCGCTGCCGGTCAATCCTGGTGCGCTGGTGCGAGGCGCATCGCGGTCCCGCGGCGGCCGGGCCACCGTGTTCGTCAAAATGCGCCCCGCGTCTGACGGAGGTGAGATGCGGTCCGTCGGCGCACTCATCTTGTTTGGGTTCGATGCCGGCCGCACGATGTAGGGCGTGACAATAATGACCAGCTCGGTTTCACGTTTTTGAAAATCTGAGGAGCGAAACAGCGCCCCTAGGATCGGCACATCGCCGAGCCAGGGAAACTCGCGGATGTCAGTGTTGAAGTTGCGCCTGATGAGGCCGCCGATTGCAAAGCTCTGACCGCTGGCGAGCTCGACAACGGTGCTCGCGCGTCGCGTCGAGAGTGCAGGGACCGCCATGCCATTGATTCTGACTTCGCCTTCGCTCGACAATTCGCTGACTTCGGGTTTCACACGTATATTGATCTGATTGTTGTTAAGCACAGTCGGGACGAATTCCAGGCTCACGCCGAACTGCCGGAATTGGACGGAAACCTGTCGATTGTCCTGCATGACTGGAATCGGGAATTCTCCGCCGGCGAGAAAGCTTGCGGCTTCGCCGGACATTGCCGTCAGATTCGGCTCAGCCAGGATTGAGGCGAGGTGCTCGCTCGCGAGGGCGTCGAGAACAGCGCTGAGGTTGGTATTGCCGGCGCTAACCCCGATACCGATTGTGCCGCCGCCGCCGGCCGCGCCGGACCCCCCCTCTTTGCCGCTAATGAGGAAAGCGCCGCTTGGGCCGGAGGCAGTGAAGTGGATATTGAGATCCTTGACTGCGCTGCGGGAGACTTCTGCCACCCGTACGCTGAGATTCACCTGCAACGAGCCAGCGACCTGTATCTTGTTGGCAACCAGCGCGCCCGCCCCAAGAAACTGCTCAGTGACCTTCCTGGCGTTCTCGACAACATCGGCATTGGGCGCGGTCCCGCTAAGAATCGCGCCGCGGGGGGTATAGCTGACTTGTATCGGATAGTCGCCGACCTCGGCCTTCAGCGCGGCCCGCAGATCCTCGATCGGTTGAGTAACGACAATACGCAGCTCAGCCAGCGCCTCTCCCTTGTCGTTCAGGGCGAACAGGCTCGTCCGTCCCGACTTTTTGCCAAAGACGAAGATCGTGGTGTTCGACGGCGCCTGATAGTCCGCAATCGCCGGGTCCGCGACAAAAATGCTCGCAGCCGGTCCCGTCAGATGAACTGTCTTGCCCTGCGAGGATGTAAGGCTAAGCGTGCCAGTGCTGCTGCCAGATCCCGCGCGTGGCTGTTCTGCTTTGCCATCTCGCTTTGTCTGAGCTGTGGCAGCAAACGGAAATAACAGAGCGACTGCGCACAGGGCGTAGCAGAGACGGTGAAAAGTGGCATGGTGCGAGCGGCCTGCCACCATGGACGGCTCATCAGCGCAGGCGGCATTGTCAACGATGTTCAAGGGAGTATCGCTTTCAGGTTCGATTGGCTAGGCAGCCGAGGCTGCGCCAATGAGTTCAAGGGTGTAACCGACACCGCGCGCGGTCTTGATCCTGAGCGTTGCACCCGCCTGGCTCAAATGCGTGCGCAAGCGATAGATCCCGACTTCCAGCGCATTGGTCGAGACTTCGTCGTCAAATGCATACAAGCTATCTTCAAGCGATGCGCGCGGTACGGTACGGCCCGCTCGGTTGAGCAGATGTTCAAGAATGCACACTTCCCGGCGCGCAATTCTGAGGATACGACCACCGACCGATACCTGTCGCGCGATCGGATCGAAATGCAGATTCCCGAATGTCACCACCGGCGCCGTCATTTGCGTTGACCGTCGTAAAATCGCTCGCATACGAGCAATGAGTTCGTCGGTAGACACGGGCTTAGGCAGAAAATCATCCGCGCCCGCATTGAAAATCGCAATCCGCCGGCCGAGATCATTGAGACTGCTCATCATCATGGTGGGCATTGACCGTCCCTCGCGCCGCAACTGCTTCAGCCAGTCCAATCCGTCGCCATCGGGCAAAGCCGATTCGAGCAGGACCATGTGGTAGTTCGCGCAATCGAGCGCGGCCGCCGCCTCATCCAGCGTGCGTGTTACGTCGACGGCGAAGCCGCAACTTAGCAGCACTTCCTTCACGTGGCGGGCAAAGTCCGCATGATGATCAACCAGAAGAATTCGCATTTCATTGCCTCTCGTCCATCCACGAAGACCTGAGCGCGTCACGGTTGAGCGTGGGGCTCGATGGGACTGAGAGGAGGCTGGACTGGTGTGAGTTTGAACAGCCGAAACGAGAGGGTGGAGCGGACCGCTGTGGCCTGCTTACGGCGTCGGCGCCGCTCAAGATGCCCCTCATGCCAGATCTGATTTTGTTTAAGAGACTGGCAACCGCGGCAGCCCGCTGAAGCGTCCGTGGGCCGATCGCGGCCGTTCTTGCACGCACTGACCCGGCCCCCGCAGTACGAATCGCGCCGAGCCGCGTAAGCGAAACCAAAGCGCGGGAGACGATCGGATTTGTGGCTGAACAGATGAGCGAAACCGACATGGAAACTCCCCAATTCGTCTTGGTCTGCGGCCAGTCTTGCTGGGCTGTCGAGCCTGTCGTGTCGTGAAGTCACGACAGTGCAAGTCTTTCCGGTATTCATGGACACCTCACGCGAGGCAGCTGGCCACTGGCTTCACAGGCCGAGATGCACGCCGAAACGATCAATGCCCCTCGCGGTCGGAAGAGCACCCTCTCGCTCGGAATTGTTCGGACGCAAGGTGTCAACCGTGCTTAAGTTCTGACGCGCCCGAGGTCCCCGCATACGGCGCAGCCCGGCGAAAGCTGCGAGCCATTGCAGAAACGAGCTCCACAGTTTTGCCATCGCGCATAGATCCCGGTGCCTACACCAGAACCATTTCGCCTCACGGAGTGCACGGCGCCAGAACGATCGGATCTCGACTTCGGAGTTGGAGTGTGTCCCGCAAGGCCGAGATAGCCGCTGCCAGCGTTCTTCTCGCACGGCGCATCTTGATTCGCTTGGGATAGCATCGGCGCTGCATCCTTTGATCTTCACATGGGCGATGTGGGACGCTGGTCCTGGAGAGGAGCTATCCAGCAGCATGATTTGGCGGCGCAGCGGAGCATTGTTCTTTTGAGACGTTCGCAATTCTTGCTACCTGTCAGGAAGAGTTCACGCGAGCGGGGTCGGTGTCGCGGTTGTCAGAAATCCTACAATCTGACGCTAGGTGAGGTTCAAGTGCTTTTGACCGCTGGTCCGTGGCAGTGCTCTTGAACTCGCAAGGACTCTTTGGCCATGACGACACGTCCTAACCAAACTATCGAGTTGCGCGTCGCGCGCGTCCATCTCCTCAATGTCATGAGCATATCGTCGGTCCAAATCAAAGCTTAGCTTGAGTCAAAGGCGATGACAGTGTGTGAAGGCGGTGGTCTTTGCTGGCCCTTTAGGTGTGACGTCGCGGTCGTGCGGTCGACTTCGTGCGTGCGATTTCAGCAGGGGGACAGTGGCGCCCCGTAATGCGATCTGAGGCGCAGGAGCTAACCTCTGCGATGCAGCCGCCGGAGCTCGCGAGCTGTTTTAACAGGCAAGGGACTGGAAGGGTTGCGAAACGACATTCTTGAATGCTGCCTCCATGCATCACGAGCGACTATGGAGCTTTTAGGCAAGATCGGCAAAATCGATTGTTTTGATGGAACGCATCCAGGTGGCGAATAGACCATTGTGCTGCGGCACGGCTTGCCGCGCGAGTGAGACTTTATTGACTTGATCTTTGATACGATCCTGTTCGATCTCTTGGGATCGATCGCACCATCAATGGCAGGTCGAGGTGCGGAAACGATCGATGCGCGGCCTTAGCGGCTCGCGTCGTCTGAACGTTCTTCCGAATGGTGTCGGCGGCGGCTGGATCGATGCGAGGAGGCCGCAGCACTCGAATGAGGCCGGGGAAGAACAAACAATGGCACGTGTGTGTCCTCCGCCACAATGTCGGGTACCTCTTGCGATGTGGGCGCCCCTTCTTCCCTCGCACGGGTCAAGGGATAGGTATCAGAGCCTGTGGCCAAGCCATTATCGTTGTTCGTGAAGCGGGCTCGCGGGGATGACCCTTCCTTCGGGTGGTCATCTAGTCAGCATTAAGGGACCTACGAGCATGGCGCAGTCGCCAGTTGGACTAATCGTTACTCTCCAGTCTTCCGCTTGAAGGGATTGTCTTCGCTGGCGACACGATAGGTTTCCAAATTGCCGCCCAGGAACAAGCGCTCTGTCTCACTAGTTGGCGTTCTGCCAAGCGAGCACATCAAATCCACATCCCCATCGATGTTGTCGCTATCCTCCACATTCATTGCAAGGCCAATACTGCTCAGTACGTCGTCGGGCGTCCACACCGCAGACTTCGGCACGACGTAGGTATGCAGCGTGTTGGCATTGTTTGCGATCGCTCTCGACCAGTGGTCGCGGGAAACGCTGAGTTTCGAAGGGTCTTCGACCAACGACACGAATGGAGAAGCGATCTGACCGCGCATATGCCATCCAGCCTGGCGTGCCAGGTCCAGGGGATATCGCTCCAGAGGGTCCCCAATGGACGAATGATCTCGCGCCGTGTTACGAACGTGTGATATTGCAGATGTCGTGGCTTCCGTGCGCGGTTTGCAATCGCTGTCCTGGTTCTGGAAACGATGCAGCTTGAGATATGTTGATGCCGCTATATTGTCGTAAATGCGATCCCGGTCGACACTGTTGTCCGCCGCTGGCGTCCATCGCGCTGATTGCTTTTCGGCGAGGGCGATCTCGTTCTTGAGCTCTTGGAGCGTGGCGCCCATTAGCGTTGCCGCAAGCTGGGCGCGCGCGCCGACAAATGATGGGGCTGGATAGCGACTGGTTTCCGAGGCCGCCGCGCCTGGCCCAGACGAGGAGCTGGCGGCGGCGAAAGGTGCCGCTAAGGGGAGTGAAGCCGAGGTTGGGTAGACCGAATCTACATCGTCTAGAGTCAAGTCATGCAGCTGCTGCTCGAAGCTTGCTGGGTCGTTTGAACTGTGCGCCGGCGCGCTGATCTGGGCGTTAAGCTCATCCTGGGGCACGTGGACCCGGCGCGGCTCCTGTGGCGGGAAGGGAGTGTCTGCGGCATTTCCTGGATCAACATTCATCTCCGTCTCCCTTCGAAGTGCAGGCGGTCGGCGTCGATCGTTGCAGGTGCAGCTTTCGAGAAGCTGACGGACCAGGAAGGAGGTCATTTAGCTCTGGAAGGAATCGAATAGATTCAGGCAACGTGGCGAACGCACAGCTGGACGGAAGCCGCCCGAAGCGACGGATCATAATACGGTGCTGCCTTGTGCCTTCCGGCATTGGTGTTCGATCAGGTCGAGATCGGGTCCGCTGGGTGAGCTTTTTCGGACCGCCGCGTCGGGTTCGCTCCACCACCTCATTGCGGACGCTTCATCTAGGGAGACGGCCCTTGCACAGCAAGACGGGCGAACTGGCGCTTGCCGGTGGTCGAGTGTCTTTCGTAGATCGTCTCTTTATGCAGATGTGAGAACTGCATTCTCTCGCCCGTTAGGACTGCGACGGACAAGCGCAACGGGCTTCCGTTTTGTTGTTTCCAAGCGGAGGACGAGGCTGGATCAAATCGTTGTAGTCGACGTGCGCGAAGCTAAGCCACCTCGGCAAACCTGACCTACGAGGTTGTGATGTCGGAATAGCTATCACAGCGACTTGCGCCTCATTGCGACAGGCTGCTTTTGTACAGGCGCGAGCGCGCGTTTGTCTGGAATCAGACAAGTGGCTTGCGAGCACGACGTCGTTAAAAGCGCAATCTGCGGTACTTATCGAGGGAGAAGAGCATATGAAGTTTACTGGCCGAGCACTAACGATCCTGTTGTCCTTGCTTTCGGCCGCGACCGCGAGCGCGCCGGCGAGAGCCGACGAGCCCTCGCCGAAATACACCGAGGTGCTTAGTGCCCTCCAGGCGGGTAAGAATGTAAAGCTCATACTAGACATGAGCCGCTGTAGCACAGCGGAGGGTGGCAAGCCTGCGTCGGCGACGCAAGCCGGTCTGGTCATCAATGCCTTCAGGGTGACCGTCCAGAACGGCATCAGCTTCGCCAATGCTCATCAAACGGTCGACAGCTCCGGACATGCCGTGACCGAGTACATCCGCCATAGCCTTAGCCGCGAAGGCAAGCTGACGGTGCGAGCCTCGAAACTTGTCGTCGGGACCACCGAACTCGTGAACCAGGGCGAATTCATCTGCGAACTGCCGGATGGCGCAAAGTTCATCTGGTAACGAAGAGCATAGAGCAGGGGGCGCTTCAAGGACTTAATCCTTTAATCGCGCGGACACCTTCGCACGGATACGGATCCTTTCGATCGTCAGGAACGATCAGAGTGTTTCTGACGGTCGTTTCGTCGGGCGAGGATCAAGTTGCACGAACGTGCTGCTCAGGTAACTCATGAGGGCCGCCGATCTAGATTCGATATCAGGGATTGGAAGATCGGCGGTTCAGGCAGTCGTCGGATGGGGGGAGCAAGGCTCTCACTTGAACGCTTCAGATGAACTCGCCAAGGACGCCCTCACGCAGTCTCCGGTCATCGTAAGAACATTCCAAGTCGATCCAGCCGCGGGCTCGCGTTGATGACACTCGACCTAGGCCGCCCAGGATGCGCTCGTATCCTTCATCCGCCTCTTTGGGGGTCCTTTCACCTTGAAATCTCGGTGCTGCCGAATGCAGCCACAAGTTGATTGAACCATCCCGCTTAAGATCATTTGAGCTGGCCGCTATGGGTTTGCTCATTCGTAAACTGCGTTCGCGCGCAGATCGAAGCTCTCTGAGCAAACGATCCGTGGTTTCGGCAGCTTGGGCAACTGCTCGAGGTGCCGACGAGCACCTCGTTCAGGCAAATTGCGCGCCAACGGAAGAGCTGAGCGCGGCCATCGGTTGGGCTGATCGCGTTGTATCGATCCATGCTGCGGTCGGCGGGCATGGTTACCTCGTTCTGTCGCGACTCAGTTAGCTTCGCAAAACCTCGACCTGGCCAGGCGGAAAGTAGATTGAACAATGATCGGCAAGGGCGTTCCAACCCGCGGATAAGTGCGGCGAACTTTAGAGACGATACAGGTTCGGGCTGAAACTCTCATGTTTCCAAGCGCGGTACTCGGCCAGTCCCCCGCGCTGGCCAGTTGGGCCGGAGTATTATTGGTAGCGTGAAACGCTACTGTTTGATTCTTCCGAGCGTCGGAAAAGGCAAGTCACCCTTTCCGAGGCCTGTACCACTCAGTCGTTTGTTCCTGACGTTTTGTATGGATTAGATGCGCTAGCGGTCCGATAGTCATCCAGGTTCCCGCCCAGAAATAGTACCTCACGCTCCTCGGTTGGGGTATCGCTCACCCAAGCCAGAGCGGGTTCGTCATTCTCAGTCCCGTCCTCGAGAATACTGACGATGTCTTCCGCCGTCCATGTTGTGACTCTCGGGACCGTGTAGGTGTGCAACTCATTCGCGTTTTCGGCGATTGCTTTGGCGCCATACTCGTTGTCATCGTCCGGCGAAAGGAGCAGTTGTGAGGCCTCCTCGGACAGTGACACAAAAGGCGAAGAACTGGTACCTCCCCTCATGTGCTCTGCCGCTGTGCGACCCAGATCAAGTCGTTGGCCTCCCCAGATATTCCAGGGGGCGGCTTCGTAACGCAAAGCCGCCATGGAACGCAAATGGGCCATCGCGCTTTGACGGTCCAACGCATGTGGCTTGCAATGGCTGGCGTGGTTTTGAAAGCGCTCCAGCTCCACGTATGACGATCCCACCACGTCGTCGTAAACGCGGCCACTATCGACGCGGTCGACCAACGATCCACTCGCTCGTGACCATTTTGCTGATCTTTGCGCAGCGATTTCGATTTCTCTTCTGAGTTCCGCAATGTTAGCGCACGTCAGCGTTGCGGCAAGTTGAGCGCGCGTTCCGACAAAGGATGCAGCCGTGCACCGTTCATTCTCCAGGATAGCTTGCGCTCTCTTGTTACCGTCTGTTACCGTCCGGCTCGATCCAGCCCCGGGTGAAGCCAATGCTGCGAGGATTGGCTGAGACTCTCTAAGCCGCTGCTCAAAGTCTGCTTGCGCTGTCTCTTCCTGTTGCGGCTCGAGGTGATCCATCCGAGCCTCGGATCGGTTGACGTCCTCAAATGGGTCCATGTCGGTCTCCCTTTGCTAGCCTTGTCAATACATTCGTACGAAGTTGATCCGATAAGGATCAGAAACCGAGATGCCGGCAATGTCGATAAGACGCACCGGCTCCGGTTCTCGAACCGATCGGTGTGTTGAGGGCGTATGGGTCGGAGTGACCGCCGATCCTAGTCATTCTTCTGTTCCAGAGTGTGGGCCATCAAGTCGGCCTGCTGTCCGGATAAAGATGCTGCCATGCTAGAAGGCTTAGCTGTCGAACAGCTGACCAGACTCATTGCTTGAAGAAAACGCGGTCTCCTTTCCGGCTACCCCGCGAGCCTGTTGTTCATTGCAGAGCAGAGTTTGGGAGATAGGGCCATCGTCGCTATCCGCCACGCCAGCGCCGTGTGAAGGTCCGGGGAAAAGCAGCGCGGCCGAAGCGCCGCTATCGGTGAGCTTGAGCGGCGTGGAGAAGTATGCCTGGGCCAGCTTGCATCGGCTCCGAGTGGATCTTCTTTAAGTGCTCGTCAAGATGCTAGCTGTGATCCGAACAGCTGAGCCTGGCTGCAGACGTCGGGCTCGTGTCCGGGCCGGGGTGGCGTGAAGCTCATTCCTCTGTCGGGACTGCTGAAACGAGACCTCGCGTGGGTGCGCCGGCCGCTGGCCGTAAACAAGAGCCGGGCGTGCGATTGCGATTCACGCATCCGCAACACTGGGGAATGGCTTAACTGACAACATTAAAACGCTGTGCGGGCGCGAAACGTTGAACTGCCAACCAGAGCTTGGCCGGGCCACAAACGATTCGGGTGCATAGAATCCGCGGCGGCAAGAACTGGCACACGGGTGCCTCGGTTCGGAAAAAGAAAAACGGGGCGTTGACGCTTGCAGCCGATGCGCCACACAATGCACCACAACGTCGGTCGCGCCTTACAAGCATATCGCCCGCGCAAGCCTTTGGTGTGGCCGGCAGGCGCAGCTGAACAAAAAGTCCTAGGGCAATCATAAGTCTTCCTGGGTCGATCCAAAGCGACCAGCCCGGATAGCCGAAGGAAGCGGCTCTTGGCGCTCGCGGGGTTTCATTTCTGTTGCTAATGGCGGGACGGCGATGACTTAGGTCAGAACGCCGGGCCTGCGTTCGTCCACCATGCTCGCGCGCAGCGTGTCGTCCGTGATCTTTCTCGCTGGAGGTGGCCGCGGACCTCGAGGCGAGCCAGACGGTTCGAAATGGCATTGATGAAGCTGATAGCCTGCGATTCATCACGAAGGCGCGCCCGACCCCATCTGCCGGTAAGTGACGCATTCGATACCCAACTGAGTGATTTCGTGAACGGTGATGCTCCCGATGTTTTACGCTCCAAGGCGTTTGTCTTCAAAAGTAACTGAGTCCCGTGCACATATCGCGGCGCTCTCATGAGGGAGGCCTCGAGGACGGGCATTCCTGCAAAGTCGCGTCGCGGTCGGTCATCATGCCGATAGAAAAAGCGAGAACATGCAGCGCCTGCAGGACAATCAAGCGAAGATCCGGAGGCTCTTCGAATGCAGCAGGCGCCACGGTGGTGCAGAACAAAGCTCAGCGCCCAAGCATTGCCTTAACGAGGCATCTATAATCTAGAATGTTTCATCGCATTATTGGATGGTTGGCTTGGCGCGGCCTTATTGATCGGATGTCGCTTTGCAACGGGGCGGTATGCGGTTGATCAACGATGTCTCACGAAATCTGTGGTGTGTTCTCGAGCGCATCAATTCATGTCCCTCGCTTTGAGCCGGCGCTGCCAATTAAAGTCGCTGCAATCACGCAGCGCATGTTCGAGGAGCGTGATCCGAGACCATTTGGGCTAAGCGATGAACAGATAGACGTCGCAATAGAAGGGGATGCCAACAGACGATAGTAGATTGAAATACTCAACTATTGCGTTTGTATGGTCTCGACCTCTAAAGATCCTCTGGTCGATCCTTGCTCGCCCGATCGCGAGTCCAAACGTTCCGATCGCGAATGGGCATCAGAACACCTTGCTGAGAAGGAGCTGGCTCGTTGATGAATTCTGGAGCGCCGATGTGAGTGTACTCGTGTGGGATCAACTAGCCGCTGGAACTGGCTGTCACGACGGCGTCAATCGGCAACCGCCGTGGTCGAAGCTCTTGCGGGCTGCGCCCGCGCGCAGAACATCACAGCACGCAGCCGAATTCCTCTTCGGTGATAGTTCTCTAACATCAGCCGACGGTTTGTTATCCCTGCCTCTAATCGGCTGCCCGGCGCACATTCAGCGTGAGCTTGCGCGAAAGGGCAGGGTGGTCGCTGACATTGACTTGTCCTCAAGGCCCACCAAGTGGCTCAGAGGCCGCCGCATTAGGGGTTGTGATGTCTTCGGTTAACTCCATGCTTCATCTCGGCCTAAATCTTCATGGCGCTGGTGGCCATTCCGCCGCGTGGCGCTGGCCAGGTACAAATCCAAGCGCCTTTTTCGATATCGAGCACTACGTCCGGGCTGCGAAGGTTGCGGAGCGTGGTCTGCTGGATGCTGTATTCCTCGCCGATACTCCCGCGATAAGTTTCGACATTACGCACCAGCCACCGCTGAATGGGCTCGAACCTACCCTCGTTCTTGCGGTGATTGCACGCGAAACGCAGCGGATTGGCTTGATCGCGACAGCGTCGACGACCTACAATGAGCCATACAATCTCGCTCGGCGATTCCAGTCGCTGGATGTCATCAGCCGTGGCCGCGTTGCCTGGAACGCAGTCACGACGTCGAGCCCGGCGACGGTAGCAAACTTTGGCGGTCGAGAAGTCGGGCGAGCGGATCGCTACAGACGGGCCGAGGACTTCGTTGAAACGGTCCGTGCTCTCTGGCTGAGCTGGAGCGGCGAGGTGGTCATCGCCGATCAGGCTGCGGGAGTTTACGCAGATCAGAGTCAATTCCGCCTGCTCGATCCCGATACCAATAGTTTCGGCATCCGAGGCCCACTGACGCATCCCGCTTCGCCCCAAGGTCACCCAGTCATCGTTCAGGCGGGCGGTTCGGATCCCGGACTACGGCTTGGTGCCCGCAGTGCAGATGTCGTGTTTGCGGCCGCCGGGGACTTGACGACGGCTCTGCGGGAGGCAGAGCGCCTGCGTGCGCTCTCTCGGCAATTCGGCCGCCCTGCGGGTCCGCTCATCCTGCCGGGCCTTGTCACCTGTATCGGGGGCACCGAGAAAGAAGCGGCTCGTCGCAAAGAAAAGCTTGATGGGCTGCTCGATCTGGAGCGCGCCACTGGCGCCCTTGCAAGAAGCATGGGTGTGGCGGTCGAGAAGCTCAGCCTGGAAAGGCCAATCCCGGAGGAGGTTCTGCCTGATGCAGATCATGTTCCGTTTTCTGTCGGTCACCATCGCACGATTGAAGCTCTGGCGCGTCAAGGTCGGACGGTTCGCGAGATCATCAGCAGCGTTCAAGCTTTTGGCCACCGCTTGCTTGTGGGTACACCCGAGCAGATCGCGGAGTCGATTGAGGCATGGTTCCGCGCCGGCGCGGTCGATGGTTTCAACATCATTCCGGATGTTCTCACCGATGGCACTTCAGCGTTTGTCGACAATGTGGTTCCCATCCTGCAGAAGCGCGGGCTGTTTCGCAAAGAATATCTGGGACAGACACTGCGAGAGCATTTCGGCATCTCTACTCCGTTCGAGCCGGCACGAGCCACAGCGAGCTCACCGCTCTGACGCTTCCTCAACACCAAATCTCTGGAGCCTGGATATGCATTTAGCCAATGCGCGGTCAGCGGGGCGCTTCACTGGCAAGTCCAACCGTCAAGCAAGAACAGTAGCGGCTACCCTTGTCATGCTCTTGGGCCTGTCCCAATTGGCACCCAGCGTTCATGCGCAGGAAGGCTTTGCCGGCAGCGTCAAGCGAGGAGGCGTTATTCGTTACGGGCATTTTCAAGAGCCTGCCTGCCTGTTCGGAGGATGGGTGCAGCAATGGTATCTGCAACGCCAGTACAGCGACAATCTGGTTGCGCGCAACGAGGACGGCAAGATCTTGCCATGGCTGGCCGAGTCTTGGACCATCTCCGACGACAAAAAGGTGTACACATTCGAGATAAAGCCGAATGTAAAGTTCACTGACGGGACCGCCCTCGATGCGCACGCCATCGCTGACAATATCAACGGATGGCTCAGCAATAACCCCGATCTTCGCAATCCGACTGCTGCTCCCTATCTCGGCGAGAGCTTCGAATCGGCAAGGGCGATTGCTCCTCTGAGATTGGAAGTAAAATTGAAGGTGCCGTTCCAGCCCTTGCTGAACGTCTTCGCCCAATCCTCACAAGGCATTCTCTCGCCATCGGCACTCAAACGTGGACTTGCGGTCAATTGCGAGAACCCCGTCGGTTCAGGTCCATTCATTGTCGACAAGTGGCACCATGGGCGAGAAGTCACCTTCCGCCGCAATCCCGACTACAATTCGGCGCCGGCCACCGCAAAACATCAAGGGCCGGCTTACGTTGACGGGATTAGTTGGAAGTTTCTGCCAGATCAGACTGTCCGATACGGTTCGCTGATCGCGGGCGAGACCGATGCCATATACGACATTCCGGCTGTCGCATGGAAGGACGCCAACTCCCGCTTTCCAGTATTGCGGCACCTGACCGGGGGCACCCCTCTGCGCCTCGCTTTGTATACGGCCCGGCCCCCATTTGACGACGTGCTCGTCCGCAAGGCCTTTGCCTATTCTACTGACCGAAAGGCCGCGGTCGGCACATCCTTCCTCGGCTCTTTACCGTTCGAAGGCAACGGTGCGCTAAGTCAGAGCTCGCCGGAATACCTGCCTGAACTCGGGCAGTCCTATGGGTACGATATTCGCAAAGCCAATCAGCTGCTTGATCAGGCTGGTTGGACTGAGAGAAATCCTAACGGCATTCGCGTCAAGAACGGTCGTCCGCTGATCGTGCGCATTTCCTATTCGTACGCCTTTCTGAAGCCGGATGGCGAGCAAGCCTTGCAAGTTGTCCAGCAGCAGGCGAAGGCGGCCGGTTTTGACGTACGTCTTCAACCCACCAATCCGGCTGACTTCTTCGCCGGGAAAAACCTCGGACCCGATGATTATGAGGTCGTTCTCCTCTATTGGGTTGCCCCCGGCGCTGAGATATTCCGGATCTCGTGGAAGCCCGATCAGAATGGCGAGCCCAATCGCTTCAATCCCTCACGCTACCAGGATTTGATGCTTTGGGACATCATTCAAAGGGCGGAACAGAATTTCAATGGAGCTGAACGTACCGCCCTTTATCAGCAGGCGGAACGGAAGATCGTGGATGAGGCGCCCGTTATTGGCCTTACTGTGCTGGACGTAACTTTGGCGACCAAGCCGACCCTGAAAGACGTTTGGCTGGACCGTGGGTCAGTTGGCGAACCTGTCTTCTATGATGCGCATTTTGATGACAAGAAATGATGCCATGAAGATAGCAACCCATCATCCCATTGGTTGGTTCACGCGCCGGATATTGTCCGGCGTGGTGGTGGTGTGGGCTGCCGCAACGTTTGCGTTCTTAATTCAGTGTGTGCTGCCTGGCGATCGCGCCCAGATCATCATTAATGTGACAAGTGGCAACGTCGGACCGGCATCCTCGGCAGAACTCGCGGCGATCAATGCGAAATACGGCTTTGATCAACCTCTCGTGGTTCAATACGGAAAATACATACTGGGAATCCTACATGGAGATCTTGGTGAATCCTACCAGCAGCATCGGCCTGTCGCAGGGATCATCACGGAGCAGATTGGGCCTACGATTATTCTGGCGGTCGCCGGGCTGCTGATCGCATGGATTATCGCCATCCTGACAACCTTGTTCATCGCCGGCAGAGACAACATATGGTCGAAGCTGCTCAATGACACGCAAGTCTTTTTGGCAACAGTGCCGCCTTACTGGCTGGCCACAATTTTGCTGGTTGTTTTTGCGGTAAAGCTGCGCATTCTTCCGGTCATCGGTGGAAATTCTCCGGTCGGGCTCATTCTGCCGACACTTGCGTTGGCTCTTGAACTCTCGGGCTTTTTCGGACAAGTCGTTCAGAACGAGTTCACGCGCGTGCTCGAGCAGCCATTCGTCACGTCCGCGCGGGCCAGAGGTATGAGTGATTTTGGCGTCAGGCTTCGCCATGTCCTCCGCCACGCCGCATTGCCCGGGATTACCTTGTCAGGCTGGGCGCTCGGCAAACTCCTTTCGGGCGCGATTTTGATCGAGGTGGTTTTCGCCCGTCAAGGCCTAGGTGGAGTCCTCGTCGCTGCAACGTCCTCGAGAGACGTTCCGATTGTCTCGGGAGCTGTTTTGATCTCTGCGGGCGTATTCGTTCTTGCCAATTTGATCGTCGATCTGACTTACCGGCTGGTCGATCCGAGGATCAAGCTGACATGAGCATGTTCGCCGAAGCCACCATATCTCGTTCGCTCAAAGAAGTCCTGGCAATCACGCGCCATGTTCCCTTCCGGGTTACCGTCTCTCTTATCATAATTGGCCTCTTTGCCTTCGCGGCTGTGGCCCCAAAGGTACTGCAGACGCACGATCCGCTCGCTATTGATTTGAGATCGTCATTGCAGTCTCCGTCGATCATTCATTGGTTGGGAACTGATCAATTGGGGCGAGATCTTTACTCTCGAATAGTCGAGGGAACGGGCCAATCCCTCGCCATCGGACTTGGCGCAACGGCGCTGAGCATGTCCATTGCCATCGTTTTCGGCGTCGCCGCAGCGCTTTCTGGTGGCGTAGTCGACAGCATTCTTAGCCGGATTGTCGACGTGCTCTTCGCGATTCCCACGCTCTTGCTCGCCCTTGTGTTCGTGACCGTTTTTGGCCCGTCGGTAGTGACTGAGGTCATAGCTGTCGGAATCGGCACAGCGCCAGGCTATGCGCGCATGATCAGGGGCCAAATGCTTGCCATCAAAGGGACTGGGTATGTGGAGGCGGCCAAGGTGCTGGGTCATCCATTTCCCCGTATTGTCTGGAGGCATATTCTTCCGAACGCCATGAGCCCGCTGACGGCAATGATGACGATCGGCGTAGGCCAGGCGATTATATGGGCCTCGGGTCTTGCTTTTCTAGGCCTGGGCGTCGCTCCCCCGGCCCCTGAATGGGGCGCGCTGCTCAATGCCGGGCGCAACTATGTGATCTACGCCTGGTGGCTGGAGATCATACCCGGTTTGGCGGTGACGGCGTTTGCTCTCAGCGTCACCATTGTCGGGCGCCATCTACAGGACCGTCTGGAAGGAAAAACGTGAATGTCCCAGGGCGGCCCCCAGCCTCTCTTGCAGCAGGCAGACCTCCTCACAGCCGATTCGCTGCGTGTTTCTTTCGGGCGCGGCATCGCCCAGAAAGCGGCTGTGCGCAGTATATCCTTCTCCCTGCGGCCGGGACAATGTCTTGCGATTGTCGGTGAATCCGGCTCGGGCAAGAGCGTAAGTGCGCGGGCTCTCATAGGCCTTGCCGGTCGCCACGCCAATGTTCATGCACGCCAGCTGAGCTTCGAGGGGACGGACCTGATCGGCCTTAATGATCGCGCTTGGCGGCGCATCCGCGGCAACAAGATTGGCTTCGTATTACAGGATGCACTCGTCTCGTTTGATCCACTTCGGCCGATCGGCAAAGAGGTTGGTGAAGGCTTACTCCTCCACAATGCGGTATCATCCCACGAGGAGCTCGCGCAGCGGGTCATTGCTCTCCTTAAGCTCGTCGGTGTCCCTGAGCCGGAGACGAAGGCCGAGCAGCTGCCGCATCAATTATCCGGCGGTCAGCGTCAGCGAGCTCTCATCGCGGCGGCTCTTGCACTCGATCCACGCGTCCTCATCGCCGACGAGCCGACTACCGCGCTCGACGTGATGGCGCAGGCTCATGTGCTGGCACTCCTCCAGGAAACCAAAGCCAGGGGCAAGGCGCTGATCCTGATCAGTCACGATCTGGCAGTGGTCTCCCGCGTGGCGGATGAGATCCTCGTCATGCGAGGAGGCGAGGTCGTCGAACGTGGCCCCGCCGTCCAGATATTCAAAGATCCGCGACACCCCTATACTCGTCAGCTGCTGGACGCTGTGCCATCAGGCCGGCCGCGCCGCTCACGTCTCTCACCATCGACTATTCTGCGCTTGCCTGGCCGGCAAACACAGCCGCCCGTGCAATCGTTGCCGCCAGCTCGTTCCATCCTGCTCGAAGCGACAGGTCTGGTTAAGCGCTTTGAGGGCCCGGATGGCACTTCACGGGCGGCTGTGGACGGCGTCTCCTTCGAACTGCGATTCGGAGAGACTTTGGGCATCGTCGGTGAGTCCGGATCAGGAAAATCGACGATGGCGCGCATGGTCATGGCACTGGATAACCCTGACGATGGAGTCGTTCAGTTTGCAGGCCGGCCTTGGAGCACGCTCGCGGAACGCGAACGGCGGGCTCGGCGGCGGGCAATATCGATCATCTACCAAGATCCTCTTGGCTCGTTTGATCCACGATGGACGGCCGGACGCATCATATCCGATAGTCTTTCGGGCGACGTCGAGAAACGGCAGCGGCAGGAGCGCGTTATTGAGCTGCTCGATATGGTCGGACTATCCGAGGCCTTGCTGGACCGACGGCCGCTCGATCTCTCGGGCGGCCAGCGCCAGCGCGTTGCGATAGCCCGCGCGATTGCATCAAATCCTGCCGTTATCGTCTGCGATGAACCCGTTTCGGCGCTCGATGTCTCAATCCAGGCGCAGGTCTTGGACCTGCTCGGCGATCTGAAGGACCGCCTCGGCGTAAGTTATCTCTTCATCTCGCATGATCTCAGTGTTGTTCGTCATATCAGCGACCGCGTCATAGTTATGCGCCGGGGGAGAATCGTCGATAGTGGCACCACTGAAGAGATTTTTCGTAATCCACAGTCTGATTATACCAAGAGCCTTATCGCGGCCATGCCGCGCCTTGTGCGTGTTGGACGGAGTGGTCATTCAGCTACGATCCTCGAAGAAGGCATCGCGTGAATGCCTTCGAATTCGACTTCCTTTCTCCAAAATTGTCTGTCGCCGATCGCGGGGGCAGCCGCGTTTGCCCGCGATTTGGTCGCGATTGCGCCCTTGCTCATTGCTCGGAAAGGACAATCTGTGGATCACGGGTTAAAACAGGGGACCGGCCGGCGCGCGAAGCAGGCCCGGCCGAGTTCGAATATAGGCTAAGCAAGAGGCCGACGACCCGCACCTGTGGAGTTGCAAGCCATCAATTGCCTGCCCGCAAGGAGTGCGGCTCTTGCTCTCCTGCAAACGGAGCTCGGAATCTTCGCTTTCGCGATAGCCTAGCCACGGTGCGGTTCCCGACAAAGACCGTGTTTGTCAGATTCGAAACATTCGGCGTCAATTTTGAATTCATGACGCCCTATTCAGTTCGCTAATTTCGACTGACGAGGCTGGCACGGTCGTTGCTACCGATAAGGTGATGGCGGGTTGAGTGCAGCCGTTGATGAAGGATCACTTTCCGCCCGCAAGCCGCGGGTCCATTCTGAAAAAGAAGACCTAGAATTTTGCGCATTCGGTTTGATGGAGAGTGATGTGGAGTTTCCCAGAGCTGACGAAATAATCCGCACTGTCAGATATATCGGCACTGTCAACGGACAGATCGTTGTCGAGGTTGGCGGGGCTTGGTGAACAATCGCGCCGAGTAGCGGTGGGGACGCATGACTAGGATGCGGCTGACGTGTTCAAGCGTCGGCTGCGAAGAACAGGCAACAGGAGCCTCATCGGCGCATCGTGTCGCCAATTCGCAGACGAGTTCACCACAAAGCGCATAACGTGGGTGCACGCCCAGCACAAAGAGGTCAATAAAAGGACCTCCAAAATCCGGCAATACGGAACCCTCGGCATGTCGCATAGGATCGGCGCTGATAGCGAGTGCACCGTGAATGAAGGGGCGGAGCATTGCTCAGATCCGAAGAACGAGCTTTCATCAGATGGCGAGTTCGTTCGGTACTGGAGCCGAGCTGCTGATAGGCTGCGCGCAGTGGCTGCTGTCGGCAGGCGAACCGAGGAGGCGATCAAAAGGACCGGGATTGGTTTGCAGCTATCCTCCGAGAACTTTAGCGGTCACGACCTCTCAGATTTCCCGATGCGGCGCTGTACCCTCAATCGCGCGCAGCTGTACGGAGCAAAGTTGGATCGTGCAGACCTTTCTGAGGCGAACCTTATCTGTCCGGGGCTAGAGCGCGCAAGTTTCCTTGGCGCCAAGCTTGATTTTGCCTATATGCACGCCATAGCAGCGCAGGTCTGCAACTTCGATGACGCCAGTCTGCGCAATGTAATTGATGCAACCGGCAGCCTGTTTCATGGTTGCAGTATGAAAAGAACACGCTTTGACAACGCGATGCTCAGCGGGCTCCTCCTTTATCAGTGCGACGCGAGTGATGCTGTATTCGATGGCGCGGAATTGCAGGGGTCAACTATCAATGAATGCTTCCTTCCTTCCGCTTCCTTTCGCTTTGCTAAGCTGAGCCAAGTCACGATCACGAAGACGCATCTGGCGGATTGCTCGTTCTTCCAGTCAAAGGGAGACTGTTTATCGATCGTGCGTCCCACCTCCATCGATGGTCTTGTCTTGCAAGGTGCTCATCTTCCGTATCTGAGACTCTCAAAGGTGAGCGGGCGGATTCGGGCGAGAGCCCTGAACGCCCCATTCGCTGATCTTCACCTGTCAAATCTCGCGAGCGCTGAGCTGGAACAGGCAGACCTCACCGAGGCGCGGCTTCTGTCCGTAGGCCTGGCCGACGCGAACCTCGCCGGTGCTGTGCTCAACAGTGCATCTATTCACTCCTGTCAGCTGGACGGAGCGGACCTATCTCAGGCATCAGGTGAGAGCATTTCGATAACAGAGAGCACAATGCGAGCCGCCAAACTCACCGGTTTTCGCGGCCGCTGCGCCTTTGTGCGCGACTGCGATCTCGAACATGCGGACCTATCACAGGCTTACCTCTACAGGTCGATGATCACCGGTGATCCGCCGCAATCAATGGCATTGGGTCACGCAAATCTCGAAGGCTCCAATCTCGTTCAGGCATATCTCGCCGCGGGTATGACCGATAGCAACCTGGAGGCAACACGGGCCGCATACGTTCGCATGAACCAATCGTCCCTGCGTGATGCGAATCTGAGTGGGATATCGCCATTCCAGGCCAGCTTCGTGAAAGTCGACTTTTCAGGCGCTAAGATAACCACTTTCGAGCCGCCGTTTTTTGCTGACCGTTGTCGGGGACTGCAGGTCGCTCTGGAGGGGGATCAGCGGAGCGAGCCATCGAACTATCTGGCTGAACTCTCATCGTTGATGCGACGTGGTCGAGAAGGGTCAACCTGACTCCTTTGAAAACCGCAAGAACAGAGGGAGCTGCAGTGCCCATGAGCTTAGATCAGCTTGATGCTGTGGTTCGAGCTGTAAGCGGGCGTTGAAGCTCTTTGGAGTTCGTCTGCGTGCGCGGCCCACACGGGATGCCCAGGCCGCGCATCTTCTCCACTCTTTTTGCGTTCAAGAAAACTGGAGTAAGAACATGCATCTGGCAGGTCTTTCCGCAGGCAAGGCGTTCATCCGGGAGGTCGCAAGAACAGGTCAGACCATTGGCACGGTACACACTCTGGGCGCCCTGCATCTTGGGCATGCAGAACTGATCAGAAGAGCGGCCTCGGAGAATGACGTCGCGATTGTCACAGTGTACCCGAACAAGATCCAGCTTAGACCAGGTGGGAGCTACGATTTCAATTTGGACGATGATATTGGACTTGCCCTACGTTCGGGAGCGACTGCCGTGATTTCCTCGTGCGACACCGAAATGTTTCCGCCTGGCTATCGAACGTTCGTATCGCAAGGTGACTATCATTTGCGTTTAGATGGACCTGAGGCGTGCTTGAAGGAAGCCGTAACCGGTGCGGTCCGTTGGATCTGCTATGCGCGGCCAACTCGCAGCTACTTCGGCCTGAAAGATATCGGTCAGGCGATCCTGGTGAAGCGCGCCGTTGCAGACCTCCTTCTCGATTGCGAGATAAGGTTTGTGCCGACCGTGAGATACAAGAATGGAGTGCCGATTTCGTCGCGCTTGAGGCGATTTAGCCGGTCTGAGCTTGATGAGCTGTCGTGCCTCTTCACGGCGCTCAACCATTTAAGGGAAGAGATCGTCCGAGGAGCGTCGAGCGTCAAGGACCTTGTAGCGTCGGCTGCATCTCACATAAAGTTACGACGGTTTAAATTCGATTTTCTTCGGATTGTCGGCGCTGACAGCTTCGAAGATCTAGAGCAGGTCAAGCTCCCTTTCATCATTATTGGGGCGGCAACGGCTCATGGCCTGAGGGTTTTCGATAGTATCTATGTTCCAGATCAGGATACCCTCCTAAATGGTGCTCCGGATCTCTGGATCGACCTGCCTAAGCACTCGTAGCTAGACCATTTTTCACCGCATGGCCTTCACGGAACTGGTACACTGGCGTGGCATGTAAACAGCATGCAAAAAGAAATCTGAGCTGATCGGTTGGCGCGCTAACATTTCCCCGACATTCACTGGCCGCGAAGTCTAACCAGCATGCATCCCAGACTACCACCCGCTCGGGCGCCCAGGGCGCTAAGCTGGCGCGGCCGCTCCCAAAAATATTTGCTCTATTCGACATTTCCGCGAGGGTGACATGTTTGATGTCTATCGCAATAACAGGCGGGACTTCCTTGTCATAAGCAACGGGTCTGCGATACCCGCACTTTACTCATCCAATAAATGGCGCAAGAGCAGAATTAGAGTTCTCAAAGTCAGCGACGAGATAAAGTCGGCCGTTCAGCGACATGGGTACTACGTTCGTAGCTTTCGAGTTGGTAAAAGGGGAATGAGCTAGGGCTTGAACCAATAACGCCATGTCGGCTGACGAGGGCCAAGCGGAAAACATCTGCTCGGGATGAGTTTACCGGTTTCAACCCAAAGCGGACACGTCGGAAGCAAGGCGCATCTTCGGCAACGCTAAAGCATAAACTCGGCTCCGAAGCGGCGCTGACCGGATAGTCGATAGTTGCGCTAAAGACGAATTTTTACAGGAGGTTGGCACTCCCGTGACTGCTATTTCCTGGAGGTACAGCCTACAAACATCATCGCGTTCCGCGGCCTATTCAGCGGCGATTCGCGAGATCAGTCTGTCCAAATAAAGAAGCAAGCTAGGCGGGCGCCGTCGGTATTATCTTTTCGGCATTGATCGGCAAGATGAAGAGGATGTCCACTCATCCGTCTCGCTGTCGAGGGCTCTGACCGGGCTTACGCTAGTCCCGCTCGTGCTCGTCCCTCAATCTCCGCTCGAGGCGATCGGCTTGCTCTTTGGTCAAATTGACCGCCCCCCAACTAATCCCAACCAGAGCCGGCCCCTTCCGTTGCCGATCGTAAACCATCCAGCCCCTTAGCCCCCTGACGAACAAAAAATCGGCGCGGTGAGGGCGTCGCGCACCGCCATGTCAGATCCGCGCTTTGATCATCTGATCATCACCTGATGGTTACCCGAGTTCGCTCAAGACAACGCGCCTCCGGAACTCGTGCGCGGCAGCTTTCAAATCGCAGACTCCGATCAGACCGAGTTGCCTCAAGCTTAAGAGAGCAAGCGGTCACACAGCTCGACACAAAGCCCAGATCCCAATATCGCTATGGCGCGTTGCTCCTCCGAATCGAGATCAGCCCATGATATGCTTTCATCACGCGCTCCGGTTTCTCAAAAGCCAAACGCATGCCTGATGTGCCGGAGCATAGCGATCGCCGCGTCGGTGTACCGACCGTGCGTGAGGAATTGATCCAGTTGCGTTGTGAAAACCAGCGCCGCAACTGCCGCCGTGAAGCCCTTGAACATTGGGCCTCTCCTGAAAGAGACCGCCAAACCGGGCGTGTCGAAAAATTAGATGTTCTCAGATTGGCTGCCGCCAATGGCGAACGAATATGGAAATGGTGACAGTGAATGGTAACTACTCTCTTAAGGGGTGCGGTGGACAGGTACCCCGAAGCCGCTAGACCCCGTACCGCTTGACCCACTCACGATTTCGAACCGGCGGACTGAAAAGAAGATAGGGCTGCATGATGCTTGACGCCACGGAGCGGACCAAACGGAGACCGCGTTCCGCATACGCGATCGGGCCATACGCTGTGTGAATGAAAGAAGCCGCCAATTGAGATGGCCTCTTGTTGCATGAGAAAATTGCGCTGCTCAGAACGACAAGAGCGCTATCGCTGCGAGCACCGTGTTGAGGGCGCCAATGGCGATGATGGCCGCCGTAACGATCCGGTCATGGCTCATCACTTCCTCCACTGTTAAAGACAGGATTAACCTAACACATCTATCTAGGCGGGAAAAGGTCTCGACTTGATCATGGGGCGGGAGATCTCAGCGTATCGGCGCATTTTAGCGCCGATCTCACACTGACGTGCTGTTCGCACATTTGCCTCGGGCGGGCTGCCCCAGGTTTTGCTGCTCGACCTTGTCGCGAAGGCGTTTGGCTTCGGCGACTAGTCGGGACGGCGCTCCGTCCTGCGCGGTTGCTCCGATTTGCCCCGCCTCCCGCGTTCCCCGACCGAAACGGTTTCTGCAGCGTTTCGGTGCAAGGCTTCAGCCTCCATTTTACAGTGTCCGAGCCTTCCAGAGGCCGGACACCGCATCAGGTTTGAAGCCTCACCGGCGCTCAACTTGCAGACCTGCGGACCTTACCTGCACCTGCTCGCGTCCGCATTTCAGAGCCTCCTCGCACCCCCCTCTTTCTCAGGTTACCCCACAGGACACCCCAATTCGGGAACTACTATCCAAGCGATGGAAAGATTGCCGCCTCCAGCTTCGCTGCATTGGGGTGCCTCGGCCAAGATCACCAGATGGGCGGCAGACCGCCGAGCCGCCTCAATCGGTCTCCCTGGGCTCGAAACGACAGTGAGAGGTCGCAAAAGGCTGGCTAGCTTGGGAGTGTGTATTCGATTGGATGTTGGCTTCCGCGCAGCCCTCGTCCAACTCGTGGTGACAGCTCTCACTGATTGAGTAGATCGGGTCGGAAAGTCAATGCGATCCTTACTGCCCGACATGGTAGGGCTAGGCCAGCCGCGCTTTGAGATAGTCTGGTCGGGCGGCCCGTCGCAGCCAAGCGCTCACGGCAGCTCGAAACGGTGAATCGTGACCCTAGATCTGTAACCTCGCGGGAGCAAAATCTGCGGAGATGATCATGAGCAGGCGATCAGAAGATCATGAAGCAGATGACATTATCCCGCTGAGCGAGTTGGATGTAAGCGAAGGCAGGCGCTTTCAAGACGACAGCATATGGGGTTTCTTTGACCGGCTGCGAAGAGACGATCCCGTTCACTACTGCAAAGACAGCCCTCATGGTCCATATTGGTCCGTGACGAAGTATCGGGACATCGTAGCGGTAGACACAAACCACAAAGCATTCTCATCAGAGCAAGGTGTCACTATTGTCGACGTGCCTGATAAGCACTGGACCCAGAGTTTCATCAAGATGGGGCCTCCCAAGCACACCGAGCAGCGCAATACCGTGAGCCCGATCGTCGGACCGGAAAGCCTGACGAAGCTCGAAACCTTGATACGCTCTCGGGTCAGGGCGATTCTCGATGGCTTGCCGCGCAATGAAGCCTTCAATTGGGTAGACATGGTCTCGATAGAGTTGACGACGCAAATGCTCGCTACGCTCTTCGACTTTCCATTTGAGGATCGGCGACTACTGACCTATTGGTCAGACGTAGCTGTTACGACTCCAAAAGCAGGCCATGCGATCGACAGCTGGGACCAGCGAAGCACAATCTTATCAGAATGTCTGGAATATTTCACAGGGCTTTGGAACGAGCGCATTAATGCCGAGCCGCGCCTCGACCTGATTTCCTTGATGGCGCATTCGCCCGCCACACGCCATATGAAGCCGAGTGAGTTTCTCGGGAATCTGATTCTGTTGATCGTTGGGGGAAATGATACCACGCGCAACTCGATTACCGGTGGCCTCCTGTTCATGAGCCAGTACCCCTCCGAACTGCAAAAACTAGCCGACAATCCCAAGCTGGTCTCGAGCGCCGTGTCCGAGATTATCCGATACCAGACACCGATCGCGCATATGCGCCGCACTGCCGCGGTCGACAGCATCGTAGGCGGAAAACAGATCCGGAAAGGCGACAAGGTCGTCATGTGGTACATCTCCGGCAACAGAGACGAAGAGATCATTGAGAACGCCAACAGTTTCGTGATCGACCGGAAGAATGTACGGCAGCACCTCTCGTTCGGATTCGGAATCCATCGCTGTCTTGGTCGACATCTTGCGGAACTGCAGTTGAGAGTCCTCTGGGAAGAGATTTTGGATGCGAGACTGGAGATCGTGATCGTCGGCGAACCCGAGCGAATCGCATCTAACTTTGTGCACGGCTATTCGGCTCTCCCCGTGCGGATTGAAGCGTAAGGCCCTGGTCGCGCCAGTCCCCGGCCGCCGGTGCGCGGTCGGGGTGGATTGATCTGAACTATCTTGTTCAAGCTGTGCAGATGGCTCGATCAACGCGAAGCATTTGCAATAGGCTACTCATCGACCGAGCAGACGCTTGAAGTCCCCGTGAGAAGCGACATGTCAGGCGCACGTCTCGACTTGCAAACGCCTGAGATGCCGAAAAGGCCTGAACAGCAACTCCGATGCCGCGTCTCCGGGTTGACTTGGATAGCCGGAACCGTGGACGCCGGCATCCTTCCTGCCGGTTAAAAGGCCGCGAACGATCTGAAACATTTAGTAGACCGGCTTAAGAACCGCGCCAGCAATTTCGAAGCCGGTCATGGTTTGAGCCTCGTGGTGGTCACCGGTTGACGTTGTAGCTGCGGCCGATCTCGGCCAGGGCCTCGCCAGCTTCTCGGCGGACCAAGGCCTCGCGCTTCTGTTCCGGCGTGAGCTTCGGCGGGCGGCCCATGTGCTGGCCTCGGGCGGTCGCCCTGGCTCTGCCTTCCGCCGTTCGGGTGCGGATCAGGTCGCGCTCCGCGTCCGCCATGCCCGCCATGACGGCCAGCATCATGCGGCCGGTGCTGGTGCCTGTATCGGCCTAAGGCTCCGCGATAGAGGGGAACACGGCGCCGCTATCGTTGATGCGCTGAACAATTGCAAACAGATCGAAGAGAGACCGCACCAAGCGGTCGATGCGAGTGACCGTCACCGCGTCGCCAGGCTCCAACTTGGCAAGCATGCGCTGCAGCTCTTTGCGATCGACGTGGGCGCCACCGGCTGTATCCTTGAAAATCGGATCGCACCCCGCTGCCTTCAACTGGGCCAGCTGGCCGTCGAGGGTCTGCCCTGTGGTGCTGACACGGGCGTATCCAACGAGACGATTTTGGGCGCTACCTTCGTTCATATCTTTTGTGCATTGTAACTGGCGCACGGGTCGCGCCGTCTCCGAATGGCTCGAGGTCGAGTGAGATTGACGGCCTGCTGGCGATTTCCTGCTGAACGCATCGAGCAAGGGCTATTACGTCTGCCTCGTGCGGCAGCTCTCGTGCGCGCAGAGCAATGAGGTCGGGGCGGCGATCATGTCAGCGTGCCGCGCGTCAAATCCGCGTTGATTCCCGCGCTCAAGCCGCGTTCAGCGCCTGCGCGAGATCGGCGATCAGGTCCGACGGGTTCTCGATGCCGATCGAGAGCCGGATCGTGGAATCGAGCACGCCGATTTTTTGGCGGATGTCGGCGGGAACGCCGGAATGGGTCATCGTCGCCGGCAGGCTCGCGAGCGACTCCGTGCCGCCAAGGCTCACCGCCAGCTTGAGAATCTGCAGCGCGTTGAGGAATTTCACCGCCGCCTCCTTGCCGCCGACGATGTCGAACGAGAAAGTCGATCCCGCGCCGAGGCATTGCCGCGCGAACACGCGGCCCGAGAGCGAGCCCTGCTCGTGATGACCGAGGTAGTGCACCTTGGCGACCTTCGGGTGGTCGCGCAGGAAGTCCGCCACGAGCCGCGCATTCGCATCGGCCTTCTCCATCCGCAGGCTGAGCGTCTCGAGCGAGCGGTTGATCATCCAGCAGGAATGCGGATCGAGCTGGGTGCCGATCGCGCCGCGCAGCGCTTTGATGCCCTTCATGATCGCTTTCGATCCGAGCGCGGCGCCCGCGATCAGGTCGGAATGGCCGCCGACATATTTCGTCAGCGAATACAGCGAAACATCCGCGCCATGCTCGATCGGCCGCTGAAACACCGGCCCGAGCAGCGTGTTGTCGCAGGCGATGATCGGCGTGTGTCCCTGCGCCTTGCCGATGGCATCGGCAAGGCGGCGAATCATGGCGATGTCGACGAGGCCGTTGGTCGGATTCGCCGGCGTCTCGATCAGGATCATCGACACCCGCCCCTTGCGCGTCGCCTCTTCCGAGGCCTGCTTGACCGCCGTCTCGTCAATGCCGTCGGCAAAGCCGACGGCGCCGATCGACAGACGCGCGAGCGTGTTCGTCAGCAGGGTCTCCGTCCCGCCATAGAGCGGCTGCGAGTGCAGGATGACATCGCCGGGGCGAACGAAGGCCAGGATCGTGGTTGCGATGGCCGCCATGCCGGACGAGAACAGCGCGCAACTCTCCGTGCGCTCGTAGATCGCGAGCCTGTCCTCGACGATCTCGCTGTTGGGATGATTGAAGCGCGAATAGACCAGGCCCGCGCCCATGCCTTCCGGCGGCTCGCGCCGGCCGGCCACGTAGTCGAAGAAATCCTGCCCGTCCTCGGCAGTCTTGAACACAAAGGTGGAGGTCAGGAACACCGGCGGCTTGATGGCGCCCTCCGACAATTGCGGATCATAGCCATAGGTCAGCATCAGGGTTTCCGGATGCAGCATATGATTGCCGATGTGAGTCTTCGACGGGAACGGTTTTACCATGGCTGCCTGGCTGTTCTGATGCTTACCGCGCGTTGCGCGCCTATCGGTGGTGAACGGCGGTGGTTACGAAATTGACCCCGGCCTTTTGGAATCCTTGCATTCCGGCGGTTTTCGCGCAGTTGCGGCATCGGGGAAGAGAGCTCCACTCTCACCGCTACTTGCACTAATTCTAGCCGCTCACCTGAGCAATGCGCCGGTCTCTAAGCCGGCGCTCCGCAGTCTGATGTACATCGCTAAGTCTCATGCGAATTAATAGCCTCCTTCAGTCAAAGGCTGCTTCACAGCCTGAGGCCGTAATCATTGAGTATCCTATCCGTTAGAGCGCCCTTGATCTCGCGGGCAATTTCCTTGCGGACCTCGGCACTTAATTCTCGCTTGGCATCCTCGACCGCGCAGATCTGTCCTGCCTCAAAAGGATGCATTCCATACTCCCTTGCCAGGACTGAGTAGACCCAGTCCACGTACGATACGTTGTAACCTCTGAAGCATTTACCTGTCGGTAAGCTGACGAAGAAGCTGTCACGAGTCGCGACTCGGAGTTGGAAAGGCGGTGATGGTTGCGCCTGCCTGAAGCTGCGCGACCATTTCGGCGCGATCACCATAAGACAGGGACGTATCCGCGTGGAGGCGCCTGATTTTTCTCCTCGCCGTGCCACCGCCCCCTTGGTTTGCGCGGCCGCCCCCTGTCGCTGCCTGAACTGTTAGACTGCCCGCGCCGCACACATCGCGCGCGGCCTCTCGGCGAGGTCTCAACGCTCCAAGTTTAGGCTGATGAGGTATCCCAGCAGATTGTTACCGTAATAGTTGCGCGTCGGGCAATCGGTGCCGGTCTCGACGGCGGCGCGATAGCGGTTGCGGCCGTTGGCAAATTAACCCTTGAAAAGACCCTTGCAGGATTACCGAAATGGCGCGGTCGACCTCACGAAGTTGCAGCCGCCTCTCGGGAACATCCTTTCCGCAGTCACATGGCGTGCTCGCAGTTCAGCGAGCCGTTCCATGCGTTCGGCGAGCCGCAGGGCGGCCTCGTTCACCACGATCGACGCGATCTCTTCAGCAAGCCGGCCGACTTCGTCGTCTCCATTTGGACGCCGAGCTCGATCTCCTCCCTCTGCCACCGGGCACCTCACTCGTCCAGCCAGGTGGGGCCTCGGGTACATCCGCAAGCGGAGCGAGGCGCTCGCGGATGCCGCGCAGTGCCACAAGCCGTGGCATTGCGACGAGATGGCGCTGGATCTCGTCAATGCGTCACGAGTGCGGGTGCGTTCGGAGACGGCCTCATCATAATGCGCCTTGGACCGATCCCTAGTTTCAACGAGCCGCCCGTGATCCGACGCCGGAGGGTCGAATTTCTCCCGCTCTGCCTTCAGCTCCACGAGCCGCGTCTTGAGGTCCACGAGCGCGCCGCTGCGTGCCCGCAATCTGTAGAAGCTATCTGCCTCGCTCCTGAGATCGATGGGCCTTTGGCTGAGATGAGCAATGCCTGCGCTCGCAGAAAACAGCAATTGTCCGAGATCGCCCTTACTTGCTAGAATGCTTTCGCCACCCTTCTCGAGCGTCTCGTCGTCGAGCGAGAACATGGTGCGATAGCGTCACGGTCGATGCCCCTGAGTCGCCGCGAATTGCGCTTTCCGGGATAGGGCGATCATCGGCGTCAAGCAGGCTGTTGTGCGGAAGTTTGATGCGCGCGAAGTCCCGCTTTTCGGCACCGAACTCCAGTGTTCCGCCAATCCGCATGGTGGAAAAGGGATGGAAAAAAGCGAACGGACTCTGCGTCGCAATTCCGAACAACAAATCGAGAGACGCAGTAAAGGCGGTCGATTTGCCAGCCTCGTTCGGTTCGTAGATGACATGTAGGTCAGGCTGATCGGTGGGCCGCTCGCCGAAATCGTACTGTGGTCGGTGAATTTCCCGTACCGGGTAAGGTCGAGGCTGCGCAGGCGCATGTCTTAGCCACCCTGTCCGGCAGGCTGAAGGCGCGCCATCACGCTTTCCGCTCCGTCAGGCCCCATGCGCGTGAGCGCCTCCCGAAACGACACCTCGTCAACCCCTAAGGTGTCGCGGATTTCCGGGGGGAGCTGCGCTCTTATCTCCTCAGCCATGCCAACGAGCTCGTTCTGAAAGGCGTCGGAGGCGAGTATGTCCTCCTCGATCACGCGGTGGAGCTCGAAAAGCGGGTCCTCGGATGGCTCCCTCCGACCGCTCGGTCGGACGGCAGAGGATCTCCAGCTTCTCAACCCAGCAGGTCCCGATGACCGAGGCCCTGTCGTCCGCCTCCGCCTTCAGCAGATCCGTGTCCCGGCGAATCCGCCAAGCGAACAGAGTTACTCCCTCTATCCTAACGCGCGCGACGAGATGATCTGAACTAACCCCGCTGCGCTTCCTTTCTAAGGCACGCGATATGGCAGACACTAGCTCGCGCCAGTCTTTTATTCCGTCCGCATCCACCAGAACGCGCTCGAACTGCGAGATGCTGGTGGTGCGCTCTTCGATGTGAATCGAGCGATCGTCCTCGATGGTCACAAGCGTCACGGATTTCGGGCCAGCCTCGCTGATGTCCCGGCCCTGCGGCGTGCCCGGCATGACAATGGCCCACGCCCCTTCGACGGCCGAACTCATGTGTACATGGCCGAGCGCCCAATAGCGCAAGCCCGTGGCGGTCAGATCAGCAATGGTGCAGGGAGAATAGAGGTCGTGGCCTAGCGCACCGCCGAGGTTGGGGTGCAACACGCCGATGTTCACCGCCCCTCGATAGCCGGCTTGTACCTGCCAAGCAGGCTCTCGGGTGCACCGATGAATTGATGCTGAAGATTGTAGCGGGTTGCAGCGAGCCTCCTTAGAGAAGGGATTTGGATATTCCCCGAGTTGATTACCTCAAGGTCCCTGGGAAGACCGGCAGTAATTTGGCAATTCCTGTGGCCGAAGTTTCTCCTGATACCCTTCGGGGCATCTACCTCATATTCAGATAAGCGCTTCGCCACATGCATCTGAAGAAGATCATTGCTGCGAAATAGTGGGAGCTATTCTGGTAGCGGAGCAGAGGTGCGGACACCCAATCCGCTGATCGGGGTGACGCTCGGTTGCTCGGTACGCTTGCTGCCACCTTCCTATGAGTGTGATTTAGCCGGCCTGGGCGGCGGCCCGGCTCTGGCGAGATATAGTTTGAGGGGAGTTGCGCAACGTTGATTCTGCTCAGTTCGAACGGGCAAAATGTTGTTGCTGATCGCCACCGGCGTCTCGCCACACCCGTGTATGGCTGGTGACTTGGTAAGCTCTTCGGTCGAAGTCTGTTTACTGGATAGCGGGATGCGTGTTGCGAGCGCAGGTCTGCCGATCGACATACGCTCGCCATTTCTGCTTGGCCAAAAATCGGCCTTCAGGAGGCGAGCGCCCTCCTGGCTGCTCTATAGCGTTTGGGATGACTTGGCCCAGCTCGCGTGCACAGAGCCAAGGCGTTCGGGCTGGGACTATCCCGTGGGTAGGACAGGTCGGGGCGCCGGTCACGTCTCAGCTGATCACACCGGCACTGATGCGCTAGTTCAGCAACACGACCAAGCTGCGATTGAAGTGGAACTCAAGGCGAGATCTTACTTCTTGTGCATCCCGATGAATGCTCTTGGTCAGCTAGTCGTCAGCTAGACGGCCTATCCAGATAGGCTGCGCACTCTCGACTATTCGGAGATGAAGTATGAAAGGTATTGGCCGAGCTGATCCATCACAGGGTGAGGCGGCGGGAGCGGACAGCGCCGGGGAATTGAGCCGTTCGAGCCTGGGGCCTGGTCTCTTCCCTGGGGAACGCGGTCAATCCTTCGATGCCGTCCTGGAGCGGATGCGCTCTGGGCCTCAAGACAGAACTGCGGCTTCAGATGTGGCGGCGCCAACGCGCAATGAGATCAAGGCAGCAAAGCGAAATTTGGACAGCCTGCTTGAGAAGTTTGAAACTTGCCGTCGAGCGGCCACGCAACGCTGCAACTTGGAACAGGCGCAAGAGCTGATCGATCGAGTGGTCGAAGCAGGCTCGACAGTTCTGGAGTATTACGCGAATCTGCCTGCCAATTTGGCGCGTCGTATCCTGCCCGACGATCAGGCTCGCCGGCTCCGCGACGACACGCTGGATGCGGGCAACCAATGTAACGAAGTGGCCACCCGGATTCTTTACCCACTTGAGAACAAGAGAAAGCAAGCAGAAGCCCTGCTCGACAAGGTCAAAGACACCGCTCCGCCCGACCAGTTGAGCCGCGTCGTTGCGGGCGTCGCGAACCAGTTTTCTGCCTGCATGGACTGGTGGGGTAAGAAGGCGTTGCGCTTCGAGCGGATGCAGTCAGTCTGTGCGGCTACTGCCCACTTGCCAAGCAGCACGCCCGAGATGCGCAAGGCCGAAGAGGCCCAACTCAGGCTCAATACGGGCTGGGCGCTCAATACCAGATGCATGTATCTGCAATCGCGGATCGCTCTCGCGCAGCTCCTGATTGAGTCGCGAGCGAGCACGTTAGCACCTGACGTGCGAGCCGCCCTCATGGACGAGAGGGGGCGGGTGCGTCTGCTCGGGACCTTTGTTGACGATGTTTTTCCGGCATTTATTTCGACGGGCGACGCCGTTCGCGGGGGAGCGGTGCTCGACGCCGAGCACCGCGCCGTTCTGGAAGGAGTGATGGAGCGGCTTTCGGAATTTGCATCCCAACTGAGGGGCATGCTTGAGCCCCTGAGGGAGGCTGGAACGGAAGCTGACCTTCCTTTGCAGTTGCTTGGCGAGATCGTTGACGGTGCGTGGGTGACGGCGAACGATGTCATGCGGCTGCTGGCATTGCAGCCAAAGGCGGAAGTGACGATTGAACCGCCGGCTTGGGCTGCGCTGCCAGAAAACACTGCGCTGGTGGGTGAAGGCACTCCAGTACGCAGAAAGGGCAAAGCAAGGCGCGGAGCAGCCGCGGGCGAGGGGAGTTCGACGGCCAGCCCGCCCGCGCCGCAACTCGCCAGGCCCGATGCCGCCGGGGCCGCGACGGGCAAGGTCATCGTGCTCTCGGATCTCGGTACGAAGAAACTCGCCACGCCGGAGGAGGCAGCTGCGTCATCCGCTGCGACCGATCACCTCCAGATGTGGCAGGCTCCGCCCTCCAGGAAAGCACTGCCGGGATTACTTGAGCGATTGGACGAGCTGCTGCAGTTCGATCTGCGGGCACAGCAAAGTGCCGTCTCGCAAGCGCGCCAGATGAAGCCCGAGGACGCCGAACATGTCCTGAATCGCGTGATCAAGCGCTTGCAGACGCAGTCCTCCGAGATTGAGGCCTGTGTAGTCGCGCTGGAGGAGCCTCGCCGACGGGGCCTGCTCACGGCTGCGCAGGTGCCCGAAGTGCACGAAAAGATAGTCCGGCTTCAAAGGATGGGGTCCGAGGTTCAGGGGCAGGCAAAGTCATTGAGCGCGCGAAAGGCAGCAATCACGAGCGATTGCATGAAGATCTATGCGTTTCCATCGCAGAAATGCCTTGCACAGTTACGGGCAGCGGGGGAACTGGCGTCAGTGGATCCACCTCGCGCCTTGAAGGGAGAGCCAGGGACGCTGTTCGAAATCAAGCTACAGCCCATGGCGCTGAGCAATGGCGCGACGCCAAGGCCGATGTGGGTACACATCCATACCAAGCGGCCGGTACATGTCTGGCAATTGGCAACGCTGGGCGATCGCGAATTCGCCGCTTGCCACGTGAAGTCTGACGAGCAGCGCGGCTACAATCAGCACTGGCAGAACGCTCGAGCCGCCGAGGGGCACGAGAACGTCGTGATCCACCGCGGCAAGCTCACTCCTGCGTTCTGTAGGTCCTTGTTGAGCACCGCCGCTGGCCAGCCGTGGCAGCCCCTTCCCGACCCCGAGCACGCTTCAGCTCAGATGGCTCGACTGGGGATCTAGTGAGCTGGTTGTCTTGCGCCGGTGAGCCGTTCGGCCTCAGAGTTCATGCCTTTCGGACCGGCTCGGCGGATCGCCTGAGCTGCGCCGAGCCTCGTCGGGGTCCAGCTTACACAAGGATGGAGCCCGGGAGAGAACACTGCTTACGGGAGGGTTATCGGCTGGCGATCCGGAGGATGGTCGGTCGTCGCACAAGCAAGCTGCCATACTGCGGTGGCGAACTTCGGCGCTCAGGCGAGAAGCTGGGCCGCTGACGATTGCAGGCGGGAAAGATACCTGATGCCGGCGGCGATACGCCCGGATGTCACAGTGCTTTCACCTGCCTGCCCGCGGCGAACTGGCGCGCAAACTCTGCCGGCGAGCTTCAACCGACCGCGGATGGTCTGGATGTACGGGAGCTGAGCGTCCCGGCCGCTTTGACGAATCAAATCGGGCGGCGCACAACAACCCGGCCTATTTGCTGCTCTTGCATTAGGCTACGACGGCCCCAGCATCGTGCCTCCTTGGCCCCCAAAAGATGCTGGGGCTTGTCGTTGTTCATTGAGCGCTCGAGTAAGTCGGAGCTTCTTCGTTTCAACTGCAATGGCGCCGAGCGGCGCGGAGGCAATTTCAGTAGACCGGCGTATGGTCAGTCATTTCCCTGCTTTTTCAGTCGCCCACGAGCTTAGCAACGTTGGCATCGGCGGAAGAGCAGGCTCGGTCGCTCGATCAGCTTTGGGGAATTGAGTGATGGCCACGAGCTCACGACCGCAATCGGTATGACGGATCTGCCCGATCTCTTACAGCTCGATGCCGTGCGCCCTAAGCACCCGGTGCATCACCTCGATTTTGATCTCGCGGGCGATCTCGTTGACGATTTGAGGTCCGATTATCCGCTCGGCGTCAGCATCGCCCGCAAGACCCACTTCGGCGAGCCGTTGGTTCAGCCGAATTTGAAACTCCTCGCCCATCGCATCGATGAGCCGATCGTCCATTGCTGCGTGCTCTTCGGGGGCAATGCGCCTCAGCACCGATTCCCAAGGTTGCCAGCGCGTCGCTAGATAGTCCGCAAAACCTATCGTTTCCTGCTGCCGCACCGTTGCCAGGGCCCTCTCAACGTCGTCGCGGGTGACGCCAGAGACGGAAAAAAAAGCGCATGTCGGGGGCGACGTGTCGCAGCTCCAGTGGATCGCGCAATTGGGTCTGGTAGGCGAGATAGACTTCGGTCTCGTCGACCGGTCTGGAGTGACGAAGGACATTGACCTCCTGGCGCGCTATTCCGTCTAGCGCCTCCAACCGGAACATGACGCGCGCATGCTGGAGCAACTCGGCGAGCCGATCGTCGTACAGGCCGTCCTCGATGTCGGCGTTCAGACGTGCAGTCTGCATCCCGTTCCAGGCCAAAGTGATCCGATCCTGACAGCTCGCGCATGCATCGGAGGCCAACTGGAAAAACAACTCCCGCAGTCGAGGCCTCGCCGCTGCCTGCCGCAGATCCTCGACCACGGCCTGCCGGAATTCGCTATTGCCGTAGTTCACGGTGCCGGCAAGCCGGTCGAGGAAACGAGCGTAGTCCCGCACGCCAGGCTCGTCGGCGAAGCTTTGCCATGTTGCGATCATGGCTAGGTCCTGCCCAAACCAGTTTGCGACAACCTCGTGCAGCGGCCGGGGCGTAGGTTCCATTGTGTCTTCGCTCAAGGAGAAAAGGATTCGCGGGCCGGCATAGTCCGCAGCACTCCTTGCTCTCAGTAGATTGCTCTGAACCCCCTCCTGCAGCGGATTGTCGGTCAAATCGAGGGCCGCATCGCTGGCTAGCTGCAGAAGGCTCGCCGGTACGTCCGTCAGCCGATTATTGCTAACATCAAGTACTTCGAGGGAAGCGGGGAGTTCCGGCAGCCGGACCAGTTGATTGTCGCTGGCCGTTAACAATTCGATCGCCGACGGGAGCGGCTCAGGCAGTTCGGTCAGCTGATTGGAATCGAGAACCAGGCTTTCAATGCTGGCTGGAAGATCGGGCAGGCTGGTAAGCTGGTTGCTTGGCGCGACAAGATCCCGGAGCGTTGACGGAAGCGCGGGCAGATTGGCCAGTTGATTGTCACCGGCGTCCAGGTTCTGAAGCACGGCTGGAAGGTCAGGCAAGCTGGTCAGCTGGTTGCCTGCAGCATGGAGCTCCTCAACCGTTGCTGGAAGAGCGGGCAGGATGGTCAATTGATTATTATCGACGACCAGGCTCCGCAGCCCGGCTGGAAGATCGGGCAAGCTGGTCAGGTGGTTGCTTGCAGCGTAGAGCTCCTCAAGCGTTGTTGGAAGAGCAGGCAGACTGGTCAATTGATTATTATCGACGACCAGGCTCCGCAGCCCGGCTGGAAGCGCAGGCAAGCTGGTTAGGTGGTTGCTGTAAGCGCTGAGTTCCCGAAGGGTTGCCGGAAGGGCAGGCAGACTTGTCAGTGAGTTTTCGCCGATGATCAGGGACCGGAGCCGGGATGGCAGGTCGGCTGCCGGGTTCTGAGGCCTCGGATTGGGACGCTTCGGAGCCGAAAACTGAGAAAAAGCCGTCGCTGTCAAGCTGCGTCCGATCTGTATTCATTGTTGTCGCCCCCTATGGCAAAATGAAGAAAATGCGCTGGAGCGCCGCTTCCACAAAGCCGGTCTTTCATTGTGAGGATATCCAAGAAGAAGCGGGCAATCATGGAGCGCGGCCCAACCTGGAGGGCCGAACATGCTGGTCGATTCGGCGCACCAAAGACGGCGAGATGCCCGCGCGGATCTAATCCTCGAAAGGCTCGCCACCTTGAGGGGGATCGGCTGCTTCTCCTCTTCCAGATTGAGCTGATCAAGGTCGAGCCTTGTTGTCTGCTTCGAGGTGTTTTCAACCTAGGACATTGAGCTGTCGAGAAGCTGACTAGTCTCATCGCTAGAGCCCTTGCAGCTTTGCTAGATGCCTGCTGCTAATGGCTGAGATGAGTTCAGCCGAAATGCGCTCATCGTCACCCTCGCCTCTTCGCTCCTCGCCTGACTAGTCTTACAAGATCGGGAAAGGGCCTGCGTCGACGCATATCGCGGCCACTGGCACGTTCTGGCCCGGAATGTCGTCGTGCTCGGTGCCTAACATGCCCCGCGGTCGACTGCGTCGAAGCCTTGCCTTGTGGCCTGCAGCGCAGCCGAACCAGAGAATTGGTAAGCGGCTTTCGCGGTCCTCTCTCTTGGTGACGAACAATTACGCGACCAATTGTGACGCAAGTGCGTTCGGACACATGTGTCGACACCATGCAACCGACTGTGGCCTGATCCGGACGATACGACTCAGATTCAACAAGACTCTCTTGTCGGGTGCTCCCGGAAATGCACGGACGCAGGCACGTCGAGCGTTCGATCATAAAGCGGGTCTGCAGGTGCCGAGCGAGTAGACAGAGCGATACGGTGATGCCCGAACTCATCCGTTCGGTCGATAGATCTGATCGAGAAAATCAATTTTACGATTTGGAGCGTCGTCATATAGACCGTCGAGAGCGGCTGGGGCTAACCTAAGGAAGCGATGTCTCGAATGAAAAAATCTGTGTTAGTGACCGCGAGCGCACTCGCGCTTGCAACGGCGGTGGTGCCTCCTTTTGCTGCAAACGTTGCCGCGCAGCCGGTTGCGGCAAGTGCTCCGGTAGCCGATACATCATATCCCGAGTGCGTGGATGACCCGTTAAATGGTATCTGTGATTTGTTCTTCTGCTTGACCGATCCCTCGTGCGTTCGGCACTGACAACGGAGACATGTCAAGCAGAGAATGAGGATCGAGCCTCGTGCGGCCGCTGCTCCGACAGCGGTCGCATCCTCATGCCGTACGGTTGGGCTGGCAGATGGTACAAGCCGAGCCTTGTTGTTCTCTAGATGACCAGAGTGACGCCTTCGTTACACTTTGATGTCCGCCAATCCGTAACTGTCGTATCGGCGAAGATTGCGTAAACGGCACAAGTTATTCAGACGGCGACGCTGGGTTCGGACAGGAGCCCCTGATCAATGTAAAGCTGCTCCAAATTCAGGATAGATTGTTCTTCCGTGCTATGCTCCGATAGCCGTCCCGGCTCGATGTTTCGCATTTCGGACATCATAGATGTCATCCTTAGCTGTTCGGGTATGGCTAGGGTAACGGTCGTGGCGCTACGGACGTCCGTCTATGGTCGGAAGTGAGTGGCGCCGTTTCCGGCATCATAAACATGGCACAGAGCGCGGCTGCGCCCGCAAAAAGCATGTACCAGGCGGGCACGAGTGCACTTCCGGTAAGGTGGATGAGCCAGGTGACGATCGGTTGAGCTGTGCCTCCAAAAATTGCTATCGCAAAAGCGTAGATTGTCGCGAACGCGCCACCACGAATGTGCCTGGGCAAACCTTCGGCCATGCTCACGTAGAAAGCGCTATACGAAATCGTTCCGATCAGGGTGAGGACGCCGAGACCTCCTAGAAGTGCGAAGGCACTGCGGCTCTCTGCAATCCACAAGAATACCGGATACGTCATGAGCAGTGCAGCGACCTGCGGCCATATCATGATACGTCGACGGCCTACGCGGTCGGCGAGCAGGCCGCCCAGCAGTGCTGCAGCAATCCCCACCGTGTTGCTGATGAGCGTAGTACCAAAGGCGAGAGGCGCGGAAACGCGGAGGGTGTTCAACGCGTAAGTGGTCATATATCCGGTAACATAAGTAGTGATCGTGCAGCCGGCCAAGATGACGAATCCCAGGCTCATGATGCGGCGATCGGGAGGCGATCGCCCAACAGGCTGGGTGACCCGAACCGGCGCCTCGGGGCAGTGCAGCGTTTCGGGCAGGGCGCTCCGCAACCAAAGTCCAAACGGCAACGTAGCGGCGCCGAGCAACAGCGCGATGCGCCATCCGTACGCATTGAGCGCCTCGCTTGTCATGGTGAGCGAGAGTATCTCTCCAACCAACGCTCCGGCCGTCGCAGCTAGCTGTTGGCTCGCGGGCTGAAAAGAGACAGCAAGCCCCCGGGCTTCGGTGGGGGCTGCTTCCATCAAATAGGCGGTCGTCGGACCGAGCTCACCTCCGAGAGCAAAGCCTTGCAGCAAGCGTGCCACGATAGCTAGTGACGGAGCGGCGAGTCCTATTGTCTCGTACGATGGCGTGAGAGCCAATAACAGGACCGAAGCGCTCATCATGGCAAAGCTGGCGGTCATCGCGGGGCGGCGACCGGCTCGATCCGAATACGAGCCGAGCACGATGGCCCCGATCGGCCTGGTCACAAAACCTGCGCCGAAGGTTCCGAGTGACAGCATGAGGCTGGCGAACTGGTCGGTTGCCGGGAAAAAAGCCTGACCGATCTGTATTGCGAAAAAGCTATACGTCCCGAAGTCGTAGAATTCGAGAATATTGCCGATGGTTGCGCCCAACACCGCGCGGCGTGTCAAGCGTCCGTCTGCCGGACCGAGGAGGGGCTCCGGCCTCTCTCGAGTAGATTGCCTCGCCATCCCTTGACCTAATCTGCAGCGCGATGGCTAGCCCGAACATTTCGACCAGACGCGCAAAGTTGCATTCCATTTGCCCGAGCTCGTCCTCAGGGACCGCCTGTCCACGTGCAAGCTGAAGCGCGTAACGGCGAACTCATGGTAACGTCTGCAATAAAAATGCCCGCCTTTCGCGGCCCACTTAATCCTTGTCTGATCGCTGGCCTTGCCGGTGCGACAAATATGAAAGTCTGCTGCAGTTGTCGGGCGCCGCAGACATTGCGCTGCTGTGGGGAGTTTGCGACAAATTGGCGGACGCCGAACACGATTGGAGATGTCTCGCGCCATTTCAGCCGATTGCAGGTTGCCTTCGCTCCTGAAGAAGTCAGCGTGCAACGCCCTTCCTGGCCAAGGCGCTTGCCGCCGCTCAGCGCGCCTGCGGGGGTCGTCGCGCGGCGGACAAGATCCTTCAGCTATCGGTGCTGCACCTTTGCGTCACGGCCGGGATCGCCGGCGAGGAGGGCGAACGCCTGCTCGCGGGACGCTCGCGCCTGGCGACCATCACGGCCCGCGTCGTCCGTCATAAGCTGCATTCGGCGCCGCTCACCCGCGCATCTTGGCTATCTCCTGCGCGAGGGCGTCACCCGAGAGGCCCCGGCTATTCGGCCCCGACGCCAAGATCCCGATCCCAAGTCGCTCCGTGAGCGTTGCCAAAAATTCAGGGTTGTACATCTTGGTCAACCACTTAGACAGCTGTTAGTGACGCCAGAGTAAGAGGACTAATCGTGTGCCCGGACGGGCGAGCACGAATGCGACCTACGTTTCCTCGCTAACGGACGCTTAGGGAAGCGGACATTTCGGCGGCAACGTCGCTACCGCGTGCTACGAATTGCGACGAGTTTCCGTATTCAGGACACGAGCTAATTTTCTTTTCAACACCCTGACACGAACGCCATCTGCCTGACGCAGAGCGTCAATAGAAGCCGCGGCATAGTTGGCGTGTCGTATTGCCTGGCCTGAACATGTATCTTCCGCTTGACCGATGTAGCTCCGGCCTGCCAGGCCTAGGTTGCATCGTGGGTGCGAAGGATCGGAGGCGGGGACCTCGCGGAATGCCCATCCCAGCAGCGGCAGGCGCAGTCCCGGTATCATCCGCACCGCCGCACCTTCGGCCCGTACGCGTGATGATTGTCGGCTGCTTTGCGTCTGGGCGACTTCGTTCTTCATTCCATCAGGTGAACACGTCACTCCGCGCTTACCGGAATCTCACGTGGGTCCCGCTCTCGTCTGTTCTCGAGCTGGCCGCGGCTATCGGAGCCATTCTGGTTAGCGGCCCCGAGCATGGGCGCGAAGCGGCAGCCAGAACGACTGGTTCGCGGGCAGCGGGCGAACTAGGTATGTTCAGTGCAAGACTGGGTCTGGCTGCGGTCCGCATCACTGGACCTCCTAACCATCTTTACGACGAAGTGCGCAATGCACGACGCAGACCCGCGCCCCGGTTGCGAGCCCAAGCGGAATGAGACTTGGCTCGGAGATGATCGCGTCTGCCGTGGCAGATGCGGCCGCAGATTTATCTCCTTCTTCGACCTTTGTCAGCTTCTCGAAAGCCAGCCTCTTTAACATCCGAACTTGGCCTCTCGATGACGAAGCCACCCATCTCTGAATTCGTGACGAACTCAGCTCATTCCCTGGGGGAGATCTTCAAGAGGCCTTTGTTCTCATAACAGGAAGGAGAGCTTTATGGATCCGAACCCGATCGATAATGCCCATTCACCAGAATCGCCGACGGCACACGTCTGGACACAGGAAGATCATGATTTGTTCAGTCAGGTCATGAATGAAGCTGGACCATCATCATCTGCCGCACCTGAGGAAGCGGTAGATGTCTCATTCGCCGTTCCACAGAGGTTTTCACACGGTTCGCAAATCGCCCCTGACGCGATGGTTGATAGGCTATTCCACCACGGTCTCTTGCCGGACGCGGACCAGCGGACGATGACTTATGAAATCCTAGGTCACCGCTACACGGCCGGTTTGGATGAGTCCAATCGTGTTCGCCTTGTTCTTAACCCTGCGGAGGACCAAGTGGTTGGGGCCGGCCGGGCGGGGGTACCGGACTTCGGAGCCTTCTTCACGGAGAACCGGCGTTTTGGAACGCCGCTACCACGGCAATGGGCGACACCTGCCCTAATGGACAAGCTGCGCCAAGAGGGTTTTATGCCGACCGCAGATAACTCCACCACAATCCTACTTAACGGACGGGCCTACAAAGCCGAATTAGCCGAAGGAGGGTTCGTTAGGCTTACACGGGAGACAACCGGGCGGTGAACCGATCGCGCGGGGCTGGAGGACTGCGATCACTTCGGTTGTCCTTAGCTGGAGAGACATTCGCCCCATAGTGGATTATTCGCGCCGCCAGTGGGTACGCATCCTCGGGCCCACTGGCAGCCCACGAGATGAACGGTCATCCTGGCCGTTTCGTCTCGTGGCGGCGGCCTGTCAATCCCACCCCGCCATATTGCCCCGGTATTGCCTCATCTGGGGATGTTAGTTTCGCTTGATCGATGTAGGTCCGGCTAACGTCAGTCCGGGATTGCACCATGCCGCGCAGGATCGGAAGTTACTGGAGTGGCGGAATGCCCAACACACGCGGCCAGCGCCGCAGCTTTAGCCGTGCCGGATGATCGTCTCGGCTGCTTTGCCTGAGCGATCCCAACAAACTCTGCAGGATGGTGTGGTGCAGGCGGATCTGTTCGGGGCGTTGCTTCGCGAGGCGACTGAGGATTGCATGCGCGGTCAAACCGGGCTCGGCCGCAAGCCAGCGCTCGAAGTCGGCTGGGTCCGCGCAAGTTGGGTAGCGAAACCGGTGACCTGGAGGGGGTACTCGGAAAACGACGTAGGCCCCGCCGATGCGAGCCTAGATAGCCTTGGCAGACGGGCGAGGTATTCTCAAGGAGCTGGCAGCAAAGGTCGTGTAGCCGCAACCACTGTCGCAAGTGGCTTCGCGTAGCGGTGGGATCGCGTGAGCGTATTTATCGGTCGGGAGTCCGGCCATTTGGCTACCAGATCTGGGCGTTGGCAAGCAGTACCTTCGCAGTAGGATCACGGCAAAGAGCGCATGCACATAGATTTTGCGCAAACAGCTTCGAAACGCGGAAAAGAACGCCATGGCGAACATCAATCTCAGCTCCCAATCCATTGCAGGTGCACGCGCCGGACAGCGAGCCATCACCGCCCTGAGAGTCATCAAATGGAGAGTGCTGGCCCCGAGACGTCGAGGTTTCCAGATGACACGCGGAATGAAGCCGATGACGCGGATGGTCGCAGCAACAAGGCGCGCGCTCGCCATGTACGATCTCGACCGGTGCTGCGCAATCTGGTGGCTCTATCGTCTCCACTTCGGAGTCACCGGCGACGCGATGTTGGGGCTCGCCGCGGTCTCGGTTGCCCAGGAAAGATCGCGCTGCGGAATTTAGAAATCGTGCATCGAGCGCATCCCAGCTCGGTTGCAATGGGGTGCTCAATCGGCTTTGATGCGAGCTCCGTCCGAGCCAAGAGATCGAGCTGTTATTAGTGCAACGAGCTTTTTGGTGGACGAGCTTTGGTTCGGGGGCGAGAGTTGGGCTCGCCTTGTCCAAGGCGGGTGATATGCAATCGTAACAACCGGGTGTATAGCGTCAATCGCAACGTACCAATCCTCGGCTTCAGTTGCGCGCCGAGGACTGGTCATCAGAAAACTTCAGAACGGCATCTAACAATCTGAAGTTTGGAGCCTCGTTAGTGAGGTCCTTAATTGAACTTGTAAGAGGCCTGAAAGAACGTGCCCCACCGTTCCATGCTGTACTTCGCAAATGTTGGCGGCCACCGATCGCAGCCGGGTTCGCAGTGCCTGCCTTTGGCATCCTTGTTTGTCCACATGGCCCAATAGCGGCCTCCAACGCCTAGACTGATATTCTTGGTGACAAAGTACGACAGAAGGCCTTCAATTTGGACTCCGCCGCCACCATTGCCGTATTGTTCAGAAAAGGTGGTCTCATCTCGCAAGAGATGATAGTCGCGGCCTTTGAAATCGGTCCAGGGCAGGTAAGCGATATCAGCATTCAGGCGCCAGCGCTTGGTCAGCATAGTTTCGGCGCTCAAGCCGATTCGAGGCGCATTCCATTGTGTATCCTCCGCACCGATGATTCTAGCCTCGCCCGGCTTCAGACATGCTTCATCCCGAGGGGCGATCCGAACGCAACCAATGGAGTCTGAGCTCTGGCTGTAATAGGCCCAGCCTATAAATGCACCGACCTTGTAGTTCGCGCTGCGCAGGAAATCGTAACCGGCGTCCGCCGTGTAATATGCGAACCTTCCATTTGACTGACCTGAAAGTGTAGTTTGGTACGGGTATAATTCGTTCAGGACCCCCCAATCCTCGTCGTTCATCTTCCCTTTGTTGAAGCTTCCGATGCCAACGTTCCCCTTCAGGAACACTCCCCAGGGACTGTCGACGCGGCCGAATACCTCCCCCGAAAGCCCGTCCAGTCCGTGATAAGTGAGCCGCGATACGAGTATGCTGGGGTCTGGGACATCGTTATTAAAAATTGCGCTGTGGTCCCACTGGAATCGTCCCCGGCTCAGCCAGAGCCGCGAGCCGCCTTCGAAGGACCAACCGGGCGCGTAAGGAATGGGTGGTACGCTGCGCGCTGACTCCGCATACGGCGCATCGGACCTTGGTGCGGCCCCTGGGTCCACGCCAAAGTGGTAGTTCAGACCAACTCTTCCGATGTGATAGTTGCTGGACAGGCTAGTTGTGTTCGCCGGCAGAATTGTAGGCGGAGATAATTGCGCCGTCGAAGCGGTGGCGACACTCGGTCCGGCAAAATGCAAATAGTCGTACTCGACATTCACCGACCATGCAGGCGTAAGGGCTTGCGAAAGACCGAGCCCGATGACGCCACCAACTCGGCCATAGTCAAAATGGGTTTCCTCCTGTGGCTGGTCCTCCGGTTCCGCGTTGTTGACGACGTCGCCCCGATTGTTTTGCCAGGCGACGCCCGCCTTGAGATAGGCAAGCGTCCTCCCGAGCGCGCCGAAGGCGTAGCCGATGTGGCCGGTCCCGGTCGCAAAGAGGTTGGGACCTGCGTTGCAGTTTGCGCTTACAATCCAGTGGGAGGCGGCTAGGCAAGTGTTTGAGCCATTGGCGGCAGCTACGCTGGCATCCAGTTCGAGGCCGAACACCCAACTGCTATTCTGCCAATTGTAGCCGATCTGGCCACCTGCGACAAACAATGGAACATCGATAACGTCGCCATAGATTGACGGGCCAAAGGGATTGCTAAAGGAGGTTCGGCCGTACCCGCCGCCGCCGTGCCCGCCAATGTAGCCTCCAGACCAGTTCCACACCGCCGGTGGCAGTACTTGTCGCTCGCGGTTCGCCATAGCTGTACCCGTTGTGACGAGCGCCGCCGTCGTAGCACCCAAAAAGAGAACTCTTGATCGCATAATGATTGCCCTGCACTTTCCCGAGACGCGGTCCCGCTCGCTAAGTATCGCCGCACGGCAAATCATCGGAGCGACCAGACACGTAATGACGCGCCGGGGCTGCTCCGAAGATCACCGCACTACGATTGGTGATGAAGTCCCGAACGAAGCAAGCCGCGTGCCGGACTAATTCGTATCTTCTGCGCGCGTTTTCTAAGAGTGTGTCGCGTCAACTTCCTTATGGTGGTTTGAACGCGGACAATTGAGCGTCGATAATCCTACATTGCGTATCGAGCGTAGAAGGCACGCGCATGTGGGACGTTTATATTTGTTCATTGAAGTGTGCGCGGACCCGTTCCGATCTTGATGAAACAGCGTACTCTAAAGTGCAGTGTTCTTGTCTCCGCGCCAGCTGCGGTGACGGCAAGCAGCCGGTCGTTGCGAGTACAGCTCGTCTTAGTCTTTGGGAGCGTGAGTGCCGCGAGTAAGGCTAGGAGTCGTGCCCGGACCGCTTTTGCGGCGCCCCGTTGTCTTACGGCTTTCGTCGCCTTCGTTGCGTCCTCGATCGCGTACTGAACGACGGCAAGGTCGGATGGAGCGCGGGCCGAGCTCGATCACTCTTTAGTGGCTGATCTCATGGCCCAAACGGATCTCAGGGGCGCGCCTGGATGGGAAATGATCTTCTCTGCGCTGCGCGCGAAAGTAGATCGAGGGGCAAAGATCGAGTCACAAGCGATCGTTATCAAGTGCCCTTTGTGAACAGCACATCTGCGACTCTGAAGTCACGCGGCATAATCAGCGTATGCTAAGATGCTATCAGACTCAGTCCCTGCAGCATGTCAGTTGCGGTTGGGAATTGATCGAGCATCATCAGATTGTGTAGTAAATGCGATATCGGGCATACTCCCGCGGAGATCTTGCCTACGTTAGGCTCTACAAATGTTGTGGAATCCACGTCGCGGCTATGCGTCATGGTAAGCACATTCCTGGCCTTGGGGTCACCGCACTCTGCACGCTAGGGATGTCGAACAGCGCTGCGCTCGCAATAATCTCCAGGCTCAAGGAGGCAGCCGCAAAAGAAAAGCTGGGTCGGTCCACGGCCGCAATTAGTTGCCGAAGCTCTTCCCGTAAATTTCGCAGACGATTCAAGTCGTCAGACCGCGAACTGAATCCACTGCCGCCTAGCTCGTTGGGCACAACATTCACGGATGGTTCTTTATTCCGCGATAGGTCACGCGTCGGACCGAAAAGCAGTCGTAAGCCAGTTCTTCATCAGGTTGTACGTGACGCGCCGTTAGAAGTCGGCGATGATGGTGTTGATATGTGTTTGGCTGACTGCTGTTGTTCATGAAGCGGGCGTTGTCAGCATTGTACTCTATAACGCCATCATTAACCTTGTAGTCTCTTGGATAGCCATGCTTACCAATAGAGCCAGTTGGAGCTAGAGCTTCGCTTCGGAGATCGCCCGGCTGCGCCAGCGGAACGAACGGCCGCGCATGGAGCGCTACCTTTCAAAAAATCGACCTCGATCTTTGCCGGAACCCGAACTGTCATTTTCGGATGACTGCAGAGGCCTTGTCGAGAGCGTCGCCGATGCCTGCGCGATGCGCGCCCAAAGCGCTGCATGGTTTGCCCTTACCGCAACGTTTTCAGCGATAGCCTTCCGCAAGGTTTGCGAGGTGAGCCACATGCTCAATGCAATTCATGCCTAGCCGAGTTGTGAGTGGCCGAACCGAGGGCGCAAACGATTGTCGAAGACGTAGTGCGACTATGAGCAAGGTGGCCGCTGCGCAACATGTCGCCTTTACCAAGAACCGAGTGTCAGGTTTAAGACGGACGTCCAAAAGTCGACACTTAGATGGGTTGGGAACGCCGGAGAACCTCGCCTTTCAAACGGCACGCTGCTTGCTCATTCGAAAGGCAGCGGACGCACTTCCTGCATGCCTGCGGTTTGAAGCCGAGCATGCATCTTCCGAATGCTTCCACTCACCTAGCAAGATGCTCGAGGCCGGCTAACTTCAGGACAATTCCCATGAAAAATTCTCTCTTTCTCGCAGCGTCGCTATCCATGAGCTGTTTGATGGCCACGGGACTTTCCCCGACGCCAGCGCCTGCGAGCGTGGCTGAAGATCCTTTTCTTTGGCTTGAAGAAATCGAAGGGCCGCGCGCATTGGCTTGGGCTCGCACCGAGAACGACAAGACACTCAGTGCGCTCCAATCTGATCCACGTTACCAGCGCTTCTACGGGGAAGCGCTCCACATTCTTCAGGCCAAGGACCGGATTCCGTACGTCTCAATGGGACGACGCGGTCTCGACAATTTTTGGCAGGACGAGAACCACGTGCGCGGCGTCTTGCGGCGTACTACGCTTGAAAGCTATCGCAGCCAAACCCCCCGATGGGAGACCATCCTCGACGTGGATGCTCTCGCTGACGCGGACAAGAAGAACTGGGTTCTTCAAGGGGTGAGCTGCCTTCCGCCCGAAGAGCGCCTATGCTTGCTCAACCTGTCCGACGGTGGAAAGGACGCTGTGTTCGTCCGGGAGTTCGACGCAGTTGCCAAAACCTTCGTCACAAAGGGCTTCGCACTTCCCGAGGGAAAACAGCAGGTCACTTGGGTCAATAGCGACACGGTCCTGGTTACACGAGATTGGGGCGAAGGGACCATGACACAAGCCGGTTACCCTTTCGTTGTGAAGGAGCTCAAGCGCGCTCAGTCGCTGGCGGAAGCGCACGAGGTCTTCCGTGGCGAGCCGACCGATGTCGAGGCTACACCATTCGTGCTGCGCGACAGTGAAGGTACGGTCCATGCGACCGGCGCCGACCGCCGCATCAGTTCGTTCGAGCATGAGTATGTTCTCTTTGGGTCCAAGCCGATTAAGCTCAATCTGCCAAAGAAGTCGACCATCGGAGGCATCGCGAGTGGTCGCCTGCTGGTGACGCTAAACGAAGACTGGATGCCGCCGTCCGGAGACACGCCCTTCTCAGCGGGCTCAATCATCTCGTATGACCTGACCGAATGGAAGCAGGATCCGCTGCGCGCCATGCCAACCCTCGTGTTTAAGCCTGGGCCTCGACAAGCGATCAGCGGATTCACCGCCACAAGAAACTTGTTAATCCTAACGATTCTCGACAATGTTCAGAGTAGGGCGTTCGTCTACAAGTACCATCAAGGCGCCTGGCAGGCCACGCCGATCCCGCTTCCAGACAATGCGAGTGTCGGTGTAGCTGCGGCATCGGGTCAAACCGACGAGGCGATGTTCACCGTCTCCAGCTTTTTTAGCCCGACGATGCTCTGGTACTTCGACGCCGCAACCGGTCGCCTTGAGACCCTGAAGACGACACCTCCTCGGTTCGACCCCTCGAGACATGTCGTCGAACAGTTCGAGGCAATCTCGCGCGATGGCACCCGCATTCCTTACTTTTTGCTACGACCTAAGAGCGCCCGGTTTGATGGATCAACTCCAACACTTCTCTACGGCTATGGTGGGTTTCAGATTCCGCTCATCCCCGCTTACGCCGGCCTCACCGGACGACTCTGGCTCGAGCAGGGCAACGCGTATGTTGTCGCGAACCTGCGCGGCGGCGGTGAGTTCGGGCCCCTATGGCACCAGACTGCCCAAGGAGCAACGAAGCAGCGGACATGGGATGATTTTATCGCCGTCGCGGAGGACTTGATTCGGCGCAAAATCACTTCTCCCCGCCGGCTAGGCGTGGTCGGCGGTAGCCAAGGTGGCCTCCTGGTAGGGACCGCAATCACCCAACGAACCGACCTCTTCAATGCGGCCATCTTACGGGTTCCGCTGTTCGATATGGTTCGGTTCACGAAGCTGGGCGCCGGGGCCTCCTGGATCAGCGAGTATGGCGATCCGAGCATTCCCGATCAGCTCAAGTGGCTCGAGGCTTACTCGCCCTATCAGAGGTTGGTGCCAGGCAAGACCTACCCGGCCCCCTTCATTCTCACGTCCACCAAGGACGACCGCGTCCATCCAGCGCATGGCCGCAAGGCAGCGGCAAGGCTCGCTGCATTGGGCCAACCGTACTTCTACTATGAGAATACCGACGGGGGGCATAGCGCCGCCGCCAATCTAATTGAACAGGCACGCCGGATCGCTTTGGAATATACGTACCTATCCCAGCGGCTTGTCGATGAGTGATGGCGAGGACGAAGATCTACTTCAATGATGACGCTTGACGGACGACGTTATCGGCAGCGGCGTCAGCAAGCCGGTCTTTGCTCATTCTCGGCGGGAGATGGTATCTCGCTGGCGATGAATGCGACCGATCAGCTACGTCCGCCGTCTCGCCTATCAGTCCCTGTCGGTCACTCAAGGCCGGGTTCTCGTTAACACCCACGAGGCATTTCCTGTGAACAGCCCTCAGGGCAAAGCCGGCGCTAGCCTCTCAATCCCGTGGCCAACTTCAATGGGCGGATACAGATAGGGATAGCGCCTTTCTCATGAAGTCGTGACAGAACAGCACTGAGCGGTTGCAGGAACTACCGTGGCAGATTGAGCCGGTATTGATAGGCCACGCTTCCATTGACCGATTGCGCAAAGGCCTGTCAGCTTGCGGTAAGCTATCACAGATACAGAGCCCTTGGGGTTAACGGGATGTGGCAGGGACAGCGCTTTTGCTCCAGACGCGATCCGCGCCGAGTCACCTTTCCGCTAGTCTCAACGGCAGTGCGGATGTGGTAGGGACTAGTTGGTCTGGTTTCACGCCCGGGTCGGTTAGTACCGAGCCGCACCCGCACTGTTTTACATCTCGCTGTCGACGGAAGATAGCCGACGCCTTGCATCCCACGAGCAATTTGGGATCCGAGGCTCGCCTCGGCATGGGCGCAGCCGCGCATCGAACGGCGCGGCGGCAGCAGGGGGGTAGGCTGGGTGCTTGCGGAGTCGGACATTAACAACAGAACGCGACGGCGGCGTAAGTCCGGTTCTAAGCAATCTCGTTTTGGGTTTGTTGCAATCGAGCGCTCGTGACTCGCACATAACACGCTTGCGCGAGCACTCCCGAGGGAAGCGAGACGGCGTACATAAGCTATTGCAGCGCAGCCGGTTTTGCGAGCGGGACTATAGTGTGCCAAGCGGGGGCTTCTCGTTCTGGGTACGGCTTATCGCGGGTACGGATCCGGAGAGGTTTATTGACGCTGCAAGCCGCGAGCACGACGTGCACCTTACAAATGGTCGGAACTATGGCCCACGAAGTGGCGGTCACATGCGCCTGTGTTTCAGCGATCTTCCAATATCTCTCATTGAGCAGGGGCTGGAGCGCTTAGGGTAATTTGCATGCTAAACTCTAGATGCATGTGGTATGTTTCAGCAGAGTTTCCCCATCTGACGCGGGGTCGCAACTCCAGCGTCAAGCGCCGACACTTCTGAAGAGCGGGCTTACGCGGACACACGAGTCGCTGTCCTGCTTTGTTGCCCGCCGGCAAGGTCGTGCGCTCTAATCGACCCTCCCATCACTCGTCCGAAGTTCGAAGAAATGTTCGAGCTATAAGGGGGCGTCGCTCCCATGCACTGGAAGCAAAAGTATACGATCCCGATTTGGAGCAAGAACGGCTCGCGACGAGCCGCTTACTGAAGAGCCGGTCAGGGGCGTCCCAAACCACAATCAGTGCAGCGCGAATGGAAGCTCCATACGTCCGGCTTGGCCGCCGCGGTACGGCCGATCCCGATGCCCGTCCACTGACAGTGGTCGGATCGCGTGCTTACGGTCTCATCTTGACGGTGCAAAGCTCGTCCAGGATTCATCTCTTATCGCGCCGACCGATGACGCTCGGCCAGGGCTGATGTGATTTCGCACTTTGCGCGCGTGCTGATCGTCCCTGCCGTAACGGCCACACCCGTGCGTGCACCTGCGGCGCCGCCGGTATGCCGTTTGCGATCCAAAAAATGACGAGTCGTCGGCTCCCATGCCGCCGCAAGACTTCATCGGCCGGGAGGAGGGCGGGTCCTGAAGCCCAAGAAGCCCAGTGACGATCAAGAGCCGCGGGGCCATTTCGTTCTGGAGATGTCGCGATGCATTGCCTCACGAAGGGACGGCCTCGTCAGCTTCTGGAAAGCCTATCCATAATAGGATCAGCTCAATTGATGTCTTGGACGTGAGGCTAGCGTGGACCCGTACAATTCCGATCCATTCAATCCAACAGCTTGGTCCCAGGTGCAACACGCGATGTTGGAAGAGGACCAGGGGGGCCATGCCAGCCAAGAGGGTTTTGAGCAGCACTTGGCCGAGGCGCGCCCGCCAGATCCGGGTCCTGTCTCCGGTGGCGGCCGCAGCGGCCGCAACTACCATCCCCATCTCTCTGCAGAACATCGGGACATTATCGACAAAGCGATTGCCCAATATGTGGCTCAGAAAAACCCACAACGGAAGACGGTTAACCGCTACACGCAGGCGCTTCGCCGACTTGGAAATGATCTTGGCGCTAATCGAATTATGATTGATTTGGGGGACCACCAGTCCCTGGTCCGTTACGTCAAGACTTACTTCCCGAAGGTCGAAGACATGAAGAAAGGGTTGGGTGTCCTTCGTGCGTATCATGATCCGAGCTATGTAACTTCTGGCGGGCGGCCGCGCACGATCCCTTCAGCGGAAGACGCGCCCCTCTCAGAGCGGCTTAGTGCCAGTGGCATGAAGCCGGGCAGTGCTGCTCGTCATGATCGTAGTCTTCGCAGATTTTCTAACGCGCTTAATCTTGCGGGCTACTCGATATCGGGGCTAGACCACGCTACGCGCATTGAATTCGCTCAGAAGTTGTTCCCAAAGGATGAGCATCTGTTGTTCGCGTTGGGTAAGGTGCGCGATGACGAGGACGTTTCCGGCGCGGGTGCGTCTCGGGAGCCCGGCGGTTATGCTGTCCCGTCGCCCACATCGCATCTTTATCCGGATGACGCCCGCATCATTGATGGCCTGGAAAAGGCAGAGCTGGGCATGCTCAAACCCGAGGATACTAGCCGGAAAAAAGTTGCTCAAAATCTGGCCCGCAACCAACGAAGATTCGGTGCTTGGCTCCAAAGGGAGGGGCGGGGGAGCATAGTGAGCCGACTCACCGGCACCAGTGAGCAGCAAAAGTCGTTGAACGACGATTACAAGGACTTTAAAAAATCCAGTCGAAGCGCGGACATGGGCTTCGATCGGGTTCGGAACTATTTATTAATCGTCGAGGCGAACGCTGCGCTGGGCGTCTCCCCTGAACAGGCAGGCGGGGAGCCGCGGCGCGGCGGGTCGAACTCAACGTGGTCGCCGCACCTGCCGCATGATTTTGAGGGGCCGGCGGCGGAAGCGGTGCCAGATGGGTCGTCGGCGATCTACCAAGGTCTCGACTCCTTCGTTGATCTGCCATACACGCCGCAGGCGGTGAGAGACGATGCTCAGTCCGCGCCGGTGAGTGGGGCAGCCGCCAGACCGCCTCTCTTAAACGGACCATCGGACGCGCCTGCTCAATCGTCGGACATTTTCCGCGGTCTTCAGTCTTTCGTTGATCTGCCGTACACACCGCAGCAGATGCGAGACGATGCTCGGTCGCGGCCGGTGAGTGGGGCTGCCGCCAAACCGCCGCTCTCCACCGGACCATCGGACGCGCCAGCTCAGTCGTCAGACATGTACCGCGGTCTCAACTCTTTCGTTGATCTGCCGTACACACCGCAGCAGATGCGAGATGATGCTCAGTCGGCGCCGGTGGGTTCGGCTGCCGCCAGACCGCCGCTCTTCACCGCACCATCAGACGTGCCAGCTCAGTCGTCAGACATCTACCGCGGTCTCAACTCTTTCGTTGATCTGCCGTACACACCGCAGCAGATGCGAGATGATGCTCAGTCAGCGCCGATGGGTGGGGCTGGTGCCAGACCGCCGCTCTTCACCGAACCATCAGACGCGCCAGCTCAGTCGTCAGACATATACCGCGATCTCGACTCTTTCGTTGATCTGCCGTACACACCGCAGCAGATGCGAGATGATGCTCAGTCAGCGCCGGTGGGTTCGGCTGCCGCCAGACCGCCGCTCTTCACCGCACCATCAGACGTGCCAGCTCAGTCGTCAGACATCTACCGCGGTCTCAACTCTTTC
>NZ_JBYGYN010000013.1:0-58284 GCF_057651995.1 Bradyrhizobium sp. USDA3516 | reverse complement strand
GTTGATCTTCCGTACACACCGCAGCAGATGCGAGATGATGCTCAGTCAGCGCCGATGGAGGGGGCTGGTGCCAGACCGCCGCTCTTCACCGAACCATCAGACGCGCCAGCTCAGTCGTCCGACATCTACCGCGGTCTCGACTCTTTCGTTGATCTGCCGTACACACCGCAGCAGATGCGAGACGATGCTCAGTCAGCGCAGGTGCTCAGCCCTGCCGGTGAACCCACGTTCTTCGTCGGGCGGTCGGGCGTACTTCAAGAGCTTGAGCACATCGGATACCGAATCCACGAGGATCGGCAGGATGGCTCCCAGCCGGTGTCGGATTTATTACTCGATGTTCTGAACAACATCGGGGTCCTGCCGGCCAAGTTCAGCGGCCCAACCCAAGTCCCCATCAGCGGTGAGACCTACTCGATCACATTGGGACCGCGAGGACGCTCCGGTGCGCAATTCATCGATCATCCTCGCCCGTCTCCTGTCCCGCCTGCTCAGATCGCCCCCCTGGCTACCGTTGCCTCTTCCGGCCACCGCAGCGGACCCGTGTTGGGGCCCACGCAGTGGCTGGGTGACAAGCATATCCAGTGGGACTATCAGCTCCTGGCGCAGGAGTTGCAGCAGAACAATCCAGATCTCGCCGCCCGGACGCGGTTCGTGGATCCCCTGATAGCCCAAATGTTGCGATCTCCCTCCAAGGAAGTCGCCGAACGAGCATTAGGGTGGGTTCGCCATGATACAGCCGACTTCCTATTCTTGCCGGTAAGCGATGCCAGCGCTACGGATAGACATCAGCGCGGCAGTCACTGGTCGCTGCTGCTGGTTGATCGTCGCGATCGTGGCCGGCCGGTCGCCTATCACTATGACTCCACCCAGGGATACAATGACAGGCCCGCAGCGGAGATCGCAGGACGGCTCGACGCTTACGTGCAACAGGCCCCGATAAGACAGCAGCAGAACGGTTACGACTGCGGCGTCTTTGTCGTGGACGGCACCCGGGAACTGGTTAGGCGATTGGCAGCAAGACGACCGGACCTGAACCTCAACAATCTTGTCATCAGTCGGCAGGATCTGCGGGATCGACTAGGCGCTGATGTCGACTTCAACTGAACAGGTTGCGCGACCGAGTGAAATGCTGTTCTGGCTGATCGAAGATTCGCAATCTGTGTGTTTGCAGACCATCATAGTGTCTCACGTGAGGAGCTGAGTACGCACGACGAAGACCGCCTGATTGACGCATGCGCGCGGGCACAGCGAGCTCTATGATCGGCCGGGTGAAGGTCAGTGGCGTGCTGACCCGGCGGGCTTGTCGGACGCGGGACGATCGGCGATCGCGGCCAGGACCTTGCGGAGCCAGCCTTTGGGATCAACGTCGTTGGGGTGACGGGTCGTGATCATTGTCAGCATGATGGCGGCACGGTCGGCGCCACGCTCGCTACCAGCGAAGGTCTAGTTTTGCCTTCCCTGCCTCTCAATGCGCGCTCAGCGCATTGGTCAAGCAGATCTTGCCATCGTCGAGGAAGCGGGCGAAGTCGTCCCAGCGCCTGGGCATGTAGTTCATAGGCTTCAGGACGTCGGAGGGAGCGCGGGAGGGTTTCGCGCTCGCGCAACAACCAGGCGTGCATGTCTCGAGAAGCGGCTTGCGTTTTTGTCTGCGCTACGCGCGGACGTAAATCGAGGGGCAAAGCTCGAGCCGCAAGCGATCTCATCAAGTGCGTTTGTGAGCAGCACATCTGCGACTCTGACGTTGCGCAATCAGCGCATGCTAATGATACTTATCAGGCTCAGCTCCTGCGCCATCTCAGCAAGAGATTGGGAACTGATCGAGCGTCGTCAGATTCTGAAGTAAGTGCGAGATCAGGGGCATCTGCGGAGATCTTGCCTAGGGTAAGCTCTACAGATGTTGGGAACTCCACGTCGCGGCTACGTCATCGAAGGCACGTTCCGGCCGCGGGCCACCGCACTCCGTGCGCCAGGGATGTCGAACAAGGCTGCGCTCGCAATATCCTTCAGGCTCGAGGAGGCAGCCGCAAAAAGCTGGGTCGGTCGATGGCTGCAATTAGTTCGGCGAAACTCTTCCGTAAATTTCGCCGCCGAATCAAGTCGTCAGGCCGCGAATTCAATCCACTGCCGCCTAGCCCGTTGGGGCATCAACATTCACCGATGGTTCTTTAGCCCACGATAAGTCACACGTCGGATCGAAAAACAAGTAATTGCAAGTCAGTTCTTCACCAGGTTGTACGTCTCGTGCGGTTAAAATTCGGCAATGATCGTCCTGATATGTGTTTGGCTGACTGCTGTGGTTCATGAAGCGGGCATTGTCAGCATTGTACTCTATAACACCATCATTAGACTTGTAGTCTCTTGGATAGGCATGCTTATCGAGTAGAGCTCGAAATGTTGGAGCTAAAGCTTCGTACTGCTCAGGCGTCACCGCGATGTCAACGATTGGGTTATGAATCCAAATCAGCGAACCTTTGGGCAAAAGGGCAGCGGAGAAAAGTCCAATACCGCCAAACTGGTCTGGCTTTAAAACAGTTTCGATAATCAACATTGAAGAAGTCTCCCTAACACGCAGCAAACTAACTGACTTGAGCCCCGAAATCTCCTGCACAAATCGGTAGGGTCGTCTAATCGCGCCTCCGTCCCAAATTGGATTTTTTCGCATTCGTTGCGGCAGCCGCTGGCGGATCGCCTTTCGCGGTACCGCCATCTTGGCGGTGCTGGAAGGGGGCTGCAAGTCAGTGGGATTGCGAGCAAAGATCCGCGTCGATCAAGGCGGCGAGTTCATGTCGCGCGATCGTGACCGGTAAGCCTATCAGCGCGGCGATACGCTTACTTTCTATCAGCCGGACAGAGGTCGCTGCTGCTTGATGAGCTTCATCCGGCGCTCAAACTCCTTGAGGCGAGAGGTCATCTCAGGTCGTCGTCTTCGATGGGCAGAGTAGTGCCCAAGGCAGCCCACGCTGAACCGAACCGTCGTCCCGAAGGACGCGGCTCTCATCAAAGCGTCCAAAACTGGAGTAGCGACAGATACGGCACGGTCTATGCATTGCTCTTACAGGTTTCAGCGACCATCTACCCCGAGAAATGGAAACGGCATTGCTGACCGGCTTTCCGCGGGGACGTTGAGTGCACATGTCAATAGTATAACCAGAACAAGGGCGTTGGCAGCAGCGTCGAGATAGCACTGTGTGACGGAACACGCTAAGCGATGAAGATCGCGCACGGTATCCCGGACCATTGCTGACCCCTGAGATATGTACTGAAAGGCTCGAGGCGGATCGACGAGGTGCTGGGCAGCGCCTCGTTGGCCAGAGGAGCTTTCTGCGGAACGCCACGACCAGGATGTGCATCTGGGACTGATGGACGACCACACCCATCTGCAGCCAGCTAAGCTCAGCCGACGCGTGTTCGATGGGGGCAGGAAGCAGCCTCTTTACTCCGACGATGCTTTCCTGTCTTGGGGCCGCGGCCCCAATCAATGGCAATGCTGTAAAGCGCAACGGCGATAACACCGTAGGTGTTCTTCGCTTTGGCGTTCGGAGGATCAAAGAAGATCGTTGTGCGGCTCAACGAGGAGCCGCACAGCGATGATGCGCGCAAGTTAATCGGGCGGGTAGCGCTCACCCGGCCCCCGGAACCGCGCCAAGCTCGCTGGAGCAAGCTACGCTAGCTTAGCAAGTCTAATACCGGAGCTATGTGGTCGGGTTCCTAATTCTTAGCCTGGGGATTGTCTCTCGGCATCTACATTGCTTGTGTCATGGATGAGCCGAACGTCATTGGGGCCTCCAGGCCCCAAGAGGGCGGTGTAACGTTCGCCGCGAATGTCGTAGTTTATTGCCGGCTGCGCCTCGTTCGGCACCTGGCCCCAGCGGCGGAGCTTCGAGAGCATTGTGTCCGGGGCTGGTTGGTCGCCGTGCGAAAAATTCTTGGGAACGGCGAATGATGCAGCATAAATTTCGCGGGGCGCGGGGGACGTCCCCTCAGCCCTGGAGGAGGACGGCGGAGCGGCTTGCTCGATCGACCGTCCAAGCCGCGATGATGAGGCTCGGTTCGCTGGTTGCGCGCTGGGCTGCGGAGCGTTTTCCAGTCGAAATTGAGGAATGGCAGCGCCTGACGGATTGAGTGGGGTGCTTCGCCTTATCGTTGCCGCGGGCACGAACAGCGCCGTGTAGCGGTCATTGTGAACGATAAAACTGTTGGGTCGGCTGTCCTGGCTCGGCGGGACGTTGCTACGGTCAAGCGCAGCGGACGCGTGCTGGTCGCCCTGCCGGAAATTGAAGGGAATGACGGCCGGTTCTGAGCCCAGGCCGTGGTGATGACCCTCGGTTGGCTCGAGAGACGCCGATGGGCCGGCGTTTCCCACCATCGCCCACAGCAGATCCTGATCGTAGCCTTGAGGAAGGACGAGCCGATCGCTGGCCTGAAACGGTGCGCCGGCGTCTTCCATCGGTTCGCGAACGACTGAACTGCCGGGCTCGCTCACCTGGCGTTCGATAGCATCCCCTTCCGTATGGCTTAGTGTTCTTTGCCTCTTCGTAGGCCTCAACTCCCCGGTGTAATCCTCACCCGTGAGGACGTCGTGACTTGAAGAGGGAGCGCTCCCGGTCAGCTCGTTCCGAGCCGGTTGGTAGCCGTCGCTCCAGTTGAACTGGCGAACGGCTTTTCCGCGATCCGGTCCCTGGTGATCGCGCACGGTTGGGAGAGCCGATGTCAGGGCGGGTTCGCCCATCATGCCTCGCAGCGGGTTCTGATCGTGACCTTCCGCAGGTAGCTCTTTCGGCCAAGTCCAAGCTTCCCGCGGCGCGCTGTGCCAGGCAGCGGTGTCCCCGAGGTGTCTGGTGACGGCGTCTTCAGGCTGAGGACCGTAGGCCGCCTGGTGCCCAAGATCCAAAGCCTCGATAAGGCTACGCTCTTCCTCAGACAGAGGAAAATAGTAGGGATCTGAAGAAGCAGGAATCTCCGCAACGGCAGGGGCATCAAGCTGCGGCACTTCATCCAAGTACGGCTGAAACTCCGCTTGCTGCTCTTGCGGTTGTGACACTGCGGCGTGGTCACGGTCGAATGGGTTGATGGTGTTAAATGGGTCCATGTCAACTCCAGGTGTTTGAGTCGATTCGCAATGCCGAGCCGATAGTGACGCTCTCTCTCGTTCTATTGAGATCAGCTGTCGAAAAGCTGACGCGTTTAGAGACTTACGGATTGCGATCTCAGATCAATCATTTCGCCGCTCTTGACCACGACTCGTGACGGAACCGAGCAGGCGGCATGGCTTTGCGTCTTCGGGACGAGCACAATCGCGTCGGCACTCTGACGCCGCGACGATCTCGGCAACTGATCGTGGTTCTTCAGTCAACGCAGCGTTTCGACGCCCCCCATCAGCTTGCACCATCAATCTTACGGCTTGTGGCGACAACGCTTCCTTGGCTCGCAGGCTCGTGTGCTGCACCGCGGGCGGATGCTCTCGTTGGATTGCAGTTCTCAGCTGGCTCTGGTGCTCGGCGGGAAAGTCATAGAAAGCCAATGGGCTCTAGATTGGGCATCCTTGTCCGGCAATTAAGGTCACGCGCATGTTTAGCGCGGCTTTCGGCGAAGGTATCAAGTGCATGCTCCGCGACCGCCCCGGCTTGGCGCCATTGAGATCCTGCATAGCCTTCTTGCCACTCCAAACCAGTTCGCGATGTCCTTGAGCATGTTGACGGTCTTTGCTGCCGGCGCTCGTATTCAACCTGCGATTGGTCATTCAGGCCCGAAATCATCGAAGGTTCGGTGCATCCCCTCCAGCAGGACCGAGAGCGCCTCCTGGATCGCCTGTCGACATAGCGCGCAGCTAAGGGCGGGCAGCAGAGGATCGAGGCTCCTAGTTCGCCGCGCTCAGACTGGCAAAATCATCGAGGTGAAGCCGATCCAACGCGAGCCGCTCGCGCGCCGGTCCTCACCTTAGGCTTGGCAACCTCGATCGCGCCGATATCCCTTTGCGCTGTTGCGCGCTGGGCGATAGCTGTGCCGCACGGCCCGGCGCGACATCCGTGGCGGCTTCAGCTCGCCGGCGTCTCTGGAATGCGTGCAATTCCGTCCGGCCCGGACGAACAGATCACGCGCTATGTGCGGAGAATTTGTAGCAGTGCATGATCAACCGGTCACGGCTGACCTAAGGGCAGGATGTTGATCGTCTCGCTGGGGCCGTATCGGCTCCTTGAAGAAGTTCTCGCAGGCTTGCCATCCGCCTGGATACGCTGCCTCTCTGAGCGCGTTATCACCGAGATTCCTGCGCAGCTTCCGCATTCTTCGTATTCACCCGGTCCCGTTCAAGACCTCTATGTGCAGAACCCGACAGCAAATTGCAGTTGAGTCGATCTGAATCGCAAAGAGATGCTTGCCTGAACCAAGCTGCCAGCCCTGGCACGTCGATTGCTAAGAACTCCCTACAACATCATGCCACTAACTAGACGCAAAGGCCGAGACAGATCCAACTTGCTGTCCAAACGAATTCTCTAGCATACAAGCGGCGCTGTTAACTGCCGCTCCGCTAACGGAGCCAGTCATGCTGATCGACACCTCAAAGATCTTCGACTCCATTCGCATCAACAAGAAGGAAGCGCGGGAGCACCAGACCGCGGTGCTATGTGAATGGCCTGGTTGCCAAAACAAGGCTACCCATCCCGCGCCCAAGGGCCGCGACAATGCGCGCGAATATTGGCACTTCTGCATCGCCCATGTTCGCGAATACAATGAGTCCTACAATTTCTTCTCGGGGATGGACGCGGAAGCGGTCGCGCGCTACCAGAACGACGCGCTGACCGGCCATCGTCCGACCTGGAAGATGGGCGAGAACATCAGCGCCCGCAAAATGGCCGGCAGCGCGGCCGATTTCGAGGACGACTGGCATGGCTTCTGCACGCAACTCGAGCTGAACGGACGCGCCGGTGCCCGCCCTCGCGCGGAGGCCAAGCCTGAGGCGCGCAAGATTTTAAATGCCGAGCGGAAAGCGTTGCAGGTGATGGGCCTGAATGCCAACGCGACGCTCGGCGATATCAAAGCGAAGTACAAGGCGATGGTCAAGCAGCACCATCCCGATGCCAATGGCGGCGACCGATCTACGCAGGATCGCCTGGTCGAGATCATCAAGGCCTACCATTACCTGAAGACCGTGGTGCGCGAGAGCTAGGGCCGACTTGAACGGCTTCACCCCACCGGCCGCTACTAGCCCTTCATCGTGTGAAGGCTGCATCCGAGCTGGCGTGTAATCCGCTTCAGACCCCCGCGCTAGGCTGAGAGGCGCAGCATCTCCGCCACGTTAGCCGGAGTCTTTATCAACAGCGCGCTCCGGATCAATCCACGACGAGCCTTCCGTGATTCTTTCCTCTTTCATTTGCTCGCTCCTCGGCGTTGCAAGGAGGGGGCAAGTCCTCGCGACGCCGAAGGGGGCGGTTCGAAGGCGCGCCACGGCGAAACTGCTGAAAGTCGGTCCTCGGCTGCTCAAAGACCCCGCAAGACTAAACTGCTGCCCCGCTGTTCGATTTCAAGGATGGAAAGGCCCTCACTCGATTTGGCTTGCGCCTTAGGGCCGCACTCACAGGCAGCGCTCATCCGCGCTCCGCGTCGATGCAGGTGAGGCAACCGGCCTTTAATCACGCTCTTAATCTATATCGATTCGATGTCGCGCCTGAGACGTTGTCGCGTGTTTGACGTATGTCGCATCCGCTCGAAAACACCTCAGATGAGACCGTCTTTCTCCTGAGTGCCTCTCTCTTGAGGGGCATTTTGCCAGATCGGAAAGTGGTACGAGAATTGCTGTGCCCACCATGCTGGTTCTTGGAAGTCCTGAGGATCGCATGCACGCTGTCGTCCTTATCAAGCAGCTGGTCGTCAATGTCCGCGAGTGGCGGCCCAACATGCGCAAGCGCCTGAGAGGGGCTGCACCGGTCCGTGACCTGAGGTGTGCCGAGCTGCGCGAAGAGTTCCGTGCCGAGCGCACTTCTTTACGTCGGCGCTCGAGACGTTGCTATGTTCTTACGAGAAGTGCTGACCTTGTCCGCCGCAACCGCTGCAGCATCAATTGCCAGCCATTCTTTCGAGAGTCTGGATACGGACGCGACGATTCGGCAGCTCGGACAGCAACCGGACCGGCGGCAACGAACGAAGACAGCTCCGCGTTGGCTCAACCTGCGGGCGGCGCGCAGCGGTTTGCTCCACCTATCTGATCGGTGCGGGCCGGGACCGTGTCAAACGTTTCGGGCCCGGCGCTTTCCTTCGCGCGCGCGTCCAGCTGCAAGAAGCAGAGCCAACATCTGTAGAAGTAAATGGGAAACAGAAATGGATGACCAATCGCACGGCGCAATGCCACTCTCCTCAATCAGACGGGAAAGCCGCGGGCCAGACCTATTCAGCTTCGTCGAATGTGCTACACAGACCAGATCAATCAAAGCGCTGTTCGATCTTCTTGTGAATTGCGCGGGCAATGAAGGCTTTGACAAAGTCGCGTACGGAGCACTCACCTGCTCGAATGAGCGTCGTCTGCTGGACTATCTGCCGCCGCCGCCAACTATAAACTTCCCGTCTGATTGGTGCCAACGCTATGCTGAGCAAGAGTATCGAGCGATCGACCCGGTAGTCCGGCGGACAGCAATGCTGCCAAGGCCCTTTCTTTGGGATGAACTAACCCGTCGATATGAACTGCAGCCCCGTGAGCTGCGCGTCTTACGCGAGGCCAGAGAAGCAGGTCTTAAGCATGGCATAAGCGTGCCGTTGTTTGGATCGCAAGGCCGATTGGCTTTCGTATCGTTTGCCTCTCCCTTCGACGATGCCGATCCACGGGATCGCATGGCTCATCTCACGACATTGGCGTCGGCATTTCACAACGCTGTCGCGCAGATTACACAGCCGCTTGATGAAGATTGCGAGACAGACATTCCGCTAACAAAGCGAGAAATGGAGTGCCTATACTGGGTCGCAGAAGGAAAGTCAGCATGGGTAATCGGGAGAATTGTGAAGGTCAGCGAGAATACCGTCAACTTTCACATGAAGAACGTCGTCAGAAAGCTAGGGGCGGCGAACCGGACAAATGCTGTACACAAAGCAACCCAACGCCGCCTCATTTAACTCCGCCCCCGTTTAAAGGCACGATCAAAGGCTCCGTCTTCGGGCGGGCTCTTCTGTTATTGCCGCGGATCGGGACAACCGATCTCAAGTGGCTTCAACGATGTACTTCAACAGAAGCGGCTCAAAACAGATAGCTGGGCACGCAAGCGCATCAGGCGCGCGTATGCGGTGTCCCTCAACAGCGCCCGGTGTGGACTTGGGGCGTCGTCGTTGCATGCAAGTCTCGTTGCGCCAGACTCTCGATCCGCCTCTCAAGCGATCTAGTGTTGCTAAACAGGCGGCTCAACGAGACGGCGGAAGACGCCGACATCATCTTCATTCTCTCCAGCAACCGTCCCGAGGCGATCGAGGCCGCGCCAGCCTCCCGGCGTTATCGATCAGGCATTCGAGGTGCCGCTGCCTGATCCGATCCGCCGAGGCAATGGTTCGCCCTATGGCAGCGGCTTGCCGGTGGACGAAGCCATGGTCGCTGAAGCCGTGCGTTTCACCGCGGGGGCAGCGCCGTCTTACAATTGTGGCGCGATTTCCATCAACGTGAATCCACCTGCTCGTGCAGCGAGGTCAATCTAGGCATTGTGGTAAGGGTTCTCCAGTCATCGACCTTGCCGCATGCTTGATCTGGCAGGAGGTGAGCAGGCCAGGACAATATCGCCGTGGCGGCCGCTGATGGCAAACGGTCTTGATCTTGATCCGTCGCTTGAACTCTTCGTGCGGCTGCTCAATGCTGTTAGTGACCGGTATGAGATCTGCCGGTGCCAACGTTCCGCTGCGGTGTTCTATAGCGTGGTGTATGGTACTACCATCGGCACAGGGGCAGCAGGAGCACGGATCGTGGGTACGGCGATACAGGCAATGAGCCGGGAGTTCGAGTTGGGAGCTGGCCACCTCTGCGACTCACTGTGTTGTAGCAAGAGCGCCAACTCGCACTTTTCGTCTCGCCGCAGCTCAGATGCAGATGAGACGAGTGATTGGACTCGGCATCTACCGAAGCTTTGGAGGGATGTTTGGGGTGGCGGCAGGCTCCGCCGGCAGCACTGATATGACACGGAGTGCGTCAAGGGCTGGCAAGACTCTGCTGGCCAGCGATGAGGTGGTGCTCGACGTCATAGGCAACAGCATGGCGGTCTACGCGCGTGCGCACGCCTTTCGCCCCATGTGATTGTCCGCAGTCCGCTGCAAGCGAAGCAACTCGCGCAGGCTCTCGACAAACCGACAAGATCGTCCCGGTCACGCCGGCCAGTTTGAGGGAAGAAGGTAATCTTCCCAGATTCGGATGCGTGAGAGGCCCAGAAGCGACATCGCGAATAGTTGGGACCTTCGCCAGGATAAGCCGAAGCGCAGGCACAATAGTGCCCGCTGTTCGATCTTCCGCCGAGGCCTCAGCAACTTGGGGAAGGGACTTGTTCTCGACGCACATGGGGCAGGCGCTGCGCTAACAAGCGCCGGGCTTTAGGCAGCCGAACGCGACGATAACCTCGCAATCTCTTTTGGCGCAGGGCCGATCTCGCGGCCAGTTCAACCCGCCACCTCAACTGTTTTGACTGCCAGCCTTAGCGCCAATCCGTTTGGGCAACGTTCTTCCACGTTGGCTTCAAAGTTCGCGCCAATTCCGAGCGTGCAGCAAGGCTCTTTGTTGATGGGCTATCAGAGTGGCGGGCAGGCACCGATCCAGCGCACCTTTTTGCCGGTAGTCCTACGGGATGGGATCGCGGCTACTCTCAGAAGTCACCGAAACTGCCGCAGGCTGCCCAGTCCTTCATCCGAGTGTCGCCACAGTGAAACTGTCCTGTTGGTTCATGTCCTCGGGTCAAAGTGCCACCTCCTAATCTCTAGTTCTCTAGTCTCACGAACAACGGAACTTAACGAAGGAGTTCCGCAAGTGTTTCGGTGTCCAGCTGTTGGCTGCCTTCATTAAATATCTCAACTCGCATCTACTTTTGCGCGACATCAAATACGCGTGGATCAGCTCCTGACTAGATGAGCAAAACGCGGGCCAACTTCAGGAAAGGTTCTTGCTTCATGGCGCTCACGCAGAGATTAGAGTTCCGGCAGTCGCAGTCGCTGGTCATGACGCCGCAGCTGATGCAGGCGATCAAGCTGCTGCAATTGTCCAATCTCGACCTCATGACCTTCGTGGAGGAGGAGCTCGAGCGAAACCCGCTGCTCGAGCGAGCCAATGACCATGTAGCTGGCGCCGAAGCCCCGACTGAAGTCGATCAGGTCAGCGGCGAACAGCTGGCCGAGGCCGCGGCGCGCAACGCCCAGGATGCCGCGCCGACCACCTATACCGAATGGGGCGGCGGCGCCTCCGGTGACGAAGACTACAATCTCGAAGCTTTTGTCGCGGCCGAGACAACCTTGTCGGACCATCTCGCCGAGCAGCTCTCGGTCGCCTTCACCGGGCCCGCGCAACGCATGATCGGCCAGTACCTGATCGACCTCGTCGACGAGGCCGGCTATCTGCCACCCGACCTCGGCCAGGCCGCCGAGCGTCTCGGCGCGTCGCAGGCCGAGGTCGAAAACGTCCTCGCCGTGCTGCAGAAATTCGATCCGCCCGGCGTCTGCGCGCGCTCCCTTAGCGAATGCCTGGCGAACCAGCTGCGCGAGCTCGACCGCTACGACCCCGCGATGCAGGCGCTGGTCGAGCACCTCGATCTGCTCGCCAAGCGCGACATCGCGGCGCTGCGCAAGATCTGCGGCGTCGACGACGAGGACATCGCCGACATGATCGGCGAGATCCGCCGCCTCAATCCCAAGCCCGGCATGAAGTTCGGTTCTGCGGGCCTGCAGACCATGGTGCCCGACGTCTATGTCCGTCCGGGTCCCGACGGCGGCTGGCACGTCGAGCTCAACAGCGACACCTTGCCGCGCGTGCTCGTCAACCAGACCTATTATTCCGAGCTGTCGAAGAAGATCGGCAAGGACGGCGACAAGTCCTATTTCACCGATGCGTTGCAGAACGCGACCTGGCTGGTGCGCGCGCTCGACCAGCGCGCCCGCACCATCCTGAAAGTGGCGACCGAGATCGTGCGCCAGCAGGACGGGTTCTTCACCCATGGCGTTGCACATTTGCGGCCGCTCAATCTGAAGGCCGTCGCCGACGCCATCCAGATGCACGAATCCACGGTGTCGCGCGTCACCGCCAACAAATACATGGCGACCAACCGCGGCACGTTCGAGCTGAAATATTTCTTCACGGCCTCGATCGCCTCGGCCGACGGCGGCGAGGCGCATTCGGCGGAAGCGGTGCGTCACCACATCAAGCAGCTAATCGATTCGGAGGAGCCCTCCGCGATCCTCTCGGACGACACCATCGTGGAACGCTTGCGCGCCTCGGGCATTGATATTGCCCGCCGCACGGTCGCGAAGTACCGCGAAGCCATGCGCATACCCTGCTCGGTGCAACGCCGCCGCGACAAGCAGTGGTCAACGATGAACAGTCGAACACCGGCAGGAACTGGCCTCCATGAAGAAACTCCCAGCCCTCAATTTGGAATCAACAAGCTACGCCTTGGACTTCCCTGAAAGGGCGTCTTGGCACGACATTTGTTGATTGGTGAGTGAACGAAGCCGCTCGCGCCGACTCCCGTCTGAGAGGTCCCGTCCTCCACCGTGTCACACATTTCGTAAGCGTAAAATAGGCTGTTGCTGCCTTGAGCCCACATCTGCGCACCGGGATCGATCAACATTTCGAGCAACTCATGGGACACGGTGACGCTCACCTTCTCCCCGGCCGCGACGGTACTCTTGACGAAGACTTTCGACACAGGCTGGCCGTCCTTGGTCAGATCATGATAACCGAGGGCATCGGCCGCATCAGAATCATCCAGAAAGACAATTTGCCATTCATCGGGCTTCGGCTTGTCGGCAATCTGAAGCTTCGCAGGATAACCCCATAGGGGTGCGAAATCTCGCTCCAATTGCTTTTCTAATGCTGCCACCAGTTTCTTGAGGTCGACCTCAAGGGGTGCCTTCGCCAGATTCACAAAAGTTACGGTCGGAAATTTCCCTTGATTGAATGCGGCTGCTCTAATCTCGCGAAGCTCCTTCGAGTAGCGTTAAAAAGGGTTAGGTCTGCATGCGCGGGGGGAAATCACAAATCACCAAATGGATCTTCATCTTTGTCATGCGGAATTGGGTCCACCACCCTAGGCGTTCGGGTCTTCGTCTTTGGTCGCTTGATGACCAGTGTTTTTGCCTTCTTTGTGCGCCTGGAGGGGCGAGGTGGGGCGCGCTTTTGGGCTTTCGAGGTTGGTTTTGCCATTCGGAGGTGATCCCTTATGGAGCGCGAATGAGTTGGAGCTCGCGACTTTTCAGTTGGTCGACTGCCCTGGCCGCAAGTTCTTCGGCCCAATTACGAGCCTGCGCAGTAAGAGTAGCTCCGTCCGCCGATAGGCGTGGCGTGCGGACAGGGCGGGGCGGCAACCTTGCCATGCGCACGGAAGGGGAGACGACGGAGGCATCGCCGCTTCGTTCTCGGGAGAAGAGGTAGCTACGCAGCGAAGTAGATAAGCTAGGACGTCCTTATCTACAGCAAGGCCCACAGTGACTTTATGGGTGTCCGTCCGGTTTAGCGAACCAGTGAGCGAAGCGTCGGCGAGTTGGAAGCCTGAGCCACGGGAGTAAACGTGACCTTGGGCGTTGATGATCCGTCAATTGTCGTCGTGAAGGTAAGTTTATCGGCAATGGTTGGAGCGCCGATCGCGCCGGCTGCGGCGTCCTTTTCAGACAACTGCCCAAGATAAACCAGCTCGAAGAAGGTCTTCACAAGTTCATCGACACCGATATGGCCGGCGATAGGATAGACGTAGTTGGCCTGCTTTATTTGCCCGTCGCAGTATCGGTGACCTCGAACAGGCACATTTACTCTTACTAAGAGCTCGCTGAAGGTGTCGGTGATCGTGAAGGCACGCTCGTTAGTTCGATTCCTGTTGAAATCGCCTGACACAGCAAGTTTCAATTTTCGTGCCCAAGGACCCAACAGATTCACGGTGGTGCCAAGATCATTTTGTTCACTCATGGTGAGATCAAAATTGTAGGCAATCGCGGTCGAGTAGATCACCCGGTAAAAATTCGCACTTGTTCATATTTCGGACCCGGAAATCGATCTGGATTGAAGTTGCTAATCGAGTCGGGATCCGCTTGGTAATCCGCTAGTACTTGTCGGGCGATTGGATCGCCGAGTTGATCATCATGATCGGTGCCAAGCCGCGTAGCTGTCGGATCAGAAACTGTAACGCGGCCTCGCGCGTTTCACAGCGGATTTGCCGAGCAATATGATACGTATTTACACCTGTGACGTCTTCTGGCAGCGGATGGATGGAGCAATTCACCAACGGCAATGCAGCCGCACTCGCGGCAAGTATTCGAATAATCATCGGATGTCCCCTGCCAACGTCTAATCCTCTGATTGTACGCACATCGTGGTTGTCTTGTATGTCGTATTCGCGCGACAGGCCGTGAAATTCACAAATCGTTGGGGCAAACCGTGCTACCGCGCACGGTACCGATGGCAATGGTACTTTTGGTTTCTCCGCCGGGCTGGCTACCTCCAGCGATTTTTGAAGCGAGACGATGTTAGGCTCTCGTGAAGGTAGGGGCGCAGTCGGCGTTAAGTTCGCTGGCAGCGCCACCCCTCAGACGTAGGCCGAGCCGACCCGGCGTCAAATTCACCGGCCACGCGCTCTTCCTGCGACGCAACGGCTGAAGGCCCTTAGGCATGGTCTTGGGAGTTCTCGTACGCTCGGGCGGCCGATCAATGAGCTCCGATAAATGGACAGCCAGCGTTCCGGAGATGCGGTCCAGAAGGTCAATTGTTGGATTTTTCGCTTCTCGCTCAAGACTGGCCAGGTAGGAGACGGTCAATCCCAGCCTCATAAGCCAATTTCTCCTGCGAAAGACTGCGTTCTAAGCGGATGAGACGCACATTCCTAGCCACAAGCACACGACGTTTCAGGCGCCCAGCCATGGCATTCGGCCAGCCGTCAAGCCACTGGCTATGGGCCTCCCTGGTCTGACGCAATCAACGATCGATACTCAAACCACCTTTAATCTAAGCACGGTCTCGAACAGGTTGTTAACCTGCTGCGAGAATCTGTCCAAGTCAACGCGCCTGGAAGCGCGCGAATGGCAACGTTGATGTCGGCAGCGGCTTCGCTTGTTGAAATACTGCGCGACACCGGCGAGAATCGCTGAAGTTCTGCGCCGCTTGCAGGCTAATCATGTCGTGGATAGCAAGGTTATGCTGGGGGTCTGATGGATTTCAGCGCGGTTTGTATCGTCGGCCTGGTTGTGACTGGCGTAGCGACGATCGGCTTCTTCGGTGCAAACCATAACTTCAGGGCGGCGGTCGACCGGTCGGTCGCCCCGATGAAAGTCCCTGAGCGGCGATGGCGCGGATATAGCGCCCAGGACCTGAACGAGTTCAGGATAGCCGCGCTCAAACAGCCGACAGCGCTCGGGAAATCTGCGCTCGATCTGTATCGCGACCGTGTGTTGCTACTTGATATGGGTTTCGCCGTTGCCTTGGGCCTTTTCAGCCTGCTGTCTTGGGTTGTGGCTACGCAGCAAGCCGGCTCGTCGTTCGTGTCGTCCCTCGCGATGTTCTGCGGAATGGCGGGCGTCATCTACGGTCTGTCCGACCTGGGTGAGGATATCATCCTTCGGATGCTTCTCCAGCCTGGACGCGCTATCCGCGATGACGATGCCAAGAGAGCGACTGCTCTTACGTGGTTGAAATTCGCAACGATCTGCATATCCATTGTCGGAGCTATAGTGTTCGCGCTCCTGTCCATTGTGCTAAAAGCGATGCCATCCAATGCCAAGTCATAGAGCTTGGGAGGCGAAGATGTCGGCCTTGCTCTCGTGACACTCGGTCTCTGACTCTGTTTGTCTTGGTTCGAATCCAGGTTGCCTGACAACACTACGGAAGATATATACGAGACAAAACACGACGGAGCTCTCGTGCAGGCGGACGATTGCAGGGCGGCTTTGGAGCGCATTGGGTGGCCCAACGGTCCCGTATGCCTTCATTGCAAAGCATCAGGCCGTGCCATTAGCGTGGTTGGTGATGCGTCGCACCGCCCCGGCCTCTGTCTGCCTCTGCTCTGAATGCCGGCAACAGTTCGCGGTCACTGTGGGCACTCCGCTAGAGGGGTCTAAGCTCCGCTTGGCTTCATGGATTCAGGCCGCTCACATGCTCAACGCGTTGCCAGCAGTGATCACCGCAGGAGAGGTTGAAAAGGCGCTGGACGTTACTTACAAGACGGCATGGCACACCGATACAAAAGCTCTTGAAGGCTGTGGAGACCTATTGAGGTCCGTTGCCACTGTTTGGCGCGACGGTTAGGGCTCATGTGGAGCCGTTGCTGCCGAAGAAAAGCAACACACGGGCTGCTTGGGTGCGGAGAAAGGCGAAGAAGACTGCCGGGACCTATAAAGCTCCACGAGTGCCTGTAGCCACTGGAGCGCTGTCAGGATTGCAGTTCACGCCACCGGCCACCAAGGCCCATGTAGAGCGCACGGAGCGGTTCTTGTGGAGGGTGCTGGAGGCTTAGATGCGATACGACCATCTCCGAGATACGGATGGCGTGCTGAGGACTGATGGAGGATTTGTTGTGGCGGTAGATTTCGGATGTCGGTTTGAGGACTTGAGCAAACAAGCTGATGCAATTGACGCCTCCAAGAAGTATGAATCAGGAGGCGAATATGGCTTTGCCGGCCATCGCATCGATCAAAACGACCTTATTAGTTGGTCTGTAAAGGTCCGACATCTGCTGGTCACGGTCTGCGGCGAGACTTCACAGCACTTTCAGGAGTTCGTGAAGCGCGAAGAGCCGTCGATGTACACGACCAACTATGAGACATTTCTCAAGCAACGAGCGGTGCTGTCTGCGGCAAGAGAAGATTTCGAGGGTGGCTACCTTTCCAATCTCAAAACACTGATCCAGAGTGAAGTCTTTGACAGTGAACTCGATCAGGCGGCCGAGCTGTTGGCTTCGGGTTACGAAACTGCTGCTGCCGTTATTGCAGGAGTCGTGCTAGAAACTAGTCTCCGTGAGATGTGCACCGAAAATGGCTTGCAAGTTGGGAAGCTCGACAGGATGAACGCGGATTTGGCTAAGGCTGGCATCTACAATAGGCTCCGTCAGAAGCAAATCACGGCATTTGCAGATATTCGCAACAGTGCTGCACATGGGGATAGCAAGGGCTTCAAGAGAGAAGACGTTGCCAGCATGATTAGAGACATTCAGAGTTTCCTCGCTGAACGCTGATATTGGTCAGTCCGCAAAGAGTTTTGCGACCTCATCGGCTTCCAACGCTTCTTGTCGGGCAATGCGGTAACAAGTCGCTCAACCATTGCGCAATGCGAGAAAACAAGGTCAGAGGCACGGGCGTACCCTTGATGCTTCATTCGGACTTGCTCCTCCTCCTCGAAGTCTTCTAGTAGCCCGACCATCTTTCCATAGTCACCCCCAGCCTGCTCCTTCGTGCGTAGGGGCGTCGAAGAGCTCTTGAGCCTCTAAGCCACGCGATGCGTGTTCGGCGACGTGCCTACACATCGAATCACTGTAATAGCGTAGGGCGGAAGTTTTGTTGTGCATTGCGAAAGCGCCTCTGAAGGGACGAGACGAATGACCCCGAACTTCGATGCGATGAACGAAACGGACGTTCGAGAAATCATCGTGCGTCCTCTTCTCCACCGACTTGGCTATGCACCCGGATCAGTCGCCAATATCCGCACCGAAGTCCCGCTGCGGTACGACAGGGCCTTCCTGGGGCGGAAGCAGCCAAAGAAAGATCCTCCCTTGGCAGGGCGAGCGGACTATATCTGCGATGCGACGTCCTATGGGCGCCGGGCCGTAGAGGTTAAAGCGCCTTCGCAGCCACTTACTCAGGACGATGTTGAGCAGGCTCACACCTACTGCGCGCACCCCGAGATTAGCGCAGCATATTTCCTATTGACGAACGGTCGCGAGTTTAGGCTGTACGCGACGGGGCGGCTTAAGGAGCCCTATCTGAGTTGGACTTACGAAGAGACTGAACTGAAGTTAATGAACCTCTTCAACGTCGTGGGCTACGACGCTATCCGAAGGCTCACAGAGATAACTCGCCCAGACATCAATAAGCCCTTAGGGCCGGGACTTCCTTCCGAAGTGAAGATTGTGGGCGAAGAGATTTTGTATGGCGATCACCGATCTGACCATCCCTTGTTTCAGACCAACGCGCTGAAAGGGAACGGTTACGGGCGGCCAAGTCAAGCGGAACGAGGATGGGCGCCTTCTCGCAATAGTAGGCGTGAGGAGTCCCTTTCAGCAAATTGCAGCCCTGAACAAGCTCGCGGGTCTGGAAGACTTCAGCTTCTATTGTGCGGACGAGTTCATTTCTAGAAATGTCGAAAGGCCAACGATCTGTCAGAACGTGGTGAGTGGTGAGCTTCCACCGGGACACAAAGCCCAATTGTTGCCCGGGTTGCCCCCGATTCCTGTCCCTGGCTTCCAGTTCACAGTATCTACCTATGCAACGGGCTACGTGGATCGGACCACGTTCGTAGGTGTGCTCGCATTCGACTACCAATACCAGCTTATTCGGGGCTTCTCATCCGGCAATCCGACCCTGGATGCCGCAATTGCAGCCACTCCGGCAACCGCGCGAGTAGAAGGAGAAGGCACGTTCAAGGTGCTTCTCAATCTGCATGGATAGAGAAACGAGCGGTCGCGCCTGAGAACATTGATGTGGGGCCTGAGTGGAAGATCTAGAGCGCTACCTAAATGAGATTGTCGAGCCAACCGTGAACGACTTCCGGGAAGACCCGTCAAGCGTGAGGAAAGGTTTCCTCGCCTGTGTGGCGATAGATCATTCCGTCGACTATTTGGCGTATCCGGGAGACCGCTCGCAATGGGACGGAAAGGCGCATCGCGATAGGCGCGCGAAGCTGCGAAAGCAATTCAGAGAAGAATGCGAACAGTTCCGAGTAGCGAGCGAGGCGGCCAACGCGTTCAAGCACGTCAAAACCACAAGCCAGAGCGGGCTCGAAGCTGCCGAAGTGTACGAACGACCGCCCGCAATGGCAGGCAGGGCTATGGCTGGCATGTCAATGGCTGGTGATGTGTGGGGGGCAGTCGTAGTAGATGGTCATAACCTCCTTAAGATCGTCACCGAAGCTCTAAGCTTTCTGCGGTCGAAGACGCGGTAATCCCACTGTGCCTTTCGGCCTGTGCGCTTGCAAAACCTCAGCTCGCCGCAAGCGCGAACGCTTTGGAGGACATTAGCCCGCCCACATAGCTCTCCAAACACGCCAGGGCAGAATGGCGGCGCGTGATGCCCGATTTGTGCAAAGGCCGATAGAATTTAAGCTAGATGACTCTTTTCTTGAGGAAATTGATGGCGAGGGTGCACCTGCACATGGTCGCACGCCGGCTTTCATCTTCGTTGACGAGCTCCACATCTGGAAAAATGCTGAGTTCTGGAAGGCGCTAGCCTCGGCGCTTCCGAAGACGCAGGGTTCGCTAATGGTCGTCGTCACGACAGCGGGGCGTGGCCAAGAGAACATCGCGCATGCAGTGGACCTACGGTAAGGCGCGGCGGGTCATGCGTGTCATAGCTTATTGACCGATGTAGCCATTAGTCACACCACCCTGTGGTGCCGGCACTGTGCAAGGTCCGCCTATCGGCCCGGTCGGACCGGGGATTCTCCCCATGACAGTTATGCAAGCGTTGCCAAGTCCCTCCGGGGGCTTTTGCAGCGCCTCCTGAGATCCCTGCAGGTTTTGTGCGGCCACACCGTCCAGTCGTTGAGTCAGGCCCTTATTTACGTCTTCAAGGAATCCAGCTAGTTGCGCTTTGACCGGTGCCGAACGCACCTCGTCAGCGTATGCAACGGAAACAATGGAGAGGGAGGCATGCTGGACTGCGGGGGGCTTAGCTGGCGTCGCGCCATTTATAAATGATGTGACGAGTGCAGGTGCGGCGATGCCGAGCTGAACAATTGCGAATGGCTGTTTCACCTCATTGTTTAGCAATGCCATCATGCCGCCGAGAAAGATCAGCACAACGACCCGTATTACATAGCCTACATAATTGCCGACACTAAGGACTTCAGGGTGATCGATAAACGGCGCAAGATCGACGGCGAGCACGGTTACCAATATAGGTAACAACCCACCGAGTGCGCCTAACAAAAACGCTCCGGTGCGCGACATGACTCAACTCCCATGCCGGATAAAGGACTTCCAGAAACAACCAAATGGTAATCCAAGGGCGGATCAACTGCAACGGGAGGTCAAGGGGCGGGAGGCGCAGGGCGCATCAAAAAGGGGTGCAAGTGCTGACTAATCGTAGAAGAATTCGTGGGGAGATATTGCGATGGTTAAGCCTTCCGTTTCCCGTGACGCCTTTCGAGGCTTGTTCGCCTTTTATGCGGCCAAGACCCACGTCGTCTGGATGGGGGCTGCAAGCGCCATGCACGATAATTGTGGCACCGTGCCAGCGTCCCCCAAAGCACTGCCGAAATACTCTCGGATCCTTCCAGATCGAAGAAGCGGGACGAAATCTCTTTTTCCGCGTGCTTGTGGTTCTAGACGCACTCTATCTCGACAACCAATTGCCTTCCCCATGACGGGCAATGTTTCAGTGCGTACAGGTAGCGAATGACGCCGGCGTTCGACAACGACAGCGAACCAGCAGAATTTGTGAGGCTGCCCGAGGCGGGTCTGTGAGCGAAAGGCGAATCTTGCGCATGAGCAAGAAGATCTTGGGGTGCATGCCAATCCCAATTCCGGAGGGATCAAGACAAGACCAACGGAATTTAAGCCGATGCTAGAGCATCGCAGGGACGTTTTTGTGTTTTACAACGGTTGAGCGACGGAAAAGGCGCGAACGCGTCGACCGGCGCAGGAGACACCGTATCAGCGATCACTCAATCCTGGTACGGACTCTCAACTGGAATAGCGAAGCCGGCTTTCACGCGATCCAATACGACCATCGTCTTGAACCCCTTGATGTCCGGGTTCACATAGAAGAAGCGCCGAGTGAACTCCTCGTATTCTTCCATGCTAGTAGCGGTAACGTATAGGACGAAGTCCGCGTTCCCCGTCACGTAGAATCCGTTGACAACCTCGGCTGACAATTTGATGGCCCTCTTGAATCTATCGATGATATCTGAACGCTCCCGCTCCATAGTCACTAGCACAAGCATTTGAATCGGCCGTCCAACGGCCTTCGGCGAAACGATCGAGACGTCGCCTTCGATGATACCTTCCGAACGAAGCCTCTTCAGGCGCCGTTGACATGCGGTGGCAGAGAGCCCGACAAGTCCGCCGATCACCTCGGAAGTCAGACGGTTATTCTTTTGGACGATCTCAAGGATGCCGGCGTCGATTCGATCGTATGGCATTTCGGTTCCAGTTCCGGCGAATTTCACCGCGAAAAGGCTGCGCGACGCAGCCGATTATGTCATCATGTCCGGATCAAGCATTCCGAGGGAACCGCCGTGTGCAACTTATTTGCGCGACAGCCTCAGCGTAATTACGAAACCCAGACGCGTTCGTTGCGGATCGGAGGTCATTGCACATCAATCCGTCTCGAACTCGCATTTTGGGACACACTTGAGGAGATTGCGGCAAGGGAGAGGATGAGCGTCGCGAAATTCCTTACCAGTCTCCACAATGAGGTCCTCGAACATCACGGCGAGGTGAATAATTTCACCTCGCTCTTGCGATGTTGCTGTCTCATCTATCGTTCCGGCGGTAATAGCGCACAAACCGATTTCGTTGCTCCTGTGTCAGGCTTGCGGAGCAGCCAACCGGAGCCCCGACTATCCACGTTGGAGCGCGGGCAGCAAACCGACGCAGCTCTGTCACTCCCGAAATGACAGGGCTGCTCGCCTTCAGTCGCGTTTAGATCTCTTTCTTTTGCACCGCAGTAGCCATGTAGTCCGCCTGCCGGATCGCCAGCGACAGATCGTCAGCGTTGGGATTGCAGGCCGCGCCAGGGGTGAACTGACTGCCGTCAGAGATAAACAAATTCCTGATGTCGTGGGTCTGGCCGAACTTGTTCACCACGCCATCCCTGGGGTTCTCGCTCATCCGGTTGGTGCCGAGATTATGGGTGCTCGGATAGGGCAGGGTCGGGTACGTGACTGTCGCGCCGACCGCCTCATAGACTGCGGCGCCCTGCTTGTAAGCGTGAGCCCGCATCGCAATGTCATAGGGATGATCGTCGAAATGCACGCTCTCGTCCGGAAGGCCAAACTTGTCATTCACCTTGGGAGCGAGCGTGACGCGGTTGGTCTCCTGCGGCATTTCCTCGCCGACCAGCCACATGCCGGCCATCCGCGGATAGCTTTCTATGGCGCTGATGTACTCGCGTCCCCAGGCCCCCGGCTTGAGGAATGCCGCCAAGAAGGGCACGCCCAGCGACAGCGTTTCCATCTCGTAGCCGCCGACGAAACCGCGGCTCGGGAGAATGACGACCTTGATGCCCTTCTGCGCGAGTTCGTTGCCCAGCGTACCGCCGCCGGCGCCAGATCTCACAATCACAACTACGCCCGAGTCGTTCAAACCGAATCTTGCCATGGTGCGCTCCTCCTGATGGGATGTTGACCGGGCTTAAGCCTTCGGCAGCCAGTCTATGTCGGAGAAGCCGCGTTTGATGTAGCCGCCGTGTTCGGCGGAGGAGCCCTCATAGCCGAATTTGGGCCACAGCTCCTTCTGGTTATACAGCGAGATGACCAGATCGCCGCACACCGTCTTGAAGAAGCCGCTTTGCTCAACGCCGCGGAGCAGCGCCACGCGGTCAGTCTCCCATTGCACCTCGGCATACGGCACCAGGTGGCGCGCCCAGGCATCCTGATCCAACCTGGCGATGCCGTCCGCAATCAGCGATTTGATCGCCGGATCCTTCGCCGCCTTTAAGTCCCACGGCTTGATCGCCGTGACGTAGTCATTGTCGCCAAGCATGTCGTGCGGAAAGATGTCACGCGCGACCTTCACCAACGTCTTCAGCTGAGCGGGTGTCAGCGCAACTGCATCGTCCGCCCAGGCATCCTGGATGCCGAGCCCTGTGGTGGTCGCGGCCGCGACAATCGGCACCGTGCTTGCCGCACCCTTGAGAAAGACTCGGCGGTCGAACTTGCTGCGACGATCAACTTCCCTCATGAGCTCCTCCAATGCTGTTTGTCTTGTTTTTGTTAGTTTTTGTTAGGCGAAACGCCCGCCCCGCTGGATCACCTCGATCTTGTAGCCGTCGGGGTCTGAGACGAAGAAGAAGCGCGCCAGCGTGCTGCCATCGTGCTTGAAGTCGCGCAGCGGCCCCGGTGCGAGCTTCTCGCGCTCGAACCGGGCATGTTCGGCGTCGAGATCCTCGACCACGACGGCGAGGTGTCCGTATCCGTCGCCGAGCGCGTAAGGCTCCTTGCGATCGAAATTGACGGTCAGCTCGATCTCGAACGGCGAAGACGGATGCCGCAGATAGATCAGGGCGAAGTCGGAGAACTTCAGGCGATCGGCGACATCGAGGCCGAAAGCCCGCTTGTAGAAGTCCAGCGATTTCGCTTCGTCGAGCACGCGGATCATCGAGTGAACCGGTTTTGACACTCAGTTGAACTCCTTGAGATAGGCGATGATCACCGCGCGGATCTCCGATTTGGACTGTCGATAGGCCATCACCGCACCCGGAATCACTGCCTGCGGATTGGTCGGCCAAGCGTCGAGCCTGGTGTCATCCGACGTAGTCTGCGTTGACGAATCCGTCCGAATAGTGAAATCCGTCCGCTCTGCTGCAGGCCGCCCAATGATCTTGTAAAGCGATGGTCCTTGTCGGACCGGATGCGACAGGTATGTTGTATGTAGACGTTGCGCATTGCTGCTCGAACAGTGCTGTCGGGAGGGCCTAGTGGCAGGCACCGGCGTCTCGGCACTGGCCATCTGCGCGGACAGGAAAGCACCACAAAAACCGGCTGAAGTTCTTTTTATCGAGACGAGCTTGGCCATCGATCCATCCCCATTGGTTGAGCACTCTAGGTGATGCCAATCCATGTTTGGTAGTAACGGGTTGTTTCATCTGAGGTGAATGACGCCCTAAGAAGTACACTGCACTAGGTGTTGCTTCGCTTCGAAGAAGGGCTGTCGGCTCCTCGAAGAAAATCTGCTGGCATGAAAAATGCTGAGGCTCGATCGCCGATGGCGAACCCAAGTTCGCCGGCGAGACGGAGGAGATGATGAGAGCCCAAGTATTGAGAGCGTATGACGAGAAGCTTTCCAACGAGCAGTGGGTCAGCGAAGAGATAGTGCCTGATCCGAAGCTGACGAAATCGACGGACGTCATCGTCCGCATCGGTGGTGCGGGCGTATGCAGGACCGACCTTCATATTATCGAAGGCGTCTGGAAGCCGCATATGGATCCGAGCGGCGACAAACTGCTACCCATCATCATGGGACACGAAAATGCTGGCTGGATCGAAGAGGTTGGTAAGGAGGTCGAGGGACTGAAGAAGGGCGATCCAGTCATCGTCCATCCGAAGATCTCCGGCGGCACGTGTCTCGCATGTCGCCGAGGCTTCGACATGCATGGTCCTGGCACGTTTCCGGGGCTTGATTGCAACGGCGGCTATGCAGAATTCCTTTGCACCTCGGAGCGCAATATTGTCCCACTGCCACGGACTCTCGCGCCAAAGGATGTCGCGCCATACGCGGATGCGGGCCTCACGGCCTACCGCGCGGTCAAGAAGGCCACGCGTCACCTCTTGCCAGGTGAATTCTGCGTGGTTATCGGAGCAGGTGGGTTAGGCCACATCGGAATCCAGTGCCTCAAGGCAATGTGCGCGGCCGATGTTGTCGTCGTCGACAAGTCCGAGGCATCGCTGAAACTTGCCGAAAAGTCAGGCGCTGACCACTTGGTCAAGGCTGATGGCAACGAAGTGGCGGCCGTTTTGGCGCTGACTGCCGGAAACGGCGCGGAGGCGGTGATTGATTTCGTCGGAGAGAAAGGCACAACTTCCAAAGGGCTCTCAATGACGCGTCCTATGGGGAGCTACTACGTTGTTGGTTACGGCGAGGACATCCGTGTCCCGACCGTCGACATGGTGATTACCGAGAAGAACATTATCGGAAACCTGGTCGGAACATGGGCTGAGCTAACCGAGTTGATGGCGCTTGCGGATCGAGGCTTGGTTGAACTCGCCACGGCCGAATATCGCCTCTCGGATGCAAACAAGGCGTTGCACGATCTCAATGCCGGCAGGATCCATGGACGCGCGGTCCTGATTCCCTGATACTAGAACTACGTGATCCATCGCGAGCATGCATTCACTTGCGGTGGATCTGACGTTCGCATGCCCGTGCGATGGTCGGCCACTGTAGCCGACGATGTCACCAGAAGCCCGTCCGACAATTTTCGCGCGGCGGGCGCGAAGCGCTCGTCAGATCTGTTCCGTGCGAGCGTAATCTCTGCGCGGTGAACAAAACCTGCCGGTTCGCAGAGAGTCTCATTCGGCATCATTGTCGCAATTTGCGCCGGCCGGCGTGGCTCTATCGGTGGCTTGTCCGGAATTCGCCCGCTGAGATGTCCTCGAACGATCTGGCACGCCCGTTGCACATCCCCTGTGCAGGTATCCCTCGGCGAAGCACACGGCCAACAGCGAGCCGCTTCGCTTTGAGGCGCAAATCAGAGATCAAACGCTTGAGACTTAAGCTCTTCTCCCGGCGTCGGTAGACGTCGCGAGACATGGAGCGCCACGACCATAGCTGACGTCGGGTGCGGGCGCGGTGCCGGGGGCGGCTCAGGAGAATTGTCCAGGTGATGCTTCCAGGAGGCCGAAATGCGAGATAGCTACCGAAATCCCGTTCACGGCACAGCGAGCTGCTGCGCCGTCTGCGGTGGAAAGTTTGGGCTCATACGTTACTACTGCTGGCGAAGGGCGCTCTGCTCCAAGAAGTGCGTCGACCGGTTCAGAGTACGCCGGGAGGCTGACCATAAGTGGCTCCGCTGGCTGCGAGCTGCTTAGACCGTTCTTCAACAACACTGTGGCATGGTGGCGCTTCGCATTGGGAGACGCACATGACGTTCATTCTGGTGAACGGCAGGGCGCCGTGCCCGAAGACCTTTTGCATGCTTTGCTGTGAGCCGATTCAGGCGAGCTATCTGCGAGAATGCAGCACTGGGCTACCTTTCTGCGATCACAGCTGTTACACTCTTTATTCCGGCCGCTGGATCTCGAGGTGCGAGCAAAGAGAGCGCTCGGCCGTTATGGAGGATTACCGCTAACCGGACCATGCGCGCGAGGAGCCGGCCGCGCTGTTGCCGATTGCAGGCAGGCCTGTCACCTCGTGAAGATCGAAGGAGCGTGCGGATGACCTGCAGGTTCAACATAGCGCATCGGAACGGCAGTCCCGAAACAGGGAATCGATCGCCATCAATGTGATCTCCACGCCCCAGGCGCGTTCCACAAGGGAGCTTTGAGCTTTGGTCCACTCTCTGCGGCTATGTGGCGGCTGAGAGCCGATCTTGGGACACCTTTCCGGACGCGTGCAGCGTTCTACGGGCAGTAAAATCAATTTCAGTGTCCGAGCGAACTATCGCGACGCAAACATTGCAGTGCAAACTGGCGCGCTCTCGTAGTTGAGAATCTCATTCTGAAAATCTGTCGCAATTTGCATCTCGGTTCGGCGCAAAGCTGGGAGCTGTGATGTCTCTGTCCACGGTCATCCGCGCATCCGTTCAGCCAGAAACCAGTTTTGGCGAGATACCGAACTCATTGGCACGCCCATTGCAAAGCTCCGGAGCACAACAACGCTGACTGCTCCGTCTGGGGCGAGCCGCGACAAGAACGAGGGAAGGGGATGCCTGGCTGAGGGCGCATCTTGTGCGGAATGATGCTTGTGATCGGAACGTCTGTTGGACCGAAGATCGCTGCTAATCATCTTCCGGTGCACCACAGTCATCCCAAGACCCTTGCCGATATCAAACGTCCGGTCGCGCAAACGGCCGTGAGGTGGCCCGTAACGCACGGGTAAGCACTGCCCGGGCCATCAAGGTTCTGGGTAGGCGGAATATCGAAGTGGTTTCTGACCCGATCAGGAGGAAAGACTAAATGTCTGGAACGCTAACACTCAACAAAATCACAGCCCAGCGCGGCATTTCGGTGGGTGAGGCCGCAAAGAAGATCGCAGACCTCGGATGGAATCCTTCCTACGTCCAGGAGGCGATGACCTTTCCCACGGACTACAAGATCACGAAGGCGCCGAAGGATCCGATGAAGCAGGTCCTCCGCTCATATTTTCCAATGCAGGAGGAAAAGGACAATCGCGTCTACGGCGCGCTTGACGCGGCGCTCCGCGGCGACATGTTCCGCAATGTCGAGCCGCGATGGGTTGAGTGGATGAAGCTGTTCCTGGCGATCATCCCCTTCCCGGAAATCTCTGCGGCACGTTCCATGGCGATGGTCGGACGCCTGGCGCCCGGCGAAGATCTCCGCACCGGTTTCACCATGCAGATGGTCGACGAATTCCGTCATTCGACCATCCAGATGAACCTGAAGAAATGGTACATGGAGAACTACATCGACCCGGCTGGGTTCGACATTACGGAGGAAGCGTTCGGCAAGTGCTACGCCACAACCATCGGTCGCCAGTTTGGCGAAGGCTTCATCACTGGTGACGCCATCACGTCCGCGAACGTCTACCTGACCGTGGTCGCCGAAACCGCGTTCACGAATACGCTGTTCGTCGCCATGCCGTCGGAAGCCGCCCGGAACGGCGATTACGCGCTGCCAACCGTCTTCCTATCGGTCCAGTCAGACGAGAGCCGCCACATCGGCAACGGCCACTCCATGCTGATGTCGATGCTGAAGGAGCCGGAGAACCACCTGCTGCTCGAGCGCGACCTGCGGTATGCCTTCTGGCAGAATCACGCCATTGTCGACGCGGCGATCGGGACGTTCATCGAGTATGGCACCACGAACCGCGACAAGACCAAGGAGTCCTACGCGGAGATGTGGCACCGCTGGATCTTCGAGGACTACTACCGGACCTATATGCTGCCGCTTGAAAAGTATGGCATCAAGATCCATCATGACGATGTGCAAACGGCCTGGAAGCGCCTAACCGAAAAGCACTACGTGCATAAGGTTGCGCAGTTCTTCGCTGTCGGCTGGTCGGCGAACTTCTGGCGCATCGAGGCGCAGACCGACAAGGATTTCGAGTGGTTCGAACACAAGTATCCGGGCTGGTATGCGCAGTTCGGCGAGTTCTGGAAGTGGTACGAAAAGCTGTCGCACCGCGGTCAGACCAACATCCTGTTCAATAGTGATGTTGGGTACGTCTATCCGCATCGTTGCTGGTCGTGCCTCGTTCCATGCCTCATCCGCGAAGACATGGTCACCGACGAGATCGACGGCAAGCTCTATACGTTCGCCCATGAGCTCGATCGCTGGACGGCTGTCGAAGCCTTCGCCGGCGAATACCAGGGACGTCCGACCCCCGCGATGGGGCGCTTCAGCGGTCGCCGCGAATGGGAAAGCGTCTACCATAATGTGGATATCGCCGACGCCATCAAGGACCTTGGCTTCGTGCGCACGGACGGCAAGACGCTGGTGGCCCAGCCGCACCTGCGGTTCGAAGAAAAGCAAATGTGGACGCTTGACGATGTCCGCGGCCACATTCTCAAAAGTCCGCTGCTTACGCTGCGGGAGATGAGCCCAGCCGACCGAGAGAAGCATCTCGCCGAGTATCGCAAGGGATTCACTATCAATCCCTGCAACTAGGTGAAACAGAAGGGGCCGGTTCCGGCCGGCTCCTTCCCGATCGATCCCCTGAAGATGTACAGCCTTGGTTTGAGGAGGCCCCTTATGGGTGCGCCCGCTAATGTCGTTCGCCTGCAGCCGGTAGGTATAGAGTTCGAGGTTGAAGAGAACGAGACCGTCCTCGACGCCGCGTTCCGCCAAGGCATCGCACTCCCGCATGGTTGCAAGGAGGGCCAATGCTCGGCGTGCAAATGCGTCCTCACCGGCGGCGATGTCGAGTTGAAGAAATATTCCACGTTCGCTCTCAACGAGATGGAGCGAGGTCAGGACTACATCTTGCTCTGTCGGACCTTGGCCTACTCGGATCTCGAGGTGGAACTTCTCAACTACGACGAGGAAGTGCTATCGAAATCGATTCCCGTCAAAGAGTTCAAGGGTACGGTGACCAGCATCTCTGCGCTGACCCATGACATTCGCCGGCTCGAAATTACACTGGAGCAACCTCTGAAGTTCTGGGCGGGTCAATATGTCGACATCACGCTTCCGGGACCAGAGACGATTACGCGCTCGTTTTCCATGGCAAATTCGCCGAGCGAAAGCCAAAAACTCGCGTTCATCATCAAGAAGTACGCCAACGGACGCTTCTCCTCACGGCTCGATGGAGATCTCGCCGTCGGAACCGAGGTCGGAGTCAAAGGACCCTACGGGACCTGCTTCCGGCGAGAAAACAAGACCGGGGCCATGATCCTGGTCGGCGGCGGATCCGGAATGTCGCCGCTGTGGTCGATCCTGCATGATCACATTAGCTCCGGGGAAGTACGTCCGGTGTACTTCTTCTACGGGGCCAGGACGCAGAACGATCTTTTCTACCTGGATCATTTCGCGGAGCTTGCCAGCAAGCATCCTGAGTTCACCTTCGTGCCGGTTCTCTCTCATGCGGCCGACGATACGGCCTGGAGCGGAGCAAAGGGCTTCGTGCACGAGGCGGTCGGAGAGCACCTTCGTAGCACGAACTACGGTGAAGACGTCGACGTCTATGCCTGCGGACCATCGCCAATGATCGAGGCCCTAACGCCAGTGTTGCAAATGAACGATGTCGAGTCGGACCGCATCTTCTTCGACAAGTTCACGCCGGCCAACAACTAAGACGCCTTGACGGCCTAACGCAACTCTAGAGCCAACAACAGGAGGAGGAAGACGACCATGACTGCCGTTCAAACCGCACCAGCCAAGTCCGGTGCCGCAGGTTCTGCGCTGTTTCCGGATTCGGATAGCCGTCGATATCGCTATTTCGAGCCACGTAGCAAGCGCGCCACGCATTACGAAGACGTGACGGTCGACGTGCAACCGGATCCGGAACGTTACCTATTACAGGACTGGATCATCTCCTTTCCCAATGGCAAGGGTGCATACACCAAGGACAACACCGCGGCTCTCAGCTCGAATTGGCATGCGTTCCGCGCCCCCGACCAGGAGTGGGAGCGCACTCACTACCAGCGCCAGTCCAAGATCGAAGCCATGGTCCAAGCCGTGATCGCCAACGGGCGCAAGTCGGGGGCGCCGAAGAGCTTCGACAAGGCCTGGATCAAGATCCTGCAGAACCATCTCGGTGCGTGGAAGCACGCTGAGTTCGGTCTCGGCACGTCGCTGATGCAGGCTCAGCGCTACGGCTACACCCAGATGATCAACAATGCGACGCTGACAAACTCGTCGTACAAGCTTCGCCTTTCCCAGGATATCACGCTCTATCTCGCCGAGATCGGGATGGACATTCCGGGCTTCGACGACACGGCCGGCAAGCGCGCCTGGCTGGAAGACAAGGGCTGGCAAGGAACGCGGGAAGCGATCGAGTCGATCATGGGGTCGGCCGACTATCTCGAGCAGTACTTCGCCACGAACATCGTGTTTGAGCCATTGGTCGGCGAACTGTTCCGCAGCGGCTTCCTCATGCAAGTGGCTTCGTCGAACGGCGACTTCGTCACGCCACCGGTGATTTCGTCCGCGGAAGCGGACTACGAACGCAATCTCGCCAATACGATAGATCTGATACACCTTCTGGTGACCGACGATCACCACGGCGCCCACAACAAGCAGCTGTTCCAGGGCTGGGTGCACAAGCATGTGGCCCTCGCCAACAAGGCGGCTGCCGGCCTGCAGCCGATCTGGTCGCAACCGCATTCGAAGCCGGTGCAGTACGCCGACGCGCGCGCGCAGTCGGTCGAACGCATCAAGAAGATCCTCGGTGAGCTAGGCCTCACTTTTCCCAAGGAGTAACTTGCGATGTCTGTCGTTTCCAGATCTGCGACTAACCAAAATATCTTTCAGAAGATGGGGGACCTTCGCTTCGAGCAAACCATTTCCCATCAGTGCGGCGTCACCATGAATGACAGCGTCGAGGCGCGTGCCATCGCCGAGTTCATGAGCAAAAAGCCGAACGTGACCGTGACCTATCAGCCGGCCCTGATCCGCATCGATGGCGAGGGCAAGCTGATCTTCAAGATGGACGAAATCAGCGAAATTCTCGGCAAGGAGATGACAGCCGAGATCTTCGAAGTGAACACCTCGACCCACTACGGGCGGATGGTGCGCATCGATGATAACACGGTGACGCTGTTCGGCAACATGGACGAGGTTTTCGAATACATCGAGTGAGCTCTAGTTTCTCCCTGACTGGGCGGGGCCGCATCCGCACGTGGCTGTAGCCCCGCCGCTTCTCGAAATGTCCTCGCGCGACCATGGCGTGGATCGAACGAAATAGGCTTAACCAAGAATTCCTGGAGACCATCATGTTCATCACTCCTACCGGCGAGGAAGTTTTCGTCATCGACGGTCACACCCATTTTTGGGACGGTAGCCCGGCGAACCAGCTCAACGTCCACGGCAAGCAGTTCATCGACTGCTTCTACGCTTATCACACATCGCTGAGCCCCAAAGAGAAGCTCTGGCCGAAAGAGCAGTTCGAGAAGTACAGCGCCGATCAGATGTACCACGATCTGTTCGTCGACGGACCGGACGACATGGCTGTCGTTCAGTCGACCTATCTGACGGAATTCTACAAGAGCGGGTTCAACACCATCGATCGCAATGCCGAGCTGGCAAAGAAGTACAAGGATCGCTTCATCGTCAACGGTGCTTTCGATCCGCGGGATGGCGAGAAGGCACTTGAATATATTCACTACATGAAGGAGACGTTCGGCATCAAGGGCGTCAAACTGTACACGGCCGAGTGGAAGGGCGACTCGCGCGGGTGGAAGCTTACTGATCCCAACGCCTATCGCTGCTTCGAGCTGTGCCAGAAGCTCGGTATCACCAACATCCATGTCCATAAGGGACCGACAATCATTCCGTTGGATAAGGATGCGTTCGATGTTCACGACGTCGATCATGCGGCGACCGATTTCCAAGGTCTCAACTTCATCATTGAGCACTGTGGTTTGCCGCGGCTCGATGATTTTTGCTGGATCGCTGTGCAGGAGACGAATGTCTATGGCGGCCTCGCGGTGGCGCTACCGTTCATTCACGGACGCCCGCGCTATTTCGCTGAAGTGATCAGCGAGCTGCTGTTTTGGGTCGGTGAAGACAAGCTTCTCTTCGGGAGCGACTACGCGATCTGGACGCCGCGCTGGCTGGTCGAGAAGTTCTGGAATTTCGAGCTACCGGAAGATTTAAAGCAGGAGCACGGCATCGACCTTACGCCTCAGGCGAAGAGGAAGATCCTCGGTCTCAATGCTGCGCGCCTCTATGGCGTCGATATCGACGCGCAGAAGGCGAAGCTTGCGAAAAGCGCCCTTGCGACCGCAGCGGAGTGAGGGGATGGATGAAGTCCTTCCACATCGTGACGACAAGACCAGCGAAGTGTGGCAACGCCTTTCCCTGGTCACCGATCCCGAGCTCGATGAGTCCGTGACCGAGCTCGGGTTTGTCGAGCGGGTCACCGTCGATAATGATGGCGGTGTTGATATCGTCTTTCGTTTGCCAACCTACTGGTGCTCGGCAAATTTCGCATTCCTCATGGCCGATGACATGCGTCGGGCGGTCTCGACACTGCCGTGGGTTCGCGAGGCGCGACCGCAGCTTCGGGATCATATGGTCGCCGAGGAGATAAACCGAGGCGTCAGGGAAGGCAAATCATTCGCAGAGGCACTCAAGGAGTTTGCACCTGGAGGGTCACTTGACGACTTGCGGGCGAAGTTCCGCCGCAAGGCGTTCGAGCGGCGCCAAGAGGTCATAATACTCGCCTTGCGCGGCCTGGGCTATGAGGATCCAGAGATCTGTCGGATGAATCTTGGCACCTTTGACGAGGTCGACTTCGGCTCGGAGGATGTTACACGGCAGAGGGCGCGGTATCGCGAGATTCTCGTCGAGCGAGGCCTCGCCCGTCTCCCGGACGATCGCGCGCTGGTCACCTACGAGGGGCGCTCTCTTAGGCGCGACGAATTGCCTTCCTATCTTCAGCGGTTGCGAGGAGTGCGCATCAATATGGAATTCAACAGCTCATTGTGCCGAGGCCTTCTTGCCGTCCGCAATCGCGAACTGGATGGCGGGCACGCCGAACGAGAGTCTGCTCCCTGCGGAGGCTGCGGCAGTAGCTGCGCCGAGAGGTCCACCGGGCTATGTGTGAGGACGGAGGAACCGTCCGTGGCTCGAGCATGAGGCGCTCGTATCGCAAGACCTGCGGGCGCCAATAACAGAGCGGTGAGGAAGCCGCCCGACCAGACACAAGTGACCACCACGTGGGGAGTGAAACGCAATGCCGAAAGTTCTGCTTCACGACATAGAGGCTCGTCGCGCACTTGCACGCGGGGTCCAAAAGCTTGCAGCCGCCGTCGAATCGACCCTTGGTCCCAAGGGTATGAACGCGATGGTGGATAGGCCGATCGGCACGCCGATCGTGTCACGCGATGGTGTCACGATAGCTTGCGAAATCGAATTGCCGGATCGCTTCGAGAACATGGGCGCGCAAGTGGTGCGCGAGGTTTCAATGCAGACCAACGAAGTCACCGGAGACGGTACAACCACGGCGATGGTGCTCGCAAATGGGCTCATTCAGGGCGGCGTTGCGGCCCTGGAGCGCGGAGCCAAAGCGGTGGATCTCTGCAAGGGTATTGAAAGGGCCGTGGATGTCGTTGTCGAGACCCTGAAGAGTTCGGCAATGGCCATACCGGACCGCAAGACGTTGCAGGCGGTTGCGACGATTGCATCGACCGATTCCCATCTGGGCGGTCTGATCGCTGAGGCGGTGGAGCGCGTTGGCAAGGACGGCATCATAAGCTCGGATTACGGGCTGACGACGGACACGACGCTTGAGGTCGTTGAGGGCATGTCGTTCGACCGCGGCTACATATCCCATCACATGGTAACGGATGTCGAGAAGATGGAGGTAGTGCTGGATCAACCCTACATTCTTCTGACCGACCTAAAGGTCAAGACGCCGGGCGAGCTGTCGGCAGTGCGTGCGGCGGTAGCCTCGACCGGGCGACCGCTTCTCATCGTCGCTGAAGAGATTGCGCCGGAAGTCGTCCCGACACTGCTTGGTGATAGCAATCGCGGCAAGGTCCTGGTCGTCAATCCGCCGGACTATGGCCACTGGCGCAAGGCGATGATGGACGATCTCGCCATCATAACTGGGGGACGGGTGATCGCCCGCGAGCTTGGTGGCAGGCTGGAAGAGACCAGCCTTGCTGATCTTGGCACTGCGCGGCAGGTTCGTGCCAGTGCGCGTGAAACGGTGATCATTCGCGGCGGTGGCGACAATGCGGCGATCGCCGCGCGGCGCCAGCAGGTGGCCAAGCAGCACGACTTGGCACCACCAAACATCGAACAGGACAAGCTCAAGGAGCGCCTCGCAAAGCTCTCAGGCGGCACTGCGGTAATCTTTGCGGGTGGGGTCACGCCCGTGGAGCAGAAGCGTACGATCCAGCTGATCGACGATGCACTTAGTGCAGCGCGTGCCGCAGCCGAGGAGGGCATCGTGCCCGGCGGCGGCACCGCATTAGCCCAATGCGCACCCGTGGTGGAGCGCAAGCTCGGGAACATCAACGGCGACCTGGGCGAGGGCATCAAGCTGGTGCGCGAGACACTATCCCGTCCCGCCGCCTTCATTGCCCGGAATGCAGGCCATGATTCAATGAAGATCATAGCCGAGCTACAGAACGCTCCAATGGGCGTCGGATTCGACGCGGCTGAAGGCAAGTTCATCGATATGGTCTCAGCCGGCATCGTCGACCCCGTCCGCGTGACCTATACCGCTCTCCGCAACGCGGCGTCCGTCGCCGCACTGGTGCTGACGACCAACACGCTGGTTGCCGACGTGCCGGAGTACATCGATCCAACACAGGGACCAGCGCTCGGCGGCGGAGCAGAAAAGCTTGGCCGTGCATGAGGCATGTCTACGCGGTTCGCGTTCCGCCGCGGCGTCTGTGCCGTCGACGGTATCGTGGCCGGGTGCTCTGCTCTATCGCCGATGCGTCGCGACTTTCGGATCGGTCGCTTCAGACTCGAAATCATCACAAGGGAGGGGAAGTCATGCATAAGTATGTTGCGGAATCCATCGGCACGTTCGCATTGGTATTTTTTGGCTGCGCGACTGTGATCTTCATGCGGGCGGAGGTCGGGCTATTGGGCGTGGCGTTCGCATTTGGTCTGTCAGTCGTCGCGATGGCCTATTCGATTGGTCATATTTCCGGGGCTCACCTCAACCCCGCCGTCAGTCTCGGCATGCTCGTCGCTGGTCGGATGTCGCCGCGAGATTTCACCGGCTATATCATTGCGCAGTTCATCGGGGCGATTGCGGCTGCAGCGGTGCTGTATCTGATCGCCGAAGGCAAAGTAGGGGGCTACGACGTCGCGGCAAATGGCTTTGCCCAGAATGGCTGGGGTCAATATGGCGTGCTTTCCGCATTTGTGTTCGAGACCGCGGCAACTTTTCTGTTCCTGACGGTCATTCTTGGTGCAACGCAAAACGGCGCGAGCGCTGCTTACGCCGGCCTGGTGATCGGCCTCACCCTGGTGGCGATCCATCTCGCCGGCATCGCCGTGTCGGGGTCATCGGTCAATCCAGCCCGTTCTCTGGGCCCCGCGTTGTTTGCAGGACCAGATGCGCTGTCGCAGGTGTGGCTCTACTTTGTGGCGCCGTGCTTTGGTGCCACACTGTCCGGTTACGTCTTTAAGGCCGGAGTGACGCGCCCGATGGCGGCGACCGCGTGAGCTTTGCAACTCGGTGATCGGCCGGTGACAACGAGCCAGAACAAGCTACAATCTTGAAAAGCTCCGGCCGGGGCCGAAGGAGGCGCTATAAGCTTCCCCGACCATTGGGCCGAACCGGAGGAGGAAGGCACATGGTCTATATCATCTCCAAGCAGGATGGTCCGCGCCGTGAGGACGTGGCGGCGAAGGACTTCATTGATAAGAACCGGACCAAGATCGATGCGCTTGCCAATCATCTGACGGGTGGGCGCTGGCAGGAGCTGCGCAGCCGCACACCTCCTCCGGAGCCCCAGCCATCGGGTAAGCTATGGTACACCCCGAAGGGGCGCTTGCCGGAGACAGAGCCCTATATACGGATCAGTCTCAACGGCCGTGTTGTGGTTGCTGATCTCGCGTCAGGCCGACAGCTTCATTTTGTTGGCGAGCTGCGAGGTCGAGGCCAATCTCGACACCTGGCGCTGGCGACACGCGAGAATGGGCTGTTCGACCCGCTGGATGAGGGCATCTACAAGGTCCTTGCGGATCTTGAGGGGATGCTCGTCCCCGACGAGCCATCTGAAGAGCGCTTGGAAGGGATTGTCGCGGCGCGCCTCGGGTTGGACGCGAACGACAAGGCCGCCGAATGATCAGTGAGCCGGGCCTGCGGGGATGACACATCCCGGTCAAGCCTGGTTCGATCGTTTCTGTTGATCGGGTTGCTGCCTGCCAACGAAAGTATGGTGCTCCAATGCTGACGGAAACGCTCATGGCTAAGCCGCCATTTTTCCTGGAAGGCTACAATGATCCGGGCGCCACGGACGCAGAGCAAGCGCGGCCATATGATGAGCGAGAGACCAATAGGGCCTGGGAAAACTTTCTGACCTTCGGAGACCTTAGGCGCGAGAACGCGCCGGTGCGAGGTGTCATCGAGAGCTCATGGCAGCGCAGTCTCAAATCGGGCGTCGATGCCCACGGCAAAGGCAGCAGTCTCGTCGCCTCGCCGGACGACCTCTACGAGCTGCGTCTGAAGAATGAAGATCTGATGGCTGCAAGCGCCCAGACCTTTCGCCGCGTCGCGGAGGTGCTTGGCGACGCCGCCACAATGCTGCTGATCACCGACAGGAATGGCGTCGTGCTGGATGTGGCGGGCGACCAGCGGACGATCGATGCGGGACATGACATTCGTCTTGAAGTCGGCGCCGCTTGGGGCGAGACGGTGACTGGTACCAACGGCATCGGGACCGCGCTCGTCACGGGGAAGCCAGTTCATGTCCATGCGGCCGAGCATTTCTCTGAAGGCATCAAGGCATGGACCTGCGTTGGCAGCCCGATTCGGAGTCCGATCGACGGCAGCATCATCGGCATCGTCGATTTTTCCGGGCCCCAGGCGATCTTTCACCGGCACAACGTGGCCCTCGCGGTCGTGGCGGCCAATCACATCGAACTTGCACTTTCAGAGAAAATTCGCATCGAGAGAATGCGGCTGCTTGAGGCGAGCATTTCGCAGATGCCGGGAATGAACAGGTCCGACGGCGTCGTCATTCTCGATCGGTTCGGTCGGGTCGTCCATCACAACGACATGGCCCCGGGGCGCTGGCGGCGGATCGCGCATACTCCCGACTTAAGCATCGGAACTCAGATCCTCCCCAGCAGCGAAGGCCTATTGGGCAAGGACCTAACTAGTGGATTGCCCGAGGAGCTGCGCGAGCAGCAGATCGAACCCTTGGTTGTGGACGGCGTCGTCAAGGGTGCAATGCTCGTGCTCGCGTCAAAACCGCGGATGAACGCGGGGGCGGCTCAGATGTCGCCGACCGCGCAAAGCGCTCTTATCTCGGCAAAAGAGGCCATCATTGGATGCAGCGAAGCACTGCTCGATGTCGTGGAAAAGGTTGAGCGGGCGGCACTCGGCCGCACGGCAATCCTGCTTGAAGGCGAGACCGGTGTTGGCAAGGAACTCTTTGCCCGCCTGATTCACGCCGCTAGTCAGAAGACAGGCAAGGAGCCCTTTGTCGCCTTCAATTGCGGTGCGGTCTCCAAAGAGCTTCTTGGCGGCGAGTTGTTCGGCCATGCTCCGGGCGCCTTTACCGGCGCGACCCGCGAGGGAAAGGCCGGACGCTTTGAGTTCGCTAATGGCGGGGTGCTCAGTCTCGATGAAATTGGCGAAATGCCGCTTGACCTCCAGCCCTATCTGCTGCGCGTGCTCGAGGAGCGGGCGGTCTATCGGCTCGGTGACAGTAAGCCGCGTCCGGTCGATGTGCGACTTGTTGCATCGACCAATCGGAATTTGAAGCAGGAAGTGGCGGAGGGGCGTTTCAGAAGAGACCTGTATTTCCGGATCGGTGTTGTCAAATTCACCATCCCGCCTTTGCGCGAGCGCCTGGGCGATGTCGAAATCCTGCTCGATCATTTTAACACGCATTTCGCAGCCACTTATAATACCCAACCGCTGCGTTTCGAGGCGGCCACGATGGAATTACTGCGGCGCTACAGCTGGCCGGGGAACGTCCGCGAACTGCGCAATCTGATTGAAAACCTCGTGCTGATGACGCTTACCGGTGTGGTCACGCCCAGGGACTTGCCGGAGGATTTCTTGGAAGCGGCATCTCAGCCGACTACGCCGACATTATCAGGTGATCGTGGTCAACCCCTGGAACGCGAGGAGATCGCGCGCTTCGACGAGATGGAACGTCGTGCCATCGAAAGGGCCGTCGCAAACGCCGGCGGCAATATCGCGGCGGCCGCCGAAAAATTGGGGCTTTCGCGCGCCACGCTATATCGGAAATTGCACCAATACCGTTCGCAAACCTCGGGATAAAGGCTTGGATATGGCGACGGTCGGGGATGGACAGAAGCGCGAAGGAGAGCCGATCGCCGCGAGCATGCTCGCCTCACAGATTCTCGCACGCGCCGACCGCGACGTAACCTTCATGGTGCATCTAGTTGGCGAAAGCCAAGATCTGCTCGTTCGTAATTTCGTTGCGTTCATCGAGAGCGAACTCGCAGAGCGCGGTACCAGCTATGGCGCGCACCCGCTCTTGCGTCCCTTCATCGAGACGCATGCACGCGAGCTGACGGATTTCGTTTTGCAGGGCATCGGATTACGGCATCAGTTCGGTCTGCAGGCCTTGGAGAGGATGGCCGGCGATCCGGCGCGGTTGCTGAGGGTAGATCTCTGGGACTCGCTGCACTCTCATATCAATGACGCGCAGGAACACTTCGTTGCTGGAACAGGAGGCTTGCAGCGGATCCTGACTGCAATCAAGTCGGGCGCATGACCGGCGACAGGCCGCTGCTTCGCGACATGCTGAATGAGCGGTTGTGCATCGTTCAGGAGATGTCGGCCGTTCAATCGCGCATCCTTCTGAACCGTCAGCTAAGTGGTGGAGCGGAATTCGAGATGCAGAGAATCGAAAGGGAGATTGCAGCGACGGGCGGCTCGCTGGCGCTTAGCAAGACGTTCGATGAGTCGCGTGAGTGCTTCGAGAACGCCAACGCTGCCATAGCCACGTGCGAGGCTCAGTGCGCTGCGCTCGAGGCTGGTCTTAAAGACGTTGATGGGCGAATTGCAGCGCATAAGTGAGACAACCGATGGACACGATGGAAGCGGAAGCAGGGAGCGCAACGCGTTATGGTTTGTTAGGGCGGCACTGGAAAGTCGGCGCCCCGGTCAAGAACGTGGCGTTCGACGCTGCTGGACAGGCAGTCGCGTTCGCACTTGCCGACGGCTCTCTGGCCATTGCGCCGTTGGCGGACAGTGAACCGCCGATAGATCGTTGTCGTATCGCCTTGGACGAGGGACGGGCCACGATCTCACCGCGACGAAATCCGGTGCCTCCGCTGATGAAAGTCGTGATCAGCGATGGTCGGCTTCATCTTGCTTCGGTCAAGCCGTCGGGGTTCATCGCAAGTGACGGCGGCGAGTTGCTTCACGTTTCGACCGCCGGTGTCACCCGGCAGATTTCGAGACTGCGGGCCGCGATTGATCTGGTTGTCCCGGTATGTGCGGGCGGTGTACTCGTTTCTTCTGGCGGATCACTCATACACTACCAGCCCAATGGTGAGATCGGATGGCTCCAGGAGCGCGGGGGAGGAAGTTCATCCGCGATGGCCGTATCTCCTGATGGCCGGAATTTCGCAATAGGAGCGGACGGTTGTCTGCTTATACGAGCCTTTGGAGCCCGACCGGAGCCTGCTGCTTCATTCGATGTCGGGTTGGTCTCGACGTTGTCGTGGAGCCCCGATGGAAGCTGGTTAGCTGCATCGGTCGAGAATGCGGGCGTTGTTTTGGTCCGTCTTGCCGATGCATGGATCGTCCGAATTCCCACCTACCCCGCCCACGTCGCCTCTCTTTCATGGAGCGCGGATTCCCGAGCCCTTGTTACGAGCGGAGCCTATCGGATAATCGCCTGGGACGTCTCCAGCCTTGCTGACGACAGCGAAAAGCCGACGAATCTCGCTACCGGGCGCGCCCGGTTCGTCCTCGCTGACAGGGTGGATATCCATCCGGAGCGTCAACTGGTTGCGGCGGGCTACGCCGGCGGAATGGTCGCGGTTGCGAGGATCGGACACTCCGACGAAATGGTCGTCAGGCCGCCAGGCGGAGGTGCCATTCACGCCCTTCAGTGGTCCAGCGACGGCCAGCATCTCGCCGTCGGAACAAGTGAGGGCGAGGCTGCGATCGTGACGTTTCCGCCGCATGTCTTCAAATAGCTTTGCGCTCCAGCAAAAGTGCGCGCGTGGCAACGAAATCGTGAGGAGAACTAATTATGACGACTAATCGCACTCTAAGCGAAGCCGAAAGTAAGGATCTATTCTTTAGAGAGTTGGCCGAAATCTCCGAACGCATGATAGCTGCGCATGGGAAGGACTTTTCGATGGGGGCCCTGGTGCTGGCTGCAAGATTTATCGCCGAGAACAAGCCCTTTGAGCGAAGCGCGATGACACAGTAGGGGGTGTCCTGCTTCAAAGTACATTTTGCAATTGAATTTGCGTCTAATGGTCGTGAGTCCGAGTTTGCGGCCAAACCATGCTGTTCAAGAGCGTTCGTGCGCAAACTCGGTCTTTACGAGCGGTACCATGAAGAATTGTATACAAAGCTCCTCGTTGCCAACCGCTCGGAAATCGCCATCCGCGTCTTCCGAGCTGCGACCGAACTTGGATCCAGACGGTCGCGCTCTATGCCGAAGAGGACAAGCTTTCGTTGCACCGCACAAAGTGGATGAGGCATAGCAGGCAGGGAAGGGAAAGGGACCGCTAGAGGCTTATCTTTGATCGAGGAGGTAATGCGCGTCGCCAAGGACGCCAAAGTCGAAGCCATACATCCCGGCTACAGTTTCCTTTCCGAGAATTCAGAGTTCGCCGGAGCCTGAGCAGCAGCGGTCCATCCCCGCATACGATGCGGACGCTTGGCAACAAGGTGGCCGCGCGAGATCTTGCGATTTCTGTCGGTGTGCCGGTGATGCCCGCCACAGGCCCGCTACGCCAGGATCCTGTCGAGATTAGACGCCTTGCGGAAGAGATCGGCTACCCGGTCATGCTCTAGGCCTCATCATGGGGCGAGGGTGGACGCGGCATGCGGCCAATCGACGACGAGGGCAAGCTCCTCGACGCCATCAATAGCGCGCGTCGCGAGGCCAAGAGCGCTTTCGGCACGGATGAGGTCTATCTAGAGAAACTCGTGCAGCGCGCCCGCCACGTGGAAGTGCAGCTTCTCGGTGATGCCCATGGCACCTTATGCATTTATTCGAGCGTGATTGCTCGATCCAGCGACGGAACCAAAAGGTCATTTGAGCGTGCCCCAGCGCTATCCCGACGACGTGGTGAGGCATTTTGTGCAGCAGGCGGCGGAAGCCGGCATGGATGTCTTCCGCATCTTCGATTGCCTGAATTGGGTCGAAAACATGCGCGTTGCTATTGATGCCTTGTGCGAGACCGGAAAGCTGGCGGAAGGCGCAATTTGCTATACGGGTGATATTCTCGACCCAGCTCGTGCCAAGCATACTTGCAACACTACGTCGATCTCGCAAAGCAATTGGAGAGAGCGGATGTCATGTTCTTGGGATTAAGGACATGGCCGGCCTACTTCGTCCGGCAGCAGCAGCTGCGCTCGAAGGCGTTGCGCGAAAAAGTTGGGTGGCTTCCCATTCACTTGCATACCCATGAGACATCGGGGATTTCGGCTGCGAGTGTACTGGCTGCGGGTCAAGGCAGAAATCGATGCATTCGATGCAGCGATGGACTTTATGTCCGGATTGACGTCCCAGCCGTGTCTCGGCTCACCGGTCGAGGCGTTGCGTCACACTCCTAGAGAAACCGGCCTGGATCCACGCGCCATCCGCGGCATAAGCTATTGCTGGGAACAGGTACCAAAACAATGTGCTGCGTTCGAGAGCGGTCTCAGATCGGGAGCGTCAGAAATCTACTGCACGAGATGCTGGGCGGTCAGTTCACCAACTTGAAGGAACAGGCGCAATCCCTGGGTTTTGAGAATCGTTGGAACGAGGTGGCGGAGACCTATCGAACGGCGAACGATTCTTTCGGCCACATCATCAAGGTCACTCCATCCTCGAAGGTCGTCGGCGACATGGCGCTCATGATGACGGCCCAGGCCTTGACCCCCACAGGATGTGCTCGACCCCTCCGCCGATATCGCGTTTCCGCCCTCGGTTATAAAGATGCTGCGCGGAGATCTTGGAAAACCGCATGGTGCGTGGCCGGCTGGCCTGCACGAGAGAGTCCTGAAGGGCGAGCGTCCGAGCACGGCACAACCAGGAGCACTGATTCCGCGGGCCGAACTTGCCTATGCACGGCTTGAGGCGGCCGATCGCTGTGGCCGCGCGGTCACTGAATCCGAACTCTCATCGTACTTGATGTACCCTAAGGTTTTCACAGAGTTTTGCGCCGCGAACGGCAAATATGGACCCGTATCTACCACATTTTTTCGCGGTATGCGCGGTGACGAGATTTCCGTCGCGATTGATAAAGGCAAGACACTAATTATTCGCTTGCGAGCGATTGGAGAAACGAACGAGGAAGGCCAAGTCCGAGTCTTCTTCGAATTAAACGGGAAACCACGCGTCATCACGGTTCCAAACCGCTCCGCGGCGGCCAGCAGTCCCGCGCGCCTCAAAAGCTGATGCGACAAAGGAAAAAAATGTACGGCCCAGATGCCTGGCGCAATATCCGCAGTCGCGGTCAAACCGGGACCGGAGATCAAAGTTGGCGACATTCTAGTCACTATCGAGGCTATGAAAATGGAAACGACCATTCCCGCGCTGAAGGCGGCGGTCATTTCCGAGTTATTGGTTAAGGTGGGTGATCACATCGAGGCCAAGGACTTGCTCCTGACCATTATCTAGCCATACCTCGACAAACAGCGGCATTGTACGGAGCGCGTTTAGATCGCATGACTATGCAGGTGCATCCGCGATCGTAACCACGTGCAACCGCCGCCGTGCGGCGCCGTTGCCGCGAATATCCGTCAGCATGCTGCTAGCGCAGCGCGCTTGCCGAACGACGAACCACCTCCGAGATGTGCAGCAGCTGCCCGGCCAGCCGGATCGTCTTGCGTCAGACCATGCCGATAGTTCGCGAAGGTTGCGGATTGCCGAAGCGGGCGATCGATACGGGTGCCGAGCGCGTCTCTACGGAAGTCGCTATCTCCGGGATCAGGGTAACACCGATGCCTGCTCCCCCATTTGAGCGAGCGTAGACAGCGAGTTCGCATCCAATGCCTCCCGCGATGGTGATGATCGCGTGTTGCAGAACGACAGGGCTTGGTCTCGAAAACAGTGCCCTTCCTCCAAGAGCAGTAGCCGCATTTCGCGCAGAGTTTCGCTGTTGCGCACCGGCGATCCCTCATCCTCGCTCGGCCGCACTGCCAGAAACTTCTCCGAAAACAACGCTATTTCGGTTAGCGAAGGTTCGCACAAGGACAGAGCGACAACGGCTGTCCGGGTGCACCGGTGGTCTTCAGATGCCTGCCTCTTGCAATCGAAGCACTGAGGACCAAGCCTCATCGTGACGTTTCCACGGCAAACTGACAGATAACGAGAGCTGGTGGCAGACACCGAGCGTTGCCGCGATATCAGGAGCAAATTCACCAAACCTACGACACTGCAAACAAAGCAAAGGCAAGGATCAGTGTTTTTGAAAGCTCGCAGGGCTTAAACGGATGTTAGCTGCGCATTGAGAACGAGTTCACGAAGTGGACGTTGGTGCTGCGGGGGCGTTGGTGCTGGCCGCAAGAGCCATTGCCGAGGATAAGACATCGCGACGCCCTTAAGCATTGTCATTCTATTGCGGCATCGGGCATCCTGGCGGCGTAGCCTTCACGAGCAAGCGCGACATTCCGGCGCGCGGCGGACCTGGTTGCGGTAACACGACGCTTGTAGCGCAATCCGCGCAACGACGGTCATCCCAGGAATTTGGCCGAGAGCTTCAACAATGAAGAGATGTCCGTCGCAAAGGTCAGAGAAATAAAACTGCAGACGATCGCAGAACGCGTACAAACGGGCGGCAGGCTGGAGCGTCACAGCCCAGAGCAAATCTTCTTTTTTCATTGAGAGTGGCGCGCCGCAGTTGCGGAGAAAATGGCGAGCGATGATCGAGCGCTTTTTAAAATCATGTGTGCCCGTGCGCGGTTCAGGCTCATCAAATATCGGCAAGGACGGACTGGCCAATCGCCGCAATCGTTCAAAAGATGCGTCGGGAAACCGACGTGTGTCGTATAGAGAACCAGCGCATTTCACACAAATGAGTCCGCACCCAAGCGGTGGCCGATCACGTCTATAACTGAGGCTACTATGTCCTGCGCAACCATATGAAGGCCAAGGGCGGCAGGCGGCACAGAACGGGCTCCTCTTTACGGCGCGCATGCGTCGCCGGCGCGGAATGTCTCAACTCATTCCGTGCTGGCATGGAGTTTGCGTAGCCCCTTGGCTGAAGGAATTCGAGATAAGCGATCATCTACCCAACGCTTCGCGTGACGTCAGGCAGCGGCCCGCACCCTCTAGCGAAACGACAATGTCGTCCAATTCCACCCGCTTCTGGATATGTTCAAGTGCGATTTGCGTGTCAAGGAGGATCGAGCTTGGCGAATTTCCAACGGAACATGCGCAGACTATGAATTTACCGCCTGGCCACCATCACGTCGAAGGGGTTGATCAGCGGCTGCCATTTCACTGCATAGCCCTGGTCTTGCAGGGGGCTGGTGCTCTGGGGGCATACCAGGGAGGCGTCTACGAGGCCTTGGTCGAGGCCAACATCCATCCTAATTGGGTCGCCGGTATCTCCATCGGAGCGATCAACGCTGCCATCATCGCGGGCAACCCGCCCGACGCGCGTCTTGATCGCGTACGAGAATTTTGGACGCAAGTGACATCTGGTGGACCTTGGTATTGCACCAGCAATCCCTTTATCGACTTAGCCCGCAGCGCCGGTGCGCGCAATTTCTTCAACCAGGTGAGCGCAAGCTTTGCGGTAGTATGCGGTGCAACGGGATTTTTCTCCACGCGGACCATGCCCCCCTGGTCGCAACGCGACGGGACGAGCGAGGCCACCAGCTTTTATGATACTAGCAGCTTAAAGATGACGCTGGAGCGCCTCGTCGATTTTGATCGTCTTAATGCTGGAATGATCCGATTCAGTGCAGGTGCAGTCAACGTACGAACAGGCAATGTCGTCTATTTCGATAACAGCACTCACACGATCATGCCGGAGCACATCATGGCGAGCGGAGCGCTGCCGCCAGGTTTTCCGGCCATAGAGATAGATGGTGAGCACTACTGGGATGGTGGCCTCGTATCCAATACACCACTGGAATGGCTACTTGAGTCTGACGCTCCCCAGGACATGCTCGCGTTCCAGGTCGACGTGTGGAGCCCTCGCGGACAGATACCGCGCAACATGGCGGAAGTCGCCGCGCGCCAAAAGGAGATTCAATATTCGAGCCGCACGCGACGAAGCCTCCGCCAGCTTAGGCGCGTGCAGCAGCTACGGCGTGCACTCGCTGCCCTGTTGGATCGGATCCCCGAAGATCTCAGCGAAGATGAGACTGTGAAGCTTCTGAGAGCTTCTTCTATCTGTCATAACGTCTATAACGTCGTCCAATTGACCTACCGTGCGCGGAAGCACGAGGGACACTCAAAAGATTACGAGTTCTCCCGCGTTTCGATGCAAGAGCGTTGGCGCGCAGGTTATAAGGATGGGTTACGCGTGCTGCGCCATCCCGAGGTGTTCGGTCGCCCCGCAAGTCCTGACGGCGTCTTTACGCTCGAGCTTGACCAGGATGGCCGCGAGTAAAGCAAGCTGGTAATTCCCAACCTCAGGAGAACTGAATGCGCGAGAACGAAGTGCTCCAACGGGCGTTCGCGATGCCGCTCACCAATCCAGCGTATTCACGAGGGCCGTATCGGTTTGTCGATCGCGAATACCTTATAATTACATACCGCACCGATCCAGCAAAGCTGCGAGCAGTGTTACCTGAGCCGCTGGAGTTCGATGAGCGGCAAGCGCTTGTGAAATATGAATTCATTCGCATGCCGGATTCAAACAGATTTGGCGACTACACAGAAAGCGGTCAGGTGATCCCTATATCCTTTCGAGGACGTAGCGGTAGCTACACGCACTGCATGTTTCTTAACGACGAGGCGGCCATTGCAGGTGGACGAGAACTGTGGGGCTTTCCAAAAAAGCTCGCCCAACCGATGTTGCGAACCGAAGTTGAGACGATTATCGGTACACTGGACTATGGGCCGCTGCGAGTTGCAACAGGTACGATGGGCTACAAACACGGCGAGGCCGACTTGGCTCAAGTCAAAGCCGCGCTCGAGGAGCCGAATTTTCTGCTCAAAATCATCCCACATGTCGATGGCAGTCCGCGCATATGCGAATTGGTAGAATACAGGCTTGAGGAAATAGCTCTAAAGGGAGCCTGGACCGGGCCGGCGGCCTTGTCCCTGACCCCTCACGCATTGGCTCCGGTAGCTGAATTACCGGTTCTCGAGATCGTAGCCTCTATCCACATCCGCGCCGACCTTACACTTGGCCTCGGGCGAGTTGTCCATGATTATCTCCAGCAGGAGAATCGTAGCGCCCGCGATAAAGCGTTTGTCACCTGACGACAACACGGCCTGAATGCGATTTTGTCGCAAGCAAAGTTGTTGGCTCGTTGTCGTTCCGGGTCGGAAGGGGAGGATAGTGAGAAAGGAGTAGTGGCGCAATCCGCGGACCGACAACGAAATCAGCTGAGCCGGTGATGACGGCCCTTCTCTGGCTCTTGCCCTCCCTCGACTTGGCGTTTACCACAGCGTGTATGGGAGTTGCAGCGACGCGAGGGTTCATAGCTGCCGAGCGACGCATTCGGCGGCATGCATGCGGGAAAGGCCGTGCGCTCGAGCCACGGGTGCACCTGAAAGCAGCGCTCTAGTGGAGAATCGCCCTCGCGTGCCAGAAGCGGGTGTTGCCCGCAGACATTCGATCGGTCAGAGCAGCATCATCAACTCCATTTCATCCCCGACCGCCTGATCCGCCTTGCCGGCCGCGACGCCTGGCCACGACCGTCCAATATTCCGGATCGCTCCGCCGGCCGGCCTTCCGGCGCTTGGGACCGATCGTGGCTCCAGAGGTCCCGGAGCTACCGTGCCCTGAGAGCATTTCCCGGCAAAACGAGGAGATGCACGATTATCGCCCTGCCTCCGTGGCCTGGCACCGATGCTGCTTTTAGCATCGACGAAAGGAGCATCGGCTCCAGAACAAGCAATGCGGGGGACCTCTGACGCGAGCCAGCATTCGATCCTTCACGTAACAGCACAGGCGAAGTCGCCTGAACAGATTTGCGCCTCTCCGCCTTTCGCGGAGCGTGATGACTACTGACGCTTGAGTCGGCTTCGTACATAAATGGAGAAGGTGATGACAGTTGCAGGCGCGCACGACCTGGATCCGTAGGAAACCCAGGAGTGTCTGGATGCGCCGTCAGCCATCAAGGGACATCGCGGCAACGAGCGGGCCGAGTTCGTCGTCAACACGAAGGTCGATGCGGCTCGCAAAGGCGGGCTTAAGATTGCGCAGACGCTGACGACGTCCTATTGCAACACCATTCCGCTGACCCAACAGCCGCCCTTGCCAGGCGAACTCGCCATCGAGCACAAGCTGCGCTCGATCATCCGCTGGATCGCGCTCGCGATCGTGCTGCGCGCTAACAAGGAAAGCTCGAGCCCTGGTCGGCGGAATCTCGTCTTCGAGGGCCTGTTCGCCAGGATGATGTACCTCTCGCTCTACAAGATACGCGAATACGCGCTGCATGGTCTGGTGAAGGTGACGCGCGACTCGCTCGCCCGCCGAATCACGCGCCGGACTGAGCCGCATGTGAAGCTCCATTGATCGAGGGGCACGGCCAGGAGTCGTGCCGTTGAGAAACTGCGCGAGGACGATAGCGCTTGGGAGGAACGCTGATGGACGCTGTGGTCCTTGCACACGTGCAGTTCGCCGCAAACATCACGTTCCACATCCTGTTTCCGTCGATCTCGATCGCGCTCGGTTGGGTGCCGCTGTTCTTTTGCCTGAAGCATCTGCACGCCGTCGATCAACCGGCCAAGCTGGACTAGCTCCATCCTACCGCCCTGGACCAAGATCTTCGCCTTGACGTTCGCGCTCGGTGGAGCGCGTCGGCAATATCGCAAGTCCTTTGCTGAGCTATGAGGTGCTGACCGCATTCTTTCTCGAGGCGGGCTTTCTCGGCTTGATGCTGTTCGGCCACAGGCGGGTTGGCAAGATGATTCACCTCGGCTCAAGCTGTCTCGTCGCGCTCGGAACGTTGTTGAGCGCGTTCTGGATCCTCGCGCGCGATTCCTGGATGCAGACGCCTGCGGAATACGAGATGGTGGATGGCGAATTTCACGCCCGACGCAGGCTCGAGATCGTCCTTCAACGCCCTCCTCGTGATTACAAGCTCGCGATCCTCGGCGCCGGTCCGGACGATGGACGCTTGGTAGCCAGAAAAGACTCCGGGCACCGGTACGAGATTGCCAACGTAGTGGTTGACCACCCAAAGCAGGGTGCTGATCGCCGCCTAGTTGGTGATGAGGGAGTAGATTGAGCTATGATCTGGATCCGACGTGCCCTTCAGTGTCGGGGGTCGCTCATAGTGAGGCAAAATAGCCAGCCGGAATTTGCGGCTTGCAGTCCGAGAGCGCAAAACGCCACGTTATCTCAGAGGAGCGATATTCCTGAGCGGTCGGCGCGCTGTATCATATGTGTACTCAACTGCTACAAAGCCAAATGGCATGCACAAGGAAAGTCTAGGTCTCCGTGCAGAGGCAGGTTACCCCGGGACACCTACATTCCTGCCAAGTGCAAGTTTCGAGAAAATCGAGGGATTAAGTCCGTTGTTTAAGTTGCATCAAAAGTTGCAACTTCCTTATTGTGCGCTTCTCCCGCTAGTTCAAGGCACGACAGTAGGTGATCAGCTGATGAAACAGTCGCGGTTGAACAACTCCAAGTCGCGAATATATGATTGCGGCGCATTGAAGTAGTTGTGGATACAATATACATCTTCAAGTAGATTATACTTTCAAGGCGACGGGTCCTTATTCCGCTCGCGAGTGCATGCCGCGAACCAGTTCTAATCTTCATCGTGCGCATGAGTCCGTGCAGGATGAATGGAGCACGACGCAGCCGTTGTTCGGGCATTTTCCAAGCATGAGTTCGGAGACGAGGCGAACGTCGCGCGAGCTCAAAAAGAAAGCTGGTTTCGTTTCATGGACTGGACATGGATTGCGTTTATGATCTGCACTGTTGATCGGGCTGCAAATCGATCTGCCGGCCTCACATGCGAGTGTCCTTCGATGAGAACGGCACTAGGCGTGTCGACACGCACAGGGATCGGGATTCTAAGGTGCTGGTGGTGTGTATCGGAATTCAGCCGCCTAATGGAGCGGCGCGGTGACCCACGTTCAAACAATTCGGGTGTGTAGCATCAAGGTGTTTTTTAGAGCTTGTCGCCAGACTGCGACCACCACTGTGCCTGTTGAGACATCACAGAAAGAGGCCTCGTAATGAGTGGAACAATCGCTGTTGAAAATGTCATTCCGCGAGCAGACATCGTCAAGCACGCGGAGCGGCTTGGTGCCGAAATCAAGAACATCACGATCTCGGACGATCTGCAAGACGATGTCATCGTAGCGTTCAACCGGCTGCTGCTAGACCACAAGGTCATCTTCTTCCGTGATCAGGGTCATCTCGATGACGCCCAGCAACACCGTTTTGTGCTCCGGCTCGGCTCGCTGTTACCGAATCCCACAATGACGGATAAAATGGACGGTTTACGGCAGGAGCTGTCCGATCCCGTCTGCAGTCATGTCAACCAGATGAATGACGAGCTGGTCCGCACAGCCATTTCGGTGCTGCGACTCGCGGCGGTCCCGCCTTTTGACGGTGACATTGCTTGGTCGAGCAGGGCCGCCGCTTATCTTGACCTTCCCGATCCCCTGCGGATGCTCGCGGATAACCTCTGGGCCGTGAGCTGCGTCGCATCTGATCTTACTACGACAGAGAGAGTCACCGATGGCAACAAGCGGCCTTCGTGGGGCGTATCCACTGGAACGATCTACGAAACCACACATCCGATTGTTCGTGTTCATCCCGAAACCGGCGAACGCATGCTATCGCTCGGTCGTTCCGTGGAGAGCTTCGTCGGCCTGCAGCGCTATCCCAGCCAAAGACTGTTTGAACGGCTGCAATCCTACCTCATTGCGCCCCGGAACACCCTGTGCTGGAACTCGAAATCAGGCGACGTCGTAATCTGGGATAGTCGCGCGACTGAGCCGTACCCTATCAAAAAAACCGGCAGTCCTCACTGGGCCACGGACCAGCATGCCTTTGACGCCCGCGTACCGCACGAGAAGAGGCGAAAAGCACGGGCCGCAAAGGCTGCCTGACATTGTCCGCATCTCCCGGATCGTAAGACGCCGGAGACCTCACACTAAGTCGGGACCTTGCAATGTCGAGTGAGCCGGCCTTATGCGCCAGACCGGCTAATAGGCTCAGCTGCAACCGCAACTTCTTGCAGGCCCAAGAGCATTAATCTTCAGGCATCGTCTCTGCTCAACGGTCAAACCGTTGCTGCAGGATCTCATGCAACCGTTGGCTCTCGCTCGGCGGGCAGCATGCCCTCCATCGTAGCGGGATAGTCAGGCCCGGCTTAACTCACACCCAATTCAGGCGACGTCTCGGATGGGCTCGATTCACAGCGCCCGGCGGCGGTTTAAACTATCTCGCTCGCGATCGTGCCCGCGTCTTACGCGTCCCATAAACAAACCGTCAGTCGAGCCTTTCGAGAAGGCCTAAATTGCGCCCTGCATGGGCATCCCGCGCTCCCGAAGGTCCCATCCTCAAGCCGCTTACCAGCTTGATCTACCGACCGACAGCTCTGGTCTACGGACCTGCTCTCATGCTCTTCCCCACGAGGGTAGCAGTGCCCTCCATCCCCTTGCGGAAGTCTCTTGCTTGTGGCGTTCCGATCACCCGAATGCCGCCCGACTAACCGATCACAGTTCCGAACAGACTGTTCGAAAACCTCGGTTTCAAGCGGCTCGGTAGGCTTACGGCGAGCGCCCTACGAGTTCATTTTTGAAGATGCTCGTGCCTTACGCCAGGCTGCCCTCGGCTCGCTAGGCGGAACCCCGCCGGGACGACATCCGTTGGAGCAGGTGAGCGGAATCGTCGACTATAGACCGATGAAGCGCGTGGCCCTCCGGCTCGATTCCGCCCAAGCGTTAGCCAAAACATGGCTCGCTCAATAATTACGTTTGTTTCGGGCAAGCCGTGTCGGCTTGCGCCCTCTGGACATCGGCTTGGGGGGCATTGCACCCTTAGCCGGCTGGGTGAATAATTCAGACAAGTGAACGCCCAAAGTCGCGGCGATGCGTTCCAGGAGATCAATAGTCGGGTTCTCTTTCTTTTGCTCAATGCGCCCCATGTATGAGCGGTCGATCCCGGCATCATAGGCCAATTGGTCTTGCGGAATGCCGCGCTCTACGCGGATCCGGCGCACATTCCAGGCCACAAGCGCACGAGCGTTCATGCGCAGAGGCAGCCATTCCGATGATTATCAAACCACTGGTTATAGCCAGACTATTACGATAAGCTCGAGCCGGTGGTGATTGGTCTTCCCCAATTGCTTCGAGGAACGAGGCAACGTGAGATGCAGACGCAGCTAGCGGGTACCCGTCTTCTCGTTGACCATCACAAGCGGTTCTCGTGAGGCAATAGCTTGCCATCAGCGGCAGAGAAAAACAGCGCTCAAAGGTGCCTGCGGCGTTTTCCCGAGACGGCGACCATATAGGACGAATGTTCAACTGTGGGTCGAAACGGAAACGAATATTCTCCAGTTGGCGGGTTCTGGTTATTTGCCTTTCACGAGTGAGACCTGACCCGTCACAACGGACCACCAGCCCTCCGCCAGGAACAAGGGCAACCTAGTTACAGGGCACATCTGCAATCGCTTGCAGTATGGACTGCGATGAAAAAGGGAAAGCGCAGGATCGAGCCACCAGCTCAATGTGAGCCGATATGCGATCGCGATCTCAGCGCGAAAAGGAGGTCGGCGTGCGACCATTGAGCAGGTACCAAAGCGACCTCAGATTAGTTATCGTTGCTGTGATTTCGGTAGATTTTTCAGCTGGGTAGGAGTTTCTGGCAGTGCCAACCGAGCCGAAGATTGCGGAATTGGCGCCCAGCGTCGACGAACTCACGTCATATGACAGGGAGCACGCCGTCGCTTACGTGCGACTGCTTGATGCGGACGCTGACAAGGCAGATTGGTGCGAAATAGCGCGAATCGTGCTCGGACTTGACCCCACCGTTGAACCGGATCGCGCGCGACGCACATTCGAAAGTCATCTGACTCGGGCCAAGTGGCTAGCGGGCCACGGCTATCGCGGTCTGCTACGTAGCGGTTGGCCCAAACAATGATCAGCGCGGATGTCAGGGGCGCCGGAATGTGTCGCGATCGCAAAAGTCGATCATTCCATCGATTAAGTGCCTGCAAGGCGCATACACGATAAGCAAGCACCGGAAAGAGCCACAATCATCGGATGCATTTCGCCGCGTCTGAAGATTTTACGGGAAAGGTGCGATGCCGGATACTGACTGGAGATCTGAGGAAGCATACAGCGGCCTGATGAAGGCGGATGCTGCCGACCTGGCCTGGGAGTGGCTGCGCCGGGATCGCGACTACCAAGAGGATTATCAGCGGCTATCTCGCCGTGAACGTTCAAGCGCAGCGGCGGGCCAGTTCCGACGCAAGTGGGGACTCTCGTTTTCCTGCTGATCCGCAAAGGACTTTCGACGAGCACTCAGTCTTTTGGGCACCCGAGGTGCTGCCGACCGTACTGGCTGTGCGGGCGGCCAACGTCATTGCGCCCAAAAGCTATCAGCTCGATTTCGACAATCTGCCGGGCAGCGAGCTTCGTCGTGCGCCGGATGGATGGCATGCGATCCTGCCGCTTGGGGGCACGAAGCATCGCCTTTGGCTAAGGGAGCTTCCGGTGAGCGGATATTCTGTCGATCTGCCGCTCGACGCCGATTTCGAGCTGCGGTTGGGGGCCGCGCGTCGATTTTGGCTCGCCCTTGAGCGTCGGGCGCTCGGAATGCCTCCTCTTGCTTTGCCTGCTTTGAAGCAGCGTCGGCTGATCCTTGCGCTGCGTGCTGTGGATGGATGGCACGAAGGAAATAGCTACCGCCAAATCGCGCAGGGCCTGTTTGGAAGCCGTCGTATTGCTGAGCGCGCCTGGAAAACAGGCGATTTGCGCAGCCGAACCATTCGACTTGTTAAGCTGGGGCGGCGCCTCATGCGCCTTCGCTGGCGAGCATTGCTCGACAAACGCAGGGGCAGGGATGACAAGTAAAGGGCTGCGGCGCAATAAACGGCCGACCTCCGTTTGCCTGCCAATTCTTCTGCCACGGCACGATGGCGGCCAGAATAGAGTTTTGCGCTACGATCTCTCATTATTGGCGTCTTGATTGCTGCACCAAGCGGCGACGAATGTGCTCGAATAGCTTTCTTAAGGTGAGCGATCTCAAACTGAGCATTGATCTCCCGCTGTGCCGGATCGAGGGACACCGCTAGACCTCAGGCAGCCTGCACAGGTGCGACCTTTTTGCAAAGACGAGACAGCCATCGGCAAAAAGAACGTGCGATCTCGGGGTGCGCGCTGCGATCTACGGCATAGGCGCGATATTGCATGCCACTTGGAGCGCGGGTGCCAGGGACGATTTGCAAAGCGCCCCCTCGCACGAGGTCACTGACGATGATTTCCGGCGCGACAAGAAGGCATTTTCCTGTCATGACGGCCGGCAGAGCAAGATAATTGTGATCATACCGCGCGCCCGCTCGTATGTCGCTTGAAGACAGGTTCATGGCCCTCAGCCATGTCGGCAGGATGTCGGGGCGGGATGTGATGTTCAGTATAGGGGTTGAGCGGACAAGCGAGAGCTCTTTACCCCCGACGAGATTTGGCGGGCCGACGCACACCAGCTCCTCTTTGTAGATCTCCCAACTGTCGGCGGGTTCGATGACGGATAGGTCCCGTGTAATCAAAATATCGAAATCATCCGAAGATGTCGGCGGCGCCAGCGAGCTGACGATGTCGACGATAACGCCACCCGCTTCAGAAGAGAAAGCCTGCAGATTTGGAATAAGAAAAGAGAAAGCAAAGGTCGATAGTGACGTGCGGACCACAATCCGATTCGTTGCTGTGCCGGCACGGCGTCGCATTCTCTTCGCGGTAAAGCCAACCGTTTCGAGCGGCTCAGACACTGCGTTCGCGAAAAGCCTCCCAAACTCGGTCAAATCGCTGCGCCGTCCACGCCGCTCGATGAGATCAGCGCCCAGATAATCCCGCAGTACAGCCAAATATCGGCTGACCGAACTTTGCGTTGTTCCCAAACTGGTGGCCGCGCGCGTGACGCTGCCTTCCTTGGCAACGGTCACAAACGCGCGGATGGCATTTAAAGGAACCTCATCGTCTTGAGTCGCCATTGTCTGCTCCGGCGTCAGAATGAGCATCCATCACATTATTCGATGCCCATAGCGGATCGCCGCGTATCATGGGTCGGCCACGCATGAAATCCTCGTGGAAACGAGATACCCTGCCCCAGTACCGCACAAGACCTGCGTCTCAGCTGGTGTTTGTCGGGGCTAAGTCCTTTTGCCGCGTGCCGGCTTCGGCTTGCGACCTTTAGGTAACGTTGCAGGTGGCGGCGCCCCCTTGGATGGCCGAACGAAAAGCTCGGAGACAGCGACGCCGAGCGTCTCGGCAAGCCGATCGAGGAGATCAATTGTCGGGTTCGCCTGTTGACGCTCAAGTCCGCTCATATAGGAGCGATCAACACCTGCATCGTAGGCCAATTGCTCTTGCGGAATACCGCGCTGGACGCGGATCCGGCGCACATTGTAAGCCACAAGCGCACGAGCTCTCATGCGCGAAAGCAGCCATTTCGACGGTCATCAAACCACTGGCTATAACCTACAAAAAAACATCACCGGATTTGAAAGGTATGCGAGCCACCGTATCGCCTTTCCCCGACGCTATGGGAGCGGGCCGCATATGCGCCGGTATGTCGACCGTCTTTCAATTCGCGGCGGCGCCAGTTTTCTGGGCTGGCCGAAGCTCACCCAAACTGCTGCCTCGGCAGCGGTTCGATTCCGCTGCCCAACTCGCACGAACAGCCTCGAGCCAAGCAAAGATGCTGGCTGAGCGAGGCGAGGCTCCTCCATTCATCGCAATGGAGTTGTAGCTCCGATGAAATGAGCTGGCGCACTGACTATCGCGATCGCAGCGACAGCCGTTCAGCCATCTTTGTAGCGGTCTTTATCCGTGGATCGGCGCAGACGGCGCGTTTCAGGGACCCTAATCTCGTTCATTCTCCGGACTCAGAGAATTTCGTCTACCGGTACAGCATCTTTGTGGACGTTCCGCACGCTGCCTTCAGCGATGAGACGGACTTCTAGGCCCTCCCGTCCGCTCAAGAGGCAGGACGGCGAACTCTCTTAGCTGAGGCTCAAGGAACGCGCGCCGGTCGGGTCATCAAGTATAACGACAAGTTCAAATCAAACGCGGTACGGCAAGTCATAACCTATTTTGGCAGCAGCCACCGACCGCACAAGAGTGGCGTCCAGAGAGCAAAGTCTCGCAGTGTCGACTTGGAACGCGGAGGCGCTAGCGCGAGGGCAAGCGGCGAGAGGTCGCGACTTCGATCCGCCAATGAAGTCGGATAGATGCCACGCGTATCGTTACCCATGATGTATGAGCCTGAACGAACCGCTATTCGGCGCGCGCTTGAGACTAACTGAGAGGTTTCGGCTTGGGCGTTGTCCGGACCATTCGAACGCCGCGGGCCGGCTTAGCCCAAGGTCACTCGGCTGAGAGACTTCGATGTTGCCCAGCGACGCTAAGAGTGACAAGGATGCAAGGAAAGAATTGTTGCAGAACACGAGAGCGCTGCAGACACGACTGGCGCGATGGAAGGAACTCCTGCTCGGCCGGGAGCTGCTCTTCTTGCTCGTCCCCGCTTTGCCTGATCGCGCGGCCTGTGCCTGCAATAGCGGGCTGCGGATACAGCGTGCCGACCGACGGCGAGGTGGGAAAATTCAGACCCATGGCTCGACAAGGTCGAGCCGCGGATTAGGTTGCCATCCGGGTGAACACGGAGGCCGGTCAGGAAAAAGTTATCCTCTGTCGCCAGAGCCTGGCTTGTTGGCGCCCTTCGGCATGTTCATCTCCTCGATGTTTACCCAGCCTCAGTGAACGAATCCGATTCTGCTCCTGCTAGCCGCTAGTAGTTCTACCGGGCGGCTTGGCGATCGGGTAGTGAAGCCCTGAAGGCGAAATCGCTGTTCCTGCCCGATGCCGCAAGCCTCTGTGTCGCTGGCCACTTTTGCTCCCGTGAGCGGCAAGCCGCTCGCGGTGCTACAGAATATTGCCGACAGGTACCGCAGGGCACCTACCTAATTAGCGGGCAAGCCTTCGAAGACGCTGTTCCTACCGCGTCAGCGACGTCAAGGGTTAACGGCGGGCGACTCGACACTCAATCCCTGGAAAAGCGCTGTCCCTGCCACGCGCCGCTAACCTTGGCAACAGCCTTGCCCCATTCAGTATCAAGCTCACACTTCGTCTCTCTAGAGTGCCGCCAAGTTGTAGGCTTAGTACGACTGCCAATCACCTACCTGAATTGGTTGGATCGTCTGCTACTCTCTAGGCTGGTCCGCTACCTTCGTGGAAATTGGCGATGTCCAGTAAAGTAAGCCGCTTCGCTTCATGAAAAAGACTTCCACGTGCCGCTCATGACAGAGCCCAAGAATGTTGAAGGAGTAAGATGGGAGGCATGGAAGTGATCGCTTGAAAGACCACACCGCCGCAGAATTTATGACCAATCGGGAAGCAGCGCGGGCGCGAGTCGGCGCCGGTCGGTTTGGGACTGGATCGGCGCTGTCCCTGCCGCGCCTGCGCTGCAAATTGAGGTTAGCAGGAGCGTGACTCGGCGCTGTCCCATTCTGGTAGTGGCGCTGTCTCTACCACGCCTCGCTAACCCTAGCGGCTCTGTACTCACGCTAGCTTTCCAAAAGCTGACGAAGCCTGTGCGGCAATTCACAGGTCGTGTCCCAAGTGATGGTGTAGCTCGGTAGAGCAAAGCCGCCTGCACGCGCGCCCCCAACAGCGCCGTAGCGGGCGGGCGGCTTTGCGGTGGTCATCGATGATTCGCCGGTAGGGTCGGGTTGCTGACACCAACCTGATTCGAGGAACCACCGATGACCGATGAGATGATGAACCTACGCACGCTCGTGGAGAAGACCCCTGATGCGGATCTGTTGCGCGAGATGATCGTCTTCGCCGCCCAGCGGCTGATGGAGCTGGAAGTCGAAAGCGAGACCGGGGCGGCCTAGGGCGAGAAGAATCCCGAGCGTCTGGCCCAGCGTAACGGCTACCGCGACCGGGTCTGGGAGACCCGCGCCGGCACTGTCGAACTGCGCATTCCCAAGTTGCGCAAGGGCTCCTATTTCCCGGGCTTTCTGGAGCCGCGCCGCATGGCCGAGAAGGCGCTCACCGCCGTGGTCCAGGAAGCCTATGTGCAAGGCGTCTCGACCCGTTCGGTGGACGATCTTGTGCAGGCGATGGGGATGAGCGGCATCTCCAAGAGCCAGGTGAGCCGGCTGTGCGGCGAGATCGACGACAGAGTGAAGGCGTTCCTCGGCCGCCCGATCG
>NZ_JBYGYN010000012.1:0-292615 GCF_057651995.1 Bradyrhizobium sp. USDA3516 | reverse complement strand
AAAAAAAAAAAAAAAAAAAAAAAAAAAAAAAAAAAAAAAAAAAAAAAAAAAAAAAGGGGGAAGGAGAAGGAGAAAAAAGAGAGAGAAAAGAGAGGAGGAGAGGAGGAAGAGGAAGAGGGGGAGAAGAGAAAGAGAAGGGGGAGGGGCGGGCGGAGCAGGCGGTGTTGCCGTCGGCGCAGGCGCCGGGGTCGGCCGGGCCGGTGGAGCCGCTGCGGGAGGCGGCGGCGGGGGCGGCGTCGGGCGAGCCGCAGGCGGCGGTGTGGTGGGAGCCTGCTGCTGCGGAGCCGCTGCGGGAGGCGGTGCTGGCGGCGGGGAGGCCGGGCGTGCGGCAGGCGGTGCCGGCGGCGTTGGAGCGGGACGCGCGGCAGGTGGCGCCGGAGGCGGCGGTGTGGGGGCGTGCTGCTGCGGGGCCGCGGTCGGAGGCGGTGAAGGCTGCTTCGGAGCAGCAGGCGGCGGCGGCGCCGCCGGACGAGCAGCAGGGGGAGATGGGGGTGGCGGAGGTGCCGGGCGGGCCGCAGGGGGAGGCGGAGGCGGCGGCGCTGCCGGGCGCGGCGGTGCTGCGGCCGGAGGGGGAGGCGGTTGGGGCGGTGCAGCCGCCGGCGGCGGAGCCGCGGGGCGCGCGGGAGCTGCAGGCGGTGCGGCCGCAGGCGGTCCCTTCGGCGGCTGCTTCGGTCTTCCGTCAGGGCCCGTGTCTTGCGGCTGGGCCTGAGCGACGACGAGCGGCGCGGCGTCTTGCGCATGCGATGCGGTGGTGGCCAATTGCATCGCGGTGAGAGCCGTCGTCGCAAGCAGCACGAAACGAAGGTTGGTCATGGTGGTGAACTTCCCCGGAAGGTTCTTTGTCGAAGTGTCGTGATGAACGGCTACGCGTTAGGCCGCATTGTGGCGGGCGATGCGACCGCGGTCCGATTTATTTCCGCATGCAGACCATCTCACGATCGCGACGTTCATTGCGCATTCAGGCGCTGGTTGCAATCGCCTGACATTGCTTCGGCCTTTCACGCGTGATCCCGCGGCGGAATTGCATCCGTCGCAGGATTGGGCGTGAGCGGCCCGTTCGGTCCGCGCGATGGGATTTCTTCAGGCATGCGGCCCGGCAATTCCTCGGGCCGCGGCGGCGAGCCGGGCTCGCGCACCGGCGGCGTGATTTCGGGCTGCGGATTGCCGGGCGGGATTCCGGGCGGCGGCTCGGTTGGCGTACCGGGCGTCGAGGGCGGAATCTCGGGCGGTTCAATCGGCATCACATCGAGACCTTGCGGTTCTCGCCGATGTCTGGACGTGTATTCGTGACGGCCGCGGCCGCCATCTTCACGTAGGAGATCACCGTTCCCGGCGAGTCCCAGAACTCGGCGTCGTCAGGCGTCACCTCGAGCACGCGAATATTGGGGTCTTCCGCGGAGTCCCACCAAGCCTTGGCCGGGGTCGAGAACAATTCCTTGATTCTGGCGCGATCGTTCGAGACGACGGCGGTACCCGTCAGCGAGACATATTTCTGGCTGCCGGCATCCGCGAACGACAGGTTGATGGAAGGGTTGCGCGCGATTTCCTCATCCTTGTGACGGCGCGCATCGGTGAGGAAGAAAATCGTGTTGGCATCGCGGTCGAGAAAGGCGCTCATCGGCCGCGCGCGGAGCTTGTCGCCGTCGCGCGTGACCAACATGGCGAATCCGATCGTCTTCATCAGATCCCAGACGCGATCGACGTCACGGGCATTGTCGTTGGCCATGTCGTGCTCCCTGTTGCAAGGAACAATAACGGCCTGGCGGGAACGATGTTCCCGCGAGATTCCTTCCTATTCCGGCGCGTGGCAGACCGCTTCGATATTGTGGCCGTCGGGGTCGAGCACGAAGGCGCCGTAATAGTTCGCGTGATAATGCGGACGGATGCCGGGCGGGCCGTTGTCGCGGCCGCCCGCCGCCATCGCCGTCTTGTAGAACGCATCGACTGTGGCGCGATCCTTGGCGCGGATGGCGACATGCACCGGCTTGTTCATCGCGCCCTCGCCGCCGATCCAGAAATCGGGCTTGCCGTCGGCACCGAAGCCTGCAGCCGCTGCGTGTCCGGTCTGCTCGGCCGTGACTTCCATGATCAGGCTGTAGCCGAGCGGCGCGAGCGCCGTTGCGTAGAACGCCTTCGCGCGCTCATAGTCCGACACCGAGATGCCCAGATGGTCGATCATCGCCAACCTCCCTTGTTCGTCCCTGTCAGCGGGACAGAAACGTATTGCTTCGCGTCTTGCGCACGATCGTAAAGCCGCGCCCGACCATGTCGGCAACACAATCCTGCTCCCATTCGTTTTGGGACAGATGCTCGATCACCACAGCACGCGGCCACAGCGATTGCGGTGCGTCGCGGAAGAAGCCGATCAGCACGCGGTCCTCAAAACCCTCGACGTCGATCTTGAGCGAATCGACATGGCCGACGCCGGCCTCCTCCAGAATGCGTACCAGGCGCAGCGACGGCACCTTGATGGCCTCGGCACTGGCCGTGCCGGTGACGACATGGGTGGCGCCGAGGTTGCCGCCGCCGCTCTCGATCATCAGCGCGCCGTCGCTGTCGCCCGCGGCGGCCTGCACCAGGCGCACCTGCGGCGCCTTCGACGCGGCGTGGTTGAACGAGAGCCGTCCGAAGGTCAGCGGATGCGGCTCGATCGCCACCACTTTTCCTGTTGGACCGACCTGCCGTGCCATCACCAGCGCAAAGGTGCCGACATTGGCGCCGACGTCGACGAACGTGCCGCCCGCAGGGGTATGGCGCCGCAGGAAATCGAGCTCGTCGAGATTGTAGTCGGGATTGAACAGCGCGCCGCGTTCGGTTGCACTGCCCTGATGATGTAGGCGGAACGAGGCGCCCTGATATTGCACGTCGACCGGGCCGCTGCGCACCAGGTTGACCAGCCGCGACATCCACGGCCGGAACGCGCCGCGCTTCAGCCCCGACCGTTGAGCGAGGCGGATGATCGCGGCCTGCGCCGCATTGGGCGCGAACGCGCCGAACGGCGCGGGCGAAGGGGCATTGTCGGACGTCAAGCAGCAGATCCTCGTTGCAGGCGGCGCATGCATAACCGGTTTTGACGAGGACTCCAACTTCAGGTCCCGGCGTACGGATTACGCTGCCCTCTTCGGAGCCTTGCGCTGCCTCAAGAACCGCCCGAGCAACCTGCGCCTGCCCTTGCGCGGAATCAGGTCGATATCGCTGACGAGCTTGGCGCCGCCCTTGCGCCGCTCCAGGACGATCTTGCGGCTGTGGAAAGCCTCCAGCTCGGCGCGATGCGCGACGCTGACGATGGTCGCCTTCGGCAGCTCCTCGGTGATGATCTTCATCATCTTGTCCTGGCTCTTCTCGTCCAGCGCCGAGGTCGCTTCATCGAGCACGACGATGTCGGGGTTGTGCAGCAACAGCCGCGCAAAGGCGAGCCGCTGCTTCTCGCCGCCTGACAAGGTCTGGTCCCACGGTGCTTCCTCCTCGATCTTCTCCTTGAGATGATCGAGACCGACCTTGTGCAGGGCTTCTCCGATCTCGTCCAAAGTCCAGTGGTCGGCCGCGCCGGGATAGGCGACCGCGCGGCGCAGCGACCCTGAGGGCACGTAGGGCCGCTGCGGCAGCATGAACAGCCGGCGGTCGGCATGGAAATTCACGCTGCCGCCGCCCCACGGCCACAGTCCGGCGATGGCGCGCACCAGCGTGCTCTTGCCGGTGCCGGATTCGCCGGCGACCAGGAGCCGCTCGCCGGGCTCGATCACCACCTCGGTCTCGCCGACGACGGCGGTGCCGTCGTCGAGGGTGACCGAGAGATCCTTCAGTTCCAGCATGGCCTCGTTGCTGGTCTCGCCGCGCTTGATGCGGCCGAGGCCATCGCCCTGTTCGGCGCGCTCGAGGCCGTCGAGCGACATCATCAGCGAGGCGATGCGGCGCGCACAGGCGTTCCAGTCGGCGAGCCGCGGATAATTGTCGACCAGCCAGCCGAATGCGCTCTGCACGATGGTGAAGGCGGATGCGGCCTGCATCACCTGGCCCAGCGACATGCTGCCGTCGAGGAATTTCGGTGCGCAGAGCAGAAGCGGCACCACCGGCGCAACGAGGCTCGATCCTTGCGACACCAGCGTGGTGCGCATGTGCTGGCCGGCGAGCCGCGCCCATTGCCGCAGCACGTTGGTGAAGTTGCGATCGATGCCGTCGCGCTCCTCCTCCTCGCCGCCGAGCAGGGCGATGCTCTCGCCGTTCTCGCGCACGCGCGTCAGGGTGTAGCGGAAGTCGGCTTCGGCCTGGTTCTTGCCCTCGGAGACCTGCACGAAGCGGCGGCCGATCACCAGGATCGAGCTGGAGGCGATCGCGGCGTAGAGCATCGCGGCGATCACCAGGAAGCCCGGTATGGTCACCGACGAACCGCCGAGCGTGACGGTAAGTGCCCCGCCGATGGTCCAGAGCACGACGATGAAGGTCGCGGCCGACAGCAGCGCCGACGTCACGCCGGCGAGGAAGTCGACGGGGGAGTCGGTCGCAATCCGCAAATCCTCCGCGATCCGGTATTCGGGATTCTTGTGGTCGCCGCCGACAAGGTTGAGCTGATAGTAGCGCCCGTTCTTGAGCCACCGTGTCAGCACGCTCGCCGTCAGCCAGGCGCGCCAGCGCCGCTGGATGCCCATGCGCGCGAACACCTGCACGACTGCGAGCACGATGCTGCCGATCGCGAGCGGGAAGAACATTGCGGTGAGATGGAAGACGCTCGCTGCATCGCGCTTCTCGATGGCGTCGAAGATCGCGCGATTCCAGACATTGATGCCGTATTGGAAGCCGACGGTCAGCACGATCAGCAGGCCGAGACCGATCGAGAACGGCCAGGCGAGGCGGTCGCCGTTGCGGCCCCAGAAGCCGCGGGCGCTGATCCAGAACCGCGTCAGCAGATAATCCTTGCGGACCTGCTCGGCTTCCTCGGGTGACAATTCAGGGGGTTCGACCAGCTCGGGTGGCGGCGGTGTCACTTCATCGCCGTTCTCGCTCTGAATACTGACGATGGGCGGCTTCTTGCCCTGTTCACGCGTCGCAGCCGGCTTGTGCATGAGTGGACAACGCCAAGGGAACTCTGCCGGTTCCCGCGAGGTTCCGCGGGTCCCTATTCGGCGGCGCCGTCCCTCACCCGCCGTATCCGCGCCGCCCGATGCAGGACGCGCGACAATTCCTCGATCGAATAAGGCTTTTGCACGAGGTCGCAGCCGCCGGCCCCCTCCTGCGACAGGGCCTGGCTGTAGCCGGTGGTCAGCACGACCGGCACGCCGATGCCGCGCTCGCGGATCGCCTGCGCCAGGTCGAGCCCGGTCATCCCGGGCATCACCACGTCCGAGAACACGACATCGAAACGGTCGGCGTCCACGACGAGCTCGGCGAGCGCGTCGGTCGCGTTGTCGACCAGCGTGATGCTGTAGCCGAGCTCGGTGAGCCCGTCGGCGGCGAAATTGGCCAGCTCGATATTGTCCTCGACCACCAGCACCGACATGCCGCTGCCGGCCACCGCCGGCGCCGTGTTGGGGGCCTGGCGCTGCGGCAGCAGGTCCGGCGGCACGCGCGGCAGATAGAGCGAGAAGGTGCTGCCGTGCCCCACCTCGCTCGTCACGGTCACTTCGCCGCCGGACTGCCGGGCGAAGCCGAACACCTGGGACAGGCCGAGGCCGGTGCCGCGGCCGACCTGCTTGGTGGTGAAGAACGGCTCGAAGATGCGGCCGAGCCGCGCGGCGGGAATGCCGACGCCGGTGTCGCTGACGGTGACGCGGACGAAGCCGTGGTCCGCCATGCCCGGGCTGGCCGAAAGCTGCACCAGCGCGTCCGGAACGGTCGTCGTGGCCTCGACCTTGAAAACGATTCGTCCCTGGCCCTGCATGGCATCGCGCGCATTGGTCGCCATGTTGATCAGCGCCGTCTCGAACTGGCTGGCATCGGCATTGACGAGGCACGGCTCCGCCGGCAGCTGCATGACGATCTCGATTGCAGGGCCCAGCAGCGTGGCGAGCATGTCGTGCAGCGACTGCACCCGTGCGCCGGCGTCGAACACCTCCGGCTTGAGGGTCTGGCGCCGCGCAAAGGCGAGCAGTTGCGAGGTCAGCTTGGCCGCACGCGCCACCGAATCGGCGATGGCGGTGATGTAGCGCTGTCGCCGCTCCTCCGTCAGCTGCGGACGGTTCAAGAGATCGACCGAGGCGCGGATCACCGTCAGGAGATTGTTGAAGTCGTGCGCGACGCCGCCGGTGAGCTGGCCAAGCGCTTCCAGGCGCTGGCTGTGCTTGAGCGCCTCCTCGGCCTCGCGCCGCTTGGCAGCTTCCGCCTGAAGGTGCTGGGTACGGCGCAGGGCGAGCGCCAGCAGCAGGAACAGCAGCGCGGTGGCGGGAATGCCGAACACCAGATGCTGGCCGATGGTGGCGAGCCAGCGTGCGCGGATCGCGGAGGTCTCGAGCCCGGCGCTGACATAGATCGGATATTCGGCGACGCGCCGGTAAGCGATGCGCCGCTCGATGCCGTCCGAGGGCCAGGCGACCGTGATGAGGCCGTGCACGGGCTGGGCCGCGATCTTCTGGCCCACCGGTCCGGTCGGATCGAGCCGAAGCTCGTGGTCGAGCCGGGGAAAATGCGCGAGCATTGCGCCGTCGGTGCGCCCCATCGCGAAGAAGCTGCCCGGATCGGTGCCGATCCTGGCATAGAAGCTTTCGAAATATTCCGGCAGCACGGAGGCCTGGATCACGCCGATGAAGCGGCCGTCGTCGGAGTCGCGGCGGCGGCTGACCCCGAAGAAGCGGGCGCCCTGATAGGGTGGGCGCGGCGTCAGCGCCGAGCCGATGAACGTGCCGATGCTCTGGTCGACATGGGCATAAAAGTAATCGCGATCCGCAAAGCTCAGGTCCGGCGGTGGCGAGACGAGACTGTTGACCAACGCCTTTCCGTTCGCGTCGAAGATCCAGGCCGATTTGAGCTGCGGCAGCGAATCGGTCAGCCGCCTCAGCCGGCGATGCAGCGTCGGCTCCCGTTCGCGGATGTTGCCGTCGGGAAGGCCGCGCACGACTTCGTTGAGCTCGGCGATGCTGCGGTCGATGGTTTCGAAGACCTTGAGCGCGTGCTCATGCGCGACGTCGACCGTGCGCTCGATCTCGCGGTCGGCGGTATCGTTGGTCGATGTGTAGGAGATCGCGGCGGCGACGACGAACAGCCCAACTGGCAGCGCCAGGGATGCCGCCATCATCCACTGCAGCAGTCTCAGCGAGTTGCGTTGCGCCCTCTGCACAGTCGCTCCGTCCCTGACGGGAGCTTAACTGAATCCCGCGCAAGGAAGGAAGCAGCTTGTGCCGGAACCGCTGGTTGCGAGCCGGAAATTTGCGCGTCGAGCGGGTCAGAGAAAAATTCTGCTCGAATTGACGGCAAATGCAGGACGTCCCGGCCGGTTTGGCCGGGACGGAAGCGGACTTCGTCTCAGATCTGCCGCTCGACCATCTTGAGCTTGAGCTCGGCGATGGCTTCGGCCGGGTTGAGGCCCTTCGGGCAGGCCTTGGCGCAATTCATGATGGTGTGACAGCGATAGAGCCGGAACGGGTCTTCGAGATTGTCGAGCCGCTCGCCGGTCGCCTCATCCCGCGAATCCGAGACCCAGCGATTGGCCTGGAGCAGTGCGGCGGGGCCGAGATAGCGCTCGCTGTTCCACCAATAGCTCGGGCAGGAGGTCGAGCAGCAGGCGCAGAGGATGCACTCGTACAGGCCGTCGAGCTTCTCGCGGTCCTCGTGGCTCTGGCGCCATTCCTTCTGCGGCGTCGGCGAGGTCGTCTTCAGCCAGGGCTCGACCGAGGCGTATTGCGCGTAGAAATTGGTCAGGTCGGGAACGAGGTCCTTCACCACCGGCTGGTGCGGCAGCGGGTTGATCTTCACCGCGCCGTCCTTCACGTCGTGCATCGATTTGGTGCAGGCCAGCGTGTTCTGGCCGTCGATGTTCATGGCGCAGGAGCCGCAGACGCCTTCGCGGCAGGAGCGGCGGAAGGTCAGCGACGGGTCGATGTGGTTCTTGATCCAGATCAGGCCGTCCAGCACCATCGGACCGCAATCATGGGTGTCGACGTAATAGGTGTCGACGCTCGGATTCTTGCCGTCGTCCGGATTCCAGCGATAGACCTTGAACTCGCGCAGCTCGGTCGCGCCCGCGGGCTTCGGCCAGGTCTTGCCGCCTGATATCTTGGAGTTCTTCGGAAGTGCGAATTCAACCATTGCTCTAACCTTTCGTCATTCCGGGGCGATGCGGAGCATCGAACCCGGAATCTCGAGATTCCGGGTCTGGTCCTTCGGACCATCCCGGAATGACGGCTACTGTTCGATCAATACACGCGCGCCTTCGGCGGAATGTACTGCACGTCGTTGGTCATGGTGTAGTTGTGAACCGGGCGATACTCGATCCTGACCTTGCCGGCATCGTCCAGCCAGGCCAGCGTGTGTTTCATCCAGTTCTTGTCGTCGCGTTCGGAGAAGTCCTCGCGGGCATGGGCGCCGCGGCTCTCGGTACGGTTGGCCGCCGAGTTCATCGTCACCACCGCCTGCGAGATCAGGTTGTCGAATTCGAGCGTCTCGACGAGATCGGAATTCCACACCAGCGAGCGGTCCGACACGCCGATGTCGGTGATGCCGCTGTGGACCTTCGCGATCAGGTTCTGGCCTTCGCTCAGCACTTCGCCGGTGCGGAACACCGCGCAGTTGGTCTGCATCACATTCTGCATGCCTTCCCGCAGCTTCGCGGTCGGCGTGCCGCCGGACGCGTAGCGGTAATGGTCGAGGCGGCCGAGTGCCATCTCGGCGGAGTTCGCCGGCAGCTCCGGCTGCTTGCCGTTCGGCGTGAGCTTCTCCGCAAGGCGCAGTGCCGCGGCGCGGCCGAACACGACGAGGTCGATCAGTGAGTTGGAGCCGAGGCGGTTGGCGCCGTGCACGGAGACGCAGGCGGCTTCGCCGATCGCCATCAGGCCGGGGATCACCGCGTTGTCGTCGCCGTCCTTCTTGGTCAGCACCTCGCCGTGATAATTCGTGGGGATGCCGCCCATGTTGTAGTGCACGGTCGGCACGATCGGGATCGGCTCGCGCGTCACGTCGACATTGGCGAAGATCTTGGCCGATTCCGAGATGCCAGGCAGGCGCTCGGCGAGCACGGCGGGATCGAGATGGTCGAGATGCAGGAAGATGTGGTCCTTCTTCTTGCCGACGCCGCGACCCTCGCGGATCTCGATGGTCATTGCGCGCGAGACCACGTCGCGCGAGGCGAGGTCCTTCGCCGACGGCGCGTAGCGCTCCATGAAGCGCTCGCCCTCGGAGTTGACGAGATAGCCGCCTTCGCCGCGCGCACCCTCGGTGACGAGACAGCCCGAGCCGTAGATGCCGGTCGGGTGGAACTGCACGAACTCCATGTCCTGCATCGGCAGGCCCGCGCGCAGCACCATGCCGCCGCCGTCGCCGGTGCAGGTGTGCGCCGAGGTGCAGGAGGCATAGGCGCGGCCGTAGCCGCCGGTCGCCAGGATCGTGGTCTGAGCGCGGAAGCGATGCAGCGTGCCGTCGTCGAGCTTGAGCGCGATGACGCCGCGGCAGGTGCCCTGGTCGTCCATGATCAGGTCGATGGCGAAGAATTCGATGAAGAACTCGGCCGCGTGGCGCAGCGACTGGCCGTACATCGTGTGCAGCATGGCGTGGCCGGTGCGGTCCGCGGCGGCGCAGGTGCGCTGCGCCTGGGCCTTGCCGAACTCGGTGGTCATGCCGCCGAACGGACGCTGGTAGATCTTGCCGTCCTCGGTGCGCGAGAACGGCACGCCCCAATGCTCGAGCTCGTAGACCGCGTCCGGCGCGTTGCGCACCATGTATTCGATCGCGTCCTGGTCGCCGAGCCAGTCCGACCCCTTCACGGTGTCGTACATGTGCCAGCGCCAGTCGTCCTTGTGCATGTTGCCGAGCGAGGCGGAGATTCCGCCCTGCGCCGCGACCGTGTGCGAACGGGTCGGAAACACCTTGGTGATGCAGGCGGTGCGAAGGCCGGCCTCGCTGCAGCCGACGACAGCGCGCAGGCCCGCGCCGCCGGCGCCGACCACGACGACGTCGTAGGTGTGGTCTTCGATCGGATAGGCTTTTCCGTTGGTGGCGGGAGCGCCGTTGCCCTTGCCATTGGTCTCAGCGGCCATGGGTTACACTCCGGAAGAAAGTTTCAGGATCGCGTAGGTCGAGGCGAGCGCCACCGCGGCCGAGAAGAAATTGTTGAGCATGATCGCGGTGAGCTTCAGCTTTTCGTTGTGGACGTAGTCCTCGATCACCACCTGCATGCCGATCTTCATGTGCCAGGCGCTGGCGAGGATGAAGAGGAGCAGGATCACCGCAACAGGGATGGAGCTCAGGGTCTGCGCCGCGTAGACCTGGTTGCGGCCGAGCAGCATCATGATGATCACCAGCGCGGGGATCATCAGCAGCGTCATGGCGACGCCGGTGATGCGCTGGCGCCAGAAATCGGTGGTGCCGGAATGCGCGGCGCCGAGATTGCGGACGCGGCCGAGCGGCGTGCGCATCGAGGGACGTTTCGGGGAGCCGTGGGATTCGTCGAAACTCATCGGCCGCCTCCGTTCGCATAGGCGATGATCCAGATCAGCACCGTCAGCGCGATCCCGCCGATCAGGGCGCCCCAGGTCAGCGCTTCGCGCTCATTGGGCTTGAAGCCGTAGCCGAGGTCCCAGACGAAATGCCGGATGCCGCTGAGCATATGGTGCATCAGGGCCCAGGTGTAGCCGAACACGATCAGCCGGCCGATGATGCTGCTGGAGAACGCCTGGACGTGGGCATAGGCGGCCGGGCCGGAGGCCGCGGCAACCAGCCACCAGACCAGCAGCAGGGTTCCGAGATAGAGGGCGATACCGGTGGCGCGATGGAGGATGGACAGAGCCATCGTCAGCGTCCAGCGATAGGTTTGGATGTGCGGCGAAAGCGGTCGTTCGATCCGTGCGGTCATGGGCGGCTTTTGATGTTTGTTGCGGCCCAGCATGGGGCGCGCGGGGATCGCGAAAGGTGGGCTCTATTTACGGAGTCGATTTGGCCTGCGCAATCACCAAATCGCCATAAACCGAACTGTGGTTCAGCTCTATGGCCTTGATGAACCAAGGCCAATCAGGGTCTTGGTATACCAGCATCTCGGTCCGCCAAGGAGGATAAGAATTAGCATTCACTTCTTGGGCGAGGGACGTTACGGCGCATTGAAATCACTATTGGAACGCCTCTAAGCCAGGGTGGGGCTCGTCGTCGCAACTGCCCGTGAATGATGCCGCGTGCGAACCAGCGCGGCTGTTGCCCCATTGCAGTTCTCGGCCACGTGCACCGGTTCGCGCGCTGCGGGCCGATATGCGCAGCCTGCATTCCACCCCAGCCGGGCCCCGCGACGTGTCGACCGCCGAAATCGGATCGCCTACAGCTGCCGATGCGGTCGGCTCCGAACGTGCGTATCGGGCGGGCCGACCGGGTGCCGCGCAGGTCTGGGGTGATTGCAGGTCTTGAGATCAGGGACATCGTCGAGCTCGCGCTGCTGCTGATCGCAACCGGCGCGCTCTCGGGATTCCTCGCCGGCGTGTTCGGCATCGGCGGCGGCGCGATTCTCGTGCCGGTGTTCTACGAATGCTTCCGCATCGCCGGCGTGCCGCTGGAGGTGCGGATGCCGCTCTGCGTCGGCACCTCGCTCGCCGTGATCATCCCGACCTCGATCCGCTCGTTTCAGGCGCATTACAAGCGCGGCGCGGTCGACATGACGATCCTGCGGGTCTGGTGGCTGCCGATCCTGATCGGCGTCGTTTCGGGGAGCGTGGTTGCGCGCTTCGCGCCCGAGCGGCTGTTCAAGATCGTGTTCGTCGCCGTCGCCTGGTCAGCCGCGGTCCGGCTGATCTTTGCGCGCGAGACCTGGAAGCTCGGCGATGATCTGCCGAAGGGCCCGTTGATGCGCGTCTACGGCTTCTGCGTCGGCATCCTCTCGACCCTGATGGGCATCGGCGGCGGCCTGTTCTCGAACCTCTTGATGACCTTCTACAGCCGCCCCATTCATCAGGCGGTCGCGACCTCGTCGGCGCTCGCGGTGCTGATCTCCATCCCCGGCGCGCTCGGTTACATCTATGCCGGCTGGCCCGCCGCCGCGAACTATCCGGCTGTCGCCGCGCTGCAAATTCCTTTCGCACTTGGCTACGTCTCGCTGATTGGCGCCGTGCTGGTGATGCCGATGAGCCTCGTCACGGCGCCGCTCGGCGTGAGAGCCGCGCATGCGATGTCGAAGCGCACGCTGGAGATGGCGTTCGGGTGCTATCTGTTGATCGTCGGCAGCCGGTTTGTGCTGAGCCTGGTCGGCGGGCAGTAGCCGGCACGACCTCCGTCATTGCGAGCGAAGCGAAGCAATCCAGGCTTTCTCCGCGGAACGACTCTGGATTGCTTCGTCGCAAGTGCTCCTCGCAATGACGGGTGAGAGAGCAGAGCCTAGAATCGCAAGGCTGATTAGTCCTTCAGTCGCACTTCGCTGTGGAGCCAGGATTGGATATTGCCGATGCCTTCGATGCGATCGGAATCGGAAAGCACCTTCAATCGCGCAGCAATCACTTCGCCTTCGATCGGCAATCCAAGCTCTTTGCAGCGATCCATCACATAGGTGACCATCATCGCGGTTTTTCGCCAAGTCGGCTTCATGACCGACAAGATGATTTCATCGAACTGCTGCTCGGTTACTCCCGGCGGGAGCTGCACCTCGTCCCACGTGAGCTCGCAGATATAGCTATGAGGTTCTCGATTGGACTTCGGGGGCTCTAAGTCTGGATACTGATCATAAAGCGGCTGGAGCAACTCGTCTTCCAAAGTGCCGACAACTTCGTCGAGCCAGTCACCGAGTTCGATGCGCTCGGCCTTGGCAAGCCCTGCGATCGCCGTTCGAGCTCGATCCAGTGCCGCATAAGCATCGAGGAGCTCATCGTTGATCCGGATAGCCTGTTCGCGCTTCATGCGTCTCCCCACCCCGGAGCGATTGGGCCCCTATTTCTTCGCGTAAATATCCTTGTACGTCTCGCGCAGCACGTTCTTCTGCACCTTGCCCATGGTGTTGCGCGGCAGCTCGTCGACCACGAACACCCGCTTGGGCATCTTGAATTTCGCGAGGCGCCCGTCGAGGCCCTTCAGCACGGCCGCTTCATCGATGCTCGCGCCGGGCTGGCGCACCAGCACCGCGGTGACGCCCTCGCCGAAATCGGCGTGCGGTACGCCGATCACGGCGGATTCGATCACGCCGGGCATGGCGTCGATCTCGCTCTCGATTTCCTTGGGGTAGACGTTGAAGCCGCCGGAGATCACGAGATCCTTGCCGCGGCCGAGGATGTGCACGTAGCCCTTCGCGTCGATCTTGCCGAGATCGCCGGTGATGAAGAACCCGTCGGGGCGGAACTCGGCCTTGGTCTTCTCCGGCATGCGCCAATAGCCCTTGAAGACGTTCGGTCCCTTCACCTCGATCATGCCGATTTCGTCGCGCGCCAGCTCTTTCCCTGTGTCGGGATCGGTCACGCGCACGGAGACGCCCGGCAGCGGAAAGCCGACCGCGCCGGGCACGCGCTCGCCGTCATACGGGTTCGACGTGTTCATGTTGGTTTCGGTCATGCCGTAGCGCTCGAGCACGGCGTGCCCCGTACGCGCCGACCATTCGCGATGGGTGTCGGCGAGCAGCGGCGCCGAGCCCGAGATGAACAGCCGCATGTGCTTCGTCGTCTCGTGCGACAGCGCAGGGTTCTGCAGCAGGCGGGTGTAGAAGGTCGGCACCCCCATCAGCACCGTGGCGCGCGCCATCAGTTTGATGATCAGGTCCGGATCGAGCTTCGGCAGGAAGATCATCGATGCGCGCGCGAACAGCGTCACGTTGGTCGCCACGAACAGGCCGTGGGTGTGATAGATCGGCAGCGCGTGGATCAGGACATCCTTGTCCGTGAAGCGCCAATAGTCGACGAGCGAGAGCGAGTTGGACGCGAGATTGTCGTGGCTGAGCATCGCGCCCTTGGAGCGGCCCGTCGTGCCCGAGGTGTAAAGGATCGCGGCGAGATCGTCATTTGCACGCGGCACCGTCGTGAACTCGCGGCTTGCCTTCTCGGCGGCCTCCGTCAGCGAGCCCTTGCCGTCCGCCCCGAGCGTCTCGACCTTCGCCTTCACCTTCGCGGCGATCGGCGCAAGCCCTTCCGCCTTGGAGGGATCGCAGACCACGAGCGACGGCTCGGCATCGCCGATGAAGTAGTCGAGCTCGTTCAGCGTATAGGCCGTGTTCAGCGGCAGATAGACCGCGCCGGCACGCACCGTGCCGAGATAGAGCACGATGTTGGCGACCGACTTCTCCACCTGCACCGCGACGCGGTCGCCGGGCTTCACGCCGCGGGCGACCAGCACGTTGGCCATCTGGCCCGCGCGTGCGATCAGATCGCCATAGCTGATATGGACGCCGTCATGCGTCTCGATCGCGAGCCGCTTCGGATCGGCGAGGCCGTCGAACAGGCGGGAAAACAGGTTGGCGTTGGCAGCTTGGTTCATGCAACATTCCTCGCCGGCACAGGCCGGTCAAAACCGAGGGCTGGATTAGCAAAAACCGCCCCGATGAAGCAACGGAGACAGTTTGCATGTCAAAAAGCGGGAAACGCGTGGCCTGGGTCACGGGCGGTGGCAGCGGGATCGGGGAGGCCGGCGCCGAGGCGCTGGCTGCCGACGGCTGGATGGTGGTGGTGTCTGGCCGGCGGCAGTCAGCCCTGGATACCGTGGTGGCCAACATCACCGGGGCCGGTGGGGCGGCCGAGGCCATCGCACTCGACGTCTCCGACGCGGCCGCAGCCCAGAAGGCGGCCGACCAGATCGTCGCGAAGCACGGCCGCATCGACCTGCTCGTCAACAATGCCGGCATCAATGTTCCCAAGCGCAGCTGGAAGGACATGGAGCTGGAGGGCTGGGACAAGCTGGTCCAGGTCAACCTCAACGGCGTGCTCTATTGCATGCGCGCGGTGCTGCCGACGATGCGCAAGCAGCAGGACGGTTCCATCATCAACGTCTCGTCCTGGGCCGGCCGTCACGTCTCGAAGATGCCGGGCCCGGCCTACACCACCACCAAGCACGCGGTGCTGGCGCTGACCCATTCCTTCAACATGGACGAATGCGTCAACGGCCTGCGCGCCTGCTGCCTGATGCCGGGCGAGGTGGCGACGCCGATCCTGAAGCTGCGTCCGGTGGTGCCGAGCGAGGCCGAGCAGGCGAAGATGCTGCAACCGGAAGATCTCGGCCGCACCATCGCCTTCATTGCGAGCATGCCGGCGCGCGTCTGCATCAACGAGGTGCTGATCAGCCCGACGCACAATCGCGGCTTCATCCAGACGCCGAACAACAGGGATTGATTGACCCCGTCATTGCGAGCCACCGGGTCCGCGCGAAGCGCGGCCCGATGACAGGCTGCGCGAAGCAATCCAGGATGCGTCCGCGGACACAGTCTGGATTGGTTCGTCGCAAGGGCTCCTCGCAATGACAGTGGATGGACCTCACGAAAATCACCGCCGATAGTTTCACCCATCACAAAGAATTTTTCCTCGAAACCGTCCCGCAAACCCTCCCGTAGTTCGGTCCAACGACGGCACTGCTGCATCACCCTGAACTGTCGCAGGCGCCGTTGTTGCCCAACTCAACGCCGGCCATCGCCGGTCTCAATTCAATCGGGAGACTCTCTCATGTCGAATCGCATTGCCTATCTCGCTGCCGCCGCCTTCAGCGCCCTGGCCCTCACCGCGACCGTCGTCGCGCCGGTCAGCGCCGAGGAAAAGACCGTCATGGTCGGCGGCGCCGCGATGTACCCGTCCAAGAACATCGTCCAGAACGCGGTCAACTCAAAGGATCACACCACGCTGGTGGCGGCGGTGAAGGCCGCGGGCCTCGTGCCGACGCTCGAAGGCAAGGGCCCGTTCACGGTGTTCGCGCCGACCAACGCCGCCTTCGGCAAGCTGCCGGCCGGCACCGTCGACAATCTGGTCAAGCCCGAGAACAAGGCGACGCTGACCAAGATCCTCACCTACCATGTCGTGCCGGGCAAGCTCGCGGCGTCCGATCTCACCGACGGCAAGAAGCTGAAGACCGCCGAAGGCGAGGAGCTGACGGTGAAGAAAATGGACGGCAAGGTCTGGATCGTCGACGCCAAGGGCGGCACCTCGATGGTGACGATCACCAACGTCAACCAGTCGAACGGCGTGATCCATGTGGTCGACACCGTGCTGATGCCGGCGACGTAACACCGCGCGCGCCTGTTTCATCCCCGTACAGGACGTTCTCAGACCGCGAGCCGGGGATACCCGGCTCGCTGTTTTGTGACCACAATAGCCGTGCGGCATCGATTCGATGGCGGACGGGATGTAACGAAAGCCGAAACAAGGGCGTATAATCGCTGTCACACGACCTCAGAATGGAACCCGCCATGGCGAGCCTCACAGTCACCGACGAGCAGGTCACGGCCACCAAGTCCAAAGTGATCCAGCCGGCCTGGGTGCGGGTCATGCATTGGGTCAACGCTTTCGCCATGATCCTGATGATCCTGTCGGGCTGGCAGATCTACAACGCCTCGCCGCTGTTCGACTTCCGCTTTCCGCGCGAATACACGCTCGGCGGCTGGCTCGGCGGCGGCCTGCTCTGGCATTTTGCAGCGATGTGGCTGCTGATGATCAACGGCCTCGCTTATCTCGTCGCGGGCTTTGCCACCGGCCGCTTTCGCAAGAAGCTGCTGCCGATCACGGCATCCGGCGTGCTCCACGACGTCAGGGCTGCGCTGACCTTCAAGCTCGGTCATGACGATCTCACCGTCTACAATTACGTGCAGCGTCTGCTCTATGCCGGCATCATCGTGGTCGGCGTGCTGATTGTGCTGTCGGGCCTTGCGATATGGAAGCCCGTGCAGCTCTATTATCTCGTGATGCTGTTCGGCGATTATCCGGCCGCGCGCTATGTCCACTTTTTCTGCATGGCCGCGATCTGCGCATTCCTGGTCGTTCACGTCTTGCTTGCGCTGCTCGTGCCGAAGAGTCTGCGCGCGATGATCATCGGCCGTTGATTAGGAGACCCATCATGGCCAAGCGTTCCTTCCTGATCCCAGGCGTCGACAAGCGGCTGCTGATCAAGGATTCCATCAAGACCATGCCCGACGTCACCCGCCGCCGCTTCATCGCGGGCGGCGCCAGCCTGGGCGCGCTGACGCTGCTCACGGGTTGCGACGTGATCGATTCGTCCTCGGCGGAGACGATGCTGGCGAAGGTCTCGAAGTTCAACGACGCCGTGCAGGCCTTCATGTTCAATCCCGACGCGCTGGCGCCGACCTTCCCCGAAAGCGCGATCACGAAGCCGTTCCCGTTCAACGCCTATTACGATCTCGACGACGCGCCTGATATCTCGGCCGCGGATTGGAAGCTCGAGGTACGCGGCCTCGTCGACAACAAGAAGTCCTGGACGCTGGAGGAGCTCCATCGATTACCGCAGGTCACGCAGATCACGCGTCACATCTGCGTCGAGGGCTGGAGCGCGATCGGCAGCTGGACGGGCACGCCCTTGCGCGATTTCCTCAAGCTGATCGGCGCCGATACGCGCGCGAATTATGTCTGGTTCCAGTGCGCCGACAAGGACGGCTACAACTCGCCGCTCGACATGCGTAGCGCGCTGCATCCGCAGACCCAGATGACGTTCAAATACGCCAACGAGATCCTGCCGCGCGCCTATGGCTTCCCGATGAAGATCCGCGTGCCCACAAAACTCGGCTTCAAGAACCCGAAATACGTCGTCTCCATGGAAGTCACCAACGACTACAAGGGCGGCTATTGGGAAGACCAGGGGTATAATTCGTTCAGCGGGAGCTGATTGAGTCCGTCATTCCGGGGCTCGCGAAGCGAGAACCCGGAATCCATCGGGCCGCAGCGCTGGTATTGCGCGCCATAGCTCGCGCGACGCGCGTCCCGGAATGACGGTCAAGCTTTCGGCCCCACCTTGCGCTGGCACAGAGCCGCCACCGCGCCCAACGCCAGCAGCGCCGCCGACACATTGAGCGCGTAACTCAAGCTCCCCAGCGCATCGGTGATCGCGCCGACCGCGATCGGCCCGAGCGTCTGGCCGACGCCGAACGAGATCGTCATCGCCGCGATCGCGGTCGGCCACGTCTGCGGCGGATAGTTGAAGCGGACAAAGGCGGTGGTCGAGCCGACCACGGCGAAGAAGGCGACGCCGAACACGATCGCGGAGACCGCGAGCCAGGCCGGCGAATGCCCGAGCATTGGCAGGGCCGCGCCGAGCGCGTTGGTGCCGAGAATGATCGCGGTGGCAAGTCCGCCGCGATCGAGCGCCAGCACGCCGCGCCAGGCCCAGGGCGTCACGAAGGCGGATAGACCGATCAGCCCCCAGAACGCCGCCTGCGCCGCGGCCCCGCCGCCGCCGTCGCGAACATAGGCGATCATGAAGGTCATGTAGGCGATGTAGCCCGCGCCGAACAGGAAATAGCCGGCCAGATAAATCAGCACCGGCAGGACCGCGAACGAGGCATGATCGCCTTCCGAGAAGCGGACGCCGCTTTCGATGCGGATCAGGAACAGCGGCACCGTCATCGCGACCGACAGCAGCGTCAGCGCCCACCACACGATCCACCACGAGCCCGGCCCGAAATATTGCAGCGTGAACGGGGCGATCAGCCCCGAGGACAGAATGCCGATGCCGGGTCCCGCATAGAACAGGCTCAGCAGGAAATTGGCCCGCTCCGGCCGCGACTGCGCGATGGTGGCGGCGAGCGCGCCGCCGGCGACGAAGCCGGCCGCCGCGCCCAGGCCCAGCACCAGGCGCGCCAGGCTCAGCGCGACGAAATTGCCGGTCAGAGCGCAGGTCGCGAGCGCGGCGACGCAGGCCAGGGTTCCGCCGCGGATCGCGGCGGCCCAGCCGACGCGCCGGATCAGGCGGGACGCCACCAGCGCGCCCACGAGATAGCCGACGGCATTGATCGTGTTCATGAAACCGGCCGCCGAGTAGGACCAGCCGAGGTCCTCCCGCATATCAGGCAGCACCAGCGCATAGGCGAAGCGGCCGATGCCGAGCCCGACCGTCGCTGCCAGCGACAGGGTCAGGATCAGCCGCGCGGGGTGTGCGTCGGACGGGGCGCGGTCGGGTGCGTGCAAAGGGGATACTCCGGCACGCCCAGTGTGGCAGGCCCTGCCAGCCTTGCACAGCCGCGGCGCGGCAATGGTGTCTTGCCAAGCGCGCAACGCCGCTCTAGCACTCCGGCCGAAATTCACGAGATGCCGTCATGCCCGGCCTTGTGCCGGGCATCCACGTTCTTCGCACCGCGAGCAAAGGCCGTGGATGGCCGGGACAAGCCCGGCCATGACGAAACGGAGGAAGAAACGACCATGGCGACCCACAAATTGCTGCTGCTCCCCGGCGACGGTATCGGCCCCGAGGTGATGGGCGAGGTGAAGCGGCTGATCGACTGGCTCAATTCGGCCGGGATCGCCAGGTTCGAGACCGACACCGGCCTCGTCGGCGGCTCCGCCTATGACGCGCACAAGGTCTCGATCTCCGAAGGCGACATGGCCAAGGCCAAGGACGCCGACGCCGTGATCTTCGGCGCGGTCGGCGGCCCGAAGTGGGATGCCGTGCCTTACGAGGTGCGCCCGGAAGCCGGCCTGCTCCGCCTGCGCAAGGATCTCGCTCTGTTCGCCAATCTCCGTCCCGCCGTGTGCTACCCGGCGCTGGCGGATGCCTCGAGCCTGAAGCGCGAGGCGGTCGAGGGCCTCGACATCGTCATCGTGCGCGAGCTCACCGGCGGCGTCTATTTCGGCGAGCCCAAGACCATCACAGATCTCGGCAACGGCCAGAAGCGCGCCATCGATACCCAGGTCTACGACACCTATGAGATCGAGCGCATCGGGCGCGTCGCCTTCGAGCTTGCCAGGAAGCGCAAGAACAAGGTGACCTCGATGGAGAAGCGCAACGTCATGAAGTCGGGCGTGCTCTGGAACGAGGTCATGACGGCCGTCCACAAGCGCGAATACCCCGACGTCACGCTCGAGCATCAGCTCGCCGATTCCGGCGGCATGATGCTGGTGAAATGGCCGAAGCAGTTCGACGTCATCGTCACGGACAATTTGTTCGGCGACATGCTCTCCGACATCGCGGCGATGCTCACCGGCTCGCTCGGCATGCTGCCCTCGGCCTCGCTCGGCGAGGTCGACGTCAAGACCAAGAAGCGCAAGGCGCTGTACGAGCCCGTGCACGGCTCGGCCCCCGATATCGCGGGCAAGGGCCTCGCCAATCCCATCGCGATGATCTCGTCCTTCGGCATGGCGCTGCGCTATTCCTTCGACATGGGCGATCTCGCCGACAAGGTCGACCAGGCCATCGCCGCCGTGCTGGCCAGCGGCCTGCGCACCGCCGACATCAAGTCGGAAGGCACCATTTCGGCCTCGACCACGCAGATGGGCGAAGCGATCCTGAAGGAATTGCAGAAGCTGCACGCCTAGCCAAAAGCCATCGTAGGGTGGGCATAGCGTAAGCGTGCCCACCGCCTCTATCGCGATTGCCGAAAGATGGTGGGCACGGCGCAAGGGCGCCTTTGCCCACCCTACGGCGTCTTCACCGGAGCCGCCTCATGGATGCCTCACCCCGCCCCAAGATCGCGGAGACCATCATCCACGAGACGGTGCGCCTGCGCGAGGCGCAGATCGGGCGGCGCTGCGAGGTGCTCGCGGGCACGCGCATCGAATACGCCTCGCTCGGCGACTACTCCTATCTCGGCGAGAATTGCGACGTCGCCGACGCCGCGATCGGCAAGTTCACGGCGATCGCCAACTCGGTGCGGATCGGTGCGCCGAACCATCCGATGGGCCGTCCCTCGCAGCACCGCTTCACCTATGTCCCTGAATATTACGAGGCGGGCGCGACGCGCGATCGCGACTTCTTCGCAGGTCGGCGCGGCGATCGGGTGATCGTCGGCAACGACGTCTGGATTGGGCACGCCGCCATCCTGCTGCCGGGCGTGAGCGTCGGCGACGGCGCAGTGATTGCTGCCGGCGCCGTCGTCAGCCGCGATGTCGAGCCCTATACTATCGTCGGCGGCGTTCCGGCGCGTCCGATCCGCAAGCGCTTCGACGATTCCGTCGCCGCAAGCCTGCGCCGCATTGCCTGGTGGGATTGGCCGGACGAGTTGATCTTCGAACGCCTCGCCGATTTTCGTTCCGAGGCGATCGACGATTTTTGCCGGCGCTACGATCCTGCGGCGAATGCGTGACGTCCACGCATCTCAGCCAAGCAACAGGAATTGTAGAGTGGGCAAAGCGCAAGCGTGCCCACGCACTCTTCGCGATCGAGAGAGATGGTGGGCACGGCGCAAGGGCGCCTTTGCCCACCCTACGGCACCTCGCAACCACAAAAATGGCCGGGCGTAAGCCCGGCCTTTTGATTCGAAGATATTCCGCCTCAGTACAGCGGGAAGTTCTGCGGGTAGCCGCCGACATCCTGCGGCGGGGAGAGCGGCTGGCGGTCGATCGGACGGTTGAGGTTCTCGCGGGCGAAGGACGGATAGCCCACGGCCGGCGGGAAGGCGTAGTCGGTGAACTTGCGGTCGCCCGGATTGACCTCGGTGCCGCCGTCGAGCCAGGAGCGCTTGCTCACATAGATGCGGGTGCGGCCCTGCTGGTAGACCGCGTTCGGGCCGCTCGGGCCGTAATAGGGCCGGCCGCGATCGTCATAGCGCTGCTTGGTCCTGGTGTCGGCAGAAGCCGGTGTCGCGAACGCGATGGCCATTGCGGCGCCCACCGCAAGCAATGTCGCCAGTTTGTTCGCGGCCAAGTTGTTTACACCAGCAAATTTCAAGCTCATCACGTCCCCTTCAGGCGGCAGGCCGCCAGTCGATTTCGACCCATATTAGCCCGGCCGGGGCGGAGGCAACTAGGTCAATTGGGTCACACCAGCTCGGAATAATCGAGCGCGCCGGCAAAAGTTGCATGCAAACCAGCCACTTGAGCTTGATGCAGATCAGAGCGCTCCGCGCAATTGCGCGTTCGCCGCGCCCAGCAGCCAGTCCGGCGATCCCTGGGGGGCACAGCTGCGGCGCCTGAGCTCGGCATGGGCGAACAATTCCGCCAGCCTCGGCTCGTTGCCCGAGGCCAGCAGCGTCAGCCGGTTCAGCGTGCAGGCGATCGCCGCGCGGCGGGCTGGCAAGCTGTCGCCTTGGCAGGAGAAGCCGGAAATCTGCAAGGCGGGCTCCTCAAAGCGCTTGAGATAACCGAGGCAGGACCGCGTCCCAACAGCTGCGCCGACCGGCCGGAACAGGGCCACCGGGCCGAATTTGCTGTCGATCAGGCCGGCGTGCTCGAACGGGGCATCTGCACCCAAGCCCATCCGGGCAGCCAAGCCTGCTGCCGCCGGCCGTGTCACGTCGAATTCGGCGCCTTGGCGGTAGATCTCGAGCTCGGCCACCGGCTTGTCCGCCATGTCGGTCCAGCGCAGCACGTCCCTGCGGCCGCCCTCGGGATGCCGAAAGATGACGTAAGAGGCTGATCTATCTGATAAATCGGTACGGCTGGCGGCGAAGGCCGGGTGCGAGCGGTCGGCGATGCTCCAGCCGGGCCTGTCCGCGGGACCATCGCCGCGCAGGTCGGGCAGCTGCCCCAGCGCCGCCAGGGCGAGGATGGCAAACAGGGCGAGCGCCCCCACATAGGCGACCAGATGCGCGAGCGTGCCGACGACCTCGTCGGCGACGGCCAAGAGCGTCAGCTGGATCTGGGTAGGGCTAACGGCCGTGCTGGCCTCAGGCGACTGCATCCACCACGGCCTTCAGGCATGGTCTTAACGTTGTCTTGAGGCCGGTTCTCGCATAGAAGCGCTGCTCTTCCTGTTTAAGCGTCAGCTTCGGGAATGGGCTTTTTCATCGGAGAGTGAACGATGGGTTACAAAGTCGCAGTCGTCGGCGCGACCGGCAATGTCGGTCGGGAAATGCTCAACATCCTGGATGAGCGCAAATTCCCCGCGGACGAGGTCGTGGCCCTGGCCTCGCGCCGCAGCGTCGGCGTCGAGGTCTCCTATGGCGACCGCACCCTGAAGGTCAAAGCGCTCGAGCATTACGACTTCTCCGACGTCGACATCTGCCTGATGTCGGCGGGCGGCTCGGTGTCGAAGGAATGGTCGCCGAAGATCGGCGCTGCCGGCGCTGTGGTGATCGACAATTCCTCGGCCTGGCGCATGGATCCGGACGTGCCGCTGATCGTGCCCGAGGTGAACGCGGCCGCGACCGAAGGCTTCAAGAAGAAGAACATCATCGCCAACCCGAACTGCTCGACCGCGCAGCTCGTGGTCGCGCTCAAGCCGCTGCACGACAAGGCGACGATCAAGCGCGTCGTGGTCTCGACCTATCAATCGGTGTCGGGCGCCGGCAAGGACGCGATGGACGAATTGTTCTCGCAGACCAAGGCCGTCTACACCAATGACGAGCTGGTCGCGAAGAAATTCCCCAAGCGCATCGCCTTCAACGTCATCCCCCACATCGACGTCTTCATGGAGGACGGCTACACCAAGGAAGAGTGGAAGATGATGGCGGAGACCAAGAAGATCCTGGATCCCAAGATCAAGCTCTCCGCCACCTGCGTGCGCGTGCCCGTGTTTGTCGGCCACTCCGAGGCCGTCAACATCGAGTTCGAGAATCCCATCAGCGCTGACGAAGCCCGCGAGATCCTGCGCAAGGCGCCAGGCTGCCTCGTCATCGACAAGCAGGAGCCCGGCGGCTACGCCACGCCGTACGAGGCGGCCGGCGAGGACGCGACCTACATCAGCCGCATCCGCGAGGACGCGACCGTGGAGAACGGTCTCGCGCTGTGGTGCGTGTCCGACAACTTACGCAAGGGCGCCGCCCTCAACGCGATCCAGATCGCCGAAGTGCTGATCAACCGCAAGCTGATCAGCGCCAAGAAGAAGGCGGCGTAAGGGCGCTTACATCGGCCGGACTTCGACCACGTCGGGCACGAAGTGCTTGAGCAGGTTCTGGATGCCGTGCTGGAGCGTCGCCGTCGATGACGGACAGCCGGAGCAGGCGCCCTTCATGTTGAGATAGACGATACCGTCCTTGAAGCCGCGGAAGGTGATGTCGCCGCCGTCATTGGCGACCGCCGGCCGCACGCGGGTCTCGATCAGGTCCTTGATCATGTCGACGGTCTCGGCGTCGGCCTCGTCGAAGAACTCGTCCTCGTCGTCGAGCTCGGCCTCGCCGGTGGCCGTGCCGTCGGCAAGCAGCGGCGCGCCGGACATGTAGTGCTCCATGATGGCACCCAGGATCGCCGGCTTGAGCTGCTGCCATTCACCGCCCGCTTTGGTCACGGTGATGAAGTCCGATCCGTAGAACACGCCGGTGACGCCGGGCACCTCGAACAGCTTTTCGGCGAGCGGCGAGCGCGCTGCCGATTCGCGGCTCGAAAATTCCATCGGGCTGCCGTCGACCACGACGCGGCCGGGAATGAACTTCAGCGTGGCGGGATTGGGGGTGGCTTCGGTTTGAATGAACATGGTTTTCTCCAGACGTCGCCGGTTCAAGGCCGGCGCGTGCCCTATCCCCTAGCAGATGGCGACGGCGAACGCACGGTCAAGGGGAGACGGGATATTAGCTCAGAAAAATCAGTGGGTTGGTCTTAACCCTCCCCTGGAGGGGGAGGGTCGATCGCGCAACGCGCGAGGGGGGTGGGGTGATCTCTCCCCACGGGCAGTGTCGGATGTTGAGAGACCGTCACCCCACCCCGTCTCACGCCTCGCTTCGCTCGACATGAGCCGACCCTCCCCCTCCAGGGGAGGGTAAGAGGCACCGCCGCTACGACAGCAAATCCACGCTCTGGTCGCTCAGCGCGCCCGAGATAATCGTCACCGGCACCGGGAACGTGCCGAGCGCATGCGCGAGCAGCGAAACCAGCGGTCCCGGACCCTCTGCGCCAGGATTGGCGGCGAGCACCAGCATGGCGATATCGGGATCCTCGTCGATCACTGCGAGCAGCTGTTCCATCGCGCTGCCTTCGCGGATGACGCGCTCCGGCGTGATGGCGGCAATGCCGTTGGCTCTGCCGGCGGCGCGGTCGAGCGCGGCTTCGGCTGCCTCCTGCGCCTCGGCCCGCATGATGTCGGCAACACCAAGCCATTCCTGGCTCTGCTGTTCCGGCTCGATGATGCGCAGCATCACGACGCCACCGCCGGCGCGGATCGCCCAGCGGCTGGCATAATAGACGGCGCGATCCCATTCGGCGCTGTCGTCGACGATGACGAGGCATTTGGGCTTGTGACCCGGCTCGTAGCAAAGTCGCTTGCTGGTCATGCATGTCCCGGATTGTGCAGGGCGCGCATGCTGCCACACTCCCGCAATGTTTGGGAGAGGCGAAGCGGCCGGCGCCGTGGCGCCAGCCGGCCTTGCGAAGCGCGCCTCAGCGCCGGCGGATGAAGCCGACGATGTCCTTGGTGAGCTTCATGGTCTCGTCGGCGATCGCGCGCGCCCGGTCGGATCCCTCGTTCAGGATCGCGTCGATATGGCCGGGGTCGGCGACGAGGCGCTTCATCTCGCCGGCGATCGGCGCGAGTTTTGTCACGCACAGCTCCGCCAGCGCGTTCTTGAAGCTGGAGAACTGGCCGCCGCCGAAATCGCGCAGCACGTCGGCCTTGGAGCGGCCGGACAGCGCCGCGAAGATGCCGACGAGATTGTCGGCCTCGGGCCGCGCTTCCAGGCCCTTCTCTTCGGTCGGCAGCGGCTCCGGATCGGTCTTCGCCTTGCGGATCTTCTGCGCGATGGTGTCGGCGTCGTCGGTGAGATTGATGCGCGAATTGTCCGACGCATCCGACTTCGACATCTTCTTGGTGCCGTCGCGCAGGCTCATCACCCGCGTCGCCGGACCCGTGATCAAGGGTTCCGGCAGCGGGAAGAACAGACCGTCATTCGTGCCCTGCGCGCGGATGGAATCGCCGAAATCATTGTTGAACTTCTGCGCGATGTCGCGCGAAAGCTCGAGATGCTGCTTCTGGTCCTCGCCCACGGGAACGTGAGTGGCGCGGTAGAGCAGGATGTCGGCCGCCATCAGCACGGGATAGTCGAACAGGCCCACGGAGGCGTTCTCGCGGTCCTTGCCGGCCTTCTCCTTGAACTGGGTCATGCGGCCGAGCCAGCCCATGCGCGCGACGCAGTTGAAGATCCAGGCGAGCTCGGCATGGCCGGAAACCTGGCTCTGGTTGAACACGATGTGCTTCTTGGGATCGATGCCGGCCGCGATGAACGCCGCGGTCACCTCGCGGGTGTTGCGCGCGAGCTCGACCGGCCCGCCCCAGACGTCCACCCCTTGCGTGATCGCGTGCATGTCGACGACGCAATAGATGCAATTGTGGGTTTCCTGCATCTTCACGAAGTTGACGATGGCGCCGAGGTAATTGCCGAGGTGCAGATTGCCCGTCGGCTGGACGCCCGAAAAGACCCGTTCAACGAATGGCATGGTCAGCCTTCCCATAGGTATTCGGCCGTCGTTTCCAACAGCGGCGCTGCCCCGTCAAGGGTATTTCGCCGAGGACGTGGTTCAGCCGGGTCGTTTCAGCGCGTTAACCGCCTCGCGCCAGGAGGCGGCACCGAGGATCTGCAGCAGCAGGCCGTAGACGGCGATTCCGGCCGCGATCTGCACACCCAGCGCGATGAATCGGATCAAGCCGTGGCTCTCGGCAGGTACGAAGCCCGAGGTCAGCCAGAGCAGGGCGCCCATGGCGATCGCGGCCAGCACGATCCGCGGCAGTCGCGTGCGGGCCGCCGCGTCGATCGAGAAGCCGAACTCGCGCGTGCCCTTTCGGAGCAGCGAGAGCGCGCTACTCCAGGCGCCGGCGGCGATGCTTGCGGCGATCCCGCTCGCGCCGAAGGCATGACCGAGCAGCAGCGCGAGTGCGACGGTCACCACGAAGCCTGTTACGGTCGCACGCAACGGCGTCATCGTGTCGCTGCGGGCATAGAAGGCCGGCGAAAGCGCCTTGATCAGCACATGCGCCGGCAGGCCCAGCGCCAGCCACATCAGCGCGCGCGCGGTGGCCGCGCTGTCCGCAGCGCCGAACGCGCCATGCTCGAACAGCAGCCGCACGATCGGCTCGGCGAGCACGATCAGGCCGATCGTGGCCGGCAGCGCCAGCCCGGCCGCAAGCTCGAGCGCCCGGGATTCGGCATGGGCCACCGCGTCGCGATCGGAGCTGGCGACGGCGCGCGTCAGCTCCGGTACCAGCACCGTGCCCATGGCGACCCCGACGATGCCGAGCGGCAGCTCGATCAAGCGATTGGCGAAATAAAGCCACGACACCGCCGACGGCGTCGCGGACGCGATGATCGCGCCTGAAACCATCAGCCATTGCGGCCCCGAGCTTGCGATCATGCCGGGGATCGCCTTGGCGAAGAAGCCGCGCATCTCAATGTCGAAACTGGCGCGCAGCGGCGTCGCCAGGCGCGCGCTTCGCTGCGACAGCAGCATCAGGAGCTGCAGCAGGCCGGCGAGGCCGACCGTCGCCGCCAGGATCCACGCGGCGAAACTCGCCTCTGTATGCCAGACCAGCAGCATCGCGATCGCGGCGATCAGCGCAATGTTGAACAGCAGTGGCGAGAACGCCGTCAGCGCGAAGCGTCCCTGCGCATTGAGCAGCCCCATCAACACGGTGACGGGACCGGCGAAGGCGAGGTAAGGCAGCATCAGCCGCGCGTTCTGAACCGCGAGATCGAGCGTGCCACTGCCGAGGAATCCTGGCGCGATCACCGTCATGATCAGCGGCATCAACAATGAGATCAGGAGTGAGATCGCGATGAGGGCCGTGCTGACCGTGCCGAGCACGCGCCCGGCGAACGCCGCGGCCTCCGCCGCCCCGTCGCGGTCCCGCACCCGCAGCCAGGCCGGGATCAGCGCCGCGTTCAGCGCGCCCTCGCTGAGCAGCCGCCGCACCACATTGACGAGCTGGAACGCCGCCAGAAACGCATCCGCCACGGCGCCGGTGCCGAGCAGCGCCGCAATCAGGGAATCCCGGGCGAAACCCAGCAGGCGCGAGGCCAGCGTTCCCGTCGAGACGGTCAGGAAGGAGCGGATCATGCTCTCGAAAATACCGTTGCTTGCCCGCAAAGGCCCGGTCGTGATAGGCCGCGAGCTTGGATTTCAGGCCGACAGGAAGCGGATTTCCGGTTAGATCGCAATCCGGCAAACAGGATCAAGGTGAATGGCTGACGTGAAATATGACGTTCTCGGCATCGGCAACGCGCTGTTCGACGTGCTGGTTCGGACCGACGAGGCCTTTCTGGCCAAGCATGGCATGGCCAAGGGCAGCATGTCGCTGATCGACGAGGCACGCGCCGCCGCCATCTACAAGGACATGGGTCCGGCCACGGAAGTGTCGGGCGGCTCGGCCGCCAACACCATCGTCGGCATCGGCAGCCTGGGAGCACGCGCCGCCTACGTCGGTAAGGTCAAGGACGACCAGATCGGCAAGCTCTACGTGCACGACATCCGCGCTGCCGGCGTTGCCTTCAACACGCCCGCCGCCAAGGACGGCCCCGCCACCGGCTGCTCCTACATCCTGGTCACCGATGACGGCGAGCGCACCATGAACACCTATCTCGGCGCGGCGCAGGATTTGTCGCCCGCCGACATCGATCCGGCCGAGATCGCTGCTGCCGGCATCGTCTATCTCGAAGGCTATCTCTGGGACCCCAAGAACGCCAAGGAGGCCTTCGTGAAGGCGGCCAAGATCGCGCATGACGCCAAGCGTAAGGTGGCGCTGACGCTGTCGGATTCCTTCTGCGTCGATCGCTATCGCGATGAGTTTATCTCGCTGATGCGGGGCGGCACCGTCGACATCGTGTTCGCCAACGAGTCCGAGCTGCACTCGCTCTACATGACCTCGGACTTCGACACCGCGCTGAAGCAGCTGCGCAACGACGTCAATCTCGGTGTCGTCACCCGCAGCGAGAAGGGCTGCATGGTGGTGTCCGTGGAAGACGCGGTCGCAGCGCCGGCCTTCCCGGTCGACAAGGTGGTCGACACCACCGGTGCCGGCGACCTCTTCGCCGCAGGCTTCCTCTACGGCCTCGCGCGCAACTTCGGCTACAAGCAGTGCGGCGAGCTCGGCGCGCTCGCCGCCGCCGAAGTCATTCAGCACATCGGCGCCCGCCCGCTGGTGTCGCTGAAGGAGCTGGCAGAGCAGCGCGGGCTGACGGGTTAGGGCGCGTCTCTCTCCTCGTCATTGCGAGCGTAGCGAAGCAATCCAGTCTGTCTCAGCGGAAAGATTCTGGATTGCGTCGTCGCACCAGCGCAAAATTGCTTCGCAATTTTGTCGCGGGCTCCTCGCAATGACGATGCTCCTCACGCCGTCTTTGCCGCCTTCAATCCCAGCCGCTGCTCGACGGCCTCGCGCATCAGGAATTTCTGGATCTTTCCGGTCACCGTCATCGGAAACTCGTCGACGAACTCGACGTAGCGCGGGATCTTGTTATGGGCGATCTGGCCCTCACAGAAGGCGCGTACTTCCTCAGCCGTCAGTTGCTCGCCCGTTCTGACGCGAATCCAGGCGCAGAGCTCCTCGCCATAGCGGGTGTCTGCGACGCCAAAAATCTGCACGTCCTGGATCTTGGGATGACGATACAGAAACTCCTCGATCTCGCGCGGATAGAGGTTTTCGCCGCCGCGGATCACCATGTCCTTGATGCGGCCGACGATGTTGCAATAGCCCTCGTCGTCGATGGTGGCGAGATCGCCGGTGTGCATCCAGCCGTTCGCGTCGAGCACGTCGGCGGTCTTCTCCTTCTCGTCCCAATAGCCCAGCATGATGCTGTAGCCGCGGGTGCACAGCTCGCCGCGTTCGCTCCGTTTGACGACCCTGCCCTCGAGATCGACGACCTTGACCTCGACATGCGGATGGATTCGCCCGACGGTGGAGACGCGGCGCTCCAGCGGATCGTCCACTGCGCTCTGGAAGCTGACGGGGCTGGTCTCGGTCATGCCGTAGGCGATCGTGACCTCACGCATGTTCATCTCGGTGTTGACGCGCTTCATCACCTCGATCGGGCAGGGCGCGCCGGCCATGATGCCGGTCCGCAGCGATGCCAGGTCGAAGCTGGCGAATTCGGGGTGATCGAGTTCGGCGATGAACATGGTCGGCACGCCGTAGAGCGCCGTGCATTTCTCCTGCTCGATGGTGCGCAGCGTCGTGAGTGGGTCAAAACCCTCGCCGGGATAGACCATTGCAGCGCCGAGCGTCACGGAGGCGAGGTTGCCCATCACCATGCCGAAGCAATGATAGAGCGGCACCGGAATACAGATGCGGTCCTGCTCGTTGAGGCGCATCGCGCGGCCGACGAAATAGCCGTTGTTGAGGATGTTGTGGTGGGTCAGCGTCACGCCCTTGGGTGATCCGGTCGTGCCGCTGGTGAACTGGATGTTGACGGGATCGTCGAATTGCAACTCTCGGCCGAGCGCGGCCAATTGCTGACGGTGCCGGTCGCCGCCCATCTGCGCGACCTCGTCGAAGGCAATCGTGCCCGGCGCGGCCGGGCCGCCGATCTGGATGACATTGCGCAGGGCCGGCAGCCGTGCCGCATGCAGTTGTCCGGGCCTGGCCGATGACAGCTCCGGCAACAGCGTGTTGAGCATCTCCATGTAATTGCTGGTCTTGAACGCCGTCGCGGTGACGATCGCCGCGCAGCCGACCTTGCGGAGTGCAAATTCCAGCTCGCTCAGGCGATAGGCAGGATTGATCGTGACCAGGATCAGGCCGGCCTTGGCGGCGGCGAACTGAGTCAGCGTCCATTCCGGCCGGTTCAGCGACCAGATGCCGATTCGCTGGCCCCGCTCGAGCCCGAGCGCGAGAAAGCCGGCGGCGAGCGCATCGACCCGTTCGGCGAATTCCGACCAGGTCCATCGCACGCCGTGGCTGGGCGAGATCAGCGCCTCGCGATTTCCCCAGCGCTGCGCGGCCTGATCCAAACTCCGGCCGATCGTGTCGCCGAGCAGCGGCGCATCCGAGATGCCGCAAACGTAACTGTCCGCTTTATCTGACACGTCGAAATCCTTTCGTCATGGAATGAGCAGCTTGATCCTCTTCGGTTGGCATGGCCGGGATGAGCCCGGTCATGCCGCGTGGCGAGAGCACTCAGACCCTCACGCCGCCTTCTGCCCGCTTCCGGCAGCATCGAGCCCGGCATAAACGCCGCGCTCGAAGCCTGCGAACGCCTCCAGGCATTTCGCATCCGCGAACGGCAGCAGCTGCATCAGGATCACGCCGGTGACGTCACGCGCCGGGTCGATCCAGTAATAGGTGTTGGCGAGGCCGGCCCAGGCGAGGCTGCCGGCGCTGCGGCCTTCCGCGGTCCTGGCGGCGGATTGGCGAGCTCGGGCAAGACATCGCCGATCGGCGCATCCAGCGACAGCCTGCCCTGCTCGACCAGCTGCATGGCGCCCGCTGTCGTCACCGCCTTCGTCATGGAGGCGATCCAGAACACGCTGTCGACGCTCATCGCATCGGGCTTGGACAGATTGCGCTTGCCGAACGCGCCCTGATACAGCACGTCTTGACCGCTGGCCGCGATGGCGACGACGCCGGGAATCTCCTTGGTCTCGCTCTTCTGACGCAGAATCTCGTCGATCTCGGCTTTACTTTGCATGGCGTTTCCTCGGGTTTGATTATTGTTGGAAGCGATCGATTGTCCTCCCGGATGTCCGGCGCGGCAAGCGCCATCAATCTACCTGCGCCGGTCGCGATGTCGTGACTTGACGGCTCTGGTCCCAGGCACGACGACAACGGGACTGAACCGCGGCGCTTGCTCACAATCTGCGGTGGATTGCCGGACTTCGTCCTCACCCTGGATGGGCTCGAGGCGATATGGTTCGTGAGTTTCGACGCTTGAAACATTTCGTGAGCTGCCGCGTTCAGCACCCGGTCCGGTTCATGGACCGCTCGAGATTGACGCAAATGTTGCCGGCCGTGGATGGGCGGCGAGGGGGACCTCAGATGATTTCGACCTGGAGTGAATGGAAGCGCTACCCCCGTGCCGGACGGGGCGAGAACCTGGAGGCGCCGATTTCGCCCGGCATTTACGAGGTCCGCATCGCCGGCACCGGCGCGCTCTATTCCTTCGGCGCGGTCGACAATCTGGCGCAGGCGCTGGCGTTGCTGCCGGTCGGCTCGAAGTCGTGGTTCGGCCGTCGCAACACCTCCCACGTTCCCGATCTCGAATACCGGACCTGCGCGACTTCCACGAAGGCCGACGCCAAGGCCGCGGCCGAGCGCATGATCGGCCGGCGCGAGACCTATATGAGCGGCGCGGCGTAACTGAACCGAGAATTTGCCAGGTCATGTCGGCGCGCGGCCCCACCTCTCCCCGTCGGGGAGAGGTGAAGAGACAGCGCTCCCAGCTTAACTGCCAGCAGATGTGCGTTGCGGGGCGGTGCATTGCGCATCGCTTGCTCCTATATTCCGGGCCGATCCGATCGCCCAGGGAGAGAACGCCATGACACCGACCGCCGCCGCACGCGCCCCGCAAGCCACCGCCACCCTGCGCGACCGGTTGAAGGATCCTTCGCTGCTGAAGGAGGCCTGCTACATCGACGGCGCCTGGGTCGGCACGCCGGTCTTCGCCGTCAATAATCCCGCCACCGGCGCCGAGCTCGCGAAGGTCCCGCAGCTTGGCGCTGACGACACCACCCGGGCGGTCGAAGCCGCCGAGCGCGCCTTTCCGGCCTGGGCCAAGCACACGGCCAAGCAGCGCTCCAACACCTTACGCAAATGGTTCGAGCTGATCACCGCCAACCGCGAGGATCTCGCGCTGATCCTCACCTCCGAGCAGGGCAAGCCGCTCACCGAGGCGCTCGGCGAGGTCGATATCGGCGCAGCCTATATCGAGTTCTTTGCGGAAGAAGCCCGTCGCGTCTATGGCGAGACCATCCCGACCCAGCGCGCCGACGCGCGTCTGCTCGCGATCAAGCAGCCGATCGGCGTCTGCGGGGCGATCACGCCGTGGAATTTCCCGAACTCGATGATCACGCGCAAAGTGTCGCCGGCGCTGGCGGCCGGCTGCACGGTGGTGCTCAAGCCCGCCAACGAGACGCCGCTGTCGGCGCTGGCGCTGGCCGTGCTCGCCGAGCGGGCCGGCATCCCCAAGGGCGTACTCAACATCATCACGGGTGACGCCCCGCCGATCGGCAAGGTGCTGTGCGAGCATCCGGCGGTGCGCTTCGTCGGCTTCACCGGCTCCACCGCCGTCGGCAAGATCCTCTATCAGCAGGCCTCCGTCGGTGTGAAGCGGCTCGGCCTCGAGCTCGGCGGCAACGCGCCGTTCGTGGTGTTCGACGATGCCGACATCGACGCCGCGGTCGAAGGTGCGATCGTCTCGAAATACCGCAACATGGGCCAGACTTGCGTCTGCGCCAACCGCATCTATGCCCAGGACAAGATCTACGACGAGTTCGTGCAGAAGCTGTCGAAGAAGGTCGCCGCAATGAAGATCGGCGACGGCACCGAGAGCGGCGTGACGCAGGGCCCCCTGATCAACATGAAGGCTGTCGACAAGGTCGAGCGCCACATTGCCGATGCCGTCAAGCGCGGCGCCAAGGTCGTCACCGGCGGCAAGCGCAGCGAGCTCGGCCGCTCCTTCTTCGAGCCGACGGTGCTGGCCGACGTCAAGCCCGACTCGCTGGTGTCGCAGGAGGAGACCTTCGGCCCGCTCGCACCCGTGATCCGCTTCAAGGACGAGGCCGACGTCATCGCGATGTGCAACGCCTCGCCGTTCGGCCTCGCCTCGTATTTCTATTCCCGCGATATCGGCCGGGTCTGGCGTGTCGCCGAAGCGTTGGAATCGGGCATGGTCGGCGTCAACACCGGCCTCATCACCACCGAGGTGGCGCCCTTCGGCGGCGTCAAGGAAAGCGGCCTGGGCCGCGAAGGCTCGCGTCACGGCATGGAAGAATATGTCGAGATCAAATACGTGATGATGGCGGGGGTGTGAGGCCCGACTGTCTACCCATCGTCATGGCCGGGCTCGACCCGGCCATCCACGTCTTCTCGCGGAGCAAAGAACGTGGATGCCCGGGACAAGCCCGGGCATGACGAGCACCAATGCCGTGCCCGAGTTGCGCTACGCTCCACCGGGCTACTGCCTGCGCTCGCAATGACGGAGCACACGGCAAAAGCCGCGCCTAAATCTTCAGTTCCGCTCCCGTCACGCGCCGATAGGCTTCCAGGTATCGCTTGCTGGTCGCGTCCACCACGCTGGCCGGCAGCGGCGGCGGCGGCGCGTCGCCGTTCCAGCGGCCGGCGCGGCGCTCGACATCGAGGTAGTCGCGCAGGGGCTGCTTGTCGAAGCTCGCCTGCGGCTGGCCCGGCTTGTAGGCGTCCACTGCCCAGAACCGCGAAGAGTCCGGCGTCATCACCTCGTCGATCAGGATGATGCGGCCGTCCTTGTCGCGGCCGAACTCGAACTTGGTGTCGGCGATGATGATGCCCTGCTCGCGGGCGAGCTCCTCGCCGAGCGTGTAGATCGCGCGCGTCATGCTTTCCAAGGTATAGGCGACCTCGTCGCCGACCACCGCGCGCATCTTCGCGATGGTGATGTTCTCGTCATGGCCGCTCTCGGCCTTGGTTGCCGGGCTGAAGATCGCAGGCTCCAGCTTCTCGCTCTCGACGAGGCCGGGCTTCAGCGTCTCGCCGGCCAGCGTGCCGCTCACGGCATATTCCTTCCAGGCCGAGCCTGAAAGATAGCCGCGGATCACGCATTCGATCGGGAATACGGTGGTGCGCTTGCACAGCATGGCGCGGCCGAGGATCTCGGCGCGGTGCGGTTGCAAGGCCGGCACGGCTGCAATGATAGCGTCGGTCTCGGCGCTGATCATGTGATGCGGCACCACGCCTTCGAGCTCATTGAACCACCACGCGCTGATCTGCGTCAGCACCGCGCCCTTCATCGGGATGGTCTCGCCCATCACGACGTCGAAGGCGCTGATGCGGTCGGTGGTGACGAGCAGCAGGCGGTCGTCGTCGACGGCATAGATATCGCGCACCTTGCCGCGTCCGATCTTGGCAAGCGGCAGGTCGCTGGAGAGCATGGTGGTCATCGGCAAAGCTTTCGCACAAGGAATCCAGCCGCATTTGGTTGCACGGCCGGACACCGGATTACCCTATTCCGGCAGCGGAATGAACTCGTGTTCCTGCGGAACTGCGGCGAAGCGGCCGGTTTTCCAGTCCTGCTTGGCCTGCTCGATCCGCTCCTTGCTGGAGGAGACGAAATTCCACCAGATGTGGCGCGGGCCCTCCAGCGCATCGCCGCCGAGAAACATCATCCGCGTCGCCTTCAGCGCCTTCACGGTGATGCGGTCGCCGGGCCGGAAGATCAGCAGGCGCGGCCCCTCGTAGCGCTCGCTCGCGATCTCGACCTCGCCGTCGATCACGTAGATCGCGCGCTCCTCATGATCAGGGTCGAGCGGCACGCTTGCGCCTGCGACCGCCGTGACCTCGGTGTAGAACCAGGGCGAGACCATCGAGACCGGCGAGGTGATTCCGAAGGCGGAGCCCGCGATCACCCGCGCGGTGAAGTCGCGCTCGGAGATCATCGGCAAATCGCCCGCCGCGTAGTGCTGGAACGACGGTGCGATCTCTTCCGATCCGGCCGGCAGCGCGATCCAGCTTTGCAGACCGAGCATCTTCTGGCCCGAGGCGCGCTGTGCGTCCGGCGTGCGCTCGGAATGGGCGATGCCCCGCCCGGCCGTCATCAGGTTCATCGCGCCGGGCGCGATCTCCTGGACGTTACCCTCGCTGTCGCGATGCATGATCGCGCCGTCGAACAGATAGGTGACGGTGGCAAGCCCGATATGCGGATGCGGCCGCACGTCCATGCCCTTGCCGGAGACGAACTGCACCGGGCCGAAATGATCGAAGAAGATGAACGGTCCGACCATCTGCCGCTTGCCGTGCGGCAACGCCCGCCGCACCGCGAACCCGTCGCCGAGATCGCGCGTGCGCGGCACGATGACGAGATCGAGCGCATCGCAGGACATGGGATCGCCGAGCACGGGATCGTTCGAGGGCTGCCAGCTCATGGGGGGACTCCTTTTTATTCTAGCGAGCCCGATCGTAGCAGGATTTGACGCTGCGGTGGTGACAAACCCCGGCGAGAAATCGTGTCGTAACAGCGCGACACACCCCGCTCCAGTCGCGGCAGGCGGATGGTCCTTGAAAAATCTGACGCAACGAACGATGGTCGGCTGCTTTCAACTGCGACCAATTGCATCACCCGATGACCCTCGCCGCAACCGAGCTCGCCTTCCGCGCTGCCAGCGTCGCGCTGCTGCTCGTGCTGGCCGCATCATTGCTGACCGATTTCCGCAATGTGCTCGCGGCCCGCCTCGGCGCGGCCTTCGCGCTCGGTTCGGCAGCGCACGCCGCGAGCTATTCAATCGGCGTGTCGTCGCCCGTTCCGGCCTGGCATGCGCCGCTGATTGCATTGTCGACCGGCAACATCGTCGTGTTCTGGCTGTTCACGCGCGCGCTGTTCGACGACGACTTTCGCTTACGCCGGTGGCATGGCTTGATCTGGGCCGCGGTGACCGCCTTCAGCTTGGTCGGATGTCTCTGGATCGCGCCCGGCGGCAACGCGCGATTCTCCGTGACTGCAGTGAACCTGATCGTGCTCGGCTTCATCGCGCTCGCGGTGGCGCAGACGGTTCGATCGTGGCCCGCCGATCTGGTCGAGCGTCGCCGCCGCCTGCGCGTCTTCATCGTCTGCGCCGCCGCACTCTATGGCGGGTCGAATGCGCTGCTCCAGATCCTCGTTGCCTTCAGCGCCGGCGATGTCGCCGACACGATCAATACAGGCGTGCTCGCCTGCATCGTTGCCGCGATCGCCTACGCAACGTTGCGCGTCGATGGCGCCGATCTGTTTCCGATCGCGCCAGAGCCCAGACCTGTGATCGCGCCGGTCCAGCCTGTGGCCGAGGACGTCGACCAGAAACTCATCGACGCCCTGATGCGCCTGATGGCGGACGAGCGGATCTATCGCCAGGAGAACATCACCATCGGTGTGCTGGCGGGCCGGCTGAAGATTCCCGAATACAGGCTGCGCCGGCTGATCAACCAGCGGCTCGGCTATCGCAACTTCAATGTGTTTCTGAACAACCACCGCATCGAGGAAGCCAAGGCCGCGCTCGCCGATCCCACCCAAGCCGAGGTCCCCGTCATCACCATTGCCATGGACGCCGGCTTCCAGTCGCTGGGCCCGTTCAACCGGGCATTCAAGGCAGTCACGGGCGTGACGCCGACGGAGTACCGGCGGCTGAAGAAGAGTGCGGCGTGATCTGTCTCTACCTCTCCCCGCCTGCGGGGAGAGGTCGGATCGCTCTTGCGATCCGGGTGAGGGGGTACAGGCCTCACGAAGATCGCACGTGTGGAGAGAGGCCCTCACCCCCAACCCTCTCCCCGTAAGAACGGGGCGAGGGGGCGCACCACCGTCGTGGTGACATTGTCCTTGTATGCAATTGAAATAGCTCGTTTATTTCAACATCGGCCAGCCCCGCTCCGATTTCAACCGACCCATTTTCCAAATCCGGCGAGCATCCAGCGTCGGCATCCCGCTTCCTCCCGCCAACGCCCCAGCCGGAGAAAGCCCGTGACCCGCCGCCGCAAGATCCTCCTCATCGCCTCCGCCATCGCCGCAGCCGGCCTCGCACTCGGCGCGGCCCGGGCCCGCGACGTGCCGAAGGTCGCGACCGGCTTCGTCGCCGGTATCCTGTGCGCCGAGACGTTCGTCTCCGGCCTCGATCCCAGGCGCAACTTCGCCGAGACCACCGATGCCATGCCCGGAGCGAGCCTGATCGACTGGGCGGTGGAATACGGGATCGACCGCGTCCGCAAGGACGTCACGGTGACGCTGTTCGGCATCGGCCGCAGCCATGCCGTCTATCGCGAGGGCCTCGGCTGCACGCTCGAGCACGGCGCCGGCATTGCCGCCGTCGCGTCGCCGCCTGACGACAAACGGCCCGCGCTGCTACCCGAGATCGCCGGCCCCGGAATCGTGCCGCCGCAGAGCCCCGCACTCGCCGCGGCGCTTGACCGTGCCTTCGCCGAGCCCGCGCGGCCGCCTCACCGCCGCACCCGCGCCATCGTCGTGATGAAGGCCGGCCGCATCGTCGCCGAACGCTACGCCGACGGCATCGGACCCGAGACGCCGCTGCTCGGCTTCTCCATGACCAAGTCGGTGGTCTCGGCGCTGATCGGCGTGCTGGTGCACCAGGGCAAGCTGAAGCTCGATGGACCCGCCCCGGTCGCCGCCTGGAAAGATCCCGACGATCCGCGCCATGCCATCACTGTCGATCAGCTGCTGCGCCACACCGCGGGCCTTGAGCTCGGCAGCTCGTTGCAGGCCTCGCTCGGCTCCGCCTTCGAGCCGGTCAACCGGATGAAATTCGCCGAGAAGGACATGGCCGCCTATGCCGAGAGCATGCCGCTCGCAACCGCGCCCGGCACCGCATGGAACTATCACGACGGCAACACCCTCATTCTCTCGCATCTGATCCGCGATGCGACCGGCGGCACGCCGGAAGACGCGCTGCGCTTTGCGCGCCGCGAATTGTTTGCCCCGCTCGGCATGCGGAATGTGGTGCTCCAGCTCGACGGCGCCGGCACGATCGAAGGGTCGAGCGAGATGCTCGCCTCCGGCCGCGACTGGGCGCGCTTCGGCCAGCTCTATCTCAATGACGGCGTCGCCGGCGGCAAGCGCATCCTGCCGGAAGCGTGGGTGAACTATTCGGCGACGGCCACGCCAAACGCGTGGGTCGGCATCGGCGCCGGTTTCTGGACCAACCGGGGCGACAGCTTTGGCGCAAACTTTCGTCTGGAGCACGGCTGGCCGCGCGATGCCTTCTTCGCCAAGGGAACGATCGGGCAGTACACCATCGTGATCCCGTCGGAGCAGCTGGTGATCGTGCGCCTCGGCCGCTCGCCAAACGCACCGCCGCAAGCCGACGGCGTGTTCGATCTCGTACGCGATGTGGTCGCGGCAACGCGCGAAAAGGGGAAGCTGGCCGGAGGGGATTGAGCTCTTTCTTACCCTCCCCTGGAGGGGGAGGGTCGATCGCGCGAAGCGCGAGCGGGGTGGGGTGATCTATCCACTCGGGCAGTGTTGGATGTGGAGAGACCGTCACCCCACCCCGCTACGCATTCCGCTTTGCTACATGCGTAGCGACCCTCCCCCTCCAGGGGAGGGTAAGAAGCGGCTGCGGCTCTCGCTGCTACCTCCCCAATTCCGTCGCCTGCGCCACGCGGTCGAACCGCTCCAGCGTCATGATCGCATCCGCGAACTTCTCCGCGCGCGCGTTCAGCACGGGGCGGGCCAGCGTCAAAAACTTCTGCTGCATCGCCTGCGTATCCGGAAACGAGGTCGGCTCTCCGGACGGATCGGCGTAGAGCCGCTCGTGCACGCCGTCGTCCGTGGTGATGCTCACGCGCGCGCCAAACGGATGGGTGCGGCCGATCTCGAGCCGGTCGTCCTGCACCACGTCGAACTTGTCGGCGAGCGCGTCGATGGCGGCATCGCCGAGCCGGTTGTAATCGTCCCAGCCGAATGAACCCTGGTCGAGTGCGAGCGCGCCGGTGAAGAACATCGAGAACTGGCCGCCGACGATTGAGCGCGGGTGCCGCTTGGTGGCGGCGTCGCCGGTCAGCGTGATGCCGTTGCGGTGCAGGCCGATCTCGACGCGCTTGACCTGCTCAGGCGTCAGATTGTGCTCGCGCCGCATCGCGATCAGCGCGTCGATCGCGGCATGGGTGTAGCGGCAGCTCGGATAGGGCTTCACGCCGATCTTCATCGTTTCATAGGTCTTGCCGAGCTCGGCCACCGCCTTGTCCGGATGCGCATCGTCGGTATAGCCGGCGAGCAGGCCGTGCTTGCCTTCGACCGACTCGGTCGCACCGACGAAATCGTTGCGCGCCAATGTCGCGGCGATCACGCCGTTCATCGCGGCGGCGCCGACCTGGTAGCGCTTGTTCCAGGCGCCGTTGACCAGAAATTGCAGCGAGCCCGCGGCCTGGCTTCCGGAGACGCCGAATGCGGCGATCAGCTGCTTCTCGCTGAGGCCGAACAGCTTGCCCGCCGCCGCGGCCGCGCCGTAGGTGCCGGCCGTCGCGGTCGGGTGGAAGCCGCGCGCGTAATGCGAGGTCGGGTCGAGCGCATTGCCGAGCCGGCAGCACACCTCGTAACCGGCAACGATCGCCGTCAGCACGTCGCGCCCTGACGCGCCGACCATCTCGCCGACGGCGAAGGCGGCCGGCACCACCGGAGCGCTCGGATGCAGCGAGGAATCGGCGTGGGTGTCGTCGAAATCGAGCGAATGCCCCAGCGCGCCGTTGAGCAGTGCCGCGACCGCCGGCGTCCAGGTCTTGGTATCGCCGAACACGGTGGATTCGCCCCTGGCGTCGAGCGCCAGCGCCTCCAGCATCTTCAGCATCGACGGGGTCGATTCCGCCTCGCGCCGCGCCCGGATCGCGCTGCCGAGGAAGTCCAGCGTCAGCACCTTGGCGCGCTCCAGCACCTCCGCCGGAATATCCTGGTATTTCAGATTGAAGACATAGGCGGCGAGCGTTGCGGTTTCGTGAGCCATCGTGTTTCCTCGATTTGGCGCGCAAGTTAGGCGGGCTGATTTGGCCTTTCAAGCGGCCTTGCGGGTGCGGGGACCAGCCATGCTTTTGCTTAGGCGAAAAGGATCGGGATATTCCGTATGACGCGCGCAAGGCAGCTGTTCGAGCGGGTTCGCGCGCGGCGAACGCAATTGGGGCTGGCGATCCGGGTCACGGTCGCCGCGACCGCGGCCTATGCGATCGCCACCGCGCTCCACCTGTTGTTGCCGCTCTGGGCGGTGCTGACCTCGCTGATCGTGACCCAGATGAGCGTCGGCCGCTCGCTGAAGGCGACGCGCGACTACATGCTCGGCACCATCGGCGGCGCGATCTATGGCGGTGCCATCGCCATCCTGATTCCCTATTCCAGCGAGGCGGGCCTGCTCGGCCTCTTGGTCCTCTCCGTCGCCCCGCTCGCCTTCATCGCCGCAATCAATCCGAGCCTCAGCGCCGCCACGGTCACCGCCGTGATCGTGCTCCTGGTTCCGACCCTGCATCATGCCGATCCTCTGACCTCGGCGATCGATCGGGTCAGCGAGGTCGGCGTCGGCGCGGTCACGGGATTGCTGGTCTCCTTCCTGGTGCTGCCCTCGCGCGCGGTGCGGCAGATCCGCGCCAGCGCGGCGGTTCTGCTCGAGCTGATCGCCGATGCCCTCGCCGAGCTGCTGGCGGGCCTCACGCGCGGTCGCGACAACGACGCGCTGCACCGGATCCAGGACGGCATCGGCAATGCGATGGTCAACCTGAATGCGATCGGCTCCGAAGCCGAGCGCGAGCGCGCGGCGCGGCTGTCGAGCGGCCCGGACACCGGCCCATTGCTGCGAACCATCCTGCGGCTGCGGCACGACGTCGTGATGATCGGCCGCGCCACGGTGGTGCCGTTGCCGGTCGAGGTGCAGCTGCGGCTCGCAGCTCCATTGAATGAGGTCTCGACCGTGATCGCGCGCTTCCTGCGCTCGGCTGCGGCTGCGCTACGTGAGGGCGCCGGCGCGCCGCCGATCCACCCCGTGCACGTCGCGCTCCAGCACTACGCCGAGGCGGTCGCGTCCGTCCGTCAGGACGGCCTGATCCGCGGCCACCCCAGCGACACCGCCGAGCGCTTCTTCGCGCTCGGTTTCTCCCTGGAGCAGATGCACCAGAATCTCGGCGACCTCGATCGCGTGGTCGGCGAATGGTCGGAAGCAGCAAGCGACAAGTCGGTGCGCGTTGCCGAGTGAGTTGAACGTATCCTCCTAGACTCGTTTCGACAGCACTGCATACATCGGAAGTTCAGTAGTTATTGCTGCCTGCGTGTTCTGACGCTGCGCGCGCAAGGTTCCATCGGGTCATGCTGCTGACGCAATCTCTGTCTTAATCGGCGGGAAGCTAACACGACGTGAGGACCACTTCGGTTCACACAACGGTTCCGTAGCCAGGGCTGGCTCGAATCCGCAAAACGATCGGCGCAAGTTGATGAACGCTGCTGCGTTCGCTTGACCAATTTTGCGGTTCTGGAACCGGGCAATCTAAAAAATCACAGGGCTTATGATGCTATTCCGCTCGAGCGCCGCAATTTGCGGCGCCCTGCTTGCGCTCGCCATTTCTGCTGCCGTTGCTCGAAGTGAAACGCGTGGGGGTCACTCAACTGCCGTCGTCGATGCCGCCTCCGGCGATGCGATTATTGGCGCGGCGTCCACCTATAATCCGTTCAAGCCTGGCAAGGAGGAGGGCGGTCCGAAGACGGCCTCTGGCGAACGTTATGATCCCTCCGCCTGGACGGCTGCCATCAAGACGAGTCTGCGCCGGAAATTTGGTGGGGTCGAATTTGGCGCGAGGCCGAAATATGCTCTCGTCGAGGCCGTAGGCAAGAAGGTCATCGTCAAGATAAACGACGTGGGACCACTCAGGCCTGGCCGAATCATCGACCTCAATGAGCGAACGATGCGCCATTTCGATCCGAGCATGGACCTCGGTGTCATTCCTGACGTGAAAGTCAGTCCGCTCGCTGGCGACAATTGGACTGCAGGGCCGGTGGGCTGAACACGGCGTGTTCGTTCAATGTCGGCCCGCACAGTTCATCGGGGCCGGCGCCACGATCCGTCCCATCATGTTGCGGACCACGAGCTTGTGGAAGGGCATGATCAGCGCGAGATAGGTCCGGCCGAGCAGGTTGTGCGTGCGCACGAGCGTGGTCGAGGTCACATGGCGGCCCGCGGCATCGCCTGAAACGTCGACCACGATGCGGAAGTCGAGGTGCGAATCGTCGAAGCCGGCAACGAGTTGCTCCGGCGTCTCGCTCAGCACCGGAAACAGGCCGATCAGGCCGTACGGCGCCGGCGCGCCTTCGCCCGATGTCTTCAGCCCGAACGGCCTCACCAGAATGTTGCGCAGGCGCAGCAATGCGTCGATCCAGCGCGGCCCGTGCAGCACCATCCTGGTGCAGGCTTCGCGCGCATTCACCGCCATCGCACCGATCTCGACACGAAATGCATCGGCGAACTGCGCGCCCGCGAGCACCGCACGCGGATCGATCTCGGGCGTGACTTCGTGAACTGTTGCTCTCATCCCGCCATTTTGCGCGTCAGCATCCGGAAGCGCAAGATCAGGAGCCCGGCATAGACGAACGTGCCGACGGAAAATCCGATCCAGACGCCGACCGCGCTCAGCCCCGTGTGGAACGCCAGCATCCAGCCGATGGGAAAAGAGACGCCCCAATAGCCGATCGCGGCGAACAGCAGCGTCATTCGGGTGTCGTTGATGCCGCGTAGCGCGCCGCCCATGATGGTCTGCAGGCCGTCGGCGATGAAGAAGCTGGCCCCTACCAGCAGCAGCGTTCCGGTCAGCTCGATCGTGGCCGCGCTTTCGCTGCCGGCGCCGAAGAACAGCCGGCCGAGCTGATAGCGGCCGATCACGATGCCGATCGTCAGCGCGGAGACCAGCGCGAGGCCGAGCACGGCTGCGACGAGCCCTGCGCGCTTCACCGCCGCCGGATCGTTGCGGCCGAAGGCGTGGCCGACCCGCACCGTCGCCGCCATGCCGATGCCGAGCGGCACCATGAACAGCACGGCCGTGACCTGGAGCGCGATCTGGTGCGCGGCGATCGCGGTGGTCGAGATCAGGCCCATCAGCAGCGCGGCCGAGGAGAACAGGCCGTATTCCAGCAGCAGCGAGAACGAGATCGGCGCGCCGATCGCGATCAACTGGCGCATCAAGGGCCAGTCGATCCGCCAGAGGCGGGCGAGTGGATGATATTCTGCGAACGGCTTGCGCAGGCCGGCGATCGCGAGCGCGGCGAGGAAGGTGCCGAGATTGACCAGCGTGGTCGCCAGCCCCGCGCCGAACAGGCCGAGTTCGGGCAGGCCGAACAGGCCGTGGATCAGGGCATAGACCAGCGCGGCATTGACCGGGATCGCCGCCAGCGTGATCCACAGCGGCGCCTGCGGCCGGTTCACCGCGCTCATCATGCTGCGCAGCGCGATGAATCCGAGCGCCGGTGCGATGCCCCAGGCGAGGCCATTCAGGTAGTGCTGCGCCAGCGCGGCCGAGTGCGGCGCTTGGCCGAGCGCGAGCAGGATCTGCTCGCCATAGAGCGGCGAGGCCATCATCGGCAGCGAGATCAGCAGCGCGGCCCACAGACCGACGCGCAAGGAGCGGCGAATGCGCCCGACGTCGCCGGCGCCGAATGCCTGCGCCGCCAGCGGCGACACGGCGGAGGTCAATCCGAGCCCGAACGTGAAGCTGACGAAATAGACCGTGTGGGCCAGCGCCGCCGCGGCCACGGCGTCCTCGCCGAGCCGCCCGATCATCGCGAGATCGGTCGTGATCATGGCGATCTGCCCGAGCTGGGTCAGCATCATCGGTACGGCGAGGCGCAGCGTCTCGCCGAATTCCTCGGCAAGGTGGTTCTGCGTTGCGTCCCGGCGTGCCCGGTACGGCTGTTTGGTATCCAAAAGCTCGGTCATGCCGGGGACATAGCAGCCTCGATCGGCGAAGTAACGGCAAAGAAACGTGAGGGCGCCGGCCGCTGAAAAAAGACGTCTTCAGGCGAAGGAAAGTTCGGGTCGGGCCGTATTCGTCATGTGCGGCGAATCTGGGCCGGTCTCACATTGGGAATTTGAGCATGACAACGAGATTCAGGCTGACGTTCGCCGCGCTGTTGATCGGTTCTGCCATCCAGGGTGCCGGCGCCGCTGCAGCGACCGACCTGAGGCTGCCCGCAGCGCCGCCCCCGCAGGCGGCCTCAGTAGCCCTGCTGAGCTGGGCAGGGCCCTATTTCGGCGTTCAGGCCGGCTATCTTTCGGGCCGCTCCGAGATCTCGCTGCCGGCGACGGGTGAATTCCACTTTGTCGATCCGAAGGGCGCGATCGTCGGTGCAACGGCGGGCTTCTCGGCGCAATGGGGCCGGATCGTCGCCGGGCTCGAGGGCGACGTGAACTTCGTCGATGCGCGCGCGACGATCGATACCGGCTTTGCGCCGACCCCGGCGGTCACGCAGCTTCAATCCGCGGTCAATTGGAACAGCCACCTCCGTGGACGGATCGGCTATGCTTTCGACCGCACGCTGCTGTTCGCCGCCGGTGGCCTTGCCGTCGCAGGCGTCGAGAGCAAGGCGTTCGACAATGGGATCGGGGCCGTCGCGAGCTGGAGCGAAACACGAATCGGCTGGTCGATCGGAGCGGGCGGGGAATTCCGCTTCGCACCGCAGGCCTCGGTCCGGCTCGAATATCTTTATGACAATTACGGCGCGAAGACGCTGGCCGCCCAGACGGTCGGCGCGACGACTTTCGGCGCGCGCGAGTCCAGGCTCGACACGCACACGGTGCGCGCCGGAGTCTATTGGCGGTTTTGATCTTTCTTTGGAGGCGCCGGTCGCCTGTTGGGATCGGTTTCGCAACTTTCGGCTAGGATGTCCGCAGGCCAGAGCAACAGATCGAGATGATGGAAGAGCCATCGGACGAGGCCTTGATGGTGGAGGTGTCGGCGCGGCGGCAGCATGCGTTTCGCGTCCTCATGCGGCGCCATATGCCTCGGGCGCTGCGGGTCGCCGAGCGCATCGTGCGCGATCCGGCCGAGGCCGACGACATCGGCCAGGAGGCGTTCATGCGTGTCTGGACTCACGCAGCCTCTTTCGACCCGCGTGTTGCGAAGTTCACGACCTGGCTCTACCGCATCGTCCTCAACCTGACGTTCGACCGCACGCGGCGCCGAACCTTCCAGCCCCTCGACGAGGCCGGCGATGTGCCCGACACGGAACCGCACGCCGTCGAGCGGCTCATCGCCGATGAGGAGCTTCGCCTTCTCAACCGCGCGATGGCCGGCCTGTCGGACCGGCAGCGCGGCGCGATCGCGCTCTTCCACATGGAGGGCCTGAGCGGTGAGGAAGCGGCGAAGGCGATGAATCTCAGCGCCAAGGCGTTCGAATCGCTCCTGGGACGCGCCCGCGCGGCGCTCAGGGCAAATGTTCAGAAAATACAGCAGACGGGGAGCTACGCATGACGCCCGAACAGTTCAGACAATTGGCCGAGACATGGGGAGGTGACGTCGAGCGCTGGCCCGCACCGACGCGCGAGGCCGCGCGTCGGATCGCGGCGACCGCGGAAGGCGCTGCGGTCCTGGAGGGGCAGTCGTGCTTCGACCGGCTCCTTGCCGCCGCTCCGGAGATCGAGACCGCGCGGGCGGAGCGTTCGAGCCTTCTCGTCCTGCAGAGGCTGGCCGCTGTCCCGCAGCAGCAACGGCCGGCATGGCATCAGCGCCTGTTGCGCTGGCCCGCGCTCGTTCCCGCCGCAAGCCTCGCCTGCTCGCTGATGGTGGGCGTGTGGCTGGCGGGAGCGCTGCCCTATGCCCATGCGCCGTCGGATCCCTTGTCGGTCGTGAGCGGCGTCTTCGATGTCTACGCAATCGGCTTTGGATCGGTGCGATGAAGTTCTGGCGAGAATGGTCCTTTCCCTGGCGGGCGCTCATGCTGCTGTCGCTGTGCGTCAACGTCGTCCTGTTCACCTATGTCTCGGCGCAATGGCTGCGGCCCGGCGGCTTCATGCCGGGCGCGGGCGTGCCGCTGCGCATGATCGAGCGTGTCGCCGAGAGACTTCCGGCGGAAGACGCGGAGATCCTGTGGAGCATCTATCGCGGCAAGGAGGCGGAGCTGGCCCCGCTCCAGGCCGAGTATCGGCTGGCGTTGATGAAGGCGATGAAAACCGCCGCGCAGACGAATCTCGACAAGGCCGAGCTGGAGGCCGCCGTGAAGGATGCCCGCGACAAGCGCGTGAAGATTGGCGATCTCGTCGTCGGGACCTTCGTCGAGATGCTGGAACGGATTTCAGCGAAAGGACGTCGACAACTCGTCGGCGGCTATTTTCGCTGAGCCGCGCAGAGTGAACGAAGGATTCGGTCCGTCCAGGCGTATCACCTACATCGATGTCTGCGAATTGATGGAGGTGACATGGTGCAACGATTTGGCCGGACGGCAAGCGGACCGGTGGTGAGCTTCTCGCGGCGGTCGGCCGTATACGTCCGTGCTGCTCTCGCAGCCGCGAGTTTGATCGGGTTTCTCGTGCTGTTTCTGTCGCATGCCTCTGCGGAGGACGCGCGCGGTGATGCGAAGCAGGCCTGCAAGGCCGATTATTCCCGCCTCTGCGCGGGAACGCGGCCCGGAGGCGGGCGCGTTCGAAAATGTTTCAGCGACAATTACGCTGAATTGTCTGCGCCCTGCAAACAGGCTCTCGACGCACGTCCGCCGAAATAGGCTGGCCTAACTCCGCTCCGGCACGCGCGTGATCCTGGCGCCAAGCGCGTTCAGCCGCTCTTCGATGCGCTCATAGCCGCGCTCGATCTGGTCGGCGTTGTTGATGGTCGAGGTGCCCTCGGCGCAGACGGCCGCGAGCAGCATCGCCATGCCGGCGCGGATGTCGGGCGAGGTCATCGTCGCGCCGTGCAGGCGGCTCGGGCCGGCGATGATGGCGCGGTGCGGGTCGCACAGCACGATGCGAGCGCCCATCGCGATCAGCTTGTCGACGAAGAACATCCTGGATTCGAACATCTTCTCGAACATCAGGATCACGCCCTCGCATTGCGTCGCCGTGACGATGGCGATCGACATCAGGTCGGCGGGGAAGGCCGGCCAGGGCTGGTCCTCCAGCTTCGGCACATGGCCGCCGAAATCGTCCTGAATCTTCAAGGTCTGGTTGGAGGGCACGATGAGGTCGTCGCCCTCGATCCGGCAGACGATGCCGAGCCGCTCGAAACCCATGCGGATCGAGCGCAGATGCTCGACGCCGGCGCGTGTGATGCGCAAGGGGGAGCGCGTCACGGCGGCAAGCCCGATCAGCGAGCCGACCTCGATATGGTCGGGCTGGATCCGGTAGGTCGCCCCGCCGAGCGTCGCTGGACCATGGATGATCATGGTGTTGGTGCCGATGCCTTCGATCCTGGCGCCGAGCGCGACCAGGAAATTGGCGAGGTCCTGCACATGCGGCTCGGACGCCGCGTTGCGCAAATAGGTGACGCCGTCGGCGGCGACCGCCGCGACCAGCGCATTCTCGGTCGCGGTGACGCTCGGCTCGTCAAGGAACACGTCCGCGCCCGCGAGCCTTGGCGCGCGGAATTCGAGCCGGTCGGTCGCGGTGACCTTGGCGCCGAGCTGCTCCAGCGCGAGCACATGCGTGTCCAGTCGCCGGCGGCCGATGACGTCGCCGCCGGGCGGCGGCAGCATCACCTCGCCGCAGCGGGCGAGCAGGGGCCCGGCGAGCAGGATCGAGGCGCGGATGCGCACACACAGCTCGGGGTCGAGGTCGGCGGCGCGGATGCTCTTGGCGTGGATGTGAAGCGTGTTGCGCGCGGACCATTCGGCCGACGCGCCGACCGAGCGGACCAGCTCGACCAGCGTCTCGGTGTCGCGGATCCGCGGCACGTTCTCCAGGACGACCGGATGCTCGGTCAGCAGCGCGGCGGCGATGATCGGCAGCGCCGAGTTCTTGTTGCCGGACGGCTCGATCGAGCCCGAGAGCCGGTGACCGCCCTCGACGATGTATTGGATGGGCGCCACTGGGTTCTCGCTGTCCTGTTGGGTGGGAGGGCCTGTTTCGGGCGGAAACTACAGAGATTTGAGCGCGGGAGCAATTGTACTGGGCGCTGGTTCGTGGCCGGTCCGTGAGCGCAGGCGAGGCTGCTGATCCCTCATGGTGAGGAGCGCGGAACGCGTCTCGAACCATGCAGGCCCCGATGTCGCTGGTGGCCATCCTTCGAGACGCCCGCTTTCGCGGGCTCCTCAGGATGAGGACGGGAGCTTGTGACAAGCGGCCCTCAAAACAGCCCGATGATATTCCCGATCACGTACAGGATCGCGATCAGGATCAGAACTCCCATCATGACGAAGGAGATTTCGATGGCGATGGCGCCGGTGCCGAGCGTTGCGGCGACAGCGGCGAGGAGCCGTTCCTCCCGGAAGATCAGGGAGAGTACCGAAAGCAGGATGGCGAGCAGGCCGAGCGAGATTGCCGTGACCGACGCGGTTTCACTCCAGCTTCGTCCAGCCGACTTCTCGACCTTCGGAGCCTGATACTCCACGCCCTTCACCTTCGCGGCGATGCGGTCCTTGATGCGATGTCCGGTGTCGACGATTACCTTGTCCGCCGGCGGCGGCGGAAACACGATCGGCACGACCCAATGCGGCAGCACCGCCGCCATCAGCGCCAGCACGCCGACGATGCTGCCGATGATGCCGAGGCGGCGTGAGGGCGCGGCGGAGCTGGTCGTTGCAGAGGCGGTCATGGCGCGACACTTCCCGGCCGGAATTGGCCTTGCGGGCATGCCGTTTCGTCGCGACGGCGGGTGGAGAGGTTCAGGGCCGGACTGGTGCGGCCGTCATGCCCGGGCTTGTCCCGGGCATCCACGTTCTTTGTTCCGCGGGGCAAGACGTGGATGGCCGGGACGAGCCCGGCCCTGACGCCGTGGAAGCAGCGAGGCCTCAAATATCGATCGTCGCGCTCAGCGAATGTTCCTGAATGAAATCGCGGCGCGGCTCGACGACGTCGCCCATCAGCTTGGTGAAGATGTCGTCGGCCTCATCGACCTCCTTGATCTTCACCTGGAGCAGCGAGCGTGCCTCGGTGTCCAGCGTCGTCTCCCAGAGCTGCTCCGGGTTCATCTCGCCGAGGCCTTTGTAGCGCTGCAGGCTGATGCCCTTGCGGCCGGCTTCGGTCACGGCCTCGAACAGATCGACCGGGCCGTGGACCACGTGCTCGGAATCCTTGCGCCGCAGCTTGCCGGAGCGGGCGTAAACGTCCTGGAGCTTGGTCGTGTATTCGTCGAGCTTGCGGGCCTCGGCCGAGCCGAGCAGCGCGTCGTCGATGACAGCGGCTTCCTTGACGCCGCGCACGGTGCGCTCGAACAGGAAACCCTGGCCCTCGACGAATTGTCCGACCCAGCCGCGCTCGACCTCCTCGGCCTGGTTGTCCAGCCGGTTCGCGATGTATTGCGCGGCCGCCGCCGCCTTCTCGGGATCGCCGTAGATCTCCTTGTTCAGCACGCCGGTGATGGCGGCCTGCTCGACCACCTTGCGGTTATAGCGGCTGTGCAGGTTGCGCAGGACGCTGCGGACCACGCGGGCGTCGTCGACCAGCGCGCGCAGATCGCGCCCGGAGCGGTCGCCGCCGGTGCCGGGGATGTACACGCAATCATCGAGGCCAGCGTCGATGAGATAGTCTTCCAGCGCCCGCTCGTCCTTGAGGTACTGCTCGGATTTGCCTTTGCTAACCTTATAAAGCGGCGGCTGGGCGATATAGAGATAGCCGCCGTCGATGAGGTCGCGCATCTGCCGGTAGAAGAACGTCAGCAGCAGCGTGCGGATATGGGCGCCGTCGACGTCGGCGTCCGTCATCACGATGATCTTGTGATAGCGCAGCTTCTCGATCGAGAATTCGTCGCTGATGCCGGTGCCGAGCGCGGTGATCAGCGTGCCAATCTGCTCGCTCGACAGCATCTTGTCGGGACGGACGCGTTCGACGTTGAGGATCTTGCCGCGCAGCGGCAGCACGGCCTGGAATTCGCGGTTGCGGCCCTGCTTGGCGCTGCCGCCTGCCGAGTCGCCCTCGACGATGAACAGTTCGGACTTGGCCGGATCCTTTTCCTGGCAGTCGGCGAGCTTGCCGGGCAGCGAGGAGACCGAGAGCGGATTCTTGCGCGTCAGCTCGCGCGCTTTGCGCGCAGCTTCGCGGGCGGCTGCGGCCTGGATCACCTTGCCGACGATCATCTTGGCTTCGGAGGGGTGTTCCTCGAACCAGGCCTGGAGCGCCTCGTTGAGCACGTTCTCGACCACCGGGCGCACTTCCGAGGACACCAGCTTGTCCTTGGTCTGCGACGAGAATTTCGGATCGGGCACTTTCACCGACAGCACGGCGGTGAGGCCTTCGCGGCAATCGTCGCCGGTCAGCGCGATCTTTTCCTTCTTGGCATTGGCCTCGGCATAGCCGTTGACCTGGCGCGTCAGCGCGCCGCGGAAGCCGGCCAGATGGGTGCCGCCGTCCCGCTGCGGGATGTTGTTGGTGAAGCACAGCACGTTCTCGTGGTAACTGTCGTTCCACCACAGCGCCGCCTCGACGCCGATGCCGTTGGCCTCCGAGCGGACCATGATCGGCGCCGGCACGATCGGGCTCTTGTTGCGGTCGAGATATTTGACGAACTCCTCGACGCCGCCGGAATAGTGCATCTCCTCGCGCTTCTCGACCGCATGGCGCATGTCGGAGAGGGCGATGTGAACGCCGGAATTGAGGAAGGCGAGCTCGCGCAGCCGGTGCTCGAGCGTGGCGAAGTCGTATTCGATGTTCTTGAAGGTTTCGGGCGAGGCCATGAACGTCACTTCGGTGCCGCGCCTGCCCGGGGCGTCGCCGACGACCTTCAGGGGCGCGACGGCGTCGCCATGCGCGAACTCGATGTAGTGCTCCTTGTTGTCGCGCCAGATGCGAAGCATCAGCTTGCTGGATAGCGCGTTGACGACGGAGACGCCGACGCCGTGCAGGCCGCCGGAGACCTTGTAGGAGTTCTGGTCGAACTTTCCGCCGGCGTGCAGCTGGGTCATGATGACCTCGGCCGCCGAGATGCCTTCGCCCTTGTGGATGTCGACGGGAATGCCGCGGCCGTCGTCGCGCACGGTGACGGAATTGTCGGCGTTGAGGATGACGTCGACGCGCGTGGCATGGCCCGCGAGCGCTTCGTCGATCGCGTTGTCGACGACCTCGTAGACCATGTGGTGCAGGCCCGAGCCGTCGTCGGTGTCGCCGATATACATGCCCGGGCGCTTGCGGACGGCATCGAGTCCCTTGAGCACGCGGATTGATTCCGCACCGTATTCACTCGGATTGGAGGGCTCGTTTTCGGCAGCGGGCTGCCGAGCAGGTTCTGTCATGAGAGGCCTTCGAGATGTCGCCCGAATCAGCGGCGCAAAGGCGCTGATTTGCAGGGCCATTTGTGCCATGAAAGACCGCTTGCGCCTAGCGCAAAGTATCCTCCGGCAACCTATTGAGCAGATAGGGTTTTTTGGCCGGTTTTCAAGGCTTTTGCGGGGCGTTTTTGGGCGCTGCAGAAAGCGTGATTCGAGGCGCTGCTTGGGGCCCTCTAGGGCGTGGTTTTTGCGGCGATGCGGATACCTGTTCCGAGACACCGCGGTGCCTGGAGACGGCCGCTGGGTTCAGTAGATCTGATCCGGCTTCCTGCCGTCGTCATCCAACCCGAGGCTCCACGTTTCGCCGGCGGCCACAGTAATGGTGTCGGTGCGCACCCGACGGCCCGACACGAGCAGCGCGTAGGAGTACGTGCCGGGCGGCAGATCCAGCATTTGTGGATGGTTGACGCCGCCTGCGATCGCGATGGTCTGGTCGTTGATCGCGAGCGAGGCCACATCAGGGACAAGATAACCGAAGATCAACCGCGCGTGTCCTGCTCTCGGCAGGAAGTTGGCCTCGGCCGCGACCGCGGTATTTCGTTGCACGAGGTCGACTGTGGTCTCGCCCTTGGCACGGTCGAGCGTCAGCATGCCCGGCCCCTTCGGGGAGGCGAAGACGAGCCGCGCGTGATCGGCGGCGACCATCGCGCCACCAGGCCTCTCCTGCCAGCCGCGCTTTCCGAGTTCCGCGCGGTAGAAGGCCAGGACGTCGCTGAGCTCTGCGGGTACACGGGCTTTGAGCTCGAGCCGGAATGGGACATCGATGCCGGAGGCGTGCGTGGTGCCGAAGCTTGCGTGACTGGCTCGCGTCGGCACGGGCATGTCGGCGTGGGGATCTGCTGCGGTAAGTGGCTCCGGCGAGCAGCCTGCAAGAAGCGTAAGGCCGCACATCAACAGCCACCACCGTGCCGGGACCTTCGTCCCGCGCCATGCCCTCGTCATGTCCACGCTCCAGGAATACCGCGGTCTTCGCGCGATGCAGCGGCTGCGACAGGGCCGCCGACGCCTTCTCGACGACTAGTCGCCCCATGAACCAGGCGGGTTCAACCAGGCCGATCCATCCGCGGACATGAGATCAGTACATCTGCAGCGGCAGCACGTCGCCGCTCGGGCCCACCAGGAGGCCCCAGGCCTCGCCGGCGGCAACGGTCAGGGTCTCGTTACGTGCAGGGCGGCCGGGCAGGCGCAACGCGTACGCGTACTTGCCGGGCGGCAGATCGAGCATCGGACCCTTTGGGGATTGCGGGCCGCCGGCGCCGGCTGCGATCTTCACCGTCTGCTTGTTGATCGTCAGTGCGGCCTCGTTCGCCGCCATGTTTCCGAGCATGAGCCGTGCTTGTCCTGCCTTCGGCATGATCTCGGTCTTGGCCGCGACATCGGCATTCTTGTGCGCCAGGCTGACCGTGGTCTCGCCCTTGGTGCGGCCGAGCTTGAGCACGGCGGGGCCTTGCGGCGAGGCGAATTCGATCTGCGCGCGTTCCGCGGACACGGCCGCGCCGTCGGTCTTCTCCTGCCAGCTGAGCTTTGCAAGCTCGGCCCGGTAGAAGGCAAGGACTTCGTCGAGCGAAGCGGGGATGCGGGCCGTCAGTTCGCTGCGGAGCGGCGCTTCGCCGCCGGGCACCTTCGTGGTCTCGAGCGTTTTGGACGAACGCTGCATCGGCACCGGCAGCGGGGACTCGGGATCGGGCTTGAGCGGCTCGGCGGATTTGGCCTGAACCTCCGCCTCCGCACCGGCCGCAGGCTTGGCCGCTTCCGTCACCAGGCCCGATCCGTCGGCGCGGACATTCACCTTCGGGCCCATCTGCATCACCGTCATCGAGATCGACTTGCCGCCTTTCGAGAACGCCATCACCGCCATGTTCGGCTGGTTGATGACGGAGGGCTGCTCCTTCCAGCCCGAGCTCTTCAGCGCGGTCCGATAGAAGCTGCTGAGCGCCTTCACGCTCGACGCCGAGGAGAATTCCAGGTGGCCGTCGCCGCCTTCGAATTTGATGCCTTCGGCGTTTTCGGGCAGCGGCACCGGCGTCTTGCTGTCAGCGAGCGCGGTGAGCGGGGCGTCCGACAGGGAGGCGGCCTGGGTCTTGCGCCTGATATCGTCGGCCGCGATGAGCTGCTGAGCCGTACCCAAGGCATCGCTCAGGAACCTCGCGTCGGCCTCCTTCTTCGCCTTGGCGCGGGCGGCGAGCGCGGATTCCTTCACCTGCGCGGTCAGGCCGACCATGGTGAAATCATATTTGCGGCCGAGCCGCAGCACACCGGTTTCATCGGTGCTGGAGAACTTGATCGCGACTTCGTCGCCGGGCGCGAGCGGCGCGCGGCCATCCTCCTGCCAGCCGCGCGCGGCGAGCTCGCGCTGGTAGAAGGCGAGCACGGCGGGCAGCTCGGCCATCGCGGCGGCCGACATTTCTCGCTTGTTGGAGCTGGCGCTGCCGAGGCCCCGCGCGGATTTGGTCGGCTTGGGCCGCGGCAGGCCGGCCATGTCGTCGTCGGCCTCGAGCACCTCCGGCAGCGCGAACGGCGCGACGCGGATCTCGACATTGGTGCGGCCATCGTCGCGGCGGGTGAGCGTCAGCATCACCGGCTTCTGCTTGGTGAAGCCGGTCTCCGGGCTATCGGGGTGCACGTAGTACGCGCGCAGACCGTTGGGGACGGTCTCGTCCAGGCTGCTGGTCCAGTGCGCCGCGGCCTCCGGTGTGAGCTTTTGCCAGCCGATCGCAGCCATCTCGCGGCCGAAGAAATCCGACGTCGCATCGAGCGCGGTGGGCGCGATGCAGCCGAGATAGGGCCGCGTGCCATCGAACATGATGTCGGTCGCGCCATCGGGGAACGGCACGTTGCCGTAAATCCGGTCGGCGGAGTAGGTCACCACGGATTGGTCGGGGCGGCCGAGGCCTTGCGTGAAACGAACCGACAGGCCCTGACGTCCCTTCTTGAAATTCAGCGTCGTGCTCTTTTCGTCCAGCGGCCGCAGATAGGGCACCCAGCCGTCCGCGCCGAGGAGCTTCTTCAACGCCGGCGCCGTCACGGCTTCCGCCGTCGGCATGCGATATTCGAGGCGCCAGGATTCGGGACGCGAGGTGTTCTCCACCGCGCCCTCGAGCTTCGGCAGCGCGTGGACGTCGACGATGCCCCCGTCGGCGGCAGCCGCGATTCCGCAGCTCGCCAACAGGACGAGGCCGCAGGCCAGCAGTCGCCAGCGTGCCGGGACCTGCGTCCCGCGCGAGATCATCGACATCGTCAAGCTCCTGGATTGGCGCGGGGGGTGTCATGCCCGCGCAATTGCAGGCTGCGCCCCCATCGGCGCGCCTCAGACGAGAAGTCGCGGCAGGAACCGGCGAGGTTCAACAGCCATGGGCGAACACGGGCTCAGTACAGCTGGAGCGGCGGCCAGGCGTCACCGTCGCGCCCGACCGTGAGCTCCCAGGTCTCGTCGGTGGCAACGGTGAGGACGTTGGTGACGGCTGGAATGCCCGGCACCGCCAGCCTGTACGAATATTCGCCTGGCGCGAGGTCCAGCGCGACGGCGTTCGCGCCGGCCGGGCGCGGGATGGTCCGCTCGTTGATCTCGAGGACCGCTTCCTTGTTGCCGATATTGCTGAACACCAGCTTCGCCTGGCCGGGCTCGGGCAGCACGTTCGCTCTGGTCGCGGTGTCCGCGTTCTTCTGCACCAGATGAACCGCTGTGCCGGAATCCTTGCGGTCGAGCTTCAGCGCGGCCGGCCCCAGCGGCGAGACGAAGGCGAGCCGGACGTGATCGGCGTTGATCACGGCGTCATCATGCTGCTCTTGCCAACCGAGCTTGCGAAGCTCGGTCCGGTAGAAAGCGAGCACGTCGCTGAGCCCCGCTGGCACGGTGGCCTCCAGCCTGACGCGGAGCGGCGCGTCGACGCCCTGCATCAGCGTGGTGTGGATCCCTCTGTAAGTGTAGCGGGTCGGTGCGGGCAGCCTGGCATCGGAATCCAGCGTGAGCGTCGTCGGAAACAGATGCGGCAGCGAGGCACCGGCGCTGGCCGCGAGCATGCACATCGCAAGCAGAGCGAAGCCGCACGCAAACAACTGCCATCGTGCGGGAGCTTGCGCCCCACGAGCCACCGTCGCCATTGCTCATGCTCCAAGAATATCGCGAAGGATGTAACGCCAGTTGTGAAATCCCGCGCGACGGCCGCTTCTTGCGGCCTCAAGCGGCTAGTCGCGATCTGAAACAGGCGGGTTCAATGCGGCAGCCTAGCCGCGGGCCGAGACTCGTCCGCTCTCGACGTCAAACACTTCGCCCCCTGCGCCGATCTCGGCGAAGGCGGCAGGATCCGCGCCGGTCAGCCACACCTGGGCGCCGAGCTTCTTCAGCTCATCGAACAGCGCCGCCCGGCGGTTCGGGTCGAGATGCGCGACCACCTCGTCGAGCAGCAGCAGCGGCACGATGCCGGTCATCTCGGCGACCAGGCTCGCATGCGCCAGCACGAGGCCGATCAGCAGCGCCTTCTGCTCGCCGGTGGAGGCATCGCGCGCCGGCATGCTCTTGGGCGCGTAGATCACCTGGAGGTCGGTGAGATGCGGGCCGTCGGTGGTGCGGCCGGCGATCGCATCGCGCGGGCGGTTGTCGCGCAGGATCTGGCGGTAGCGGTCCTCGACCGAGGTCGCGGTCTCCTGAAGCAGCGCGTTCTCCATCCAGCCGTCGAGCGCGATCTGAGCGGACGGAAATGCGGAGGCTTGCGCGCGCGCGTTGAGCATGCCGGTGAGCCTTGCCGCGGTCTGCCCGCGCGTGGCCGCGACCGCGACCGCAAGCTCGGCCGTCTCGCGCTCGATCGCGTCGCACCAATGATCGTCGTAATTGCGCGTCTCGAGCAGGCGGTTGCGCGAACGCAAGGAGCGCTCGAGCGCGTTGATGCGGCTGGAATGCTCGCTGTCGATAGCGAGCACCAGGCGGTCGAAGAAGCGGCGCCGTTCGGACGCAGCCCCCATGAACAGCCCGTCCATCGCCGGCGTCAGCCACACCATGCGGATGTGGTCGCCGAAGGCGCTGGCCGAGCCCACCGGCTCGCGGTCGATGCGGCAGCGCCGGCTCACCGCGGTATCCGCGCGCGGCGCATCGATGCCGGTGCCGAGCGTGGCGAGCCCCAGCGCGCCCTCGACCTGCGCCGACACCGCCCAGGAGCCGTCGCCCTGGTTGTCGGCGACATCCTCCAGCGTCGCCCGGCGCAGGCCGCGGCCCGGCGACAGGAACGAGATCGCCTCGATGCAATTGGTCTTGCCCGCCCCGTTCGGCCCGACCAGCGCCACCAAATCAGCCGCCGTCGCGAGCCCCGCCGCTCGGTAATTGCGAAAATGCGTCAGCGTCAGGCGATGAATGCGGGAGGGGGTCATGAGATCTTTGTCATGGACTCGATACTTCCCCTCTCCCCTTGTGGGAGAGGGTGGCGCCTCACGCAGTGAGGCGACGGGTGAGGGGTATCTTACCGCCCGGCAAGCTTTGCAAGGATGTCCTCCAACACAGAGGTGGGCTGCTGCAGCACGTCATTGTTCCAGTAGCGCAATGTCCAAAACCCTTCGGCAGCAAGCGTCGCCTCACGCGTCGCATCCCGCTGCGATTCCGCGTGCTGGCTTCCATCAATCTCGATCACGAGGCGTTTCTCGAAGCAGACGAAATCGAGGATGTAGTTCTTGAACGGTACCTGTCGACGAAACTTGAAAGTGGAGAGCCGACGATCCCTCAGCAAGCGCCACATCGCAGCTTCAGCATCGGTCGGTTCGTGCCGCATGTTCTTCGCGAATTGGCGGAGAGGCTTGGCGACTGGACGATGGGACGGATCCTGCGGCACCAACCCCTCACCCGACTGAGTATGCATCCGCTGGCGGAGATGCCCTCTCCCACAAGGGGAGAGGGCACAGCAACGCGCATCGCGCTTGTTTCGACGAGGAGAGCTGCGGCTTCACCCTCTCCCCTTGTGGGAGAGGGTGGCTTCGCGCAGCGAAGCCGGGTGAGGGGTCTCTCCGCGTACGAGGTGTCGCGAGAGGAGGAACACGCCCCCTCACACCCGCATCGGCATCAGCACGTACAGCGCGCTCTTGTCGTCGCGGTCCTGCACCAAGGTCGGCGAGCCGGGGTCGGCGAGACGGAGCGTGGCGACGTCGCCTTCGATCTGGGCGGCGATGTCGAGCAGATAGCGGGAGTTGAAGCCGATATCGAGCGCGTCGGAGGCGTATTCGACCTCGAGCTCTTCGGTCGCGCTGCCGGAATCCGGGTTGGTCACCGACAGCACCAGCTTGCCTGCCGACAGCGACAGCTTGACCGCGCGGCCGCGCTCGCTGGAGATGGTGGAGACGCGGTCGACCGCATTCTCGAAATCCTTCTTGTCGACGACGAGCTCCTTGTCGTTGTTCTGCGGAATGACGCGGCCGTAATCGGGGAAGGTCCCGTCGATCAGCTTCGAGGTCAGCACGACGTTGCCGATGGTGAAGCGGATCTTGGCCTGCGACAGCTCGATCGTCATCTCGGCCTCGGTATCCTCGATCAGGCGCTGCACCTCGCCGACCGTCTTGCGCGGCACGATCACGCCGGGCATGCCCTCGGCTCCCTTGGGCTGCACCAGGTCGAGCTGGGCGAGGCGGTGGCCGTCGGTGGCGACACCGCGCAAGGTGGCGGCCTTGGCCGTGCCGGCAGCATGCAGGTAGATGCCGTTGAGGTAATAGCGCGTCTCTTCGGTGGAGATCGCGAACTGGGTGCGGTCGATCAGCCGCTTGACGTCCTTGGCGGCGAGCGAGAACGAATGCGACATGTCGCCGGCCGCCAGATCCGGGAAATCGTTCTCCGGCAGCGTCTGCAGCGTGAAGCGCGAGCGGCCGGCGCGGATGGCGAGCACGGCGCGGTCGCCGTCGGCTTCCAGCACGATTTGCGAGCCGTCCGGCAGCTTGCGGACGATGTCGTAGAACATGTGCGCCGGCACGGTGGTGGAGCCCGCGGTCGCCGTTTCCGCCGGGAGCGTCTCGGTCACTTCGAGGTCGAGGTCGGTCGCCTTCAGCGACAATTTCGCGTTCTCGGCGCGCACCAGCACGTTGCCGAGGATCGGGATCGTGTTGCGGCGCTCGACCACGCGGTGGACATGGCCCAGCGACTTCAGCAATTGTGCGCGTTCGACCGTAACCTTCATTGCACTACTCGCCCGATCCCTTAGGAAAACACAGCGTTGAGAAGGCCGGGCGGCGGGACGCGCGCCACGGCACCGAAGACCCCGGCAAGGCCGGATCATTCCTGCCGATATGACCAAAGCCGTCTGGGTCGCGCAAGGTGCCGCGGATGACCCGCGGATTCAAGGCATTGCAGCCAGTTCCCCACGATTTACCGCGCCAAAACGAAGACCGCCGCCCAGGCGTAGGTGCGCTCCCTCGCCCCGTTCTTAGGGGAGAGGGTTGGGGTGAGGGGCTTCTCTCCGCGGGCGAGCCTGCCGTTGGATCGGTACCCCCTCACCCGGATCGCAAGCGCGATCCGACCTCCCCGCAAGCGGGGAGAGGTGAAAGAAGAAATAGGCCTTTATTCCTGAAGCTGGCGCTTCAGCGACTCCACTTCCTCCGACAGCGCGGTGTCCTTGGAGACCAGCGCCTCGATCTTGCGCACCGCGTGCAGCACGGTGGTGTGGTCGCGACCGCCGAAGCGGCGGCCGATCTCGGGCAGCGAGCGCAGCGTCAGCGTCTTGGCGAGATACATCGCCACCTGGCGCGGCCGAACCACGTTGGCGGTGCGGCGCGAGGACAAGAGGTCGGAGCGGCTGACATTATACTGCCGCGCCACCACGCGCTGGATGTCCTCGATCTTGATCCGCTTGGGCTCCTGCGGCCGCACCAGGTCGCGCACCTCGTGCTCGGCCATCTCCAGCGTCACCGGCCGGTTGTTGAGCTTGGAATGGGCAAGCAGCCGGTTGATCGCGCCTTCGAGATCGCGGCCGTTATGGGTGATGGTGCGCGCCAGATAATGCAGCACCTCCTCGGGGACCTCGAACGTGGCGTGATGGGCGCGGGCCGCCGCGACGCGCGACTTCAGGATGCCGTGGCGCAGCTCCTCGCCGAGCGAGCCCATCTCGACCACGAGCCCGCCGGCGAGCCGCGAGCGCACGCGATCGTCGAGGCTTTCCAGATCCGACGGCGGACGGTCGGCCGCGATCACGACCTGGCGGCCGGCGTCGATCAGCGCGTTCAGCGTGTGACAGAACTCGGCCTGGGTCGACTTGCCCTGCAGGAACTGGAGATCGTCGATGACGAGCACGTCGATGCCGCGCAGCGCCTCCTTGAAGGCCAGCGCCGTCTGCGTCTTCAGCGCAGCGACGAAGCCGTACATGAATTTTTCGGCCGTGAGATACAGCACCTTGCGCTCGTTGCCGGAATTGCCGGCCCAGGTCACCGCCTGCAAGAGATGCGTCTTGCCGAGGCCGACGCCGGCATGGATGTAGAGCGGGTTGAACATCACGGGGTCGCCGCGCCGCCCTTCGGCGACCTGGCGCGCGGCCGCATGGGCCAGCGTGTTGGAGCGGCCGACGACGAAGCTCGCGAAGGTCAGGCGCGGATCGAGCGGCGAGCCGCCGAGCGCATCGTGACTGGCGGAGACTGGTGCGGTCGCTGTCGAGCGCAATTCCGGCGTCGGCGCGCGGCGCGCCTCGACCGGCGCGGGCGCTTCCTTCGGCTGCGCCGAGGGGCGCACGGCGGATCGCACCGTGAGGTCGATGCGATGCACTTCCGGCATCTCGGCCTGCCAGCACGACAGCACGCGCTCGGCATAATGGGCCTGGATCCAGCTCTTCAGGAATCGCGTCGGCACCGAGAGCCGCACGCTCTCGTCCTGCACGCCTTCCAGATCCATGCGTGCAAACCAGCTTGTGTAGACGTCCTCGCCAACGCTCGAGCGCAGCCGACCCTTCACGCGTGACCAGCGATCCTGTTCCATTGTCATCGTCAGAAAACTTCTCTTGAGAGATATAGTTGCGTTGTGAGCGCCATGCAGGGTTCCTGCCACGGTCCCTGAACTTGGCGCGACCTCGAGCGAGTCCATCGTCGGGCATGGCTCGACCGTTAGGCGCGAACGCCGCGGGTCAGATCAGCAATGTCAGAGATGGAGGGGTCGCGAGGTCAGCGCGTACTCGGCGCTCCGTCACACGCGGGAGGCTGGAGATCCGACGGAGCTGAAACGGCATCGTTGGAAAAGGAAACGTGCTGCAATACCGCGTTGAGTCCGTAAGACATGATACCTCCCCGTCCTGCCGTGATTGCTCACGACAAGGTCCTGCGTGTCCTGAAGACAACCGCGCCGTACTCCTGTCGCGGATGCCTGCCCAAATGTACTAGCCGTCCGCTCGACTTCGCCACCTTGTGTGCCGGGATAGCTTCGCGATGTCTCTCTTGTACGCCTTGGCGCGACGGGATGGATAAGAACCCGCTTGGAGACATTCAGACAAAGTACTACCCTTCCCACATTGCTGTGGGTTCGTCCGACAATCACTTGTTGAAGCGTCGCCTACGTGCACATCGCCGCCGATTTGCACGCTCGCCCCGTTTCCGATACCGCGCTGGTCTCAAGATCGTGGGCGCCGCTGACGACCTAAGGAATACACTAAGCGGAAAGACTCGCAACGAATTGATTCACACTTGAGCCAGCAAAAAAACTTGACGTCAGTTAACGTCGCACGTGGGTTGTGCACAGGCTCGGAGCAAGTTTTTGGATTCGTGCACAGAATCGAAAATGCCGGACCTCATGTGACAATTCTCCGCCACCGCCGATTTTTTTTACAAATTTGTCACGCGTTCGACGCGCGGGCCGAATTTTCCAAATGCTTGCGGTCGCTATGTCGATAAGTGATTAACGAGACATCGTTTTTTGAGTCTCGTTTCACAGGGTAACTCCATCGTCACACGCATTCCTGTGAATCTACGGTGTGCAGAACTCTCGTCCGCCACCGATTCAATTCGCGCCCGCCTCACAGGGGTTTTTTGCAACGCAGTGAAGTTTCCGCTGTTGCAGAACATCAGCAGGTAAAATTACGGAACGAAGACTGACGGACGATGCAAATCGTCCAAGCGACGCGTGAGCCTCGCGCGACTGCTTGCGTAAATATGACAGCCAACGAAAAAGCCCGGCGCGATGGCCGGGCTTTTCGACGCGCTGACCGGATCGACCGATCAGACGATGTCGCCAGGATTACTTGGCAGGATCACTTCGCGAGCTTGGCGATCTGCGCGGTGAGGCGCGAGACTTTGCGGCTGGCGTTGTTCTTGTGAATGATGTTGCGCTGGGCGGCGCGCATCAAGGCGGGCTCGGCCGAGGCGAGCGCCTTCACGGCAGCGGCGCGATCGCCGCTCTTGATGGCTTCCTCGACGTTGCGCACGGCGCCACGCATCTGGGTGCGGCGCGACTTGTTGACGGCGGTGCGGCGGGCGATCTTGCGCGTCGCTTTCTTGGCGGAAGTGGTATTGGCCATGGTCTCAATGTCCTTTGCGGGTACCGGTCGCGTCTTGGTCGGTGGCGCCGGCTTGCTTGACCGCGGAATCGACGCTCGGATTTAGGGTGTTCGGTTGCTGGGCCGTTCCCGGAACATGAGCGACCGCCTTGCGGCTGTCTCTGAGGCTCCAAGATGTCTTCAAGCTCGGATGAGTCCTGAAGCCCGTGGTGCCTGCAACTGTTCAAAGAACAGCGGCGGCGGGATTGCGCCCACCGCCAGTTGGCGCCCTTATAGAGAGGGTCTTTCGCACCGTCAACGCTTTCGGGCGCCGGAAACGCGTCTTTGGCGGCCTGGATGAGTGCCGTAACGCCCTGAAGAGGTTGAATTTCTGCCGTCGCCCGGCTATTGGCTGGCATCGTTCCGAAAAGGTCGTCCGCTCGGACGGCCATCGTAGGTGAGGCATGATCCGCGGCTTTTTTCGACTGATTGGGCTATTGCTGCTCGCCGGCGGGTTCATCTTCATGGTCTATGACGGCGCCCGCTGGGTGGCCGACCAGACCCTCAAATTCACCCGCTTCGGCCAGTTCTGGAACGACATCAATCAGGCCAGCCAATCGGCCTTTCGCACCTGGGTCGAGGCCAAGGCGCCCTGGCTCTGGACCTCGGTGATCCGCCTCGTGCTGGAGCAGCCGGTCTTCGCCGTCCTCGGCATTTTGGGCATCCTCCTGATGATCCTGTTCCGCCCGCGGAAACCGCTGATCGGCTATTCCCGGGATTGAGCTCGCGTGAGCGCGTAACCGAGCTGCCTCTTACCCTCCCCTGGAGGGGGAGGGTCGGCTCACATTTGAGCGCAGCGAAAATGTGAGACGGGGTGGGGTGACAGTCTCTCCACGTCCACACTGCCCGAGTGGAGAGATCACCCCACCCCGCTCGCGCTGCGCGCGATCGACCCTCCCCCTCCAGGGGAGGGTTGGAGCCTCCACTCAACGCTTTATTAACCATAACCGGTGCATCACTGGAGCTGTCTCGTTTCGAGGATGGGTCCGGTGCCGGTTGCACGCGCGTTTCGATGGTCGAACTTGGCGTCCTTGGCAGCGTCCGCCGCGCTCGCTTTGGGCGGCTGCATGCAGACCGCAACTCCCGTCGCGATGGTGCAGCCTCGTCCGGATCTCGATGCCATGGCCTATGGCCAGCCCTATAATGCGCCGCGGCCGGTCGTGGTCGCCGGCAATGGCGGTGGCGCCATCGCAGCGCTCAGCAGTTCCTTTGCCGCCTCGCCCGCACCGATGCCGGTCGGCTACGCCGCGCCGATGGTGGCGCCGGTGCGCAATGGCGCCTCCTACCATCTCGACGCCGGCGACAAGCTTCGCGTCGTGGTCTACGGCCAGGAAGGTCTCACCAACAGCTATGCGATCGACGCCGGCGGCTCCATCACCATGCCGCTGATCGGCGCGGTGCCGGCCCGCGGCCGCACCACCGCAGGGCTGGCCGGCGAAATCGCCGCACGCCTGCGCAACGGCTACATCCGCGAGCCTTCGGTGGCGGTCGAGATCGAGACCTATCGTCCGTTCTTCATTCTCGGCGAGGTCCTCGCGCCCGGCCAATATCCCTACGTGCCGAACATGACGGTCGAGAGCGCGGTCGCCATCGCCGGCGGCTTCTCGCCGCGCGCCAAGCGCGACATGGTCACCGTCACGCACACCGAGAACGGCGGCGCCATGCGCGCCGTGGTGCCGCTCGGCACGCCGCTCGCGCCCGGCGACACCGTGTTCGTCGGCGAGCGCTGGTTTTAGCGATTCTCTCCCCTGTCATTCCGGGGCGCGCGATAGCGCGAGCCCGGAATCCATAACCACGAGCCGGGAGTATGGATTCCGGGCCTGCGCCTGTCGGCGCATCCCGGAATGACGGACGAGAGAGCTTCGTGCGCTACTTCGTCAAATGCTTCGCGAAAAAATCCATGCTGCGCGGCCAGGCGATGTCGGCGCTGGCCTTGTCGTAGCTGGCGCGCTCGTCGCAATGGAAGCCGTGCTGGGCGCCCGGATAGATGAAGACCTCCACATCCGGCCGCTTCGACTTGATGGTCTCGACGTCGGTGAGCGGAATGCCGGCATCCTTCTCGCCGAAATGCAGCTGGGTCGGCACCTTCGGTGTCTCGTCGGCGAAGCGCACGACGGCGCCGCCGTAATAGCCGATCGCCGCCGTCAGGCCGGTCAGTCGCGTCGCCGCAACGAAGGCGATGCTGCCCCCTAAGCAGAAGCCGATGATGCCAACGGGCCCGACGCTCTTCACCGCATCGATCGCAGCTTGCGTGTCGCGCAGCATCGCGGCCCAGTCCGGATTGGCCACGAACTTGCGTGCCTCCGCGATCTCGTCGGGCGAATAGCCCGACTGGAAGTTCGGCGCCGTGCGGTCGAAGATCGACGGCGCGATCGCGACATAGCCTTCCCCGGCAAGGCGGTCGCAGACCGAGCGGATGTGGTGATTGACCCCGAAGATCTCCTGGATCACCACCACCGCGCCCTTCGGCGTGCCGGCGGGATCGGCGCGATAGGCGCCGAGCTGGAAATTGTCCGAGGCCGTCAGCTTGATGTCCTGTCCCACGCGGGTCGTCCTTCTTGGTTGTTACGGATGGCAACACCTCACTGCCACATCCAGTTCTCGCCGTAATCCTCCTTCCATCCGGCCAGCCGGCCATGGCGGAATTGCAGGAACAGGCGGTGGCGATAGGGGATCAGGCCGCTGCCGCCGATGTTGCGCAAGGCGAGATAGATCTCGTGGCCCGGACGTCCCCGCACATATTGCAGCTTCTGCCCGAGCGCGCGCGCGGTCTGCTCAGTATCCATGCCGAAGGCGAGCGGAATGTTGTTCGACAAGGTCGTGACGAAGGGCTGGCGCTGCGGCACGGCGCCGATCGGCTCGGCCTGCGCGGAGAGCGACAGCAACATCGTGCCCGCAGCCAGCATCATCAGCTTCATCGCCTCTGTCCCCGTTCGATCGGCCTATGCCGGCAAGTTCTTCAGGAAAGGCACGACCGCGTCAACAAAAGCCTCGGGCTGATCGATGTTGACGGCGTGTCCGGCCGCGGGGATCACGACCTTTTGCGCGCCCGGGATCTTTGCTGCCATGTAGTCGGAGGCGGCGAGGAACGGGGTGTCGTCGGCGCCGACCACGATCAGGCTGGGCACCCTGATCTCGGGTAACAGCTCCATCACGCGCGCATCGCGCTGGGTCAGCATGCCGCGCGCGGCGAGCGCAAGCCCGCTGGCGTTGCGATGGCTCGCGGTGGCGCGCTCGCGCGTCGCCGATTTCAGGACGTCGAGACCTTCGCGATCGAGCCGGTCGGCGGTGGCGAGCGCCCGCGCGTTCCAGGCCTCGCGTGCGTCGTCTTTCTTGAAGCCCGGACCGGTGTCGATGATCAGCAGTGCGCGGGCCCGCTCCGGATGTGCGCGATAGAACGCCAGCGACATGTAGCCGCCGAGCGAAAGCCCGCCGATGACGGCGCGCTCTGCGCCGACCGCATCGAGGATGGCCGCCATGTCGCCGACCGTGAGGTCTTCGCTATAGGCTTTGGGATCGTCAGGGTAATCGGACTGCCCGTGGCCGCGCATGTCCCACAGGATCAGCTGGTGATCCCCAGCCAGCGCATCGATCTGCCCATGCCACATCGCCGACGTCGAGGAATAGCCGTGCGTGAGCAGCAGCGGCGGCCCGCCGCCATGAACCTCGTAGTATATTGCGACGCCGTCGCGATCGATCTTAGGCATTGCTTCCCGCCCTTTCTTTTTTCTCGCCGCCAGCTTGGTGCTTCACCCTCCCCTGGAGCGGGAGGGTCGGCACGTGATCGAGCGAAGCGAGATCGCGTGACGGGGTGGGGTGATCTCTCCACTCGGGCACTGTTCATCGCGGAGGGACCGTCACCCCACCCCGCTCGCGCTACGCGCGATCGACCCTCCCCCTCCAGGGGAGGGTAAGGAGTGCCCGCGGCCGCACCTTAACCCTCCAAGTTACCTCGAAGAAACTGCCATCATGCGATGGCACGCATGCCGGATGCACGCGCTGTTGTGTCAAGTCGCTGCGTCGCGGTCCCTGTCGCGGCGCACAACGAACGAGTGTGGCGATCGCTTTTTCTATTCGTTCCAAATTGCATTTGCCTCCGCGCCGCAACGCGATCATTCTCGCCGGCAAGGCGGACGCCAGCCCGGTGGGCGTCCGCCATTCAAGTTGCCGCCGTAAGCGGCTTCATGCACCGGCAGGGGAAGACGCCTATGCCAACACTCACCATCAACGGGCGGAGTCTGTCCGTGGATGCGGCGAACGACACGCCGCTCCTCTGGGCGATCCGCGAGCAATTGCAGATGACCGGCACCAAGTTCGGCTGCGGTGCCGGGCTGTGCGGTGCCTGCACCGTGCACGTCAACGGCGAGGCCGTGCGCTCGTGCCAGACCATGCTCGGTGACGTCGCCGGCAAGAAGATCACCACCATCGAAGGCCTCTCCGCCAAGGGCGATCATCCCTTGCAGAAGGCCTGGATCGCCGAGCAGGTGCCGCAATGCGGCTATTGCCAGTCCGGCCAGATCATGCAGGCGGCTTCGCTGCTTGCGAAGAATCCCAACCCGACCAAGGAGGAAGTGGTCGCGCATATGGACGGCAATCTCTGCCGCTGCATGACCTATTCGCGGATCCAGAAGGCCATCATGCGCGCAGCATCCGAGATGCGCACCGCCTCGGCCACCTCGAGCGAGCGGAGGCCCACATGAACGAGCATGTGAAGAACGTGACACCTGAGACAACCGGTCTCAGCCGCCGCTCCTTCCTCGTCGGCACCGCCGCGACGGGCCTCGTGCTCGGCTATGCCGGCGTGCCCGGCATCGAATCGGCCGCCGCCGCGCCGGCCAATTTCGAGCCCAGCGTCTGGTACGCGATCTCGCCGGACGGTCTCGTGACCGTGACCTGCGGCAAGGCGGATATGGGCCAGCATATCGCCTCCACCCTGGCGCAGATCGTCTGCGAGGAATTGGGCGCGAAATGGAGCGACATGCGCGTATCGCTCGCCTCCAACGATCCCAAGTTCAACGATCCCGTGCTCGGAGCGCAGATCACCGGCGGCAGCTGGTCGACCATGATGAACTTCGAGGCGATGAGCCGGGCCGGTGCGGCCGGGCGGATCGCAATGACCGAAGCTGCCGCCGCCGCCATGGGCGTGCCGGCATCGGAGCTCGTGGTGCGCGATTCCATGATCGTGCATCCGAAATCGAAGAAGCAGATGTCGTTCGCCGATGTCGTGAAAAGCGGCAAGGCGACGAAGACCTTCACGCCGGACGAGCTCAAGGCGATCAAGTTGAAGACGCCCGATCAATACACCATGATCGGCGTCTCGGTGCCGCAGCTCGACATCCCCTCAAAGACCAACGGCACGGCGAAGTATGGCATCGACGTGATGCTGCCGGGCATGGTCTATGGTGCGCTGGTCACGCCGCCGGTGCGCTTCGGCGCCGCCGTGAAATCGGTCGACGACAGCGCGGCAAAGAAGGTGCCGGGCTTCATCAAGGCGGTCACGCTCGACGACAAGACCGGCACGACGTCGGGCTGGGTCGTCGCCGTCGCCAGCACCTACGCCAACGCCAAGAAGGCGGCGCAGGCGCTGAAGATCGCCTATGATTCGGGTCCGAATGCGAAGCTGTCGAGCCAGTCGCTGCTCGACGAGGCCAAGCGGCTGCAGAAGCTGGACGATTCCGGCCAGTTCTTCGTCAAGGAAGGCGATCCCAATGCGGCCTTCGGTTCGGCGGCCAAGGTGGTGGAGGCGGAATACACCACCAGCATCAACATCCACGCGCCGCTGGAGCCGATGAACGCCACTGCGGAGTTCAAGGGCGACATCCTGCACATCTATTCCGGCAACCAGTTCGCGACGCGCTCCGGCGCGATCGCGGCGGGAGCTGCCGGGATCGATCCGAAGTTCGTGGTCATGCACCAGATGTGGCTGGGCGGCGGCTTCGGCCGGCGTCTCGATGCCGATATGATGATTCCGGCAGTGCAGGCGGCCAAGGCGGTCGGCAAGCCGGTGAAGGTGATCTATTCGCGCGAGAACGACATGACGATGGATTTCTCGCGCCCGCTCACCTACCAGAAGGTCAAGGCCGGCGTGGACGGCGATGGCAAGCTCATTGCGATCAGCCACGACGTGGTCTCGGCCTGGCCGACCGCGCGCTGGGGAATCCCCGATTTCCTGACACCGTCGGTCGACAAGAAGGGCCCGCTCGATTCCTTTACGGTGAACGGGGCGGACTTTTTCTACACCGTGCCCAACCATTATGTGCGCGCGATCAAGAACGAGCTCGCGCACAACGCCACGCCCTCCGGCCAGCTTCGCTCGGTGGCACCGGGCTGGACCTTCTGGGCGGTCGAAAGCATGATCGACGAGATCGCGGCGGCGACGGGCAAGGATCCCGCCCAGTTCCGCATTTCGCTGCTCGACGGCGCCGGCAAGAACGACGGCGGCGCGCAGCGCTTGCGCAACACGCTGCTCGCCGCGATGGGACTGTCCGGCTACGGCACCAAGCAATTGCCGAAAGGCGAGGGCATGGGCGTCGCCTGCGTCTCGTCGCAGGAGCGGGCGACCGCGAGCTGGACGGCGTGCGTGGCTCACGTCGCCGTCGCGCCGTCGGGGGAGGTGACCGTGAAGAAGCTCACGGTCGCAACCGACGTCGGCACGCAGGTGCATCCCGACAATGTCCGCGCCCAGGTCGAGGGTGCGGCGCTGTGGGGCCTGTCGCTGGCGATGTACGAGAAGGCGACGCTGAAGGACGGTGGCATCGAGCAGACCAATTTCGATGGCTACACGCCCTTGCGCATGAGCCAGACGCCCGAGGTGGCGATCGCCGTGATCGCCAATGGCGAGAAGGCCACCGGCGTCGGCGAGCCCGCGGTCACCGTGGTCGCGCCGGCCATCGGCAACGCCATCTTCAATGCCACCGGCGCCCGCGTCCGGGCCCTCCCGATCACGGCGGAGGCCGTGAAGGCGAGCATGAAGGCCTAAGCCGAGCCGCGATTGCTGAATGCGATGATCCGCCGGAGGGCAACCTCCGGCGGATTGGTTTTGGGTGCGCTCCGTATTTATTTCGTCGTCATGCCCGGGCTTGTCCCGGGCATCCACGTTCTTCGCACGTCTAGCCCAAGGCCGTGGATGGCCGGGACAGGCCGGCCATGACGGAGAAAAAATTCCCCTTATCCGTCAATGCCCGTTCTACTGTGCATGGGGTTGTTTTCGCGCTTTGAAATTCCCCCCGGAACCCCAATCCCTAAAATTGCGTGCAATTCCCCAAGGCTCCATTGAGCACGCCTCTTAAGGGCCAGAGAACCTGAACCGGCTTAGGCTCACAGGCCAATACGCCCGAGTTCCCGGTCCTTGTGGGGAAGCCATGAACGCCACAGCCAAATCCGCCGCCAAACGCCGGCTCCTGCTCGCCTCCGATCGGAGCGACGGGAGCAGCGAGCTCGCCAGCATTCTGAAGGCGGTCGGCGACGTCTCCACGGTGAAGACGGACGAGATCCCCGCTCAGCCGGCGCGCGATCTCTCCGGCCTCGTGGTCGACATCAACCTGCGCTCGCCCGAGAGCGTGCAGCGGGTCCGCAACAAGCTGCGCGGTGATGCCTATCGTTCGATGCCGCGGCTGTTCGTGCTCGCGGACGCCCTGCATCACGGCACCATGCAGGCCTGGGCGCTAGGAGCCACCGACACCATCTCACGGCCGCTCCAGGCCGAGGCCATCCTGCAGCGCATTCGCGCCGCCTTCCCGGACACCGCGGCCTATGACGCGACCGATCGCGGCAAGACGCTCAACCGCGGCGTCGAGGCGGCGCATGCGGTGCTGACCAAGATGTTCGAGAAGCTGCCGCTCGGCGTGCCCCTGAGCTTCGACGACGTCATCGCCGCCGAAAGCAAGATCCTGAAGGCGATCAAGCATTCCTCGCTGCGCGAATGGCTCACCACGGTCGGCTGTCACCATGTCGGCAGCTACCGCCATTGCCTGTTCGTCACCGGCTTCGCCGTCGCCTTCGCCCAGCATCTCGGCATGCGCGAGGACGACCAGCGCCGCCTGACCCGCGCCGCGCTGCTGCACGACGTCGGCAAGGCCTTCGTTCCGGCCTGGCTGCTCGACAAGCCCGGCAAGCTCACCGACGAGGAGATGGCCGAGGTCCGCCTGCATCCGCGCCGCGGCTATGACGCGCTCGCCGCCCAAGGCGGCTTTCCGCCGGAGATGCTGGACGTGGTGCTGCATCACCACGAATTCCTCGACGGCTCCGGCTATCCGAACGGCCTGTCGTCGAACCAGATCAGCGACATCGTGCGCCTGACGACGATCGTCGACATCTACGCCGCGCTGGTGGAGAAGCGCGCCTACCGCATGCCCTTCACCCACTCCCGCGCCTTCACGATGATGGAAGGCATGGGCGGCAAGCTCGACCAGCAGCTGCTGCAGGCGTTCCGCCCGGTCGCGCTGGGGTCGTTCTAGGCCAGATGGCGTAGGGTGGGCAAAGCGAAGCGTGCCCACCACTTCCGAGAACGTGGGCACGGCGCTGACGCGCCTTTGCCCACCCTACGGCAGTTTCCGTTTGGCGGCACCTTCATCACCCCACCAGCTTCCGCAGCTCCGCCTTCGCCACCTTCTCCAGCGTCGAGCGCGGCATGTCGTCCACGAGCCTGATTTCGCGCGGCCGCTTGAAGTCGGCGAGGCCCTTGCGGCAGGCTTCCATCACGCGATCCTGCAGGTCGGGTGCAGCGCCCGCGACGCCGCCCTGCGGGATGATGAAGACCACCGGCACCTCGTCCAGCATCGGATGCTTCTTCGCCACCACCGCGGCCTCGCGCACGCCCGGCACGAGCGCGATCACCTGCTCGATCTCGGAGGCCGCAACGTTCTCGCCGCCGACCTTCAGCATGTCCTTGGCGCGGTCGCCGAACTTGATGAAGCCGTTCTGAAGCCGCTCGACGCGGTCGCCGGTGAGGAAGAAGCCGTGCTGGTCAAAGCTCTCGCGCGTCGCGGTCTCGTTGTGCAGATACTCGGCGAACAGCGACAGGCCCGGAATGCCCCTGATCGCGAGATTGCCGGTGTCGCCGACCTCCGTCGGCCGTCCGTCGTCGTCGGTGATGCGGATCTGATATTCGGGCGCGGCGCGGCCGATCGACATCGGGATGTTGGGCTGATCCACCTCGCCGACGATGCCGTGGGTGATGGTCTCGGTCATGCCCCACCAGCCGATCACCTTGACGCCGAAGGCCGCGAAGGCCGGCGGCTCGTTGATGGCGGTGCCCCACAGGCGGAACTTGTGGTCCTTCGGGACCTCCTGCTCGAGCAGCGCCTTCATGCAGAACGGGATGGTTGAGGTCCAGGTCGCGCCATGCTCGCGCGCGACACCCCAGAACCGGCTGGCGGAGAAGCGCGGCTGGATCACGCAAGTCGCCCCGACCCACAGCGTCGCCAGCATGGAATAGGCCAGCGCATTGGTGTGGAACAGCGGCAAATACGCCTGGTGCACGTCGCCGGCGTGAAGGTCCTCATGCGCGGCGTTGATCTTGGCACCCCACAGCGCGTTGGCATGGGTCCACAGCACCGCCTTCGGCCGCGACGTCGTGCCCGAGGTGTATTGCACGCTGCATGGCGCCAGCGGATCGGTCGCGCGCCGGGGACGATCGGCACTGTCGGCGAACAGCGATTCGAAGCTGTCGCCGCGCGCGACGCCCCGGGCAGGCGCCGCGCCCGCATCGTGCGTGGTCACCGCCAGCCAGCGAATGTTGCGGCAATTCTGCGCTACGGCTTCTGCATAAGCCGGCTGCGTGATCGCGGCGACCGCGCCGCAATGATCGGCGAAATACGCGATCTCGGCCGGTGCCGAGCGCGTGTTGGTGGTGACCGCGACGGCCCCGAGTTCGACGCAGGCGAACCAGGCCAGCATCGCCTCGATGCAATTGTCGAGATGAATGAGCACATATTCGCCGGGCTTGACGCCGCGCCTGGCGAGGCCGGCCGCGAGCGCGCCGACGCGCTCGTGAAATTCGCCGTAGCTCCAGCGCCGTGCCGGCGCGTCGAACGGCGCCCAGATCAGGAATGGATGATCACGCCGGATCTCGGCGCGCAGCTTGAGCAGCCAGGGCACGTCGAGCCCGTCGAACGGTCCCACGATTCCGGCTGTGGTCTGTTGAAGTGACATGGCGACCTCCCGTGCAGCCTGCATCCTGCTGGCGGCTGCCTCTTGATTATTGCGTCTTCCTGCCATCGGACGACGCGGGACGCAATCGGGGGGAGGGGGCGCGGCGTGTCGTGCTTGGTGCACACACTCTCTCCGCCGTCATGGCCGGGCTCGACCCGGCCATCCACGTCTTGCCGCGCGAAGAACGTGGATGCCCGGGACAAGCCCGGGCATGACGATGGAGCAAAGAGCGAGAGCGCGCTTCAATCCCCGTACGACGAGATCTCGATCAAACTGCCATCGGGATCCCGGCAATAGACCGAGCGCAGCGTGCCGCGGGCGCCTTGCCTCGGGCCCGGGCCTTCCTCGATCGCGACGCCATGTGCCTGCAAATGCCTCACCACCTCCTCCGGCGTGGCCGAGGTGAGAAAGCAAAGGTCTTCGCTGCCCGCCGTCGGGTGGTCCGCGGTGAACCACTCCACCTTGTCGGCATCGCGATGTCGGACGTTGATCCTCTGGTTACCGAATTCAAGGAAAGTCCGCGGCGCTTTGCCGCCGCCGGGATCGAACACCTTGACTTCCATGCCGAGAATCTTGCCGTACCACGCAGCACTTGCCGCGACGTCGCTGACATTGATCACGAGATGATCCAGGGCATGAACCTTGACCGGCATGTCTCATCCTTTCGTCGTGAAGTGCCCCGCGCACTTTCCGCACGCGGCAAGCTTTGTTACAACCGCAGCGACGCGGCCTTCAAGCCATCCGACTTCAAGAACAACACTGGGAGAACCCTTGAGATGATCACTCGCCGTACCGCGCTGGGCCTGCTCGCCGCCAGTCCGCTTGCAGCCACCCCGCTGTCGAAGGCCCTTGCCGCCGATTATCCGGCCCGTCCGGTGAAATGGGTGGTGGGCTATCCGCCGGGCGGCGCCACCGACATCCTGGCACGGCTGATCGGCCAGCGGCTGTCGGAAAAGCTCGGCCAGCAATTCGTGGTCGAGAACAAGCCCGGCGCCGGGAACAACATCGCGACCGAATCGGTCATCAATGCCGAGCCCGACGGCTACACGCTGCAGCTGGTCAACCCGGCCAACTACATCAACGCCTCGCTCTACAAGAATCTCAAGTTCAACTTCGTGAACGATATCGCGCCCGTCGCCTCGTTCCAGCGCGTTCCGAACGTGATGACCGTCAACAAGGACGTGCCGGCCAAGAACGTCGCCGAGTTCATCGAGTACGTGAAGGCCAATCCCGGCAAGGTGAACATGGCCTCGTCTGGCAACGGCACCTCGGTGCATCTGTCCGGCGAGATGTTCATGGCCATGACCGGCTGCAAGATGCAGCACGTGCCCTATCGCGGCGCCGCGCCCGCGATCACCGACATGCTCGCCGGCCAGGTGCAGGTGATCTTCGACAACATGCCCTCGATCATTCAGCACATCCGCTCCGGCAGCCTGCGCGCGATCGGCGTCACCACGGCTGAGCGCTCGCCGCAATTGCCGGATGTTCAGACGGTCGCGGAGACCGTCAAAGGTTATGAGGCGAGCGCGCTGTTCGGCATGGGCGCGCCGAAGAACACGCCGAAGGACATCATCGCCAAGCTCAATGCCGAGGTCAACGCGGTGATCAAGGAACCCGACATGGCCAAGCGCCTGGTCGAGCTGGGCGGCGAGCCGCGGGTGCAGACGCCCGAGGCGTTCGGCGAGGAGATCAAGGCCGAGACCGAGAAGTGGCGGAAGGTCGTCGACTTCGCCGGCCTCAAGGTCGAGTAGCGATCCCGGGATGAGGAAATGAAGCCCTGCCGTTCGGCAGGGCTTCTTCTTGCGCGCTTCGTTTCGTTGATCCGGAATGCGCAGTCGCGGCTGCCCCGTCGCACCGTACAGCGAGAGCGAATCTACTTCTTCGCGTCCGCCTGTTCCGCGCCGGTACACGAGATCAGAATCGTATAGGCACGGGCATTGGCGGCGATGTCCGTGGTCTTCAGCTCGCCCTTGGGCTCCCCGGTCTGGTAGGGCACCACGGAATTGTCGAGGAAATCGCGCAGCGCGCCCGTCTTGATCGCGAAGTTGATGTTTTCGGGGATGTTGCCCGTTGCGACCGCGATGCGCAGATTGTCGAGCTTTCCCGTCACGACACCGACGACCTGGCCGGCGGTGTCGAACAGCGGTCCTCCGCTGTTGCCGGGCTGCACCGGCGCGCTGATCTGCAGGAAGCGCGAATCGTTGCGCATGCCGCTGAGTGAGCTCACGATGCCGGTGGTCACCGTGAAGTCCGAGCTCAGCAGCCCGCGGTAGGGAAAGCCGATCGCGACGACGGAATCGCCGGAGCGGATCGAACGGTCGCGGATGCGGGCATATTCCTTGAACGTCGCCGTCGAGGGCGCCTGCAGGAGGGCGAGATCGTTGTTCGCGTCGCTGGAGACGACGCGCAACGCCGTCGCGGCCTCGCCGGTGAGATTGCCTTTGAGGTCGCCGCAGCCGTCGATCACATGGTGGTTCGTGACGATGTGCCCGTTGGCGCTGACCACGAAGCCGGTGCCGCTCCTGGACTTGGCGGACTTGGCCGGCGGGGAGGCCTGTTTCTCCGCTGCGGCTGCGACCTTCGCTGCACTTTTGCTGAAGTCGCCGGCCTTGTCGAGCCCATCGGCTTTCACCTTCGTCACGCAATTGGCTAATGCCGCGATCACCGGCCCGGTCGACGCCAGATCGAAGTTCAGAACGGTGCGGCCGGCGGTCGCCACCATCAGGCTCGCCTTCTGAAACGTCCGCACGACGTTGAGCGGCATGACAGCCGTGAGCATGTTGGACTGATATGCCGTCGCGTACAGCCTGGCTTGCTCCTGACCATCGAAGGTCACGTCGATGGCGGCGCTCTCTCCCTTGTTGAAGTTGTAGCCGGGACTTGCAAAGGCCAGCAGCCAGGTGCCGGCGGCATTCTGGCTCACGACCAGAATGACGCCGTTCGCATAGGGCGAGGTGGCGGCGCAATGGGAGAAAGCGCCGGTCTCATCATTGCTGAAGGCGCCCCCGATCCAGTTACCGATCTTGAGACTGCCGAACGGACCTTTCGCATCGGCGATGCCCGCAACGACCAATTGTGACGACAACGCAATGATGAATGACTTAAGCCACATACTCAGCCCCCGGTCGCTTTCGCTTACATCCTAACTGCCGGAACGCGTCTCGCGCAACCGGCAGTTGTTTGGTGCAAGACAGATTCGCTCGCTGCGGTTCGGGCTTGCGTTTGCTTTGCGCCGCTATATACTTTGCGATACAAAGTGACGGGACCGACGATCCCCGGCAGCAGGTGTGAGCGAGGTTTTGGCGTTGCCGATGCGCGATCTCGACAAGGCGCTGGCCGACATCGTGACGATCCGCAGCCAGATCGCGGCAGGCACCGCCTTCCGCGGTTACGGCCCGGCGACGATGGCGGCGACCGGCGCTGTGGCGCTCATCACCGCCGTTCTGCAATTCTGGTTGCTGGATGATCCCACTGGGGAGCCGCTCGGCTTCTTCATCGGCTGGTTCATCGCCGCCGCGCTGTCGGGGCTGATCATTGGCATCGAGATGCGCGCGCGGTCGCGGCGCCATCATTCCGGCCTCGCCGATGCGATGATCCACCAGGCGGTCGAGCAGTTCCTGCCGGCGGGCGTTGCCGGCGTTCTGCTCGCGGTGGTGATGTGGAAGTTCGCGAGCGAGACGCTGTGGCTGCTGCCGGGCCTGTGGCAGATCCTGGTGTCGCTCGGCATCTTCGCCTCGGTCCGCACGCTGCCGCGCACGGTCGGGCTCGCCGGCGCCTGGTATTTCGTGTCCGGCTTCGCGGTATTGGTGCTCGCGAGCCGAACCCACACGCTGTCGCCATGGACCATGGGCCTGCCCTTCGTGATCGGGCAATCGTTGATGGCGGCCATTCTGCATTTCGCGTCCGGAGACAACGATGTCGAAGACTGACAGCGCGCCCTTCTCCTATGAAGGGCTCGACCGCGTGATCCACGAGAAGGCGAGGCTCGGCTTGTTGACCTCGCTGATGGCGCATCCCAAGGGGCTGGCATTCGGCGATCTCAAGCAGCTCTGCGGCCTCACCGACGGCAATCTCAGCCGGCACCTTGCCGTGCTCCAGGAGGCCGGCCTCGTCGAAGTGACCAAGGGCTACGAGGGCAACCGCCCGCACACGACCTGCCGCCTCACCAAGGCGGGCCGCCGCCGCTTCCTCGACTATCTCGCCGTGCTCGAGCGGCTGGTGCGCGACGCGGCGAAGGCCGCCGGCCGCGAGGCGCCGCCGCTCGGCCGCCTCGGCATCGCTTCGACCTGATCCTCCCCTTTTTTGACCGGAGACTTTGCAATGCAAAGTGACATCACGTCCCGCAACGAGAAGCTTCATGTCGGCATCATCATGGACGGCAACGGCCGCTGGGCGACGCGGCGCGGCCTGTCGCGCGTGCGCGGTCACGAGGCCGGCGTCGAGACCATCCGCCGCATCGTCGAGGCCGCGCCCAAGCAGGGCATCGGCACGCTGACGCTTTACGCCTTCTCCACCGACAATTGGCGGCGGCCGAAGGCCGAGGTCGCGGCGCTGATGACCTTGCTGCGCTTCTACCTCGCCAACGAAGTGCAGAGCCTCGTCAAGAACGGCGTGCGCCTCTCCGTCATCGGTCGCCGCGACCGCCTGCCCGACGGCATCGCCGCCGCGATCGCGCGCGCCGAGGCGGCAACCGCCGATGGCCGTGCGCTGCATGTGCGCATCGCCGTCGATTATTCCGCGCGCGACGCCATCCTCAATGCCGCGGCGAAGGCGGCTGCGCTGACCAGCCTGACCCGCGAAGCCTTCTCGCAGCTCGTCACGGGCGAGGCCGGCCTTCGCGACGTCGACCTCATCATCCGCACCTCCGGCGAGAAGCGGCTGTCGGACTTCCTGCTCTGGGAAGGCGCCTATGCCGAGCTGCACTTCACCGAGCGGATGTGGCCCGAATTCGACGCGGGCGATCTTGCCGAGGCGCTCGCCGCCTTCCATGGCCGCGAGCGCCGCTTCGGCGGGCTGCAGGCCATTATGCCCGGCGAAGTGCCCTCGCTCTCGCAAGTGTGACGCGCCTCGCGCGCCAGCCGGCCTCCGCCGATTGCCGCCCGGCATGGATCGTGCTCTAGTCTTCCGGCGTTGGGTACCCCTGCGACGGGAGCGTTCGCACCATGCGTGCAGTCCTCGATTATTGCACCGGCGGAACGGAGCGGCAGCTTGCCGCCGGCACCATCATCGTCGCCGAGGGTGGCACCTCCGGCCACCTCTACGTGCTGATGCAAGGCAGGCTCGAAGTGCTCAAGGGCGAGATGGTGGTCGCCACCGTCACCGAGCCCGGCGCGGTGCTGGGCGAGATGTCCGTGCTGCTGGGCCAGCCGCACACCGCAACCGTGCGGGCCTGCTCCGACGCTATCGTCTACGAATTCGAGGACGCCGCCTCGTTCCTCGAGAAGGAGCCGGGCGTCGCGCTGCTGATCGCAAAAATGCTGGCGCAGCGGCTCAACGCCGCCAACACCTATCTCGCCGACCTCAAGCGGCAATATGCCGGCCACGGCACACATCTGGCCATGGTCGGCGAGGTGCTTCAGAGCATGATCAACCTGCCGCCGCTCGAGGTTTCGCCAGGCTCGGATCGGCAATCCGATCCAAGAATGTGAGCCAGTCGGGCGGCGCTTCGACGGCGGCGGCGGGCCGCTGCAGCGGCGCGTTCAGGTCGATCCACTGCGCTTCGCCGGCCGCCAGCCAGAACGCCTTGTCGACATCGAGATCGAGCACGATGCAGGTCGGGGGACGGCCGTGTTGCAGGCCCGTGTTGAAGACCCAGGTCTGGCCCAGCCGGTCGAACCACGATCCATTGCCGATGAAGGGCGATTGATGCACATGGCCCGAGATCACCATCGACGGCTGGTAGTGCATGATCCACTGCACCAGGTCGACGTCGCCGAAGAAACGCTTGCCGCCCCAGCTCGTCGGTGAGTCCGCCGGCGGCGCATGATGCGCCCAGATCCAGCGCGGCGGCCTTATGGCCGCGGCGTCGCGCAATTGCTCGATGAGGCGTTGCTTGACCTGGGGTCCGTCCCACCACGGGCACACCGTGAACAGCGTATTGCCGACGGTGAGGCTGTCGCCGTCGCAGGCGATGCCGAGCTCGCGCACCTCCGAGATCCAGCGCGAAATCTTCTCGCCTTCGGCGTTGCGCTCGTCGAGGTCGTGATTGCCGGAGCAGAGGATCACGCGGGTCGTCGCGGCCAGCAGCGCGAGATACTTCTTCACCACCACGATCTGGGCGCGGAAATCCACCATCGAGCCGATGTCGAGCGCGTCGCCGGCGAAGATCACGAGGTCGAATTGCGGCGCCGCGCTGACCAGCCAGTCGAGCTGAGGCAGCGAATAGTGCAGGTCGGCCACGACCAGGCAGCGCATGGAAAATCCGACGGCGAGAGATCAAAATGTCAGGGAATTCCAAAAACGGCATAAAGCAAGAAGCAGACCAGCCCGGCCGCTCCTTTGCGTCAATCCAATAAGCGACAGCATGCTGCGTCCCGCCGCAGAGCGCAAGGGGCGGCAATGCGGGGGCTGGACCGGGTCGCCGAATTCTGGTGTCGTGGCCTGCCCTCAACACCCGTGTTCACATGACCCCCTTCAAGACCATTCGCGCCCGCGCCGAGAAGCGCAAGGGCGGGCCCAAGGCGCTGGATAAATTGATGCCGGCCAAGCCGGACCTCAAGCGGCTGGCCAAGCTCGGCGACGATCGTATCCTCGCCGAAATGACCAAGCGGGTGTTCTGCGCCGGCTTCGCCTGGAGCGTGATCGATTTGAAATGGGACGGCTTTGAACAGGCCTTCCTGCATTTCCAGCCCGCCAAGCTCAGCTTCCAGCCCGAAGACTATTGGGAAGCCCTGCTGGGCGACGCGCGCATCGTGCGCAACGGCGCCAAGATCATGTCGGTGCGCGACAACGCCGCTTTCGTGCAGGAGATCGCGAAGGAGCACGGCAGCTTCGGCAAGTTTCTGGCGAAGTGGCCGTCGTCCGACGAGATCGGCCTGCTCGACCTTCTCACCAAGCGCGGCAGCCGGCTGGGCGGCAACACCGGCCAGATGCTGCTGCGTTTCGTCGGCTGGGACGGCTTCGTGACATCGAAGGACGTCGTGGCCTGCCTGCGCGATGCCGGTCTCGACATCGCGGAGGAGGTCAAGTCGAAGGGCGATCTCGCCAAGGTGCAGGCGCAGTTCAACGCCTGGGCCGAGGAGACCGGCTTGCCGTACACATATCTGTCACGCATCTGCGCGCTGTCGGTCGGCGAGAACAACGGCGAGTAGATGTTCGCTGAAAATCAGGAGAACAAGAATGGCTAAAGCCTATTGGGTTGCCACCTACCGCGCGATCAGGAATCCCGATGCCATGGCGGCTTATGCCAAACTGTCGCGTCCGGCCATCGAAGCGGCCGGCGGCCGTGTGCTCGCGCGTGGAATGCCGGCTGCGGCCTTCGAGCTCGGCCAGATCGAGCGTGTCGTTCTCATTGAGTTCGACAGCGTCGAACGCGCCAAGGCGGCGTATGCAAGCCCGGCCTACCAGGCCGCCCACGACCTGCTCGGAGACGGCGTTGACCGCGACATCCGGATTGTCGAAGCGGCAGATTAGTGCGCTCACGGACAGATCGTGTGCATCCTGTGGCGATCTTGTGCTGCGAACGCGGCCGATGAAACCCGCGATCACGAAATACATTTCGCAGGAACATTTGTCCGCAGCACCTGTTCGGGACTCTGAGCCAGGTGCACAAGGGCGCAGGGAATGCTCGCTCCCGCCCGGCTCGATGACAACCCCATCCAGCAACGGAGCAGCTCATGAAGCTCACATCTGAACAGGTGAAGCAGACCGTCAACCAGCTCGGCGCTCAGGTGCTGCCCGACGAACATCCGGCGATGCCGCAGCTCAACAGCATGTTCGGCGAGCACACTTTTTTCGTCGACGAGATGGGCCTCAAGGTCCTCGAGCCCACGGCGTCGCTGGCGGCCGATCGCGAGAGTGGTGAAGTCGTCAGCCTCGCCGATTGGGGCGATTCCGACCTGACGCGCCTGATGGCGCATGAGCCCGAACCGACCGGCGTGATCGTGGTGTTCGAGCACATGAAGCATTGAGCGGCCCCGAGCGCGGTCGACCCCCAACGGTGGCGGATTGGAAGATCCGCCACCGTTCGTCGCGCTCGGTACGCTCTGTCGCCGACGAGGGCTCGAGCCGCGTTCAGATGCCCAGCGTCAGCTGCGGCTCCGACTCGCCCACGGCGTGGAGCGAGGACAGCGAGACCCCCAGCAGCCTGACGCGCTTGGGCAGCGGCATCTCGGCTTCGAGCAGCCCGCAGGCCAGCCGCTCCAGATCGTCGCGTCCGGCAATCGCCGCCGCGACGGATCGGCTGCGCGTGATGATCTCGAAATCGGCAAACTTGATCTTCAGGGTGACGGTGCGGCCGCGATTGCCGGTCGCCTCGCAATGCCGCCAGACCTTGTCGACGAGCGGCCTGAGCTCGGCGACAAGGGCGTCGAACGCATCGAGGTCGGTCGAGAACGTGTTCTCCGCGCCGACGGATTTGCGAATCCGGTTGGCGCGCACCGGCCGTTCGTCGACGCCGCGTGATATCCAGTAATAATAAGCGCCCGACTTGCCGAAATTCGCGTTCATGAACTCCAGCGACTGGTTGCGGATGTCGCGGCCGGTGAACAGGCCGAGCGCGTTCATCTTCGCAGCGGTCGCCGGACCGATGCCGTGGAATTTGCCGACCGGCAGCGTCTCGACGAAGGCCGGTCCCATCTCCGGCGAGATCACGAACTGGCCATTGGGCTTGCGATGGTCGGACGCGAGCTTGGCCAGGAACTTGTTGTAGGAGATGCCCGCCGACGCGGTGAGGCCGGTCTCGGCCTTGATCTTTGCGCGGATCTGAAGCGCGATGTCCCGCGCCAGCGGGATGCCTTGCAGGTTCTCCGTCACGTCGAGATAGGCTTCGTCCAGCGACAGCGGCTCGATGACGGGCGTGTGTTCGGCGAAGATGTCGCGGATTTGCCTGGAGATTGCCTTGTAGACCTCGAAGCGCGGCCTGACGAAAATCAGATCGGGGCATTGCCGCTTCGCCGTCACGGACGGCATGGCCGAGCGGACGCCGAACCTGCGAGCCTCGTAGCTCGCAGCCGCAACGACGCCGCGCTCCGCGGAGCCGCCGACCGCAACCGGCTTGCCGCGCAGCTCCGGATCGTCGCGCTGCTCCACCGACGCATAGAACGCATCCATGTCGATATGGATGATCTTGCGGACCGGCGAGGGCACGCCGGTCGTCGGGTCGGATTCGCTCATGGCAAGATGATACAATCGCGTGGGCGGATGCGCGAGCTAAGGGGATGCTTCCGTCGGTCTGGCGGCTGAATTGAGCTGCACAATCGAGTCAGGGTCAGAAGCCATCTCAGCTTGTGAAGAAAGGCGCTCGTCAGTTCCGTTCAGTGCCCGCGGATGAACTCAAGGAGCTGGTTTGAGGCTCCGTCGCCAACGCGCTGCGCACCTGCGACCGTGAGGTGATTGACGTCCCAATAGAGCCAGAGGCCGTTCATGGCGGTCGGACACTCGGCTTCGCCGCACAAATAACGTTCCGGATAGAGCAGAAAGACCTGGTTCGGGTAGCGGCTCCGGATCGCCTCGAGCATGGCATAGAATTCGCGATTGTCGGCCTGCACGCGATCGAGAGGCACAGTGGGACAGGGCTTGCTTGGTGCGTGCCAGAGGGGCCCCGGTGCGAAGCGGGACATCGGACTGCGGCAGCCCGGCTCGACTCCGGGCGCTATGATCAGGATGCGCCGTCCGCTGCCGCCCAACTCACGGATCGTGTTCTCGATGCCGGTCCGCCAGACCTGCAGAGCCGGAGCATCGACCTCCGGCGCGAGCTCGTTGCGGAGCGCATTGCCGTAGGTCATCCAGGACTGACTGAGCACGATTGGAGCCTGGTTCTGTCTGATCGCGGCGAGGTAGTTATCGCGCTGGCGTTTGCAGTCCTGCGAGCCGTCGAAAGCCGTTCGCACGAGGCCGACGAGCAACGGACAGCCTTCGGCCGTATAGGCCTCTCCCCGGACGGCGGCGTGCTTCGCCGCCGGGTCCAGCGCTGCGACGTAATGTTCGGCGAAGGAGTCGCCGAGCACTTGCACCCCAACGGGATCGCTCAACGAACCGAAGGCACATTTAGATTGTGCGCTCTTGGCACACGGCCAGAAGCCGAATCGCTGCAGGTCGGCGATCTCGCGGGCCTCTGCCGGAAGCCGCCATGGCCAGCCATCTTGGCGGTTGGCCACAAATGCGACAACCGCGAGCGCGACGATCGTCGCGGTGGCGGGGACGGCGACTCGCAGCAGCGACGAGCGGCCCGCGCGATACGGCTGTTCGATCAGCCGATACATCAGCGCGGCCAGCGCCATCGCGAGGGCGACGATCAACACTTTCACCGCAACCGACTTGGCGTCATCGCCGAGGATGTAGCCCGCGTAGACGATCAAGGGCCAGTGCACGAGGTAGAGCGAGTAGGACACCAGCCCGATCCCCGCAGCCAGCGGATTGGTCAGGACCGGTGAAAGGACGTGACGGTCGCCCGCCAAAATCACGCAGGCTGCACCCAGGCATGGGACGAGGGCCGTCGCGCCAGGGAAGGAGGTCGCATTGTCAAAGCTGACGACCGCGTAGGCGATCAAGGCGAATCCGGCGGCAGCCAGCAGCGAGCGCGCTCCGGCCGAGAAGGTCAGCCTCTGCTCCGCAAAGATGACCAGGGCTCCGATCGCAAATTCGAAGGCGCGACAGGTCGGCAGGTAGAATGCACCCGAGCTGTCGGTTGCGAGTGTCGCTTGCGCGACGCCAAGCGAAAGGATTGCAATGCCAAGAATGAGCAAAGGCAGTGCGCGACCGAACAATCGGCGCCCCAGCAGAATGAACATGGGCCAAAACAGATAGAATTGCTCCTCGACGGCCAGCGACCAGAAGTGAAGCACGGGGCTGGGATCGGTCGAGCTGGCAAAATAGGCGTGGCTGCCGCGCCAGAAGTAGAAATTCGAGACCGATACCAGCGTAGCCACGACGTCTTGAGCGAGGCCCTTGAAAAGCTCCGGAGAGAACCAGAGGCCGCCGACGGCCAAGATGCCGATGATGGTGACGATCGCTGCGGGAAAGAGGCGCCGGATGCGGCGCTCGTAAAATCGCTGGAACGAAAACTCGCCGCGATCAGCCTCGCTGAGGATGATCCGAGAGATCAGATAGCCGGACACGACGAAAAACAGGTCGACCCCGACAAAGCCGCCGCCGAACGACGGAACGTCCAGGTGATAGAAGAACACGCTCAGGACGGCGATCGCCCGGAGCCCGTCAATGTCGCGTCGATGGGATAGCTTTGTAACCAAGTGCTGGATCCGTTGGCGGCGGTTCGTCCGACTGCGGATCCGCGCGCGCGCCGCTCGCCTTTAGCGCGCCCGCATTAATTCCTCAACCGCGGAACGGGCTGAGGTCTGCCCCGATCGGGCTCGCGCCGGTGTGGATGATCTTGCACGCGGGCGCGGCTGCCCCAGGCATCGTGTCGGATTCGCTCAATGCGGCGATCTGGCGTTTCAATTGAGACGCTCAATCCGGGTGGATTCAACAAACAATCTCACGCTTGTGAGTGGCACGGCGGAGCATGTGCTTCCATATGAGCCCGCGGAGGACAGTCCATGCAATACAGCTCCGAGCTCATTCACACGATGCGCAAAGCACTGGAGACCGTGATGGCGAGCGTGCCGGCCGATCAGTCGGTCTTCGGCTTGAAAGCGGCGGTGGCGGAATGCATCCTGAAGGCCGCCGCACACGGCCAGACGTCATATGACGGCCTGGTGACGGCCGCGTCGGATCAGATCCAGGCGATTGTTGCGATGCTGACGTGAGCGCCGGCGTGTAGACGCTGGCGAATGGCGCACCCGACACGATTCGAACGTGTGACCTTTGCCTTCGGAGGGCAACGCTCTATCCAGCTGAGCTACGGGTGCAAGTGGAACGTTCATTAGCCGATTGGCGCGGGGCGGGCAACCGCTTCTCGCCGCAGCGCGTTCAGGCCGATTTGCGCCTGACGGGGGCCGGAACCGGCTTGCCGTCCAGGGCGGCGAATTCGGCCAAAATCCGATCGGCGCAGATGACGCGGTTGCGGCCGAGGCGTTTGGCGACATAGAGCGCCTCGTCGGCGGCGCCGAGCAGCCGGTCGGGGCCGCCGTCGGTCCCGTCAGGAATATGGCTGGCGACACCGACGCTGAGGGTGACGTGGTCGCCGGCGCCGATCGCGCCGTGGGCGATCGCCAAGGCCATCACGGCGCAGCGGATCTCCTCGGCCACCATGCAGGCGCGGTCGCAATCCATGTCGGGGAGGATCAGCGCGAACTCCTCGCCGCCATAGCGGCTGGCGAGGTCGAGCGGGCGCACCGCGTGCCGGTCGACGACGGCGGCCACCGCGCGCAGGCACTCGTCGCCGCTCTGATGGCCGTGCTGGTCGTTGAACAGCTTGAAATGGTCGACGTCGACGAACAACAGCGCCAGCGGCTTCTGCGTGCGCTGGGCGCGGGCCCATTCGCCGAGCAGCATCTGGTCGAAGGCGCGGCGGTTCGCCAGGCCAGTGAGCCCGTCCTTGGTGGCGAGCTCCTTCAGCGCCATCTCGGCGCGCTTCTGGTCGGTGAGGTCGCGCAGCGTCTCCACCACCGCGATCAAATTGCCGGCCTCGTCGTGGATCGGGCCGGCGTCGATGGCGAGATAGAGCTGGCTGCCGAGCTTGGGCATCACGCACCAGTTCTCCGCGGAGAAGCCGAGCCCGTTGTGGCCGCGCGCGGCGTATTCCGAATAGTACTCCGGCAGCTGCTCGGGCCGGTCGAGCGCGACGAGGTCGGCAAGGCAGGGGCGCTTCGTCCCGTAGAACGCCTGCCAGTGCTTGCTGGTGCCGATCACCTCGGCGGCTCCGACGCCGGTCAGCCGCTCGCAAGCCCTGTTCCAGATCACGACGCGGCGCTTCGGGTCGATCACGAAGGTCGGCACCACGAGGTGCTGCATCAGCCGCACCGCGTAGGAATCGGCGACATCGAACGTCTTCGGAGCCGTCTTGCGCGACTTCGCCATCAGGCCACCGCAGCCACGGGCAAGGCCCCGGGCGAGCCATCGCCGGCGCCGAACAGCTTGCGCACCTCGCTGGCCGGCTTCGGTGCGCTGAACAGATAGCCCTGCATCTGCGTGCAGCCGAGCGCGCGCAGCATGTCGCGCTGCGCCTCGGTCTCGACGCCCTCGGCGACCGTGGTCATGCTGCTGGCGGCCGCGATGTTCACCACCGCCTGCACGATGACCGGCGAGCCGGTGGCCTCGGCGATGTCGGCGACAAAGCAGCGGTCGATCTTGATCTTGTCGAACGGGAAGCGCTTCAAATAGCTCAGCGAGGAATAGCCGGTGCCGAAATCGTCGAGCGCGATGCGCACGCCGATCGACCGCAACTGGTGCAGGATCGAGAGCGCCGCCTCGTCGTCGCGGATCAGCACGGCCTCGGTGATCTCGAGCTCGAGCCGCCGCGGGTCGAGCCCGGAGGCGGCGAGCGCGCCCGCGATCCGCAGCGCCAGCGTGTCGCATTTGAGCTGCACGGGCGAGACGTTGACCGCGACGCGCACATGCGCCGGCCAGGTCGCGGCCTCGTTGCAGGCCATGCGCAGCACCCAGTCGCCGAGCTCATTGATCAGGCCGGTGTCCTCGGCGACCGGAATGAACTCGGCCGGCGACACCATGCCGCGCTCGGGATGGCGCCAGCGCAGCAGCGCCTCGCAGCCCGACACCTCGTTGGTGCGCAGGTCGACCAGCGGCTGATAATGGATCTCGAAGCCGCCGTTCACCAGGGCCTGGCGCAAATCCTGCTCCATGCTGAGGCGCGCCTTGGCGCTGGCGTCCATCGCCGGCTCGAAGAAGCGGTGGGTGCGGCGGCCCTCGGCCTTGGCGCCGTACATCGCGAGGTCGGCGTTCTTGATCAGCTGATCGAGATCGGCGCCGTCCTGCGGTGCCAGCGCAATGCCGATGCTGGCGTCGGTCGAGAGCTGGTGGCCGAGGCAATGATAGGGCTGGCGAATCGCCTGGTAGATTTTCGTCACGAAGGACAGCACGTCCGCGGGGGACTGGATCCCGGTCTGGATCACCGCGAACTCGTCGCCGCCGAGCCGCGCGATCAGGTCGCCCTGCGTCAGGCAACCGCGCAGCCGGGCCGCGATCGCCTTCAACAGCTCGTCCCCGACGTGGTGGCCGAGCGAATCGTTGATGCCCTTGAATTCGTCGACATCGATGTAGAGCAGCGCGAACTGGCAGCCGTCCGCGACATGCGCAAGCTGGTGTTCGATCTGCTCGCGGAACAGCGTGCGGTTCGGCAGGTCGGTCAGCGCATCGTAATGCGCCATATGCGCGATCTTCTCGTCGGCACGCCGGCGCTCGGTGACGTCGTCGATGACGTGAATGAGGTAGCGCGGTTCGCCGGCTTCATCGCGGAGGCCGATCCGGGTCGAGGTAATGTAGCGCAGGCCCATGCCGGGCATCTGCCAGGCGTGCTCGTCCTTGAACAATCCCTTGGCCGATGCCAGCGCCTTGCTGTCGTCCTCGGTGATGTGGGCAGCGGCCGCCTCGGGGAAGATGTCGAAGGCGGTCTTGCCGACGACGTCCTGGCGGGAGTGACCGAACAGCTGTTCGGCGACGACGTTGAGCAAGAGGTATTGCCGGGTCCGGGCGTCCTTCACGGTGATCTGCGAGGGGATATGGTCGATGATCTCGCGCAGGAAGGTGTAGTTGCGGTCGCGCTCCTGTTCGAGCTTGCGACGCTCGGTGATCTCCTCGATCGTGGCGACCCATCCGCCCTGTGCGAGCGGCGTGTTGATGACCTGGAAGGCGCGGCCGTCGGCCAGTTGATGGGTCAGCGTCGAGACCGTGCCTTCGGCGACGACCCTCATGACCTCGGCGCAAAACGCCTCGACGTCGCCGTCGAACACGCCGCGCTCCTTGCGATGATACATCGCCTCGCGGATGTGACAGCCGGGCTTGATGACGTCGTGCGACAGGCCGAACATGTCGGCGTAGCGGCGGTTGCAGGTGACGATGGTGCCGCTCGCGTCGTACAGGACCAGCCCCTGCGACATGTTGTTGAGGGCGGTGTCGAGCCGCAGCCGCTCCGCCTCGATCCGCTGCTGGGCCTCCCGGTTCTGCCGGTTGATCTGGCGAATGATCAGATAGAGGATCATCGCGATGATTGCGGCCGAGAGCATCGCGGTCATCACCAGGAGGCCGGTCTGCTGGCGCCAGTCCGCAAGTGCCGCTGCCGTGGTGTTGGTGGCGATGATGACCAGCGGAAAATGCGTCAGCGACGCGGCCGATCCGAGCCGCTCCTCGCCGGTGACGGGGCTCTTGCCGCGCAGCGTCTGCTGACCGCCTTCGGCCAGCACTTTCTGCATCAGCGGCCCGTCCTTGAAATTCCGCCCGATCAGCTCCTCGTTATGCGGATAGCGCGCCAGCAACTTGCCCTCGCGATCGAGGAGCGAAATGGCCGTGCCGTCGGCGAGCGCGACCGATGCGAAATATTGCTGATAGCTGTTCGGGTCGATCCGCCGCACCATGGCGCCAAGGAATGTGCCGTCCGCGCCGCGCAGCCGGCGTGCGACGACCGTGGTCCATTTGCCGATGATGAGGCTGCGGACCGATTCCAGGATGACCGGCTCGGCCGCCGGGTTGAATTTGAACGACTGGAAATAGCCGCGCGCGGAGATGTTGATCTTGGGCAGCGGCTGGGCCCGCGACCAGTTGATCAGATCGCCCTCGGCATCGTAGATCGCGATGTCGCCGAGATACGACACGGAGCTGATCTTGCTGCGCAGCATCTGGTTTGGCGCAGGCCCGGACATGCGCTCACGGAACATCGCAGGCGAGGTGATCTCCGGCAGGTTCATCTGCCCAATCAGGTCGGCGGCGACGACGTCGGAATCTTCGAATTGCTGATCGAAATGCCGCGCGATCAGCTTCACCGTGTTTTCAAGCTCGCGTTCGCGGTTGGCGAGGGTCCGCTCGCGAAACTCGCCGACGGCGATGGCCGTGGCGATGAAGATTCCCGCGACCAGAAACACGCCGCACAGGGTCAGCCACAGGACGGGACCACGCCGCGCCAAGGCCTCCCAGCCGTTCCTCGCGGCTAGAGACATTCCGGCTGCAACCCTGGCAAAGACCTGGCGCATTCCCCCTCACTGGAGGAACAGGAATACACCGCACAAATGGCGCAAACCTTAGGAAAACCAGTTACCTGAGCATTAATCCGGCTGGTCTGATTGCGTCCACAGCCAGCACTGCGCCCATCGCACGCGACGGTTGGGTCACGCGCGGCGCCGCATCGTGAATCATTCGTTAATGCGAGGAGCCGGCGGTCTTCTTGCCGCCGCCATGGCGCAGACGTCCGACCACGCCGGTCGGGAAGAAATAGACGCTGGCGATGAACAGCAGCCCGAGCCACAGCAGCCAGCGGTCAGGGTGCAACAGCCCGGGCAGCAGCGGCAGCCCGGCTTCGTCCGCCGCCTTGGAGGCGACGCCCATCAGCGATTGCAGATAGTTCTGGGCGAGGATGAAGATGGTGGCGCCGATGATGGCGCCGTAGATCGTGCCCATGCCGCCGATCACCACCATCAGCAGGATGTCCAGCATGATGGAGAAGCTGAGCGAGGTGTCGGGACCGGCATAGCGCAGCCACAGCGCATTCAGGATGCCGGCGCTGGCGGCGACGAGGGCGGCGAGGCAGTTGGCGTAGGTCAGGTGGAACACGGTGCGGAAGCCGAGCGCCTCGGCGCGAAAGCGATTCTCGCGGATCGCCTGCAGCACGCGCCCGAACGGCGAGTTCACCACGCGGAGCAGAGCGAGAATCATCAGGCCTGAGATCGCGAACACCAGGTAGAAGGTCAGGATGCGGCCGTTGATCTCGAAGCCGAACAGGTTCTTGGAGATCAGCACCGTGCCGGGGCGCAACAGCTCCGGCAGCTGGAAGCTGCGCCCGTCCTCGCCGCCGGTGAGCCAGGACAGCTGGGAGGCCAGCACCTGGAAGGCCGAGGCGACGGCGAGCGTGATCATGGCGAAGAAGATCGCCGCGACCCGCAGCGAGAACAGCCCGATGGCGAGCGCAAGCAGGGCTGCGAGCGGCAGGCCGACGACGATGCCGGTGGCGACCGCGGCCCAGTTCGGGCCCATGCCGTACAGCGCGATCGCGATCGCGTAGCTGCCGATGCCGTAGAACATGGTGTGGGCGAACGACACCGAGCCGGTATAGCCGAGCAGGAGGTCGTAGGAGGCGACGAGGGCTGCAAACACGCAGATCTTGGCCGCGACGTTCAGCGCCTTGGCGCCCGGAAACAGGAACGGCGTCGCCGCCAGCGCCAGGATGATGACGACGAGAACAAGCGTGAGCACGCGGCTCTTCGGCGGATCGCCCGAGAGGATCATCATCGGCTGGTCACCGCATAGAGGCCGCGCGGTCGCCACATCAGAATGGCGACCATCAGCAGGATGTTGGAGACGAGAGCGAGCTTGGGCACCAGGAAGCCGCCGTAATTGGCGACCATTGCGACGAGGATAGCGCCGATGAAGCAGCCGCCGATCGATCCCAGCCCGCCGATGATGACGACGATGAAGATCAAGACGGTGAGGTCGTCGCTCATGGAGGCGTGGACCTGCTCGCGGTAGAGCGCCCACATCACGCCGCCGAGGCCGGCCAGCGCCGATCCCGTCATGAACACGCCGAGGAACAGGCGGCGGATGCGATAGCCGAGCGCCTCGACCATCTCGCGGTTCTCGACGCCGGCGCGGATCAGGAGGCCGAGCTTGGTGCGGTTGAGCACGAGCTGGATCGCGATGAAGACGGAAAGCCCGATCAGCATCGCCAGCACGCGGTACTTGGCGATCGCGACGTCGCCGATGATGAACGAGCCGCGCAGCGAGGCCGGCAGCGGCATCGGGATGATCTGCGGTCCCCACAGCGCATAGAGCGTCTGTTCCGCAACAATGAGGCCGCCGGTCGTCATCAGGATCTGCTTCAGGTGCTGGCCGTAGACGGGAAGGATCAGCACGCGCTCGACAACGAGGCCGAGCGCGCCCGACACCGCCATTGACAGCAGCGCGGCCGGGCCCAGCACCGCCAGATTCGTCCAGAGCGAATCCGCCTGGATGGAGGCCGCGAACGGCGCCAGCACCAGGGTCGCGACATAGGCGCCGACCGCGATGAAGGCGCCGTGGCCGAAATTGAGCACGTCCATCAGGCCGAACACCAGCGTCAGCCCTGAGGCCATGATGAAGATCATCATGCCCATGGCAAGGCTCGCGACGGTCAACGTCAGCCAGGACGAGGTCGACCCGATCAGCGGGATCATCAGCAGCGCGAGCGCGAGCGGCAGCAGGATCGGCGCGATGTCGCGCTTCGGCTTCGGCAGCGGATCGGTTGCGGCAAGGTCTGTCACTGATGCGTCTCCAGGCTCAGGCCGAGCAGCCGCTCCTGCAGCGGCACGTCGGCGGCAAGCGCCGCCATCTCGCCGCGATGGACGATGGTGCCGTTGTCCATCACGAGCACGTTGTCGCCGAGCTCGCGGGCGGCAAAGAAATTCTGCTCGACCATGAGGATCGTGGCGCCCTTGCGCTTGATCTCCTTCAGGCACTCGATCAACGCCATCACGATGGCGGGTGCGAGGCCCTTGGTCGGCTCGTCGATCAAAAGCAGCTTGCGCGGCTCGACGATCGCGCGGGCGATGGACAACATCTGCTTCTGCCCGCCCGAGAGGCTTCCCGCGCGCGATAGCCAGAAGCGGCGCAGCGCCGGGAAGAAGCCGAAGATCCACTCCAGCTGCTTATCGTCGACCGGCGCGTCGCGCGCGGCCAGCACCATGTTCTCCTTCACCGTGAGGTCGGAGAACACCGCCATGCTCTCCGGAACGTAGCCGACGCCGAGCCGCGCGATGTCGGGCGTCGCAAGGCTCTCGATGCGGGTCCCGGCCAGAGTGATCTCGCCTCTTGTAGCCTGCCACAGCCCCATGATGGTGCGCAGCGTCGTGGTCTTGCCGGCGCCGTTGCGGCCGAGCAGCATCGTGACCTGTCCTTGCGGAACGGCGAGATCGATGCCCTGGAGGATGTGATAGCGGCCGATATGGGTGTGCACGCCGGAGAGGTTGAGGAGATCGCTCATGCTGCGCTTCCTGCGGCGTTTTTGGGCGCGACACCGAGATAGGCTTCCTGCACGATCGGCGAGGCGATCACCTCGGCAGGTACGCCGTCCGCGACCAGCTGGCCGTTATGCAGCACGATGATCCGGTCGGCGAGCGATCGCACCACGTCCATCTTGTGCTCGACAAGCAGGATGATCTTGCTCTTGTCCTGCTTGAGCTGCGCGATCAGGTTGAGCACGACAGGCACCTCGTCGATGCTCATGCCGGCGGTCGGTTCGTCGAACATGAAGACTTTTGGCTCCAGTGCGATCATCAGCGCGACCTCGAGCTTGCGCTGGTCGCCATGCGACAGCGCGGTCGCAGTGACGCCGCGGCGATTGCCGAGCGCGACCTGGTCGAGAATGGCGTCGGCCCGCGCGATCAGGTCGCGGCGCACCATCCAGGGGCGCAGCATGTCGTAATGCGTGCCATTCGCCGCCTGCACCGCGAGGCGGACGTTCTCTTCCACTGAGAGGTTCGGGAACAGGTTGGTGAGCTGGAACGCACGTCCGAGGCCCGCACGGGTCCGCATCGGGGCGGAATGCTCGGTGATATCGGCGCCGTCGAACAGGATGCTGCCGCCGGATGCCCGCAGCTGGCCCGAGATCAGATTGAAATAGGTGGTCTTGCCGGCGCCGTTCGGCCCGACGATGGCGGTCAGCTCGCCCGGGCGAAACGTGCAGGAGACGTTGTTGACCGCGACATGGCCGCCGAAGCGGATGGTGAGGTCGCGGGTTTCGAGGGTGAGCGGCATGGGTGTCAGGCAAATGATGAGGACGAGGATTTAGCCGCCGGCACGCTGCGCTCCCTCCCCCGCTTGCGGGGGAGGGTCGGGGAGAGGGTGTCTCCGCAATGGGACAATCCCCAAGAGGAAAGAGCCCTTTCCCGGCCTCTCCCGCAAGCGGGAGAGGTGAAGCAAGAGGGCAGCGCGTGCAACACGGGCCAACTCACCGCTTGTTCTTGATCGGAACGTCCATGTCCTCGATCTTCAGCTCGCGCACCGGCTCGAGCACGGCCCAGGCGACGTTCGGATCGACCTTGACCTTGAAGTGATACATGCTCTGCAGCGCCTGATGGTCTTCCTTGCGAAACACCATCTTGCCCTTCGGCGTGTCGAACTCCAGGCCCTCCATCGCGCTGATCAGCTTCTCGGTGTCGGTCGACTTCGCCTTGGTGACGGCGGCGACGACGGACATCGCAGCCGCAAAGCCGCCCGCGGTGAAGAAGTCCGGCGGCGCGTTGAAGCGCTTCTGGTGCTCGGCGACCAGCCAGTCGTTCACCGGGTTCTTCGGGATCTCGTAGAAGTAATAGGTCGCGCCCTCCATGCCGGGCAGGCCCTTATAGGCGGCGAGCGCCGGCAGGATGTTGCCGCCGGTGGAGAGCTCGATGCCATAGCGCTTCGGGTCCATGTCCTGGAGCTTGGCCAGCGGATTGCCGGCGCCGGCCCAGATCACCCAGATCACCTTGCGGCCGGGCTTGTCCTTCAGCGCGTCAAACAGGCGCTGGCCGACCGCGGTGAAGTCGGTGGTCGAGGTCGGGGCATATTCTTCTGCCGCCAGCGTCGCGCCGGTCTTGGCGAGCGCCTCCTTGAACGCGGCGACGCCATCGCGGCCGAAGGCGTAGTCCTGGGCCAGAGTTGCGACCGTCACGCCTTGCTTGCCGATCGCGACCGCGTTGGAGATCGCGTCCTGCGAGGAGTTGCGCGCGGTGCGGAAGATGTAGCGATTCCACTTCTCGCCGGTGATCTGGTCCGCGACCGCGGGCTCGACGATCAGGATCTTCTTGTTCTCCTCGGCGACGGGAAGAATGGCGAGCGCGGCGGCCGACGAGGTCGTGCCGATCGCGATGTCGGCCTTGTCGTCCTGATAGGCTTCCGCGAGCGCGGCTTTGGCGAGGTCGGGCTTGCCCTGGTCGTCCTTGGTGATGATGACGATCTTGCGGCCGTCGAGCGTCATGCTGCCCTTGGTGGCGTATTCGAGACCCATCTTCAGGCCGGTCTCGGTCTGCTTGGCGTAGGCTTCGAGCGGACCGGTCTTGCCGTAGATCAGTGCGATCTTGAGATCGTCGGCGAGTGCGGAGGTGCCCGCGCCGAGCGCGAGGATGGTTGTTGTTAAGATGAGTGATCGACGCACGATGGTCCCTCCTGATTTAAAAGTTTCTGCCAACAGCGATTTGCACAACGTTACGAACATTGCAATTGAACCTTCCGGCGGAGTGCGCTTGCGCGTGAGCATGCATCAGTTTGAGCCTGGCTCGCTTTGCGCGGCGACGAGATCGAGCCCGGCCGTCCGGAGACCGAACACGCAGCGCTCGGTGACATAAAGCGTGCGCTGCTTGCGCGCCACCGAACGGACCGACGAAGACGGCTTCCCTGGCATTCTGGCTGATGTTGATGAAGCCGCCGGCCCCGGCTGGATGATGGCTCACGGCGTTCCTCCCGCTCCCTGGACCGCAGGCCTTGTTGTACTTGATCTTATCGCGGAGAGCTGCCCCGGAACAGGTTGCCCCTCGCGAATGAAAGACGGCAAAGCGGAGAGCAAGGTCCGCGCCAGATCCCGCAACTTCGCGCAAAACCGCTGCAATCCGCGGCAACTGCATGCAATCTGTCCCGGAATGGCGGCCGGGTGCGGTGTCCGGAATCCGAGACTCCGGACAGTCCCGTGTCTCGAAACTCAGACGGGCGTCGATCCCGAGGCGAGGCCGAACTTGGCGAGCTTCTTGTAGAAGGTCGCGCGCGAGATCCGCAGCATCCTGGCGGCCTCGGCGATCTGGCCGTTGCTGGCGGCGAGCGCCTGTTCGAGCGTGTGCTTCTCGAACTCGGCCTCGGCTTCGGCATAGGGCACCACCAATCCGGCCGGGCGCTCGGCCGGTGCAAGCCTGACCTCGGTGCCGACAGGGAGAATGCGGGCGACATCCTCTGCCGTCAGCCGGCCGGAATCGCTGAGGATCAGCGCGCGTTCGAGGATGTTGCGGAGCTCGCGGACATTGCCCGGCCAATCGTAGCGGGCGAGCGCGGCGAGCGCGCTCGGCGTGATCTTCGCCTTGACGTAATCGCCCGACGCGCTGATGTCGTCGAGCAGCCGGGCGCAGATCTCGGGGAGATCGTCGAGGCATTGACGCAGCGGCGGCAGGTCGACCGAGAGCACGTTGAGGCGGTAGTAGAGGTCGGCGCGAAACGCGCCGTCGCTGACACGCTTGCGCAGGTCCACATTGGTCGCGGCGATGACGCGGACGTCGACCCTGGTGATCCTGTCCGAGCCGAGCGGCTCGATCTCGCGCTCCTGGAGCACCCGCAGGAGTTTCGCTTGCAGCTGCAGCGGCATCTCGCCGATCTCGTCGAGAAACAGCGTGCCGCCGTCGGCAATGCGGAATTTGCCCTCGCGTCCCCGTCGGTCGGCGCCGGTATAGGCGCCCGGCGCAGTGCCGAAGAACTCCGACTCGATCAGCGTCTCCGGGATGGCGGCGACATTGACGCTGACGAACGGCTTATCGGCGCGCGAGGAGGCGTTGTGGATCGCCTGTGCCAGCATCTCCTTGCCCGTCCCGGTCTCGCCGGTAAGCAGGACGGTGACGCTCTGCCGCGCGGCGCGGCTGGCGATCTCCTTGGCGCGCGCGATGGCAGGATTCGTGCCGACGAAATCGGCGAAGGTGAAGCGCGCCGCGCGGGCGTTGGACAATTGCCGCCGCGCCAGCCGCAAATCGCTCTCGAGCTGGGCGACGCGGGCGAGCAGGGGCTTCAGGCTTTCGAGATGATCATAGAGCACGAAGCCGATCGCGCCGATCACCACTCCGTTCTCGTCCTCGATCGGCATGCGGGTGACGACGAGCTGCTCGCCGCCGAGCTCCATGATGTCGAGCAGGATCGGCTCGCCGGTTTCGGCGACCTTGCGCATCAGGCTGTTCGGGATGACCTCCTCGATCGGCCGGCCGATCGCCTCGCTGGCATGGTCGAGACCGAGCGCGGCAAGATATTTCTCGTTGACGTAGACGACGCGCCCAAAGCGATCGATCGCGATCGCGCCCTCGCAGAGCTTCTCCAGCCGCTCGAACAGCGTCTCCATCGCGCGCGCACGGAGATAGGCGGGATCGCTGATCGAGGGGGAGGCAGCAGGCATGAGATACCTCGGGGAGGTCCGCCCCGTGTATTAGCAAAAGTCCAGCGATTTCAAAGGGGGAAATGGGCCTCGGGAGGCTCCTTCGCCCCTACCGCCGGTACCCGCTCGCCCGCGAATAGCCCTGGCGGTTCTGCTGCGCCGGGCGGCTTGCGACACTGACCCGCGCCTCGCTCGATGCGGGCGTTGCGAGCTTCAGCTCCTCCAGGAAGATCGGCCGGGAGAAATAATAGCCCTGGGCGTAGCGGATCTTGGTCGCGGCCTGCAGATAAGCCAGCTCCTCGTAGGATTCGAGGCCTTCGGCGATCACCGTCATGCCGAGCGCTTCGCTCAAGGATTCGATCGCGCGCAGGATGCCCTGGCTGCGCGGGCGCTTATGGATGTCGGTGATGAAGGAGCGGTCGATCTTGATCTCGTCGGCGGTGATGTCGGCCAGCGCCGAGAGCGAGGAATAGCCGGTGCCGAAATCGTCGATGGAGATGCCGACGCCGAGCTTGCGGAACATCGGCAGGATCTCGGCCTGGAAGTGATTCTTGGCGACGAAGGCGTCTTCCGTCACCTCGATCATGAAGCGCTGCGGAAAGCCGGTCTCTTCCAGCGCCCGCGCGAAGCTGCGCATGAATTCGGGATTGCCAGCCTGCTTGGCGGCGACATTGATGCTGATGGTCGCTTCCGGGCCGAACGTGTCGTTGATCAGGTCGATCGACTTGACGATCTCGGCGAGCACGAGATGGGTCAGCTCGTCGATCAGGCCGAGCTCGCCGGCAAGATTGATGAACGAGCCGGGCGCCTGGATCACGCCTTCGTCGTCGCGCAGGCGCACCAAGGCCTCGATGCCCTTCACGGCCTGCGTGCGGATGTCGACCTTGGACTGGAAGGCACAGCAGAATCGCTTTTCAAGGATCGCGAGCCGCAGCGACTGCTCGACCTTCATCCGCGCCTGAGCCTCGCGCTCCATGCTGGCATCGAAGAAGGCGGCCAGGCCCTTGCCGTTGTTCTTGATGCGGTACATCGCGATATCGGCGTTCTGCCGCAGCGTCTCGAAGCTGCGTCCGTGGTCGGGATAGAGGCTGATGCCGACCGAGGTCGAGGCGAACACTTCCGAATTGTCAATGAAGAACGGCGCGGTCAGCCGCTCCAGCGTCGATTGCATGAATTCGGCGACTTCCTCCTGGCTCTGAATCGGCGACAGCAGCAGCAGGAATTCGTCGCCCGAGATGCGCGAGAGCATGTCGGAATCGCGCAAGTCCCGTCCGAGCCGCTTCGCCAGCTCGACCAGCAGCGCGTCGCCCACGGCGTGGCCGTAATAGTCGTTGATGTGCTTGAAATTGTCGACGTCGAGAAAGGCCAGCGCAAAGCGTTCGCCGCCGAGGTCGCGCGCGAGCAGGGCATTGGCGCGGTGCTCGATCACGCGGCGCGAGGGCAGCCCGGTCAACTCGTCGAAATAGGCCGAGCGGAACAGCTGGTCCTCGAAATTCTTCTGCTCGGTGATGTCGGAGGATGCGGAGATCAGGAGCTCGCGTCCGTCGAGACGAACGGGGCGATGGGTCGTGAGCAGCACCTTTCGCGCCGCGCCGAGGTGAAGCGCCTCCTCGGTCACGACCGGTCGCCCGTCGCTCAGAGCCTGGCGGCAGGCTTCGCGCCGCGGCGTCAGATCGGGTGAAGGGCGGCTGCCATCCAGGCCGAGCTGCGCGGCGGCGGCATCGTTGACCAGCAGCAGCTCGCCATGCGCGTCCTGCACGGTGAGGCCGGCCGGCAGCATTCTAACGATTTCCTTGAGGAAACCGAGCTCGGCTTCGGTCGCGCCGGAATATTGATTGTCGTTCATAGAAGCCATGAATCTTGTTGTTCAGCGCGCCTTTGCAATGGGCGCGATCTTGCGCGGTTGCCTCTTAAGTTTGGTTAAGGGCTCCGGAGAAATACGGGGGTGTTTTGGAGAAAACTTGCGGCGATCCGACGCGCGCTGGCGATCGTCATTAACGGAGCGTCAACGCGCTCGGCAAAACAGCGGGCGAGCTGCGCGATTCCGCTTTCGCTTTGCTCGCGGGACTATTCGCTTCGTGGAATTCGACATTGCATGATGCAATGCAGTCCGGTTTTCAGATACGAGATCTCGGTCTTGCCGTCGAAGGCCGACAGTCCCGATTTCAACAGCTTGGTGCCGAAGCCCGGCTGTGACACCTTGTCCACGCTCGGTCCTTCGGTTTCGTCCCAGGTGATCGTCAGGCGGTCGTCGGTGATGGTCCATGACACCTGCAACAGACCGCGCGGCGCGGAGAATGCGCCGTACTTGCCTGCGTTGGTGGCAAGCTCGTGAAACATCAATGCCAGCGTGACCGCGAGCTTGGGCGGCAGGAACAGCCGCTCGCCGTTGAGCGTGAAGCGGACATGGCCGTAGGGCCCGAGCTCGGAGATCAGGAGGTCGCGGATGTCGCAGCCGGCCTTGTCGATCCGCGAAATCAAGTCATCGGTTGCGGCCAGCGAGCGCAGCCGCGGATCGACCCGGGCCCAGACCTGCGGCTGGTCGTGCAGCACCTGGTGCACCACGGCATGCACCGTCGACAGCTTGTTCTTCAGCCGATGTTGGAGCTCCTCGACCAGCAGCTTGCGATAATCCTCTTCTTCGATCAGGCGCCTGGAAATTCGGCGCTGCTCGGCCAGCATGGTACGATAGTGTTCGACGCCCCAGATGGCGATCGCGCACACGGCCCAGTAAAGCGCCAGCAGGACAAACCGCGCGCGATCGGCAAACGCATCGCCGAAGTTCAGGGTGACGCCGAGCACGCCGCCGACGAGCGCCGTCACGATGCCGATCCGGAATCCGCCCAGGGCCGCAGCAAAGAACACGGCCGGGAAGTACGGCGTGAAATAGATGTCGGGACGAACCTGAGCGAGGCCCCAGCGGACCAGGGTTGCAGCCAATAGGCAGACCACAGCAAAGCCGATGCTCAGACCCAGCGAGGGCGGCGCCGCACCCTGCCAGCCCTTGCGGAACTCCTCGATCAGCTTCCTCATGCCCTGCCCGGTTGCGATAGGCGTTCGACGAACGAGCGACCCGTAAGGATGTTACGCATGCCGACCGTACAAGCATAGCTTGCCTTGTCGGGAGCGGGCAGGAATAGTGACCGCTGCGGCGACGGCGGCAGCCGGCATTCGCCATTTGGCATCAAATCACTCAAAAACAGGAACATTCCATGGGCAGGCTGGACGGCAAGGTTGCGGTGATCACGGGGGCGACGAGCGGCATTGGATTGCGCACTGCGGAAGTCTTCGTTGCCGAAGGTGCCAAAATTGTGATCGCGGGTCGACGCGTACCGGAAGGCGAGGCGCTGGCGAAGCAGCTCGGAGGAAGCTGCGTCTTCCGTCAGACCGACGTCACCGTCGAAGCGCAGATGCAGGCGCTGATCGCGCTCGCGGTCGACAAGTTCGGCAGGATCGATTGCCTGTTCAACAATGCCGGCGGCCCGGCACAGACCGGTGGCATCGAGGGCCTCGAGGTCGAGCGGTTCGATGCGGCGATGGCGACGCTGGTGCGCAGCGTCATGCTCGGCATGAAGCACGCCGCGCCCTACATGAAGAAGCAGGGCGGCGGCAGCATCATCAACAATGGCAGCATTGCCGGCCGCCTCGCCGGCTTCTCGTCGTCGATGGTCTATGGTGCGGCCAAGGCGGCGGTGATCCATCTCACCAAATGCGTGGCGATGGAGCTCGGCGAATCCAACGTTCGCGTCAATTCGATCTCGCCCGGCGCGATCGCGACCGGCATCTTCGGCAAGGCGCTGGGGCTCTCGACCGACGCCGCCGAGAAGACGCCGGCAGTGATGCGCGAGGTCTACAAGACCGCGCAGCCGATCCCGCGCGCGGGTCTTCCTGAAGATATCGCCCAGGCGGCAGTGTTCCTGGCCAGCGACGGATCCAGCTTCATCAACGGCCACGACCTCGTCGTCGACGGCGCCATGACCGGCGGCCGCAACTGGAGTCAGCAGCAGCAGGGCTATGTGGCCCTGCGCAAGGCATTCGACCAGGGGACGTAGCGGATAGTCTCGTGCCCCGGACGCGGTGCGGCGCGCAGCGCTGCTCCGCAGAGCCGGGGCCATCCATCCGCAGTTTGCCTGTGGCCATCTGGGTCCCGGCTCGCGCTTCGCGCGTCCGGGACACGAAAAGCTAAACCGCCTTCACCTGCACCCGCAGCCCGTCCCGCGGCTTCGGGATCGGCCACATCTGCCAGTCCGGCTTGTAGCCTGGCGCGAGCGATACCTCGATATTCTCCAGGAAATGCCGCGCGAAACATTTCGCCTGCATGTAGGCGAAATGCAGGCCGAGGCACATATGCGCGCCGCCTCCGAACGGCACGAAGGCGAAACGGTGACGGCCACGCTGCGCGTCCTCGGTGAAGCGCAGGGGATCGAAACGGTCCGGCTCCGGCCAGATCTCCTTCATGTGGTGGGTATAGAGCGGGTTGATGCCGATCGCGGTGCCGGCGGGGATCGCAAAACCCTTGAAGCTGAAATCGCGCATCGCGCGGCGCGGCATCGACGGCACCGGCGGCCTCAGCCGCAGCGCTTCCTTGAACGCCATCTCGGTCAGCGGCATCTTTTCCAGGTCGTCGAAGCTGGTCGGCGCGCCCTTGGCGAGGCCGAGCGCGAGCACCTCCGCGCGCAAGCGCTCCTGCCAGTCCGGATTGGCGGCGAGCTCGCCGATGAAGGAGGTCAGCGACGAGGTCAGCGTGTCGTGCGCGGCCATCATCAGGAAGCTCATATGGTCGATGATGTCCTGGTCCGACAGCAGCGCGCCGTCCTCATGGGTGGCGCGGCAGAGCTGCGAGAACAGATCGTCGCCGCCATGATTACCGCGCCGCAGCGGAATCTGCTCGCGGAAATAGGCGATGATGCGCTTGCGCCCCTTCACGCCTCGCGCCATCTGGGTGCCGGGCAGAGGGCGGCGGATCGGGGTGACGGCGGCGGCCACCATGTCGATGAAGGCGCGGTTGATCTCGTCGACCTCGGGCCCGATATCGGCGCCGAGGAAGGAGGCCGCGGCGAGATCGAGCGTGAGCTGCTTCATCGCCGGATAAAGCTGCGTCTCGCCCGGCTTCGCCTTCCATTGCGCGACGCGCGCGGAAATGCCGCGGTCGAGATCGCCGAGATAGGATTTCATCGGCCCGGACTTGAACGCGACCGAGAGCGCCTTGCGGTGCAGGCGATGCTCCTCGAAATCGAGCAGCATCAATCCGCGCGGAAACAACAGCCCGAGCACCTTGTCCCAGCCATGGGTCGAGGAGAACAGCTTCTGCTGGTCGAACAGCACGAGCTCGTTGGCCTCGGGCCCGAGCAGCACGACATTGGTCTCGCCGAAAAAATGCGTGCGGTAGACCAGGCCGTATTTGGCGCCGTTCGCCGCGATATGGCCCTTGGGGTCGGCGAGCACCTGAAAGGTCTTGCCGATGATCGGCCAGCCTTCGTCACCGGGAATGTGGGTCAGCTCGTTGCGCCTGGGCGGAGTGAAGGAAAGCGCAGGGGCGGCCACATTCTGCATCGACATGACGATTGCTCCGATTGGCTGGCTCCGCGAGCATAGCACGATCCGGCCGCGATGATGCGACGGTTGCTGGCAAATTGCCCCGGACGTCATCCCCGCGCAGGCGGGGATCCATAGCCACAGGAAGGAGTTGTTGGTGCGAGGCTGGTAACTCCGAGTCTTCGCAAAACCGCATCCTGTGGTGATGGGTCCTCAGATGCGCAATTGCGCATCATAGTTCGCGCTGCGTGCGCCCCGGGACGACGAATGGAGCGCGCCCTACCGCTTCGCCGCTTCCTTCTGCAGATCCGGCGCGTTGACGGCGGGAATGGCGACGCGGCCGGGGCCGGTGACCTTCAGCGCCTCGGCGGCCTTCTCGTTCTCCATGATCTTGGCCATCACGGCCTGGCCCGCGCGCTCGAAGATCGCGCGGTTCTCGATCACGAATTTTTGCGACCTGCGCAGACCGTCGATGTAGCCGTTGATCTCCGGCACGACGTAGCGCGCCACCAGGTCCCAGCTTCGGCGCGTGTTTTCCGGATTGGCCCAGTCGTGCACGAAGCCGATGACGGCGCCGACGCCGCCGGAGACCTGCATCACGTTCTTGATGGTCTTGACGAGATCGTCGGGCGTGCCGATGGTGGACGCCGCCCCCTCGACGAAGGCGGTCTTGTCGACGGCCTCGTCGGGCGAGGAGAACGCGGTGAGGCCGGGCCGCTGCAGCGTGCCGACATTATATTCGTTGTGCCAGCGCATCAGGCCGGCGCCGGCCTCGCGGCGGGCCTGTTCACGCGTCTCCGCGATGTGCCAGGTCAAGAGCACGCGCCAGTCGGCACGGTTCACCTTGGTGCCGTGCTTCTTGGCGGCATCCTCGGCGAACTGCCATTGCTGCTGCAGCGACATCAGGCCCTGCGTCGTCATCGAGCCCAGCGAGATGATGCCGATGCCGTACTTGCCGGCGAGCGTCATGCCGGAGGGCGAGATCTGCGAAGCCACCACGAACGGCATCTCCTCCTGCAGCGGCAGGATCTGCAGCGCGGCGTCGTTCATCGTGAACCAGTCGCTTCTGGCGGTGACGCGCTCGCCATTGAACAGGCGGCGGATGATGCCGATCGCCTCGTCCTGGCGGTCGCGCTGCGTCATCGGATCGATGCCGAGCGTGTGCGCATCGGAGGCGAGCGCACCCGGTCCGGAGCCGAAAATGGCGCGGCCGCCGGTCATGTGATCGAGCTGCACCATGCGCTGGGCGACGTTGAAGGGATGATGATAGGGCAGCGACACCACGCCGGTGCCGAGCTTGATCCGCTTGGTACGCTCGCCGGCGGCGGCCAGGAACATCTCGGGCGAGGCGATCATCTCCCAGCCCGAGGAATGATGCTCGCCGCACCAGAACTCGTCATAGCCGAGCGCATCGAGCTGCTCGACCAGGTCGAGATCGCGCCGGAACTGCAGCATCGGATGCTCGCCGATCGGGTGATGCGGGGCAAGAAAGGCTCCGAACTTCAGGCGCGCCATGGCGGTCTCTCCGGCTGAATTTTCTGTTTGTTGAGGCCGTGAGGCTACGTGCTGAAACAAGCGAACGCAATCGCGCGATGTCCCGCGCAGCGGAATGCAGCTATGTGCTGGCGCTGCCTCTTCTCCCTCTCCCGTTCTTACGGGGAGAGGGTTGGGGTGAGGGGCCTCTCCACGGGGGACGGAGGGAGTTGGGTTTCCCGAGACTCACCGCGCCGTCATTGCGAGCGCAGCGAAGCAATCCAGGATCCCTCCGCGGAAAGACTCTGGATTGCTTCGCTGCGCTCGCAATGACGTGTTGAGAGTTGTTGTCGTTCAAGGGGGGGGCAGGCGACTCGCAGCCAGTCCCCCGCACCCGCAATGCCGCCGCTACCGCGTCATCCTGTTCCATGCATCCAGGCCGGCGATCTTGTACGCCTCGGCCAGCGTCGGATAGTTGAACGTGTTCTGGATGAAATAGTCGATTCCGCCTTTGAGGTTGAGCACGGCCTGGCCGATATGGATCAGCTCGGTGGCGCCTTCGCCGAGGATGTGGACGCCGAGCAGGCGGCGCGTCTTGGTCGAGAAGATCATCTTCATCATGCCGCTGTTCAGCCCCATGATGTGACCGCGCGAGGTCTCGCGGAAGCGGGCGATGCCGACCTCGTAGGGAATGCCGCGCGTGCGCACCTCTTCCTCGGTGAGGCCGGCGGTTGAGATCTCCGGTACCGAATAGATGCCGTAGGGAAAGAACTCCGGCGGCGCCAGTGGCTCCATCCCGAGCGCATGGCAGGCGGCGACGCGGCCCTGCTCCATCGAGGTCGAGGCGAGGCTCGGAAAGCCGATCACGTCGCCGGCGGCGTAGATGTGCGGCACGCTGGTCTGCAAGGTCACCGGATCGACCGTGATGCGGCCGCGATGGTCGACCGCGATGCCGGCGGCGTCGAGGTTGAGCCGGTCGGTGGCGCCAACGCGGCCGGCCGCGAACAGCAGCATTTCCGTGGTGACGTGTCGCCCGTCCGACAGATGCGTGACGATGTGGCCCTGCGCCGTCTTCTCGATCGAGGTGACCTTGGAGCCGAGCCGCAGCGCGACATTGCGGTCGCGCAGCTCATGCATGAACTCGTCGATCAGTTCCTTGTCGATGAAATCGAGAAAGGTTGACCGCGGCTCGATCAGCGTCACGGGCACGTCGAGCGCGCTGAAGATGGTGGCATATTCGACACCGATCACGCCGGCCCCGATCACGGCGAGGCTGCGCGGTAGTTTCGGCAGCTCGATGATCTCGTCGCTGTCGAGGACGGTGCTGCCGTCGAACGGCACGTAGTCAGGCCGGAACGGGCGCGTGCCGCAGGCGATCAGGATGAAGGCGGCCGAAACCACCCTGGTCTCGCCGATTGAGCTCGTGATCTCGACCTCGTGCGGCGAGACGAGGCGCGCCTCGCCATTGGCGGTGCGGACAAGGTTGCGGCTGAACTGATGCTCGAGCACCTCGACCTCGTGGTCGAGCGTCTTCTGCAGCCGGGTCATCAGATCGCTGGCCGCGATGTCCTGCTTCACCCGGTAGGAACGGCCGTAGAAGCCGCGCTCGCGCCAGCCGGACAAATTGAGCACGGTCTCGCGCAACGTCTTCGAGGGGATGGTGCCGGTATGGACAGAGACGCCGCCGACCCGTCGGCCTTTCTCCACCACCAGCACGGCCTTGCCGAGCTTGGCACATTGCACCGCGGCCCGGCGTCCCGATGGACCCGAGCCGATCACCACCATGTCGTAGTCGTACATCGGATGTGCTTCCGAACCCCTGCAAATTCAGCGGGAACCGACATGCAGCAATCGGGCCAGAGCGGCGAGGGGAAAACAAGTGCTACCTCGGAGGTAATCGCGCGGATCAGGCCGAACTGCGAGCATCGCCGGCAAACAATTCCGAAAAGCTCGCGCGCCAATGCATCAAACCGTCACAAAGCCAATTGATCTGACCCGCCGCTGGTGGGTGCTGGCGATCGTCGTCGCCGCCCAGTTCATGTTCGGCGTCGACGCCTTCATCGTGAACGTCGCCATTCCCACCATTGCGGTGGATCTGCATGCGACGCCGGCCCAGATCGAATCCGTCATCGCGATCTATCTGATCGCCTATGCCACGCTGGTGGTCACCGGCGGAAGGCTCGGCGACATCCACGGCACCAAAAACGTATTTCTTGCCGGCGTGCTCGGTTTCACGGCGACCTCGCTGTGGTGTGGCCTCGCGCAGTCCGGCGTCGAGCTGATCATCGCGCGGCTCGCGCAGGGCGCGACCGCGGCGCTGATGGTGCCGCAGGTGCTGGCGACGCTGCATCTTCTGTTCACCGACGAGACGCGCAACCGCGCCTTCGCCGTCTACGGTATCGTGCTCGGGCTCGCGGGCGCTGCGGGCTTCCTGCTCGGCGGCCTCCTCGTCACGCTCGATCTTGCCGGCACCGGCTGGCGGTCGGTGTTCTTCGTCAACGTTCCCGGCGGCCTCGCCATCGCCGCGGCCGCCTGGCGCATCATGCCGTCGGTGCCGCGGCGGGCCGGGACAAGGCTCGACATCAAAGGCAGCGGAGTCCTGTTTGCAGGGCTGTTGTGCCTGATCGGGCCGCTGCTGTTCGGCCACGACGTCGGCTGGGCGCCGTGGCTGTGGCCGGTGATGGCGTTCGGCGGTGTGATCCTCGCGGCGTTCCTGAAGCTCGAGCATGCGGTCGCGCGAGCCGGCGGCATGCCGCTCATCGACCTCGCGCTGCTGGCGGACGCAGCTTTTCTGCGCGGGCTCGGCGCTGCCTTCTTTTTCTTCTGCGCCAACCTGTCGTTCTATCTGGTCATGACGCTGTTCATGCAGCGCGGCCTGATGATTCGACCGATCGCGGCCGGTATGGTTTGCATTCCACTTGCCATCGCTTTCGTCGTGGCCTCGCGTCACAGCGGCGCGAGGGCGCGCCATCGCGGCACCAAGGTGCTGATCGAAGGCTGCGGGTTGCAGATCGCAGGCCTCGGCGCGCTCGCGCTTCTTGTGCTCTATGTTGACACGCCGTCGCCGCTCTCACTTGCGCTCACCATGAGCATCTTCGGTTACGGCCAGGGGCTGGTGATGGCGCCGTTATCGGGCGCGGTGCTCTCGACCGTAAAGCCTGCTGCTGCAGGCTCGGCCTCCGGCATGTACGGCACGATAGCGCAGATCGGAAATGCGGCCGGAGTGGCCGCAATCGGCGCGGTATTCTTCGCGATCGAATCATTGCAATCAGCGCGCGCAGGATTTTTCGTCTCGCTCGCGTTGTTTGTGACGTTAATCATGATCTGCACCGCATTTATGACGTGGATGCGCCGCGCATCTGCATCAAGTTGAGGCATTGCGGTCAATACGGGTGGATTCCTGCGGATTTCGCAAGATTGACAGCGCACGGTCTTTTTATTTTGCATCGCAGCAACTATCTGGTTGGGCTGGACGTTGAACGTCGCCCACCAGGAAGTTGCCGTGTCGTTAGCAAGAAATGTCGATTTGTTGAGACGTCTGCCAAAGCTGGACGGTCTGCGCTTTGCCGAGTTCGGCCGGAGCCCTGATTCGTCCAGCCCGCTGCAGGAGGTCACGGACTTCGGCGACAATCCCGGCGCCTTGCGCATGTTCGCGTTCGTGCCGGCGCAATTGCAGCGGCCGCGCGCGCTCGTCGTCGTGATGCATGGCTGCGGGCAGACCGCGGCCACTTACGATCTCGGCGCGGGCTGGTCGACCCTCGCGCAACATTACGGTTTTGCGCTCTTGATGCCCGAGCAGCAGCGCATCAACAATGCCAACACCTGCTTCAACTGGTTCAATCCGGAGGACATTGCGCGGGACAGCGGCGAGCCGGGTTCGATCCGCGCGATGATCGCGCACATGGTGAAGACCCATCGCATCGATTCCAGGCGCGTCTTCATCACCGGCCTGTCGGCCGGCGGCGGCATGACCTCGGTGATGCTCGCGACCTATCCGGAAGTTTTCGCGGCCGGCGCGATCATCGCCGGGCTGCCTTACGGCATCGCCTCGAACTTGCGCGAGGCGCTCGACGGCATGTTTCATTCCCCGGCGCGCCCTGCGCGCGAACTCGGCGATCTCGTGCGCAGCGCCTCCGATCATCGCGGGCCCTGGCCGAGGGTCTCGGTGTGGCACGGCAGCGCCGACCGCACCGTCAATCCCGGCAATGCCAACGAGATCGTCAAGCAATGGCTCGACCTGCACGGCCTGCCCGACCTTCCGATGGCCGAGACCAATGTCGACGGCTATCCGCGCCAGGCCTGGTGGGACAAGGACGGCGAGACGCTGGTCGAGTCCTATGCCATCACCGACATGGCGCACGGCACGCCGCTTGGTCTCGCCGACAACGATCAGCGCTATGGCATCGAAGGCGCCTTCCTGATCGAGGCCGGCATCTCCTCGTCCTACCACATCGCGAAGTTCTTCGGCCTCACCGGCTGGATTGCGGACGCCGCGGAGACGAAGGCGGAAGCCAAGTCCTCCACGCAGTCCGCCAAGAAGCCTACCGCGAAACCGGCGCTCTCGCCCGCACCGCATCTCGCCCGCTCGATCCGCACCGTCGTCGCCGCGGAGCCGGCCGAGCCGCGGGGCGAGAAGGCGCGCGGCTTCGACCTCGGCCAGATCATCACGCGCGCGCTGACGGCCGCGGGGTTGATGAAGTAGTTGCCGCGATCCTCACATCTCGCCGGTGATGAACGGATTGGTCATTCGCTCCTGGCCGATGCTCGAGCCGGCGCCGTGGCCGCAGATGAAGCCGACATCGTCGCCGAGCGGCAGCAATTTCGTCAGAATCGAGTTGATCAGCGTGGCGTGACTGCCGCCGGGCAGGTCGGTGCGCCCGACTGAGCCGGCGAACAGGACGTCGCCGACATGGGCAAACCGCAGCTCCTTGTTGAAGAACACCACGCTGCCGGGCGAATGACCCGGACAATGCAGGATGTCGAACCGCAAGTCGCCGATCGACACGCTGTCGCCCTCCTCTAACCAGCGGTCGGGTGTGAAATCGCGGCCTCCGGTCATGCCGAAGCGTGCGCCGCTCGCCACGACGTTGTCGAGCAGGAACTTGTCCGCAACATGCGGCCCCTCGATCGGCACCTTGAGCGCATCGCGCAGCTCGGCCGCACCGCCGACATGGTCGATATGGCCGTGGGTCAGCCAGATCTTCTCCACGGTGACGCCGGTCTGTTTGATCGCATCCAGGATCTTCGGCACGTCGCCGCCGGGATCGATCACCACCGCCTTCTTGGAAGGCTCGTCCCAGATGATGGTGCAGTTCTGCTCGAACAGCGTCACGGGGACGATGATCGCGCCCGCCTTGGCTTGCGGGGATTCCTGCCGGGATTCTTTGGTGTCGTTTGGCTCGGTCATGGCCTCACAATGCCGATTTTTGCCGGGCCGCCAAGCAAAAGATTCGTCTTCGCGCCGGGGAACAACCGTCACACGGCCGTCCCAATTGGCCTGCTCAATTTGAACCGGGGCGTCGCTGTCGCGTTCTCCCGCGCAAGGCGGCAGATTCTGGGTGATCTTCGGCATGGCTCAAGACAACGAGAATTGGTGGCGCGACGGCGTCTTCTACCAGATCTATCCGCGCTCGTTTCAGGACTCGGACGGTGACGGCGTCGGCGATCTCGCCGGCATCCTCAGGCGGCTGCCTTACGTCAAATCGCTCGGCGTCGATGCGATCTGGCTGTCGCCGATCTTTCCCTCGCCGATGGCCGATTTCGGCTACGACATCTCGGACTATGTCGGCATCGAGCCGCTGTTCGGCACGATGGCGGATTTCGACGCATTGCTCGCGGCCGCCCACGACAATGGCCTGAAGCTGATTCTCGACCTCGTGCCGAACCACACCTCCGACCAGCATCCCTGGTTCACCGAGAGCCGGTCCTCGCGCGACAATCCCAAGCGCGACTGGTACATCTGGCGCGATCCGGCGCCCGGCGGCGGCGTGCCGAACAATTGGCTGTCCGAGTTCGGCGGCAGCGCGTGGCAATTCGATGAAGTCACCGGTCAATATTACTATCACGCCTTTCTCGCCCAGCAGCCCGATCTCAACTGGCGCAATCCTGACGTCCGCGCCGCGATCTACGACGTGATGCGGTTCTGGCTGGACAAGGGCGTCGACGGCTTTCGCGTCGACGTGATCTGGCACCTGATCAAGGACGCCGACTTCCGCGACAACCCGCCGAACCCGCATTACGTCGAGGGCCGTCCGCCGAACGAGAGGATCCTGACGCAATATTCCACCGACCAGGCTGAGGTGCACGACGTCATCGCCGAGATGCGGCGCGTCACCGATTCCTATGGCGCGCGCGTCCTGATCGGCGAGATCTATCTGCCGCTGCACCGGCTGATGGCCTATTACGGCAACGACCTCACCGGCGCGCAGATGCCGTTCAACTTCGCGCTGCTCTCGACCTTCTGGAGCGCCCGCTCGATCGAGAAGATCATCGAGGATTACGAGAAGGCGCTGCCGCGCGGTGCCTGGCCAAACTGGGTGCTCGGCAATCACGATCGCCCCCGCGTCGCGAGCCGCGTCGGGCCGGAGCAGGCCCGCGTTGCCGCCATGCTGCTGCTGACGCTGCGCGGCACGCCGACGCTTTATTACGGCGACGAGATCGGCATGCACCAGCTCGCGATCGCGCCGGAGGACGTGCGCGATCCCTTCGAGAAGAACGTGCCCGGCATCGGTGTCGGCCGCGACGGCTGCCGCACGCCGATGCAGTGGGATTCATCGAACTTCGCCGGTTTCTCGCAGATGAGGCCCTGGCTGCCGCTGCCGGAGGACCACATCCGCGAGAATGTCGCCAATCTCGAAGCCGACCCGCGCTCGATTCTCAGTCTCTACAAGCGCCTGATCGGCTTGCGGAAGAGCTGCCCCCCGCTGGTCGCAGGCAATTACCATCCGATCGCCGCGCAAGGCGATCTCCTGGTCTACCGCCGCGAGGCCGGCGGCAAGGCCGTGATCGTGGCGCTCAATCTCGGCCCCGATCCGGTCGCGGTGACCACCAGCGCGATCCGTTTCGGCAGCAGCATCCTGCTGTCGACGTTCCTGGATCGTGAAGGTGAGGAGATCGAAGGCGTGCTGAACCTGCGCGGCAACGAGGGCGTGGTGGTGGCGTCGCCCTAGGCGTCACTTTCGCCGGGACAACGGTGGAGGAGGTAACCACCGCTATCGCCCGTCATTGCGAGCGCAGCGAAGCAATCCAGTCTGTCTCCGCGGAAGCAGACTGGATTGGCTGCGTCGCAAGGGCTCCTCGCAATGACGATTGTTGAGGCCGCGGGCAAGCGACGGGGTCTCGACCTCACCCCGGATGCTTGTTCCCGCCCGCGGCGTCGTCGTCGATATCGCTTCGCTTCAACAGATAATCCAGCCCGCCGACGCGGTACCAGCGGTAGCCGTAGGGCTCCAGCACGATGCGATGCTGGCCGCGCTTGTCGGCGTGGCTGTGATCCTCCGCGAGCAGGTTGATCAGGTGCGCGCCGATCTCGCCTGAGAGCCCGGTCGAGAACACGATTTCGCGCGGCTTCTCATCGAGATTGTGCACGAACAGCACCGAATTATTGCGCCAATCGTAGCGCATGATGAACACCGCGGGATCGCGCACGGCAATGACGGCAAAATCGCCCCAGCCGACTTCGGGCACCTCCTTTCGCATGCGGATGATGCGCTCGGTCCAGTTCAAAATGGAGTTCGGATCGCGCCGCTGTTTGGCGACATTGACGTGCGGAAAGCCGTACGGGCCCTGGTCGATGACAGGGCAGGCCGGCTTGTCGCTCTTGGTGAAGCCGCCATGCGGCTCGGTCGACCATTGCATCGGCGTGCGCGCGCAATTGCGCTCGGGCAGCGAGAGGTCGTCGCCCATCGCGATCTCGTCGCCGTAGCGGATCACGGGCGTTCCCGGCAACGTGCACATCAGGCTGTAGGCGAGCTCGAGCCGCCTGCGGTCGCCGCCCAGCATCGGCGCGAGCCGCCGGCGGATGCCGCGGTCGTAGAGCTGCATGTCCTTGTCGGGTCCGAACGCCTTGAACACGGTGTCGCGCTGGGACTTGGTCAGGCGGCCCAGATCGAGCTCGTCGTGATTGCGCAGGAACAGGCCCCATTGCGCCGTCGCCGGTCGCGGTTTTGTTGCTTTCAGCGCCTTTGCGAGCGGACGGCCATCCGCGGAGGCCAGCGCATAGAACAGGTGCTGGTTGACGTGGAAGTTGAACATCATGTGCATGCGGTCGGCATCGCGGCCGAAATATTCCATGTCGGTCTTCGGCAGCACATTGGCCTCGGCGAGAATGATGGCGTCGCCCTGCCGCCATTGCAGGAATTCGCGGAAGGCGCGCAGCATGTCGTATTGCTCGACCGGCTTCTTCACCTTCGCGCCCTTGGTCGCGATCACGAACGGCACGGCGTCCATGCGGAAGCCGGAGACGCCGAGCTGGATCCAGAAGCCCATGATCTTCAGGATCTCGGCCTGCACATGCGGGTTCGAGGTGTTGAGATCCGGCTGGAAATCGTAGAAGCGGTGGAAGTAATACGCGCCCGATTCCTTGTCGCGCGTCCAGGTCGTCTTCTGCACGCCGGGAAACACCATGCCCTTGTCGGCATTGGCCGGCTTCTTGTCCGACCAGACGTACCAGTCGCGATAGGGCGAGTTCTTGTCGCGCCGCGCTTCCTTGAACCAGTGATGCTGGTCCGAGGTGTGATTGACGACGAGATCGATGATGATGCGGATGCCGCGCTGCTTGCAGCCATGGGTGAACTCGACGAAATCGCCGAGCGTGCCGTAGCGAGGATCGACGCTGTAATAATCTGCGATGTCGTAGCCGTCGTCGCGGCCCGGCGAGGTCTGGAACGGCATCAGCCAGATCGTGGTGATGCCGAGCCCGTGCAGATAATCCAGCCGCCGCAACAGCCCCTTGAAATCGCCGATGCCGTCGCCGTTGGCGTCCATATAGGAGCCGACGGACAGGCAATAGATCACGCCGTTCTTATACCAGAGATCGTCGATCATGCGCGCAGCCCGGCTGGTTCCGCCCGGCTGGGCGGCTGCGGAACAATTGTTAAGGGCGAGGGCGGTTCCGTGGTCTCACGTCACGCGCGCTGTCGTCCCCGGGGCGCGCAAAGTGCGAGCCCGGGACCCATAACGACAAGGAGTAGTTTTGCGATGACTCGGAGTTGCCACCTTCGCTCTACAACTGCTTCTCGTGGCTATGGATTCCGGGCTCGCGCCACGTGGCGCGCCCCGGAATGACGCGAGGAGAGACGGTGTCCGCCTTTATAGAATCGGCTATCCTCTCCTCATGGACAACACCGCCCGCATCACGCTCGTGCCGCCGCCGGATCGCCGCCAGTCGGAGACGGCGCTGGCGATCGCGCGCGGCACCGCGCGTCTGTTGCGCTCGCTGGGCTTCTCCTGCATCAGCGAATTGCCGCTGCCGTCGGGCCGGCGTGCCGATCTCGTCGCGCTGAACGAGCGCGGCGAGATCTGGATCGTCGAGATCAAGTCGTCGGTCGAGGATTTGCGCGCCGATCAGAAATGGCACGAATATCGCGCCCATTGCGACCGGCTGTTCTTCGCCTTCACGCAGGATCTGCCGTGCGAGATCTTCCCCGGTGACACCGGCCTGATCGTCGCCGACGCCTACGGCGCGCACCTGCATTGCGAGGCACCCGAGCACAAGCTCGCCGCCGCCACCCGCAAGCAGATGACGGTGCGGTTCGCGATGGCGGCGGCCTTGCGGATCAACCGCCTGGTCGATCCGCAGGGCCATGCGAATTTCTGGGAATAGCGGCGCCGCTGGCGCAGGTGCCGTAGGGTGGGCAAAGCGAAGCGTGCCCACCAAACCAGTCGATCATGGTCCGAGAGATATGGTGGGCACGGCGCTGCGCGCCTTTGCCCACCCTACGAGGCGGTTACCGCGGCGCGCGCTTGGCCAGGATCCGCTGCAGCGTGCGGCGGTGCATGTTGAGCCGGCGCGCCGTTTCCGAGACGTTGCGGTTGCACATCTCGTAGATGCGCTGGATGTGCTCCCAGCGGACGCGGTCGGCCGACATCGGGTTGGCCGGCAGCTCGGATTTGTCCGTGTTGGTCGACAGCAGCGCGGCGACGACGTCGTCGGCATCCGCGGGCTTGGACAGATAATCGATCGCACCCATCTTCACCGCGGTCACCGCAGTGGCGATGTTGCCGTAGCCGGTCAGAACGATCGCGCGCGCATCCGGACGCTTCTTCTTCAGCGCCGAGACCACGTCGAGGCCGTTGCCGTCGCCGAGCCTGAGATCCACCACCGCGAAGGCCGGTGCCGATTTGCCGATCTGCGCAAGCCCGTCCGAGACCGTGTCGCATGATGTCACCGAAAAGCCGCGGCTCTCCATGGCGCGCGACAAACGCTCCAGAAACGGCTTGTCGTCTTCAACGATGAGCAGCGAGCGGTCGGCCTGTTCATTCAGTTCGGCAATGGCGTTCAAGGTTGTGTCCTCTCTCCAGCGCATCGACATATGGCGCCGCAATGGCGTGGTGCCAAGGCGGCAAATGGTCGGTCCGCCCCGTTGTGCGACGCAAGGTCGCGGTCTCAAGCGCGATGTCATCGCGCTCGCGATTCTTGTTTTCAGCATGATCCTATCGGAAAACCGCAGAACACTTTTCCGGGATCATGCCTATCCTATTGTTTCTTCGAGCGTCTCGATAGCCTCAAAACGCTGTCGCGGCCATGTGATCTGAACCACCGCGCCGTGGTCCGGAAAGATCCGGTTGGTAAACGAGACCTTGGCGCCGGTGCGCTCCAGCAAGGTGCGCGCGATGAAGACACCGAGGCCGAGGCCGCGCCTTTCGCCGCCGCCATCATCCTGGGGGCGTCGCCGCGACAGATAGGGCTCGCCGATCCGGTTGAGGATATCGGGTGGAATGCCCGGTCCGTCGTCGGAGATCACGAGCTCGATATGGTCCTGGTTCCACCAGGCATTCACCTCGACGGTGGTGCGGGCGAAATCGACCGCGTTCTCGACGATGTTGCCGATGCCGTAGAGGATCGCAGGATTGCGCGAGCCGACCGGCTCGGTCGCCGCGGCCACGGCGATTCGCACCTTGATCTCCACGCCGAAATCGCGGTGCGGCGCCACCACCTCCTCGATCAGCTCCGACAGCTTCATGTGGTCGAACGGCGCGCCGGTGGGGGAGAGCTGGGTGATCTTGCTGAGGATGTCGCGGCAGCGCTGGGTCTGCTCGCGCAAGGTCTTCAGGTCGGCGGCGATGCTTGGGTCCTTCACCGTCTTTTCCAGCTCGCGCGCGATCAGGAAGATCGTCGCGAGCGGCGTGCCGAGTTCGTGCGCGGCCGCGGCGGCAAGACCGTCGAGCTGGGTCAGATGCTGCTCGCGCGTCAGCACCAGCTCGGTCGCGGCCAGCGCGTCCGCGAGCTTGCGCGCTTCCTCGGTCACCTGGAAGGAGTAGAGGCTGGTGACGCCGATCGCGAGCGCGATCGAGAGCCAGACGCCGACGAGATAGATCGGCGGCAGCACCAGAGGATCGTCGGAATCCCACGGCAATGGAAAATGGAAGAAGAACAGCACCGACGCGCAGGCCACCGCGAGCAGGCCGAGGCCGAAGGTGAAACGGGCCGGCAGCGCCGTGGCCGAGATCAGCACGGGCGCGAGGAACAGGAACGAGAACGGGTTCTGCAGCCCGCCGGTGAAGAACAACAGGCCTGCCAGCTCCACGATGTTCAGCGCGAGCAGGCCGGCCGCCTGCATCGGCTCCAGCCGCTGCATCGGATTGGCCGCGGTTTGCAGTACGAGGTTGAGCGCCGCCGACAGCGCGATGATGCTGACGCAGGGAATGATCTCGACGCTGAATTCCAGCCCCTGGGCCACGATGAAGATCGCGGCGAGCTGCCCCAACACCGCCAGCCAGCGCAGCCGCAAAATCGTGTCCAGCCGGATATGCCGCTGCGCGTGATGGAAGTCGGAATCGGCAATTTCGTTCATGTCGGCCAATGTGGCGGCGCCTTCCAAAGGTCACGAACTCGGGCTGGCGGAACCGCCCGGTGAGGAGCCCTTACATCGAGCCTTGCGCTCGCCGATGCAATAGCAGAAGAACGGCCAGCATGACCGAGAATGGCAAGGCTTCAAGTCGGCCGACTGTCGCGGATCGAGATTCGTCCGCGGCAATTGCCGTCGATCACCTCGTCAAGGTCTACAAGCAGACCCGCGCCGTCGACGACATCTCCTTTTCGCTGCCGCGCGGCAGCATCACCGGGCTGCTCGGCGGCAACGGCGCCGGCAAGACCACGACCATCGCCATGATCATGGGCCTGGTGTTGCCGACCTCCGGCCGCGTGCAGGTGCTCGGTCACCAGATGCCGGACGAGAGTGCGTCCGTGCTGGGGCGGATGAATTTCGAAAGCCCCTATGTCGACATGCCGATGCGGCTCACGGTGCGGCAGAACCTCACCGTGTTCGGCAAGCTCTATGCGGTGAAGGACCTCACTGAGCGCATTGCCAGGCTCGCCGCCGACCTCGACCTCGGCGATTTCATCGATCGCGCCAACGGCAAGCTCTCCGCCGGGCAGAAGACCCGCGTTGCACTGGCGAAGGCGCTGATCAACCAGCCCGAGCTGCTCTTGCTGGACGAGCCGACCGCCTCGCTCGACCCCGATACCGCCGACTGGGTGCGCGCGCATCTGGAGCGGTATCGCCGGGACAACAACGCCACCATTCTCCTCGCTTCGCACAACATGCTCGAGGTCGAGCGGCTCTGCGACCGCGTCATCATCATGAAGCGCGGCCGCATCGAGGACGACGACACGCCCGAGGCGATCATGGCCCGCTACAACCGCACCACGCTGGAGGAGGTGTTTCTCGACGTCGCCCGCGGCCGGGTGAACGGGGCGAAGGAGGCGGTGCGGTGAGGGGAGTCTGCTTGGCCGCCGTCGCCCGGATGGAGCCCCGTCATTCCGGGCTCGCGCTCCGCGCGCCCCGGGATGACAGCAGGAGCGCGCCATGACCGACCTCTCCCTCCACCGCGGCATCTCGCTCCACCGCATCGGCGCGATGATCCTGCGCTATTGGTATCTCTTGCTGTCGTCCTGGCCGCGGCTGCTCGAGCTGCTCTACTGGCCGGCGCTGCAGGTCATCACCTGGGGCTTTCTCCAGTATTACATCGCCGAGAACGCCAATTTCTTCGCGCGCGCCGGCGGCACGCTGATCGGCGCCGTCATCCTCTGGGACATCCTGTTCCGCGGCCAGCTCGGCTTCTCGATCTCGTTCCTGGAGGAGATGTGGGCGCGCAACCTCGGCAATCTCATGATGAGCCCCTTGAGGCCGATCGAGTTTCTGCTGGCGCTGATGGTCATGAGCCTGATCCGGCTTGCGATCGGCATCATTCCGATGACCCTGCTGGCGCTGTTCCTGTTTCACTTCAACATCTATGCCCTGGGCCTGCCGCTGATCGCGTTCTTCTGCAATCTGATCTTCACGAGCTGGTCGGTCGGCATCTTCGTCTCGGGTCTCGTGGTGCGTAACGGCTTAGGTGCCGAGAGCATCGTCTGGACGTTGATGTTCGCAATCCTGCCGCTCGCCTGCGTCTACTATCCCGTCAGCGTGTTGCCGGTCTGGCTGCAATACGTCGCCTGGGCGTTGCCGCCGACCTATGCCTTCGAGGGAATGCGCGCGCTGCTGATCGAGCACACCTTCAGGACCGATCTGATGCTGGAGGCGTTGGTGATCAATGCGGTGCTTCTGGCTGCATCTTTTGGGGCATTCCTTGCCCTTTTGCGCAGCGCAAAGCGGCACGGCTCGCTGCTCTCGGGCGGCGAATAAGTCACTTTCCCGTGGATTCACGCTGATTTGGCGGTTTCCGGCACGTAGATGTACGGAACCATGCATTGACGCAATATTACGCATTCGGCAGTATGCTGCGATGCGAAGAGGAATATGACGATGCCAATTGGTGAGTTCGGCGGCGCGCCGCCCCTGGCGGCCGAAGGCAGTCCGGTCCTGACGACGCCGATGTACTGGATGTACGAGATGGCGCACGCCTCTCTCAATCCGGCGCGTGCAGTCACTGACGCGACCAAGCTGCTGTTTCAGAATCCCCTCAATCCGTGGGCGCGCACCGAGGTCGGCAAGTCCGTCGCCGCGGCCTGCGAATTGTTCGAGCGCACGACGCGCCGCTACGGCAAGCCGGAATGGGGCCTCAACGACACCGAGGTCAACGGCATCCGCGTCCCCGTCGAGGTCCGCTCGGTCTGGGAAAAGCCGTTCTGCAAGCTGCTCTACTTCGATCGCAAGTTCGCCCGCCCGCTGCGCAGCCCGCAGCCGCGCGTGCTGATCGTGGCGCCGATGTCCGGCCATTATGCGACGCTGCTGCGCGGCACGGTCGAAGCCTTCCTGCCGGCGCATGAGGTCTACATCACCGACTGGGCCGATGCCCGCATGGTGCCCTTGAGCGAAGGCCGCTTCGATCTCGACGATTACATCGACTATGTCATCGAGATGCTGCATGTGCTCGGCGGCAACACCCATGTGATGGCGGTGTGCCAGCCCTCGGTGCCCGTCGTCGCGGCGGTCTCGATCATGGAAGCACGGCGCGATCCGTTCGTGCCGACCTCGATGACGCTGATGGGCGGCCCGATCGATACCCGGCGCAATCCGACCGCGGTGAACAACCTCGCCCAGGAGCGCGGCATCGACTGGTTCCGCAACCACGTCATCACCAAGGTGCCGTTCCCGCATCCGGGCATGATGCGCGACGTCTATCCGGGATTCTTGCAGCTCAACGGCTTCATCAGCATGAATCTCGACCGGCACATGGATGCCCACAAGCAGCTGTTTGCCCATCTGGTGAAGGGCGACGGCGATCTCGCCGACAAGCATCGCGACTTCTACGACGAATATCTCGCGGTGATGGATCTGTCGGCCGAGTATTACCTGCAGACCGTCGACACCGTGTTCGTGAAACACTCGCTGCCGAAGGGTGAGATGACCCATCGCGGAACCCGCGTCGATCCGTCCAAGGTCAAGCGCGTCGCACTGATGACGGTCGAAGGCGAGAACGACGACATCTCCGGTCTCGGTCAGACCGAAGCAACACACACATTGTGCAGCGCGATTCCCGATCATCGCCGCGTTCATTACGTCCAGAAGGGCGTCGGACATTACGGCGTGTTCAACGGATCGCGTTTCAAGTCGGAGATCGTGCCGCGGATTCACGACTTCATGGTTTCGGCTGCGAATCCTGCTTCGTTGCAGGCCCTCGCCGCTGAATAACCCCGAATTTCGGCTTTCCCGTCGAAATTCCGACCCCTGCCAGGGCCTCCGGCGGGGGCAAGTTCCCGCCAGATTCGCGGTATTTGGGTAGCTTTAAAGGAGTGAGTCTACCCTCACCCCTTGGGGGTGTCGCATGCGTCCAGCGGGGGCGAAAAAAGCCGGTTCCAACCCCAGTCTGTAGGGTCTCCCGGACGCCTGACCGCTGTATATTGGGCAAATGATTTGTTTTTGCGCCGAGCGCTTCCCATGGCGGCGGTTATGGCAGAATCCGGGCGCCCTCCTGCTCCCCGGACTGACAGACATGGCCACTCGCGCACTCCTCTATCGGCGGCCCCACGAACCGAAGACCCTCGTCATCACCCACGGATCGCAATTCTTTGCGATTCGGCTGCGCCGGCACCGCCGCGCGCGCCGCTACACGCTCCGAATTCATCCGAGCGACCGCGAAGCCATCCTCACCATGCCGCCGCGCGGCACGCTTGCGGAGGCCAAGGACTTCGCACAGCGTCACGGCGCGTGGATTGCGGCACGTCTCGGCCGCTTGCCGAAGGCCGCGCCGTTCCAGCCGGGCACGGTGATACCGCTGCGCGGCACGCCCCATCGCATCGTTCATCGCGCCGGCACCCGCGGCACGGTGTGGACCGAGATGCGCGACAGCGGCGAGCGCATTCTCTGCGTCGCCGGCGGCCTCGAGCATGTCGACCGCCGCGTCAGCGACTTCCTCAAGCGCGAGGCGCGCCGCGATCTGCAGCGTTCGGCTGAAGCCTACGCCGCCGAACTCGGGGTCAGGGTCAAGCGCCTCTCGATCCGCGACCAGTCCAGCCGCTGGGGCTCCTGCACCTCGGCCGGCTCGCTGTCGTTCTCCTGGCGCCTGATCCTCGCCCCGCCCTTCGTGCTCGACTACCTCGCCGCGCACGAAGTCGCCCATCTCGTCGAGATGAACCACTCGCCGCGCTTCTGGCGCGTCTGCGGCAAGGTCTGCCCGTCGATGGAGCGCGCCAAGAAGTGGCTCGACACCTACGGCAACGATCTGCACCGCTACGGCGTCGAGGATTAGGGTTGAATCAACGCTGTCTTTGTCGAGACGGGCGATGACAGCGCAATTGCGCGCAGCTGCCTCCACGACGGAGGAGGACGCGACGTCAGCGCGTCTTGCTCGATTTTCGCCACACTTCGGACGATCGCGCCGCTTGCCCGATTAATCCCGTTGCATCAAACGCTTCGAACGATCCGCCCGCGTCACGCAGCACGTCACGTTCTACTGTGCATGGGGTTGTTTTCGCACTTTTGTTCGGAGGCCCTTCGCAAGGCCTACCGATTCCCGCCAAACAGCCGATCCATCAGCCAGCCGTCGAGCCCTGCGGCCGCCTCGGGGCGCACATTGGCGCGCGTCGGAGGCGGCGGACGATAACCGCCGGCGTTCGCTTGTGGCGGCGCTGCGGGCGTCGGCGGCGAGACCTGCGAGGCTGCCTGGGCGAGGTTCGACAGGCCCCAGCCGCCGGGCGCGCTCGGCAAGGCCGCCACCGGCACGCCTTCATGCGCCGCCTTCATGAAGCGCGACCACACTTCGACCGGCAGGCCGCCGCCGGTCGCCTTCTTGGTCGGGGAATTGTCGTCATTGCCGAGCCAGACACCGGTGACGAGGTTCGCGGTGTAGCCGATGAACCAGGCGTCGCGATAATCCTGGCTGGTGCCGGTCTTGCCGGCCGCCGGCCAGCCCGGAATCTCCGCCTTCTTGGCGGTGCCCGAAACAAGCGTCTCCCGCATCATCGCATTCATCATGCCGACATGGCGGGGATCGATGACCTGGTTGCGCTCCTCCGGCTGGCGCATGTAGAGCAGCTTGCCGCCGGCCGTCCTGATCCTTGTGACGACATGCGGCGCCACCGCGAGGCCGCCATTGGCGAACGGCGCATAGGCGCCGACCAGCTCGACCACCGAGACTTCGGAGGTGCCGAGCGCGATCGAGGCGTTGGGCTCGAGCTTGGAGGAGATGCCGAGCCGGTGCGCGGTGCGCACCACGTTCTTCGGTCCGACCTCGAGGCCGAGACGGATGGCAACGGTGTTCAGCGACATCGCCAGCGCCTGCGTCAGCGTCACCGCGCCGAAATATTCGTGGGTGTAGTTCTCTGGCCTCCAGCCCTTGACCTCGATCGGCGCGTCCTGGCGCATGGTGTCGGGCGTGAGGCCCTGCTCGAGCGCGGTGAGATACACGAACGGCTTGAACGAGGAGCCCGGCTGGCGTTTGGCCGTGACCGCGCGGTTGTACTGGCTGTCGGAATAGTTCCGCCCGCCCACCATGGCGCGCACGGCGCCGTCGGGCGTCATGGCAACCAGCGCGCCCTGGCTGACGTTGAACTTCACGCTCTTGGCCGCGAGCTCGTCGATGATGGCCGCTTCCGCGACGCTCTGCAGCTTCGGATCGATCGTGGTCTCGACCTTGATGCTCTCGTCGATCTGGCCGACCAGATCGTCCAGCACCTCGCCGATCCAGTCGGCGACGTAGTTCACGGTGCCGGCGCCGGCCGGCTTCACGTTGTAGGAGGGATGGCCGATCGAGGCCTTCGCCTGAGCGTCGGTGATGAACTTCGCATCCGCCATCGCCGCGAGCACGATCTGCGCCCGCGCTTCGGCGCCTTCCGGGTTGCGGTTCGGGGCAAGGCGGGACGGCGACTTGACGAGGCCCGCCAGCATCGCCGCTTCCGCGACCGTCACGGTCTTGGCCGACTTGCCGAAATATTTCTGCGCCGCCGCCTCGACGCCGTAGGCGCCGGAGCCGAAATAGACGCGGTTGAGGTAAAGCTCCAGGATCTCGTCCTTGGAATGCTTGCGCTCCAGCCAGATCGCGAGCTCCACCTCCTGCAGCTTGCGCCGGATGGTGCGCTCCTGGGTCAGGAACAGGTTTTTCGCGAGCTGCTGCGTCAAGGTCGAGCCGCCCTGCGAGACGCCGCGATGAAGCACGTTGGTGACGAGGGCGCGCAGGATGCCGACCGGATCGATGCCGAAATGCGAATAGAAGCGGCGGTCCTCGATCGCGATGAATGCCTTCGGCAGGTAAGGCGGCAGATCCTTCAGTGCGACATTGGCACCGGCCATCTCGCCGCGCTGCGCCAGAATGCTGCCGTCGATGCCGACGATCTGGATCGTCGGCGGGCGCTTCGGGATCTCCAGCGACTGGATCGGCGGCAGATGCGCGCCGACATAGATGACGACGCCGATCATCGCGATGACGCCCCACAGGCTCAGCACCGCGCCCCAATAGACCAGGCGGCCGAGACCGAACCCGCCACGCGACTTCGCGCGACGCTTGGCGCCGCTGCGGCTGGCTGGCGCTTTGCGCTCGCGCGGCGGCTCGGTGCCGGCATCCTCGCTCTTGCGCTTGGCGGATGCTTTCGCGGATTTCTTCGGCTTGTCCTCGCCGCCGGGAACGCGGTCTGCCGGGGTGAGGCGCAGATCGGCGAGCGCCGCGGGCAAGCCGAACAGCGGCTCCTTCCGCGCACCCTTTTTCTTTCCCCACGCCATACGCAAAACGCCCGGTCAGCCCGCCCCGCCGAGACGCTAGCGGTCGCTGTTTAAGGCCGGGTTACCCCGGCGTTAACGCGCGATTAGGAGATGCGGCATTCGCCGTCCGCAGTTCCGCTTCCGGCGCGGCAAGGCTAGGATCGCCAGCATCAACAAGAAGAGGGAGCGCCATGGGCCATATCGATCCGACCAAGGAGATCTTTGCGCAATTCCGGGAGAACGATCGGCCGGGCCCGATCCACATGCTGAACCTGGTGCGCCTGCGCAAAGAGGCGGTCTATCCGGACGGCCGCAAGGCCAGCGGCGCGGAAGCCTATGCGGCCTATGGCCGCGAGAGCGGTCCGGTGTTCGAACGGCTCGGCGGCCGCATCGTCTGGCAGGGCAGATTCGAGCTGATGCTGATCGGCCCGCAGGAGGAACGCTGGGACCATTGCTTCATCGCCGAATATCCTGATGTCGCCGCCTTCGTCGAGATGATCCGCGACCCCGTCTATCGCGAGGCGGTGAAGCACCGCCAGGCCGCAGTGGAGGATTCGCGGCTGATCCGGCACGCCGTGCTGCCGGTCGGGAAGAACTTTGGGGAGATACCGACGTGAACGCCAAGTAGGAAGCTCTCTCGATCGTCATGGCCGGGCTTGACCCGGCCATCCACGACTTGCTTGACGCCCCAAGAACGTGGATGCCCGGGCCTTCGCCTCGCCGAAGCGGCTTCGGCCGCGCAGGCGGGACAAGCCCGGGCATGACGTCGCAGAGGCAGATGTGTTCTAGCCCGACGGGCCGGTGTCCTCGATGATCGGTCCGAACAGCTCCCAGCGCTCGCCGTTGAACTTCATCATCTGCATCTGCTTGTTGACGCGGTAGTCGTTCGGCCCGGTGTTGATCTTGATGCCCGGCAGCGCCAGGCTCGGCGTGTAGCCCTTGATATTGGCGGCCTGCTTCATGATGTTCTCACGCGTCAGATCGTCGCCGCATTGCTTGAGCACCTGCACCAGCAGCTCCGCCACCGAATAAGCGTAGGTGTTGATGGTGTTGAGCTTGTCGCCTTCCGGGAAATATTTGTCCATGAAAGCGAAGAAAGCCTTCACGCCGGGATCGTCCTTCCACTGCGGGTCGCTCGGCTCCTTGCCGTAATTGGTCGAGATGATGCCCTTGGAGATGTCGAGGCCTGCCGGCTTCAGGGTCGCCGAAATCGGGCTCGCATTGATGTCGAGGATGTGCACCGGCGTCCAGCCGAGATCGGCGAGCTTCTTGATCGCCTGCGCCGCGAATTTCGGCGTCGAGGCGTTATAGAACAGGTCAACGCCCATCGACTTCAGCTTCACCACCTGCGAGTCGACGGTGGGGTCGGTCACCTCATAGGAGACCTCGCCGACGATCATGTTGGCCTTGTCGCCGAGGCCGCTCTTGAGGCCGGCGAGATAGTCGCGGCCCATGTCGTCGTTCTGGTAAAGCACGCCGATCTTGGCATTGGGGTGATTGGCGAGAATGTACTTGGCGTAGATCCGCCCCTCGGACACGTAGTTCGGATTGTAGGCCATGGTCCAGGGATAGTTCTGCGGATCGTTGAAGCGCGCGGCGCCGGTCGAGGCCAGCAGCTGAGGGACCTTCTTGCCGTTGAGGTATTTCTGCACGGCGGCGTTCGCGGCTGTGCCGATCAGCTGGAAGGTGAAGAGCACTTCGTCGCCTTCGACGAGCTTGCGCACCTGCTCCACGGTCTTCGGCGGCGAATAGGCGTCGTCATACTGGATCAAATTGATCTTGCGGCCGTTGATGCCGCCCTGATCGTTGATCATCTTGAAGTACGCGGCCTGGGTCTTGCCGATATTGGCATAGACCGAATAGGCGCCGGAGAACGGCACGGTCTGGCCGATCTTGATCTCGGTGTCGGTTGCGCCGGTATCGTATTTCTTCTGGGCGAGGGCCTGGCTGGTCGAGACTGCGACGGCCAACGCCGCCGTGGCAGCTAAGAAGGCTCTGCGATTGTTCATGTTGGTTAGTTCCTCCTGACGGAATTTTAGGCCGATGGTCTTTCTCCGTTGATTGCAACGGTTGCCATCGCTGCCGAAGATTGTGGAGGAAGCCTCGCCGCAGCGCAAGGATCGCGGCGCTGCGCCGGTGCGTCTCAGGCGAGAAACATCGCAATCAACGCGATTGCCGCCGGCAGTGCCTGCACGATCAGGATCCGCGTGCTGACGGTCGCAGCGCCATAGGCGCCGGCCACGATCACGCAGAGCAGGAAGAACACCTTGATCTGGAACGCGAAGGCCGGGTCGCCGTGGAACAAGCCCCAGACCAGGCCGGCCGCGAGGAAGCCGTTATAGAGCCCCTGATTGGCGGCCAGCACTTTCGTGATCTCGGCCTTCTCGGGCGTGTTGCGAAACACCTTCAGGCCGGGCGGCTTGTCCCAGAGAAACATCTCCAGGATCAGGAAGAAGACGTGCAGCGCCGCGACCAGCGCCACCAGGACATTGGCGATCAGGATCAAGGTGAGCTCCCCCAAAGCATCAGCTTTCGGGTGGACGTTAGCACGGCTGCCGTGGCAAGTGCGATCGATGTGTTTCGCTCCCCTGGTGTTGCATGCCCATCCGGTCAACCAAGCCTTCTGTAAGTTTCGGTCTCGACCGCCTGGCGACGCCGATCGGGATTGCGCTGCTCGTCACCGACGCCGATGGCGCGTTGCGCGCGCTCGACTGGGAGGACTATGAGCACCGCATGCGCGAGCTGCTGCGCCTGCACCATGGCGCGGTGGATCTGCGTGATCAGCCTGCGCCGTCCGACATGCGGACTGCGCTGTCGCGCTATTTCGACGGCGATCTCGGTCAGCTCCAGAGCATCGCATGGCGCATCGCCGGCACACCGTTCCAGCAAAAGGTCTGGACCGCGCTGTCACAAATTCCCGCCGGCACCACGCTGAGCTATGGCGCACTCGCCGCGAAGATCGGCCTGCCCAAGGCGATACGAGCCGTCGGACATGCCAACGGCTCAAATCCGATCAGTGTGGTGCTCCCGTGCCATCGCCTGATCGGCGCGGACGGCTCGCTGGTGAAGTATGGTGGTGGCCTCGAGCGGAAGAGATGGCTGCTGCGGCACGAGGGTGTGGAGGTTTAGGTCTCTCCCATCGTCATTCCGGGGCGCGCGAAGCGCGAGCCCGGAATCCATATCCACCAGCTGTGGTTATGGATTCCGGGCCTGGCCCTTCGGGCCATCCCGGAATGACGAGAGGAGATGGTCGCGCGCGACTTTCCGCCCGCCTACGCCGCCGGCTGCACCGCCTTGTCGCCGGCCATCACATGGGTCAGCGCGCTCTTGATCGCGGCCTGGCGCGTCGGCGCGTTGATCTGCGCGCCCAGGAGGTCGGTGACGTAGAACACGTCGCGGGCGCGCTCGCCGAAGGTCGCGACATGGGCCGAGGCGATGTTGAGATTGAGCTTGGAGATCGCGGTGGTCAGCTCGTAGAGCAGGCCGGGCCGGTCGAGCCCGGAGACCTCGATGACGGTGTAGCGGTCCGACCATTGGTTGTTGATGGTCACTTCCGGCTCGATCACGAACGGCCTTGCCTTGCTGCGCACGGTGCGCCGCGCCACCACTTCCGGCAGGCGCAGCTTGCCCTCCAGCACGTCCTCGATCATCTCGCCGATGCGCGTGGCGCGCCGTCCTTCGTCCTCGTCGCGGTCGTACTCGCGCGAGATCGAGATGGTGTCGAGCGCGCGGCCGTCGGTCGTGGTGTAGATCTGGGCGTCGACGATGTTGGCGCCGGCCGAGGCGCAGGCGCCGGCGATGATCGACAGCAGCCAGGGATGGTCGGCGGCGAAGATCGTCAGCTCGGTGACGCCGCGCACCTCGTCGAAGCCGACATTGATCGCGAGCTTGTGGCCGGCCTGCTCGCTGGAGCGGACGAAGCGCGCGTGACGGATCTTGCGCGGCAGCTCGACCTTGAGCCAATAGGCCGGATAGTGTCGGCCGATATAGGCGTCGAGCTCGTCCTTCGGCCATTCGGCGAATGCCATGCGGAATTCGGCGTGCGCAGCGGCGAGGCGCTTGCCGCGGTCGACTTCCGAGAAGCCGCCGGTCAGCACCGGCTCGGTCTCGTAGTACAGCGAGCGCAAGAGCTGCGCCTTCCAGCCGTTCCACACGCCCGGGCCGACGCCGCGGATGTCGGCGGTGGTCAGGATCGTAAGCAGCTTCATCTGCTCCACCGACTGCACCACGGCAGCGAAATTCTCGATGGTCTTGCGGTCGGAGAGGTCGCGCGACTGCGCGACCGTGGACATCGTCAGGTGCTCCTCGATCAGCCAGGCTACGAGCTCGGTGTCGGCCGGGCTGAAGCCGAGCCGCGGGCAGAGCCGCCGCGCCACCTTGGCGCCGGCGATGGAGTGATCCTCGGGCCTGCCCTTGGCGACGTCGTGCAGCAGCGTCGCGATGTAGATCACGGCGCGGTGCTCGGGCCGGATCTTGCGGAACAGATCGCTCGCCAGCGCGAACTCCTCGATGCCGCCGCGCTCGATGTCCTGCAGGAAGCCGATGCAGCGGATCAGGTGCTCGTCGACGGTGTAGTGGTGATACATGTTGAACTGCATCATCGAGACGATCTTGCCGAAGGCGCGGATGAAGTGGCCGAGCACGCCGGTCTCGTTCATCCGCCGCAGCACGATCTCGGCGTTGTCGGAGGTCAGGATCTCCATGAATAGCCGGTTGGCCTCGGGATTTTCGCGCAAGCCCGCGTTGATCAGGCCGAGCGAGCGCGTCACGTCGCGCATCGCGTCCGGGTGGAAGGCGAGGTTGTTCTTCTGCGCGAGGCGGAAGATGCGGATCAAATTGACGGGATCGTGCTTGAACACGTCCGGAGCGGCGACGTTGATGCGGTTGTTGTCGACGATGAAGTCGTCGCTGTCGGGGACGCGCCGCTTCACCGCGGTCGGCCGCAGCCGCGCCATCATCCGGCTCAGCACCGGCGCCGGCTTGGCCTGCTGGTCCTCGAGCTTGGCGCAGAGGATGGCGGTGAGGTTGCCGACTTCCTTGGCGACGAGGAAGTAGTGCTTCATGAAGCGCTCGACGTCCTGCATGCCCGGATGCGAGGTGTAGCCGAGACGTATCGCGATCTCGCGCTGGAGATCGAAGGACAGGCGCTCCTCGGCGCGGCCAGAGTAGAAGTGCAGATTGCAGCGCACCGACCAGAGGAAGTCGGCGCAGCGGCGGAAGGTGCGATATTCCTGTGCGTCGAACACGCCGCGCGCGACCAGCTCATGGGTATCGCGCACGCGGTAGACGTATTTGGCGATCCAGAACAGCGTGTGCAGGTCGCGAAGTGCGCCCTTGCCGTCCTTGACGTTGGGCTCGACCAGGTAGCGCGACTGGCCGCCGCGGCGGTGGCGCTCCTCGCGCTCGGCGAGCTTTGCGGTGACGAATTCGGACGCGGTGCCCTGCACCACCTCCTTGTCGAAGCGCTCGACCAACTCGTCATAGAGCGGCTTGTCGCCGGTGAGGAAGCGCGTCTCCAGGATCGCGGTGCGGATCGTCATGTCGCCGCGCGCCTGCCGGATCGATTCGTCGACCGATCGCGTGGCGTGGCCGACCTTCAAGCCCATGTCCCAGAGGCAATAGAGGATGGCTTCGGCGACCTGCTCGCCCCAGGCGGTCTGCTTGTAGGGCAGGATGAAGAGCAGATCGATGTCCGATTCCGGCGCCATCAGGCCGCGGCCGTAGCCGCCGGTCGCCACCACCGCCATGCGCTCGGCCCCACTCGGGATCGGCGAGCGGTAGAGATGGCGCGTCGCGGCCGAATACAGGATGCGGATGATCTCATCCTGCACGTGGCACAGCCGCTCGGCGCAGCGGCGGCCGTGGCGGTCCTTCAACAGGATCGCCTGTGCGGCGGCGCGCGCCGCGATCAGCTCCGCCTTGAGCAATAGCGCCATCGCCGTGCGGAACGCGTCCTCGCGCCCCTCGTGCTTCTCGGCAAGGGCATCGACCGCGGCGGTGATCCGCGCGGTATCGAAGCGCTCGTCCACCTGTGGCTTCTGCTCAGTCGCGACGCTGTCCATGTCCCACCGGATATAAGAGGTGACAGGCGCTGTCACCCGCCATTCTCTGGCAATAGCCGTTCCATGCTGGAAAGCTGCGGCTTCGAGCAAATCTGTTCTCGGCCGGCATGCTTTCGAGGGCGGATTTTCTCGTTGACCTCTAGATATAACTCATTGAAAAACAATGAAGTTTTTCAGGAGGCTGAGGATGGCTGGGATGGCACGAATGATTCTTCTGGCGGGCGCTGTGGTGCTCGCATTGACCCAAGCGGCCAAGGCGGCCGACCCGCTCAAGGAAATCCGCATCGACTGGGCGACCTACAATCCCGTGTCGCTGGTGCTGAAGCAGAAGGGGCTGCTGGAGAAGGAGTTCGCCAAGGACGGTATCACGGTCACCTGGGTGCAGTCGGCCGGCTCCAACAAGGCGCTTGAATTCCTCAACGCCGGCTCGATCGATTTCGGCTCGACCGCGGGCTCGGCGGCGCTGGTCGCCCGCATCAACGGCAACCCGATCAAGTCGATCTACGTCTATTCGCGCCCCGAATGGACCGCGCTGGTGACGGCCAAGGATTCCAAGATCGCCGGCGTTGCCGACCTCAAGGGCAAACGCGTCGCGGTGACACGCGGCACCGATCCGCACATCTTCCTGGTGCGCGCCCTGCTCGGTGCCGGCCTCACTGAAAAGGACATTACGCCGGTGCTGCTCCAGCATTCCGACGGCAAGACCGCGCTGATCCGCGGTGACGTCGATGCCTGGGCCGGGCTCGATCCGATGATGGCCCAGGCCGAGGTCGAGGAGGGTGCTAGACTGTTCTATCGCAAGGCCGATGCCAACACCTGGGGCATCCTCAATGTGCGCGAGCAGTTCCTGAAGGATCGTCCCGAAATCGCCCGCCGCGTCCTCGCGGTCTACGAGGAAGCGCGGAAATATTCGCTGGCGAATTACGACGAGCTGAAGAAGACCTTCATCGCGGTGACGAAGCTGCCCGAAGCGGTCGTCGACAAGCAGCTCAAGGAGCGCACCGAGCTCACCCACAGCCGCATCGGCGCGCCCCAGCGCGAGTCGATCCTCGCCGCGGGCCTCGCGCTCCAGCAGGCCGGCGTCATCGATACCAAGGTCGACGTCAAGGCGACGCTGGATGCGCTGATCGACGACCAAGTCCCGCTGCCGACGAATTGATGTCTTACCCTCCCCTGGAGGGGGAGGGTCGATCGCGCGAAGCGCGAGCGGGCTGGGGTGATCTCTCCACACTAACAGTGCCCGTGGGGAGGCATCACCCCCACCCCGTCACGCAATCTCGCTTCGCTCGATCGCGGCCGACCCTCCCCCTCCAGGGGAGGGTTAAGAGGCGCCCTTGCATTCCCCGATCAGACGCGCTTGCTAATGACCATGATCTCCGACGCGCCCGTCTTGCAACAGACTTCGGAACCGGCCGAAAGCGCTGCTGCGCCCTCGCGCGCTGCGCGTTATGCGCGGCCGCTTCTCGGCGTGCTGCTGCCGCTGACGCTCGCACTCGGCTGGGAACTCGTGGTGTGGCTCGGCTGGTCCAACGGGCGCCTGGTGCCGCCGCCTTCGCGCGTGTTTGCCACCATCACCGAGCTTGCCCGTTCCGGCGAGCTGGTCCGGCACATCACGGCGACGCTGTGGCGCGTGTCGCTCGGCTTTGCTTTCGGCGTGGTCGCGGGTACGCTGTTAGGTGCCATCTCCGGTTACTGGTCGCTGGCGCGCCGGCTGCTCGATCCGACGGTGCAGGCGTTGCGCGCGATCCCTTCGCTGGCCTGGGTGCCGCTGTTCATCCTCTGGCTCGGCATCTTCGAGACCTCGAAGATCGCGCTGATCGCGGTCGGCGTGTTCTTCCCGGTCTATCTCGGCGTCATGGGCGCGATCCTCTCGGTCGATCGCAAGATCGTCGAGGTCGGACGCACCTTCCGCCTGTCGGGTCCCGCAATGATCCGCCGCATCCTGCTGCCGGCGGTGTTGCCGGCCTATGTCGTGTCCTTGCGCGTCGGTCTCGGCCTCGGCTGGATGTTCGTGGTCGCAGCCGAATTGATCGGCGCCTCCGAAGGGCTCGGCTATCTCCTGCTCGACGGCCAGCAGCTCGGCAAGCCCGCGCAGATCCTGGCCGCGATCGTCATCTTCGCCATCCTGGGCAAGCTCACCGATTGGCTGATCGAGCTCGCCGCCGCACCCTTCCTGCGCTGGCAGGACGCCTTCGGGCCGGCAAAGGGAGCTTGAGGCGATGCTGGCGCTTGACCGGGTCAGCAAGACCTATCCCAACGGCGTCGAGGCGCTGGCGCGCTTCTCGGCCGAGATCAGGCAAGGCGAGATCATTGCCATTATAGGCGGCTCCGGCTGCGGCAAATCAACATTGTTGCGTGCCGTTGCCGGCCTCGATCGCGCCAGCTCGGGCACGGTGACGCTCGACGACGAGGCTATCGGCTCGCCCCACGCCAAGATCGGCATCATCTTCCAGGAACCGCGGCTTCTGCCCTGGCTCAGCGTCGCCGACAATATCGGCTTCGGCCTCGCCGAGCTGCCGGCGGCCGAGCGGCGCGAGAAAGTGGCGCGTGGGCTCGCGCGCGTCGGTCTCACCGACAAGGCGCAGGCCTGGCCCCGCGAGCTGTCGGGCGGCCAGGCGCAGCGCGTCGCGATCGCGCGTGCGCTGGTGCCGCAGCCGGAGGTGCTGCTGCTCGACGAGCCGTTCTCCGCGCTCGATGCCTTCACCCGCAGGGATCTGCAGGATCATCTGCTCGACCTCTGGGCCGATACGCGGCCGACCCTCATCCTCGTCACGCATGACGTCGACGAGGCCGTGGTGCTGGCCGACCGTGTGCTGGTGATGCGGCCGCGGCCGGGCCGGCTGTTCGATCAGATCGAGATCAATCTCGGCCGGCCGCGCGACCGCAATTCGCCGCTGTTCGAGAACTTCAAACGCAGCGTGCTGACATCGCTCGACCGTTCGCTCGACCGCAACGTGCCCGACCGGGACGCAACCCAGGGTCCCGGTCAGGCCATGTGGTGGTGACAATCGCGCCGCGAGCCGGTACATCCGCAGGCATCATAGTCCGGGAGAGAACAAGATGGACGCTGCAGAGCTGCGCCAGATGCAGGCTCCGATCAAGGAGCGCTACAAGACCGATCCCAAGGCTGCGCTGATCACGCTGAAGGCCAAGGGCTCCACCGATAGCGACGGCATCGCCTGCAAGGTCGAGACCGGCCGCGCCATCGCAACGGCCGGCCTCCATCCCGCGACCGGCGGCTCCGGCCTCGAGCTCTGTTCCGGCGACATGCTGCTCGAAGCCCTGGTCGCCTGTGCCGGCGTCACGCTGAAATCGGTGGCGACCGCGATCGAGGTGCCTTTGAAGACCGGCAACGTCTATGCCGAGGGCGATCTCGATTTCCGAGGCACGCTCGGCGTCGACAAGGAAACCCCGGTCGGTTTCGCCGAGATCCGCCTGCGCTTCGAGGTCGACACGTCAGCGCCGCAGGACAAGCTCGATCTGCTGCTCAAGCTCACCGAACGCTATTGCGTGGTCTACCAGACCATCAAGAACGGGCCGAAGGTTTCGGTGTCGATGCAGCGGATGTAAGACGCAGGTCGTCATTCCCACCCACTGGTGTCGTCCCGGGGCGCGCCGCTTGGCGCGAGCCCGGGACCCATGACCCCAGGCCGTCGTGATTTTCGAACGGTCGTTGCTCCAGCTCTTAAGCCACCATGGCCTGTGGTTATGGATTCTCAGTGCGCAATTGCGCACCAGGGCTTGCGCTTCGCGCGCCCCGGAATGACAGACAGAATGTCCCTCGACCTCCACTTCCTCCTCTTCCTACTCCTGCGCATGGCGATCGCGGCGGCGTTCGTGGTGACGGCGTCGATCATCACCGAACGCTCGGGACCGGTGATCGGCGCGCTGATCGCGACCCTGCCGGTCTCGGCCGGACCGTCCTACGTCTTTCTCGCGATCGATCATGACGCCGCCTTCATCGCGCAAGGCGCGCTCGCGAGCCTGCCGATCAATGCGGCGACGATCTTGATGTGCCTCACTTACGTTGTGCTGTCGCAGCGGCACACTCTCGTGGTGAGTTGCGGAAGCGCTTTCGCGGTATGGATCGGGATGGCCTCGATCATCCGTCAGTTCGACTGGTCGCTCGCGGCGGGCCTCGCCGCCAACCTGATCGCGTTCGGCATCTGCATTCCACTGCTCGCGCGCTATCGCCATGTGAAGATGCCGCTCGTGACGCGCCGCTGGTACGATGTGCCGATGCGCGCTGCGCTGGTTGCGACCCTCGTCGCCATCGTGGTTTCGACATCGAGCTGGGTTGGCCCGCGCATCAGCGGCATCATCGCACTCTTTCCCGTGGTGTTCTCCAGCATCATGGTCATCCTGCATCCGCGCATCGGCGGACCGCCGACGGCCGCCGTGCTCGCAAACTCCGCCTGGGGCCTGCTCGGCTTTGGCATGGCCGTCGCCGTCCTGCACGTTGCAGTCGTGTGGTTCGGCTCCGCCGTCGGCTTGTGCATCGCGCTCGCAACCTGCGTGGCCTGGAATCTGACGTTGTGGGGAATTGGACGGCGCGCCTCGCGCCGTGCGCGGCCGACGCCGTGAGACTACGGATATTTGCGCCACGACGTCGCGAGAAGTCGATGTGGCTCGCTCAAGCCAGGCGAACAAGTGACGAGGCGTCTTCTCAAACCGTTGAATGAACGCCATCAATTCAAGTCCTGTCGTGCCGTTCTGCTGTGAGATCCAGTGCTGTCGCGCGGGCAGGCTGTTTCATCCCCGTCGAATTCCCGACAGTAAAATTAGAACTTTGTTCGAGCTTTTGCCGTAAAGAATCAGGCTGCTCGCTTCCGCTGCTGTCCGTACAAAATGTAACGGACCTTCCAGACTATCGGATCTGCGGGAAGCGTCGAATGGAATACGTCAGCTCTGCTGCACGATCAGTTCCTTGATACCGGTGGGCATATCCCTTCGGCTCAATTTCGAGATGGAGATTTTCTGATGTTCGGTCGCAAGTCCACCGTTGATGCACAAGCGCGGCTCGATGCCATCGGCCGCTCGCAGGCGATGATCGAATTCAATCTTGATGGAACGATCGTCACGGCCAACAAGAATTTCCTCGACGCACTTGGCTACCGGCTCGAGGAGATCCAGGGCAAGCATCACTCGATGTTCGTGCCGGCCGACCAGCGCGACAGCGCCGAATACAAGGCGTTCTGGGCCGCATTGAACCGTGGCGAGTATCAGGCGCGCGAGTTCAAGCGGATCGCGAAGGACGGCCACGAGGTCTGGATCGAAGCATCCTACAATCCGGTGCTCGACGGCAACGGCAAGACGGTGATGGTCGCCAAGATTGCGACCGACATCACCGAGAAGAAGATCCGCAGCATGACGGACGCCTCCAAGATCGCCGCCATCAGCCGCGCCCAGGCCGTCATCGAGTTCAAGCTCGACGGCACCATCGTCTCGGCCAACGAGAATTTCTGCAAGGCGCTCGGCTACACGCTCGACGAGATCAAGGGCAAGCATCACAGCCTGTTCGTGGCCGACGCCGATCGTAACAGCGCGGCCTATCGTGAATTCTGGGCCGCGCTCAACCGCGGCGACTATCAGGCCGGCGAGTTCAAGCGCATCGGCAAGGGCGGCCGCGAGGTCTGGATCCTCGCCTCCTACAATCCGTTGCTCGACGAAAACGGCAAGCCCTACGGCGTCGTCAAGTTCGCGACCGACGTCACCGCGGAGAAGCTGAAGAATGCTGATCTCGCCGGCCAGATCGCGGCGATCGACAAGGCCCAGGCCGTGATCGAGTTCAACATGGACGGCACGATCATCACCGCGAACGCCAACTTCCTCGGCGCGCTCGGCTATTCGCTGGCCGAGATCAAGGGCCGGCATCACAGCATGTTCGTCGAGCCCGCCGAGCGCGACGGCGGCGCCTATCGCGAGTTCTGGGCCGCGCTCAATCGCGGCCAGTACCAGGCGGCCGAATACAAGCGGATCGGCAAGGGCGGCAAGGAGGTCTACATCCAGGCTTCCTACAATCCGATCCTCGATCTCAACGGCAAGCCGTTCAAGGTGGTGAAATACGCCACCGACGTCACCAAGCAGGTCCTGGTCCGCATGGGCAACGAGCGCGTGCGCGGCATGATGGAATCGGTCGCCGCCGGCTCCGAAGAGCTCAACGCCTCGGTGCGGGAGATCTCCGAGGCCATGACCAAATCGCGCGAAACCGCGATGGGCGCGGTCGAGCAGGTCGGCGCCGCCGACGCGCAGGCCCAGCGTCTCACCGAGGCCGCGCAGGCGATGAGCGGCATCGTCGAGATGATCAACAACATCACCGGGCAGATCAACCTGCTCGCGCTCAACGCCACGATCGAATCGGCACGCGCGGGCGAGGCCGGCCGCGGCTTCGCGGTGGTCGCTTCCGAGGTCAAGAGCCTCGCCAACCAGGCCAAGCAGGCGACCGACAAGATCGGCCAGGAGATCGGCAGCCTCAACAGCATCTCCGGCGACGTCGTCAGCGCACTCGGCTCGATCAAGCAGGCCATCAACAATGTCAGCGAGTACGTGACCTCGACCGCCGCGGCGATCGAGGAGCAGAGCACGGTGACCAACGAGATGTCGACCAGCATGCAGCGCGCGGCCGCGGAAGCCGCGGCGATTGCGGCGCGGGGGTAGGCGGGAATCGTAGGGTGGGCAAAGGCGCGCACTTGGCGCGCCGCGCCCACCATCCTTCCGCGAATTTCGCATTTGCATGGTGGGCACGCTGCGCTTTGCCCACCCTACGGCATCGCTACTGCTTCGGCAGTTTCGCCTTCAGCGCGTACAGCGCATCGAGCGCCTCGCGCGGCGACATCTCGTCCGGGTGTAGCGCCTTCACCGCCTCCACCAGCAGCTCCGCTTCGCTCGGCGGCGCGGCCTCCGTGGCGGCGCGCGAGGGCACTGCGAACAGCGGCAGATCGTCGACCAGCGCTCGCGCGGGCTGGCCGCGGTCCTGTGCTTCCAGCTTCGACAGCACCGATTTGGCGCGTGTGATCACCGCCGGCGGCAGGCCCGCGTGCTTCGCCACCTGGATGCCGTAGGAGCGGTCGGCCGAGCCCGGCAGCACCTCGTGCAGGAACACGACGTTGCCCTGCCATTCCTTGACCCGCACCGTCGCATTGAACATCCGCGGCAGCTTGGCCGCGAGTGCGGTCAGCTCGTGATAATGCGTCGCGAACAGGGTCCGGCAGCGATTGCTCTCGTGCAGATGCTCGATCGCGGCCCAGGCGATCGAGAGGCCGTCGAAGGTCGCGGTGCCGCGGCCGATCTCGTCGAGGATGACGAGCGAGCGCTCCCCGGCCTGGTTCAGGATCGCCGCGGTCTCGACCATCTCCACCATGAAGGTGGAGCGGCCGCGGGCGAGATCGTCGGCGGCGCCGACGCGCGAGAACAGGCGGTCGACGATGCCGATCCGCGCGCGCGTGGCCGGCACGAAGCTGCCGATCTGCGCCATCAACGCAATCAGCGCGTTCTGGCGCAGGAAGGTCGATTTACCGGCCATGTTGGGACCGGTGAGCAGCCAGAGCTGGCCTGACTTCTGCGCCGGCGCAGGCGACAGGTCGCAGGCATTGGCGATGAACGGCTCGCCGTTGCGCTTGAGCGCCTGCTCGACCACGGGATGGCGGCCGGCCTCGATGGCAAAGCTGAGCGAGCCGTCGACCTCGGGCCGTACATAGTTCTGGTCGACGGCGAGCCTGGCCAGCGACGTCGCAACGTCGAGCAGCGCAAAGCCTTGCGCTGCGCCGCGCAGATCGTCGCTGATCGCGAGCGCCTTGGCGCAGAGCCGCTCGAAGATCTCGAGCTCGAGGCCGAGCGCACGGTCGCCGGCATTGGCGATCTTGGCCTCGATCTCCCCTAGCTCGGACGTCGTGAAGCGCACCTGCCCCGCCAGCGTCTGGCGATGGATGAAGGTCGCGTTCAGCGGCGGCGACATCAGCTTGTCGCCGTGCTGGGCGGTGACCTCGACGAAATAGCCGAGCACGTTGTTGTGCCGGATCTTGAGGCCCTTCACGCCGGTTTGGTCGGCGTAACGGGCCTGCATCGAAGCCACGACCAGACGCGAGGCGTCGCGCAGGTTGCGCGCTTCGTCGAGCGCGGGTTCGTAGCCCTGGCGGACGAAGCCGCCGTCGCGCTTGATCAGCGGCAGCTGCTCGTCGAGGGCGCTGGCGAACTCGGCTGCGAGGGCGCGCGACGGCCTTTGCAGCGCCGCCATCACCGCCGCGATTTCCTGCGGCGGCTGATCTATTTCGGAGAGCCGAGTCAGCACCTGGTCGGCGGCGATGATGCCGTCGCGGATGCCGGCGAGGTCGCGCGGCCCGCCGCGGCCGACCGAGAGCCGAGCCAAAGCGCGCGACATGTCGGGCGCGCCGCGCAGGATGCTGCGGATGTCCTCGCGCGCGGCGGAATCGGCCACGAAGGCGCTCACTGCGTTTAGCCGCCGCGCGATCGCCGGCGCATCGGTCAGCGGCGCGGCCAGACGCTGCGCCAGCAGGCGGGAGCCGGCCGAGGTCACGGTGCAGTCGATGGCGTCGAGCAGCGAGCCGCGGCGCTCGCCGGCGAGCGTGCGCGTCAGCTCGAGATTGGCGCGCGTTGCCGGGTCGATCGCCATGGTGGCGCCCGAAGCCTCGCGCGCGGGCGGCGACAGCGGCGGATGCTTGCCGACCTGGGTGCGGTCGACATAGGTGACGGCGGCGGCCGCCGCGGTGGCCTCCAGGCGCGTCAGCTGCGCCAGCCCGTCCATGGTCGCGACGGCAAAATAGTCGCACAGGCGCTTCTCGGCGGTGGCGCCGTCGAAGACGTCGCGGGTCAGCGGCGTCACGGCCGGCAGTTCGCGCAGGATCTGGCCGAGCTCGTTGTCGCCAAAGAGCGCGTCGGTGACGATCGCCTCGTTCGGGTTGATGCGCGCCAGCGTCGCGGCGAGCTCGCCGCCGGAGACCTCGGTGACCATGAATTCGGCCGTCGAGATGTCGATCCAGGCAAGGCCGAAGCGGTCGCCGCCGGCGCTGGAACGGGCGCGCGCGATCGCCAGCAGGTAATTGTTGGCACGCGCATCCAGCAGCGTGTCCTCGGTCAGCGTGCCCGGCGTCACCAGCCGCACCACGCCGCGGCGCACCACGCTCTTGTTGCCGCGCGCTTTCGCTGCCGCAGGATCCTCGGTCTGCTCGCACACCGCGACCCGGTGCCCGGCGTTGATGAGACGATGCAGATAATCCTCTGAGCGCTCGACCGGCACGCCGCACATCGGAATGTCGGCGCCCTGGTGCTTGCCGCGCTTGGTCAGGACGATGCCGAGCGTCTTTGAAGCGATCTCGGCGTCCTCGAAGAACAGCTCGTAGAAGTCGCCCATCCGGTAGAACAGCAGCAAGCCTTGATGCGCCGCCTTGATCTCCAGATACTGCTCCATCATCGGCGTGACGCGCGCGGCAGCCTCGGCCTGCGGCGCGGGCGTGTCGTCGGCGGGCGGAACTTGTATCGGCTGTTGCATCGTCATGGGCGGCGCAACCTACAAAATTTCGGCATCTGCTCCTATCGCTTTGGCCGGAGCGGCGAGGTTTTCCACGTTGTCCGTGTAGCGGGACATGGCGCCACATTCTCGGTCGTCATTCCGGGATGCGCCGGGAGGCGCAGGCCCGGAATCCATCGAGCCGCACGTCACGCCGACAAATGGATTCCGGGTTCGCGCCAAATGGCGCGCCCCGGAATGACGTCTGCCCCGCGAAACCGTCAATTGACCTGCCGCGGGCGCCCTCCTAAAACTCCGCCGACATTGAAGAATTTGGCCGGATCGCGGCATTCAGGGAGAACAACGATGCGTGACGTCTTTATCTGCGATGCCGTGCGGACCCCGATCGGCCGTTTCGGCGGCTCGCTCGCCAAGGTGCGCGCCGACGATCTCGCCGCCGCCCCGATCAAGGCGCTGATGGCAAAACACCCCAATCTCGACTGGGCGCAGGTGGACGAGGTGTTCTTCGGCTGCGCCAACCAGGCCGGCGAGGACAATCGCAATGTCGCGCGCATGGCGCTGCTGCTGGCGGGCCTGCCGGATTCGGTTCCCGGCCAGACCCTGAACCGGCTCTGCGCCTCGGGTCTTGATGCGGTCGGCGCCGCGGGCCGCGCCATTCGTTCCGGCGAGATCGAGCTTGCCATTGCCGGCGGCGTCGAATCGATGACCCGCGCGCCGTTCGTGATGGGCAAGGCGCAGGAAGCCTTCTCGCGCTCGGCCGAGATCTTCGACACCACGATCGGCTGGCGCTTCATCAATCCGCTGCTGAAGGCGCAGTACGGCGTCGACGCCATGCCGGAGACCGGCGAGAACGTCGCCGAGGAATTCCAGGTCTCGCGCGCCGATCAGGATGCCTTCGCCATCCGCTCGCAGCAGCGCGCAGGCGCCGCGATCGCGGCCGGTTATTTTGCGGAAGAAATCACGCCGATCACCATTCCCGGCGGCAAGGCCGGCCCCGTCACCGTCGACAAGGACGAGCATCCGCGCCCCGAGACCACGCTGGAAGGTCTCGCCAAGCTGAAGCCGATCGTGCGCAATCCCGGCACTGTGACCGCCGGCAACGCCTCCGGCGTCAATGACGGCGCCGCCGCCATGATCCTGGCCTCGGAGGCCGCGGTCAGGAAGCACGGCCTGACGCCGCGAGCCCGCATCCTCGGTCTCGCCTCGGCTGGCGTGCCGCCGCGGATCATGGGCATCGGCCCGGTGCCCGCGACCCGCAAGCTGATGGAACGGCTGGCTAAGAAGATCAGCGATTTCGACCTGATCGAGCTGAACGAAGCTTTCGCCTCGCAGGGCATTGCCTGCATGCGCCAGCTCGGCGTCGCCGATGACGCCGATTTCGTCAATCCGCATGGCGGCGCCATCGCGCTCGGCCATCCACTCGGCATGAGCGGCGCCCGCCTCGCGCTCACCGCCGTGCACGGCATGGAGAAGCGCGGCGGCAAGCTCGCGCTCGCCACCATGTGCGTCGGTGTCGGCCAGGGCGTCGCGGTTGCGATCGAGAAGGTGAATTGACGGGACGCGCAGCGTCCCGTCATCCCGTGGTTCGGTGCCCAGGACTCGTCATGCCCGGGCTTGTCCCGGGCATCCACGTTTTTGGTGCTCTGAGAAGGTCGTGGATGGCCGGGACAAGCCCGGCCATGACGAAAGGTGAGAGGATCGTCCCATGATCATCGAGCGCGAGAAGGACGTCACGGCCGCAGCCCTGGCGGTGATGGAGCGGACATCCGATCCGCGGCTGCGCGAGATCATGGTCGCCCTGGTCAAGCATTTGCACGCCTTCGTCCGCGATGTCAGGCTGACCGAGAAGGAATTCCGCGATGCCACGGCGATCGTGGCCGAGCTCGGCAAGCTGACCACCGACACGCACAACGAAGTCGTGTTGATGGCGGGGTCGCTCGGCGTCTCCTCGCTGGTGTGCCTGCTCAACAATGGCGATCAGGGCAATACGGAGACTGATCATTCATTGCTCGGGCCGTTCTGGCGGTTGAATTCGCCCCGGGTCGAGAATGGCGGATCGATCGTGCGCTCGGAGACGCCGGGCGCCACGCTGTTCGTCAGCGGCCGCGTCGTCGATAAGGACGGCCGGCCCGTCGCGGGGGCCGAGGTCGATGTCTGGCACGCCTCGCCGGTCGGCCTCTACGAGAACCAGGACCCCGAGCAGGCCGACATGAACCTGCGCGGCAAGTTCACGACCGATTCCGAGGGGCGCTTTTCCTTCCGCTCGGTGATGATGGTCGGCTATCCCATTCCAACCGATGGTGTCGTCGGCCGCCTGCTCGCGGCGCAGGGCCGCCACCCCTATCGTCCCGCGCATCTGCACGCCCTGATATTCAAGCCAGGATTCAAGGTGCTGATCTCGCAGGTATACGATCCCAACGATCCCCACATCGACAGCGACGTGCAGTTTGGTGTGACGCAGGCGCTGATCGGCAAATTCGTGCGCCACGATACCCCGCATCCGACGGCGAAGGACGCCTCGCTGCCCTGGTATTCGCTCGACCATACCTACCGGCTCGAGGCCGGGGAGGCGGTGCTTCCGCGTGCGCCGATCAGGTAGCAGCGGCCGGCTGCCATGCGCGGGAACGCCGCTAAACCGGCTTTCCCAAATTAGTTATATCCTATAATGATTGGCGAAAGCGTTGACCGGCCGGACCATGATGGCCGGGGAGGAGATCGCCAATGACATTCATCTATCCCACCGGCAGCAACGCGGCGCATCCGCTGCCGCTGTCGCCCGACTACAAGAGCTCGATCAAGCGCGCCCCGCACAAGCCCTTGATCCCGATGCCCCATACGCTGTCGGAGCTGACCGGTCCGGTCTACGGCCACGAGACCGTGCGCCAGGGCGACAACGATCTGACCACCCAGCATAGCGGCGAGCCGATCGGCGAGCGCATCATCGTGCACGGCCATGTGCGCGACGAGGACGGCCGCGGCGTGCCCAACTCGCTGGTCGAGATCTGGCAGGCCAATTCCTGCGGCCGCTATGTCCACGTCCGCGATCAGCATCCGGCGCCGCTCGATCCGAATTTCACCGGCGCGGGCCGCACCGTGAGCGATGTGTCCGGCTATTATCGCTTCGTCACGATCAAGCCCGGCGCCTACCCTTGGGGCAATCACCACAACGCCTGGCGGCCTGCGCACATCCATCTGTCGGTGTTCGGCCATTCCTTCGTCACGCGCCTCGTGACGCAGATGTATTTCCCGAACGATCCCCTGTTCCCGTTCGACCCGATCTTCAACTCGGTGCCGGACGAGAAGGCGCGGGCGCGGATGGTTTCGTCGTTCGACCTGGAGAATACCCAGCCCGAATGGGCGCTGTGCTACCGCTTCGACATCGTGCTGCGCGGTAAGGACGCCACCCCCATGGAGAACCATTAAGTGCAAGAGTCCGCGAAGCCCGACGGGATCACCCCATCGCAGACGGTCGGTCCATTCTTCAAATACGGCCTGACGCCGACCGGCGAGTACGCCTGGAACGACGCGTTCACCAATTCGACGCTGACCCCGGACGTTTCAGGCGACCGTATCCGCATCGAGGGCAAGGTGTTCGACGGCGATGGCGTTGCCGTGCCGGATGCCATGCTGGAGATCTGGCAGGCGGACGCGCAGGGCCGCTTCGCCGATCCCCAGGACAAGCGCGCGCTGCCGAATGCAAGCTTCCGCGGCTTTGCCCGCTGCGGCACCGACAAGGACGGCAACTATTCCTTTGAGACGATCAGGCCGGGCGCGGTGCCGGATCCCGCTGGCAAGCCGCAGGCGCCGCACATCCTGCTTGCGGTGTTTGGCCGCGGCATGCTCAGGCATCTCTACACCCGCATCTATTTCAACGACGAGGCCGGCAATGCTGCCGATCCCGTGCTGGCGCTGGTGCCTGCCGACCGCCGCGCCACGCTCACTGCGGTTCGCGAGGCCGGCAAGCCGGTTTACCGGCTCGACCTGCACCTGCAGGGCGACAAAGAAACGGTGTTCTTCGACGTGTGAAGGCGAGGCGTGCCGGGGAGGCCTGCTCCTCGGCACGCATATCTCATTCCGCGCACCGGAGCCGACGCTGCTGCCCCATCGGACTCCAACGTTCCTTTTGCGCCTTTGTGCGTCAGCCTCGCTGACTCAATACCGACGACTTGACACTCAATTCCCGTACTTATGCGGGCTTCGTGAAATACAATTCCGGCGCAAAGCAATTCCGTATTTACCGTAGTCGTCTAGGGTGGCCGCAGTTTCGACGCCGACCTGGATTGTTTCATGAAATTTCGTCTGTCCTTGTCCTCTGCGATCGTCGCGTTCGGCGTCGTTCTCGCCATTGGTTTCGCCGCCGTTGTGTCGACCAGCCTGTACGCCCTAAAAGAGCTCAAGGTCGGCGGTCCGCTCTATTCCGACATCAAGCTCGGCAACGACCTCATCGCCGACATCCTGCCGCCGCCCGAATACATCATCGAAGCTTATCTCGAGGCGACGCTGGCCATGCGCGAGCCGGACCAGCTGGCGGCCCACGGCGAACGGCTGGTCCAGCTCCGCAAGGATTACGACGAGCGCAAGGCGTTCTGGGTCTCCTCCAGCCTCTCGGCCGACCTCAAGACCGCGCTGGTGTCGAAATCCGATGCGGAGGTCCAGAAATTCTGGAAGGCGTCGGATCAGCTTCTGCCCGCCCTCAAGGCCAAGGACACGTCGGCTTCCGAGCGCGCCTATGCGCAGCTCAAGGAGGCCTATACGGCGCACCGTGCGGTCATCGACACCATCGTCGAGAGTGCCAACAAGCAGAATGCCGCGATGGAGAAGCTGGCCGCGGACCGCGACAGAGCGATGCTATATATCCTCCTCGGCGTCTCCGTCGCCGTCCTCGCCTTCGTTACCGCCGGTCTGTTGGGTGTTGCCCTCGGCGTGGTGCGCCCGATCGTGCGCATGACCGACACGATGCAGAAGCTCGCGACCGGCGATCTTGCCGCCGACATTCCGTTCGCGCAGCGCCAGGACGAGGTCGGCTCGATGGCGGGCGCGCTTCTGGTGTTCAAGCAGGCGGCGGTCGAGAATTCCCGTCTGCGCGAGGAGCAATTGCAGCAGGAGCAGGCGGCGGCGCTCGCCAAGCGCTCCGCCCTGCACCAGATGGCGGAAACGGTCGAGCGCGAGACCGGCCGCTCGGTCGATACCGCGACTGCGGCGACGCAGGGGGTGGAGCAAGCCGCCTCCGGCCTCTCTGAAATCGCAAAGTCGCTCTCTGCGCAGTCGCAGGCGGTCGCGGCGGCCTCGACGCAGGCGCTCGGCAGCTCGCAGGCCGTTTCGGCTGCGGCCGAAGAACTGAGCGCCTCGATCCGCGAGATCACGAGCCAGGTCGCGCGGACCAGCACCGTCACCAAATCGGCGGTCGCCGGCCGCGAGCAGGCGCGTTCGACCATTCAGGCCCTGGCCGGATCGGTGAAGAAGATCGCGGAGGTCTCCGACCTCATCGGCGGCATCGCAGGCCAGACCAACCTCCTCGCGCTCAACGCGACGATCGAGGCGGCGCGCGCCGGCGAGGCCGGCCGCGGCTTTGCGGTGGTTGCCGCCGAGGTGAAATCCCTGTCCGACCAGACCGCCAAGTCCACCGAGGAGATCGGCCGGCTGATTGCCGAGATCCAGGCCTCGACGCAGGCCGCGGTCGACGCCGTCGAGGCCATGGGAGGCCACATCATCGAGATCGACGGCGTGGCGACTTCGGTCGCTGCCGCGATGGAACAGCAGGATGCCGCGACCCGGGAGATCACGCGGTCGATTTCCGAATCGGCCTCCGCCGCACAGGAGGTCTCGACCAAGATCGGCGACGTCAGCCGTGACGCTGCCTCCGTCAACCAGCGCGCCGCGGATGTGAGGCAGGCGATCACCGGCATGGCGGCTAATCTGGAGCAACTGCGCTCGGTCGTGGTGCGGACCGTCCGCGACTCGACCGCCGCGGCCTGAGCCAGCGGCAGCCGCTGGTGCCCGGGCACGTGATCGTGCAGTATGACGCGGGACAGGGGCATCGTGGTTCATGACATCTCCACAATTGCCGGCGGTCGTTGAGCCCGCCCGACTGACGGCCGCGCTGCGCCGGGGCGGCGCGCTGGATGCAGGCGCCGTGCGCGAGGTCACGGTGCTGCACCAGCGCGACACCGTGGTGTCGCACATCGTCAGGCTCGGGCTGCGCTATGTCGGTGAATTCGCCGGTGCTCCGCAGTCGTTGATCCTCAAGACTCCCAATGCCGCGTTCGCCACGCGCCTCGCCAATGGCGGCCGGCGCGAGGTGGACTATTACACGCAGCTGGTGCCGCAGATGCCGCCAGGGCTCGTGCCGCGCTGCTTTGACGGGCATTTCGACGAGGACAGCCTTGCCTGGCATCTGCTGCTGGAGGATCTCACCGACAGCCATGAGATCGCGACAACCTGGCCGGTGCCGCCGTCGCGCGAGCAGACGTTCGCCGTCGTCACCACGCTGGCCCGCTGGCATGCAGCCTGGTGGGACCATCCGAGCCTCGGCGACACCGTCGGCACCTGGGCGAGCGTGGAGGACAGCGCGCAACACATGGAGACGTTTGCGGGTCACTATGACCGCTTTGCCGATCTTCTCGGCGACCGCCTCAGCGAAGAGCGGCGAAATATCTACCGCCGGCTCATCGATCAGTCGGAGCGGCTGTCCCAGCGTTACCATTCACGCCGCCACCTCAGCATCACGCATGGGGACGCCCATGTCTGGAATTTCCTGCTGCCCCGCCCGGGCGTCGCCGACACCGTGCGCATCTTCGATTTCGATCTTTGGAACATCGACGTTCCGGCCGACGACCTCGCCTACATGATGGCAATGCATTGGTATCCGGAACGCCGGCAGGCGCTCGAACGGCTGCTGCTCAATCTCTACCACGACACGCTGGTCGAGAGCGGCGTCACCGGCTACACGCGCGGCGCGCTCGACCGCGACTACCGCTGGGCGGTGCTCTGGCAGATCACGCGGCCGGTCCGGCAGTGGAGCATCAACATCCCGCCGGTGATCTGGTGGAACAATCTGGAGCGGGCGTTTGCGGCCGTGGACGATTTGGGCTGCGAGGAGCTGTTGGGATGATCTCTCGTGCCCCGGCGCAGCACGCAGTGATGCGCTGCTGAGCCGGGGCCCAGATCGACAGCAGAATGGGTCCCGGTTCTGCGGCGCATCGCCGTAAGCGCGTTCACGCGCGTCTTCGGCGCGCTATGGCACTGCACCGCGCCCGGGACACGAGATCGCGCGAACCGCTCTACTCCATCACCGCATGCTCCGGCCCCGCCGCCTGCTTGCGCAGCGTGGCCTTGGTCGAGCCGATCAGCAAAGCGAGCGGGATGGTGCAGAGGATGAAGAGCATCACCAGCTGGTAGTCGTGCGCGAAGGCGATGATCTGCGCCTGCACGCTGACCATCCGGTCGGCCATGGCGCGGCCGGTGTCGGTGGACAGATTGATCAGCCCGCTGACACCGGGCATCTGCAGCGCGTGGTTGAACGGATTGACGTGCTCGGAGAGGATCGCATAGGTTCGGCGCGTGCCCTGCGACAGCTCGGCGATGACCACGGAAATGCCGACCGAGCTCGCGACGTTGCGCATCAGGGTCAGCATCGCGGTGCCGTCGGTGCGCAGCTCGTTCGCCAGCGTCAGAAACGCAACGGTCGAGAGCGGCACGAAGACGAGGCCGAAGCCAAAACCCTGGATGACGCTGACGGTGACGATCTCCGGCACCTGGGTCATATCGGTCCAGCCGGTCATCTGGAACAGCGAGCCCGCCGTCAGCGTCAGGCCGGAGATGATCAGCGTGCGCGCCTCGAAGTAACGCATCATGCGGCCGACCAGCATCATGGCGAAGAAGGTCCCGATGCCGCGGGTCGCCAGCAGCAGGCCGGCGGTGATGATGGGATAGCCGATCACGTTCTGCATGTAGGGCGAGGCCAGCGCCATGGTCGAGAACAGGACGAGCCCCATCACGATCATGAACAGGCAACCGGTGACGAAGTTGCGGTCGCGGAACAGGGCGAAGCGGATGAACGGGGTCGATGTCGTGAAGGAATGCGCGAGGAAGAAATAGAGCGCGACGGCCGAGACGATGAACTCGGCGAGGATCTCGTTCGATTCCAGCCAGCCCAATTGCTCGCCGCGGTCGAGTGCGAGCTGCAGCGCGCCGATCGCGACCGCCAGCGCGGCGAAACCGAACCAGTCGAATCTGAGGCTGAGGTTCTTCTCGGTCTCGTCCATGAAGACGATCAGCCCGAGCACGGTGATGGCGCCGAACGGCAGGTTGACGAAGAACACCCAGTGCCAGGAATAGGTCTCGGTGAGCCAGGCCCCCAGCGAGGGTCCCATGATCGGGCCCATCATCACGCCCATGCCCCAGATCGCCATCGCCTTGGCGCGCTCCTGGAGCGTGTAATAGTCGAGCATGACCGATTGCGACAGCGGCACCAGGGCGGCGCCGAACACGCCTTGCAGCAGGCGGTACAGCACCATCTGGTTGATGTCCTGCGCGAGGCCGCACAGCACCGAGGCCATGGTGAAGCCGGCCGCGCAGATGATGAAGATGCGCTTGCGGCCGAAGCGGTTGGCGATCCAGCCCACCGGCGCCGTCATGATCGCCGCGGCGACGATGTAGGAGGTCAGCACCCAGTTGATCTGGTCCTGCGAAGCCGACAGGCTGCCCTGCATGTAAGGCAGGGCGACGTTGGCGATGGTGGTGTCCAGCGCCTGCATGATGGTCGCGGTCATGGCGCAGATCGTCACCATGTTCCGGCGCAGGCCGGGGACCATCAGGCTGGCACTGGCATCGGACATCCGATCGGTCCTTGTTCTTAGTCTTGGTCCTGGCCGGCGGTGGCCGACAGGCCGAGCAGGCCGGCGAGCGTGCGCTTGTGACCGGTGTCGATGGTCGCGTAGACGCTCATGCCGGCTTTCAGCTTCCGCACATATTTGTCGGTCTCGTCGAAATAGATGCGGATCGGCACGCGCTGCACCACCTTGACGAAATTGCCGGTGGCATTTTGCGGCGGCAGGATCGCGAATTGCGCGCCGGTGCCGGGCGAGAGCGAGCCGATCCTGCCCTTGAAGACATGGTTCGGGAACGCGTCGACCTCGAGCGTGACCGGCTGGCCTTCGGTGACATAGGTGAGATCGCTCTCCTTCGGATTGGCGTCCACCCAGGGATGCGCGACGTCGATGATGGAAAACACCGGCGTGCCGGCAGGCACATAGCGGCCGAGCTGGATCTGCTCGACCTGCGTCGCCACGCCATCCATCGGCGCACGCAGCACAGTGTGGTCGAGGTTGCGCTGGGCGTCGTCCAGCTTGGCTTTCGCCTGAGCGTAGGGTGGGAATTGCTCGAGCGGCAGGTCAGGGTTGCCGAGCAACTGGGTCTTTGCGTTGGAGAGCTGCTGCTTGATGTATTGCGCCTGCGCTCCGGCAGTGACGAGTGCATTCGATGCGTTGTCGAGATCGAGCTGCGAGCCGAAATTGTTCTTCACCAGCGCCTGCTTGCGCTCGACGTCACGCTGCTTCAGATCGATGCCCTGCTGGGCGAGGCCCAGCATGTCGCCATAGATCTTGATGTTGGCGACGAGGTTGTCATAGGTCGTGCGCGCCTGCGCGAGCTGCGCCTTGGCCTCCTCGACCGCGAGGCGGAACGGAACAGGGTCGATCTCGAACAGCTCGTCGCCCCGCTTGACCGACTGGCCCTCCTTGACGACGACTTTGAGGATCTTGCCGGAGATGTCGGGCGTCACCAGCACCTTCTGTGCGCCGACATAGGCATCGTCGGTGCCGACATAGCGGCCCCCATGCAGATAGAAGGTGACCCCTCCGACGGCGACGATCGCCGGCAGCACGACCAGGAGCAGGAATCGGCGATAGCGGCGCAGGCCCGCCAGCAGGCGGCGGCGCGGATCGCTGCCGGCATTCTTGGTCGGCTTGCCGCTGTCGCTCTTCTGCTCGGGCTGGAACTTGACGACCTGATCAGCCATGGCGCTGCTCCTTGCGTGCTTGCTCCGCGCCTGATGTCTGGATCGCGGTTCGCACGTTTTCCTTGATGGTCTCGAGTTGGGTGAGGAGGCGATGCGCATCCGCCGGATTGATGCCGTCGAGTGCGTTCGCCGTGAGCTCCGACTTCAGGCCGCTCATGCGGCCGAGCAGCTGCCGCCCGGCCTTCTTGAGGTACAGGCGCTTGACCCGGCGGTCCGACGCGTCGCTGCGGCGCTCGATCCAGTCGTTGTCGCAGAGCTTGTCGATCAGCCGCGTCAGCGTGATCGGCTGCATCTCCAGGAGCTCGGCGAGCTCGGACTGCTTCATGCCCTCGCTGCGCTCCACCTTGGCCAGCACCGCCCATTGCGCCCGGGTGATGCCGAAGCGCGAGGCCTCCTTGTCGGCATAGACGCGCAAGAGGCGGTAGAGCTCGGCGAGCGTGAACAGGAAATTCTGGTCGACCGACCCGCGGGTCATGAGCGTCTCCAATGAGCTTGGATATAATAAGCAAGCTTACGATTATTTCACGGCCCCGTCGCGCGACGCTGTCCCGCGGGAGAAGCATGGCTGACAGCCGGGCGGCTCGTCATGCTTTGGGTTCCGCCGCCGAAATGCTAGAAGACGGCGACATGAGCCTTGCAAAGCCGGCATTCCCTGCGCCCGATCACGATCACGGCCGTTGCACCGTGGACGCGCTCGCGCATGCCGAGGTGGTCTGCCAGCAGCGCGCGCAGAAATTCACGCCGATCCGCCGCCAGGTGCTGGGCGCCTTGCTCGCCAGTCACCGCCCGCTCGGCGCCTACGAGATCATCGACGAACTCGCCAAGTCGATGGCGCGGCCGGCGCCGATCACGATCTATCGTGCGCTCGATTTCCTGATGGCCAACGGCCTCGTGCATCGCATCGAAAGCCGCAATGCCTATCTCGCCTGCGCAGCCCACGACCACGATTCGACCTCCGCAGTGGCGTTCCTGATCTGCGAGCGCTGCGGCCTGGTCGGCGAGATCTCCTCGGCGTCCTTCGCCAAGGACCTCAACGCCGCCGCGCGCAGCTCAGGCTTCGCGCCAAAGCTGTCTGTGGTGGAGATCACGGGCGTCTGCACGCATTGTCAGAAAGTGTCTTGAAGCAACAACGGCGCAAAGCCGGATTTTTGGGAAGAAATGTCCGCACCTCAAGCCATACCGTCCGCCGGCCGTCCCCTCAGTGCCGGCGCCATTGCCCTGATGCTCATGCTGTGCCTGACCTGGGGCTTCAACCAGATCGCGGTGAAGCTGGTGCTGCCGGACATTCCGCCGATGCTCCAGGCCACCATCCGCTCAATGGGCGCGCTGCCGGTGCTGTTCCTCATCGGCACCTTTCGCGGCGTCAAATTCTTCGAGAATGACGGCACCTGGAAGCCGGGCCTGATCGCCGGGCTGATGTTCGGCATCGAATTCGTGCTGATCTTCCAGGGACTGCGTCTCACCTCCGCTTCCCGTGCGGTGGTGTTCCTCTACACGGCGCCGTTCTTCGTTGCGCTCGGCTCCTACCAGGTGCTCGGCGAGCGTCTCGGCGGCTCGCAATGGCTGGGCCTTGCCATCAGCTTTGCCGGCGTCGCGCTTGCGATCGGCGTGCCGCAGCCCAATGTCGATTCGCAGGTCCTGCTCGGCGATCTCATGATCGTCGGGGGCGCCGCGCTGTGGGCCGCAACCACGCTGGTTGCCAAGGGCACGCGGCTGCGCTTCGCCGCGCCCGAGAAGGCCTTGGGTTATCAGGTCGCGACCTCGATCCCGATCCTTGGGCTGGCGGCCTGGCTGTTCGGCGAAACCATCACGCACACCCCATCGCCGCTCTCGCTCGGCCTGATGGCGTTCCAGGCGATCTGGGTGGTGGGAACCACGTTCACGCTTTGGTTCGCGCTGGTGAAGGCCTATTCGGCCAGCAAATTGTCCGCTTTTACCTTCATCACCCCTTTGTTTGGCGTGGTGGGTAGCTATTTCATCATGCATGACACCCTCAGCCTGACATTCGGGGCCGCAGCGGTCCTTGTAATTGCTGGGCTTTTTCTTGTTAACCGTCCCAGCCCATCGGTTGCGGCGCCGCGCGATGCATTGCTGAACGTCACCAAAACCTGATATTTGGACCGCCATGAACAAGCTCGAAAACCCTCTCGATTCAGACATTGCGGGCCCGGCGCCCCGGCACCGGACCACCCAGGTCAAGGTCGGCAACGTCGCCGTCGGCGGCGGTGCGCCGATCGTCGTGCAGTCGATGACCAACACCGACACCGCCGATATCGATGGCACCATCGCCCAGGTCGCAGCGCTCGCGCGCGCCGGCTCCGAAATGGTCCGCATCACCGTGGACCGTGAGGAGGCCGCAGCCGCCGTTCCGCACATCCGCGACGGCCTCGCCAAGCGCGGCATCACCACGCCACTGATCGGCGACTTTCATTATATCGGTCACAAGCTGCTCGCGGCCTATCCGGCCTGCGCCGAGGCGCTGGCCAAATACCGCATCAATCCCGGCAATGTCGGCTTCAAGGACAAGCGCGACACCCAGTTCGCCGACATCATCGAGATCGCCAACAAGAACAACAAGCCGGTGCGCATCGGCGCCAATTGGGGCTCGCTCGACCAGGAGCTTCTGACCAAGCTGATGGACGAGAACGCCGCCTCGCCCAATCCGCGCGACGTGCGCGCGGTGACGCGCGAGGCCATGGTGCAGTCGGCGCTGCTCTCGGCCGCCCGCGCCGAAGAGCTCGGCATGCCCAAGGACCGCATCATCCTCTCCGCAAAGGTCTCTGCGGTGCAGGATCTGATCGCGGTCTACCAGGATCTTGCGGCGCGTTCGGACTACGCCATTCATCTCGGTCTCACCGAAGCCGGCATGGGCTCGAAGGGCATCGTGGCGTCCTCGGCCGCGCTCGGCATCCTCCTGCAGCAGGGCATCGGCGACACCATCCGCATCTCGCTGACGCCCGAGCCCGGCGGCGACCGCACCCGTGAGGTGCAGGTCGGCCAGGAGCTGTTGCAGACCATGGGCTTCCGCACCTTCGTGCCGCTGGTTGCGGCGTGCCCCGGCTGCGGCCGCACCACCTCGACCACGTTCCAGGAGCTGGCCCGCTCGATCCAGGATTTCATCCGCGACGAGATGCCGACCTGGAAGACGAAATACCCCGGAGTCGAGGAGCTCAACGTCGCGGTGATGGGCTGCATCGTCAACGGCCCCGGCGAATCCAAGCATGCCAATATCGGCATCTCGCTGCCCGGCACCGGCGAAGCGCCGGCCGCGCCCGTCTTCGTCGACGGCAAGAAGTTCCGCACGCTGCGCGGTCCCACCATCTCCGCCGACTTCAAGGCGCTGGTGATCGACTACATTGACCAGCGCTACGGCCAGGGCGCCAAGGTGCCGGCGCCTGCGGCGGAGTAGGCGAGGTTTACGAGACTTTCTGGTCTGGTGGCGGAACGGAATCAGCAGGCGAGCGCTTTGATCTGCCCGCTCGCCCCATAGTCCAGCAAGAGACGATCGCGGGTGACGAGTGTTGCGCCGATATCGCCTGCGGTCGCAATGATGATGCGGTCGGCAGGGTCGCGCGGCGGGTGCCGGGCAAGAACGACGATTCGATCAGGATATCCGGAGTAAGCTTGGCGAGCTCGACCCCCGGGATAGCCAGCACGTTCTGAAACCAGCGTTCAGGCCTCATCGAGAGGCCAATGCGGTTACGTGAAACCAGCAAGCCGATTTCCCACGCGCTAATCGGAGAGACAAAGATTGTGCTGCCCGCGTGCTGGACAGCATCTATCGCTTCGCGAGCTTTCGTTGCGAGGGGGAGCCCTTCGGTGATCCATATCGCGGCGTGAGTATCGAGAAGAAGCGCCGTCTCACTCATAGACTTTGCCCCAATCAGGATCGGCCGGCTCCGTGAGGTCAACACCTTCCGGAATGTAAACGGAGCCCTTCAGGGCGCCGAAGATCGGATGATGCCCGTCCTTCTTTGTCTGCGCGGCAGATGTCTCGGGGGCACTTTGTTCGACCCGGCGAAAGACCACGCGCCGTGTCTTGGTATCGACCTGTTCTGTCCGAAAACCAGCGGCAAGCCAAACCTTGGTCATGACGTTGTTGCTCGGATTGTTGCTCCACCAGGCCGGATATTGCGGCGAGTTAGGGGGAGCTTGCTTCCGATGACCCGCTCGATTTCGGCAAAGGTCATCGGCACCTCTTTGGTCCGTTGGGACTTCAGAAATTCACCAAGTCGCTCATATTTGCCCATGGTAGAAGCCTCCACCTCCATACACACTATTAAAGATGTCTAAGTGTGTCGACTTATAGCGTGTCGAGAATTTGTCGGCCTTTGCGGCCACTCGCGCAGAGCCTACGATGGCTCCCATCAACAACGATCGGGAGACACGCCATGAGCTCACTCGCCGGCAAGCAGGGCCCGCGCTATCGCCACATGGCCGAGGACGGCGCGCCATACGAGACCATCGCGGTCGAGAAGCTCACGCCCATCATCGGCGCGGAAATCAGTGGCGTCGATATCGGCAAGCTCGTCGATGGCGATGCCGGCTCCAACCGGCAGATGGACGAGATCCATCGCGCGCTCGCCGAAAATCTCGTCATCTTCTTCCGCGACCAGCACATCACGCCGCAGCAGCATCTCGCCTTCGGCCGCAAGTTCGGCGAGCTGCATTTTCATCCCGCAGCTCCCCACGAGGACGAAGACCCCGCCTTGATGAAGATCTATGCGGACAAGAACTCGCCGCGTGCCAACGGCGAGGGCTGGCACTCCGACGTCTCCTGCGATCTCGAGCCGCCGATGGGCTCGATCCTCTACATCAAGCAATGCCCGCCGCGCGGCGGGGACACGCTGTTCGCCAACATGTATGCGGCCTATGAGGCGCTGTCGGAGCGCATGAAGGCCTATCTCGACGGCCTGACGGCGCTCCACGACGGCGAGCCGATCTATCGCGGGCTCTATGCCAATTACGGCGTTGCCGATCGTCCCTCCTATCCGCGCGCCGAGCATCCCGTCGTGCGCACCCATCCGGTCACGGCTAAGAAGGCGCTCTACGTCAACCGCGGCTTCACCCGCCACATCAACGGCATCCCCCGCGACGAGAGCGATGCGATGCTCGCCTATCTCTACCAGCACGCCGAGAACCCGCTGTTCCAGTGCCGCTTCCGCTGGACCGAGAACGCCATCGCCTTCTGGGACAACCGCTGCACCCAGCACCGCGCGATGTGGGACTACTGGCCGCACACACGCTCCGGCACGCGCGTGACGGTGAAGGGAGAGCGGCCGGTGTGAGCGGTGGACGTTCGGCTGGCCTGCACTGAAAAAGAAAAAGCCCCGGACGATGCCGGGGCCTTCGATCGTCGCGGGAACGCGCCGTCAGTATCGGGCAACGATCGGGCCGCCAAACTTGTAGTTCACGCCGACGCGGGCAATCTGGTCTGTGAACTTGTGATTGATCGTGATGTCCGAGCCGGGAAGACAATTTACGCACCCCGGAATGCTCGTCGCGTACGATCCGAGGTCGACATAGAGATATTCAGCTTTGACCGTCCAATTTCCGGCAACGTGATACTCCATGCCGCCGCCAACCGTCCAGCCAGCCCGGGTCACTGAAGAGTTCACGATGCCAAGATCGCCGGGATCAATGCACGGCGCGCCGAAAAAGCAAAATGTATCGGTCGTCTTCAGATTTCCTACAGCCAAACCGCCAGTGACATAAAAGAGTGCATCACCCGCCGCCCAGCCCAATCTTCCGCGGAGTGTTCCCAGGAATGTCAGCTTGCTCGAATTGGTCATTACGTCGAGGGGATTGATGACCAGGAATCCGACCGGAGGGACCTGAACCCGGGTCGCCGTACCGTCGGCCCAGTTGGCATCGGCTTCGACACCGACAACAAGGTTGCTGGTCTGCCAATTATAGCCAGCCTGCACACCGCCAATCACCCCCTCAGGGTGCAAATTGGTCCGGGTGAACGCGTTCAAATCTGCGGCCCCGGCTGCTCCCCAACCGACGGGATTGGCAGCGGGAGTGATCCGATCGTCTCCCCAGTGACCGCCGACGTTGCCTCCCACGTAGAAGCCGGTCCAATTCCAAGCGGCAATGACCGGTGCTGGAGCCTTGGCGTAGGGACGGGCGCCCAGGTCGGCTGCCGCAGCGGCGCCGGTGAACAGGGCGGAGGTAACTGCAACGGCCAGCGCAAGTTTTTTCACGACGAGATTTCCCTCATTCCAAGGAGGCACGTTCCTTTAATTTACCAGTTGACAGCCGGCTTCGTCTGTCACCCGTGAGCAACGGTACCTGAATATGTTTCCCGGCTTGCGCGATTGGGGGGACGATACAAGGTGTGATTGTCAGCCGTCGAAAATGGCAGCGTCAGTGCTGAGGCGACAAGAAAGGCCCTGGCGGCGCCGGGCTTCATACGCGTTCCTGCACGCGGGGAGCGCCGGGGTAGCGACGGAGTGGTGCCTTAGAATGGGGAGTGCCCACCATCTCGCCTCACGCCAGGCGCGCCAGACATAGCAACGGCGCGAAGAGCCGCCTTTGCCTCCGGCCTACATCCTACGCGGCTCTGCGTTGACGTCTTCCAGCGTTCGCGCCAATCTTCCTCTAAAAAAGGAACCGGGAGGATCCGCCATGCTCCGCGCCGAGGGCAACAGATTCCTGACAAAGGCTGGCCCTGGAACGGGCATGGGCGAATTGTTGCGCCGCTTCTGGATTCCGGTCCTGCTCTGCGAAGAACTCGCCGAGCCCGACGGCGAGCCGGAACGTTTCGGCGATGTCGCGGGTTTCGTTGGCCGCCCCAGGATTGCAGCGGCGGAGTAGCGCTTGGGGCAATCGCGGGGCATCATCGTCGGGCTGGTCGCGTCGATCCTGCTATCGTCGCTTGTGACTGTTGACAGCAGCGAGGCCGCGATCGCGCGGAAGATTGCAAGATTCAAGGCCAAGCCGCAGGTGTCGGCCAAATGTGATATACCGAAATTCCGGATCGTCGTGGACGTCGGGCATACCCCGGACTCCTACGGTGCGTTGAGTGCGCGCAATGATCCGGAGTTCGGTTTCAACTTCCGCCTCGCACGGCTGATCACGGCCAAGCTCAAGTCCGACGGCTTTGCCGCAACCCGCCTGCTCGTCACCGATGGCAAGGCGCGGCCGAGCCTGTTCAAGCGCGTCGGCGCTGCGAACGAAGGCCGCGCCGACCTGTTCCTGTCGGTCCATCATGATTCGGTGCCGGACAAGCTGCTCGAGACCTGGGAATTCGACGGCGCAAAGAGCTATTTCAGCGATCGCTTTTCGGGCCACTCGCTGTTCGTATCGCGGCAGAATCCGCACTTCGCCACCAGCCTGATGCTGGCCCGGATGATCGGCCGGCAATTGAAGCAGCAGGGCCTGCACTATGCCAGCCAGTACACCCTGCCGGTGATGGGCCGCTACCGGCGCCAGCTGCTCGACAAGGATGTCGGCGTCTATCGCTATGACGGCCTGGTCGTGCTGTCGCGGACGCGGAGCGCCGCCGTGCTGCTCGAGGCCGGCTCGATCATCAACCGTGACGAGGAAATGGAGATGAACTCGCCGGAGCGGCAGGAGGCCGTCGCGGGCGCCGTTGCGGCTGCGATGAGGGAGTTTTGCGAGAAGCGGTAGTTGGCGCAGGTGCGCTCGCAATGACGAGGCAGCTACAGCGGCCCGCCGCGATACTCCCTATTCGCCAGGCTCGCCTCCTCCAGGTCCAGATCGCGCTCGATCCGCCGCCGCGTCTCGTCCGTGATCTTGCCGTCGCGCAAGAGGTTGTGGATGAACTTGCGCTCGGCGGCGATCAGGTCGCGGGTCAGAGCGATGCCGGCGGCGGAGACGTCGTGACGGTTGGGATTGAGTGAGTCCGGGAGCTGGTTGAGGCGTATCTCGTGGCGGGCGCGCAGCAGCCGCATGACCTCGTCGGAAACCTCTTTTTTCGTGGTGAGTGCGTCGAGCGATTGCAGCGCGGCCTCCAGCGCCTGACGGCGCGCGGCGATCTCCGCTTCGTGCTCGGTAGCATGCTCGTGACGACCGGCTTCGGCGACGCCGAGCCAATGCACGATCGGCGGCAGAGTCAGGCCGACGCCGATCAGAGTCACGAAGATGACACCGAAGGCGACGAACAGGATCAGGTCGCGATACGGAAACGCTTCGCCGTTCGGCAGCGCGAACGGCAGCGCCAGCGCGGCGGCCAGCGACACCGCGCCGCGCACACCAGTGAAGGCGAGCACGAACGGCCATTGCCATGGCGGCGGCGGATCGCGCTCGCGCAGCGACCTGGAGAGCATCCGCGGCAGATAGGTTGCGGGATAGAGCCAGGCAAAACGCGCGATCACGACGATCACCAGGACCAATGCGGTCGCGATGAGAATGTCGTCGAGCGGAAAAGTCTTCGATTTCTCGTAGAGCGCGCGCATCTGGAAGCCGGTGAGCAGGAACAGCATGCCCTCGATCAGGTAGATCACGAGATCCCAGAAGAAGATGCCTTGCAGGCGCGTCGCCGAGGAGATCAGCAATGGGCCGTTCCAGCTCACATAGAGACCGCAGGCCACGGTTGCGATCACGCCGGAGCCGCCGACATGCTCGGGCAGCCAGTACGAGACATAGGGCGTAATCAGCGACAGCGTCAGCTCCACCTGCGGATCTCCTGACCATCTGCGCAAGCGCAAGGAGAGCCATCCGACGCCGATGCCGAAGGCGATCTCGCCGGCGACGATGAGGAGGAATTCGCCGGCCGCGAGCGGCAGCGAGAAGTGGCCGATCAGGATAGCGGCGAGCGCGAAGCGATACAGGATCAGCGCGGTAGCGTCGTTGGCGAGACCTTCGCCTTCGAGCACGACCAGGATGCGGCGCGGCATGTTCAGCCGGCGCGCGATCGCGAGCGGCGCCACCACGTCGGGCGGCGCGACGATGGCGCCGAGCAGGAAGCCGACGGTCCAGGGCAGGCCGATCAAGTAGTGTGTGGCGGCCGCCACCATCGCCGTGGTGAAGATCACGGCGCCGACCGCGAGCAGCACGATCGGACGCAGGTTCTTCTTGAATTCGCGCCAGCTCATCGCGACGCTGGCCGAGTAGATCAGCGGTGGGAGCACCACGAGCAGCACCAGCTCCGGCGGCAGCTCCACCGTCGGCATGCCCGGCACGAAAGCAAGGCCAACGCCCGCCAGCATCAGCAGGATGGCCGGGGCGACGTTGAAGCGGCGTGCGGCCAGCGCCGCGCCTGCCAGCACGGCCAGCAGGATGAGAAAGGTCTGAAACTTCGCTTCCATGATGGTCTGTCTTGACCCGGAAGCGACGGCTACGTCAATGCGCGGCTCAGGCCAGCCGCTCGGCCACGATCCGGCCAACCCGCGCGAACGCGGATGCGATCTGCGCCGCATTCGGCGTGCCGCCCTGGGTATAGGCCGCGATCAGGATCGGCGTATCCGGCTTCGGCCAAGCGACCGCGATATCGCCCGAGGCGTCCTTGCCGTTGTTGCCGGTCTTGTCGCCGATCTTCCAGCCTGCCGGGAGTCCGCCACGCAGGCGGTTAGCGCCGGTCTTGCAGTTCACCATCCAGTCGGTGAGCAGGGCACGCGAAGTAGGCGACAGCGCCTCGCCCGTGACCAGCCGGCGCAAATTTCCCGCCATCGCCGCCGGCGTCGTGGTGTCCCGGGGATCGCCGGGCTGCGAGCGGTTGAGCTCGGGCTCGTTGTGGTCGAGCCGCGAGGTGGTATCGCCGAGCGAGCGCCAGAACGCAGTCAGCGCGGCGGGACCACCGATCCGCGCCAGCAGCAGATTGGCGCAGGTGTTGTCGCTGAGCTCGACGATGGCCTTGCACATCTCGCCGACCGACATCTTGCCGGCCGCGAGATTTTCCTTCGCCACGGGCGCGTATTCCAGCAGATCAGCCTGGCCATAGGGGATCATGGCCGCGAGTTGCTCCTCGCCGCGATCGACCCGCGCCAGCACGCTAGCTGCGAGCGAAGCCTTGAACGTCGAGCACATCACGAACCGTTCGTCCGCACGCCAGGCGAGCTTCTTGCCGGTTGCGAGATTCTCCGCATAGAGCCCGATCCGCCCGCCGCTCTCGCGCTCGTAGGATTCGAATTCTGATGGGGCATCCCCGGCGAGCGCAGGAGAGGCGGCCAACCAGGCGAATGAGGCGAGCAGGGAGCGGCGGTCGAGAAGCATGGTGATTTCCAGGCGAGCAGGGGTGGGAGGAGCGGACGCTGCATCCGCATCGTCATTGCGAGCGCAGCGAAGCAATCCAGAATCTGACCGCGGAGACAGACTGGATTGCTTCGCTGCGCTCGCAATAACGGAGAATTGGATAGCGAGTGCGTCCGAATTCGGGCGGCGGAATGGCGCCCGTCACTCCCTCAAATCATATCGGTACGACTTCGACACGATCTGCCAGCCGTCGGCGAGCTTCATCGCCACCAGATAATCGGTGAAATAGCGCGGCGGCAGCTGGCAGCGCACCTTGATGAAGGCGGTCTTGTCGTCCGAGCGGTCGATGGTGACGATGAAGTCCTCGCGCGGCTTGCCTTCGGCCTTGGCCGAGGCGCGCTTGCGCACGCGGTCGAGCCAGTCCGGCACGGTCAGAACCTGGAGCTCGCCCTTCTCGACCCAGCGCAAATCGGCGGAGGGATGGAAGATGGCGCCGAGCTTGTCGGCATCGCCCTCGTAAAGTCCGTCAAAATAGCATTGCACGACGGCTTCGACGCTCGACCGGTCCTGGCTCATGGATCGTTCCCTTGCATGATGGCTTCGGGCCAACTTAGTCGTCCACGTTGAAATGCGCTATGGGTGTGCCGGCGATTTGCACGAAGGCCTCACCATGACAGAATCAGAAAATTCGAACGCTCGCATCCTTGTCGGCGAATGCCTTTGCCGCGCCGTGCGCTTCGAGGTGGCCGATGCATTCGCCTATGCGATGAATTGCCACTGCTCCAACTGCCGGCGCACCACCGGTGCCGCCCTCAAGCCCTTCGCCGGCATCAGGCAAGACCGGCTCCGCATAGTCCGGGGTGACGACCTCCGGATGATCTTCGGCGACGACACCAGCCATGACGCGCATTGTGGCCGCTGCGGCTCGCTGCTCTATTCCCGGGTCCGCGAAGGAGAGTGGGTCCATGTCGCCATGGGAACCCTGGTCGATGCCCCCTCGATCCGGCCGAGCGCCCATATTTTCGTCGGCTCGAAGGCGCCCTGGCACGAAATTACAGACGACCTGCCGCAATATCGGGAGCACATCGGGGTTGTCTGACGGAACCCGTCCGCACCGCCGCTCGGTGGCGAACCGCGACGGCGCTGGCGCGACAAACAAAAGAGGGCGTTCGGCCTGTCGTCGAGGTCCGCTTCGTGACCTCCATCACAAGCGCCGGCGGTGGATGTTGCTAAAGCGGTCCCAAAGGGCCGAACGGCCCGGAAACCATCGGAAGTCGTGTCATGCGCAGCTTGCTCAGACTTTGTCCGCTTCTCGTCGCTCTCGGCCTGATGTTCGGTGCGGGGCCTGCTTTTGCCGGAAAGCGCGTGGCGCTGGTGCTGGCCAATTCGGCCTATCAGCACGCGCCCTCGCTCGCCAATCCCGTCAATGACGGGTCGGTGATGGCCAAGACGCTGAGGCAGGCCGGCTTCGACGTCGTCGATTTCCGGCACGATCTGTCGGCGCTGGACACACGGCGCGTGCTGCGCGACTTCGCCGACGCGACCCGCGACGCCGAAATCGCCGTGGTCTACTACGCCGGTCACGGCATCGAGGTGGAGGGCTCGAACTACCTGATCCCGGTGGATGCGAAACTCGAGCGCGACACCGACGTCTTTGACGAGGCGCTCTCGCTCGACCGTGTCCTGGTCGCGGTCGAGCCCGCCAAGCAGTTGCGTCTGGTGATCCTCGATGCCTGCCGCGACAATCCGTTCAGCAAGCGGATGAAGCGCACAGTCGCCTCGCGCGCTATCGGCCGCGGCCTCGCCCAGGTCGAGCCGATGAGCCCCAACACGCTGATCGCCTATTCGGCCAAGGCCGGCTTCACCGCGCAGGACGGCGACGGCGCGAACAGCCCGTTCACCATCGCGCTGTCGAAGCATCTGACGACGCCGGGCCTCGACGTCCGCCGCGCCTTCGGCTTCGTGCGCGACGACGTGCTGAAGTCGACCGGCAACAAGCAGGAGCCGTTCGTCTACGGCTCGCTCGGTGGCGAGGACGTGCCGCTGGTGCCGGTCAAGCTGGCGCCGGCGGCGCCCGTTGCCAATCCCCAGGCCGATATCCGCCGCGACTACGAGCTCGCGCTCCAGGTCGGCAACCGGCCGGCGTGGGAAGCCTTCCTCGCCCAGCATCCGGACGGGTTCTATGCGAGCCTTGCCAAGCTCCAGCTCGAGAAGATCGGCGCCGAGCGGGCGCATGCGGCGGCGCTCGAGAAGGCGAAGCAGGCCGAGGCCGAGCGCGACCGCCTTGCTGCGCTCGGCGCGCAGAAGGACGCGCAAGCCAGGGCCGCGGCCGATGCGAAGGCCGCCGAGCAGGCGCAGCTCGCCGCGCAGAAGGCCAAGGAGCAGGCGCAGCAGCAGGCGGCCGCCGCCGAGCAACAGCGCGTCAATCTCGCCGCTACGGCGCCGAGTGTTGCGCCGGGTAACACCACGAGCGCCGCCGGCACCAACGTCGCCGCGCTCAGTCCGGCGACCGCGCCGGCCGACCTCAACCGCTCGGTACAGAGCGAGCTCGGCCGCGTCGGCTGCTTCTCCGGGCAGGCCGACGGCAATTGGAATACGTCCTCGCAGCGGTCGCTGTCGCAGTTCAACCGCTATGCCGGCACCAAGCTCGACGTCAAGGTGGCGAGCACCGACGCACTCGACGCGGTCAAGGCCAAGCCGTCGCGGGTCTGCCCGCTGGTCTGCGAGCACGGTTTCAAGGCCGAAGGCGACAAGTGCACCCGGATCGTTTGCGGCAACGGCTATGTGCTGAACGACGACAATGAATGCGAGAAGAAGCGTGCCGGCAAGCCGGCGTCAAAGCCCGCGACCTCGCGGCGCGACGACGGCGAGGATCGCCCCGCACGGCAGCGGGCCGGTGCTGCAGCGGGCGGCTACGGTGCAGCTGCGGCGGCTGGCGCGGGCCGTGCCTCGAGCGGCAGCGGTCAGATCTTTTGCAACGCTCTGCTTTGCCGGCCGGTCAGGCCCGGCTGCCGCCTCGTCTATCGCGGCGGCGGCGGTCCCCACGTCGACGCCAATGCCGAGGTCTGCAACTGAAGAGGCACCGCTCTCCACTGAACGCCTAAGGTCAGTTTCTCCGCTCGGCCACGAAACGTGCGGCGGCCTGCAGCACGGCGGCGCGGTCGCCGAAGATCGAGACGGCGCTGTCGGCGCGCGCGAGCAGGTCACGCACGCGCTGCTTGGCGCCTTCGATCCCAAGCTGGGTGACGAAGGTGGTCTTGCCGAGCGCGGCATCGGCACCCGCCGGCTTGCCGAGCGCGGCCGCATCGCCCTCGACGTCGAGCAGATCGTCGGCGATCTGGAAGGCTTCGCCGAGCGCGCGGCCGTAATCGTCGAGCGCCTGATATTCCGCCTTCGAGGCCTGGCCGAGGATTGCGCCGGCAATGCAGCCGTAGCGCAGGAGCGCGCCGGTCTTCATCTGCTGGATACGGGCGACGTCGATCGGCTCGTTGCCGCCAAAGCGGCCTTCGCCGGCGAGATCGAGGATCTGGCCGCCGACCATGCCACCGATGCCGGCGCAGCGCGCCAGCGCACGCGTCAAGAGCAGCCGCACATTGGCGTCGCGATGGACCTCGTCGCGGGTGATGATGTCGAAGGCGAGCGTCAGGAGGCCGTCGCCGGCGAGGATCGCGGTGGCGTCATCGGTCTGCTTGTGCAGGGTGGGGCGGCCACGGCGCAGGTCCGAATTGTCCATCGCCGGCAGGTCGTCGTGGATCAGCGAATAGCAATGGATGCATTCGAGCGCGGCGCCTACCAGCAGGGCCGCCTCGCGCGGCACGCCGAACACGGCGGCGCTCTCGACCACCAGGAACGGCCGCAGGCGCTTGCCGCCGTTCAGGCTCGAATAGCGCATTGCGTCCATCAGTCGCTTGGGCCGGGCGATTTCGTCGTGCAGGATGTCGTCCGACAGCAGGCAAGCGAGCAGGGCTTCGGTGTCATCAGCGGTCTTGTCCAGACGTTTGGCGAAATCGGACGGGGACGTGCCGGTCATCAAGAGGGGCTCCAGAACTAAAATTCGGCGGACAATCCTTTATGCGCCCGCCCCAGTCAATCGTTTGGAAGGCCTAAAAAGTGCTGGAAAAGGCCCGAATTATCACAGACTTAATGCTCCAGCCCGTGGCCGCTCTTAAGTTTGCACCGGAAAGGTCAATTTGCGCATCGTCAAAATCCTGCTGGTGGTGCTCGCGGTCGTGGTCCTCGCGCCCTATGTGATCGCGCCGTTCTACCGCACCGGCCACCCTGTTTCGACGCTGATGGCCTGGCGCAGCCTGCGGGGCGCGCCGATGCAGCGGGAGTGGATCGATCTCGCCGATATGTCGCCCTCTCTGCCGCGCGCGGTGGTGGCGGCCGAGGATGCCCATTTCTGCAAGCATCACGGCATCGATTGGGGGGCGCTGCGCGAGGCGATCGACGACGCCAGGGAGGACGGCACCGCCTTTCGGGGCGCCTCCACCATCACCCAGCAGGTCGCGAAGAACCTGTTCCTGTGGCAGGGGCGCGATGTCGTCCGCAAGGCGCTCGAATTCCCGCTGGCGCTCTGGATCGACCTCGTCCTGCCCAAGCAGCGGATTCTCGAAATCTACCTCAACATCGCCGAGCTCGGGCCCCAGGGGCAGTTCGGGGTCGAGGCGGCCAGCGCCTACGCCTTCGGCAAATCGGCCGAAAGCCTTTCACCGCGCGAGGCGGCGCTTCTGGCCTCGATCCTGCCGAATCCGGTCAAACGCAGCGCCCGGACCCCGGGACCGGGCGTCCGGCGGCTGGCAGCCACCTATATGGCGCGGGCGCAGGCGAGCTCGCTCATGACCTGTTGGCGCGAAAATCACTGATTTTTGGCCCGTTCCGGGTGCATTTTCCGGCCCAAGAGCCTAGCTTTACGGCCAGCCTTCCTCTATAAGCGCGGCCTTGATCGGCATTCAGCTCGCCTCGTTATTTGCGGGTGCTGAGCCGTCCCTTCGCGGACGATGCCCTGATGACACCAATCCCTAGAGGATACTGAAATGGCCGTTCCGAGAAGAAAAACCTCGCCGTCGCGCCGTGGCATGCGCCGCTCGGCGGACGCCATCAAGAAGCCGACCTATGTGGAAGACAAGGACTCCGGCGAGCTCCGTCGTCCGCACCATCTCGACCTCAAGACCGGCATGTACAAGGGCCGTCAGGTCCTGAAGAAGAAAGAGTCCTGAAGCCAGGATCTTTCTCGGGCGGGAGATCGGACCCGCCCGATTTCGGCCAACCCATGAGATAGACGGTGACGGCGGCGGAGCGGATGCTTCGCCGCTGCATTGTTCTGCCCGGATATCTTGATCGAGAAAGCATCAAGCCGATGGTCGGTTTCCCGCTGCTTCTGATTCCGCTCGCGGTCTACAACATCATCGCTTTCCTGATGCCCAGCGTGTCCTTCACGGACGTGCTGTTCAAGGTGCCGATGATCACGGGCGAGACCTGGCCGGTCACGCTCGCCGATCTCCTGCTCGCGCTCGGCGTCATGCTGCTGCTGCTCGAAGTGGTCAAGGGCGCGCGGCCGGGCTCGAAATTCCTGATGGATCATTTGCTGTCGCTGATCATCTTCGGCGCGGCCGCCGCCGAATTCGTGATGTGGCCCAAATTCGGCAACTCCACCTTCTTCCTGCTGGTGCTGCTGGCGATGGCCGACTTTTTCGCCGGCATCGCCCAGCGTACGCGCCGCCGCGTCACCTATGTCGCCGAGACGACGGTGCCGGCGCCGCGCAAGGCCAAGCGCAGGGCCGAAGCGCCGGCGGAGGATGTGGAGTCCGAGCGCAAGTTCGAGCCGGTGGTTGCGCCGCAGCCGGAGCCGGCGGCACCGCCCGCGCCTACCGCGCAGTCCGTCGCCGAATCCGTGCTGATGGATCATCCGGCGCCCAAGCCCGTGCAGGGCGCGCCTTCGCCGGAAATTGCCTCGCCGCAGCTGCAGCCGGGCAACGGCACGCCGTCTTCCGACACGCCGCCGCGCTGACTGGCCTCAAGCCACCTGACGCGTGCGCGCGCTGACGGTTTCGAGCGGGCGCTTGCTGCCATAGGCCATCAGCGCATCCTCGGAGGAGGCGCGGCGGAGCCGGCTCGTCTGCGGCAGCTGCTCGGCATTGGCGATCAATTGGGTGATGAAGCTGGGATCGGGGCGCGGCAGCGCCGCCTTGCGGACCCACTGCAACGTCGGCATCAGCGGCACCAGGGCCGTGCCTGTGCCGTTGTCCGCCGCGTCCGATCGATCAGTACCCAACATCGCAATCACCGTTGATCCGGCGAGATTGTCGCGTTTCGGGACGCAGGCGCCGGTGCGAGTCCTGTACTCGCAAGGCCTATGCCGGCCGAGCCGGCTTGGTTCCTACGCCTTCGGAAACGTGGTTTCCAAATTGTTTATCAACTTTGCCTAGGTTCGGCAGCGAATCTGGCTCTATCCTGTGCCGGCTCAGGACTTCTCCACTGTCCCGAAACGAGGCGACTTTGACCCCTGGATTGCCGCAAGCCTCCGACATCCTGGCCGCGCTCGGTCAGGCCGTGTTCGCCTGGGACATCGCCAGCGATGCCATCGTCTGGGGCGAGCAGGTCGGCGCCGTCTTCCCCGGCATTCCCGCCGAGCGGCTTTCGACCGGCGCCGAATTCGCCAAGCTGATCGAGCCCGCGCAAACGCTGCGGACGGCGGCGCTGGCACTGACGTCCCCGGTGCACGGCGCCGACGGCACCCCTTACCGGATCGAATACGGCGTGCGCATGAGCGCCTCCGATCCCGTGATCTGGATCGAGGAGACCGGCCGCTGGTTCGCAGGTCCCGACGGCCGTCCCACGCGAGCGATCGGCTCCGTCCGCATCAACAATGAGCGCCACGCCCGCGACGAGGAATTGAGCAGGCTGGCCCGGCTCGATCCGCTGACCGGCGAGCTCAACCGCTCGCATCTGATCGCGGCGCTGGCCGAGGCGATCGAGGAGACGACGCGCTTCCGCTCGACCGCCGCCTTCATGCTGGTCGGCATCGATCATCTCGCCCGCGTCAACGATGCCTTCGGCTTCGACGTCGCCGACGCCGTGATCCTCGACGTCGCCAAGCGCATTCGCGCGCGCCTGCGCGGTGGCGACGTGCTCGGGCGCTTCTCCGGCAACAAGTTCGGCCTGATCCTGAAGAACTGCACCGTCGACGACATGAACGTGGCCGCCGAGCGCTTCCTCGCCGGCATCCGAGACGAGGTGGTGCCGACCAAATCCGGTCCGGTCTCGGTCACCGCCTCGATCGGCGCGGTCAGCCTGCCGCGCTACGCCCGCAACACCGACGAGGCCGTCAATCGCGCCCACGAGACGCTGGACGCCGCCAAGCGCCGCCGCTCCGGCTCGTTCGCGGCCTGGCGTCCGGATGCCGCACGCGACGCACAGCGCCGCGTCAACATCCGCGTCACCGACGAGATCGTCACCGCGCTCAACGAGCGCCGCATCAGGCTCGCCTATGAACCCGTGGTCTCGGCTGTCTCGCGCGAGCGCGCATTCCATGAATGCCTGGTGCGGATGGACCAGGGCGACGGCCAGGTGCTGCTCGCGCCCGACATCGTGCCGGTGGCCGAACGGCTCGGCCTGATCCGCCTGGTCGATCACCGCGTGCTCGAGCTCGTGGTCGCCGAGCTCGCGGCCGCGCCTGATGTCTGTCTCAGCCTCAACATCTCGCCGGATACGACCATGGATCCGGACTGGTGGGCGGGGATCGAATCGCTGATGCTGGCCCATCCCGGCGTTGCCGAGCGGTTGATCGTCGAGATCACCGAGACGGTCGCGATCCAGGACATCGACGACGTCCGCGCCTTCGTCAGCCGCCTCAAGCATTTCGGCAGCCGCATCGCCATCGACGATTTCGGCGCCGGCTACACCTCGTTCCGCAATCTGCGCAAGCTCGGCGTGGACATCGTCAAGATCGACGGCGCCTTCGTGCAGAACATCACCCATTCCGCCGACGACCGCGCCTTCGTGCAGACCTTGATCGACCTCGCCCGCCGCCTCGACATCAAGACCGTCGCCGAATGGGTGCAGGACAACGAAGCCGCAAACATGCTGCGCGACTGGGGCTGCGACTACATCCAGGGCCGCCTGATCGGGCTGGCCTCGGCGGAGCGGCCGTGGGGCGCTCCGCCGGATGCATTGCCTGCGGCAAGCTGAGAAGCCGTAGGGTGGGCAAAGGCGCACTTGCGCCGTGCCCACCATTCTTTTCCGAATTCGAGAAAGACGTGGGCACGCTTCGCTTTGCCCACCCTACGGAATCCCCCTAGGCCCCCTCGTCCAGCGCCACCAGCTCGCGCTTCTTGCGCAGCGACGGCAGCAGCGGCGCGATCAGCAGCACCAGGGCCAGCGCAAGGCACGCGCCCGAGATCGGCCGCTGCACGAAGGTCCAGAGATCGCCCTGCGACAGGATCAGTGACTTGCGCAGATTGTTCTCCATCATCGGTCCCAGCACGAAGGCCAGCACCAAAGGTGCCGGCTCGTAGCCGAGCTTGCGCATGAAATAGCCGATGATGCCGAACGCGATCATCACATAGACGTCGAACACGTTGTTGCTCGAGCAGTAGACGCCGAGGATCGTGAACAGGATGATCAAGGGGAACAGGATGTTGTAGGGCAGCTTGAGCAGCTGCACCCACATGCCGATCATCGGCAGGTTCAGGATCAGCAGCATGACGTTGCCGATATACATGCTGGCGACGATGCCCCAGAACAGGCCGGGGTTCTGCGTGATCAGCAGCGGGCCCGGCTGCAGGCCGTGAATGACGAAGGCTCCGAGCAGCAGCGCCATCACCACGTTCGGCGGGATGCCGAGCGTCATCAGCGGAATGAAGGCGCCGCCCGCCGCGGCGTTGTTCGCCGATTCCGGCCCGGCGACGCCCTCGATCGCGCCGTGGCCGAACCTTTCAGGGGTCTTCGACAGCCGCTTCTCAAGCGCGTAGGACGCGAATGACGAGATCACCGCGCCGCCGCCCGGCAGGATGCCGAGGAAAAAGCCGAGGATCGTGCCGCGGCCGACCGGACCTGCGCTCGCCTTCCAATCCTCCTTGCTGGGCAGGAGATGCGTGATCCTGGTGTTGATGACGTCGCGCTTGATCGCCTGCTCGGTGTTGAGCAGCACCTCGGCGACGCCGAACAGGCCCATCACCACGGGCACGAGGCCGATGCCGTCGATCAGCTCCATGCGGCCGAAGGTCAGCCGCGGCTGCGCGGTGATGCTGTCGAGCCCGACCAGCCCGAGCACGACGCCGATGCACGCCATCAGCAATGCCTTCGGCATCGAGCCCTGGGTCAGGAAGGTGAGCACGACGAGGCCGAGCACCATCAGGCTGAAATACTCGGCCGGGCCGAAGGCAATGGCGAGGCTGGCAAGCTTCGGTGCCACCAGCATCAAGGCCACCAGCGCAAAGGTTCCGGCCGCGAAGGAGCCGAATGCGGCGATGCCGAGCGCGGGGCCCGCGCGGCCCTGCTTCGCCATCTGGTGGCCGTCGATGCAAGTCACGACCGAGGCGGCCTCGCCGGGGATGTTGACCAGGATCGAGGTGGTCGAGCCCCCATACATCGAGCCGTAATAGATGCCGGCCATCATGATGATGCCCGATTCCGGCGTGCCCGACAGCGTCACCGGCAGCAGCAGCGACATCGCCGAGATCGGGCCGATGCCGGGCAGCACGCCGACCAGCGTGCCGATGAAGACGCCGATGAAGCAATAGAGCAGGTTGATCGGCAGCAGCGCGACGCCGAATCCATGTGCCACGTTGATAAGCGTATCCATGGGGTCAACCGATCCCGAACAGGCCGGACGGCAACTGGATCAACAGCAGCCGCTTGAGCACCCACCACATGCCCCATGGCACCAGCACCGCGATCGGAATCGCCAGCGTCCAGCGCACCGGATCGATCAGCCGCAACAGCAGCAGCATCAGCGGGATCGACGACAGCAGGAATCCCAGCGGCTCCAGCGCGAAGGCGAATGCCGTGAGGCAGGCGATGAGGACGAGCGGCTTGCTCCAGCGCACGTTCTCCCAGCGCGAGGCCAGCGTCGGCCCGCCCTCGGTGATCGCGGAGACGATGATGGCGCCTGCAAACACGCACATCAGGATGCCCGTGTAGAACAGCACATAGCCGGAGCCGGGATCGTTGATGGTGCCGAGCTTGAGCCTCAAGCCCGACCAGACCACGAAGCCGCCGAGTGCAAGTCCGATCAGCCCGCCCCAGAGTTCGGAGTTGCTGAGGCGGAGCTTGACGTTGGTGTCATTGTTCATGGCACTTCTCGTGCCCCGGACGCAGCGCATCAGGGACAGATGCGCTGCAGAACCGGGGCCCATGAGTGTGGACGGAAAATGGGTGCCGGCTCTGCGGTGCATCGCTCAAGAAGCGCTGCACCGCGTCCGGGACACTCTAGTGGCCTTATTTCTTCGCGAGCCCGAGCGTCTCGATCACCTTGCGCTCGGATGCCGTGACCTCGACGATGAACTTCTTGTAGTCCTCGGTGTTCTTGTAGTTCGGCACCATGTCGTATTTCGCGAGCGTAGCGATCACCGCGGGATCCTCGACCGCCTTCTTGAAGGCATCGTGCAGCTTGGCGACGATCTTGGGATCCATTCCTTTCGGGCCGGCGATGCCGAACGGGGAATCATAGACCATGGGATAGCCGAGCTCCTTCAGCGTCGGTACGTCGGGATAGTTCGGCGACCGTGCGCCGGTCCACACCATCAGGAGCCGCAGCTTGCCGGCGTCGACCAGCGGCCGCCATCCCGTGGAATCAGCCTGTAGCATGGTGTGCTGCCCCAGCACGGCGGCATTGGTCTCCGCCCCGCCCTTGAAAGGGACCTGGGTCAGCTTGATGCCGGACATCCCGGCGATCTGCTCCATGCCGATATGCAGCGAGGTGCCGGCGCCGGGCGTGGCATAGGTCACCTTGCCCGGATTCGCCTTTGCGAACTCCACCACGTCCTTCCAGCTCTTGAACTGCGATTCCGCGCTGGTCGTCACGCCGAACGTGTAGCCGGTGAGATGGACGATATAGGTGAAATCCTTTGCCGGATCCCACGACACCTCCTGCATCAGCGGCAGGCGAAACACGGTGATCGGGATCTGCGAGATGGTATAGCCGTCCGGCTTCGCCGCCGCCGCCATCGTCGCCGGTCCGACCGTGCCGCCGCCGCCGGCCTTGTTGTCGATCACGATCGGCTGCCCCAGCACCTTCGAGGCGCTTTCGGCGATCGCGCGCATCGAGATATCGGTCGATCCGCCGGCCGGCCAAGGCACGATCAACGTGATCGGCTTCGTCGGGTAGTCCTGCGCAGTGGCGGCCGTGGAGAGCAATGCGCCCAGCACGGCGTGCATCGCGGCAAATGCAATCGTCTTCAGCCCGTATCCCGACATCGAAAGCCTCCCTCGCGGCGGCCTCTCTGGGGGCGCCGTATCTCGTTCTTGTGAGGCGATTGTTCCTGAATTTGACGGAGAAGAAAAGCGCATTGCGCGCATCGGCGCGCGGCCGTCGGTCAGGCGACGCCGGCAGAGCCGACATATGTGACAATTCGCCGTTGGCCGCGTGCCGAGAGGCGGAATTTCAGGGGCCGAGAGCGGCTCAGGCCACGCGCCGAACCATGTTCAGCGTCTCGATGGTGCGGCCGACTTCCGAGGCGAGACACGGCTTGCCGAAATAATAGCCTTGCACCGCGGTGCAGCCACATTGGCGGACGAAGTCGAGCTGTTCCTCGGTTTCCACGCCCTCGGCCGTGGTCTCGACCCCGAGCACGGAACCGAGGCTTGCAATCGTTCTGACGATGGCAACGCTCTCCGGGCTTTCGCCGAGCGTGCCGACGAAGGAGCGGTCGATCTTGATGCGGTCGAACGGAAACTTGCGCAGGTAGCTCAGCGAGGAATAGCCGACGCCGAAATCGTCGAGGCTGACGCGCACCCCGAGCGCGCGGAGCTGGTGCAGGATGTCGATGGTCGCCTTGCTGTCGTCGAGCAGCGCCGTCTCGGTGACCTCGAGCTCGAGCCGCTGCGGCGGCAGGCCGGCTTCCGCAAGCGCGCTCGTGACCATCGCCACCAGCCCGCGGGAGCGGAACTGCACCGGAGACAGGTTCACCGCGACGGTGACGCCGGGCCAGGACGCGGCCGTCGCGCAGGCCGTGCGCAGCACCCATTCGCCGATCGGAACGATCAGCCCGTTTTCCTCCGCAATCGGGATGAACTCGGCCGGAGAGACGAAGCCGCGCGAGGGATGCTTCCAGCGCAGCAATGCCTCGAAGCCGGTGAGCTCGGAGGAATCGAGCCGCAACTGCGGCTGGAACACCAGGTGGAATTCCCGCCCTTCGAGCGCGCCGGCCAGATCCTGCTCCAGCGCGTGCCGGCTGCGCGCCTGCTTCTCCATCTCGGGCTCGAACAGCTGATAGGCTCCGCGCCCCTTGGCCTTGGCCTGGTACAGCGCGAGGTCGGCGCATTTCATCAGCTCATCGGCATCAAGTCCGTGGTCGGGCGCGATGGCGATGCCGACCGAGACGCCGACATGGATCGACTGGCTTTCCAGCGGCGGCGGATGACCGATGATCTCGACCAGGCGGCGGGCGAGCGCCTCGGCCGATTGCGGCTGCGGCCCGCGCTGGAGCACGGCGAACTCGTCGCCGCCAAGCCGCGCCACGGTGTCGTGCTCGCCGACGTTCTCCTTGAGACGCGCCGCGACCCAGCGCAGCAGGCGATCGCCGGCGGCGTGGCCGAGGCGGTCGTTGACGGTCTTGAAATTGTCGAGGTCGAAGCACAGCACGGCCATGGCGCCGCCGGCGATCGCGACCTGGTTCAGTCCCTCGCCCATCTTCTCGCGGAACAGCGTGCGGTTGGGCAGGTCGGTGAGCGAATCGTGTCGCGCCATGTGCGCCACCCGGGCCTGGGCCTTGTGGCGTTCGGTGACGTCCTCATAGGTCACGACCCAGCCGCCGTGCTCCATGCGCTTGTGATTGAGCTTGATGATGCGGCCGTCGTTCAAATGGCGGTGCAGCGTGTGCTCGCCCTCGCGCAGCCGCTCGACATAGTCGGCATAGAGCTTGGCGCCGGTCATGTTCGGATGGATGCCGAGCTCGCAGCTGTGCTCCATGATCTCCCGCATCGAGACGCCGGGCTTCACGATCTCCGGCGACAATCCATACATCTCGATATAGCGGCGGTTGCAGACGATCACGCGCAGGCTCGCGTCGAGCATGCACAGGCCCTGGCTCATGTTGTTCAGGGCCGCGTCGAACCGGCGGTACTGCTCGCTCAGCTCCTCGATCGCACGCTCGCGCTCGGTAATATCCTCATAGGTGGCGACGAAGCCGCCTTCGGCCAGCGCGCAATAGCGCACCGAGATCACGGTGTCATTCGACATACGCCGGCGCATCGGCGAGGAGTCTCGGCTCCCGATCCGCGCGCGGGCGGCTTCGAGGATCTGCGGCGGGCTGTATTCCGCGGAGAACGCGCCGTTCGCGATGGATCGCTCGATCAGTTCGGCGAGGTGGGTGCCGGGGCGGGTCTCCTCCGGCGACAACAGGTAGATCTTGCGGTAGGTGGAGTTGCAGACCCGAAGTCGCATGTCGCTGTCGAAGAAGGCGAGCCCGTGCGCCATGTTCTCCAGCGCCGCATCGAGGATGAAGTTCTGCTGCCGCAGCGTTTCCTCGTATTGCAGCCGCTCCGTGACGTCCTCGTGCACCGTCACCCAGCCGCCGTCGGGCAGGAAGCGTGAGACCGCCTGCACCATCCGTCCGTCGTAGCGCATCACCAGCAGCGTCTTCGGCTTCCTGCTGCGCACATCCTGCAGCCGGCTCTGGTAGAATTCGTCGCCCGACATGCCCGGCAGGTTACCGCGCGACATCCAGTGCTCGATCACCGTGCAGTGCGAGACGCCCGGCTTCACGATCTCGGGGTCGAGATTGTAGAGCTTCAGGAACCGGTCGTTGCAGACGACGACACGGCTGTCGACGTCGTACATGATCAGTCCGTGCGACATGTTGGCGAGTGCGTGCTGGCTGCGCTCGGTCTGCACGCGCAGTTCCGCTTCGAGCCGGGCGAGGCGGGTGACGTCGTCGCAGATCGTCATCCAGCCGCCGCCGGGGAGGGGCTTCAGCTCGAGCGACATGACGAGGCCGTTCGCCAGCCTTTGCTCGGTGCGGAACGGCTTGCCCGCGGCGATCTGCGCCATCCGGGTCGAATACAACGCGTCGAGCTGGTCGTGCGGAAAATTGCCGCGGCTTGCGCTGTGCGCGAGCACCTCGCGGTAGCTCGTGCCGATCCGCACGATCTCGGCCGACATGTCGAACAGCGCCAGGTAGCGCTGGTTCGTCAGCACGATCCGGTTGTCGGCATCGTAGACGCAGACGCCCTGCTCCATGTGGTCGAGCGCAAGCTGGCTCAGCGCGACCAGGGCGCCTGGGCCCTGTTCACGCCCTGTACCAAGCTCGCTGTCGCGGGTCGACGTCATGGGGTCGGCGGGGCCTCGGCCGGCAATAGACTTGATGCAACCTAATTCAGCCGCCGAGGCTAGCGAAGAGGCCGGAAAATTCCCTTAAGCGCCGTAGTTTACGGAGGGTGACCGGCGACGAAGAGATGTGAGCGTCGCGATCTGCATGATGAAGCCCAACCTCAGGCTGGATGCTGGCTGTGGGCCCGGATTACGGCCCGTACAGCACGAGCTCGGTGTCGGTGAGGTCGCCGAGCTGTGGCCGGTGCGGGCCCCTGAAGTATTTCCGGCCGCGCCGCTCGGTGTAGATACCGACGAGGCCGGGAACCGGGGCGTTGGCGTCGACGGCCACCGCGATCTTGCCGAGCCGCAGCAGCAGCCGTCCGATGCGGCCGGCGCATTCGGCAAATTCTGCGGTGCTCCGGCAATAGATCAGCTTCATTGCGGGCGGTGCGATGAAGCCGCGGCGGATGCGCACCGGTTGCAGGATGAAGGGGAAGGTTCCCTTCGGCGTGCGGCAGACGAGGCTAAGGCAATTGTAGCGCGCATGTCGCGTCAAGATCTCGGTCTCCGCCTCGGAGAGCCCCTTGATCTCCTTGGCGTGCGGCGGAATGACCTCGATCTCGCTCCAGCGCGGGACGCGCGCCAGCGCAGGCACGGAGAAGAAGATACCGCGGCAATAGGCGCGAAAGCCCTGCGTCTCGATGATCGGCCAGGTCCACGGCGCCGGGCTGATGTTGAAGTAAGTGACGTGCTTGTGCCGCTGGGCGATCTTGGTCAGCAGCGGCGCGTAGTTGCGGTAGGCCGGGTCGACATACCAGCTCGACAGATTGCATCGGATGGCGGTCTCTTCGCCGTCCTTGCGTGCGGTGTAGATCAAGAGCAGCACGCCGACCGGCGTGCCGTCGTCGTCGAGCATGTAGCCGAAGCGCGGATAGCCCTCCGGCACGGCCCGGAAGGCCTGCCGGCGCAGGCCCTGGATCCAGTATTCGCGTGAACGGCCGGCGAAACCGCGCGTCAGCAAGTCCGCGATCTTATTGACGTCGGACTCGGTGATCTCGCGGCATCGGACCTTGGTATGGATCACGCTCGTCTTGCCCGTGGAAATGGTCGGCCTCGTGGTGTCTATCGTTTCAGCATGATCTTCTCGGAAAACCGCTCCGCACTTTTCCGGATCATGCTCTAACGCCAACCTTCGCCATGGGCCTCGGCCGCGACTTGCGGCTGCAGGGCCAGGACGTCCCGCACCTTGGCGGGCCAGGCGGAGAGATCGGTGCCGTGGGTGTGGAACATGGCGACCGCCAGACGGTCCATGCCGAAGGCTACGCAGCCGGTATGGGCCGGCTCGCCGTCGGCGTCCTGAATTCCCCAGGTCGTGCCGAAATGCTCGCGGTGATAGTTGAAGCTCATGCACGCCGTCGGTTGCTCTTCCGAGCGCAGCGGGATCAGCAACTCGAACTTGAGCTGCTGCTGCTTCTGGCTCACCGCTTTCATCTGGCCGACGCGGCCGAAGAACGGATCGCTGGCATAGTCGACGCGGAAGGTCAGGCCGAGATCGGTCGCGATCTTCTGCGCGCGGACCATCCAGCGCTCGCGGAAATCGGCGACGTCGTCGGGGTTGCCGATGCAGACATATTCGCGCATGCGGAACGATTGCAGCCGGTCGAGATGCTTCGACGGCTCGCGGCGGAAGCAATCCGCGGCAACGTCGAAGCGCAGGCCGCCCTTCGGCAACCGGCCGCGGCTCGCCGCGATCGGATAGACCGGATAGCAGGCGGCCGGCGACAACACGAGATCGGCCGGCGACAGCGAAGTCGTCCAGTCGCCGCCGGCATCGAAGCGGCTCACCGCGGCGTTGATCTCGCGTTCGGTGCCGTGCAGGCCGCAGACGCAGCCGAGCAGGTTCGGAAAGCTCTTGAGATAGCCGGACTTCTCCAGCTGCGCCCGGCTCATCACCGGCGGGAAGCGCATCACCTCGGTGCCGGCCTCGCGATGACCGGTGATCAGCGCGGCGAGCTTCTCGACGATGCCCTCATAGAGGGCGGTGCGGGCATAGACGCCATCGGCGCCCATGCGGTGGAACAGCTTGTCGGCGAGATGATCGAGCGGATCGGTCATCTGCGGCGCGGTGGTGGGCGAGTCGGGGAGGACGGCAATATTCATGGTTCGATGTCCTGCTATCTTAAAATTGTTCTTGTTGAAGCGGTCGCCAAGGCACGTCAGTCGCGAAGCATGTCAGTCGCGAAGGCTCGCCGGCACGCCGCTCATCAACGTCGATGTCGCGGCATTGGCCAGGATCCGGTCGTTGTTGATCATGATCGGCGACGACAGCACGTCGCGGAGGTGACGGCCCATGGTGAAGTCGCCGTCGTTGCGGTAGCCGGCAAGACCCGCGGTGCGCATCGCGTGCATCACGGTCTCGACCGCGAGCTCGGAGGCCTGCACCTTCAAGAGCGTGATCGAGGACTGGAAGTCGAGCGAGGCCAGCGCACGCTCGTCATGCTCGACGCGGGAGAAAGCGTCGATATTGGCTGATATCAGCGCGCGCAGCTTGGCCAGCGACATCTTGGCGGCGGTGAAGTGCGCTGCGGCCGGGGGCATCTGTCCGCCCGACGCGCGGGCCGCCTTGCGGATGAAGGCCTGCGCGCGCGTCACCGCGGCAGCGGCGATGCCGGCCCAGGCCGACGACCAGCACAGATGCGCGAACGGCGTCATGGTCTGGGCGTGGATCTTGTCATAGGATTCCGGGAAGACGCGGTCGGCAGGGCAGTCGACCTTCAGCTCGAACCCGGTCGAGCAGGTGCCGCGCATGCCGAGCGTTTCCCAGCCCAGCGTCCGCCTCAGCGAATAATCGTCCTTGGCGAGTGCCAGCAGCACCTGGTCGGAGGCGGCGGCGTCGGTGGCGCGGCGGGCGATGGTGACGAGGCCATCGGCTTCGGCGCCGTAGGAGATCACGGTGGCGTCGCGCACCAGCGAGACGGTATCGCCGGCATGGTCGACCGCAGCCGCGCTGGCGCGGATGTTGCCGCCGTTCTGGCCTTCGGTGGTGGAGGAGGCGAGCAGCCACTGGTCGCGGGCGACCCGGCGCATCATGGTCTCCATCCAGGGAATGCCATGGCCGTGCCTGACGACGCAGGCGACCTTGGTCTGGTGCATCGCGTAGATCATCGCCGTGGACGCGCAGGCGCGTCCGAGCGTGTAGCAGATGTCGGTGACGTCATGGATCGAGGCACCGAAGCCGCCGAACTCGACCGGAACCATCACGCCGAGCAGCTTCTGCTCACGCGCGACGTCGAAGGCCTTGTGCGGGAAGCGGGCGTCGCGATCAACCCCGTCGGCGTCGGCCGCTGCCGCTGCGGCGGTCCGGGCGGCGCGCTCGATCAGGGAGGGACCCTGCTCGAGAAAACTCGTCTGCATTTCGTCGACAGTGAGGACTGCTTCACGCACGTTCATGCTCGTCCGCCTCCGGTTTGCCGTTCGAGATCGCCGGCATCATTCGCGATGCCGCTTGAAGCGATCCTCCAGCCATCTTTGCTTGTGAGACGAGGCTACGGATTTAATTCAAATTCGTCGATGAAATAGAGGGTAAACAAAACCGAATTCCGAACGAACAGTTAAGGTCCGGTTGTTCGCATCATCGGATTTTCCGGCATCGCGTTAGGACTCTGGAAGAAGCCTGGATTTCCGACAATCTGAGTCATCGTTTACTAAGAATCGCGAAGTATAGGTGCCGCCCATTGCAGGACCGGCAGCCTGCACCCATCGTTGCCGGCAGTCCGGTCCGCCCCCGATAGACAAATGGGAATTTCCCGATGCAGGCCTTCGATACCGATTTTCGCAATCGCATCATCAAGCTGGTGAAGAGCATTCTCGAGCAGAATTCGCTCGACGCAGACGTTACGCCTTCGGCCAAGCTGGTCGATATCGGCCTGACCTCGATGGACATGGTCAATCTCATGCTCGGCGTCGAGGCCGAATTCGACTTCACCATTCCACAGTCCGAGATCACGCCGGAGAATTTCCAGTCCGTGCAGACCCTGGAGCGGATGGTGGCGATGCAGCTCCAGCCGGCGACCGCGGCTTAAGCCAACACCCCACAATCGTCGTCCCTTGCGTTCGCAGGAACGACGCCGGTGTGACACCCACGTCGCGCCCCTCACACCATCGGCATCATCCCTTCGCCCCCGTTCCAAATCCGCCGCAAAACTGGCATAGCTTAACCATGTCAAATTTGACGGACAGGGTGGAGCAGGCATGACGCAGGCGGTATTGGGCATCATCGGCGGCTCGGGCATCTATGACTTGCCCGGCCTCGAGGGTGCGCGCGAAGAGGTGATCAAGAGTCCCTGGGGCGAGCCGTCGGCTCCTTTAAGGCGCGGCTCCATCGCCGGCCTGCCGATCGTGTTCCTGCCGCGGCATGACAAGGGGCATCGGTTGTCCCCCTCCGACATCAATTATCGCGCCAACATCGACGTGCTGAAGCGCGCCGGCGTCACCGACCTGATCTCGCTCTCGGCGTGTGGCTCCTTCAGGGAGGAACTGCCGCCGGGCACCTTCGTTCTCGTCGATCAGTTCGTCGACCGCACCCATAAGCGAGAGAGCTCGTTCTTCGGCCGCGGCTGTGTCGCGCATGTGTCGATGGCGCACCCGGTCTCGCCGCGGCTGCGCATCCATCTGGCGGCCGCCGCGGAAGCGGAAGGCATCGCGATCGCGCGCGGCGGAACCTATGTCTGCATGGAAGGGCCACAATTCTCCACTTACGCGGAAAGCATGACCTACAAGACGCTGGGCTATTCGGTGATCGGCATGACCAACATGCCCGAAGCCAAGCTCGCGCGCGAGGCGGAGATCTGTTACGCCACCGTCGCGATGGTGACGGATTTCGACTGCTGGCATCCCGACCACGATGCGGTCACCGTGCAGGACATCATCCGCGTGCTGAATTCGAACGCCGACAAGGCGAAGGCGCTGGTGGCGCGGCTGGCCAAGGATTTTCCGCGCGAGCACGAGCCGTGCCCGATCGGTTCGGACCGTGCGCTCGACACCGCGCTGATCACGGCGCCCGAGGCGCGCGATCCCGAGCTCCTGAAGAAGCTCGACGCGGTGGCCGGGCGCATCCTGCGGACGTGAGACGCAAGACAAGGTACGAAAAGGCAGAACGCCATGAAGGTCGACGGCAAGCATTTCCGCAGCATCTGGCGCGAGCGTGACGGCTGGTCGGTCGGCGCGATCGATCAGCGCCGGCTGCCGCATGAATTCGTCATTGCGCGGCTGACCTCGTGTGAAGATGCGGCCGTTGCTATCCGCGACATGCTGGTGCGCGGCGCGCCATTGATCGGTGCCACCGCCGCCTACGGCATGGCGCTCGCGATGCGCGAGGACGCTTCCGACGCCGGGCTGCGACGCGCCTATGACACCCTCGTCGTGGCGCGGCCGACCGCGATCAATCTGAAATGGGCGCTGGACGAGATGCGCGCGGCGCTCGCGCCGGTCGATCCGGTTGAAAGAGCGGAAGCGGCCTATGCGCGCGCCGACGAGATCGCCGAGCAGGACGTCGAGATCAACCGCGGCATTGCCGACAACGGCCTGAAGCTGATCGAGGCGACCGCGGCGAAGAAGCCGGGCGAGGTGGTCAACGTGCTGACCCATTGCAACGCCGGCTGGCTCGCCACCGTCGATTGGGGCACGGCGACGGCGCCGATCTATCTCGCGCACGAGCGCGGCATCAAGGTCCATGTCTGGGTCGACGAGACCCGTCCGCGCAACCAGGGCGCCTCGCTTACGGCCTGGGAGCTCGGTCATCACGGCGTGCCGCACACGGTGATCCCCGACAATACCGGCGGACACCTGATGCAGCACGGCATGGTCGATCTCGCAATCGTCGGCACCGACCGCGTCGCCGCCAATGGCGACGTCTGCAACAAGATCGGCACTTACCTGAAGGCGCTCGCCGCGCATGACAACGGTGTGCCGTTCTACGTCGCGCTGCCGTCGCCGACGATCGATTTCGCCGTCCATGACGGCATCCGCGACATCCCGATCGAGCAGCGCAGCGGCGTGGAGGTCACCGACATGACCGGCCGCACTGCGGACGGCCGGCTGGAGACGGTGCGGATCGTGCCCGAGAGCTCCCCCGTCGCGAACTACGCCTTCGACGTGACGCCGGCGCGGCTCGTCACCGGTCTCATCACCGAGCGCGGCGTGCTGAAGCCGGATCGTGCCGCCCTGGCGGCGGCATTTCCGGAGCGGATTGCCGCCGCGGCGAAGTAGGTCTCGTAGGGTGGGCAAAGCGTAGCGTGCCCACGATCTGTGGCGATCGAGAAAGAAGGTGGGCACGCTTTCCCTTTGCCCACCCTACGGCAGCGTACCTCGCAACGGCGAGTTGCCTACCCCAGCTTCAAACCCGTCGCCTTCTCCAGCTCCCCGATCGCCTGCGCCCCGCTCGTCACCTTGATCGTGGTCATGCCCATCTGACGCGCCGGCTTCAAATTGACGCCGAGGTCGTCGAGATAGACGCAATTGTTCGGATCGACCTTCAGCGTCTCGACCATCATCTGGTAGATGCGCGGATCCGGCTTGCGCAGACCGATCTTGGCGGATTCGATGACGTGATCGAACAGCACCATGACCTCGGCGATGTAGAGGGAGCGTCCCGTCATGCTGCCGATGGCGTTGGCCGGCAGATTGTTGGTGATGCAGCCGGTCTTGAATTGCTCCTTGATGCGCTTCAGGGCCTCGACCATTTCCGGGCGCAGATCGCCCTGCAGCAGCGGCAGCACGTCGCGGCCGCGCACTTCCGCGCCGAGCGCGAGCGATTCGGCGGCGAACAATGCGTCGAACGTCTCGATGTCGACCTCGGCCCGCTCGAACCTGGCCCAGGCGTTTTCCAGATGATTGGCGGCGTTGGTGCGCCGGATGATATCGGCGGGCAGGCCGCGCTCGGTCTCGAACCGCGTGAACGCCTCGAAGGGCGAGCTCGTCAGCACGCCGCCAAAATCAAAGATCACCGCCTCGATCGCCAATGTCCTGCCCTCGTCAATTGCTTTCCAAGACGGCTAGCATGCGCTATCGGCAAGGGCCAGTCCGAAGCAATCGCCCGTCTTCACCGATGCCGATCCGTGTTCCCATGAAGAAGCTTGCCGCCATCATCGCAGCTGCGCTGCAGCTCGCTACGCCCGCTCACGCCATCGTCGGCGGCGGCACGCCGCAGACAGATGGCGTCGCCCGCGCCGTCGTCACCATCGTCGGCTCGCGCGGCAATTTCTGCACCGGCAGCCTGATCGCCCCGAGGCTGGTGTTGACGGTCGCCCATTGCGTGCAGCCCGGCGCCGATTACAAGGTCGTCGATCGCGGCGGCGACGGCCAGCCGCAATTGCTGAACGTTCGCACCGTCGCGATCCATCCGAACTTCAACATGCAGGCGATGCAGGCGCATCGTGCCACCGCCGACGTGGCGCTGCTGCAACTGGAAATTCCACTGAAAGGAAAATCCGCGGTGACGGTCGGCATGCCCACGATTCCAATTCAGGTCGGCAGCCGCTTCGTCATCGCCGGCATCGGCGTCACCGTTAGCGGTGACGGCAAGAGCGGCGGCACGACCCGCGTTGCCGGCCTCGTTGCAACCGGCCAGCCCGGCACGCTTCAGATCCGCCTGGTCGACCCCGTAACCAACGGTGTTCGCGTCGGAATTGGCGCCTGCACCGGCGATTCCGGCGGCCCCGTGTTCGAGGACAGGCCGAACGGTCCCGTCCTCGTCGGTCTCATCAGCTGGTCGACAGGACCGAACGGCGCCGCTGGTTGCGGCGGCTTGACCGGCGTGACGCCGCTGACGCTCTATCGTGACTGGATCTTGCAGACCGCGCGGAGCTGGGGTGCGCTGTGATTTGACCGCGACTTGATCTATGTCATTTTGAAGCGGAGGCGCTGCGGGTGATCATGCCCGTCGCGGAGGAAACGCGCCGTCCGGTCAAGGACGGCCACAAAAACAAGCAAGGCATAAAGCAACAATGAATGTCGCTGTTCGCAGTCACGCCACGGCCAAACAGGCTTCTGAACATTTCGACGTGCTGATCGTCGGCGCCGGCATCTCCGGCATCGGTAGCGCCTATCACATCCAGAAGCAGCTTCCGGGCACGAGCTACGTCATCCTGGAGACGCAGGATACATTCGGCGGCACCTGGAGCACACATCGCTATCCCGGCATTCGCTCCGACAGCGATCTCCACACCTTCGGCTACAGCTTCAAGCCTTGGGTCGGCCCGCCGATTGCGACCGCCGAGGAGATCCTCTCCTATATGAAGGAGGTGATCGACGACAACGATATCGCGCGGCACATCCGCTACAAGCACAAGATCAATTCCGCGAGCTGGTCGAGCGAGCAGAATCTCTGGACCATCGACGCGGTGACGACCGACACCGGCGAGCCCAGGACCTTCACCGCGAACTTCCTCTGGATGTGCCAGGGCTATTATCGCCATTCCGAAGGCTACACGCCGGAGTGGAAGGGCATGGACCGCTTCAAGGGCCGTATCGTCCATCCCCAGACCTGGCCCGACGATATCGACCTCACGAACAAGAAGGTGGTGGTGATCGGCTCGGGCGCGACCGCGGCAACGCTGGTGCCGAACATCACCGACAAGTGCGCCCATGTCACCATGCTGCAGCGCTCGCCGACCTATTTCCGCCTCGGCCGCAACGCCATCGAGATCGCGGAAGAGCTGCGCCGGCTGCAGGTCGACGAAGCCTGGATCCACGAGATCGTGCGGCGCAAGATCCTGTTCGAACAGGATGCCTTCACCAAGCTCTGCGTGTCCAAGCCAGAGCAGGTCAAGAAGGAGCTGATCGGCCAGATCAGCGCCGTCCTCGGTCCCGACTACGACGTCGAGACCCACTTCACGCCAAAATACCGGCCCTGGCGGCAGCGCATCGCCTTCGTGCCGGATGCCGATTTGTTCAAGGGCATCGCCAGCGGCAAGGCCTCCGTCGTCACCGACGAGATCGAATGCTTCGTCGAGAACGGCATCCAGCTCAAGTCCGGCAAGCTGCTCGAGGCCGATATCGTCGTCACCGCGACCGGCTTCAATCTTGCCGCGCTCGGCGACATCGCCTTCGAGATCGACGGCAAGCCGCTCGCCTTCGGCGACACCGTCACCTATCGCGGGATGATGTTCACGGGCGTGCCCAACATGGTCTGGGTGTTCGGCTATTTCCGCGCCAGCTGGACGCTGCGCGTCGATCTGGTCGCCGATTTCGTCTGCCGGCTGCTCGGGCACATGAAGGCGAAGGGTGCCAAGAAGGTCGAGGTCAAGCTGCGGCCCGAGGACCACAACATGCCGATCCTGCCCTGGATCGATCCGGAAAACTTCAACCCCGGCTACATGATGCGCAACATGAACCTGTTGCCCAAGCGCGGCGACAAGCCGGAATGGCAGCACAGCCAGGATTATTGGACCGAGAAGGACGAGATCCCGAAGACGAACCTCGACGACAAGGCGTTTGTCTATAGTTGAGGCGAGCCGCTGCCGCGAACTCGTCATGCCCGGGCTTGTCCCGGGCATCCACGCCTTGGTCACGACAAGAAGGTACGTGGATGGCCGGGACAGGCCCGGCCATGACGCCGAGCAGTTTGTTGAATGTCGCGGAGATCAAGAATTCCGCCGCGTCGCATTCGCGGCGATCGCGGCTGCGGCGGTCCGGTTCTCGACGCCGAGCTTGGCGTAGATCTGCTCCAGGTGCTTGTCGACGGTGCGCGGGCTGAGACCCAGAATTTGCGCGATGTCGCGGTTGGTCTTGCCCTTGCTGAGCCAGGCCAGCACCTCGCCCTCGCGCGTGGTGAGGCCGAGCTCGCTGGTGAATTCGGGCGGCAGCGCGGTGCCGGCTTCCTTGGACAGCCGCAGCAGGAATTCGTTCGGCGCGGTCTCGCCCATGTAGTAGAAGCGGAGCTGCGGATTGTCGGGCAGCGACGCCGCCTGGGATTTGGAGCCGCTCTTGGCCTTCGCCTGATCGAGCCATTGCAGCAGCGCCGGCGGCAGCACGAAGTCGTCGGCCTGCGCACCGTGATGGTCGGATAGCAGCTTCTGCGCCTGCGGCGTCGCCCACAGCACGCTGCCGTGGCGATTGACCGCGAACAGGAAACGGCCGGAGACGTCGAGCGCGGCGCGCGCGCTCTGGGTCAGCCGGGCATTGCCGAGATGGACCCGGATGCGCGCCAGCATCTCCTCGATCACGATCGGCTTGGTCACGTAGTCGACGCCGCCGGCCTCCAGTCCACGCACGATGTGCTCGGTCTCGGCCAGACCCGTCATGAAGATGACCGGGACGTTGGCGAGACCCGCATCGCGCTTGAGCCGGCGGCAGGTCTCGAACCCATCGATCCCAGGCATTACGGCATCGAGCAGGATGATGTCGGGCGTGATCTGGTCGATGATGCGCATCGCCGCGGCGCCGTCGAGCGCCACCATCACCGTCATGCCGGCGCCGTCGAGCGCGTCGGTGAGCAGCCGGAGCGTCTCCGGGGAATCGTCGACGACGAGCGCGACGTCGCGCTTCTTCGATTCAATGCTCATAAGCATGCAACGTCTTCAATGTGTCCATGTACTGGTCGAGATCGAAGCGATCGACCAGCGACCGCATCTGCGCGACGAAGTCGGCATGCTCGGGGTGCTCGCTGCCGATCTCGTCCAGCTTCAGCTGGATGCCCTTGACGTAGCCGATCTGGCCGAGCCCGATCAGCGCCTCGATATGCCGCAGCGGCGGCTTCGATCCGGTCTCCGGATGCCAGAACGGCACCGCGACCTCGTGCGAGCCGTGTTGCCATTCGATCTTGAGAAGCTGGCGAATCGTCGCCAGCAGCCGCGGGATGTCGATCGGCTTCATCAGGTAGCCGTCGTGGAAGGGCTGCGCCAGCGGCGTGCCATGAGCCTCGAGCGCGCTGGCCGACACCATCAGGATGCGTGCCTGATGATGGCCGCTGGCGCGCAAGGCCTCGGCGACCGCCCAGCCGTCCATGGCGGGCATCGAGATGTCGAGCAGGAACAGATCGGGCCGGCAATGCTGCGCCAGTGCGAGGCAGCCGGCGCCGTCTGGCGCGCTGAGCAGGATGAAGCCGAGCGGCGTCAGCACCTCGCGCAGGAGGTCGCGATGCACGGGATCATCGTCGGTGATGAGGATGGTCTTGCGCGGGCCGTGATAGCCGGAGACCGGCGCCTCCACCGGCGCGATGCGCTGGGGATTGGCGACCTCCGAGAGCAGGATCTTGACCTTGAAGGTCGAGCCGGTACCGACCGTGCTCGTGACCTTGATGTCCCCGCCCATCACGCCGGCGAGCAGGCGGCTGATGGTGAGCCCGAGGCCGGTGCCGGTCTGCGGCTGCGAGGCGCCGAGCGCACCCCGCTCGAACGGCGCGAAGATGCGTTCGAGATCGCTGCCCTGGATGCCCGGGCCGGTATCGATCACCTCGAACTCGGCGACCGGGCTGCGGTAGTGCACCACGAACTGCACGCTGCCGGACTGGGTGAACTTGATGGCGTTCGAGAGCAGGTTGATCAGCACCTGACGCAGCCGCTTCTCGTCGGCATAGACCACGCGCGGCAGCGTCGGCGGCCGCTTGAACACGAAGTCGATGCCCTTGGCGGCGGCCTGGAGGCGGAACATGCCGACGAGCTGGTCGAGGAATTCGCTCAAGCGCACCTCGTCGCGCGACAGATACAGCCGCCCCGCCTCGATCTTGGAGATGTCAAGGATGCCGTCGATCAGGCCGGAGAGATGGTCGGCGCTGCGGCGGACGACGCGGACCTGGTCGCGCGGCTTGGCGCCAAGGCTCGTGTCCTGCTCGAGCAGCTGCGCATAGCCGCTGATCGCATTCAGCGGCGAGCGCAGCTCATGGCTCAGCCCGACCACATAGCGGCTCTTGGCGAGGTTGGCCGATTCGGCGACTTCCTTGGCCCGCTGGAGCTCGGCGTCGGTGCGCTTGTGCGCGTCGATCTCCTGGATCAGCAGCGCGGTCTGCCGCCGCGTCTCGGCCTCGGCGGCGCGGCGGCTCTGCTGCGCCAGCACGAACAGCCACGCCACCACGCCGATGATGATGCTGAGAGAGAAGAACACCTTCCACAGCACGTCGGACACGAGCTCGTTGTCGCCATGCGCGTTCGCCGACGTCTGTAGATAGATCAGCCCCAGCACCAGGGCGATCAGGCCGGCGGAGACCACGAACACGCCGATATAGTGGCCGACTTGCGAGTTGATCCGGGCGTAGATCGGCTGCGGCATCAGCCGGCCCAGCGTTTCCGACACCTGCGCCTGGAATCTTGCGTGCGGCTTGCAGAGATCGTGGCAGCGCGCATCCAGCGAACAGCACAGCGAGCAGATCGGGCCCGCGTAAGCTGGGCAGGAGGCCATGTCCTCCGGCTCGAACGAATGCTCGCAGATGCAGCACTGGATCGCCTCGATGTTCTGCCAGCTCCGCTTCGGCTTGCGCGCGATGTAGTACTTGCCGCCGGTGGCCCAGGCGATCAACGGCGCCGTGAGGAAGGCCGCCGCGAGCGCGATGAAGGCCGACAGCGCCTTCGCGGTCGGTCCGAACAGTCCGTAGAAGGCGCTGATCGAGACGATGGTCGCGATCGTCATCGCCCCCACGCCGACCGGATTGACGTCGTAGAGATGCGCGCGCTTGAACTCGATCTGCTGCGGCCGGAGTCCGAGCGGCTTGTTGATGACGAGGTCGGCGACCAGCGCGCCGACCCAGGCGATCGCGACGTTGGAATACAATGCAAGCGTCTGCTCCAGGGCCTTGTAGACGCCGATCTCCATCAGCAGCAGGGCCACGATGACGTTGAAGACCAGCCAGACCACGCGCCCGGGATGGCTGTGGGTCAAGCGCGAGAAGAAGTTCGACCACGCGATCGAGCCGGCATAGGCGTTGGTGACGTTGATCTTGACCTGCGAAAGGATCACGAAAGTGCCGGTCAAGGCCAAAGCGAGGTCGGGCTGCGACAGCACGTAGCGGAACGCTTCGAGATACATGTGCGCCGGCTCGGCCGCCTCCTCAGGCGGCACGCCGTGGCTGAGCGCGAAGAAGGCGAGGAACGAGCCCGCCAGCAGCTTCAGCGCGCCCAGCACGATCCAGCCCGGCCCCGCGCTCATCAGCGCCATCCACCAGGAGGCCCTGGAGGCGCGGCGGTCGCGCGGCAGGAAGCGCAGAAAGTCGACCTGCTCGCCGATCTGCGCCACCAGCGAGAACACGACCGAGGCCGCAACGCCGAACAGCAGGAGATCGAAATGCCCGTTGAGATCGCCGTGCTCGCCGGAGAACTTGTGCCACTCCGCAAAGGAGCGCGGGTTGTGCCAGGCGATCGCGGCGAACGGGATGATGTGAAGGATCACCCACAGCGGCTGTGTCCACAATTGGAAGCGGCTGATCAGCGTGATGCCGTAGGCCACCAGCGGGATGATGACGACGGCGCTGATGAGATAGCCCACGGGGCGCGGAATCCCAAAGCACATCTCGAGCGCGGACGCGAGGATCACGGCCTCGATCGCGAAGAAGATGAAGGTGAAGGAGGCGTAGATCAGCGAGGTGACGGTCGAGCCGATGTAACCAAAGCCGGCCCCCCGCGTCAGCAGGTCGATGTCGATGCCGCATTTGGCGGCATAATACGCAATCGGCACCCCGCAGCCGAAGATGATGACGGAAACCACGACGATGGCCGCGGTCGCGTTGGTGACGCCGTAGTTCAGCGTGATGGTCCCGCCGATCGCCTCCATCGCCAGGAACGAGATCGCGCCCAGTGCCGTGTTGGCGACGCGGGCGGCGGACCAGCGCCGCGCGCTCTTGGCGGTGAAGCGCAGGGCGTAATCTTCCAGCGTCTGGTTGGCGACCCATTGATTGTACTGTCGCCTGACGCGGTCTATTCGCTGCCGCCCTGCCACTTAACCCCACTCCCGATACGGACCGGACCCCTCGCAAATTCCGTACCAGAAGCCTACGTCGGCATTTTGCGGTGCAATATACGCGATCTTGCGTATGCGTGCGCTGCATAAATTCGAGCCATCCTCACCGCACCAATCGCGTGGTCTCGAACAAAAGTGGGGTGCTCATGTCAGACGAAGCAAACAAGGGCCTGTTGTCGCCGCTGCGGCGCAAATTGTTGATGGGAATGGCGGCCGTGCCGGCCATCACGATGCTGCCGAAGGCGTCGTTTGCGCAGGCGCCGGCGACCTCGGCGGTCAATACCACGGGTCTGGCCGTCACCGACACCGAGGTCACAGTCGGCATCCTGCATTCAGCGACCGGCACCATGGCGATCTCCGAAACCGGCTCGATCCAGGCCGAAAAGCTCGCGATCGAGCAGATCAACGCGGCCGGCGGCGTGCTCGGCCGCAAGATCAAGTTCATCCAGGAGGACGGCGCGTCGGACTGGCCGACCTTCGCCGAGAAGGCGAAGAAGCTCCTCGTCAACGACAAGGTCGCGGCGATCATGGGCTGCTGGACCTCGGCCTCGCGCAAGGCCGTGCTGCCGGTGGTCGAGCAGTACAACGGCATGCTCTACTACCCGACCTTCTACGAAGGCCTCGAGCAGTCCAAGAACGTCATCTACACCGGCCAGGAAGCGACCCAGCAGATCCTCGCCGGCCTGAACTGGATCGCCAAGGAGAAGGGCGCCAAGTCGTTCTTCTTCATCGGTTCGGACTACATCTGGCCGCGCACCTCCAACAAGATCGCGCGCAAGCACGTCGAGAACGTGCTCAAGGGCAAGGTCGTCGGCGAGGAGTATTATGCGCTCGGCTCGACGCAGTTCAACTCTGTCATCAACAAGATCAAGCTGACCAAGCCGGACGTGATCTTCACCGACGTCGTCGGCGGCTCCAACGTCGCCTTCTACAAGCAGCTCAAGGCGGCCGGCATCGACCTCTCCAAGCAGGCGTTGCTCACGATCTCGGTGACCGAGGACGAGATCGACGGTATCGGCGGCGAAAACATCGCGGGCGCCTATGCCTGCATGAAGTACTTCCAGTCGCTCGACAATGCGAACAACAAGGCTTTCGTCTCGGCGTTCAAGAAGATGTGGGGCGAGAAGACCGTGATCGGAGACGTCACCCAGGCTGCCTATCTCGGCCCCTGGCTGTGGAAGCTGACGGTCGAGAAGGCCGGCTCCTTCGACGTCGACAAGATCGCGACGGCTTCGACGGGCGTCGAGTTCAAGGGCGCGCCGGAAGGCTATGTGCGCATCCACGAGAACCATCATCTCTGGTCGAAGACCCGCGTCGGGCGCGCCAAGCTCGATGGCCAATTCGAGCTGATCTACGAGACTGCCGATCTCGTCGAGCCGGATCCGTTCCCCAAGGGTTACCAGTAAGAGCGCTACCAGTAAGTCGCGGCGTTCTCCGCCTCTTCTCCAGAAACCAAAGCAGCTCCCTGGCGTGGATCGCAAGTCCATGTCTCAAGCCCCCGCGTCGCGAACCTGCTCGCGACGCGGGACCCTTTCCCGACGGAGGACATGGATGTTCGGCGACTATTCGATTGGCGACCTCGGCTCGATCTTCGTCATGCAGGGGTTCGCCGGACTGATCCTGTTCTCCGTCTATGTCCTGATGGCGCTCGGCCTTGCGATCATCTTCGGCCAGATGGGCGTGATCAACATGGCCCATGGCGAGTTCATGATCCTCGGGGCCTACGTCACCTGGATGACCTCCAATCTGTTCCAGGCCTACTTGCCGAGCCTGTTCAGCGGCTACTTCTTCCTTGCCATGATATTGGCGTTCCTCGCCTCCGGCGCGCTGGGCATGCTGGTGGAATGGGGGCTGATACGGCACCTCTACAAGCGCCCGCTCGATACGCTGCTCGCCACCTGGGGCCTCAGCCTGATGCTGCAGCAGGCCTATCGCTCGGTGTTCGGCGCGCGCGAGGTCGGCGTCGAGCTGCCGCAATGGATGCTGGGCTCGCTGCGCGTCACCGACAGCATCGAAGTGCCGATCAACGGCATCTTCGTGATGTGCCTCACCGTGCTGATCACCATTGCCGTGGCCTATGTTCTCTACATGTCGCGCTGGGGCCGCCAGGTGCGCGCGGTCGTACAGAACCGCATCATGGCCGGCGCGGTCGGCATCAACACCGAGAAGGTCGACCGCTACACCTTCGGGCTCGGCTGCGGCATCGCCGGTGTCGCCGGCAGCGCCTTCACCATGATCGGCTCGACCGGGCCGACGTCGGGCCAGCTCTACATCGTCGACACCTTCCTCGTCGTCGTGTTCGGCGGCGCCGCCAGCCTGCTCGGCACCATCGCCTCGGCCTTCTCGATCTCGCAGACGCAATCGACGCTCGAGTTCTTCATGTCGGGCTCGATGGCCAAGGTGCTCACGCTGCTCGCCGTCGTCGGCATCCTGATGCTGCGGCCGCAGGGTCTGTTCGCCCTCAAGGTCCGCAAATAACGAGAAGCAGGCAAGTCATGATCATCAACTCACGCTTCTTCAATCGCTCCGAACTGATGGGCTTCATTGCGCTCGCCGCCGTGCTGTTCGTGATCCTGCCGCTGACCCTCGACGTGTTCCGCCTCAACCTGGTCGCGAAATACCTGACCTACGCCTTCGTGGCGCTCGGCCTCGTGCTGTGCTGGGGCTATGGCGGCATCCTGAGCCTGGGGCAGGGCGTGTTCTTCGGCCTCGGCGGCTATTGCATGGCGATGTTCCTCAAGCTCGAGGCCTCCAGCGTCGAGAACACCAAGATCCAGTCGACGCCCGGCATCCCCGACTTCATGGACTGGAATCAGATCACGGCGCTGCCGCTGTTCTGGCAGCCGTTCCACAGCCTCACCTTCACCATCCTCGCCATCATCCTGGTCCCCGGCCTGTTCGCCCTGATCATCGGTACCGCGATGTTCAAGCGCCGCGTCGGCGGCACCTATTTCGCGATCATCACCCAGGCCGTCGCCGCCATCCTCACCATTCTGATCGTGGGACAACAGGGCTATACCGGCGGCATCAACGGCATGACCGACCTGCGCACGCTGAAGGGATGGGACATCCGGCCCGACCACGCCAAGATCATCCTGTACTTCGTCGAGGTGGTGCTGCTGTTCGCCTGCATCGGCATCGCGCAGTTCATCCGCCTGACCAAGCTCGGCCGCATCCTGGTGGCGATGCGCGAGCAGGAGGACCGCGTCCGCTTCTCCGGCTACAGCGTCGCCAATTTCAAGATCTTCGCCTTCTGCATGGCCGCGGTCTTCGCTGCGATCGGCGGCGCCATGTTCGCGCTCAATGTCGGCTTCATGTCGCCGTCCTTCGTCGGCATCGTGCCGTCGATCGAGATGGTGATCTACACCGCGGTCGGCGGGCGGATGTCGATCTTCGGCGCGGTCTGGGGTGCCATCCTGGTGAATTTCGCCAAGACCAGCCTGTCGGAATCCTTCCCCCAACTCTGGCTGTTCGGTCTCGGTGCGCTGTTCATCGCGGTCGTGCTGGCCTTCCCGAACGGTCTGTCAGGCCTGTGGGCCGATTACGTGCAGCCGCGCATCGACCGGCTGTTCGCACGCAAGCCGAAGGCGGGGTGGAACGGCAATTCGGTCGCCGACGGCGCGCCGGCAGAGTGAGGAGGCGATCATGCTCATCGGACATCAGCCGAAGGACTTCCTGCTCGCGGTCTCCGGCCTGACCGTCTCGTTCGACGGATTCAAGGCCGTCAACGACCTCTCCTTCTATGTCGAGGAGAACGAGATCCGCGTCATCATCGGCCCCAACGGCGCCGGCAAGACCACCGTGCTCGATTTGATCTGCGGCAAGACCAGGGCGACCTCGGGCTCGATCCAGTTTCGTGGCAAGGAGCTCACGAAGATGAGGGAGAACGAGATCGTGCAGACCGGCGTCGGGCGCAAGTTTCAGACGCCATCGGTGTTCGAGGATCTCACCGTGTTCGAGAATCTCGAGATCTCGTTTCCGCGCGGCCGTACCGTGTTCGGCTCGCTGACCTTTCAGCGCGACCAGCTGGTGAAGGACCGGGTCGAGGAGGTCGCCGAGATGATCTTCCTCAAGGACAGGCTCAACACCTATGCCGACGAGCTCAGCCATGGCCAGAAGCAGTGGCTCGAGATCGGCATGCTGCTGATCCAGGATCCCGACCTCTTGATGCTCGACGAGCCCGTCGCCGGCATGAGCGTATCCGAGCGCGCCAAGACCGCCGAGCTGCTCAACCGCATCATCAAGAACCGTTCGGTGCTGGTGATCGAGCACGACATGAAGTTCGTCGAGGACATCGCGCACAAGGTCACCGTGCTGCACCAGGGCCAGATCCTCTCGGAAGGGACGATGGAGAAGGTGAAGAACGATCCCAAGGTCGTCGAAGTCTATCTGGGGCACTGAGAGATGGCGAAAGAGTCCGTAGCGGCATCGGCGGTGCACCTCTCCCCTTGTGGGAGAGGTCGGATCGCGCAAGCGATCCGGGTGAGGGGTATCTCTCCGCGAGTCGTATTCGCCGATGCAGACCCCTCATCCGTCGCGGACTTCGTCCGCGCCACCTTCTCCCACAAGGGGAGAAGGAAAGAGACACGCCGAGCTTAGGAGCACGCTGATGCTGGCAATTTCCGATCTCCACGTCGCCTACGGCCAGAGCGAGGTGCTGCATGGGCTCAACGTCAAGGTCGCGGCGAACGAGATCGTCGCGATCATGGGCCGCAACGGCATGGGCAAGACCACGCTGATGAAGTCGCTGATGGGCATCCTGCCGACCAAAAGCGGCTCGGTGAACATGGACGGTGCCGAGCTCGGCAACCTCAAGAGCTTTGAGCGCGTCGCCAAGGGCCTCGCCTATGTGCCGCAGGGCCGCATGATCTTCTCCACCATGACGGTGAAGGAGAACATCGAGACCGGGCTCGTCGTCTCCGGCGGCTCCGAGGTGCCTGACGATATCTACGAACTGTTCCCGGTGCTGCTGGAGATGAAGGGCCGCCGCGGCGGCAATCTCTCCGGCGGACAACAACAACAATTGGCGATCGCGCGCGCGCTCGCCACCAAGCCGAAGGTGCTGCTGCTGGACGAGCCGACCGAAGGCATCCAGCCTTCGATCATCAAGGAGATGGCGCGCACGTTGAAGCGCATCCGCGACGAGAAGGGGCTGTCGATCGTCGTCTCCGAGCAGGTCCTGAGCTTCGCGCTCGACATCGCCGACCGCGTGCTGGTGATCGAGAACGGCGAGATCGTGCGCGACGATCCGCGCGATGCCGTCGATGCCGCGCAGGTCTCGAAATATCTGTCCGTCTAACCAACCGTGTAAAAGGGGAGCATCTCGATGCCAGAGACACTGATCAAGGTCGATCTCACCAAGTCGGCCTATGAAAACGACATGGTGCACAACCGCTGGCACCCCGACATCCCGATCGTGGCCTGGGTCAATCCCGGCGACGATTTCATCATCGAGACCTATGACTGGACCGGCGGCTTCATCAAGAACAACGATTCCGCCGACGACGTGCGCGACATCGACCTGTCGATCGTGCACTTTCTCTCCGGCCCGATCGGCGTCAAGGGCGCCGAGCCCGGCGATCTTCTCGTCGTCGACCTGCTCGACGTCGGTCCGCTCAAGGAGAGCCTGTGGGGTTTCAACGGCTTCTTCTCCAAGCAGAACGGCGGCGGCTTTCTCACCGACCATTTCCCGCTGGCGCAGAAGTCGATCTGGGACATCAAGGGGCTCTACACCTCGTCCCGTCACGTGCCCGGCGTCAACTTTGCCGGCCTGATCCATCCCGGCCTGATCGGCTGTCTGCCCGATCCCAAGATGCTGGACACCTGGAACAAGCGCGAGGCCGAGCTGATCTCGACCAACCCGACCCGCGTGCCCGGCCTTGCCAATCCGCCGTTCGCGCCGACTGCCCATGGCGGCCGCGCCAAGGGCGACGTCAAGGCCAAGATCGGCGCCGAGGGTGCGCGCACCGTGCCGCCGCGCGAGCATGGCGGCAATTGCGACATCAAGGATCTCTCCCGCGGCTCGAAGATCTATTTCCCGGTCTATGTCCCCGGCGGCGGCCTCTCCATGGGCGATCTGCACTTCAGCCAGGGCGACGGCGAGATCACCTTCTGCGGCGCGATCGAGATGGCCGGCTGGCTGCACCTGAAAGTCGAGATCATCAAGGACGGAGTTGCCAAGTACGGCATCAAGAACCCGATCTTCAAGCCGTCGCCGATCACGCCGAACTACAAGGACTATCTGATCTTCGAAGGCATCTCGGTGGACGAGGCCGGCAAGCAGCATTATCTCGACGTCCACATCGCCTATCGCCAGGCCTGCTTGAATGCGATCGAGTATCTCAAGAAGTTCGGCTATTCCGGCGCCCAGGCCTATTCGATCCTCGGCACTGCGCCGTGCCAGGGCCACATCTCCGGCGTCGTCGACGTGCCCAACGCCTGCGCCACGCTGTGGCTGCCGACCGAGATCTTCGACTTCGACGTGATGCCGTCGGCGGCAGGTCCCATCAAGCACATCACCGGCGACATCCAGATGCCGATCTCGCCGGACAAGTAATCCCTGCGCGACGGGATGCGGGACGGCCGGTATTTCCGGTCACCCCCGCATCCATCGCGAGGTGTGTTGAACAGGCAAGAGCGTTGGGGATGATGTAAATGCCGGTCTACGAATATCTCTGTGACGATTGCGGTCCCTTCAAGGATCTGCGCCCGATGGCGGAATGCGACGATCCGCAGAGCTGCCCGCACTGCGAGACGATGGCGCCCCGCGTCATCCTGACGGCGCCGAACTTTTTTTGCATGCCGGCGGACAAGCGCAAGGCGCACGCCGTCAACGAGCGCAGCACGCACGCGCCGCAGACGCTGGCGCAATACAAGGCCTCGCACGGCACGGGCTGCGGCTGCTGCTCCTTCGGCAAGACCGTGAAGGACAAGGGCACGACGGACGGGAAGAAGCCGGCGCGGCTGATGACCAAGACCAGGAGCGGTGCCAAGGGCTTTCCGACCGCACGGCCCTGGATGATCAGCCACTAACCCACGCCACTCAGACAAATAAGGTACAGGAGCGCTCGACATGCTTCACGGTGACATCTCCAGCAGCAACGACACGGTCGGCGTCGCGGTGGTCAATTACAAGATGCCCCGCCTGCACACCAAGGCCGAGGTGCTCGACAATGCCCGCAAGATCGCCGACATGATCGTCGGCATGAAACTCGGCCTGCCCGGCATGGATCTCGTGATCTTCCCGGAATATTCGACGCAAGGCATCATGTACGATGCCAAGGAGATGTACGAGACGGCCTCGATGGTGCCGGGCGAGGAGACCGCGATCTTCGCCGAAGCCTGCCGCAAGGCCAAAGTGTGGGGCGTGTTCTCGCTCACCGGCGAGCGCCACGAAGAGCATCCGCACAAGGCGCCCTACAACACCCTGATCCTGATGAACGACAAGGGCGAGATCGTGCAGAAATACCGCAAGATCATGCCGTGGGTGCCGATCGAAGGCTGGTATCCCGGCAATTGCACCTATGTCTCCGAGGGCCCGAAGGGGCTGAAGGTCAGCCTGATCATCTGCGACGACGGCAATTATCCGGAGATCTGGCGCGACTGCGCCATGAAGGGCGCGGAGCTGATCGTGCGTTGCCAGGGCTACATGTATCCGGCCAAGGAGCAGCAGGTCATGATCTCCAAGGCCATGGCCTGGGCCAACAACGTCTATGTCGCCGTCGCCAATGCCGCCGGCTTCGACGGCGTCTATTCCTATTTCGGCCATTCCGCGATCATCGGCTTCGACGGACGCACGCTCGGCGAGTGCGGTGAGGAGGATTACGGCATCCAGTACGCGCAGCTGTCGAAGCATCTGATCCGCGACGCGCGCCGCAACGGCCAGTCGCAGAACCATCTCTACAAGCTGGTCCACCGCGGTTACACCGGCATGATCAATTCCGGCGACAGCCCGCGCGGCGTCGCGGCGTGCCCGTATGATTTCTACAAGAACTGGATCAGGGATCCCGAAGGCACCCGCGACATGGTCGAGGCGATGACCCGTTCGACGCCGGGCACCGACGAGTGCCCGATCGACGGCATTCCGAACGGGGCGGCGGCCAGCAATTACTGAGCTGTTGGGGATTCCGCCTTACCCTCCCCTGGAGGGGTCCGGGACGAGCGTAGCTCGCCCGTGGTCGATCGCGCAGCGCGAGCGGGGTGGGGTGATCTCTCAGCACCGGCAGTGTGCGAGATGGAGAGACCGTCACCCCACCCCGTCTCGCATCGCTATCGCGCTGCGAGCCGACCCTCCCTCTCCAGGGGAGGGTAAGCGCTACCGCTTCTGCTCCGTGGGCCTGCGCGGGGGCCGCGGCGGCGCCGGCGTGCCGCTCATCTTGTTGGCGGCCTCGCTGACGTCGAGCAGCGAGCGGCGAATGTCGTCGAGATAGGTCGCCGACTTCTTCTTCATGGTGCCTGCCAGCTCATGCAGCCCCTGGATCTTCTCGAACAGCTCGTCGGCCTTGCCGTCGACGAAGCCCGGCACCGCGTTTTCGATCTTCCCCACGGCCTTGTCGAAGCCCGCAAAGGCGCTGTCCACCTTGGCCATGACCGAGTCGATCTCCGCGCCCTTGTTCCTGAGGTCGGCGGTGGTGGTCTCGAACGTGTGCAGGCCCTCCTTGATTGCAGGGGCGTTGTTCACGATGGTGCGGTCGACGCTGTGCAGCGTTTCGACGATGGTTTCGGCGTCGCTGAGATCGGCCGTCAGCACCGGGATGCCGTCCGCATCCAGCGGCACCGGCGGTGCAGAGGGGGCGCCGCCGATGAGCGAGATCGCGGCGACGCCGGTGAGGCCCTGGAACTCGATCCCAGCCACGGTGTCCTTGCGGATCGGCGCGGTGTTGTCGAGCATGACGAGCGCCACGATCCGGCGGGGACTGTCCAGCTTGATCGACAGGATCTGGCCGGCGGGCACGCCGTCGAAATTGACCGGCCCGCCGCGGCGCAGCCCGCTGGCGGATCCACCCTCGAACACTACGCGCAACTGGCTGCGGCTCTGGATGGTGCGCCATTTCTGCGCGCCGAGCAGGCCGCCGAACGCCACGGCGATCGCCGCCAGCGTCGCCGTTCCGATCACAAGATTGCTCGCGCGTGCCATGCAGGCTGAGTTTAGGGCCAAAGCGGGACGGTTGGAAGGAGGCCGCGATGGTAGCTGAGGCCGGTTAACGACTTGTCCGCCGAAGCTCAACGAGCGAAGCGGAAGCGTAACCCGCCGCTTTCGCCTCAGCAGTCGTGCAAATAGGCGGATTGCGCTTGCGCTAATCCGCCCCACGGCCTTAGTGCCCGGCCGCCCGCCTGGCCGCAGCATTGTTCAGCACGATCAGGGCATCGACGGCCACGCCCGTCCTGGTGTTGATCAGAAACGGGTTGATGTCGATCGAGGCGATGCGATCGCCCGCATCCGCAATCAGGTTTGAGAGCCCGACCAGCGCCTTCACCACTGAAGCCTCGTGCAAGGCCGGCCTGCCGCGATAGCCGCGCATCTTGATTCCGGCCTTGGTGCGGCCGATCAGGAGCCGTGCTTCGGCCTCGTCCAGCGGCGCGGCGGCGAGCGCGACGTCCTTCATCAGCTCGATGTCGATGCCGCCGGTGCCGAACAGCACGACAGGCCCCATCTCGGCGTCGAGCGAGGCGCCGACCACCAGCTCGAGCTCGCCCCTGACCTGCTGTGCGATCAGGATGCCGTCGAGCTTCGGCTTGCCCTTGAGCTTCTCAACGCGCGCGATGATGTCGGCGAACGCCTTCTTCACCTCGGCTGCACTGTTGAGGTTCAGCACCACGCCGCCGATGTCGGACTTGTGCAGGATCTCCGCGCTGACGAGTTTTGCCACGACCGGAAAGCCGATCTGCTTGGCAATCTCGACGGCGTCCGCCGCGGTCTGTGCGATCGCCTCCTTCGAGATCGGGATGCCGTAGGCCTTGAGCAGCTTCTTCGAGGCGACCTCGTCGAGCGCGGCGCCGGTCGCCGATTTCAATGTCTTCTCCAGCACGGCGCGCGCGGCGGGTTTCGAGCTCGAGACGATATCGGGCACCTCCTTGCGCAGCTTGGCGTAGGCAAGCAGCGACTTGATCGCGGTCACCGCGCGGTCCATGCCCTGCATCACCGCCAAATGCGGCAGCGACTTCCGAAGGCCCTTGGTGTACTCGGTGAAGCCGATCGACATCGCGCTGATGTAGATCACCGGCTTGCCCGCCTTGCTCGCCATCTCGTTGACGATGCGCAAATTGCGCTCGCGCAGCTCGTGCGGCGCCTTCGGCAGCTCGGCATCGACGATGACGATGTCGATATCGGGGTCGTCGATCATCAGCTTGATCGACTTCATGTAGACGGAGGGATCGACCACCGCAGCGAAGCCGGCATCGAGCGGATTGCCGACGATCGAGCCGGGGCCGAGCATCTTCGCGAGCTCCGCGCTGACATGCGGGCTCAGCGGCGCAAAGTTCAGGCCTTCGGCATAGAACGCGTCGATCAGCATGCCGCGCTTGCCGCCCGACAGCGTCACCGCGGCGAGCCGGTCGCCTTTGGGCAAGCCAGCGTGCACGAAGCACTCGGTGGTCTCGATCAGCTCGTCGAGGCCGCCGACCCGGATCACCCCTTCGCGCGTCGCGATCGCGTCGAACGTCTCGATCGAGCCGGCGAGCGCGCCGGTATGCGCCATCGCCGCGGCGCGGCCGCCTTCGGAGGCGCCGAGCTTGAGCGCGATCACCGGCTTGCTCGCCGCACGCGCCGCCTTGCAGGCGTCGCGGAAGGCCTTGGTGTTGCGCACGCCTTCGAGGTAGATGACGATCACCTTGATGCTCGGATCCTCGGCGAAGTAGCGCATCAGGTCCGGCGTCTCGAGCCCGGCCTCGTTGCCCGTGGTCACCATGTAGCCGACACCAACGCCCCGGTCTTCCAGCGCCTGGCGGATCGCCATGACGATGGCACCGGATTGCCCGGCGATCGCCACCGCGCCCTGTTCCATGGTGACGATGCGATCGTCGATATTGGTGAAGAGCTTCTCGCCGGCGCTCAAATTGCCGAGGCAGTTCGGGCCGGTGACGGCGAGCCCCGTCTCGCGCACGGCGGCCTGCAATTCGGCAGCGAGCTTCTGGCTTGCGTCATCCTGCAGCTCGCTGAAGCCGGAGGTGACGATGGTGGCCGAACGCGCGCCGGCCGCGGCGGCGTCGCGGATCACCTGAACGGCGAAGCGCGCCGGCACCAGCACCAGGACGTGATCGGGCTTCTCGGGAAGGCTCGCAAAATCCTTGTAGCAGGGAACGCCCCAGATAATGTCGCGCTTGGCGTTGACCGGATAGAGCCCGCCTTCGAAACCGTATTTGATCAGATTGTTCCAGATGCGTTCGGCATAATTGCCGGGCTTGTCGGTCGCGCCCACCAGCACGATGTTGCGCGGGTGCAGCATGGCGTGGATGCCCTTGACGATGTTGCTGGCTTCTGGCGGCGGAGACCAGGAGCGCTGAGAAAGCGACTCGGCAGGCACCTGAGCTTCCATGCGTCACCTCACCTGTTGTTCTTATTGGTGTCGCGTCACTCTGTTCTATGGCGAGTCCGTTGGCAACTGTGTGGCTGGTATGCCGTGTGGCGGAATGAAGCGCGCACCGGTGCCTGTCAGTCCGACCGGCGATCTATCCGTCGGCTTCAATCAATGTCGCGTGCAGGATGTAGCGCTCGGGGCCGGATGTGACGGCATCGAATGGCCAGCAGGTCGCGAGCACAAGCTCGAACCCCCCTGCCGTGGTGTCGATGCCGGATGCATCGAAGCGAACCACGGCCGAGGAATCCGCGCGATAGCGAAAGTGTCGGCCGTCACTGCGCGTGACATCGATGACGTCGCCAATGGCAACATCCTTCAGGAAGCGGAAATGAGTGTCACGATGGGCGGCATAGACGGCAACCCCGCGTTCGCCCGCATCAGCCGTGTGCTGGATATGGCCGGGTCCGAAAGCGAGTGCCTGCCCGCTCGTGCCTTCCAGCACGATCGCGCTGGCGCCGATCCGCTTCACTTCGATCCGCGCGACCGGCCAGGTGTCGGCCCACGACCACGGTTTCACCGCCTGTCCCGTGGCAATGCTTCGGTCGAAGGCCCGCTCCAGCAGCACCTGCGCCAGCCAGGCCTTGGCATGGATATAGGCGCCGTCGCCGAACAGGATGAGGCCGACAAGTGCGAGGACCAGCGGAGAGATGAAGCGGGGCATTGTGTTTCTCTCCCGTCATTGCGAGCGAAGCGAAGCAATCCAGACTGTCTCCGCGGCGGCAGTCTGGATTGCTTCGTCGCTTCGCTCCTCGCAATGACGATCAAAAAAGGCGCGCGCGGCCGTTTGGAGGGGACGGGCAGCCGCGCGCGCTAACAGAGGAGTTCGGGGGGCTCCTCTCTCAAGCGGCGTCGGTGAGCAAGGTCCGACGCCGGTTGAACACGAACAGGATCAGGGCGAGCACGATCAGGATGAAGCCTGCGACCATCTTCAGCTCGGCCGAGGTCGCGGTCTTGGGCAGGCGGATCGCGTCGGGCGCAGCAGGCGTCGGCCGTCGCGTCGCCGGCTGGTTGCGCGCATCGGCATGGCGCTCGCGCAGCTGTGTGGGCGTCAGATGCGGCCGCTCGCCGAACACCTTCTCGAAGTCCCAGCCCGCGGGCAGGTTGATCTGCAGCTCGCTGAGCTTCAGCGGCTCGCCCTCGGGACGGCTCGGCGTCTTGTCGACCGCGACGAGGCTGGTCAGCCGCGTGACGATCTGATGGTCGAGCGCCAGCGCCAGGATCGCCTTGTCGGCGTCTCCGGGTGTCATCTCGCGCAAGGTGCGCGCCACCTCCGCATCGGCGATCTTGCGCCTGGCCCAGAGCTTTGACAGCCCCTTGCCTTCGGCCGCGTTTTGCAGCGGCAGCGTCACCGACCACGGACGGTCGCCGACGCGGCCCTTGATCTCGAGCGAGCCTGCGAGCTTGTCGAGTCTCGCCGCCAGCACCAGCGGCTCGCCGCGGTAGACGTCGGGAATGATCGCCGGGGTGACGTCGGCCGTGGCCTGGGAAAACCTTGCGCTGAGCCCGGTCACGGCGGGATTCTCCAGCTTGGCGAACAGGCCGCGCATGCGCTCCTCCACCTGCTCGGTGGAACCGATATGCGTGAAGGCGCCGCGGCCGAGCTCGGCGGCGCGGGTCATCAGATAGGTGTTGGGCGCCGACCCGATGCCGACCATGAAGACGCGCGAGCGGCCGCGCATCGTCGTGATCGCATCGAACAATTGCTGCTCGTTGCCGATCGCGCCGTCGGTCAGGAACACGACCTGGCGGACCATGCCGGTGTCGCCGTTCCTGTCGGTCAGTGCCGCGCGCATCGCCGGCACCATTTCGGTGCCGCCGCGCGCCTGCAAGGCGCCGACGAAGGCGGTCGCCTCGCCGACATGCGCGGCATCGGCCGGCACGGAGGCCGGAAACAGCATGTCCATGGTGTCGTCGAAGCGGATCACGTTGAAGCGGTCATTGGGCTGCAGGCGGCCGAGGGCATAGAGCAGACTCGCCTTGGCCTGCACGATGGAGGTGCCGCCCATCGAGCCGGAATTGTCGATCACGAACACGACCTCGCGCGGCAGCGGCTTCTGCATCGCCTGCTCGGCGCTCGGCGGGGTGACGAAGGCGAGCAAATAGTCGGCGTCGCCGATGCGCTCGCGGAACAGGCCGACCGACGGGGCTTTCTCGGCAGCCGGCTTCCAGGTCAGCTCGAAATCGCGGTCGGCGGGGACGGCGCCGTCGGCCAGCGTCACCACGCGCGTCGCGTCGTCCGGGCTTTCCGTCTTGACGTTGTGATGGTGGCTCTTGACCTCGCCGAGCGCAAAGCCGGCCTGCAGGCGCACCGTGATGCTGGTCGGATTGACCGGCGCATGTTTGGCGGGATCTAGCACAGGGGGCGAGATGCGCTCGCGATCCGGCACCGGGTCCGACGTCGCCGCGCCCCAGCCCGAGCCATCCTTGCGGAAATCGACGCTCTGGATGATTGGTGCGGGATTGTAGCGGGGTGCGACCACGAGCGGCAGGCGCAACGAATATTCGTTGCCGGCTTGATGCACCGGCTCCTGGTACTCGATCTGCACCAGCACGGTTTCGCCAGGACCGATATTGGCGACCGAGTTGGTGAAGATGTTCGGCCGTTCCTGCTCGGTGAGCGCGGCCTTCTGGCCGGCGCGGCGCGCCTCCTCGTAGATCACGCGCGCCTGCTGCCGTTCCTTGATGTCGCCGATGATGACGCGGTCGCCGACCACCATCTTCAGCGTGTCGACGGCGCCGCCGGCCGCGAGCGGATAGACGTAGGTGGCCTCGACCCAATCCTTGCTCGGGTTGCGGAATGCCTGCGTGACGCGGGCGCGCAAGGTCGGACCCGACACCGTGATGTCGATATCGGTCCCGAGGCGGATCGCCTCCGTCGTGGCGCCGTCCTCCTTCAGCAGCAGGCTGCCCGACCGTGCCTCGCCGGGCTGGAGCAGGCCGGCCTGTTCGGTCGTTGCCGACCAGCTCGCCCCAAAACTCACCAGCAGGGCCAGGAAGGCGACCAGCATCACGGCGATGCCTTGCGCCAGAAGGAACAGTCCGACCTTGATGAGGCGGCTCAACAGCGGGTGTTCGTCGCTGTCGGCCATGTCGTAGGCGTCCATTTTGGCTTGCTCCCGAAGCATGTTTGCTGGTCCTCAACATCCGCCGGCGGGGCGGGATTTCGCGAGCAGAATGATCGGCAATGTTCCGCCGCGGCCGGCCCCGGCTCGCTTCGGCCGCGGCGGTCATGTGCGGTTTTGTGCTGGTTTGTCCGCCCTGCTAGAGTGACCAGCCTGGAGCGGGGCTGACGATGCAGACGCAGGACAAACTCACCGACAAGCAGCTTTCGGACGAGCAGAGCCGCGAGATCGCCGAAACCATTCGCGAGGAGCTCGCCCGGCGCCGGATGTCGCGGCAGGCGCTGGCCGAGCAGGCCAAGCTTAGCCTTTCGACGCTGGAGAAGGTGCTCGGCGGCCGGCGGCCGTTCACGCTGGCGACGACAGTCCGGCTGGAGCAGGCGCTCGGCGTTTCCTTGCGCAGAAGTGTCGTCGCGGCGGCGCCCCCGGCCGCAAACGACGTCGCGCCCGACAGCCTCGGCTCCTACGCCCACCGCGCGGTGATCTGGCTCGAGGACGTCTACATCACCCTGCGGCCGTCGTTCGGCGACAAGGATGCGATCTTCGCCTACCGCACCGAGATCGCCTGGGAGCCGAAGGTCTCGTCGCTGGTCTTTCGCGAGGGCGAGCGGACCGATGCCGCCTACGAGCATACCGGCGAAGTCGCCGTCCCGCATCAGTCCGGCTTCATCTATCTCGTCATCATCAAGCACGGCCAGCACCGCGTGATCACGGTGTCGCGGCCGACGGTATCAGGCGAGATGTACGGCATCATCTCGACGCTGCGCGCCGGGCCCGGCTCGCAGCTCACGCCGATCGCCGCGCCGATCGCCTATGTGCCGCTCAGGAATATTCCAAAACCCTCCTTGGGCCGGGTTGCGCCTGAGGATCCCAACCATGCCCTGTATCGACAGCACTTGCGCCGCACGGTGGAGGAGCCGTTCGCGCTGTTTCTGACGTTGTGACCCAGGAGAGGGCCTAGCTCGAAGCGTCCGCGCCGATCAGCCACTCCGCGCAAGTGAGCGGCCAAGGTTCGAGCCATGGTGGCCGGGACGAATCCTTTCGAGGCAAGTCTCGCGATGAAGAGCCCGTTCTATACCGCCGAGCACGACGCGTTCCGCGACGTGATGCGGCGCTTCGTCGAGAAGGAGATCACCCCCTTCGCCCATGAATGGGACGAGGCCGGCGAATTCCCGCGCGAGCTCTATCGCAAGGCGGCCGAAATCGGCCTGCTGGGACTCGGATTCCCGGAGGAGTATGGCGGCATCGCCGCCGACCAGTCCATGAAGATCGTGGCGAGCCAGGAGCTTGCGCGCGCCGGCGCAGGCGGCGTCAGCGCCAGCCTGATGAGCCACACGATCGGCTCGCCGCCGATCGCGCGGGCCGCTCGGGCCGAGGTGAAGGCGCACGTGCTGCCGCAGGTGTTGGCCGGCGAGAAGATCTCCGCACTGGCGATCACCGAGCCGGGCGGCGGCTCGGATGTCGCAAACCTGCGCACCCGCGCGCGGCGCGACGGCGATCATTACGTCGTGAGCGGGGAGAAGACCTTCATCACCTCAGGCATGCGTGCCGATTATCTGACCGTTGCGGTGCGGACCGGCGGCGAGGGCGCCGGCGGCGTCAGCCTGCTCCTGATCGAAGGCGACACGCCCGGCCTGTCCAGGACCAAGCTGAAGAAGATGGGCTGGTGGGCCTCCGATACCGCGACGCTGCATTTCGACGCATGCCGCGTGCCGGCGGAGAATCTGATCGGCGAGGAGGGCCAGGGCTTCAAGATCATCATGCAGAACTTCAACAGCGAGCGCATGGGCATGGCGGCGAGCTGCACCGCCTTCGCGCGGGTCTGCCTCGACGAGGCCATCGCCTACGCCAGGGAGCGCCAGACCTTCGGCAAGCCGCTCGCGCAGCACCAGGTCATCCGCCACAAGATCGTCGACATGGCGCAGAAGGTCGCGGCATCCCAAGCCATGCTGGAGATGCTGGCCTGGCGGCTCGAGCAGGGCGAGAGCCCGGTCGCGGAGATCTGCATGATGAAGAACCAGGCGACGCAGACCATGGCGTTCTGCGCCTCGGAAGCCGTGCAGATCTTCGGCGGCGCCGGCTTCATGCGCGGCATCAAGGCCGAGCGCATCTACCGCGAGGTCAAGGTCAACGCCATCGGCGGCGGCACCGAGGAGATCATGAAGGATCTGGCGTCGCGCCAGATGGGGTTGTGAAATGTGTCGTCCCGGGGCGCGCGGAGCGCGAACCCGGGACCTAGAGCTGAGTCCCACATATCGAGATTCCGGGTTCGACGCTTCGCGCCGCCCCGGAATGACAGGAGCAAAATGCTGTTCACCGCCGACCACGACGACATCCGCCGCTCCCTGCAGAAATTCATCGCGAACGAGATCAATCCTCACGTCGACGCGTGGGAAAAGGCCGACATCTTCCCGGCGCACGAGCTGTTCAAGAAGATGGGCAGCCTCGGTTTCCTCGGCCTGAACAAGCCGGTCGAATTCGGCGGCTCGGGCCTCGACTATTCCTACGCGCTGATGATGGCGGAGGAGCTGGGCGCCATCACCTGCGGCGGCGTGCCGATGGCGATCGGAGTGCAGACGGACATGGCAACGCCGGCATTGGCGCGCTTCGGCTCCGACGAGGTTCGGCGCGAATTCCTCAGCCCCTCGATCTCCGGCGACTACGTCGCCTGCATCGGAGTCTCCGAGCCGGGCGCCGGCTCGGATGTCGCCTCGATCAAGACGAGTGCGCGCTCCGACGGCGACGATTACGTCATCAATGGCGGCAAGATGTGGATCACCAACGGCACCCAGGCCGACTGGATCTGCCTGCTCGCCAACACCGGCGACGGCCCCGTTCACCGCAACAAGTCGCTGATCTGCGTGCCCATGAAGAGCAAGGGCGTCACCGTCGCCCGCAAGCTCGACAAGATGGGCATGCGCTCCTCCGACACCGCGCAGATCTTCTTCGACAATGTCCGCGTGCCCAAGCGCAACCGGATCGGCGAGGAGGGCCAGGGTTTTACCTACCAGATGATCCAGTTCCAGGAGGAGCGGCTCTGGGGCGCGGCCGCCTGCCTGAAGGCGCACGAATACATCATCGACCAGACCATCGAATACACCCGCAACCGCAAGGCCTTCGGCAAGTCGATCCTCGACAACCAGGTCGTGCACTTCAAGCTCGCGGAGATGCAGACCGAGGTCGAGCTCCTGCGCGCGCTGATCTATCGCGCCGGCGAGCAGCTGGTCGCCGGCGAGGACGTGACGCGGCTCGCGACCATGGCCAAGCTGAAGGCCGGCCGGCTCGGTCGCGAGCTCACCGACGCCTGCTTGCAATATTGGGGCGGAATGGGCTTTACCAACGAGACGCCGGTCAGCCGCGCCTATCGCGACAGCCGCCTGACCTCGATCGGCGGCGGCGCCGACGAGGTCATGCTGATGGTGCTGTGCAAGATGATGGGGACGCTGCCGGGCAGCAAAGGGAATGCATCATGATCACGCTCTATCACTGCGAGGCCGCGCGCTCGTTCCGTCCGCTCTGGATGCTGGAGGAGATGGGGCTGCCCTATGAACTGAAGATGCTGCCGTTCCCGCCGCGCGTCTTCGCCAAGGACTATCTCGCGCTCAATCCGCTCGGCACCATCCCCTTCCTGATCGACGGCGAGACCCGGATGACGGAATCCTCCGGCATCTGCCATTACCTCGGCGTCAAATACGGCCCGACGCCCTTGATGGTCGGCCCTGAGGATCCCGCCTATGGCACGTTCCTGAACTGGATGTATTTCAGCGACGCGACGTTAACCTTCCCGCAAACGCTGGTGCTGAGATACACCCAGCTCGAGCCGGAGGAGCGCCGCAACCCGCAGGTCGCCACCGATTACGCGAAATGGTTTCTGGGGCGCCTGCACGCCGTCGAGGCAGCGACCGCGAATGCCGAAACATTGTGCGCGGGCCGCTTTACCGCCGCCGACATCGTCATCGGCTACGCGCTTCGGCTCGCGAGCAATATCGGGCTCGCCAAGGATTTTGGACCAAACGTCGCAGCCTATTGGGCGCGCCTGCAGCAGCGCGAGGGTTTCAAGCGCGCGGTTGCTGCGGAGCAAAAGGCCGGTGAAGAGCAGAATGTCGCGCCGAGGGTGAGAGCGTAAGGTCTCTGGCCGTCATTCCGGGGCGCGCAATAGCGCGAACCCCGGTGCGCCGTTGCGCACCTGAGAATCTCAAGTTCCGGGTTCAGTCCTGCGGACTGCCCGGAACGACCGGTCGTGTGTCCATGACAGCGCTATCTCACCGTGACAGCGCCCAAATTTCCGCTAAGGTGACCTCCGTCCGCAGCGGCCAGAGAGCCGCGCGAGGAGGACCCCCATGGAATATAACGGTCGCGAATCCGACCATCTGATGCTGATCACGCCGGAGCGGGTGTTCTATGCGGGCCTGCTCGGCCGTCCGCGCAAACGGACACCCGGTTGCTGCCAAATCTATGTCGCGGTGAAGGGCAATCTGCACCTGACCATCGACGACGTTCTCGCCACCGGCGAGCTGTTCGTCACCTTGCCGAACCAGCGGCATTCCATCGCCAGCGACTACCGCACCGCGATCGCCGTGACGCTGGAGCCGGAAAGCTTACCCGATGGCGCGATCGAAGCCTTGGCCGCGCGCCTGACCGGACCCGACCAGGCCGCCTATGTCCGCAAGATCCTCGCCGCCTACGCACTTTTGCGTCAGCGCCGCTATGGCGACATCACCACGGCCGAGTTCGACGAGATGTGCTTTGGCGAGGCGCTGCCGCGCCGCGTGCTGGATCCGCGCGTGATGCGTGCGGTGGCGCGCATCGAGCGCTTCTCCGGCGAGCCGGTGACGGCGGATACCTGCGCCGCTGAAGCCGGCCTCTCGGCCTCGCGCTTCCTGCACCTGTTCAAGGAGGAGACCGGCATCTCGTTCCGCTCCTTCCGCGCCTGGAAGCGCGCGCGGCACCTGCTGCACTTCGCCAACCAGGACCTCAACCTCGCCCATCTGGCGCAGGACATCGGCTATCCCGATTCCACGCATTTCAGCCACTCGATCCGCCGCTTCTACGGCTTGAAGCCGCGGGCAATCTTCGTCGGCTCGCGCGATCTTGCGATCTATCGCAGCAACGAGACGGTGCGGATGGCGGAGGCGGGCTAGCTTCGCTCTCGTAGGGTGGGCAAAGCGTAGCGCCCACCATCTTTGCCAAACACCGACAGTGGTGGGCACGGCGCAAGGGCGCCTTTGCCCACCCTACGAAAGCTCGTCTTTCCCCAGCTTCTCCGCGCAAGAAGCCGCATGTCGCGCGTCACATGATCGCAAGCGTTGAATTCTCAACGTGCGGGACATTGAACGCATGAGCGACAAGGCCGTCATCACCTGCGCGCTGAACGGCGTGCTCACCGACCCCAGGCAGCACAACGTCCCTGTGACGCCCGAGCAGATGGCGCGCGAGGCCAGGGCTGCGTTCGAGGCCGGCGCGTCCATCATGCACATCCATCTGCGCCAGCAGGCGCCGGGCAAGGGACACCTGCCGTCCTGGGAGGTCGCGGTCAGCAAGGAGATTCAGCAGGCGATCCGCGAGGCCTGCCCGGGCGTCATCATCAACCACACCTCGGGCGTATCAGGGCCGAACTATTCCGGCGCGCTCGACTGCATTCGCGAGACCAGGCCCGAGATCGCCGCCTGCAACGCAGGTTCGCTGAATTACCTGAAAGTGAAGGCCGACAACAGCTGGGCCTGGCCGCCGATGATGTTCGACAATTCGGTCGAGAAGGTGAAGGACTATCTCGACGTCATGAACGCGGTCGGCACCATCCCGGAGTTCGAGTGCTTCGACGTCGGTATCGTCCGCTGCGTCGGCATGTACCGCCAGGTTGGCATGTACAAGGGCCCGCTCGAATACAATTTCGTCATGGGCGTCGCCTCCGGCATGCCGGCCGACCCCGAATTGCTGCCGATTCTGATCAAGCTGAAGCGCCCCGAGGCGCATTGGCAGGTCACCGCCATCGGCCGCGAGGAGATCTGGCCGCTGCACCAGCGCTGCGCCGAGCTCGGCGGTCACCTGCGCACCGGTCTCGAGGACACCTTCTATCTCGCCGACGGCAGGAAGGTGACGTCGAACGGCCAGCTGATCGAAGCGATCGCCGCCTGCGCAAGGCGCGCCGGCCGCGAGATCGCAAGCCCCGCCGAGGCGCGGAAGATCTTTGGGACGAATCGCTGAATACCCCCGTCGTTCCGGGGCGATGCGCAGCATCGAACCCGGAACCTCGAGATTCCGGGTTCACGCTTCGCGTGCCCCGGAATGACGATCAAGGTGTGTCATGTCCATCCTCGAAAACACCGTTTCCCCCGGCAGCGCCGCCTACCAGGCCAACCGCGACGGCATGCTCGGCCTGATCGACCGCATGCGCGCGCTGGAAGAGCGCACGCGCGTCGCATCGGCCGCGGCCAAGGACCGCTTCCACAAGCGCGGCCAGCTGCTGCCGCGCGAGCGCGTGGCGCTGGTGCTCGATCCAGGTAGCCCCTTCATCGAGCTCTCGACGCTCGCCGGCTACATGTTCGACGTGCCGGATGCGAGCAGAAGCGTGCCGGGCGGCGGCGTCATCGCCGGCATCGGCTTCGTCTCGGGCATCCGCTGCATGGTCAGCGCCAGCGATTCCGGCATCGATGCCGGCGCGCTGCAGCCTTACGGCCTCGACAAGACGCTGCGGGTGCAGGAGCTCGCGCTGGAGAACAAGCTGCCTTATGTGCAGCTGGTCGAAAGCGCCGGCGCCAATCTCTTGCGCTACCGCGTCGAGGATTTCGTTCGCGGCGGCAACATCTTCCGCAATTTGGCGCGGCTCTCGGCTGCGGGACTGCCGGTCGTCACCGTCACGCACGGCTCCTCCACCGCCGGCGGCGCCTACCAGACCGGCCTCTCCGACTACATCGTCATGGTCCGCGGCCGCACCCGCGCCTTCCTCGCAGGGCCCCCGCTGCTGAAGGCCGCGACCGGCGAGATCGCGACCGAGGAGGAGCTCGGCGGCGCCGAGATGCATACGCAGATCTCCGGCCTCGGCGATTACCTCGCCGAGGACGATCGCGACGCATTGCGCATCGCGCGCGAAATCATGGCGGCGCTGCAATGGGAGCGGCCGGGCAAAGCCTCGGTGCAATTCAAGCCGCCGCGCTACGACCAGGACGAGCTGCTCGGCATCATGCCGATGGACCACAAGCGCCCGGTCGACATGAAACAGGTGATCGCGCGCATCGTCGACGATTCCGATTTCACCGAGATGGCGCCGAATTACGGCCCGGCCACGGTCTGCGGCCATGCCCGCATCGAAGGCCAGGCCATCGGCATCATCACCAACAACGGCCCGCTCGATCCCGCCGGCGCCAACAAGGCGACGCATTTCATCCAGGCCTGCTGCCAGACCCGCACGCCGCTGCTCTATCTCAACAACACCACCGGCTACATGGTCGGGAAGGCCTATGAAGAGGCCGGCATGATCAAGCACGGCTCCAAGATGATCCAGGCGGTGACCTCGGCGACGGTGCCGCAGATCACCATCTATTGCGGCGCCTCGTTCGGCGCCGGCAATTACGGCATGTGCGGCCGCGGCTTCCATCCGCGCTTCTGCTTCTCCTGGCCCAACGCCAAGACCGCGGTGATGGGCGGCGAGCAGGCCGCCGAGACCATGGCGATCGTGACCGAGGCGGCCGCAGCTCGCCGCGGCAAGCCGATCGAGAAGGACAGGCTGGACGCCATGAAGGCCGAGATCATCGGCGTGTTCGACGGCCAGATGGACGTGTTCTCCACCAGCGCCCGCGTGCTCGACGACGGCGTGATCGATCCGCGCGACACCCGCGCGGTGCTGTCGGAGGTGCTCGCGATCTGCCGCGAGGGCGATGCGCGCACGCCCCAACGCATGCAGTTTTCGGTGGCCCGCCCATGAGGAACGGATCAGTGCAGCAGCGGCCGTTCTACAAGGTTCTGGTCGCCAACCGCGGCGAGATCGCGCTGCGCGTGATGCGCAGCGCACGGCAGCTCGGCCTTGGCGTCGTCGCGGTGTATTCCGATGCGGATCGCGATGCGCTCCATGTGAAGCAGGCGGATCAGGCCGTGCGCATCGGCGAAGCCTTGCTGGCGCAATCCTATCTCAACATTCCCGCGATCATCGAAGCGGCCAAGGCCAGCGGCGCGGATGCCGTTCACCCCGGCTATGGCTTTCTCGCCGAGAACGAGGCGTTTGCGCGCGCCTGCAAGGACGCCGGCCTCGTCTTCATCGGCCCGTCGCCGCAGGCGATCGAGGCGATGGGCAACAAGGCCGGCGCCAAGGAGATCATGAAGAAGGCCGGCGTTCCCATCGTGCCAGGCTACCAGGGCACTGAGCAGGGCGACGAGGTCATGCTTGCGGAAGCCGGAAAGATCGGCTTTCCCGTGATGATCAAGGCCGTCGCGGGCGGCGGCGGCCGCGGCATGCGGCTCGTCACTGATGCCGCGTCTTTCCCCGATGCGCTGCGCAGCGCGCGATCGGAAGCGAAGGCCGCGTTCGGCGATGCTACCGTCATCCTCGAGCGCGCCATCCGGAATCCGCGCCACATCGAGATCCAGGTGTTCGGCGACAGCCACGGCAACGCGATCCATCTCGGCGAGCGCGACTGCTCGGTGCAGCGGCGGCATCAGAAGCTGATCGAGGAGGCGCCGTCACCCGCGGTCACGCCGGAGCTGCGCGCCAGGATGGGCGAGGTTGCGGTCGCCGCCGTGAAGGCGCTGCGCTATGAGGGCGCCGGCACGCTGGAATTCCTGCTCGATGCCAGCGGCGCGTTCTACTTCATGGAGATGAACACGCGCCTGCAGGTCGAGCATCCCGTCACCGAGGCGATCAGCGGGCTCGATCTCGTCGAGCTGCAGCTGCGCGTCGCGCGCGGCGAGGCGTTGCCGATAAAGCAGCAGGACGTCAAGTTCTCCGGCCATGCCATCGAGGTGCGGCTCTGCTCGGAAGATGCCGCGCACGACTTCATGCCGCAGTCCGGCCGCATGGCGCGCTGGCAAGTGCCCGACGGCATCCGTGTCGAGCACGCGCTGCGATCGGGCTCGGAGATTCCGCCGTTCTACGATTCCATGATCGCCAAGATGATCAGCCACGGCGCCAATCGCGAGGAGGCGAGGGGGCGGCTGATTGTCGGCCTCGAGCAGCTCACGGCGTTCGGCGTGACCACCAACCAGGCGTTCCTGATGTCGTGTCTGCGCCATCCCGGCTTTGCCAAGGGCGAAGCGACGACGGCGTTCATCGGCGCCTATCGCGACGAGCTGCTCGCGCCGCGTGCGGACGCGGCGTTCGAGACGGCGCTGGCAGGCCTGCTGCTCTACGTCACCAACCCGCGCGCGCCGTCGTGGCAGGACGGGCGCAGCCTCGCCGCCACCTTTCCGCTGCCGGCGAAAATCGAGATAGCCGGCGAGGCGAACGAACTCGACATCACGCGCGAACGCGACGGCAGCTACACGGTCATTGCTGACGGCCGCCAGCATAAGTTCGAGATCGAGCAGCTCGATCCCGACGCCATCCGCTTCCGCCACGCCGGCGTGATGGACAGCGCAAGATTCCTGCGTGATGGCGATCGCCTGTACCTCCAGCATCGCGGCATCCCGCTCGCCGTCACCGATCTCACGCTGGCCGCGCCGAAGGCCGCCGCAAGCAACGGCGGTGACGGCAAGGTGCGCGCCGCCATGAACGGCCGCGTCGTCGCCGTGCTGGTCAAGCTTGGAGACCGCGTCACCGCCGGCCAGCCGGTGCTGACGCTGGAGGCGATGAAGATGGAGCACGTCCACAAGGCCGGCATCGACGGCGTGGTCGGCGCGATCGACGTCTCCGAGGGCGAGCAGGTCACGACGGGCCGGATCGTCGCGGAGATCGGGGCGGGATAGTCTCGCTCTCGTCATTGCGAGCGTAGCGAAACAATCCAGAATCTCTCCGCGGGACAGTCTGGATTGCTTCGCTGCGCTCGCAATGACTTTGGCGGCCTCTGCGCCTTGAGCTTTCGCGAGTGTTCTGGACAGGACGAATCGCGTGCCGCTGAAAAAGCACATGATTTCAAGGGTATGGAGCGTCGACCCGCCGGACTATTATTCCGATTGAACTTCGTTCATTTTCTCGGCTACAAACATTGAACAAAGTTCAATTCAGGAGCCACGTATGTTCCGCACCCATGATCGCCCCCAAGCGGCCGATGTCATACTCCCCTCAGCGTCCCGCCGTTTCTCCGTCGCTGCCCCGAAAGCCCGCGAAAAATATCTGATGGGCGCAATATTCGTTCTCGCACTCGCCGCACTCTTCGCGCCCGGATTACCCGCCGCCGCCTGGCACATCCCGCATTTCGTCGATAGCCGCGCCTTCCTCGGCGTACCCAACGCCGGCGATGTGCTGAGCAATCTCGCCTTTCTCGCGATGGGCGTCTGGGGCTCGGAGCGGCTGCGTGCCCGCAAGGATGCGCCGGTGGGCGCGAGCTGGTTCTTCGTAGGACTTATCCTCACATGCCTCGGCTCGGGCTTCTATCATCTCGACCCCGACGTGCCGCAACGGCTCATCGCCGATCGTCTCGGCATGGCGGTCGCGTTCGCAGGCTTTCTGGGCATGGCGGCCAGCGAGCGCATCAGCACGCGCGCGGGCGAAGCGGTGCTCGTGCTGACGATGGTCGCGGGCCTGCTGGCGGCCTGGGTGGCCCGCGAGAATCTCACGCCTTGGGTGGTGGTGCAGTTCGGCGGCATGGCGCTGGTCGTGGGCCTCGCATTCACACGCCCGCGGCCCGGCGCGCTTGGCGTGCCGCTCGGTGGCGTCATCGTCTTCTATGTGCTGGCCAAGCTGTTCGAGCTCGGCGATGTGACCGTGTTCGAAGCGACCGGGCACATGGTCTCGGGCCACACGCTCAAGCATCTCGCCGCCGCGCTCGCGGCCTGGCCGGTGATCCGGGCGCTGGGATCGAGGCCGTATCCGCATTAACGGGCCGGGCGCCGCCTGATGTCGGCTTCGCCTCAACATCGGCGGAGAAGCAGCAATCCGCCAACATCGCCGAAGGGCTAGAAGCGGACTCCCACGGTGTAAGAGCACAACAAATGTCAAATGATTGATCTTCTTGACGAGCGTGCGCCGGTTCCATATTAGCAGCACATGCCGCCATCGGAGCCGGAGAAGGTCGGATGAACTCGTCCAGCCAGTGAGCGGGGGCGTATATGGCTTCGGTGTTTTTGGTAGAGGATGAAGTACTCATCCGTATGATGGTTGCTGACATGTTGGCGGATCTTGGCCATACGGTCGCGGCGGAAGCTGGGGATCTGCAGTCGGCATTGGAGCTCGCCAATAACGCGGACTTTGACGTGGCAGTCCTCGATGTGCAGCTAGGCCGAGATGGCATCGAGCCCGTGGCGAGGGCTCTCGCACATCGCAATATTCCATTCGCCTTCGCAAGCGGTTATGGAGCGGACGGATTGCCTGAAGAATTTCGCGGACGGCCATGGCTGCAAAAGCCTTTTCCAACCGAGGAGCTTGAACGCTGCATTGGTCGATTGCTGGCCTAGTTTGAAAAGACGAGCAACTGCTCCCGCCTTCGTTTTGCTGAGGACAACGCGCTCCTTCGGACGGGCTTGGTTCCGGAAGGCCACAAGGGCCACAAGGGCCACAAGCCTGTATTGGTGCCGCTTCGCATCGGTGGCCCACCTACAGGGCCTACCAGCGAATAGGATGCAGTCCTCCTGACAGACAGACCATCCAAGCCAGTGAGGCGGGCAGCATGAGTTGGCGAAGCGTAGCATCAGGTAGGCGGCTTTAAGCCCGGTGAGTTCAGCCATTCGGTCAGGTGCGATGCTGTTTCGGCCTGCCGTGATTTCCGCAACACGTTCTCGCGCACAGCGCCAGGTGGTAGCAACTTGGCTTCGGCGCGCAGCCGCTTCGCTTCCTCTGCAAGACGTTCGACAAGAGATGACGTTTGCTTAAACCGGCGACGCTTCTGCATGAGGGCACCTTCGATTTCGCGCGGGTCCTAACCGCGGAGTTGGCGATGCCGGAGTTTAAGTTCGCGTTCGGCAAACCGTCTGTCCACCGCCCGACACATTGCATGGAGTTGAATCGACGTGGCAGCAGCGCCGCGTGCCTCGACGAGCTCGGTCTGTCTAGTCTATGCGGTCGGTCCCCTATTTGGGATGCAGCGCCAGCTTTTGGGCTTCGAGGTCCCCGATAAGCCGCTTGATCCCGTCCGAGGTCTGTTGATCCGTGACCCTGCTGTCGAGAGCCCGGTAATGGTCGATACGTTCATCAAGGGGTTTGCACTTTTCACACATGGCGCGCCTCATTTAGGCGGGAGCGCTGTGTCTCTCAGTCACCGATAGTTGCCACGAATTGCGCGGTGATCCCGTCATAGTACCCCTTATGTCGGGTTCCCGACAGACCAAAGTAAACCGAGTTGGAGCGCTGTTTATGTCGGGTAGGCGGCAGACTGCGCGCTTGGAACGTGATTTGATGCGAGCATTATCGGCCATAACACCTGGGCGTCGGTAACTGAGAGTTTTGTGCTCCCGCCTTTCGGCAGCGGAGCACGTACCCTGATACATCAGAATTTATTGCTCGGCTCCCTTTCGGAGGCCGACATGACAGCACTCACGCCTCATCTGCGTCTGGTCACTCTCGAGCACAAACGAGTTCTCTACGATGCCGGCGACAGGGTTCTTAACGTCTATTTTCCCACGACGTCGGTGGTTTCGCTGGTGGTGGGCTTGACCACGGGTGAGCAGGTGGAAGCTGCGATGGTGGGCAAAGACGGCGTCGTGGGCGCAGGCCACGCACTGGATGGCAAGATGTCTCTGAATCGCGCCATCGTGCAGCTCGCGGGCGATGCGGTGGAGTGCGATGTCGATGCTTTGGCGGAGGCTGCCTTTAAGAGCCGCAGCTTGATGTCGGCCCTGATCCGTAACGAGCAGGTTGTGTACGCACAGGCGCAGCAGTCGGTTGCTTGCATGGCAACGCACGATACTCTGGCTCGGCTTTGTCGTTGGCTGCTGCGTGCCCGCGATCTTTCGGGAAGGGACGACCTGCATTTCACGCAAGAATTCCTTGCAGAGATGTTGGGCGTGCAGAGGACAAGTGTGAGTCCCGTAGCACACACGCTACAGCAAGCGGGCATGATTAAATATGCTAGGGGCCGCATCGACATCTTGAATGTAGAGGCGCTGAGGGAAAGTGCGTGCGAGTGCTACGAAAGCGTCAAGCTTCACTACAAAAAGACGGTTGGTGCCAGTAAGTCCCAGGACCGTTAACCGTGCTTAGCGGGAGGCTGCATTAGTTCTCCTACGGGTCCAAAAGCGGTAACGCTCTGCCAGCAGAAGATGTCCGCTCTTCCTTCAGGAACTGACATTGCTTTCATGAGTCCGCGCCCTAGCGGCCTCGCCCCGTCCCGTCATTGAGCAAACACGCCACCTGATGCCCGTCGCCGGCATCCAGCAGCGCCGGCCGCTCCGTCCTGCATCGCTCCATCGCAAACCGGCAGCGGGTGTGGAATGCGCAGCCTGAGGGCGGGTTGACCGGGCTCGGCACGTCGCCGTCGACCAGTGGCGCGAGCTTCTTCGCCAGCGGATTGGCGACCGGCACCGAGGCGAGCAGGGCCTGGGTGTAGGGATGCCTGGGATTGCGGAATAGCTCGTCCTTGTCGGCGATCTCGACGATGCGGCCGAGATACATCACGGCGACGCGGTGGCTGATATGCGCGACGACGGCGAGGTCGTGCGCGATGAAGAGGTATGAGAAGCCGTGCTGGTGCTGCAGGTCGATCAGGAGGTTGATCACCTGGGCCTGGATCGAGACGTCGAGCGCGGAGACCGGCTCGTCGCAGACGATCAGGCGTGGCCCCAGCGCCAGCGCGCGGGCGATGCAGATGCGCTGGCGCTGGCCGCCCGAGAATTGATGCGGGAAATTGCGCATCTGGTCGGGCCGCAACCCCACCTGCTCGAACAGTGTTGCGACCCGTGCTTCCAGCTCCTTGCCGGTCGCGAGCCCATGCACGGCGATCGGCTCGCCGACGATATCGCCGGCGGTCATGCGCGGGTTGAGCGAGGCGAACGGATCCTGGAACACGATCTGCATCGAGCGGCGATGCGGCCGCAGCGCCGTCTTCGAAAGATGCGTGATGTCCTCACCGTCGAGGCGGATCTGCCCCGAGGTCGGCTCGACCAGCCGTAGCACGCTGCGCGCCACCGTGGACTTGCCGCAGCCGGATTCGCCGACGAGGCCGAGCGTCTCGCCTTTGCCAAGCGCGAACGAGACGCCATCGACCGCGTGCACGGTGCCGACCTGCCGGCGCAACACGCCGGCGCGCACGGGATAGTGCTTCCTGAGATCGGTGACTTCGAGCAGCGCCTCGGTCATGCCACCTCCGCGACTTCTTCCGCGCGCCAGCACGCGGCCAGATGCCCGCCGCCCCAATCCGCCAGCGGCGGATATTCGGCTTCGCAACGCTTGATGGCGAGCTTGCAGCGCGGCGCGAAGGCGCAGCCTTGCGGCAGCCGCACCAGCGAGGGCACCGTGCCGGGGATTTCGTTCAGCCGCGCCTGCGCGGCGACGCCGGAGGCCGGAACAGTCGGGATCGAGGCCATCAGCCCGCGCGTATAGGGATGCTTCGGCGCGGCGAACAGCGCCTCGACGCTGGCCTCCTCGACCTTCCGCCCCGCATACATCACGATCACGCGCTGCGCGGTCTGCGCGACGACGCCGAGATCGTGCGTGATCAGCACCAGCCCGGTGCCGAGCTCCTTCTGCAGGTCGAGGATCAGCGCCAGGATCTGCGCCTGGATGGTGACGTCGAGCGCCGTGGTCGGCTCGTCCGCGATCAGAAGTGCCGGCCGGCACGCCAGCGCCATCGCGATCATCGCGCGCTGGCGCATGCCGCCCGAGAGCTGATGCGGATATTCGCGCGCCCGCCGCGCCGGCTCGGGGATGCGCACCAGCCGCAGCATCTCGACGGCGATGCCTTGCGCCTGTTTCGACGAGATGTTCCGATGCAGCCGCACCGCCTCGACGATCTGGTCGCCGATCCGCATCACCGGATTGAGCGAGGTCATCGGCTCCTGGAAGATCATGGAGATGCGATTGCCCCGGACGCTGCGCATCTGCGCCTCATCCAGCGCCAGCAGGTCGGTGCCTTCCAGCGTGACGGAGCCGCCGACGATGCGGCCGGGCGGATCGGGCACGAGCCGCATCAGCGACAGCGCGGTGACGCTCTTGCCGCAGCCGGATTCGCCGACGATCGCCAGCGTCTCGCCGCGCCTCACGCTGAAGGAGAGGTCGTCGACCGCCCTGAACAGGCCGGAATTGGTGAAGAACACCGTCTTCAGGTTCTTCACGTCGAGCACGAGATCGGTCTTGTCCGCCATCAGCCGCGCTGCCTCGGATCCAGGATGTCGCGCAGGGCATCGCCGAACAAATTGGCGCCGAACACGGCGAGGCTGATCGCGATCCCCGGGAAGATCACCAGCCACGGCGCGGTGCGGACATATTCGGCGGCGGATTCGGACAGCATGCGTCCCCATGACGGATACGGCTCGGGAATGCCGAGGCCGAGGAAGGACAGCGAAGCCTCGGTCAGGATGGTCGAGCCGAGCTGGGCGGTGGCGAGCACGATCAGCGGCGCCAGTGTGTTCGGCAGCACGTGGCGCAGCGCAATCCGCATCTCGCTCATACCGATCGATTTGGCCGCCTCCACGAATGGCTGCTCGCGCAGCGCCAGGGTGTTGGCGCGGATGACGCGCGCCACCGTCGGGATCAGCGGAATGGCGATGGCGATGATCACGTTCGGCAGCGACGGCCCGAGCGCGGCCGTCATCACCAGCGCCAGCACCAAGAGCGGCAGCGCCTGCAGCACGTCGGAGACGCGCTGGAACACCAGATCGACCCAGCCCGAGAGATAGCCGGAGGTGAGGCCGACGATCACGCCGATGGTGCCGCCGAGCACGGTCGAGCCGATGCCGACCGCGAGCGAGATCCGCGCGCCGTGGATGATGCGGCTGAACACGTCACGGCCGAACGAATCGGTGCCCATCCAGTGCGCCAGGCTCGGGCGGGCCAGCGCGCGGGCGGAATCGACCGTCAGCGGATCATAGCGCGCAATAAAATCGGCGAAGATCGCCGTCAGCACGAACAGCGTCATGATGACGAGCCCGGCCGCGCCCAGCACGTGCCGCTGCGCCATGAACAGCACGCGCCGCCAGCCCCCGGTCGCATGCGCCCCGGCGCGCCTCAGCTCAACGTCGAAGTCGATCGCGGCCATATGAGCTCTATCTTCCCCCTCTCCCCGCCTGCGGGGAGAGGGTTGGGGTGAGGGGGGCTCTCCGCAGGAGAGGTGAGAGTTGGACTCGTGGAGAGTCCCCCTCACCCGGATTGCTGCGCAATCCGACCTGTCCCCGCAAGCGGGGAGAGGTGAAGGACAGTGCGCTCGCGGTGTGAACGAACATCATGCCTCTAATCCGTGTACCTGATCCGCGGATCGAACACCGCGTAGAGCATGTCGACGGTGAAATTGGCGAACACCACCACGACCGCGATGAACATCACGAGGTTCTGCACGATCGGATAATCGCGCCAGCGGATCGCCTCGACCAAATAGCGCGCGACGCCGGGGATGTTGAACACCGTCTCCGTCACGATCAGGCCGCCGATCAGGAACGCCGCCTCGATGCCGATCACGGTGATGACCGGCAGGATCGCGTTCTTCAGCGCGTGCTGATAGTTCACCGCCGCCTCGGAGGCGCCCTTGGCGCGGGCGGTGCGGATATAATCCTGCCGCAGCACCTCCAGCATCGAGGAGCGCGTGATGCGCATGGTCAGCGCCGCGCTGCGGAAGCCGACGGCGGCGGCGGGCACGGCGTAGGTCGCGAACGCCTCGAGCCAGGTCTTCGGATTGGGATTGAAGATCGGCATCTGTCCGAACATCGCCACCGAAGCGGTGAGGATCAGAAGGCCGAGCCAGAACGAGGGCAGCGACAAGCCGCTGAGGCTGACGACGCGCAGCGCGTAGTCGAGCTTCGTGCCCTGCTTCACCGCGCTGATGACGCCCAAGGGAATGCCGATCGATGCCGAGAACAGCAGCGCTAGGCCGGCGAGCTTTGCCGTGATCGGAATTCGCGGCAGGATCTCCTGCAGCGCCGGCTTCTCCGAGACGTAGGAGAAGCCGAAATCGCCGCGCAGGAAGCCGCTGATCCAGTGCCAATATTGCACGATCAAGGGACGGTCGATGCCGAGCTCTTTCTCCAGATTGGCCTTGTCGGCGGGATCGACATAGCCGGCGGCGGCGAACAGGATGTCGACGATGTTGCCCGGCACGATGCGCAGCAGGAAGAAGATGACGACCGAGATCCCGAACAGGGTCACGAGCATCAGGAACAGGCGCCGCACCAGATAGGCAAACATGCTTCGCCCTCCGCGCTACTCGTCAGGCCCACGCGTTACTTGTCGAGCCACACATCCTCGTAGCGGAAGCCGTTGTAGGAGCTGTTCGACATGATGGTGACGCCCTTGACGTGCGGGTGCCAGCAGGTGCCGGCCCGGGCATGGAAGATGATCGGGCGGGCGACGTCCTCCTGCAGCTTCTTGTCGATGTCCCAGACCAGCGGCCGGCGCTTTCCGATGTCGGTCTCCTGTGACTGCACGTCGAACAGCTTCTCGATCTCCCTGTTGCAATAATTGGTGTAGTTCCGTTCCGAGCCGCAGGCATAGTTCTCGTAGAATGACTGGTCGGGATCGTCGACGGCATTGCCGGTCAGGTTGAGGCCGAGCATGTAATCCTTGCGCGCGACCTTCGGGAACCAGTTCGCGGTCTCCACGACGTCGAGCTCGCCGTCGATATAGATGCTCTTGAGCTGGTCGATCAGGATCACGGCGGGGTCGCGATATTCCGCGATGTTGCGTGTCGAGACTTTCACGGCGAGGCGCTTGTCCGGACCATAGCCCGCCTTCTGCATCAGCTTCCTGGCTTCCTCGCGGTTGGCGTTGATGTCGCGGCCATAGCCCGGAATGGTCTCGAGCTTCTCCTTCGGCATGCCCCAGATGCCCTGCGGCGGCGGCAGCATGGTGCCGCCGATGTCGCCCTGGCCTTCGAACAGGATGTCGATGAACGCCTTGCGGTCGAGCGCGAGCGCCATCGCCCGGCGGATGTCGATGTTGTCGAACGGCGCCGAGCTCGAATTGACGATGATATTGGTCGAGACGTTGGTCGGCTCGACGACGCAGGTCGCGTTCGGCGCCTGCGACTTGATGTCTTTCAGCAGCGGGATCGTGATGTGCGTCGGAAAGGTCATGTCGAACTTGCCGGCGACGAAGGCCAGAATCGCGGTCGAGCGGTTGGTGATGATGGTGTACTCGATGCCGTCGAGATGGGGCAGGCCCTTCTTCCAATAGTCCGGATTGCGCGTCAGCTTGATCGATTCATTGGCCTTGAACTCGACGAACTTGAACGGCCCGGTCCCGATCGGATGGGTGCGCATGTCCGCCGGCGAGACGTGACAGGGATAGACCGGCGTGTAGCCGGAGGCGAGCATCGCCAGCAGCGAGGGCTGCGGCCGCTTCAGGTCGAAGGTGACCTCGAATTCGCCGCCCGTCGTGACCTCGTTGACCTCGCTGTACCAGGCCTTGCGCGGATTCTGCCGCAGCTTCTGCTGCGACTTGCCCATCAACAGGTCGAAGCTGCATTTGACGTCGGCCGAGGTGAACGGCTTGCCGTCGTGCCATTTCACGCCCTGGCGCAGCTTGAACGTCAGCTTCTTGTTGTCGCTGCTCCAGGACCAGCTTTCGGCGAGGTCCGGCCGCAGCGTATCCGGGGTGTTCTGCGCGATGTGCTGATCGTAGATGAGGAGATTGTTGAACACTCCCATGAAGGGAATGTTGATCGAATAGGTCGCACCTTCGAGGATCGAGGCGTTGGCCGGACTGTCGCGGTGATACATCCGCAAGATCCCGCCCTGCTTGGGCTCGCCGGCGAACGTGGCGGTCGAGGCCGTCAGCACAGATAGCGCCGCCATTGCGGCGAGCGCCCACACGCTCCGCATGCTCATCCTCCCTGGACCTCGGCCTTTGCGGCCCGTTTGTCCAGACGATAGCGAGCCACGTGCAGCGAGGCAACCCGCAAGGCCTCTGCGCGCTCGACAATTCGGATGACGGAATATCGAAGGGCGCTCCTCGCGCCATGCGAGAGTGCAAGTGCGAAGGGCATCACGTCATGGCGTTGCGGGAGCCGCGGCGAAGGTGTGCTCCCTCCCCCGCTCTTGTCCGCCGAAGCCTTGGCGAAGGCGGATGCGGGGCGACGAGCTGCGCTCGCGCCGGGAGGGTTGGGGAGAGGGTGTCTCCGCGTTGGGTGTTGAGAATCTGCCGAGCATGTCCCCGCGCGGTGAGAGCCCTCACCCGCCGCGCTCTGCGAGCGCGTCGGCCTCTCCCGCAGCGGGAGAGGCGAAGCAACCCTCACACGATCCGCGAGGACTTGTTCCCCCAGTAGCGGTCGCGCAGCAGCCGCTTGTACAGCTTGCCGGTGGGCAGCCGCGGCAATTCCTTCTCGAAATCGACCGAGCGCGGCACCTTTTGCCGCGACAGCGATTTGGCGCAGAACGCGATCAGCTCCTCGGCGAGCGCCGGGCCCGGCACCACGCCCGGCATCGGCTGCACCACCGCCTTCACCTCCTCGCCGAGATCGGCATTGGGCACGCCGAATACGGCGGCATCGGCGACCTTGGGGTGGGTGATCAGCAGGTTCTCGCATTCCTGCGGATAGATGTTCACCCCGCCGGAGATGATCATGAAGGTGGCGCGGTCGGTCAGGTAGAGGAAGCGGTCGGCATCGACATAACCGACGTCGCCGACCGTGCTCATGCTGCCGTCGGCCGAGCGCGCCTCCCTGGTCTTCTCCGGGTCGTTGAAATATTCGAACGGCGTTGCCGTCTTGAACCAGACCTGGCCGGGCGTGCCGGTCGGGCACTCCCGCATGTTCTCGTCGAGAATGTGCAGGTCGCCGAGCAGCACCTTGCCGACGGTGCCGCGATGCTCAAGCCATTCCTCGCTGTTGCAGGCGGTGAAGCCGAGGCCTTCGGTGGCGCCGTAATATTCGTGGATGATCGGTCCCCACCATCTGATCATCTCGTCCTTGACCTGCGGCGGGCAGGGCGCGGCGGCGTGGATCGCGATCTCCAGCGAGGACAGGTCGTAGTGGGCGCGCACTTCCTCCGGTAACTTCAGCATGCGCGAGAACATCGTCGGCACCAGCTGCGTGTGCGTGATGCCCCATTGCTGGACGAGCTGGAGATAGCGCTCCGGATCAAAGCTCTCCATGATGATCACGGTGCCGCCCATGCGGATCGTGAGGTTCACGGCGGCCTGCGGCGCAGAATGATAGAGCGGCGCCGGCGACAGATAGACCATGCCCTCGCGGTAGTGCCAGAGTTTTACCAGGAAATCGAACAACGGTAGGGTGTGAGCCGGCTTCTCCTCCGGCAGCGGGCGCAGGATGCCCTTCGGCCGTCCGGTCGTGCCGGAGGAATAGAGCATCGCCGTGCCGAGCCATTCATCTTCGATCGGCGTCGCCGGCAGGCTGGCGGTCACCTCGGCAAGGCCGACGATGCGCTCGCTCTCGCCCGGTCCGTCGGCGACGATGCAGAGCTTGACCTCGGGACAAGCCTTGATCGCCTCGCGCGCGATGGCGAGCTTCGCGACCGACGTGATCAGGATCTTCGACTGGCTGTTGACGAGGAGAAAGGCGAGCTCACCCGGCGTCAGGAACGAGTTGATGCAGGTGTAGTACAGCCCGGCGCGCTCGCCGGCGCCGCAGGCTTCGAGATAACGCGCATTGTTTTCCATGAAGATCGAATAATGGTCGAGCCGCCTCAAGCCGTGCTGGCGGAACAGATGCGCCAGGCGGTTGCTGCGCGCCTCCAGCTCGCGATAGCTGACGGCTTCGCCGGTCGCCGCCATGATGAAAGCCGGCTGCAGCGGGCGCAGGCGGGCGTGGTGACCTGTGTACATCGATCCTCCGGATGGCGATCAGGCGGCAAGGAGCAGGATCTCGCGCACATCGGCGGGGCCCTCGATCCTGCGCGGGTTGCGTGGAATCCAGTTCGTCCGCATCGCGGCTTCCGCGATCGCGTCGAAATGCTCCGGCGAGATGCGCACCTCGGTGAGGCTGCGCGGCATGCCGAGCGAGCGGATGAAGGCATCGAGCACGTCGGCGGCGTCACGGCCGGGATAGCCCATGGCGGCCGCGACGATCATCTGCCGCTCGGCATTGTCGCGCGCGTTCCAGCGCATCACCGCCGGCAGCATGACGCAGGAGGTGTAGCCGTGCGGCACGTCGAAGGCCCCGCCCAGCACGTAGCCGATGCCGTGGCTCGCGCCCATGGGAACGCCGGCGGCGAGCGCGCCCATCGACAGCCAGGTGCCGATCTGCGCGTCCATCCGCGCGTCGAGATCATTAGCGTCCGGCCTTCACCCGCGGCAGCGCGTCGGCGAGCATGGCGAGGCCCTTCACCGCCTGCGCATCAGCGTAGGGATGCGTCTCGCGCGAGCAGATCGCCTCGACGCAATGGTCGACGGCGCGGATGCCGGTCGACAGGAACAGCCATTCCGGCGTGTGCACGGTGATGGCGGGATCGAGGATGGTCGCGCGCGGCACGGCGAGCGGATGCCGCAGCATCTGCTTCACCTGCGCAGCGCGGTCGGTGACGCCGGCGATCGACGAGAACTCGCCGCCCGCGATCGTGGTCGGCACGCTGACCTGCCGCACGTGAGGGGCTTTCATTTCGGGCGCTGTGCCCTTGTGCACGCGGATGCGGTCGATGCCGGCGATATCGTCGATGCCGTTGGCCAGGCAAAGCTGCACCGCCTTGGCGCCGTCGGTGATGGAACCGCCGCCGATTGTGACGATCAGATCGGCCTCCGCCGCGCGCGCCGCTTGTGTCGCCGCGATCACCGCCTCGCGCGGCGTATGCGCCGGCATGGCGTCGAACAGGCCGGCGCAGCGGGAGCCGAGCGCGTCCTTGATCTTCGTGATTTCGTCGGTCTGCCGGTTCAGCGTCCCCGACACCATCAGGAAGGCGCGGCGTGTTCCCAGCCGGTCCATCTGCGCGACGATGGCGCCTGCCGCCGGATGGCCGAACACGACCTCCTCGATCGCGCCGAACACGACACGTCCCTGGTACACGCCTGTCCTCCCCGGACCATTCGTTGTTGTTGTTGTGGCCGTAATCTAACCGAGCTGGCCGGAGCCGTCATGCGCGAAGACGCTGGCCGGTGGGCGGCGCGGCGGGGCTGTTGCATGTGAGATGCGGGCTGTAGGCCGCTGACTATCTCCACAGCGTCATGGCCGGGCTTGTCCCGGCCATCCACGTCTTTCCCAGCAGCACGAAGAACGTGGATGCCCGGGACAAGCCCGGGCATGACGACCTCTGTGAAATTCCAATGCGCCCAAAGCGGTCAGCACTGGGCCGCCATTCCTCAAAACACCACGCCGACGCGCGTGCCGCGCTTCCAGGCGATGCGGCAGCGCTTCCTGGTGTTGACGTGCAGCAGCTCGAAGCGATCGGGGATCTTCACCTGCCCGCCGAGATCGACGCAGGCGCCGCCCGGCGAATAGTCGATCAGCGTGCACGGGATCACCGGCGCGCGCGGGTCGGTGATGATCTTGGCCTGGCGCGACACCAGGCCTGCGGGCTTCACGCGGACAAACTTGCGCGGATGCTGTGGCACGTCTCCTCCAAGTCCGCAGGTTTCGTGGCGAACATGATGCAGATGAGTTGATGCCATCCAGCTAAGCCGCGCCCGAGAATTTTAATGAAAAGTGTCGGCGACCGCGGAAAGCGCCGGTAGCGGGCTGCCACCCTCCCCTGGAGGGGGAGGGTCGATCGCGCGAAGCGCGAGCGGGGTGGGGTGATCTCTCAACACGGGCAGTGCATCCGCGGAGAGACCGTCACCCCACCCCGTCTCACATGTCGCTGCGTTCAACGTGAGCCGACCCACGGGCGAGCTACGCTCGTCCCGGACCCCTCCAGGGGAGGGTAAAAGCGCCGTGCCCCCCACCTCAGCCCGTCACGCCCACCACCTCCAACCCCGCTGCCACCCCCGGCGTCACCGGCATCGGCACCGTCACATAATCCTTCGGCAGGTTCACCGGCCGGTAGCCCGGCTCCACCGCCATGCGCTTGATCACGCTCTCATGCACATGCGCGCCTTCGGGGATCAGGCGCGGCTCGGCGTCGGGGATGTAGAAGCCGAAATAGACCTTCCGCTCCGGCCATTCCCGGTACGTCGCGCGCTTCGGCAAGAATTCCAGCACGCGCCAGATCGCCGTCATGGAATCGTGCAGCATGCCGGTCTTGCCGGTAAAAGCGGGCTCGACATATTTGAACGGCGAGCTCTTGCGCTGGATGCCCCAGGCGAGCTGGTTCACCGTGCGCGGGTTGAACTTCAGTCCGGCCTTCTCGGCCTCGTCGATCATCCACAGCAGCGGATATTTGGACTCGCCGCTCTCGGCCTCCGGATAGCCGCCGCCGACGTCGCAATGCACGCCGGCGAACCACACCTGCAAAATGTCCTGCGGCACCTTCTGCTCGTCCGGCACGTAGCGGTTGCTCCAGAATTCCTGCGGCTCCTTGTATGGCTTCAGGCGGAACATGCGCCGCCGCTCGTCGATCGCGATCGCCTGCCGGAAGATCCTGATGCTGGGATCGCGCAGCGTGAAGGCGAGCTCCTCCAGGCTCGGCCAGTAAAAGCGGTCGGCGCGCGGCACGATCACGCTCGCCACCGTGTCCCAGACGCCGACGAAGTGGATGGTCGGCCAGCGCGTCGAGGTGATGCGCGCGAACTGCGCGGCGAGGTCGAATTCGTCCTTCGGCAGCGGCCCGCTCTCGTCGAACACGATGTTCTTGATGTCCTCGACATCGTTGCCGCGCCCGCTGCCGGAATATTGCTTGTAGGCGATGAGGCCCGAGCCTGCGAGGTTCGCCTGCTCCGGCGAGATCAGACCGATCTTGTGGATCAGCCCCGCCAGCACGCGCACCGTGTAAGCCCCGCGCGAGAAGCCGAACAAATAGATCCTGTCGCCGGGCGCATAATGCTGGACCAGGAAGCAATAGGAGGACAGCACGTTGTCATCGAGCCCGTATCCGGTGGCGAGGCCCCACACCAGCTTGATGTTGGCCTTCCAGCGCCCCCACGTCGACGGCTCCGTCATGGTCCCGACGCCGGGATCGTAAAACACCATCTGCCGCGGCTGCGTCTTGTCCGTCTTGCGCAGGCAGCGATAGAGCTTCAGGACGTTGGAGATGTTCTCTGAGATCTCGTTGCCGGTGCCGTCGCAGCAGATGACGAGGTTCTTGCCGGCGGGGTGGGGGTCGGGGTTGTGCGCGGTGTCCATGGGATGCGCCTCCGGGTGATGCTACCGGGGCGAGTATAGCGGAATCGCGCGACGGAGTGGAGACGATGCTGCTCTTACCCTCCCCTGGAGGGGGAGGGTCGATCGCGCGCAGCGCGAGCGGGGTGGGGTGATCTCTCCACACGGGCAGTGTCGGATGTTGAGAGACCGTCACCCCACCCCGTCTCACATTTCGCTGCGCTCAATGTGAGCCGACCCTCCCCCTCCAGGGGAGGGTAAGCGCGCCCCCCTATTTCTTCTTCGCCGGTCCGAAATCCGGCTGCCAGGCCGCGTCCTTGCGGCTCGGCGCCGCGGCGATCACCTTGGCTTTTTCCTTTTTCGGCTTCTTGGCCTCGCGGTTGCCGCGTTGCTGTCCCTTGGCCATGTCGCTCTCCGTTGGTTCGAGTTCGCCGAGTTCGTCCGCCTGCAGCACGCGTCCGCGCGGCGTGCAGACGCGCACGTCCATGTAGCCGTCGCGCAGCAGCTTGCGCGCCAGCCGCAATGCGACCGTGGCGCTGCCGCGTCCGATATTGGCGCTGCCATACTCGCTCGTTCCGCTGACGAGGTAGGGCACGCGCATGGTCCTAGCCACGGAGCAGGACCGCAGCGCACACCAGCAGCAGAAGGAAGAGCGGAACGATCAACGGCGGAACGATCCATTCCGAGGCGCGCAAACGCGGCATGGCATGCTCCTCGCGACAAGGACACGACCGTGTCCTGGCTGACTGAATTGACGGCGGGAGCGCACGTGACCCTCAGTCACCGGTCGAAGCCGTAGCGGAAGATGCGGTGATGGCGCCGACCCTACGCCTGTTGCGCGGCGATAGCGAGGGCAAAAGCGCCGCGCGACGATAATGCTGGCTATTGCCGCGAAGGAGGCGCATGGTCTGATATCACCGGCGTCGGTTGGGGCCGCTGTTGCAGCAAGGCAGGCGTGCATGACCATCCGTTCGCGGCGGGAAACCGTCACATTCAAGCATTCGTTCCATATCCGCGGCATCGACCGCGAGTTGCCGGCAGGCGCCTATGAGGTCGTCACCGACGAGGAGCCGATCGAAGGCCTCACCTTCTCGGCCTGGCGCCGCATCGCCACCATGATCGTCGTGCCGGCGGAAGGCGCGCACTGCGCCATGGAAACGGTGTCGATCGGCTCGGTCGATCTCGCCAACGCGCAAGCCGCTGACGCGAGCGCGCGCCAATGACCGACCACACCGTCGATCTCGACAAGCATCGCGGCATGGCCGCGCAGAAGGCGACCGACCTGCGCCGCGCGCTGGCCGATGTCGAGAACAATGTCCGCCAGCTGCGCGAGCGCGAGGCCGATCTCGAGCACCGCCTGATGACGGTGCCCGCCGCCTCCTGGTCCGAAGCCGCGGTGAAGGCGCGCTATCTGCTCAACCTCTATGCCGCCAGCCTGCCCGCGGAGGACACGCGCCACCGCGCGCTTGTGGCCGCGCTGTTCGACGATTTTGCCCGGCTCTCGGAGGAGGAGAGCTGAGGCGAGCCGGCCGCTCGCGTCCCGTCAACCGCGCGCAAAGTCGCGGACGGCGCGCGGGCGGTCGCCCCGGCCTCGCTTCCGGCTTGCCGCGCCGGAGCTTCAGCGCAGGCAGCTTGCCGCGCCGAAGCATTGGCGAAGGCGGGATCTCGCCGTCGGGCCTATCGATTGGTGCGACGGCTCCAGGCAAGCCATCGCGTAACGGAGTATCTCATGACACTCACGACCATCCGCTTCATCGGCCACGATCAGGACCGCGGCATCGTCCAGTTCTCGATGCAGGACGGAGCCAAGGAGATCGCCTGTGCGATCTCGACCTCCGCGATGGACGACCTCGAGCGCGGCCCGCGCGCCAAACCCAATGAGCGCGAAGCCCAATTCACCCGCCTGCGCGACCGCATCGAAGCCTGCACCGGACGGAAGTACCAGGCAACGGAATTCGAAGGCACGCCGCCGGGCATCGTGCTGCGAAGCATTGATTTTCGCGGGTAGGGAAGGCGCTTCAAAGCACGACGGGATGAGTCTCGATCGCCGCAACGACGAAGCTGCGCCCCCTCTCCCGCGTGCGGGAGAGGGTTGTATCCACAGCGGGGCATTCTCCGAGAGAAGAAAGCACCGCGTAGCGCCACGCTGCCTAAGGCGGCCGCGAACGTCTCATCCTCCGGTGCGAAGACCAAGAGAGCAGCCAGCGAATTGATGTCGACGCTCCGGGACCGCCGCCGGCTCCGTTTTCATGTCGGCCCCGGTATCGCTCCGCCGTCATTGCCGGGCTTGACCCGGCAATCCATCGCCCGGGCAGAGTTTTGTTTGAAGATGGAGACGCAGAACGCCATCTGCCGCAGCCGCGTCCGCTCCGATTTGCGCAGGCAGCGATAGAGCTTCAGGACGTTGGAGATGTTCTCGGAGATCTCGTTGCCGGTGCCGTCACAGCAGATGACGAGGTTCTTGCCGGCGGGTGATGGTCGGGTTGTGCGCGGGGGTCCATGGGGCGCCTCCGGGGGATGCTACCGGGGCGCGTATAGCGGGAAACTGAGCGAAGCGATATCTCGTTGGCATGTGCGGCTAAGGATCAGTCTCGATGGATTGCAGCTCCTCGGCCGAGGTGGAGTCAGGTTCGTCTGAGTTCGGTGACGACAAGAGTTCAGTCGTCTCGATCTCGGGCAGCAACTCGACTGATCGTAGCTTGCGATCAATCGCCCGTTTCCGAACCGAAACTTTGTCAATCGTGTTTGAAGCCTCTTGTAGCTTCTTTTGCACGCTATCTATAATTGAGCCGTACTTGTTGAATTCGGTCTTTACGGCACCGAGAATCTGCCAGACCTCGCTAGATCTCTTTTGAATGGCCAGAGTTCTGAAACCCATGCGCAAACTATTCAAAAGCGCAAGCAGGGTTGTGGGGCCGGTTACGAGTATTCGATTCTCGCGCTGAAGGTAATCTGAAAGGCCGGGCCTTCTGATGACCTCAGCGTAAAGGCCTTCGGTCGGCAGAAACAAGATTGCAAAGTCAGTGCTGAAAGGCGGATGTATATATTTGGTTGCGATGTCATTCGCCGCGTGCCGAATACGTGTCTCCAGGGCCTTCGCGGCCGAATCGACAGCTTCTACGTCGCCCCGTTCTGAAGCATCAATCAGTCGTTCATAATCTTCAGTCGGAAACTTCGCATCGATTGGCAACCAAAGCGGACCACCTTCGCCACCCGGAAGCTTGATCGAAAACTCGACCCTCTGATTACTTGCCGGTCTTACTTCAACATTCTTTTCATATTGATCCGGCGCCATCGCCTGCTCAAGAATGCTAGCTAATGTAACCTCTCCCCAAGTGCCTCTGGCTCTTACATTTGTCATCATGCGCTTGAGATCGCCGACACCTGTGGCCAAGTTCTGCATCTCTCCTAAACCGCGGAAGACCTGTTCGAGCTGATCACTGACTTGTTTGAAGCTATTGTTGAGCCGCTGCTCCAACGTATCGTGAAGCTTCTCATCGACCGTCGCTCGCATCTGTTCAAGTTTTGCCGCGTTGTCGCTGCGAATGACCTCGAGACGAGCTTCGACGGTGGTGCGAACCCCTTCTTGAGCCTTCTCTAGTCTTTCAGTTAGCGAAGATAGAGTGTCGTTTACATTGCCCAGCCGTTCGCTTTGCAACCGGCTCGACTGAGTGAGCGAGTCATTGACACTAGTTCCGAGCCGATGAAAGCTGTTACTGAGTTCGTCTTTCAGAGCGCGGGCCGTCTCCGTGTGCCCTGTCAAATTTTGATCAAGCTTTTGCTCAATCATGCCTCGAAGGCTGTCTCGATTTGTGACTGCCTCCGATCTTATTTTCTCGAGGTCACCGTCTAGTTTGGATGCTATTCCGTCGGTGCGCCCTTCGATTGATAGGATTCCGCTATCGAGGCGTGCCGAAAACTCCCTAATCTGTTCGTTGATGCCCCGCCCAAGGGTACCGAAGCCAACGATGATTGCCTCTTGAAATTTGGCTAGCAAATTTGAGAGTTCTTCTCTAACGCCACGTGATTGATCCTCAGTGGTCCGGCGAAGCACCTCAGTTTCCTCGCGAAGTAGCTTGCCAAGCGCGACCAGCGAAAGTTCTTGAGTCAATCGGCGATTGGACAGGTAAGTCAAGAGTGAGAAAATGACGGCAATCAGGCTAATCGCGCACGATGCTGACAATAGCGAAAGAGTTAAATCCATGTGCTCCCCCAAAGGAAATCTAGCGAGCGACCTCTATCCAATTCTCCTTGCCACGTTTTCCAACGCAGATACGTCCGACAATGCTCTTGGTTGAAATGTCGTAGAGTGCACCGACCTGATAAACGCGAAAACCGAACATCGCTCTTGATTCAGAGGATGTTGCTAAATGTCGATTGTCCGGCGATATAATTGCAGCTTCCACCCGATACTTTCCGCCGGTCTTAGCGGACGTGAGTTGGTTAGCAATCTCGGGCCATCTCTCGATGCCCTCTGTATTGCGACGGATACCCTTGAGCATCTCGATCAGGGGCTCGAGCCGATAAGGGGCGTGCGGCGTCAGGAACTCGAAATGAATAGAGAGCCCGGTTAGCTCGCAGGTGCGAATATCATCAGGATGGGCCGCACGACCGCTCCACGCGCACATCTGACGTTCCGTGGGCGCGCAAAACGTCCCGGTTGATGACCGCTGCGCTACCTGCTCCAAGAGTCTCACACCGGACAAACTGCTACTCACAAAATAGCGCTTCAGAGCCCGCTTGCCGGTTAACGAGCACGTCTCAAGGCCGATTGGCAGAACCTTCTTGCCGGTTATCTCGCATTTTTCGAGAACTCCGGCTCTCACAGGATGGCCGGTTATCTCGCACCTTTCAGCCTCGTCGATCGCCATGGGCTGTCGTGTCTCATGACACAAGATGAACTCTTGCTTATGTCCTGTCCTTCCTGACGCTAGCGATTGCATTGCTTCGTCCGACCTATACTCCTTGCCCGAAACTTGACTGATGGCGAGTTCGTCGAACAGGAAGTCAGACTTAGTGAAGGCGCATGGTCGAAAATGCTCCGCTTCGGCTTTCTTTCCGCTCATTGCCGAAGTTTTGAGGAATTCGATCGATACGAGCTTTCCCGTCACTGCTGACAAGTCGGCTTCCTCGCGGAGAATGCGCTTGCCGCTATGTCCGCAGACGACAGTGAACTCCGGAAGAGCCAGGCGTCCACTTGTCTCCGATTTTGTAAGGAGGTGTCGGAGCACGTAGGCCCCGGTCATGTCGCATCTGGCCAAACAATGGGTGGGAACGGTCTTCCCGGATTTCGAGCATAGGTTTAGTTCGGGTGCGCGAATGAGCGCTTTGTCGTGTGGCCGGACGACGAGAAGGCTCTCGTACTCATCTTCAGAGTCGATGGTGTACCGTACTTTTACCCCGATCTCCCTATGCACTCTTCCGTCTAGTCCGACGAGCGTCATTTCCAGTCGAGGTGTGAACTCGTCTTCCAATTTTTTGCGCTTGCGTGCATCGGACGCGCGCGTGGTCTCCTGTTCCCGGCGTTCCAAGTAGAAGCGTGAGAACTCAGAAATGCCCTGATCCGACAACGTGGCTCTCTGAAGTCTATCGATGTCGATGCCAAGTGATTGAGGTTTGTCGAACGCTTTCGGAATGGGACTGATGGCGGTTTTGCCGCGTTCGCTTCGATGGTCTTGACTGTTGCAGTCGACGCCTATGAGTCGTTCGTAGCTATCGTGAGCTACGGTGGCTCGAACGCGTAACAGAGCCGATCCGTCGAACATTCGGATGCCGTCGATTAATTCTGAGGACGCGAAGTGGCCACCGATTTGCGTAATCCATGTCTGGGCGATTTCTCGAGATGCTCGGGTTGGATCCTGGTCGAGGTCATCGACTTCGTGCAATCCGCTTGCGACGACGCGACTCACAAGGCGCTGAAAGGCCGGCGTCCCGGGTGCGTATAGTGTGGTTTGTCTGGTCGGGTCGATCGGTTCTGCGAATCTGATGTATTCGCGTCCGCCATTCTCTTCAGCGCGTATTAGGCCGTCAGGTTCCTCAGTGTGTTGAACTCTGAGGAATTTGAGCGCGGCCAACGTGAAATCGCGAGGGGGGAGCGACCGCTCATTTTGTGGGAGCGTTGGAGTGCGAGGACCAGTATATTCGGCTTCGTCCATGCCGCCGAGCATGGAGTTGATATTTTCTTCTTCGCGTTCCAACTCCAGCTTGGCGTCCTCAATACTCTTTTCGGCCAGTTTAGTAGCTCTTTCGACGTCCTTTCCTGCTAGTGCGGCCAGCACAAGATCTAAGATCTTGTCCTCAAAGCCTGATGCTCCATCTTCATCTCCGTCGCCGACATCTGCGCCTTGGAGTAGAGCTTCTACGTCTCCGACGGCGTGTGACGCCATCTGAAGTTTTTCCATCAATCTGCCGACAATGTAATCTTCAAAAGTCCCTCGGAGAGTGACGTTGTAGATGCTTACAAACGCGTGCCCCGAAGCGAGACGTTGCACGCGCCCGATCCGCTGTTCGACAATCATCGGATTCCAGGGCAGGTCGTAGTTGACGAGCACGTTTGCGATCTGAAGATTGACGCCCTCGGACCCTGCTTCCGTTGACACGATGACCCTGTAGCGCGGGGGCGTTTCACGGAAGAGCCTTATGGTCTCCTGATTTCGCTCTCCCGAGTCGCCGTTGATTATACCGACCTTCAGCCCGTGGCCTTCTAGGAAGTTCTGTATTGTGGTTTGGGTCTCTCGCCGAATCGTGAATACGACGAGCCTCCAGCTATCGGGATTTTCCTTTTTTAGCTTTTGTATGAGGTTGTTGAGGCCGAGAAGTTTTGCTGTCAGGGGCATCTGTGTGACGATGCCTTTGACCGAAGCGGCAAGGTCGGTCGGTACAGATCCGTTCCGAGCCATGTTGTCCAATTGTGCCGACAGTGCTTCGGGACTGCTTGTTAGTGCCTGTAGTATCGAGATTTGAGTAAGCCGATTGAGTTTTTGAATTGGCTTTGCGATCGCCTTGATGAGCTGCAGTTCTCCCGCGGTGGGGTCTACCTCGTGTCGCAGAACCTTTCTTTCGGGAAAGTAGAGCTTGGCATCACCCCGACGTACGCGAGACATGTAACCGTAGACGATTGATCGAAATTCGTCCCTAGCCTCTTCTTTTAGTTGACGCGCTCCGTCCCGAGGATCGGCGACAAACTTGCGGATAAACATGCCCTCGCTGCCGAAGGGATTGTCGTGGCCGCGAGCAACGGTCAGCAGGTCCACGAGGGAATAAAGATCCCAAAGTCGGTTTTGAATGGGCGTGGCGGTCAGCATTAGGACGTAGGGAAATCGTCGCTCCTCAAGCGCTGTCCGAAAGCGCTTCGCGACCTGCGGTGTGTTGGGAACGCCGTAAAGATTTCTGAGCTTGTGTGCTTCATCCAAGACCAGCATTTGGAAGCGGTCTTCCGGAAGCTTTTCGAGATATAATCTCGCCGAATTGTAGGTAGTGATTACAGCGCCGACTTCGTCAGGTTCAGCAGCAAGTAGCTCTTTTCCAAAGGCAACGATGCCAGGAATGTTGAACTTCGCCTCCAGCTCCTCCTTCCATTGCTGGGCGAGAATTTTTGGACAAACGATCAGGACTTTAGACAGTCGAGATCGAACCACAAGTTCGCTAATGATCAAGCCGGCACTGATCGTTTTCCCGAGGCCAACGTCGTCCGCGAGCAGAGTTACCGGAAGTCGTCGACAGAAGGTAATGAGGTTGGTTACTTGGTGATGATAGGGGGTGAGGCGATCGCTCCATCTCGGTGTGGATTTAAAGTCCTCAGCTCGATCAATCACGATAGGCTCGGTCAGATCCCACTCGAGACCTGCCCGGTAAATTCGATATTCGTCGGGTTCTTTGCTTCGGCTAAGAATCTTCGACTTAAATTCAGTGGCGACGTCCATCCTCCTGCCCCAACCAAAGATGTGCTCAACCGCAAGATGCTCGGTGCTACTCTTGCGGGCAAGTGGCACTTTCGTCGGTGCGCTACTAGCCTACCGTCGCTCAAAACAAAAACGGCCGGATCTCCCGATCCGGCCGCTACTCAAACTCGTACTCGGCTAAGCCTACGCCACGCGACGCAACCTAGCCCCCGCCCAATTCCGTAAAACTCAGCTCGCCTGCTTCGCCGGCTGCGCGTCGCCGACCTTCTTCTGGATGGCGCGCTTCAGCTCGACGGCGCGCGGGGAGAGCGCGTCGGTGCTCGCCTTGAGCAGGTAGGCGTCGAGGCCGCCATTGTGGTCGACGCTCTTGATCGCGTTGGTGGAGACGCGCAGGCGCACGTTGCGGCCGAGGGCTTCCGAGATGAACGTCACGTTGACGAGGTTCGGCAGGAAGCGGCGCTTGGTCTTGATGTTGGAGTGGCTGACCTTGTGGCCGACGAGGGGGCCCTTGGCCGTCAGTTCGCAGCGGCGAGACATGGTAGAAATCCTCAATGTTCGAACCCCCAACGAGTGCGGCCGCCATTTCGGCGCCACGGGGGCAAATTCTGTCGTCCTTGCAGGGAGCGGGCGGACGTATAGGGGGGAAGGGGCGGGTAGTCAAGGATTTGGGGCTGTTGGGATGCGGGTTTTGCGCCCCACCATCGGTGTCATCGCCCGCGAAGGCGGGCGATCCAGTACTCCGCAGCGGCGCGGCCATAGTCGAGAGGCTGCGGCGTACTGGATGCCCCGCCTTCGCGGGGCATGACAGCGGAGAGGCTGAAGCGCCCCCCGTTACCGCCCGATCACCAAAACGGCAATGATTGTCGCCCCTTACCATCACATAAAGGGCGTATTCGCCGCCGAAGAGTCCGGTGGAGTTCTAAGGGGCTGCACGCCCCGACACATTGTTTCTCGCGGTTTTTGGCTTAAGTAACAGCGGATCGCGCCCCGATTGGATTATTTCGTGCCGATAACGCTTCATTTCGCGCAAGTCCTGCGCTCAGCCTGTCTGCGCCGGGGCGTCCATTTGGACGTCCCCTGGGCCGGCCGGCTGATGGCGCTTTGCGGCCTGGCGCTGGCCGTTGCGGGCGGCGCGGCCCCAGTGGCGGCGCAGGGCAAGCTCGAGGCGCAATATGAGGCGACGTTGTCGGGGATTCCCGTCGGCAAGGGCGCCTGGAACATCGATATCCAGGACGACGTGTTCTCGGCGGCGGCCGCCGGCGGCACTTCGGGGCTCTTGAAGTCGTTCACGGGCGGGTCCGGCACCGGCGCGAGCCAGGGGCGCGTGGTCAATGGCGCGCTGGTTGCGACCGGCTACCAGGCCTCCACCACCACCCAGAAGAAGACCGAAGAGATCCGCATCACCCTCGACAAGGGCAATGTGAAGGATTTTGCGATTTTGCCGGAGCCGCCGGTCGATCCGGATCGTATCGTCGTCACCGAGGCGCATCGCCGCGGCGTGTGGGACCCGATGACCGCCTCGCTGTTGCGCGTGCCCGGCACCGGCGATCCGGTGTCGCCGGAGGCCTGCCACAATTCCGCTCCCGTGTTCGACGGCCGCATGCGCTACGAGCTCAAGCTCGATTTCAAGCGCATGGAGACCGTGAAGGCGGAGAAGGGGTACAAGGGCCCGGTCGTGGTCTGCTCGATCTATTTCGTTCCCGTCGCCGGCTACATCCCCGACCGCCCCGTGATCAAATACCTCGCCGCCCAGCGCAACATGGAGATCGCGTTCGCCCCCATCGCCGGCACGCGCATCCTGGTCCCGTTCTGGCTGAAAGTGCCGACCCCGCTCGGGCCGGCCATGCTGGAAGCGACGAGCTTCATCACCGCCCCCCAGCCGCCGCGCGTCGCCAAGACGCAGTGATGCTCTTAACCCTCCCCTGGAGGGGGAGGGTCGATCGCGCGTCAGCGCGAGCAGGGTGGGGTGATCTCTCCGCACGAAGACTGCCCGAGTGGAGAGATTCACCCCACCCCGCGACGCATTTCGCTGCGCTTCATGCGTCACGACCCTCCCCCTCCAAGGGAGGGTAAGAGTGCCCTAGCAAAATCAATCACTTACCTACTGTGCATGGGGTTGTTTTCGTAACAATGAGTTTGGAAGGCCGTCATGGCCGGGCTTGACCCGGCCATCCATCCCCTCGAGAGATGCTCGTCTTTCGATGGATGCGCGGGTCAAGCCCGCGCATGACGAAGACGGGAATCCATTTGACTCCTCCCCGATTCTGATTCGACTCAGCCCCGTCCCCAGCTTTAACCAGTCCGCTCGCTTGTGCGGTCCCGCAAAACTCCATCTAGTGCGCAACCAAGACGAGTCCCGCGACATGTTGCGTGAACGGAACGGGACTCAACGTGGAGTCAGCGATTCGGCCGCGATTCGTTCTAGAGTCGTTCCGAAGCTTAAGGCGAACGGGAAAAGCGTTGCAAAGTGAGAGAGTTGCGCGGGATTCGGGGAGGGCGCGCCCACGCCCTCGGTGTCATCGCCCGGCTTGACCGGGCGATCCAGTACCCCGAGATGTTGCGGTTGAGCCGATGAGCTGCGGCGTACTGGATGCCCCGGTCAAGCCGGGGCATGACAGCGGAGCGTGTGGTTGCCACCCGGCGTTCGGAGACATGGCTGACACCTCGGCGTCGCCTCCTCGCCCCTGTCAGCACTGACATTCGCCCAAATCGCCATTACCTAATCCGATAGACATGGCTTTTTCCTCCTCCCCCTTCGCTTCCGAGCGCGCACACGCGGATCGAGTGCCTGGTGCGGGCGTCACTGCGGTGCTCGGCCCCACCAACACCGGCAAGACCCATCTCGCCATCGAGCGGATGCTGGCGCATCCCTCGGGCATGATCGGCCTGCCGCTGCGCCTGCTCGCGCGCGAGGTCTACAACAAGATCGCCGCCAGGGCCGGCGAGGCCAGCGTCGCGCTCGTCACCGGCGAGGAGAAGATCAAGCCGAAGAACCCGCGTTATTGGGTCTCGACCGTCGAGGCCATGCCGCGGGATCTCGACGTCTCCTTCCTCGCCGTCGATGAGGTCCAGATCGCCGCCGATCTCGAGCGCGGCCACGTCTTCACCGACCGCATCCTCAACCGCCGCGGCCGCGACGAGACACTGCTGCTGGGCGCCGCCACCATGCGCCCGATCATCGAGCGCCTGTTGCCTGGTGTCTCCATGATCACGCGGCCAAGATTGTCGCAGCTCGAATTCGCCGGCGACCGCAAGATCACGCGCCAGCCGCGCCGCACCGCCATCGTCGCGTTCTCGGCCGATGAAGTCTACGCCATCGCCGAGCTGATCCGCCGCCAGCACGGCGGCGCCGCCGTGGTGCTGGGCTCGCTGTCGCCGCGCACGCGGAATGCGCAAGTCGCGATGTTCCAGAACGGCGACGTCGATTATCTCGTCGCCACCGATGCCGTCGGCATGGGCCTCAATCTCGACGTCGACCACGTCGCCTTCGCCTCCGACCGCAAGTTCGACGGCTACCAGTTCCGCCGCCTGACGCCGGCCGAATTCGCGCAAGTCGCAGGCCGCGCCGGCCGCGCCACCCGCAACGGCACCTTCGGCACCACGGGCCGCTGCGCGCCGTTCGAGCCCGAGCTCGTCAACGCGCTGCAGAACCACACCTTCGATGCGGTGAAGGTGCTGCAATGGCGCAATTCGAAGCTCGATTTCTCCTCGCTCGGCGCGCTCCAGGTGTCGCTGAACCTCGCCCCCGGCCACGAGACGCTGACGCGCGCGCCGATCGCCGAGGACATGCGCGTGCTCGATCACGCCGCCCGCGACGGCGAGGTGCGCGATATCGCGCATGGCAAGGCCGCCGTGGAGCGGCTGTGGGACGCCTGCCAGGTCCCGGACTACAGAAAGCTGTCGCCGGCCGCCCATGCCGAGCTGGTGACGACGCTGTACGGCTTCCTGATGCGCAAGGGCTGCATTCCCGATGCCTGGTTCGAGTCCCAGATCACCCAGGCCGACCGCATCGACGGCGACATCGACACGCTGTCGGCCCGAATCGCCCAGATCCGCACCTGGACCTTCGTCGCCAACCGCCCGGACTGGCTGAAAGACCCCGAACGCTGGCAGGGGATCGCGCGGGAGGTCGAAAATAAATTATCGGATGCGCTCCATGAACGCTTGACTGAGCGTTTCGTTGATCGCCGGACCAGTGTATTGATGCGCCGCCTGCGGGAGAACACGAGCTTGAATACTGAAATCGGCAAGACCGGCGAAGTCATCGTCGAAGGCCATGTCATCGGCCGCCTCGATGGCTTCACCTTTGCACCGGATGCGGCGGAAGCCGGCTCCGATGCGAAAGCCTTGCAGGCTGCAGCGCAAGCGGTGCTCGCCGGCGAGATCAACGCGCGCGCCGAAAAGCTAGGCAATGCGCCGGACGAGCAGTTCGTGCTCACCTCCGAGGGCATCATCCGCTGGACCGGCGATGCCGTGGCGCGCCTCGCCGCCGCAGACGATTCGCTGCATCCGCGCATCCGCATCATCTCCGACGAGCGCCTGACCGGCGCCCCCCGCGACAAGGTGCAGGCGCGGCTCGAGCTCTGGCTCAAGACGCACATCGAAAAGCTGCTCGGGCCGATGTTCGAGCTGTCGAAGGCCGAGGACGTCACCGGCATTGCCCGCGGCATCGCCTATCAGCTGGTCGAGGCGCTCGGCGTGCTCGAGCGTCCGAAGATCGCCAGCGAGCTGAAGGATCTCGATCAGCCCTCGCGCGCCGTGTTGCGCAAATACGGCGTCCGCTTCGGCGCTTACCACATCTATTTCCCCGGCCTGCTCAAGCCTGCCGCGCGTGCGCTCGCCGCGCTGCTCTGGGCGCTGAAGCAGGACAATGTCGATCTCTCCGCGCTCTCGGGCGCGCAGCATCTGGCCTCGTCGGGGCGGACCTCGTTCCCGGTCGACAAGGCGCTGCCGCGCGATGCCTATCGTGTGCTCGGCTACAAGCAGGCCGGCGAGCGCGCCGTGCGCGTCGACATCCTGGAGCGCCTCGCCGACCTGATCCGCCCGGCGCTGGCCTGGCGCGAGAACGCGCCGGGCGAAAAGCCCGCAGGTGCGTTCGACGGCCGCAGCTTCGTGGTCACGCAGGCGATGACCTCGCTGACCGGATCTGCCGGCGAGGATTTCGCCTCGGTGCTGCGCGCGCTCGGCTATCGCATGGAGAAGCGCCCGCCGCTGCCGCAAAAGCCTGTCGCGACCGAGCAGGTCGCGGCCGAGACGCAGCCCGCTGAAGGCAGCGCGGAGACCTCGACCGAGATTGCAGCTGAAGCCGTTGCCGGCCTGCCGGCCGAGGCGCCGGCTGCTGAGGCCGCGGTCGAAGCCGTCACCGTCGAAGACGCCCCCGGCATGGAGCCGCACGACGAGCCCGCTCCTGCGGAGGCTCGAGAGGAGGCGGCGCTGGAAGCGTCTCCAGAAGCGCCCGTCACGCCCGAGGACGCTCCCGGCATCGCGCCGCCCGCAGAAGAGGCTGCGACGCCCGCCGAGGCTGCCGGCCTCGAAGCGGCTGCCGCCGAGACCGCCGCGACGGAAGCTGCTGCATCGCCCGATGCTGCCGCGCCTGAGGCGGCAGTCCCCCCCGCCGAGCCCGAACTGGTCGAGGTCTGGCGCCCTGCCGGCCGTCACGAGGATCGCAAGCCGCGCCACGAGCGCCATCGCCACCAGCGCCACAACAACCAGCGTCCGCGGCCCGGCGCTGAGGCTGGCGCTGCACCCGATGCAGCCAGCGCCGCGCCCGGCGAAGCAGCCGACGGCGCGAAGCCGGGCCATCGTCATGGCGGCGGCCATCGCCGCGATGGCGGCCGCGACTTCCGCAAGCCGCGCGAAGGCGGCGAGGGCGGTGAGCGCCGCGACGAGCGCAATCGCAGCTTCCAGGGCAAGGGAGACCGCGACAAGGATCGCGATCGCAATCGCGACAACAAGAAGTTCGGCGGAGATCGCGACAAGGGCCGCGACAATCGCGGCCGCGACCGCGACAAGGGCCGCGACCGCCGCGATCGCGAGTCCGGTCCGTCGCTGCGTCCGTACGCGTCGAGCGCGAACCCGCGCGAGCGCGATCGTCCGATCGATCCGAACTCGCCCTTCGCCAAGCTCGCTGCGCTCAAGGAGCAGCTGGGGCGCAAGGAGTAATCCCACGACGACCGAGCGGCAGCGCATCGACAAATGGCTGTGGCACGCGCGCGTGGTGAAGGCGCGCACCTCCGCGGCCGAGCTCGTCGTCACCGGCCATGTCCGCGTCAACGGCGTGCGCGAGACGTCGCCGGGCCATGCGATCAAGCTTGGCGACGTCCTCACCATCGCGCTCGATCGCACCGTGCGCGTGCTCAAGGTCACCGCCTTCAACGAGCGCCGCGGCGATGCCGCCTCGGCGCGCGTGCTCTACGAGGAGCTCGGGACGCGCAATTAATTGCGTCTGATATTCATTTCTTGGTCGATCAAAGACGCAAAGCCGTCATGATCGGGCCTTCCCGACCTTGCGGCGCCCGGCCATCCGCGCTACGCAAGCCGCGACTTCTAAAAGAGCTTTTCGGAGCGTTGGATGACTTACGTCGTCACTGAAAACTGCATCAAGTGCAAGTACACCGATTGCGTCGAGGTCTGCCCGGTCGACTGCTTCTACGAGGGCGACAACATGCTCGTCATCCATCCCGACGAGTGCATCGATTGCGGCGTGTGCGAGCCGGAATGCCCCGCCGACGCCATCAAGCCGGACACGGAACCGGGCCTCGAAAAGTGGCTCCAGGTCAACGCCGATTACGCCAAGAGCTGGCCGAACATCACCCAGAAGAAAGAATCACCTGCCGACGCCAAGGAATTCGACGGCATGGAAGGCAAGTTCGAGAAATATTTTTCTCCGAACCCCGGCTCCGGCGACTAATTCGCGCCCAAACTTAACCCTAATAGCGGCGCTGCCGCCGAAAACCAGCCCTCAAGACCCCTAAATCATTGATTTTTGCGGGAAATGTGCTATATTGGGCACATTAAGCCGAACCCCGTCAGCCCCGTTGGCCCCTCTGGGTTCCCGTGAAACCAAATGTCGAACAGGGGCGTGGCAGTTTCCGCGCGCAGGCTGTGTCACAGAAAACGCGTAAAAAGAGTACTTCAGCGAGGGCTTCCCATAAGGAGGCCAAAAAAGTCGCCGCGGCCAGCCGTAGCGCATCCAAGGGTCGGACCGCGACGAAGGCGCCGGCTGCAAAGTCCTCGAAGAACAAAAGAAGCGCAATGCCTAACAAGACTGCCAAACCGGCCGCGAAAGCGACCGCTGCCAAGCCTGCTGCCGCCAAGCCTTTGAATGTCAAGCCTGTGACCGCCAAGGCCCCCGCTGCCAAGCCCGCCGCGCCGAAGGCTCCCGTTGCTGCTGCGCCTGCCAAGGCTCCCGTCGCTGCCAAGCCGGCCGCCAAGCCCGCGGCCGCGCCGAAGGTCGAGGAAAAGAAGGTCGTGACCCAGCGTCAGGGCTTCAAGGCCAACGAATTCGTGGTCTATCCCGCTCACGGCGTCGGCCAGATTCTGGCCATCGAGGAGCAGGAGATCGCCGGTGCGAAGCTCGAGCTGTTCGTCATCAACTTCATCAAGGACAAGATGACGCTGCGCGTGCCGACCGCCAAGGTCGCCAATGTCGGCATGCGCAAGCTGTCCGATCCGGCGCTGGTCAAGAAGGCGCTGGAGACGCTGAAGGGCCGCGCCCGCGTCAAGCGCACCATGTGGTCGCGCCGCGCCCAGGAATACGAAGCGAAGATCAATTCGGGCGATATCGTCGCGATCGCGGAAGTCGTCCGCGACCTCTATCGCTCGGAATCGCAGCCCGAGCAGTCCTACTCGGAACGCCAGCTCTATGAAGCGGCGCTCGACCGCCTCTCCCGCGAGATCGCGGTGGTGCAGCACTCGACCGAGACCGAAGCGGTCAAGGAGATCGAGGCCCAGCTCGCCAAGAGCCCGCGCCGCACTGGCGCCAAGGCGGAAGCCGCCGACGGCGAAGCCGACACGGATGCCGAGGGCGATACCGACGATACCGATGGCGACGACAGCACCGTCGCCGACGAGGCCGCGTAAGCAGCTCTCACGTCGATCGCAACAGATCAAAAGCCCGGCCGCTCGGCCGGGCTTTTTGTTCGCATCGTGATGCAGCGGGGGAGGCTCGGCGCTACGCGCCGCGCGGCTGGGTCCAGATCGAGATCGGCTGCTGAATGCCACGGACCGGCCGCGGCTCTCGCGCTTCCAACATCCGAAACGTTGTGGCTGCACCGCCAAGCTCGGCCTTAGCCTGGCTGACGAGGTCGTCACTTGCCACCAGCGCGCAGTCGAAGGTGCGGGTCAAGGCCTCGAGACGGCTTGCCACGTTGACGGTCGCGCCGATCACGGCAAACTCCAGACAGGTCTGCCCGAGGTCGCCGAGCACCACCGGCCCATAATGCAAGCCAAAGCTCACATGCAGCTTTGGCTCGCCTGACGCTGCCCGCTGATCGTTCCAACCCTCCGCCGCGGCGATCATCGCCTGGGCACATCGCAGCGCGTTGCTGGCGTCGTGCTCGCCCGCGAACGGCGTGCCGAACGTCGCCATCAATCCGTCCCCGAGATATTTGTCGAGCGTGCCGCTATGGCGGAAAACCTCCTGCTCCATCAATCCGTGGAATTCCCGCAACGTCCGCACCACCTCCTGCGGCGAGCGCCCATCGGCAAAGGCCGTGAAGCCGACGATGTCGACGAACAGTACCGCGACGTGTTGCGTGCGGACCTGCTTCAACGGTTCGTCCTGTTTGGACAATTCCGCCACGACATTCGGCGAGAAGTAGCGCGCAAGGTTACCGCGCTCGCGCTCCACCGCGGCATGCCGGATCAAGAGGTCGTTGCTGCGGCGGACCGCGAGCGCCAAGGTCACGGCCACGATCATGAATACGACGATCTCCTGGACCCGAACGTGGAATCCGATCGCGCTGGGCGAGATCATTGCAAACAGGCGCTCGTCGCTGCCTGTTGCGGCCGCGATGCGGGCCGTCAGCTCAGGATCGCGATCGGGCTGCCACCAGACCCAGGCGATGCCGATCAACCAGAGCGCAGCCGTCCACATGCCGACCGCTATGACGGTCCGCCAAGTATAGGCCAATGTGGCGCCTGCGAGCAGGACGAAGAAATAGATGAAGTTACCGAAATGGTACTGCATCGCGACCGGCCAATGCGAGGCTTCGAACGGATTCGGAACCACGATCAGGAACGTCAGCAGCGCCAGGTCGCAGAACAGGAGCGCCAATTCCGGCCGCGACAGGCCCACCCGCCCAACTCGGACCTGGGCCCAGCCGATCAGTGCGAACAAGCCGAGCAGCGCCACATAGTAGAGCTGCTCCCAGGCCGGATTGATCGCCATGATCAGGCAGCCGATGACGACGAGGGCGACGTAGCGCGCCCGCACCGCGAGTTGCAGGCCCTCTCGCTTGGCGGAAGCCAGCGCGACTTGTGCGAACTGAACTGTTTCGGCATCGCGCTCGCTCGGCGCGGGCGAAGGCGCAGCCGGCAGGTTGAAGCGCTCGACGAGCATCGTCACGGCAATCTCCTCACTTGGGCCTTGGCCGGTTCAAGTCCGCTGCGTCCTCGCGGAGACGCCCATTTCAGCTCGGTGAACTTCTGCATCGGTCGTGGCCGCAACCGACCCCCACCAGTCCCCCAAGGCATCGATCAATGGCACGAGCGCGTGACCGGCGGAGGTCAGATCGTATTCCACGCGTAGCGGATAACCGTCAAATTCCGTGCGGCTCACGATACCGGCGTCCTCCAGCTTGCGAAGCTCGAGCGCGAGCATTTTGTGCGAGATGGTCGGATTGTCGCGGCGCAGATCGCTGAAGCGCTTGGTGCCCTGCTTCAAATAGTAGATCAGCAGCGTCGGCCAGCGACCGCTCAGAATCTGCATCACTTCCTCGATGGGACATCTCGACACGAGATCCTTCATCGGCGCCTCCAGGTTACAAAAAAGTTCGTAATTTACTTGATGCGGCGAGCGGCTAGGGTCGCATCACCGCTGCGCAGCGTGATCATAAGAAATCACGGAGAATGGATCATGCACCCAATTCTACTCTACGGCTTCCCGAAGGGAAGCTCCATGGGGCTCGTTGCGGCTCTCGAATGGCTGGGCCAGCCATATCGGCTGTGTCGGGTCGACATGATGGGCGAGATGCGAGACCCGTCATACGCCCGCATCAATCCGCGGCACGAGACGCCGGTCTTCATCACCGGGCAGGGCGAGGTGCTGACGGAAACGATGGCGATCGCGGCCTGGTTGGAGGCCAGGGACGTCGAACGGCGCATCAGCTTCGATCCGCTGTCGCGGCAAGCCGATCGCATGCATCAGCTCATGGCGTTCGTGAATACCGGTTTCACCGCCGCCTTCGCACCGCTGTGGGCCGCCTTGGAAGCCGAAGCCATGGAGCCTGCCGCGAAGTCGGTCCTGCGTGCCTTTGGCACAGCAAGGGTCATCGAGCGTCATGACAAGCTCGAAGAAATGATCGGAACGCGGGAATTCGTGCTCGGAGAGCGGCCGACCCTCGCCGACGCCGTGCTCGTCGGCGTCGCGCGTTGGCTCGACTTCCACGCGGTCGCGGAGAAGAGCCGCTGGCCGAAGCTGGCGGCGCTGCGAGCTCGCCTCGAGGCCGATCCCGCGGTCCTCTATGCCACCGCTCTGGAGGACGGCGGCTCTGATCCGGGAACGGGATCGTGCAAGGGTCACGTTGCGCTGGCCGAATTGATCGCGCGGTTCGGCAAATAGGGAAGCAGGGGAGCCTCGGCGCGCTCCTACTTCACGGGGCGCTTCTCGAGCTTCCTCGCCAGTGTCCGCCGGTGCATGCCGAGCCGGCGGGCCGCTTCCGAGATGTTGAACTCGGTCTCGATCAAAGTCTGGTGGATGCGTTCCCATTCCAGTGTCTTGATCGAGGTCGGCCGCGTATCGAGCGCGACCTCGGCGTTGCCTTCGGCCTTGTGGAAGGCGGCCTCGATGTCGTCGGTGTTCGACGGCTTTGCCAGATAGTGGCAGGCCCCTAGCTTGATCGCCTCGACGGCGGTGGAGATGCTGGCGAAGCCGGTCAGCACCACGATCAGCATGTCGGGATCGTGCGTGTGCAGCAGCTCGACGCAGGCGAGGCCCGAGGCGCCGCCGAGCTTGAGGTCGACCACGGCATGGCCGAAGGAGCGCTCCTCCAGCACCTGGCGCACCTCCTCGATCGAGGCGGCGAGCACAACCTCGTAGCCGCGGCGCTCGAATGAGCGCTTCAGCGTGCGGGCAAAACCCGCATCGTCCTCGACGACGATGAGCGAACGGTCAGACGTCAAAATTCCCTCCGATCGCCAATGTTGCGAGCGGCAGCGTGAGGCGCACCGTGGCGCCGCGCTTCCTGTGGTTCTCGGCGGTCACGGTGCCGCCCAATTTGCGCACGACGTTCACCACCAGGAACAGGCCGAGCCCGCCGCCGGCGCGGCCCTTGCTCGACTGGTAGGGTTTCCCCAGCTGCGCCAGCATCTCCGGCGCAAAGCCGGGGCCGCGGTCGGAGATCGACAGAACGAGATTGTCGCCCTCGCGCTCGGTGACGAGCTCGATCCATTCGCGCGAGACCTCGTAGGCGTTGTCGAGCACGTTGAAGATGACCTGCTTCAGCGCGACGTCGGAGACGATTGCGACGTCCTCGCCGAAGGTGTTGACGAAGTAGAGCGTGCGGGCCGAGCGCGCATTGCGCCATTCGTCGACCAGCGCGGTGACGAAGGCCGTCACCGTCGTCGGCGAGGAGCCTTCACCGCGCGCTTCGCCCGCCGACACCAGGATGCCGGTGACGATCGACTTGCAGCGCTGCAGCGACGTCTCCATTTCCGCGAGGTCCTCGGCGAGCTCCTGATCGGCGGCGAGATCGGGCATGCGGCGCCAGTCGCTGAGGATCACCGAGAGCGAGGCGAGCGGCGTGCCGAGCTCATGGGCCGCGCCGGAGGCGAGCAGGCCCATGCGCACGATATGGTCCTGCTCGGCGGCATGCTGGCGCAGCGCCGCCAGATGCGCGTCGCGCTCGCGCAAGTTCCTGTTGATGCGGGTGACGAACACGACGAGCAGCACGGCGTTGAGCACGAATCCCATGAGCATGCCGAGCACTGTCAGCGTATAGGTCTCGCTGAGCGGATTGGGCGGCAGGTCGAGCGGCCGGTAGGCCAATGTCAGCCAGACAAAGCTCGCGCAGGTCAGCGCCACCAGCGACCAAGTCGAGCGGGCATCAAGCAGCACCGCGCCGAGCGTCACCTGGAGCAGGAACAGCGAGGTGAAGGGGTTGGTGGCGCCGCCGGAGAGATAGAGCTGCGCGGTCAGCGCGGCGACGTCCAGCATCAAGGCGACCAGGAGCTCGTTGTTGGTGATCGCGGCGCGATGGCGCACCCAGACCAGGCTGGAGACGTTGAGCAGCACCAGCGCGCCGATCACCGCGCCCATCCGCTCCAGCGGCAGGGGAATGCCGAGGCCGAAATGCACGGCACCGATGGTCACGATCTGGCCGACCACCGCGGTCCAGCGCAGCTGGATCAGCAGCGCCATGTTCTTGCGGTTGGTCTCGTCCTCGGTCGGCATGGCGCCGATCAACTCGCTGCGCGCGTCGGCCTGCGATTGCAGCGTGACGGCCTGCCCATCACGCCCAAGCGTCTGGGAAAGCGTTTTCCCGTCGTCAGGTCGGCTCGACGATCGTTCCAGCATCTGATCCCGTCCTGCGGGCGACGGCACCCGGGCCGCCGGCCTTGTCGTGGACGAAGCGCTTGCGGCGGAACAGCCCGCCGCCGAACATGACGAAAAGCCGGCCGGCCAGCATGAAAGCCAGGGCAAACCACGTCAGCGCGTAGATCAGGTGGTTATTGGGAAAGCGGATCACGGTCAATCCGCCGATTGGGCCGCCGGCAATTTGTGATCCGGCGTCGGCGTCCACGAAGAAGGGCGCGACCTCGCGCAGGCCGCGCGCCGCCGCAATGGCGGCGACGTCCCGCGAGTACCAGCGGTTGTGCTGCGGCACGTTGGTCCGCAAGAAACCGCCCTTCGGCTCCGTGATGCGCAGCAGGCCGGTGATCTCCACCCGACCTTGCGGATTGCCGTCCCGGCGCGTCGATGCGTCGCGTCGCTCGGGGGGCACGAAGCCGCGGTTGATCAGCACCAGCGTGCCGTCGTCGCGCGCAAGCGGCGTCAGCACCCAATAGCCCGGGCCTTGCTCGGTGACGGCCTGAACCAGCGTCTCGCTCTCATGCAGGAAGCGTCCGCTGAGGCTGACATGCCTGTATTCGTCGCTTGCGGCGCTGACGGCGGGCCATGATGCGGGCGAGGGGATCGGCTGTGCCGGCGCGTGGACGCGCTGCTCGACCCGGTCGATCAGCGCCAGCTTCCAGGCGCGGCGCTCGATCTGCCAGACGCCGAGCGCGATCAGAAGCACGAAAGCAATGAGCGAGAGGATCGTGAGCCACAAGGACGGCGATCGCGCAGCCTTGCTGCGCGCATCTCCGTCCTCACCCGCCACGGTCCCGGTTTCGCTCACTTCATGCCGCTCATCTGGTGCATCGGCATCATGTTGCTGTTGAGGTGGCTCATCACCCACAGCGACCCCGACAATGCGATCACCACCATCACGATAGTAAAGATCAGCGCCATCATGGTCCAGCCGTTCTCGGACGTCGTGTTCATGTGCAGGAAGTAGACCATGTGCACGACGATCTGCACGATCGCGAAGGCCATGATCACCAGCGCGGTGATCTGCTTGCTCGGCAGCGCACCGCTCATCACCAGCCAGAACGGGATCGCGGTGAGCACGACCGAGAGCACGAAGCCGAGCATGTAGCCCGAGAACGTGCTGTGGGAATGGCCGCCCTCGTGGTGATGGTCGTGCGCGCCGGCTGCGTGGGTATCGGTGCTCATCGCAGAACTCCCAGGAGATAGACGAAGGTGAAGACGCCGATCCAGACCACGTCGAGGAAGTGCCAGAACATCGACAGGCACATCAGGCGGCGGCGGTTGGCCTCGATCAGGCCGAACTTTCCGACCTGCACCATCAGCGTCACCAGCCAGATCAGGCCGCAGCTGACGTGCAGGCCGTGGGTGCCGACCAGGGTGAAGAAGGCGGAGAGGAAGGCGCTGCGCTGCGGGGTAGCGCCCTCGTGGATCATGTGGGCGAACTCGAACAGCTCGATGCCGATGAACGCGGCCCCGAACAGGCCGGTGATCGCCAGCCAGATTTGCGTCTGGGCGACCTTGTTCTGCTGCATCGTCAGCATGGCGAAGCCGTAGGTGATCGACGACAGCAGCAGCATCGACGTGTTCACCGCGACCAGGTTCAGGTCGAATAGGTCCTTCGGCGCGGGGCCGGCGGCGTAATTGCCGCCGAGCACGCCGTAGGTGGCGAATAGGATCGCGAAGATGAGGCAGTCGCTCATCAGGTAGATCCAGAAGCCGAGCGAGGTGCTCCAGCCTTCCGGATGCGGATGCTCGTCGGCGAGGTAGAAGACCGGCTCGCCGGTCTGCGAGGGATTGACGGCAACGGTCATTTACTTGGCTCCGGCGAGCAGCTTGGTGCGCGCATCCTCGGTCCGGATGACGTCGTCAGCCGGAATGTCGAAGTCGCGGTGATAGTTGAAGGTGTGGCCGATCCCGACGGCGAGCATCGCGACGAAGCTCAAAGCGGCGAGCCACCACATGTACCAGACGAGAGCAAAGCCCATCACGGTGGCGAAGCCGGCGAGGATGATCCCGGTGCCGGTGCTGCTGGGCATGTGGATCGGCTTGAACCCGGTGAGCGGACGCTGATAGCCGCGCCGCTTCATGTCCCACCAGGCGTCATTGTCGTGAACGACCGGGGTGAAGGCGAAGTTGTAGTCCGGCGGCGGCGAGGAGGTCGCCCATTCCAGCGTGCGCGCGTCCCAGGGATCGCCGGTGACGTCCTTGAGCTGCTCGCGCTTGAGCAGACTGACCGCGAACTGCATCAGCATCGCGAGGATGCCGATGAAGACGAACACGGCACCGATCGCGGCGATGACGAACCAGATCTGCAAGGACGGATCGTCGAACACGCGTAGGCGGCGGGTCACGCCCATCAGGCCAAGCACGTAGAGCGGCATGAAGGCCAGGTAGAAGCCGGTGACCCAGAACCAGAACGACATCTTGCCCCAGAACGGATCGAGCTTGAAGCCGAACGCCTTCGGGAACCAGTAGTTGATGCCGGCGAACGCGCCGAACACCACGCCGCCGATGATCACGTTGTGGAAGTGCGCGATCAGGAACAGGCTGTTGTGCAGCACGAAGTCGGCCGGCGGCACCGCGAGCAGAACGCCGGTCATGCCGCCGATCACGAAGGTCAGCATGAAGGCGATGGTCCACATCATCGGCAGCTCGTAGCGGATGCGGCCGCGATACATCGTGAACAGCCAGTTGAACATCTTCGCGCCCGTCGGGATCGAGATGATCATCGTGGTGATGCCGAAGAACGAGTTGACGCTGGCGCCCGAGCCCATCGTGAAGAAGTGGTGCAGCCACACCAGGTAGGACAGGATGGTGATGACCACAGTGGCGTAGACCATCGAGGTGTAGCCGAACAGCCGCTTGCCCGAGAAGGTCGAGGTGACCTCGGAGAAGATGCCGAACGCCGGGAGAACCAGGATGTAGACCTCGGGGTGCCCCCAGATCCAGATCAGGTTCACGTACATCATCGGGCTGCCGCCGAAATCGTTGGTGAAGAAATTGGTGCCGACATAGCGGTCGAGCGACAGCAGCGCGAGCACCACGGTCAGGACCGGGAAGGAGGCGACGATCAGCACGTTGGTGCAGAGCGAGGTCCAGGTGAACACCGGCATCTTCATCATGGTCATGCCGGGGCAGCGCAGCTTGACGATGGTGCAGATCAGGTTGATGCCGGATAGCGTCGTTCCGACGCCGGCAACCTGCAGCGCCCAGATGTAATAGTCGACGCCGACGTCGGGACTGTAGCCGATGTTCGACAGCGGCGGATAGGCCAGCCAGCCGGTGCGGGCGAATTCGCCGATGAACAGCGAGGCCATGACCAGCACCGCGCCGCCAACCGTCATCCAGAAGCTGAAATTGTTCAGGAACGGGAACGACACGTCGCGCGCGCCGATCTGCAGCGGCACGACGTAGTTCATCAGGCCCGTGACCAGCGGCATCGCCACGAAGAAGATCATGATCACGCCGTGGGCGGTGAAGACCTGGTCGTAGTGATGGGCGTTGAGATAGCCTTCGGAGCCATTGAACGCGAGCATCTGCTGGCCGCGCATCATCAGTGCGTCGGCGAAGCCGCGCAGCAACATCACGATGCCGAGGATCATGTACATGATGCCGATGCGCTTGTGGTCCACCGTGGTGAACCATTCGCGCCAGAGATAGCCCCAGAGGCGGAAATAGGTGAGGCCGCCGAGCAGCGCGGCGCCGCCGAGCGCGACCACCACGAAGGTGCCGACGACGATCGGCTCGTGCAGCGGCAGCGATTCGAGGCCGAGCCGGCCGAAGATGAGCTTGAGAAGATCAGGAGACATGCGAACTCTCTTTAGGAGTCGGACTTCGGACGCTGTCCGAGAAAGAAGGACGAGGACTTCAGCGGCGTGAACGACGGCCGCTTCAGGCCGGCGCCGAGAAGCGGGGCGGTGTCGATGGGCGCCGTGATGGACGCGGTGGTCTTGCCCTGCGGCGCATCCGGCGTGCAGGTGCCGGCGACGAAGCTCGGCTCGGGTCCGAGCGGGCTGCCGCGGCGCGCATACTTGTCGTAGGTCAGCGGCAGCGTGTTGTTCAGGCCCTGATGGCCGTTGCCGCCCTTGGCGTCGATCGCCATCATCTCGCTCTGGCACATCTTGCCGGTCTCGACGCACATGTTGAGGATCAGGCGGTAGAGATCGGCATCGACCGTGCCGAAGCGCCGCACCGGCTCGTTCTGGCTGGGCTTCTCCAGCTGGAGATATTCGGCGCGGCCGAGCGAGCCGCCGGCCGACTTGGCGCTGGCGATCCAGTCGTCAAATCCCTTGTCGTCGAGGCCCTTGAAATTGAAGTGCATGCCCGAGAAGCCGGCGCCGCTATAGTTCGCCGAAAAGCCCTTGTAGGTGCCGGCGTGGTTGACGACGGCGTGGAGCTTGGTCTCCATGCCCGGCATCGCGTAGATCTGGCCGGCGAGCGCGGGGATGTAGAACGAGTTCATCACCGAGGACGCGGTGATGCGGAAGGTGATCGGGCGATCGACCGGAGCTGCGAGCTCATTGACGGTGGCGATGCCGAAATCCGGGTAGATGAAAAGCCACTTCCAGTCGAGCGCGACGACGTCGACCTCGAGCGGGGCCTTGGACCTGTCCACCGCGCGCTCGGCATGAATGCGGCCGAGGGTGCGATAGGGGTCGAGCAGATGCGTGCCCATCCAGGTCAGCGCGCCGAGGCAGACGATGATCAGAAGCGGCGCCGACCAGATCACCAGCTCGAGCTTGGTCGAGTGATCCCAGTCCGGCTCGTAGCGGGCCTCGGTGTTGGACTGGCGGTAGCGCCAGGCGAACAGCACCGTCAGTGCCATCACGGGCACGACGATCAGCAGCATCAGGACGGTGGAGATGATGACGAGGTCGCGCTGTTGCGCTGCGATATCGCCGGCTGGCGCCAGCACGACGTAGTCGCAGCCGCTGACCGCGGCAGCCAGAGGTAGTAGCGCCAGGATCTTGAGACGAGACACGGGCCGAGCCTTATGAGAATGAGTTTCCTTTGCGGGGCCAACGGGTAGCTGCGGCGCAACAATCCGGACATTGGACAATTTGTCCAATGTTGCAGTGCGGGAGGTTGGGCCAGACAGGAGCAGATTGCCTGGCGCCCGCCGGGCGGTCGGCTTTGGTTTTCAGGACGTTAAGGGCGCACGAATGGCGACGGCACAGACCCCCGCAATGGCAGACCTCCACACGGGCGAGCACGGCCACGACCAGGCCAGTCCCGGCGAGATCGCCATCGGCGTCATCATCGGCCGCACCTCGGAATTCTTCGACTTCTTCGTCTTCGCGATCGCGTCGGTGATCGTGTTTCCGCGCCTGGTGTTCCCGTTCGCGAGCGAGCTGACCGGCACCCTCTATTCCTTCATGATCTTCGCGCTGGCCTTCATGGCCCGGCCGATCGGCACCGTCATTTTCATGACCGTCGACCGGGAATACGGCAAGACGGCCAAGCTGATCTCGGCGCTGTTCCTGCTCGGCACCGCCACCGTCGCGCTCGCGTTCCTGCCCGGCTATCAGGAGATCGGCGTCGCCGCGATCTGGCTGCTGGCACTGGCGCGCATCGCACAGGGCCTGGCCTGGGGCGGCGCCTGGGACGGCATGGCCTCGCTGCTGGCGCTGAATGCGCCGGCCTCCCAGCGCGGCTGGTACGCGATGGTGCCGCAGCTCGGCGCCCCGCTCGGGCTGATCGTGGCGAGCGCGCTGTTCGCCTATTTCGCCGGTCTCCTATCGGCCGATGACTTCTTCGACTGGGGCTGGCGCTATCCGTTCTTCGTCGCCTTCGCCATCAACGTCGTCGCGCTGTTCGCGCGCCTGCGCATGGTCACCACGGAAGAATACGCCACGCTGTTCGAGACCCGCGAATTGCAGCCCTCGCGCATCTCGGAGACGGTCGCGCGCGAAGGCCAGACCATCATGCTCGGTGCGTTCGCGCCGCTGGCGAGCTTTGCGCTGTTCCACATGGTTACGGTGTTTCCGCTGTCCTGGGTGTTCCTGTTCACCCGCGAAAGCCCGGTGCGCTTCTTGATCATCGAGATCGTCGCCGCCGTGTTCGGCGTCGCCGCGATCGTGGCCTCCGGCATCATTGCCGACCGGGTCGGCCGCAAGTCGCTGCTGATGGGATCGGCGATCGCGATCGCCGTCTACAGCGGCTTCGCGCCGCAGCTGCTCGACGCCGGCGCGTTCGGCGAGACCATCTACATGGTGATCGGATTCATCCTGCTCGGCCTGTCCTTCGGCCAGTCGTCGGGCGCGATCGCCTCGAACTTCCGGCAGGCCTATCGCTATACGGCGTCCGCGCTGACCTCCGACATGGCCTGGCTGTTCGGCGCCGGCTTCGCCCCGCTGGTCGCGCTGCTGCTCGCCACCAATCTCGGCGTCATCGCCTCGGGTGCGTATCTGCTGTCCGGCGCGTTCTGGACCCTGCTCGCGCTCTGGCTCAGCGGCCAGCGCGAGGCGGGGGATATGGACGCGGGGCGCTGATCGCTCGGCGCACGCAGGACGGCAACGGCGCTCCTCGCGCCGGGCTGATTTCGACGAATGACGCTTGATCGCGCCACGACGGAGGTGCGCACCCTCTCCCGCTTGCGGGAGAGGGTGCACCGAGCCCGTGGCAATCGATTCAACCTAGAGCCATTCCGCTCAATGCATCTCACCCCTCCCGCTGCCGCAACAGCGCTTCGACATCCAGCCGCTTGGTGAACATCGCGAGCTTCCCGTCAGGCCCGAACGGCCATTGCTCCCGCGGCTTGTCCCAATATAGCTCCACGCCGTTCTGATCGGGGTCGCGCAGGTAGAGCGCCTCGCTGACGCCGTGGTCGCTGGCGCCATCGAGCGCAATCCCGGCCGTGAGCACCCGATGCAGCGCATCCGCCAGCGCGGGGCGCGTCGGAAACAGGATAGCGGTGTGATAGAGCCCGGTGGTGCCTGGCGGCGGCGGCGAGCCGCCCTTGCTCTCCCAGGTGTTGAGCCCGATGTGGTGATGATAGCCGCCGGCCGAGATGAAGGCCGCGCCCGAGCCCATTCGCTGCATCAGCTCGAAGCCGAGCACGCCGCAATAGAAGCCGAGCGCACGATCGAGATCGGCGACCTTGAGGTGGACGTGGCCGATCCTGGTGCCGGCAGGAATGACTGGGCTTTGCGACATGTAGATGCTCCCTCGAAAACATGCACGTAAGCCCCGCATCGAGCCAGTGCGACGGCCAAACGCGAAACCCATCGTTTCCGAATGGGAAACTAAAGCGCGATGCGACTAGGATGAATCGTCATCGCGCTTTAGGTTATTGTTTGAGCATGATCTTTTCGGAAAACCGCTTCACACTTTTCCGGATCATGCTTTAAGCCAGCTCCGACACCTCGCCTTCGGGCAGGCCGAACTCGAAGGTGTTCAGAGTCATCGACACCAGCGTGTAATAGCCGCACAGCCCGATCACCTCGACGACGCCGCGTTCGCTGAGCAGCTTCACGGCGTCGTCGTAGAGTCCCTTCTCGACGCCGTGGCCCTCGTGCAGCGACTTCGCGAGATCGTAGATCATCTTGGCCTTGGGGTCGTCGAAGTCGGGCGTGCGGCGGTCGCGGATAGCGTCGATGATCTCGCCCTTCATGCCGCCGGCGAGCGCCAGGCGCTTGTGCGCATACCATTCGTAATGCGCGGTCCAGTGCCGCGCCGTCACCAGGATCGCGATCTCCGAAAGTTTCGCCGGGAAGATCGTGTCGAAGCGCATGACCTCGCCGAGCCGCGTGGCGTGGCGCGCCATCTCGGGGCTGTTCAGCCAGGCCATCATCGGCGCCGGCGGCTTGCCGCGCTTGCCGGCGATCGACTCGTCATAGGTCTGCCGCTGGCTCTCGTTCATTTCGCCAGGCGAAAGAAGTCTTAGGCGCATTGTCGTTTCCTCTTTGTTTTCAAGGCTCGCCGCAGCACTGACTATAACCGATAAGTGGTTGAATTCCGCGGGGGCTTGGCCCAGACTCGCCGGCAACAATTCGAATTCCGGGTGATGGAAGCGACCAATGACCGATCTCAAAACCAGCGAGTCTGAATCCGCCGATCTCGAAACATTCCGCAACGAGACACGCGCCTGGCTGGAAGCCAATTGCCCGCCGGAGATGCGCAAGCCCGCAACGTCCGATGCCGACGTGTTCTGGGGCGGACGCAACGCAAAATTCTCGTCCGAGCCGCAGCGCATCTGGTTCGAGCGCATGCGCGACAAGGGCTGGACCGTGCCCGACTGGCCGAAGGAGTATGGCGGCGGTGGCCTAAGCGCTGCCGAGCACAAGGTGCTGCGTGCGGAGATGGCGCGGATCGGCGCGCGCCCGCCGCTGTCGAGCTTCGGCATCTGGATGCTTGGGCCGGCGCTCCTGAAATACGGCAACGACGCCCAGAAGAAGGAGCATCTGCCGAAGATCGCGGCGGGCGAGATCCGCTGGTGCCAGGGCTATTCCGAGCCGAACGCCGGCTCCGACCTCGCTTCGCTGCAGACCCGCGCCGAGAGCGACGGCGACGACTTCATCATCAACGGCCAGAAGATCTGGACGAGTTACGCCAATTACGCCGACTGGATCTTCTGCCTGGTCCGCACCGATCCGACCGCCAAGAAGCACGACGGCATCAGCTTCATCCTGTTCGACATGGCTTCGAAGGGCGTCTCGACCAAGCCGATCCTCTTGATCTCCGGCTACTCGCCGTTCTGCGAGACCTTCTTCGACAATGTCCGCGTGCCGAAGTCGCATGTGGTCGGCACCATCAACCGCGGCTGGGACGTTGCGAAATATCTGCTCCAGCACGAGCGTGCGATGATCTCAGGCATGGGCGAGCGCGGTGTCGGCCGGCCGCTCGGCCAGATCGCGGCCGACTCGGTCGGCACCGATGCGCAGGGGCGGCTCGATGATTCCATGCTGCGCGGGAAGATCGCCAGCTTCGACGTCGATGAAGCCGCGCTGGCTGCCTGCGCCGAGCGCGCGGTCGATCTCGCCAAGGCCGGCCAGGCGCATCCGGCGTTCTCCTCGGCCATGAAATATTACGGCACCGAGCTCAACAAGCGCCGGCACGAGATCCTGATGTCGGCGGGCGGCGTCGACGCGCTGGAATGGGAGAGCGAGCGCTCCAGGCAGGGCGCCCGTCCGCGCGCCTGGCTGCGCACCAAGGCCAATTCGATCGAAGGCGGCACGAGCGAGGTCATGCTCGGCATCGTCGCCAAGCGGATTTTGGATCTGCCGGGGGCGTGAGCACGCTCTCATCACCCGTCATTCCGGGGCGCGCGAAGCGCGAGCCCGGAATCCATTCATCGACCAACTCTGCCGCGCGATGGATTCCGGGCCTGGCCCTTCGGGCCATCCCGGAATGACGAACCAGATAGATTTCGAATCGGAAACAAGCACATGGCCCTCGTCCTCACCGAAGAACAATCCATGCTCCGCGATTCCGCGCGCGGGCTGATCAGCGACAAGGCGCCGGTGTCGCACCTGCGCCACTTGCGCGACAGCAAGGACCCCACCGGCTTCTCCAGGGATCTCTGGCATTCCTTCGCCGAGATGGGGTTTGCCGGCTTGCTCGTGCCGGAAGAGTTCGGCGGCAGCGGTCTCGGCTACGTCGAGGCCGGAATTGTCATGGAGGAGATCGGCCGTACCTTGATGCCATCGCCCTTCCTCGCGACGTCGGTGGTGGCGGCGTCAGTGCTGACTCGCGGCGGCAATGCCGCGCAGAAATCGGAATATCTGTCGAGGATCGCAAGCGGCTCGCTGCTCGCGACGCTCGCGATCGACGAGGGCGCCAAGCATCGCCCGCTGCAGACCAGCCTCAGGGCCGTGCGCGCCGGCAACGGCTTCAAGCTCTCCGGCGCCAAGGCGCTGGTGGTCGACGGCCATGTCGCCGATCTCCTCATCGTCGCCGCGCGCACCGCGGGCGCTGCCGGCGAGCGCGAGGGCCTGACGCTGTTCCTGGTCGATCCCAAGGCCAAGGGCGTCGCGATCGAGCGGACCATCATGGTCGATGCGCACAATGCAGCGCGGATCGAGTTCGCCAATGTCGAGGTCACCGCCGACAGCGTGCTCGGCGAAGTCGACCAGGCGGCCGGCCTGCTCGACGGCGTGCTCGATATCGGCCGCGGCGCGGTCGCCGCCGAAATGGTCGGCCTCAGCGACGAGGTGTTTGGCCGCACCGTCGAATATCTGAAGAGCCGCAAGCAGTTCGGCAAGCTGATCGGCGAATTCCAGGCGCTGCAGCATCGCGCCGCCGAGCTCTATATCGACATCGAGATCACCCGCGCCGCCACCATGAAAGCGCTGCAGGCGCTGGATGCCGACGTCGTCAAGGCCGCACCCGCCGTCGCCGTGGCAAAAGCCCGCGCCGGCACCACCGCCACGCGGGCGGTGCAGGAAGGCGTGCAGATGCACGGCGGCATGGGCATGACCGACCAGTTCGACATCGGCTTCTTCATGAAGCGCGCCCGTGTCTGCGAGGAGCTGTTCGGCGACGCCAACTACCACACCGAGCAGCTGGCCAGGTCGCGGGGGTATTAACGATCCTGTAGCCCGGATGGAGCGCAGCGAAATCCGGGTTCTTTCTCACGGCGAGACCGCCCCGGATTGCGCTACGCTCCATCCGGGCTACGGCGGTTGAGGTCGTAGGACGCGCTTTCTCCAATCCCGTCATTGCGAGCGCAGCGAAGCAATCCAGAATCTTTCCGCGGAGACAGTCTGGATTGCTTCGTCGCTGCGCTCCTCGCAATGACGAAGGACAGTGCCCTTTTACCGCATCGGCGGTGCGTACTGCACGCCGCCTGCGTTCCACAGCTGGTTCATGCCGCGCGGGATCTTCAGCTTCGACTTTTCGCCGATGTTGCGATCATACATCTCGCCGTAGTTGCCGACGTGCCGGATGATACGCGCGGCCCAGTCCTTGGTGAGGCCGAGCTGCTCGCCGTAGCGGCCTTCGGTGCCGACGAGGCGCATCACGTCCGGCTTCTTCGACTTCAGGGCCTCGTCGATGTTCTCCGAAGTGACGCCGAGCTCCTCGGCGTTGATCATCGCATACAGCGTCCACTTCACGATCATCATCCAGTCGTCGTCGCGCTGGCGCACGACGGGGGCGAGCGGCTCCTTCGAGATCATGTCCGGCAGGATCATGTGGTCGCCGGGCTTCGAGAGGTTCAGCCGCAGAGCATAGAGCTGAGAAACGTCGGCGGAGAACGTGTCGCACCTGCCGGTGTCGTAGGCCTTCACCACGTCGTCGAGCTTTTCGAACTTCACCTCTTCATACTTCATGTTGTTGACGCGGAAGTAATCGGCGACGTTGAGGGTCGTCGTGGTTCCGGTCTGTACGCAGACCTTGCTGTCTGCCAGGTCCAGCGAGGTCTCCTTGTTGCGCGTGCGCGGCACCATGAAGCCGACGCCGTCGTAATAGGCCACGGCCGGAAAATACAAATCGTAGTCGAGCTCGCGCGCCATGCTCCAGGTCGTGTTGCGCGAGAGGATGTCCACCTTGCGGCTCTGCAGCTCCTTGAAGCGCTCGTTGGCGTCGAGCGGAACGAACTTCGCCTTGCCGGGGTCGTTGAAGATCGCAGCAGCCACCGCGCGGCAGAAGTCGACGTCGAAGCCGGTCCAGTTGCCCTTGTCGTCGGGGATCGAGAAGCCCGGCAGGCCCTTGTTGACGCCGCACAGCACCTCGCCGCGGCGAACCGTGCGCTTCAGGGTGCGCGTGTCGTAGAACTCGTAAATGATGGCCGCAATAGCGACCAGCACGGCGACGGCGAGCCCGATCAGCAGGCCGCCACGAAAAGTGCGCATCATGTTGCTCTCTCGAAAGTATCGGAAAGGGAATGGGAGGAGGGCACGGAGCATGATCCCGAGGGATCATGCTCAAACCTGTGGCCGTTACAGCTCGGGCTTCTGCCGAATGACGACCTTGGTGCCGAGAGGGACGCGATCGTAGAGGTCGGCGACGTCGGCGTTGACCAGGCGGAAGCAGCCCGACGACACCTTGGTGCCGATCGTGTCGGGTCGGTTGGTGCCGTGGATGCGGTAGACGGTGGTGCCGAGATACATGGCGCGGGCGCCCAGGGGATTGCCGGGCCCACCGGCCATGAAGCGCGGCAGATAGGGCTGGCGCTGGATCATCTCCGGCGGCGGCGTCCAGTCCGGCCATTCCTTCTTGTTGGTGATGGTCACCAGCCCCTGCCACTGGAATCCGTCGCGGCCGACGCCGATGCCGTAGCGGATGGCGCGCCCGCCGGGCTGCACCAAATAGAGGTGACGTTCGGCCGTCGAGACGATGATCGTGCCCGGCGGCTCGGTGGTGCGGAAGTAGACCACCTGCTTCTGCCATTCCGGCTCGAGCTGGTATCCGTCATCGGCGATCAGGCCCGGCTCGTCGCCGCGGTCCGGCTGCTGGGCGAAGGCGTGCGGCGTGGACAGGACCAGTCCCATCGCAGCCACGAAAATCCCGGTCAGGCGACGAAAATCCGTCATTCAAGCTCTCCCCGCTGCCACAGCGCAAATCATTCGGAACCATCAAACCTGAGGGGCAAGTTCATGGCAAGTTGATGGCGCGCCACCCTGGCATGTCACGAGAATGCTTTGGTTTTTTGACGGGCTCGGCGCAATGCCACGAACAGGGGATGGCGCGAAAAGCTTAGATGTTGCCGCTCGGGAGGTGAGCTCCCTCCCCCGGATGCGGGGGAGGGCTGGGGAGAGGTATCTCCGCGAAGGGACACTCCCGATGCGGAAAGAGCCCTCACCCGCCGCTTCGCGGCGACCTCTCCCGCAAGCGGGAGAGGCTGAGACCGAGTGCGCCGAAAGACCAACTTCGAATAAGTGGCACTGAATGCCAGTCAGATCTTGTTGCTCTCCGCCGGGATCCCGAGCCGCCGCACGATCTCGGCTCCCACGGCGCGGGCCTCGACCCGCGAGCCGATGCGGGGGCTGCGAAACCGCCGCCCCGAATGCAGCCGGATCACCACGATGCAATGCTCGTCCTCGGAGCGCCCGCGTCGCTCGACCGTGATCGTCTTGACGTCGGGTCCGGAGATGCGGTCGGCGCGCAGGCTGCCGTCCCCCCATAGGCGCTCGACGCGAATATCGTTCGGCCCGATGATCCAGAACGCGCCGGTGGCGAGATTAGCATAGCGATAGACGGCGAATGCGGCGATCGCACCCAGCGGCAGCAGCAGGATATCGACATGGCTCGGTGAGAGGCCGCGCCACAGCTTGTAGGCATAGGGGGCTGCGGACAAGGCCACCGCAAGCAGTGCGACGATGCGGATCTCCCGTGCCGGAAACGCCTCGAGAGGCTCGCCGAGATGCATCTCGGGATTGCTGGCATCGAGCGGGTTGCTCGGCACCTCGACATTGGGAACGTCGAAATGCGCCGCGATCCACGCCACGGTGTCGCGGACATGGGTGACATCGGAAATCGGCGGCGAAGTCAGCCGCTCGCCCGAGTCCAGCGTGAAGGCGAGCTGGAAGCGAGCCTTCACCCGCTTGCTGCCGGGGACCTGCAGCGCCGCGATCTCGTCCTTGCCGACGAGGCGCGTCCTCAGCTTTCCGAACGGCCGCTGCTGGCCGATCAGGATCTCGTCCGGCGTGATGATCCACACCACCGCCGGCGCCATCATGATGCCGACGACGAACCCCGCGCCGACGAGCAGCGCGACCGACGAGATGACGATTTCCAGGGTGTCGTGTGTGAACAGACCGGGCGTGAAACACAGTGCAACCGCGGCCGCACAGCCGGCCATGATCAGCCGCTGCGCGATCGAGGAACCTTCACGAAGGCGGATGTCGGTACTGGTGGTCGCGTCCATTGCGGGCGGCTGATTGCGTCGGTTGCGAAACTCCACGGACGGCTCCGTGGAGTCAAGCAACAAGGGCGACAATTGAAGCCCGCCGCGCGATGACCGTGCGGCGTCAGCTGCTCGCGTTCAGCAGCTTGGCCACCGTGCGATCGATCTCGTCATAGCTGCCTTCGCCGGCGTGCTGGAACACGATCTTGCCGCTCTGGTCGACGATGTATTGCGCCGGCCAATATTGATTGCGATAGGCGTTCCAGGTCTTGGACTCGTTGTCCTGCGCCACCGGATAGGTGATGCCATGGCGCTTCAGCGCGGCCTGCACGTTGGCGGCGGAGCGCTCGAACGGGAATTCCGGCGTGTGCACGCCGACCACGACGAGGCCTCGATCCCGGTACTTGGCGTAGAGGCCGGTGACATGCGGCAGCGTGTTGACGCAGTTGACGCAGCCATAGGTCCAGAAATTGACCAGCACGACCTTGCCGCGGAGATCGGCGATATGAAGCGGCTTCGAGTTGAACCAGTTGGTGATGCCTGTGAAGTCGGGCGCGGCCTGCTGGTTCGCGGCGGCGGTGACGACAGGCGCGGCGCGTGCGGCCTCGTCGCAGATGCCGGGGATGACGGCGCCGGTCACTGTAATGCCGATCAGGGCAGCAGACATTGCGAGCAGCTTGAGAGTCATGGAAAGCGTCCTCCGGTGAAGATGAGGGAATCACAGGCCGATCTGGCCGGTGGGGTAGAAGCCGGTGAGCCACGCCACGATCAGCGTGTCGTATTGGAAATAAGCGGCGACCGCGAAGCCGATCACGACGACGCCAAAGCCCTGCTGGAGGCGTGGTGAGATGCGCGCGAGACTGCGCACATGCGTGGTCGCGGCCTGTCCGCCGTAGGCGATCGCCAGCATCGGGATCGCAGCGCCAATGGCATAGGCGACCAGCAGCGTGCCGGCCCAGCCGAGATTCCTCGATGTCGCAACCAGCGTCAGGATCGAGCCGAGCACGGGCCCTGCGCAGGGCGTCCAGACCAGGCCCAGCGTCGTGCCGAGGATCAGCCCACCGATTGCGCCCTCGCGCTGCGTGGCGCCGGTGTTGCCGAGATCGAGCCAGCCGTTGATCCGGATCGACAGCCATTCGAACGGCGCCGGCCACAGCATCAACAGGCCGAAGGCGAGCAGCAGGACCGCAGCCGCCTCGCGCAGCACGTTCGCATCGAAATCGAAAGCCCGCGTGATCGCCCCGAGCGCCAGCGCGACCATCGAGAAGGAAAAGACGAAGCCGAGCGCGATCATCGCGGGTCGCAGATGCCCCGCGCGCCCGATCGAGGCGCCGAGCAGGATCGGCAACATCGGCAGCGTACAGGGCGCGGCGATGGTGAGGATGCCGGCGAGGAGAGCAAAGAGCAGGTCGAGCATGAGGCACTCGTGAGGGAGGTCACGAGGGCAGTTCGAGATGGATGCGGCGGTCGTTACGACGCGTCACGCCTTCGTGACGGGGCCTTTGAGGCATTCAGTTCGCCACGGCGGCGCTGCGCTCCCTCCCCCGCTTGCAAGCGGGAGAGGCGGGACCCACGGCAACCATTCGGGCCCAAATAAAACGACCCGGACGGGGCATCGTCCGGGTCGCTGGAGGTCTTGGGAGGTTTAACGAAACCGTATGGGAGCTTTATAGAGGGGAAGTTTTTCCGCCTGATGTTGTCGTTTGTTTCAATTGTTTCGCCGGCGGTAACGCTTCCGTGTCCGGGGAGAGGGCCAAAGCGGAGGTCCTATCCCTTTGAAATCATTATTGTTAAGCGGCGAAACGGTCGACGCCGGCGCCCTTAAGCAAATCGGCCAATTGCTTGCGAGCGTAGAACATCCGGGTCTTCACCGTGCTCTGGGGGATGCCGATGATCTGGCCGACCTCCTCCACCGACTTCTCGTGGTAATAGACCAGGGTGATGATCTCGCGGTGCGCCGGCGACAGCTTCTGCACGCAGGCGCGCAGGATGGCGCTGGTGTCGCTGCGGTCGAGCGAGGTCTCCGGCGTGTCGCAATCGTCCGGGATCTGACGCACGTCCTCCTGATCGATGTCCTCGAAGCGGCGCTGGCGCATTGCAGTCAGCGCCTTGAAGCGGGCGATCGAGAGCAGCCAGGTGGACACCTGCGAGCGGCCCTGGAACTGGCCTGCGGTCCGCCACACGTCCAGAAACACCTGGCTGACCAGATCTTCCGCCGTGGTGGCATCGCGCACGATGCGCAGGATGAAGCGGTACACCCGCACATTGTGCCGGCAGTAAAGGATGTGCATGGCGGTCCGATTGCCGCCCGCAATGCTTTCGAGGAGCATGTCGTCCGAGGTCGCCTGAGCGGCGATGATGCTCTGGCTGGCTTGGGCGTTGATGGCGATGACGTTCGGCATGGACTTGGCTCCCCGTAGCGCCGCAACCGAGCGGCGTTTCCTTGGGTCAAAGTGTTAATGAGCCAACGTTTCGGGACGTCTGCACGAAAAGCGGAAAATGGTTTCGTGCGCCGCCAAATTGTTTCGCGGCAACCGCTGCGACGAAACATTCGAGGCAAAAAGTCGCGTGATTTCAACGTACGGAAACTACGGGGGTGGGATTCGGGCCCGGACGGGCGCGCCGCGGAACGTATTTTGGGGGATTGCGTTTTGTCGCGCCGCGCCCACCGCTGTCGTCCCGGGGCGCGAAGCGAGCCCGGGACCCATAACCCCAGGAAGACGTGTCGCGCGAGCTTGCCAACTCCGAGTCTTCGCCAAACCCACGGCTTGTGGTTATGGATCCCGGGCTCGCGCGATGCGCGCCCCGGGATGACGGCCGAGTGTAAGTCTGGCCTACGCCTTCTCGCCCTGCGGCGAGAACAGATAGCCGCCGCCGCGGATGGTGCGGATCACGGCGGGCTTGGCCGGGTCGGGCTCGATCTTGCGGCGGATGCGCATGATGCGCAGATCGACCGCGCGGTCGAAGGCTTCGGCGTCGCGGGCGTTGGCAAGCTCGAGCAGGCGCTCGCGCGACAGCACGCGCTTCGGATTGGCCGCGAACACCTTGAGCAGCCCGAACTCGGAGGCGGTGAGCGGATGCTCGTTGCCCTCGTCGTCGCGCAAGGCCTGCGCTTCGAGGTCGAGCCATTTGGTGCCGAAGCGCACCAGCTGCTCCTTGTCCGACTTCGCCGCCGGCGCCTCTGCCGCCTTTGCCGGTCCGCTCCGCCGCAGCACCGAGCGGATGCGCGCCATCAGCTCGCGCAGCTCGCAGGGCTTTGCCACGTAATCGTCGGCGCCGAGCTCGAGGCCGACGACGCGGTCGATCGGGCTCGCGGTCGCCGTCAGCATGATCACGGGCACGTTGATGCGGCTCTTGAGGTCGCGGATGATCGAGAGCCCGTCTTCCTCGGGCATGTTGAGGTCGAGCACGACGAGGTCGGGCATGCTGCCCTGGATCGCGGCGCGCAAGGACTTGCCGCCGTCGCACAGCGTCACGGTGAAGCCGTGCATCTTGAGGTAATCGCCGACCATCTCCCGGGCCGGGGCCTCGTCGTCGACGATCATGATGTGCTGGCTTTGAGTCATGGTCTTTGCATCACGGGCTTTGGCATCACGGCGTTTCAGTCGCAGGGAGGGTGATGGTGAAGGTCGAGCCCTTGCCGGGACCCTCGCTCTCGGCGGTCACCTCGCCGCCGTGCATGTCGATGATACGCTTGACGATGGAGAGCCCAAGTCCCGTCGAGCTCTCCCCGGCGGTCGGCTTGGCCGACAGCCGCTGGAACCGGCCGAACAGGCGGCCGAGGTCCTCCGGCGACAGGCCGGCGCCCTCATCGCTGACGCTGACGATGGTGTCGCTGCCCTCGTGGACCACGGTGACGTCGATCTTGCCGCCGATCGGCGAATATTTGATGGCGTTGCTGATGAGATTGTCGATCGCCTCGCGGATGCGGTCGGTGTCGCACATGGTGACGATGTTGGGCGGCGCCGTGACGCTGATCGCCTGCTGCTTGTTGACGGCGAGCGGCTGGTTGGCCTCGGCGACCTCCTTGACCAGGGCGGCGACGTCGACCGGCTCGCGGCGGATAGTGATGTCGAAGGCATCCGCCATCGCGTCCGAGATCAAATGATCGACCATCGTGGTCAGGCGCTTGGTGGCGTCGCGGATGTGGTCGACCTGGGCGACGACGCCGCTTTCCGAGGCGCCGGTCGAGATCAGCTCCTTCAGCATCTCGGTGCGGCCGAGAATGACGCCGAGCGGGTTCTTCAGGTCGTGCGCGACCGTGCCGAGGATCTCGTTCTTGAAGCCGTTGGCGCGCTGCAGCCGCAGCCATTGCGCCGAGAGGCGGCGGTTGGCCTGCATCAGCGCGCGGGTGCGCTGGGCGACGCGGTCCTCCAGCTGGGTGTTGGCGTCCTGCAGCTGCTGATAGAGGATCACGTTGTCGAAGGCGATCGAGAGCCTCGAGGAGAAGATCTCGACCAGCGAACGGTCGGTCTCCGACAGATCGCGCTCGGCCTGGAGCAGCACCACGACCTCGCGGCCGGATCCGGTGCGCAAATAGATCACGCTGCGATGGTCGGCGAATTCGTTCTTGCGGCGCTGGAACGCGGCCTCCACCATCTCGCGCAGCTCGGGGTCGAGCGCCTTCGACGAGGTGGTGCCGATGAAGCGGCTGTAGCAGCCGCTGCCGGCGAGCACCGAGAGCTCGGGATCGATGCCGCCATTGTCGCGCAGCACCAGGATGCCGGCGCAGTCGACGTTGAGCAGCGAAGCGAGCTGGGTCAGGACGCCTTCGGCGAGCCGCTGCATCGACTTGAAGTCGTACAGCGTGGACGCGGCGTCGATGATGATCTCGAGCCCGCGCCGCGTCTGCACCATGCGCTCGAGCTGCTGGTAGGAGCGCAGCGCCGCGGTCAGCGAGGTGAACAGCTTGTCGGCGGTGAGCTCGGTCTTGGCCTTGTAGTCGTTGATGTCGTACTGCACGATGACGCGCCGCTCCGGCGCCTGGCCGGGCTGGCCGGTGCGAAGGATGATGCGCACGGTCTCGTTACGGATCTCGTTGCGGATGAACTCGACCAGCTCGAGGCCGGCGACGTCGGTCTCCATGATGACGTCGAGCAGCACGGCGGCGATGTCGCGGTGCTCGGCCATCAGCTTGCGCCCTTCGGCCGCGGAATACGCCGACAGGATCTCCAGGCCCTGGCCGTTCAGGCTGTAGTCCGACAGCGCGAAACGCGTGCCGTCATGCACGGCCGGATCGTCATCGATGACCGCGATCTTCCATTTCCGGGCGTTGCTGTCCTCCGACGCGGTACCGGTATCGTCGATCAGGTGGAGGACATCGTCCTGTTCGGCCATTGCGAAGATCCGTCACTTTCTGTGCTTTGCGCGCCGCCCTTGGCGACGCGGGGCATGATAATGCGAAAAGTGGTGCCTTGTCCCAGCTTGGATTCCAGCATCATCCGGCCGCCAAGCTGCTGGGTGACGAGGTTATAGACGATATGAAGGCCAAGTCCCGTGCCGCCTTCATTGCGCCGGGTGGTAAAGAAAGGGTCAAAGGCCTGGCGCTGCACGTCCGGGGTCATGCCGGCCCCGTCGTCGGAGAAGCTGATCTCGATGTCCTCGACCCCGCGCGGCCGCGCCGAAATCGCGATCCGGCCGGCGCGGCCGTCGGCGAAGGCGTGGTTGGCGGCATTGAGGAAGAGGTTGGTCAGGATCTGGCCGTAGGAGCCGGGATAGCCGTCGAGCAGCAGCCCCTCGGGCACGTCGACTTCCAGCGTGATCGGCGAGCGCTTCAGCACGGGCTTGAGGCTGGCGATGATCTGGTCGGTGGCCTCGCTCAGCGAGAATTGCCGCCGCTCGGCATGGGAGCGGTCGACCGCGACCTGCTTGAACGACTGGATCAGCTCGCCGGCGCGGGTCAGGTTGGCGACGAGCTGCTGCGAGGCGTCGCGCGAGGATTGCACGAACTCCTCCAGCTGCGAGCGGCGCAGGCCGCCCTCGCCCTTGAGCTGGGCTTCGAAGATCTCGGTGCGCCGGGCAAAGCTCGAAGCCACCGTCAGGCTGATGCCGATCGGGTTGTTGACCTCGTGCGCGACGCCGGCCACGAGGCCGCCGAGCGCGGCCAGCCGCTCGGCGTCGATCAGGTTCTGCTGCGCGGTGTTGAGCTCGAGCAGGGCGCTCTCGGCCTTTTCCTTGGACGCGCGCAGCTCGTCCTCGGTCCGGCGTTTGGCGATCGCGTTCTCGCGGAACACCTCCACCGCGCGCGCCATGGCCCCGACCTCGTCGCGCGCTTTCGTTCCCTGCACCTCGCGGTCGAGCTCGCCGAGCGTGATCGCGCGCATCGCGGTCATGATCTGCTGCAGCGGCAGGCGGATCGACAGCGCGATCAGGACGCCCGCGGTGAGGATGATGCCGAGGAAGATCACCGCGATCGACAGCACCCGGCGGGATATGTCCGCCAGGGTGCGGTCGAACGTCTCCTGCGCCTTCTGCTCGCGCTGGCGCATCTTGGTCGAGAGATCGTCGATGGCGCCGATCGCCTCGGCCTGGCTGGCGTCGATGGTGTTGCGGAGCAGCTCGGTGCGGCTCGCAAGCTGCTCGGAGAGTTTTGCCAGGCCCTCGCGCAGCGCGGTGGTGCGGGCGGCGAGCCGCTGCAAGGCCATCTTCTGCAGGTCGTTGTCGGCGAGATCGAGCATGACCGGGATGGTCCTCTCGATGGTCTCGGTGTGGCGCCGCGCGTCGTCGGCGGCGCCCGACGACTGCGACAGGTAATAGGAATTGGCCGCGACCAGCATCGCGGTGAAGGCCTCGCGGGATTTGCCGAGCGAGGGCCAGATCAGCGCGTCGCGATGGCCGGTGGCGCCCTCGATGATGGAGTAGAGGCCCGCCATGTCCCTGGCCGGGCCCTGCACCTGCTCCTCATAGGTCTTGGCGATGGTGGACTGGACGCTGCGCAGCTCGCCGAAGCCGTTGAGGAAGCGGTCGGTGGTGCGCTCCAGCTCCTCGACCGAGCCTGATAGCATCGGGTCCTTGGCGGCGCGACCCGTCAGCGTGCCCAGCACCGCCTCGCGCAGCAACAGGATCTCGGCGAACAGGTCGGGGCTCGGCTGGTTGATGTAGCGGTGGATCAGGTTCTGCAGCCGTCCGGTCTCGCTTTCGAGCAGCGCCAGGATCCGGTCGGACTCGCGCACCTGGCGCACGTCGTCCCAGGCCGAGCCGAGCACCTGCGCGCCGTTCCAGATCATTGCCACCAGCACCACGACCACGGCGGAGTTCAGCGCGGCGATCGACAGGATGCGCCAGCGGATCGGCACCGCCCGCAAGAGGCCGACGATGCGGGCGCGCAGCTGCCCGACCGGGCCGGGCGGCTTGTCCGCGTGTTCGCTATGTCCAAGCGCAGCCAACAGGCCTCACTCCACCTTGCGAATCCGTTGGATCAGCGCGGCCGCCGCGGGGTCGCGCTCGGCCTTGGCGTAGATTGCGGCCATGGCGTCCTCGAACGGCTTGCGGTCGATGTCCCTGATGATGGTCACGCCGGCTTCCTGCGCCTTTCGCTGCGACTGCTCCTCGAGGTCGCGCCACTTCTCGCGCATGAACCGGCTGGAGCGCTGCGCGGCCTCCTTGAAGATCGTCTGCTCCTCCGCCGACAGGCTGTTCCAGGCCTTCAGCGAGATCACCAGCACCTCCGGGCTCATCGTGTGCTGGGTGAGCGTGTAGTGGCCGGCATGCTTGTAATGATTCGTGGTCACGAAGGATGGCCAGTTGTTTTCGGCGCCGTCGATCAGGTGGTTGGCAAGCCCGGTGAGCACCTGCCCGTAGGGCAGCTCGACCGGTTCGGCGCCGAGCGCGCGCATCATCTGGCTCATCAACTCCGACTGCTGCACCCGGATCCGCAATCCCTTGAGGTCCGCGATGGTCTTCACCGGGCGGACGCCGTTGTAGATCGACCGCGCGCCCGAATCGTAGAAGGCGAGCCCGACGAAGCCGTAGGGCTCGAAGCTGCCCAGGATCTCGCTGCCGACGGGCCCGTCCAGCACCTTCTGCATGTGCTCAATGGACCGGAACAGGAACGGCATCGCCAGCACGTTCATCGCCGGGACGAAATTGCCGATCAGGGCGACATTGGTCCGGTTGAGGTCGATTGCACCGGCCCGGGTCTGCTCGATGGTCTCCTTTTCCTCACCGAGCTGGCGGGAGTGGAACACCTTGATCTCGTGGCGGCCCTTGGTGCGCTCGGCGATCAGGCTGCCCATGTAGCGCAGCGCCTGGACGGTCGGGTAATCTTCGGCCTGGGTGTCGGCGGCGCGAAATTCGCGCGCAACCGCGCTCGTCGTGCGCATGCTCGACGAGACTGCGACAAGCAGAAGCGCAACGAAGACCACCCCGGTCCGCGAGAGTTCGGCACGGCTCAACACTGGCACACTCAACCCCTCAGTGGTGGAGTCTATGGCGGAAGGAAAAGGTTCAATGCAATCTATCAGATGGTTAAGGGAAGACCATCCCCGCACCGGCGAGCCGATTGTGCGGCGCGGACGGCGTTCATTCCCGGTTGAAACGGCGATTGCCGAGCCTTAAGCAGAGCAGCCGGCCTTCGCCGCGCGTTCCGGGAAGCCATGATGAGGTCAGCATTGCGCCTTTTGCAGCTCGTCGCCGCCTTTGCGGCCCTCGCATTGGCCGCCCCTGCGCGGGCCGCCACCGAGATCGCCTGGTGGCACGCCATGTCCGGCGAGCTCGGCCGGCAGCTGGAAAAGCTCGCCGCCGACTTCAACGCCTCGCAATCCGGCTACCGCATCGTGCCCGTCTACAAGGGCAATTACACCGAGACGGTGACGGCGGCGATCTTCGCCTTCCGCTCGCGCAGCCAGCCCGCCATCGTCCAGGTCAACGAGGTCGCCACCGCCACCATGACCGCGGCCAAGGGCGCGATCTATCCGGTGTTCAGCCTGATGCGGGACCAGGGCGAGCCGTTCTCGCTGGGCGATTACCTGCCCGCAGTCTCCGGCTATTACACCGATGCGGCAGGCAATCTGCTGTCGTTTCCGTTCAATTCCTCGACGCCGATTCTCTATTACAACAAGACCATGTTCCGCGACGCCGGCCTCGATCCGGAGGCGCCGCCGAAGACCTGGCCGGAACTGGGAGCGGCCGCCAAGCGCCTGCGCGACCGCGGCGCTGCTTGCGGCTTCACCACGTCTTGGCCGTCCTGGATCCATGTCGAGAATTTCTCCGCCTTCCATAACCTGCCGCTGGCGAGCCGGGCGAACGGCTTCGCCGGGCTCGATGCGGAATTGACCATCAACAATCCGACGCTGGTGCATCACGTCGCGGTGCTCAGCGAGTGGCAGAAGAGCAAGCTGTTCGACTATAGCGGCCGTGGCCAGTCGGCCGAGCCGCGCTTCCAGAAGGGCGAATGCGGCATCTTCATCGGCTCCTCGGCGACGCGCGCCGACATCAAGGCCAATTCGAAGTTCGAGATCGGCTACGGCATGATGCCCTATTGGCCCGACGCGAAGGGCGCGCCGCAGAACTCGATCATCGGCGGCGCCACGCTGTGGGTGCTGCGCGACCGTCCCCGCGAGGAATACAAGGGCGTGGCGCGCTTCTTCGCCTATCTGTCCCAGCCCGGCGTGCAGGCCGCCTGGCACCAGAACACCGGCTATCTGCCGGTGACCCGCGCCGCCTTCGAGCTGACGCGCTCTCAAGGCTTCTACGAGCGCAATCCGGGCTCGGCGATGTCGTTCGAGCAGATCACGCTCAATCCGCCGACCGAGAACTCCAAGGGCATCCGGCTCGGCTCCTTCGTCCTGATCCGCGGCGTGATCGAGGACGAGCTCGAGCAGGCCTTCGCCGGCCACAAGAGCGCGCAATCAGCGCTCGATTCCGCCGTCGAGCGCGGCAACAAGCTGCTGCGCCAGTTCGAGCGCGCCAGTCCGGAGCGGTAGGGCGTGTTGCGATTAGGTCTGGCCGCCGCTGCGAACGAGGTACGCTCCCTCCCCCGCTTGCGGGGAAGGGTTGGGGAGAGGGTTCTCTCCACGTTGGGGTTGTCTGAAGTCTGCGGAGAGTGTCCCCGCGCGGAGAGAGCCCCCAACCGGCGCTTCGCGCCGACCTCCCCCGCAAGCGGGAGAGGTGCACCGTCTCCTCGGCTTGCACCGGGTCAACCAAATTTGCCCCTGCCTTCGACACGCTAGTGCAGATGACATCTACGCCGTCGCAGCAACTCCCAGACCTCACCAACGCCGCAAGCTTCCGCGCCTTCCGCTCCGCCTCCGCGCAATGGCTGCCGGTCGCTCTCGACATCGCACGCAGCCACGGCCTCGATGCCGGCTCGCCGCATGTATTCGCGACCGGCACCAATCTCGTGGTCGGCCTCGGCGACAAGCTGATCCTGAAGATCTTTCCGCCGCTGCTTGCCGCGCAATTCGTCTCGGAGCGCGCCGCGCTGACGCAGCTCAATGGTCGTCTGCATCTGCCGATCCCCGAGATCGTCGCGGAGGGGATGCGCGACGGCTGGTCCTATCTCGTCATGACCCGTCTTGCCGGTACGCTCGGCTCGGATGTCTGGCCCTCACTACCGGAGCGCCAGAAGGAGCGCCTGCTGCGCCAGATCGGCGAGACCATTGCGAGCGTGCAGTGCGCGCCGCTTGGACCGCTCGCGCATATCGAGCCGCGCTGGGACGCGTTCGTGCGCCGGCAGATGCAGGGATGCAGGGCGCGGCACGAGCGTCTCGGCCTTGCGCCAAAATTCCTCGAAGGCCTCGACGATCTCCTGCGTGACGCGGCGGAGTTCATTCCGATGGACGCGCCGCCCGTGATCCTCACCGGCGAATACATCCCCGAGAACTTTCTGCTCGCCTGCAATGACGGCCAATGGTCGCTCGCAGGTCTGTTCGATTTCGGCGACGTGCTCACGGGGTGGCGCGATTACGATCTGCTCGGCCCCAGCGCCTTCATGGCGGCCGGCCGCCCGGGCAGGGTGAAGAGCCTGCTCGAAGGCTTCGGCGATACGACGCTGGACGCCACCCTCAAGCGCCGCCTGATGGCCCTGATGCTGCTGCACCGCGCCAGCGACCTCAACAGCCACATCTGCATCGAGGGCTGGCAGGAAAGGGCGGATGACTTGATCGAGTTGCAGGACCTGATCTGGCCGGGCTGAACGCTGCCGTCATTCCGGGGGGCGCGCAGCGCGAACCCGGAATCCATTTCTCTACACGTGCTGCGGCCCGATGGATTCCGGGCTCGATGCTGCGCATCGCCCCGGAATGACGGCTGGGGGCTCGTTGCGAGCGCCGGTGCCAAGGTTGGGCCCGTCGCCTCCACAATGGGCTGTCAAGTGATTAGCCTAATTTTTGAGCGAAATGCCTGTCTTTGTATGCAATCAAACCTTTCACGCAGTGTCGCGAAAATGAAGAATGGTTTTGCAAATCAGTCGCTTACACAGAATTGAGTCGTCCATTAAGCTTTGGCACGAACCTTGCGAATCCAGTTCCAACGAAACTTTTGTTGGAGCGATTTCATGAAGCGGCGCGATTTCCTCAAATCCGTTTCCGGGTTGGCCGCTGGCGCGGCGCTTCCGGCCATGCCGTCCGTGATCTCCTCGGCCACGGCCGACGCCCGCTCGGAGACGCTGCTGATCGTCTCGGAAGGCGGCCCCAACAATCTCGATATCCATGGCATCGGCACCAACGTGCCCGGCTATGAAGTCTCCTGGAATTGCTACGACCGCCTGATCAGCCACGAGATGAAGAGCGGCCCCGGCGGGGTGCCCTATTACGACCGCGACAAGTTCAAGGGCGAGCTCGCCGACGACATGAAGATCGACGACATGTCGGTCACCTTCAAGCTGAAGAAGAACGCCAAATTCCACGACGGCGCGCCTGTTACCGCGAAGGACGTGAAATGGTCGCTCGACCGCGCCGTCAGCGTCGGCGGCTTCCCGACCTTCCAGATGAGCGCGGGCTCGCTGACCAAGGCCGAGCAGTTCGTCGTCATCGACGATCACACCGTGCGCGTCGACTTCCTGAAGAAGGACAGGCTGACGATCCCCGATCTCGCCGTCATCGTGCCCTGCATCGTCAATTCCGAGCTGGTGAAGAAGAATGCCAGCGAGAAGGATCCCTGGGGCCTCGAGTTCACGAAGCAGCAGACCGCCGGCTCCGGCGCCTACAAGGTGACGAAGTGGACCGCCGGCACCGAAGTGATCATGGAGCGCAACGACGATTGGGTCGGCGGTCCGCTCCCCAAGATCAAGCGCGTGATCTGGCGCATGGTGCCGCAGGCCGGCAACCGCCGCGCGCTGCTCGAGCGCGGCGACGCCGACATCTCCTATGAGCTGCCGTTCAAGGATTTCCAGGAGATGAAGGCGAACGGCAAGCTCAACGTGGTGTCGCTGCCGTTCTCCAACGGCATCCAGTATATCGGCATGAACGTCACCAGGCCGCCGTTCGACAATGTGAAGGTGCGGCAGGCCATCGCCTATGCGTTGCCGTATCAGAAGATCATGGACGCCGTGCTGTTCGGCCTCGGCAACCCAATGTTCGGCGCCAAGGACAAGGCGACCGAAGTCGCCTGGCCGCAGCCGCACAAGTACAACACCGATATGGAGAAGGCGAAGGCGCTGCTGGCGGAGGCCGGTTACGCAGGCGGTTTCGAGACCACGATCTCGTTCGATCTCAACTTCGCCGGCGTCAACGAGCCGCTCTGCATCCTCGTGCAGGAGAGCCTCGCCCAGCTCGGCATCAAGACCACCATCAACAAGGTGCCCGGCGCCAACTGGCGCACCGAGCTCAACAAGAAGGAGATGCCGCTCTTCACCAACGTGTTCTCGGGCTGGCTCGATTACCCCGAATACTTCTTCTACTGGTGCTATCACGGCAACAATTCCGTCTTCAACACCATGAGCTACAAGTCGGCGGCGATGGACAAGTTCATCGACGGTGCGCGCACGGCGGCCTCCATCGGCGACAAGGCCGCTTACGATGCCGACGTGAAAGGCTTCGTCGATCTCGCCTTCGCCGACGTCCCGCGCATCCCGCTCTACCAGCCCTTCGTCAACGTCGCGATGCAGAAGAACATCAGCGGCTATCAGTACTGGTTCCACCGGCGGCTCGACTATCGCGCGATGGCGAAGGGGTGAGCGATATGGCTGAGGTGAGCACGCCTCTCTCATTCCCTCTCCCCTTGTGGGAGAGGGTGGCCCGCCGCGTAGCGGCGAGACGGGTGAGGGGTAGCCACGAACTCAGACCTCGCTTGCGGCTACCCCTCACCCCAACCCTCTCCCACAAGGGGAGAGGGGGCGCAGCGGAGTGCGGGGCGCAATCTCATTCCCACATCAGGAGCTCTCCATGCTGACCATGATCGGCAAGCGCCTGATGTTCGCAATTCCTTCGCTGATCGGCGTCGTCATCGTCACCTTCCTGCTGACGCGCGCGCTGCCCGGTGATCCCGCTGCGTATTTCGCAGGACCTGCGGCGACCAAGGAAGCCGTCGAGCAGATCCGGAAAAAGCTCGGCTTCGACAAGCCGCTGATCGAGCAGTTCTTCCGCTATGCCAACGATCTCGCGCACGGCGATTTCGGCAACTCGCTGACGACCGGCCAGCCGGTCGCGACCGAGATCCGCAACCGCCTGCCGGCCTCGGCCGAGCTGACGCTGCTCGGCCTGTTCGTGTCCATTGCGATCGCCATTCCGCTCGGCGTGCTGGCGGCGACGCGGCCGGGATCGTGGATCGATCATCTCTGCCGGGTCACAACCACGGCCGGCGTATCGCTGCCGGTGTTCTTCACCGGGCTCGTGCTGGTCTATGTCTTCTACTTCCGGCTGGGCTGGTCGCCGGCACCGCTCGGCCGTCTCGACGTGTTCTACAGCGCGCCGCCGACGGTAACGGGCTTCTATCTGATCGACACTTTGATCGCGCGCGATCTCGAGGCGTTTCGCTCGGCGTTGAGCCAGCTCATTCTTCCTGCAACGACGCTCGCGATCTTCTCGCTGGCGCCGATCGCGCGCATGACGCGCGCCTCCATGCTCGCAGTGCTCGCATCCGAATTCGTCCGCACCGCGCGCGCCAGCGGCCTGTCGCCGGCAACCGTGATCGTCACTTACGCGTTCCGTAACGCGATGCTGCCCGTCATCACCACGCTCAGCATGGTGTTCTCGTTCCTGCTGGGGGCCAATGTGCTGGTCGAGAAGGTGTTCGCCTGGCCCGGCATCGGCTCCTACGCGGTGGAAGCGCTGATCTCCTCCGACTTCGCGCCGGTGCAGGGTTTTGTCCTCACCATGGCCGTCATGTACGTGCTGCTCAATCTCGTGATCGACATCTTGTACGGCGTGATCGATCCGCGCGTCAGGTTGGAGGGCTAGGCTATGAGCTCCGTTGCGCCTGCTGTTGAACCTGTCGGCCCCGCCCGCACCTCGGGCCTCGTCGCGATCCTCGAACAGACCCGTTACGTCCTCGGCGAGAACAAGGTCACTGGCTTCGCCTTTGCGCTGCTCCTGATCATCGTGTTCGCCGCGTTGTTCGGCCCGTACGTGGTGCCGTACGATCCGCTCGCCTCGGATACGGCCGCTGCGCTAAAACCGCCGTCAGCGGCGCACTGGTTCGGCACCGATCAGCTGGGCCGCGACATCTTCAGCCGCGTCATCGTCGCCACGCGCCTCGACTTCTTCATCGCGATCGCCTCGGTCGCGCTGGTGTTCCTGATGGGCGGCCTTGCCGGCATCGCCGCCGGCTATTTCGGCGGCTGGACCGATCGCGTCGTCGGGCGCATTGCCGACACCATCATGGCGTTCCCGCTGTTCGTGCTGGCCATGGGCATCGTCGCCGCGCTCGGCAACACCGTGCAGAACATCATCCTGGCCACGGCGATCGTTAACTTCCCGCTCTATGCCCGCGTCGCGCGCGCCGAGGCCAATGTCCGCCGCAATGCCGGCTTCGTGCAGGCCGCGCGTCTGTCAGGCAACGGCGAATTCCGCATCCTCCTGGTGCACATCCTGCCGAACATCATGCCGATCATGATCGTGCAGATGTCGCTGACCATGGGCTACGCCATTCTCAACGCCGCCGGCCTGTCCTTCATCGGCCTCGGCGTCCGTCCGCCGACCGCTGAATGGGGCATCATGGTCGCGGAAGGCGCGGGCTTCATGGTGTCGGGCGAATGGTGGATCGCGCTCTTCCCCGGCCTTGCCCTGATGATCGCCGTGTTCTGCTTCAACCTCCTCGGCGACGGCCTGCGCGACATCGTCGACCCCCAGCGGAGGACGTGATGTCCAACCTCCGAGAAAAATTCGCTAATGATTCCAATGGCACTTCTACTGTGCATGGGGTTGTTTTCGAAAGTTTGAGTGACGGGAGCCGTCCATGACCGCCCAGCCGCTGCTCGACGTCCAGGATCTCACCGTCGAATTCACCACCCGCCGCGGCATCGTCAAGGCGGTGCAGCACGTCAACATCTCCGTCGCCAAGGGCGAGACGCTCGCCATCGTCGGCGAATCCGGCTCCGGCAAGTCGGTGACCTCCTACGCGGTGATGCGCATCCTCGACCGCGCCGGCAAGATCGCCGAGGGCTCGGTGATGTTCTCCGGCATCGACGTCAAGGCAGCGACCGAAGACCAGATGCGCGATTTGCGCGGCCGCGAAGTCTCGATGATCTTCCAGAACCCGCGCGCTGCGCTCAATCCGATCCGCAAGGTCGGCGACCAGATCGAGGACGTGCTGCGCACCCATGTGCAGCAGGCGACGGTTCAGGATCACGGAGAAAAGGCGATCGAGGCGCTGGAGCAGGTCAAGATCGCCCGCCCGCGCGAGCGCTATCACGCCTATCCGTTCGAGCTGTCGGGCGGCATGTGCCAGCGCGTTGTCATCGCGCTCGCGCTGGCCTGCAATCCGCAGCTCCTGATCGCGGACGAGCCGACCACCGGATTGGACGTCACAACGCAGAAGGCGGTGATGGACCTGATCGTCGAGCTGACGAAACGCCGCGCGATGTCCACCATCCTGATCACGCACGATCTTGGCCTCGCTGCCGCCTATTGCGACCGCGTCGTCGTGATGGAGAAGGGCCGCGTCGTCGAGACCGCCACGGCTGCGGACATCTTCGCGAACCCGCAGCACCCCTATACGAAGAAGCTGATGCGCGCGACGCCGCGGCTCGGGGTGAGCTTGCGGGATCTGCTGCCGGAAGAGGAGGGCGCCTCTGTCATGGCCGGGCTTGACCCGCCTGCGGGGCCGAAGCCCCTTCGGCGCGGCGAAAGCCCGGCCATCCATCACGCTTCGCAAGACTCGTCTCAGTCGATGGACCCCCGGGTCAAGCCCGGGGGTGACGAGAATCCAAAGCTCCTCCTCCGCGTCGACAAGCTCGTCAAGGAATATCCCCGCCAGGGCGCGACCGCCGTGCTCGGCAAGCTGTTCGGCCGCAAGCCGGCTGTGGAGCCGGACGTGTTCCGTGCCGTCGACGGCATCAGCTTCGTGATCGGCCATGGCGAGAGCGTCGGCCTCGTCGGCGAATCCGGCTGCGGCAAATCGACCACGTCGATGATGGTGATGCGTCTGCTCGACCAGACCTCCGGCCTGATCCAGTTCGACGGCGAGGACATCTCCGGCATCGCTCCCGCCGCCTTCGCCCGGCTGCCGCAGCGCAGCCGCATCCAGATGGTGTTCCAGGACCCGACCGACAGCCTCAACCCGCGCTTCACCGCCGCGCGCGCGATCGCCGACCCGATCATGCAGCTCGGCGATATCAAGGGACGCGACGCGCTACGCGCCCGCTGCGAGGAACTGGCCACCATGGTCGGCCTGCCGCACAATCTGCTCGACCGCTTCCCGCACCAATTGTCCGGCGGCCAGAAGGCCCGCGTCGGCATCGCCCGGGCAATCGCCCTGCATCCGAAGCTCGTCATCCTGGACGAGCCGACCGCGGCGCTGGATGTCTCCGTGCAGGCCGTCGTCCTCAATCTGCTGCAGGACCTCAAGGCGCGGCTAGGTATGAGTTATCTGTTCGTCTCGCATGATTTGAACGTGGTGCGCTTGTTGTGCGATCGTGTCATTGTGATGCGGACCGGACGGATCGTCGAGGAGGGCTCTTCCGAGCAGGTTCTCGGCGATCCCAAGGACGATTACACCAAGGAGCTGCTGACGGCGATCCCGCATCCGCCGTTGCCAGTGCACTGAGATCAGCTTGAGAGCGTGATGGCCGAACCCCTGGACGACTATATCGACGCGGTATCGAAGGCGCTGGCGCTGCCGATCGAGGAGGCCTGGCGGCCTGCCGTTCGCGCCAACCTCGAGGTCTCGCTGCGGCTTGGCCGTCTGGTCGACGAATTCGCGCTGCCGGACGAAACCGAGCCGGCGCCGATCTTCACGGCCTGACGCCATGTCCGCCAAGCCAGAGACGGCCTCCGAGATCGCGAGTGCGGTTGCGGGGCGCAAGATGTCCGCGCTCGCTGCCACCGAAGCTGCGCTCGCGCGCATCGCGCAGCATGACCGCATCCTCAATTCCTTCACCGACGTCACCGCCGAACGCGCCCGTGTGAAAGCGCGCGCGATCGACGCCGACATCGCTGCGGGCAGGAAAGTCGGCCCGCTCGCCGGCGTACCCTTCGCGGTCAAGAACCTGTTCGATGTCGCGGGCCTTTCAACGCGTGCCGGCTCGAAGATCAACCGGGACCTCGCGCCCGCCAGGCGCGATGCGACCCTGATCGAGCGGATGGAAGCAGCCGGCGCCGTTCTCGTCGGCGCGCTCAACATGGGCGAGTACGCCTACGATTTCACGGGCGAGAACATCCATGACGGTCCCTCGCGCAATCCGCACGACACCACGCGGATGAGCGGCGGCTCCTCCGGCGGCTCGGGCAGCGCGGTTGGCGGCGCGCTGGTGCCGATCGCGCTCGGCTCCGACACCAATGGCTCGATCCGCGTGCCGTCGTCCTTCTGCGGCATCTTCGGCCTGAAGCCGACCTATGGCCGGCTGTCGCGCGCGCGCTCGTTCCCGTTCGTGGCGAGCCTCGACCATCTCGGCCCGTTCGCCCGCTCCGTCGCCGATCTTGCGCTTGCTTATGACGCGATGCAGGGTCCGGACGCAGACGACGGCGCCTGCACCACGCGCGAGGTGGAGCCCGTCACGCCGCTGCTCGGCGAGTCCATCTCGGGCTTGCGCGTTGCGATCGCCGGCGGGCACTTCCAGAACAACGTGTTTCCGGAAGCGATCGAGGCCGTCAGCCGCGTCGCCAAGGCGCTGGGCGCAACGCAAGTGGTGGATGTTCCCGAAGCCTCGCGCGCCCGTGCGGCGGCTTACGTGATCACCACCACTGAAGGCGCCTCGCTCCATCTCGATCGCCTGCGCAAGCGTCCTGGCGATTTCGACCCGGCCGTGCGCGACCGGCTGATCGCGGGCGCCATGGTCCCTGCGCCGCTGGTCGATCGCGCCCAGAAATTCCGCCGTTGGTATCGCGCGCAGCTTGCCGAGATCTTTCGATCGGTCGACGTTCTGCTGGCGCCGGCGACGCCCTGCACCGCGCCGAAGCTCGGGCAGGTGAACTTCAACCTCGACGGCGTCGAGCTGCCAGTGCGCGCCAATATCGGCATCCACACCCAGCCGATCTCCTTCATCGGCCTGCCGGTGGTCGCGGTCCCCGTGCCGCTCGAGCCGCTGCCGATCGGCGTGCAGATCATTTGTGCGCCCTGGCGCGAGGACATCGCGCTGCGCGTTGCGCACGCATTGGAGAAGATGGGCGTCGTCGCCGCGCCCGCGCCGAGAGGATTCTAAGATGCAGATCGATCTCCCCGAGGTGATCGCGGAAGTCAAAGCCGCGTTCGACCGCTATGAGCAGGCCCTCGTTAGCAACGACGTCGCCGTGCTCGGCGAGCTGTTCCGCAACGACCCCCGCACCTTGCGCTACGGCATCGCCGAGAACCTCTATGGCTATGAGGCAATCTCCGGTTTCCGCGCCGCGCGCTCGCCGGTCGGCCTCAATCGCCGCACCGCCAAAACCGTGATCACCAGCTATGGCCGCGACACGGCCGTGGCGTCCACCTTGTTCTATCGCGATACGGCTCCCGGCAAGGTCGGCCGGCAGATGCAGACGTGGATACGTTTCCCGGAGGGCTGGCGCGTCGTCGCCGCTCATGTCAGCATCATCGACGAGCCGAAAGAGACCGTATGACGCTTGAGGATCTTCCGCAGGGTGCATTGCCGGTCGAGCCGGTGGTGCCGCGCGTCGACCGTGCCTCGCCGTCGCTGCTGAAGGTCACGCGCGCCGAGGAGCTGCGGCTGCAGCTTGCCGACGAGATCGTGCGGGGAACGCTGGCGCCGGGCTCGCCGCTGGACGAGACCGATATCGCGCGGCGCTTCAACGTCTCGCGCACGCCGGTGCGCGAAGCGCTGCGGCAGTTGGTGGCGAGCGGCCTCGTCGAGGCGCGGCCGCATCGCGGCGCCGTGGTGGCGCAGCCATCCATCGAGCGGCTGAAAGGTATGTTCGAGGCGATGGCGGAGCTCGAGGCGTTGTGCGCCGGTCTTGCCGCCGAACGCATGTCGGCGGCCGAGCGTCACGGCCTGGAGGCCGTCCACGAGGAGCTGCGGGTGCTGAGCTACACCGGCAATCCCGAGCGTTTCCACGAGGTCAACGAGCGCTTCCACAACGCGATCTATGCCGGCTCGCAGAACGGCTACATCGCCGAGATCACGCTCGCGACCCGCGTCCGCGTGCAGCCGTTCCGCCGCGCCCAGTTCCGCAACCTCGGCCGCCTCGCCAAGTCGCAGGCCGAGCACGACCGCGTCGTCGTCGCCATCATGCGCGGCGACAAGCAGGGCGCCGCCGCCGCCATGCGCGCTCATATCGAGCTGGTGCGGGGGGAGTACGAGATCTACGCGGTGTCGGTGTAGACGGTCTCGTGTCCCGGACGCGGTGCAGCGCTTCTTCAGCGCTGCTCCGCAGAGCCGGGACCCATCTGTCCATTTCCCGTGCTGCCGCATGGGTCCCGGTTCAGCAGCGCATCACTGCGTGCCGCGCTGCGCCCGGGACACGAGGCCGCTTACTGCGCCGCAGCTTCCTTCATATACGCGCGCCAGCCGCCATAAGCGGTGATATCGCGCGCTTCGCCCAGCACCTCCGGTTCGACCAGAAAGCCCTTGACACTGCGGCCATCGGCAAGGCGCACCGTGCCGATCGCCATCGGAGCCGGAATCGCGTTGACGAACGCGCCGAACGCAGCCGCCGACAAGGACCAGATTTCCAGCTCGATAGCAGCACCCGTGCCGGATTCGACGCGCAGCATGCCCGGCTTCGGCGGCGTCGTCTTGAGCGCATAGAGCTTGTAGTCGGGCGCGGTCTTCGTCGCCTCGATCAGCTTTCCGTTCAGCGCGGTCAATTCCCCGTTCAGCGCCATGCCGGTGAGATGCGCGCCGACCACCGCAATCGGGATTTCATCGCCACTGCTTGCGGGCAGCGGCGCGAGGGGGGCCTGCGCCACACCGTTCGCGCCAACCGTCAGTTTCGTATCTGCATGGAACACGCGGCCGATGCTCGCGAGCAGCGCGTCGTGCCCTGCAGGCGCCAGCAGCGTGATGCCGAACGGAATGCCGTCTTTGCGCATAGCGGCCGGCACGGCGAGGCCGCAGAGGTCGAGCAGGTTGACGAAGTTGGTGTAGGTGCCGAGCCGGCTGTTGAGCTCGATCGGATTGGCCAGCACCTGCGCGGTCGTATAGGCCGTCGGCGCGGTCGGCAGCACCAGCGCGTCGATGTTGGCGAACGTGCGCTCGGCGATCTTGCGCAGGCCCTGCAAACGGTAGAGCGCGGAGAAGGTTTCCGCGGCGGTGAGCCGCGCGCCGGCCGCGGTGATCTCGCGCGTGACGGGGTGGATCGTGTCAGGCGCGGACGCCAGCAGGTTCTTGATCACGAGGTAACGCTCGGCGACCCAGGGACCTTCATAGAGCAGCCGCGCCGTCTCGTAGAACGGCTCGAGGTCGAACTCGACCAGATTTGCCCCAAGCGCGGTCCATCGCTTCAGCGCATCGCCGTAGGCGGCTTCCGCCTTCTTGTCGCCGAAAAAGATCAGCTGGCCGTTGCGCGGCACGCCCAGGCGCAGGTTCGCCGGCATCGGCGTGATCGGCTGAAGCGGCCGGTCGCGCGAGAATGGATCGGCCTGGTCGGGGCCGGCCATCACCGACAGCGCGAGCGCGGCATCGTCCACCGTGAGCGCGAACACCGAGATGCAGTCGAGCGTGCGGCAGGCCGGCACCAGGCCTGCGGTCGAGATCATGCCGAGGCTCGGCTTCAGCCCGACGATGTTGTTGAGCATCGCCGGCACGCGGCCCGAGCCGGCGGTATCAGTGCCGAGCGACAACGGCACGAGCCCGGCGCCGACCGCAGTGGCCGAACCCGAGCTCGAGCCGCCGGGAATGAGATCCTCGCGGATCGAGTTCTTAGGGGTGCCGTAGGGCGAGCGCACGCCGACGAGGCCCGTGGCGAACTGGTCGAGATTGGTCTTGCCGATGATGATCGCCCCCGCCGCGCGCAGGCGCTCGACGGCGGTCGAGTCGTGGGTGGGCGTGTAGGAGAAAGCCGGGCAGGCCGCGGTTGTGGGAAAGCCCAGCGCGTCGATATTGTCCTTCACGGCGACGGGCACGCCGTACAGCGGCAGGCTGGCCGCATCCGCCCGGGCCGCCAGCTTCTCCGCTTCCGCAATCGCGTCCTTCTCCTCGCGCAGGCTGATGAACACGGCGGGATCGTCGTAATCGCGGATGCGCCGATAGGTCCGCGCGACCGTCTCTGCCGGCGAAAGCGTGCCCGCGCGGTGCGCGGCCACAATCGCGGCGATCGTTTCAGGCTGCTCGGCCCCCATGGCGGCAAAACTCCGGCAAATCGTCTTCGCCCGGACTGAAGCAAGCGATGTGCCATTGTGTACAGAATCCGGGCAGGATGATCGTGCCGGATCTTATCGTGCGATCAGTGGCTTGGGGGACATTTCGGCCGGCGCCCGGCCGGTCGCCTCAGTGACCTGTCTGCCTAAATCATGGGCAGTCGAGATCAGGTGAAGCCGGAGAGGATCCGGAGCAGCTGTGCCCGGTTCTCTTTGCCGATCTTCGCCTCGACATGCCGCTCGTGCTCGGCCGCGAGCCGCTTGAACTTCTCAAGCGCGGTCTCGCCCTGCGCGGTGAGGTGCAGCGCATGCGACCGCCGGTCCTCTTTCGACTTGATCCGCTTCACCAGCTTGCGCTGTTCGAGGCTGTCGAGCAGGTGCACCAGCCGGGCGCGCTCGATGCCGAGGCGTTTTGCCACCGCCATCTGCGACAGGCCCGGATTGGCGCCGATTACGGTCAGCACAGAATATTGCGTCGGCCTGATGTCGACCTCGCCGAGCGTCCTGATGAAGTCCTGAAAGATCCAGATCTGGAAGCGCCGCACCGCATAGCCGGCGTGGCCGACCAGCGCGTCGAGGCCGACGTCGTCGGCGCCATCGCGTGGTGCTGCGCCGTTGCCGGCGCGCTTGCGCGGGGTGTGGCGGCCGTTGGCCCGGGATGCTGTGGCTGTCACGTCATGTCTCCTGTCGCGCAACCCTAGCGCCCCTGGGCTCGAAGCGAAAGATTGTTGTTGACGACAACAATTGGCGTGCCCAACATTATGATCAAAGCGGCCCGGAACGAGGCCGCGGCCGATCCTGTAACCGGGATGGAGGAGGAAACACATGACAGGCGCCTCACATGGTGACGTTGCAGGGCTGTTCGCAACGCCCAGGACCGTCGCAGAGCATCGGCCCGACGGCAGCGTCGTTCTGCGCTCGCCGGAGCCTCTGGGCGAGTTTGCGCGATGCACCGGCGATTGGCTGGAGCAATGGGCGCAGCAAAGGCCGGATGCGATCTTCCTCGCCGAGCGCGGCAACGTCGAAATGTCCTGGACCACCGTCACCTATGCGCAGGCGCTGCGGAAGGTGCGCGCCGCGGCGTCCTGGATCCTGGCGCAAGGGCTCAGCGCGGATCGCCCGCTCGCGATTCTCTCCGACAACAGCATCGATCATGCGCTGCTCGCGCTCGCCGCCCAGCATGTCGGCGTACCCTCGGCGGCGATCTCGCCGGCCTATTCGCTGATGTCCAAAGATTTCGACAAGCTCAAGAGCATGATTGCGCTGCTCGATCCCGGCGCGATCTACGTCTCCGCGCTCCGGCCGTTCGCACCGGCGCTGGCCGCCGTCAAGCCGCTGCACAACGCACAGATCATCAGCGGCAATGCCGATGACACTGAGGTGCTCGCGTTCCGCGTCATTGCGGCAACGGCCGAGACGCCCGACGTCGCAAAGGCCTTCGCCGCGGTGACGCCTGATACGATCGCAAAATTCCTGTTCACCTCGGGTTCGACCGGCACGCCGAAGGCCGTCATCAATACCCAGCGCATGCTGACGTCGAGCCAGCAGGCCAAGGCCCAGACCTGGACCTTCCTCGAACGGAGCCGCGATCTCGTCATTCTCGATTGGCTGCCCTGGAGCCACACCTTCGGCGCCAACCACAATTTCAACCTCGTGCTGCGCAACGGCGGCTCGCTCTACATCGACGGCGGCAAGCCCGCGCCCGGCCTGTTCGCGACCTCACTCGCCAATCTGAAAAGCGTGATTCCGACGGTCTATTTCAACGTGCCGCGGGGCTTCGACATGCTGATCGCGGCACTGCGCAGCGACGAGGAATTGCGCCGCCGCTTCTTCGGCGAGGTGAAATTCGCCTTTTATGCCGGCGCTGCGTTGCCGCAGAATCTGTGGGAAGCGCTCGAACAGCTCTCGCGCGAGACGGTCGGTCGCACGCTGCCGATGGTCTCGGCCTGGGGCTCGACGGAAACCTCACCGCTCGCCACCGATTGTCATTTCCTCGCCGAGCGCTCCGGCAATATCGGCGTGCCCATTCCCGGCACCGAGCTGAAGCTCGTCACCTCCGGCGATAAGCTGGAGGTGCGGGTGCGCGGTCCCAACGTCACGCCCGGCTATTGGAAGGCACCGGAGCTGACCAGGCAAGCGTTCGACGAGGAGGGCTTCTACCTGATCGGCGACGCCGTGAAGCTTGCCGATGGCGCGCGGCCCGAGCGCGGCCTGTTCTTCGACGGCCGCGTTGCCGAGGACTTCAAGCTCAATTCCGGCACCTGGGTCAACGTCGGCGGCTTGCGCGTCGCCGGCATCGCCGCGCTGGCGCCGCTCGCGCAGGACATCGTCGTCGCCGGTCACGGCGGCGACGAGGTGCGTTTCCTGGTGTTTCCGAACATCGTGGCCTGCCGCGCCGTTGCCGGTCTGCCCGAGACCGCGGCGGCCAGCGACGTGCTGGCGCATGACATGGTCAGGGCCACGATCGCCCAGGGTCTGGTGAAGCTCAAGCAGCAGAGCGGCAATTCCTCCGGCCACGCCACGCGCGCGCTGCTGCTCGCAGAGCCGCCGTCGGTTGACGGTGGCGAGATCACCGACAAGGGCTACATCAACCAGCGCGCCGTGCTGACGCGCCGCGCCGATGCGGTGGCGCGGCTGAATGATGACGCCTCGGGTGAGTGGATCGGGTTGTAAAGGCCGAGTTAGCGACGCCACATTCCGCTGTCATTCCGGGGCGCGCCTCTTGGCGCGAGCCCGCAATCCATTTCACCACAGGGGTGGTGCACGATGGATTCCGGGTTCGCGCTACGCGTGCCCCGGAATGACGGTGGGATACGCCAGCAACCTTTCCGCATTATCTTGCCGATTCTTTTGTTGCCTAAGCAACTAATTTATGCGAACCGTTCCAGACAGAGATGACGGCGGGCGAACCGCTGCGGCCTTTTCTGGAGGAAACGATGCTCGGCACGAATGGTGCCGCCGGCAAGCGCCGGCGCACGCCTGGAACTGACGGAAGGTGCCGCCTGACGCGCGCCCCGTCAGGCCTCGGTGCCGGTGACTGCGCCGAGGTTCTCGTGCAGCCGGCGCAAGAGATCGATCAGCACCTCGCGCTCGTCCTTGCTGAGGCAGGACAACAGCCGCCGCTCGCGTTCGAACGCAGCGACGATCACCTTGTCATGGGTGGCGCGGCCCCTTGCCGTCAACGAGATCGAGTGGGTGCGGCCGTCGTTCGGGTCGGTGCGGATCGACACCAGCCCACGCTTTTCCAGCCCTGCCAGGGTCCGGCTCACCGGCCCCTTGTCGAAGCCGATGACGTGGCAAATGCGCGAGGCGGGAATGCCGGGTTCGATCGCCAGCAGCGACATGATCCGCCATTCCGTGACGTTGACGCCGAATTGCTTCTGATAGAACGCGGTCGCGCTGTTCGACAGCTTGTTGGCAATGAAGGTGATGAACGCCGGGACGTAACGGTCGAGATCGAGCGTCGGCCCTGCATCAAGGGGCGCGGGCTTGTGGCGGGCTCTGGTCGAGGACGGCGGCATATCGGGTTTCTAACTCGCGGCGGGCCCAAAGACCTAAGGGCATGCGTCGTCCTTTCACAAGATCAAAATGAGGGAGGTCTTCCATGACCGCATCCGGCTGCGCGGGATCGGGCGCCCCGCATCTCGACGTCGATCCGTTCGACATGAGTTTTCTTGCCGACCCCTATCCCGCGCATGAGCTGCTGCGGGAAGCCGGCCCCGTGGTCTATCTCGACAAGTGGAACGTCTACGGCGTGGCGCGTTATGCCGAGGTCCACGCGGTGCTGAACGATCCCGCCACCTTCTGCTCCAGCCGCGGCGTCGGTCTGTCCGATTTGAAGAAGGAGGCGCCGTGGCGGCCGCCGAGCCTGATCCTGGAGGCCGATCCGCCCGCGCACACCCGCACCCGCGCGGTCCTGTCAAAGGTGCTGTCGCCGACGGTGATGAAGCAGGTGCGCGACCGCTTCGCGGCGGCGGCGGAGGAACGGGTCGACGCGCTGCTCGACCAGCGCAGCTTCGACGCGATCACCGACCTTGCCGAGGCCTATCCGCTGTCGATCTTTCCCGATGCGCTCGGCCTGAAGCCGGAGGGGCGCGAGCACCTGATTCCCTATGCCAGCGTCGTGTTCAACGCCTTCGGCCCGCCCAACCGCTTACGGCAGGAGGCGATCGAACGATCGGCGCCGCATCAGGCTTATGTTGCCGAGCAGTGCCAGCGCGAGAATCTGGCACCCGGCGGCTTCGGGGCCTGCATCCACGCGCAGGTCGACGAGGGTGCTATCACGCCCACCGAAGCGCCCCTGCTGGTGCGTTCGCTGCTGTCGGCCGGCCTCGACACCACGGTCAACGGCATCGGCGCCGCCGTCTATTGTCTCGCGCGCTTCTCCGATCAGTGGCAGCGCCTGCGCGACGACCTCACGCTCGCGCGCGGCGCGTTCGAGGAAGCCGTGCGCTTCGAGAGCCCGGTGCAGACCTTCTTCCGCACCACGACGCGGGAGGTCGAACTCTCAGGTGCGAAAATCGGTGAAGGCGAGAAAGTGCTGATGTTCCTCGCCGCAGCCAATCGCGATCCCAGGCGCTGGGACAAGCCCGACAGCTACGACATCACCCGCCGCACCTCCGGCCATGTCGGTTTCGGCTCGGGCATCCACATGTGTGTCGGCCAGCTCGTCGCCCGCCTCGAAGGCGAAGTGATGCTGACCGCGCTGGCCCGGCGCATCGCAAAGCTCGAGATCACGGGCGAGCCGAAGCGCCGCTTCAACAACACGCTGCGCGGGCTCGACAGCCTGCCTGTGACGATCACCCCGGCCTGACGAGGAGTCTCGATGCCCGCCATTACCTTCATCCATCCCGACGGCAAGTCCGATCGCGTCGAGACCGCAGGCGGCGAGAGCGTCATGCAGGCCGCGACCCGTCACGGCCTCGACGGCATTCTGGCCGAATGCGGCGGCAACGCGATGTGCGCGACCTGCCATGTCTATGTCGACGAGAGCTGGCTCGCGCGCCTGTCTGCGATGGCCGACGACGAGGATGCGCTGCTCGACGGCACCGCCGCTGAGCGGCGACCGACGAGCCGGCTGTCCTGCCAGATCACGATCACGCCCGATCTCGATGGGCTCGTCCTGAAGTTGCCAGAGCGGCAGATCTGATCTGCCATGCCGTCGGATCTTCGCAAAATATCAAACAGGGAGGGAATGATGAAACATCTGAAGTGGACGCTCGCGCTGGCGGCGAGCCTGGTGGCCGGCGCGGCGAGCGCCGAGATCTCGGACAATGTCGTGCGCGTCGGCGTGCTCAACGACATCTCCGGCATCTTCCAGGACACCAATGGCATGGGCTCGGTCGAAGCCGCGCGCATGGCGGCGGAGGATTTCAATGGCGGGGCTAAGGGCATCAAGGTCGAGATCGTCTATGCCGACCATCAGAACAAGGCCGATGTCGGCAATGCGATCGCGCGCAAATGGCTCGACGTCGAGGGCGTCGACGCCATCGTCGACGTGCCCAACTCGGCCGTCGGTCTTTCCATCAACGCGCTGTTGCGCGACAGCCGCATGACCTTCCTGGCGTCCTCGACCGCGAGCTCGGATCTGACCGGCAAGGCCTGTTCGCCCAATACCATCCAATGGGTCAACGACGCCTGGGCGACCGGCAACACCACCGCAGCCGCCATGATGTCGCGCGGCAGCAAGGACTGGTATTTCCTCACGGTCGATTACGCGCTCGGCAAGGGCATCGAGGCGGAGGCGCAGAAATACATCGAGTCCCACGGCGGCAAGGTGCTGGGTTCGTCCAAGCATCCGCTGGGCACCTCCGATTTCGCCTCCTTCCTGTTGCAGGCGCAGAGCTCGAAGGCGCAGGTGATCGGCCTTGCCAATGCGGGCGGCGACACCATCAACGCGGTCAAGCAGGCCGCCGAATTCGGTATCCAGCAGAGCGGGCAGAAGCTCGTCGCCTTCCTGCTCTTCATCAACGACATTCACGGCATGGGCATCAAGGTCGCGCAGGGGCTTCAGCTCATGGAAGCCTTCTATTGGGACATGAACGACGATACCCGCGCCTTCGCCAAACGCTTTGCCGCGCGGCCCGGCATGAACGGCAAGATGCCGAGTGGCAATCAGGCCGGGGTCTATGCTTCCACGCTCGCTTATCTCAACGCCGTCGCCGCCACCGGCAGCGACAATGCCAAGCAGGTCGTGCCCGAGATGAAGAAGTTCAAAGGCAAGGACAAGCTGTTCGGTGACACCACGATCCGTCAGGACGGTCGCGTCGTGCATCCGATGTATCTGTTCGAGGTGAAGAAGCCGGAGGAGTCAAAATATCCGTACGACTATTACAGGCTGGTCTCGACCATTCCCGCCGATCAGGCGTTCCGCCCGCTGGCGGAAGGCGGATGCGAGCTGGTGAAGTAAGAGGTGTTGGACTTCCGAGGCGTGCGGCGGCACTTGCCAAACCAAGAAAGGGAGGTAATAATTATAAAATATAACTAAATAGGGAGGTCCGCCGTGAGGGCTGGCTTGATGTCAACGGCCGCGCTGGCCGCGCTTCTGGTATCGACCGCGCTCGCTCGCGCCGACGAGGGTTGCTCGCCGGCCACCACCGCTTCGCTCGGCATCTCCGGCGTCGAGGTCACCGGGTCGAAAACGCAGGACGCCGCCAACGGTCTCCCCAAGCATTGCATCGTGACTGGCCTTGCCAACCGGCGCACCGGCATCGATGGGAAATCCTATGCGATCGGGTTCGAATTGCGGTTGCCCGCCGAGTGGAACGGCCGCTTCCTGCATCAGGTGAATGGCGGCAATGACGGCGTGATCGTGCCGGCTCTTGGCAGCCTGCCCGAGGGCCTAGCCACCGGTGGCACAGTGCCACTGGCGCGCGGCTTTGCCGTGCTGTCGTCGGACAGCGGTCATTCCGGCTCGGACCCCGCGAACAAGTCGCTGGGCCTGACCGCCGGCGCGGCGTTCGGCCTCGATCCGCAGGCGCGGCGCGACTATGGCTATGCCGCCGACATGACGCTGTCGCCGGTCGCAAAACAAATCATTGCCCTGCATTACGGGCGCAAGCCGGATCGCTCCTATATGGCGGGATGCTCCAACGGCGGGCGTCACGCCATGGTCGCGGCGTCGCGCATGCCGGAAAATTACGACGGATTCCTCGTCGGCAATCCTGGCTTCGACCTGCCGCGCGCTGCGATCCAGCACGCCTGGGACGTACAGGCCTTCCTGAAAGCTGACTCCGATCTGCGCAAGTCCATCACCAAGGAGGACGCTCAGCTCGTTTCCTCGCGCATCACGGAGGCCTGTGATGCGCTCGATGGCGTCAAGGATGGGCTGACGGCCAATCTCGCCGCCTGTCAGAAGGCGTTCGATCTCAAGAGCCTGGTCTGCGCGCCGGGGCAGAACAGCGCCTGCTTGTCCGAGCCCAAGGTCGACGCCCTGAAGATGAGCCTCGCCGGACCGAAGAATTCGAAGGGTGAGCAGCTCTATTCCGACTGGCCCCTCGATGGCGGCATCGGCACGGGCAATTGGCGCACCTGGAAGGTCGAGAGCCCGATCGCGCCCTGGAACAACTATCCGATCATCGCCACCATGGGCGCAGCCTCGCTGAACTACATCTTCTCGACACCGCCAGTCGTGGTCGAAGGCAGCAACGAGAAGCTGGTCGAGGCGCTGAAGTCCTATGACTTCGACAAGGACGCGCCGAAGATTTTCGCCAAGGACGCGACCTTCACGGAGTCGGCCATGGACTTCATGACGCCGCCCGACGTCGACGATCCCAAGCTCGCATCGCTCCAGAAGTCGGGCGGCAAGATGCTGATCTATCACGGCCAGGCCGATCCGGTGTTCTCGGTGAACGATACCATCCGCTGGTACGACCGGCTGAACAAGAACCTGCAGGGGCAGGCCGACACGGTCGCGCGCCTGTTCACGATTCCCGGCGAAACGCATTGCGGTGGCGGCGTCACCCTGGACAGGTTCGATGCACTGACCGCGCTGACCGACTGGGTGGAGAAGGGCAAGGCGCCCGACCGCATCATCGCGTCGGCCAGTCCCGCCAACAAGGAAGTCCCGGCGTCCTGGAGCCCTGGCCGCACGCGCCCGCTGTGCCCGTATCCGAGCTACGCCGCGTATTCCGGGCAGGGCGACAGCGAGGATGCCGCGAATTTCGTCTGCAAGACGCCGTAGCTCATTGCGTATCGGCGGTCTCGTGCCCCGGAGGCGCCTCGTCCGGGACACGAGAGCATCGCTACACCACCTTGCTCGACCCCTGCGTGATCAACCGCGCCGCGCGCTGGTCTCGCGCGTAGATCCAGAGCCAGCTCAGCGCGACGCTGAGGCGGTGGCGCAGGCCAATCAGGAAGTAGATGTGGGCGATGCCCCAGATCCACCATGCGATGGTGCCGCGCAGCTTGACCTTGCCGAAATCGATCACGGCGAGCCGCTTGCCGATCTGGGCGAGGCTGCCGGCATGCTTGTAGCGGAACGGGCCGGTCGCAGCGCCGCGCAGGCGCGCCCTGATGGTCTCGGCGACGTGGCGGCCCTGCTGCTTGGCGGCCGGCGCGATGCCGGGCACCGGCTTGCCGTCCCAGGCGTTGATGCTGACGGTGTCGCCGATCGCGAAGATCTCGGGATGGCCCGGTATGGTGAGGTCGGCCTCGACCAGCACGCGTCCGGCGCGATCGTGCGCTGCGCCCAGCCATTCGGCGGCGGGCGAGGCGCGCACGCCGGCGGCCCAGATTCGTGTCTTCGCCTCGAGCAGCTTGCCGCCGAACACCACGCCCTCGCGGTTGATCTCGGTGACGGCTTGGGCGAGCACGACCTCGACGCCGATCTTTTCCAGCGAGGCCTGGGCATAGGCCGAGAGCTCGTCGGGAAAGCCGGCGAGCACGCGCGGACCCGCCTCGATCAGCACGACGCGTGCCTTGTGCGTGTCGATGTTGCGGAAATCGGCGGGCAAAGTGTGATGCGCCATCTCGGCGATGGTGCCGGCGAGCTCGACGCCGGTCGGGCCGGCGCCGACGATCACGAAGGTCAGCCGCGCCGCGCGCTTGGCCGGATCCGTCTCGCGTTCGGCGCGCTCGAACGCCACCAGGATGTGCCGCCGCAAGGTGGTCGCATCCTCCAGCGTCTTCAGGCCGGGCGCGAACTGCTCCCATTCGTCGTGGCCGAAATAGGCGTGCCGCGCACCGGTGGCCAGCACCAGCGTGTCGTAGGGCACCTCGCTGCCGTCGTCGATCGGTACGCAGCGACGAGCCGTGTCGACGCCGCTCACGGTGGCGAACAGCGTCGTCACCTCGCGTCGGTCGCGCATCAGATGACGGATCGGCCAGGCGATCTCGCTGGTCGCGAGCGAGGCGGTCGCGACCTGATAGAGCAGCGGCTGGAACAGATGATGATTACGGCGGTCGATCAGCGTGATCTCGACGGGAGCGCCCGCAAGCCGGTAAGTCGCCTCGAGCCCGCCGAAGCCGGCGCCGACGATGACGACGCGATGGGGATTTGCGGCCATGACTTAACCCTCGAATCTCGCTGCTGCTCGCCTTCATTTAAGTGCGGATTGGCCGTCGCGGTCCAATAGACGTCATCAATGGGCGAATAGAGGGGATGTATCGATCCGACGCGAAAAAGCGCCGCTGCCTCCCGGACCGGCCCTGGGACGGCCTCGGCCGAAGTGAGTAGAATTATATTTCTTGCCATCGTCGTTCGGGGCGAAATATGGTGCAGGGCGTCCGCTGAGCCATTGGCGGCGCGCCAGATTTTGCGTTCAATAGAGACGGACCTGAAGCGGCGATCACCCCGCTTCCGGGGACCGATAATAAGGAGGGGAGTGGTTATGAGGACGGCATTTTGGCTGGCGGGCGCAGCGGCGCTGGTGCTGGCAAATCAGGCATTCGCCGGCGACACCATCAAGATCGGATTCGTCTCGACCTTCAGCGGCCCGACCGCCGTGATCGGCAACGACATGCGCAATTCCTTCGAGCTCGCGCTCGATCATCTCGGCCGCAAGATGGCCGGCAAGCCGGTCGAGGTGATCTACGAGGACGACGGGCAGAAGCCCGACGTCGGCAAGCAGAAGACCGAGAAGCTGGTGCAGTCGGACAAGGTGGATTTCATCGTCGGCTACATCTGGTCGAACGTGCTCTTGGCCTCGCTCAAGACGGCGGTGGACTCGCAGACGTTCCTGATCTCGGCCAACGCCGGTCCGTCGCAGCTCGCGGGCGAGCTGTGCTCGCCTTACGTGTTCTCGACCTCCTGGCAGAACGACCAGACGCCGCAGGCGGTCGGCACCTATATGAACCAGAAGGGCGTCAAGTCGGTGTTCCTGATCGGCCCGAACTATGCCGCCGGCAAGGACATGCTGGCCGGCGTCAAGAGCACCTTCAAGGGGCAAGTCGTGGGTGAGGAATACACGGTGTGGCCGAGCCAGCTCGACTTCTCCGCCGAGCTCTCCAAGGCGCGTGCCTCCGGCGCCGAGTCGATCTTCGTGTTCTACCCGGGTGCTGCGGGCGTGCAGTTCCTGAACCAATATGCGCAAGCCGGCCTGAAGAGCACGATGCCGCTCTACACCGCCTTCACCATCGACGAGCTGTCGCTGCCGCTCCAGAAGGAGAACGCGCTCGGGGTGCCCGGTGCGCAGCAATGGGTCAACGACCTTCCCAACGAGCAGAACAAGCGCTTCGTCGCCGACTACCGCAAGAAGTATACCGGCCTGCGCCCGACCTTCTACGGCGCGCAGTCATATGACGCCGCGAACCTGATCAACAGCGCGGTCGTCGCCGTGAAGGGCGACACCTCCAAGAAGGACGAGATGAAGGCCGAGATGGAGAAGGTCAACTTCAAATCGGTGCGCGGCACGTTCAAGTACGGCAACAACCACATTCCGATCCAGAACTTCTACCTGCAGGACGTGGTCAAGGATTCCGAAGGCCAGCTCGCCCTCAAGACCGTCGCCACCATCGTCGAGAACGACCAGGATCGCTTCCACGAAAAGTGCAAGATGAAGTGAGCTGATGCCAGCTCCGAGTCTCACTGTCCCTTCTCCCCTTGTGGGAGAAGGTGGCGCGAAGCGCCGGATGAGGAGTTGCTTCAGCGAGTTTCAACGCAAGAGATCAAGCGCGGAGAGAGACCCCTCACCCGTCTCGCCGCTGGCGCGGCGAGCCACCCTCTCCCACAAGGGGCCTGTTGCGCTACTGCTTTTTGAGGCCGAAGACGTCAGGAGAGAGGGCCGCAGTCGCGTGGATTGCGGTC